>CAWFEQ010000020.1:0-60927 GCA_963814945.1 uncultured Gammaproteobacteria bacterium
GGTGTTCAGCTACGCCCGCAGCGCGCAGAAGCTCAAGCAGCTCGCACGGGATGCCAAGGGCAGGGCGAGGTCCGGTACACCACGGGAGGCTGCGCAGGAGGCGGATGCCGTGCTGTTAGCTGTGCATTGGTCTCGAATAGATGATGTTCTGGCTCAGGCTGGCGACCTGTCGGGCAAAGTGATTGTGAGTTGCTCGCTCCCGATGAACGCCGACAACACCGAACTGGTGATCGCACCCGCCACCTCTGGCGCGGAGGAACTGGCAAAGAAAGTTCCTGAGGCACAGGTCGTCTCCGCCTTTAACACCGTGCCGAGCGAAGTGTTGTTTGACGTTTTCGAGGCCCGGCGCGGAGCCACAAAACCCAGCCTCGTTTATTGCGGGGGCGATACACGCAGCAGAGAGCGCGCAGCAGAATTGATCCGCGATGCAGGGTTCGATCCGTTTGATGCTGGTCCGCTGCGGATCGCCCGTTACACCGAACCGTTTGCGCTGCTGATTGGCCAGCTCGCCTACGGAGGAATGAACGGTCCGCAACTGGCTTACCGGTTCGAGTGGTTTGGTGAATAGGCAAGTCCGGAGCCATGCCAACAGACTTGCATAAAGCGATGCACATCAAGAAGCGGAGGACATATGGCCGACTCTCCCGGTCATGACATACCCGAACAAAAGTATGAGGTCACTCCGTTGGAGCTGTTCTTCGACCTCGTGTTCGCGTTCGCCATATCTCAGCTCTCGCATCATCTCTTGATTCACCTCTCATGGCGTGGCCTGGCAGAAACGATGGTGATGCTGCTGGCCGTATTTACGGTTTGGTTTGTTACAAGCTGGTCGGCTACCATGATCCATGCCGCTCAATCCCGGACCCGCTGGCTGGTTTTGACGGTGATGCTGCTTGGCTTGTTCATGAACGCTTCGGTGACCAGGGCTTTCACTACCTCCGGCTGGGCCTTTGTCGTTCCGCTGTTGCTCATTCAACTGGGGCGCACCTTTTGGACGCTCGCAAATTCAACCAACGCGTTGCTCCGGGAACACTATTTCCGGACGCTGCTCTGGTTGATTGCCACGCCACCTTTGTGGATTGCAGGTGCAGCGGTGAGCCAGGAAGCCCGTTTGCTGTGGTGGGCACTGGCCGCCGGGCTCGATCAGATCGGCAGGTGGCTGGCCCATCCCGTTCCCGGCTGCCGCCTGTATTCGGAGCACCTCCCGTTCAACGCTGATCATATGCTGGAACGTTGCCGCCTGTTCCTGATAATCGCGCTTGGCGAAACGGTGCTTACCACCGGCTCAGCGATCGCCGAAGCCCCCATGACCTTGATGACCCTGGCAACCGGCACGGCTTCGATGGCAGTGACAGTCGCCCTATGGGCGCTGAGTTTTGGGAGGTCTCATAGACTTATCCTTCAGCACCTGGAGGAGACGACTGACCCCATCCGCACCAGCCGCCACGCGGTAAATGCGCTGATGATAATGGTTGCTGGACTCATTGCTGTGGCGGTCGCAAATGAGGGAGTGATTGTGCACTCCCATGGGCAGACACCGGTCAGTCTAAGCCTGCTGCTGACTGTCGGCCCCGTTCTATTCCTGGCCGCCCAGGGGTGGTATCCAAGGGTAGTGCCTCGCGTTTGGTCGAAATTGCATTTCATCGGCGTCGGCACCCTTTTGCTTGTCGGCGTCGGCACACTGTTTGTCCCCCCTTATGCCGCCTTGATTCTTGTCGGAGCGAGTCTTTCGACCCTCGCAATCGTTGACCAAAAGCGGGGAACGTTCCTCTCCGCCGATCTCGGGATTAAACCGTAGTTAACGTCTCGTGTAGTAATCGATATCCGTGCGTGAGTTTTGCGTGAATCAGTGGTGCACAGTCGTGCATTGTCGTGCAAATATGGCAACGGGCGTCCCGGTACGTAATTGAAAGATAAGGGCCAGAATTTAAACCGCCGTTCTGGTGGTCCCCGTGGCACACACACACGATTGTCATAACCGCCGAAAGCCCGTGCACCCCGATTGTTGCATGGGAACGAACTCGCCCTTTTTTGTGTTGGTTCCGGAGCGACTTGCATACCGCCAGAGGTCGCCTGGCGAACGGGTACGAGACCGGTCGTATGATTAAATTGTTCTTTTATTCATACCGATGAGTTGCGCCGCTCAACATGTTTCGAAATCTGGCACGCCGCCTGCATTAACCCTGGCGAGTGCTGACAAGCTCAGCGGCCGGACTCAAACAGCTAACCGTTACCGACACATGTTCTATTTATCATTGACTAAAGGAGCTTCTGAAATGACCAATCTGTTGATTAATGACCTCGCAGTAGAGAGTAAAGAGCTGGATCACAGCGCCATGCTGGCCGTTCGCGGCGGCGCTGATCTGACGTCGTTCAACGCGCAGGTCCTCAAGAACGAGGCCAAGGCGGGACTTGTGGCCCTCGCCACAGCGACCAATACCCTGGTAAACACCAATACCTCGCTCGATGTGGAAAACGCCCTGAACATCTCCCCGGTGACCAATGTCGTTGTGGGCGGGCTTGCCTGAGGGACGCGCTAGCCACGCGCGCACCAGCGGCTTACGTTGGAATCGCTCGCTTCGGACTCCCACAGACGAGTCGACTGAAGGGATGCGCCCACGAGCAGGATTTAACGGAGGTCCGCCAGGACCTCCGTTTTTTTCTCCCAACGGCGTGCGGTTTCGCCGGGTCAAGTGCCGACCAGCGCGGAACTCACGGCGCTCGCCCATACAATGTCCCGACGCACTGACTGCTGTCTGGGGAGTATCAGAATCAGTACTGGCTTCACTCATCCGGATCAGGTCGCAGGCCGGCGGAATGGTGTGATGAATCTGCCGTTTTAAACGCCTGTGACGTCTTGTCTTCGAAATCGCCATGCATGGCACCGGACCCAAGCAGCGTAAAGACCACTACTGTCGCAGTCATCAGGACCCGTTTGGGTGAGGGCGTCGCGACCATGACCCGGTGGATCGCCAGGACAGCTACCGCCACGACCAGGGCTGTGAACAGGGGGCTGGACCTGGCGTGCAACAAGGCCAGCCCCCAGGTGATAACGAACACGGTGAACAGGATGCGGGAGGCACGCCAGGTTCGCGCCGCACCGTAGCGAACCGCGAAGGAATGCTTGCCGGCCCGCCGGTCGCTGTCGATCTGCGGGGGCTGGTGGGAGAGCAGCAGGGAGACTGCCAGGGCAGCAAACGCGGTCATGGCAAGCAGCGCCCGCCAGTCGAGCCGCGTGCCGGTCAGCAGCCACAGACAGCCCACGACCCCGGGGCCGTAGCACACAGCGGTAACCCATTCCCCCAGACGGGTGTAAGAGAGTGGCCGGCTGCCGGCATTGTAGCGGTAGCCCAGGAACAGCAGGGGAGCACCAATGGCGAGGATCCACAGCCGCCCCAGCCCGGCCAGTGCACCTAGCCCCAGTGCGGCGCCGGCCGCCAGGCTGAGCCAGCCGTGCAAGCTCACTGGGTCTGGGTTTCCACCGTGCACCCGGACCCAGGAGTCCTGCTTGTTCACGTCTGCCCCCAGGCGCCAGTCACTGGCGTCGTTGAAGAGATTGATGGCATGCTGGAGCAGGATCACCCCCAGCGTTGCCAGTATCAACGCCGTGAGGGTGGAGCCGGTGGGGTGCGTGAGCTGCCACACGCCCGCACCGGGCAGGAGCGATACGAGGTAGATGGCAGGGTTAAGTGCCCGCCACCATGCCGGTCCGGCCGCCAAAAGGTTCGTGGGTCAGGCGGTGGCCGTCGCGGTATTTCCGCTGGCGCTGAAGGCCTTCAGCGCCACGTGAAACCATTCGGCGTGCTGGCGTTCGGAGTCGATGACCCGTTGATAGACTTCCGCGGTGCGCACGGCGTTTGTCGCCAGGGCCTGATCGCGGAAACGGGGGTAGATGTCCTGGTACTCCCGCTCCTCCACGCGAATGGCCACGCTCAGGGCCTTCTCCACCACGGCCTGCGGATTCATGGCGAAGAGGGCATCGCAGTTGGCCTTGATGGTTTCCAGGGCATCGACGGCCCGCTGCGTGTCCTCGCCGCGGGCGGGAACACCGATATCGTCGTAGAGTTCCCGCAGCCAGACGGCGTGCAGCTTTTCCTCACCGGCCACCTTGCGGAACAGGCGCGCCAGGTCAGGGCGTCCCGCCTTCTCGGCCCAGCGGGCGAATTCGGGGTACATGATCCGGTTTTCGTACTCTTCCACGTCCACGAACGACTCGGCCGTTCTTGCCATATCGGCATCCTGCCTTGCCGCGGCAAAGCACTGAAAGATCATGTCTTCGGTAATCTCGTTCTGGGTCATCTTTAACCTCCCGGTTACAGGGTGCGATCGCGGTGCGAGGGCAGGGCCTATGATGCAATAGTCCGCCGTGTAGAACAACGGCCCCTTGTGCAGCCTGCCCGAATATCCGCTAATGGGGCGGGGCGGCAGGCATGAGGTGATAACGCTCACCCGCGGTTATCCCTGCCGCCGGACCTACCGCTCGCGTTCCCGCGCTTGACGCCGGGCGCCATACCTCGCAGACTGCCCCGCTTGGTGCCCGCCGCTTCTCGTCGCCTGGGGGTGGAGCTGGCCGGCCTGCATTCGCCTGCTGCAGGGTGAAGCATCAAGAACAGTCCACTTGGGGAAACAATCCACTTGGGGAACACGTACAGGATCAGAAAGGGACTCGATCTCCCCATCATGGGGGAACCCGATCAGACCATTCATGTCGCACGGTCGCCCGCGCGGGTTGCGCTGCTGGCGGCGGACTACGTCGGCATGCGCCCGGCCCTGGCTGTGCAGCCGGGCGATGCAGTCCGGCGCGGACAGCTACTGTTCGAGGACAAGAAAACACCGGGAGTAAGGTACACCGCACCCGCCGCAGGCCGAGTCGTTGCTGTCAACCGCGGCGCGCGGCGTGCCTTCCTGTCGCTGGTCATCGCCTTGAGTCCGGAGGAGTGCGCTGGCCGCGGCGACGGCGAACAGCCCGCCTTTACCAGCTTTACGGGCAGGCCAGCGGCAGCGTTGACGGCAGAGGAAATCCGCGCGCTGTTGCTCGAGTCGGGGCTGTGGACCGCGCTGCGGACCCGTCCCTACAGCAAGGTCCCGTCACCCCACACGCGACCACGAGCCATCTTCGTAACCGCCATGGACACCCATCCGCTGGCGCCTTCGGCTGAGACAATACTTGCAGACCGCGGCGACGATCTGGCAGCGGGTCTTGCCTGCATCGCACGTCTGAGCGATGGGCCAACCTACCTGTGCACGGCGCCGGGCTCGTCCCTGATCCCGCATGCGGTCGACGGCGTGACCCCGGTGGCCTTCACCGGCCCGCATCCGGCCGGAACGCCCGGCGTGCACATCCACCTGCTCGCGCCGGCCCACCGCGAGCGGACCGTGTGGCACATCGGCTGCCAGGATGTGGCCGCCATCGGCCGTCTGGTACGCACGGGGTCACTCGACGTGGAACGCGTAATATCTCTGGCCGGGCCCGGGGTCCGTAATCCGCGCCTGCTGCGCACGCGCCTCGGGGCCGCCACCGGCGACCTCATCCGCGATGAGCTCCATTCCGGCGAGCAACGCGTGGTGTCAGGCTCGGTACTTGGCGGGCGTACGGCAGCGGGGGAGATCGATGGATTTCTCGGCCGCTACCACCAGCAGGTCACTGTGCTGCAAGAGGGCCGGGAACGCGAGTTGCTGGGCTGGCTGGCCCCCGGGCTGAACAAGTTCTCGGTCACCAACAGCTTCCTGTCAGCCCTGAGCAGAACCCGCCGGTTTGCCTTCACCACCACCACCAATGGCTCGCGCCGGCCCATGGTACCCATCGGCACCTACGAGCGCGTCATGCCCATGGACATTGAGCCAACCTTCCTGCTGCGCGCACTGATCACCGGCGACCTGGAGCAGGCCGAGCAGCTGGGCTGCCTCGAGCTGGACGAGGAAGACCTGGCCCTGTGCACCTTTGTCTGCCCGGGCAAGTATGAGTACGGTCCGATGCTGCGTGACATGCTGACCCGCATCGAACGGGAGGGCTGATGGACCGCCTGCGCCGGGCACTCGACCGCTACGCCCGCCACTTCGAGCAGGGCGGGCGGCTCGAACGGCTGCGCGCCCTGTATGAGGCTACAGACACCTTCCTGTATACGCCGCCGGACGTCACGCTCACCTCGGCGCACGTACGCGATGCGCTCGATCTCAAGCGCATGATGATTGTCGTGGTCGTCGCCCTCATGCCCTGCACCCTGATGGCGATGTACAACACGGGACTGCAGGCGAACCTGGCATACGACCCCGCGGCCATCGCGCACCTGACCGGCTGGCGCCACGCGGTCATACGCCTGCTCGGGGCCGGTTATTCGCCCGACAGTGTCCTGGACTGCTTTGTTCAGGGCGCCCTCTATTTTCTGCCGCTGTATATTGTCACCATGGTCGCCGGCGGGACCTGGGAGGTATTGTTTGCCACCGTACGCAAACACGAGATCAACGAGGGGTTCCTGGTCACGGGGCTGATCTTCCCGCTGATCCTTCCGCCGACGACCCCGTTGTGGCAGGCCGCACTTGCCATCAGCTGGGGCGTGGTGCTCGCCAAGGAGGTGTTCGGCGGCACCGGCATGAACATCCTCAACCCCGCCCTGGTGGCGCGGGCCTTCCTGTACTATGCCTACACACAGGACATCACCGGCGACAAAGTCTGGGTGGTGGCACAGGCGCCCTACACCATCGATGCCTACAGCGGTGCCACCATCCTCACGCAGGTCCAGCAGCAGGTGGGGCCATTCGTTCCCGCCGCGCATTCCTGGTGGAACGCCTTCATCGGACTGGAGCCCGGCTCCATGGGCGAGACCTCGGCCCTGGCCTGCCTGATCGGCGCGGTGCTGCTGATTTACACCCGGGTCGCATCATGGCGCACCATGGCCGGCGTGGTGCTCGGCACAGTGCTTGCGGCGGAACTGTTCAATTGGATCGGTTCGGCCACCAGCGCCGGTTTTGCTATGCCGTTCTGGTGGCATATGGTCACCGGCGGCTGGGCCTTCGGCACAGCTTTCATGGTAACCGATCCGGTCACCTCGGCCTTTACGAAGCGCGGCAAGTGGATATTCGGCTTCATGGTGGGGGCACTGGTCGTGGTCATCCGGGTCACGAACCCGGCATTTCCGGAGGCGATGATGCTGGTGATCCTGTTCATGAATGTGTTCGCACCGCTCATCGATTACTACGTCATCAAAGGCAACATCAGGCGGAGGCTGCGTCGCAGTGAGGACTGACTCGCCGGCTTATACGCTGCTGTTCGCCACGGCCGTGGGCCTGGTCTGCTCGCTGCTGGTGGCCTCGACCTACGTGCTGCTGAACGATCGCTACCTCGCCAACCAGTTACGTTACAAACAAAAGAACGTGCTCCTGGCCGCCGGGCTGATCGAGCCGGACCAGCCGGTGTCCGACGCGGAGGTCGCGAAGATCTTCAAGCGCAACATCCGTGTCCGGCTGGTCGACCTGCGCAGCGGTACCTACGCCGAGAACACCGATGTGGATCCCGAATCCTACGACCAGCGCCGGGCGCAGGCGGACCCGGCGCGCAGCCGGCCCGCGCCGCCCAACCCGGCCTCGGTGCAGCGGCTGCCCAATCTGGCGGCGGTCTACCTGAAGATGGACGGGAAACGGCTGTCCCAGATTATCATTCCGGTGGAGGGCCTTGGCCTGTACGGCACGCTCTACGGCTTTCTGGCCCTCGACCGCGACACCACGACCATCCGGGGTATCGCCTTCTATGAGAACCGGGAGACGCCGGGCCTCGGCGGTGAGGTGAGCAATCCGCGCTGGACCGCCCGGTGGGCGGGACGTCATGCCTACGACGAGGACTGGCAGCCCCGGATCACGCTGGTCAAGGGCGGCGCCGGCCCCCCGCAGCACGATCCGTATCATGTGGACGCACTCTCTGGGGCGACCATGACCAGCAACGGCGTTACGCATATGCTACATTTCTGGCTGGGCGAACACGGCTTCGGGCCGTTTCTGAAACACCTGAGACAACAGGGGAGCGCCTGATATGACCCGACGATTCGGATTCCTGGAACGCCGCACTCTGCTGGACCCTCTGGTCGACAACAACCCGATCACCCTGCAGGTGCTCGGCATCTGCTCGGCACTGGCGGTGACCACACGCATGGACAACGCGCTGGTGATGACCGCCAGTCTTACTTTCGTCTCGGGTGTATCAGCCTTCGTGGTAAGCATGCTCCGCCACTATATACCGGGCAACATCAGGATCATTGTGCAGCTCGCCATCATCTCCGCGCTCGTGATCGTGGTGGACCAGGTGCTCAAGGCATACTTCTACGAAATCAGTCTGTCGCTGTCGGTGTTCGTCGGGCTGATTATCACCAACTGCATCGTGCTCGGCCGCTGCGAGGGATTCGCCTCCCAGAATCCGCCGCTGCTCAGCTTCATTGACGGTATCGGCAACGGTCTGGGCTATGGCCTGATATTGCTGGCTGTTGCGTTCATCCGCGAACTCATCGGCACCGGCCGAATCTTCGGCTACACGGTCCTGACCCCCGTGACCGAAGGTGGCTGGTACATCCCGAACAGCATGTTTCTGCTTGCGCCCGCGGGATTCTTCATCATCGGGGTGATGATCTGGATCCTGCGCACCTGGAAACCCGCGCAGCAGGAGGAAGAGTGAGGTGGAACATTACCTCGACCTGGCCGTCAGGGCGATCTTCGTCGAGAACATGGCGCTCGCCTTTTTCCTCGGCATGTGCTCGTTCCTTGCGGTTTCCAAACGGGTAGAGACGGCGCTGGGGCTGGGTATCGCGGTCGTCTTCGTGCAGACCCTGACGCTGCCCCTGAACAATCTCATCCTCAACTACGTACTGGCGCAAGGCGCGCTGGCATGGCTGTCCCCGAGCCTGAGCAGCATGGACCTGAGCTTCCTCACCTTCATCTGTTTCATCAGCACTATTGCGGCCACCGTGCAACTCGTCGAGATGTTCATCGACCGTTACTTCCCCGCGCTGCATGTCAATCTCGGTGTGTTCCTGCCGCTGATCGCGGTGAACTGCGCCATTCTCGGCGGCTCCCTGTTCATGGCGGAGCGGCACTACGACTTCACCGAAAGCGTGGTGTTTGGTCTGGGCACGGGCACCGGCTTCCTGCTGGCGATCGTCGGCCTGGCGGCAATCCGCGAGAAAATGCGCTATAGTAATGTCCCCGCGGGGCTGCGGGGCCTGGGCATCGCCTTTATTGCGACGGGATTGATGTCCATCGGTTTCATGATGTTCTCCGGGATACAGTTATAGCCCGACTGTCGGAGCGTAACCGCCAAAATGCCGACCATTCTGCTTGCCGTCAGCCTGTTCACCACCCTGGTGCTCTCCCTGTCTTCGGCGCTGTTGCTCACCCGCCGCCGCCTGGGCGCCGGCGGCGAAGTCCAATTGAATATCAACGAGCAGGCGGACCGGGCGCTGCGGGTGACCGCCGGTGGCACACTGCTCACCAGCCTGTCGGTACATCAGGTGCGGGTACCGTCCGCGTGCGGTGGCAAGGGCACCTGCGGCCTGTGCAAGGTCAGGGTCCACGGTGCGGGCCAGGTGCTGCCCACCGAGCGCAACTTCCTCACCCGCGGCGAGATCCGCAACGGCGTACGCCTCGCCTGCCAGCTCAAGGTCAAGACGGATCTGAACATCCACGTGCCCAGCGAGCTTTTCAACCTCAGGGACTGGCAGTGCACCGTCGTCTCCAACGAGAGCGTGGCGGACTTCATCAAGGAACTGGTACTGGAGCTGCCCCCCGGCGAGGAAGTGCCCTTCAAGGCCGGCCAGTACGTCCAGATCCAGTGCCCGCCACACACCATCGAGTACCGGCAGTATGACATCGGCGAGCGCTTCCGCGGCAGCTGGGACCGGGACGGCCTGTGGCGCTACAAATCGATCTGTACCGAACCGGTGGAGCGGGCCTATTCCATGGCCAGCTATCCGGACGAAAAGGGTGTTCTGAAGTTCGATATAAAGGTCTGCCCGCCGCCCTATGGCAGTCCCGAGGGCACGCCTCCGGGAATCATGTCTTCGTATCTCTTCGGTCTGAAACCGGGAGACGAAATCACGGTCTCGGGTCCCTACGGCGAATTCCTGGCCACCGACAGCGATGCGGAGATGATCTTCATCGGCGGCGGCGCGGGCATGGCGCCACTGCGTTCCATGGTCTACGATCAGCTCTACCGCGTGGGCACGCGGCGCAGGATGTCATACTGGTACCGTGCCCACAGCCTCAGGGACGCACTCTACGGCGATGACCTGAAACGCCTCGCAGCGGACAACCACAACTTCAGCTTTCACCTGTGCCTGTCGAAGCCGGAGCCGGAGGACAACTGGACGGGATATGTAGGCTACATCCATGACTTTATCTACGACACCTATCTGAAGGACCATCCGGCGCCCGAGGACTGTGAATACTATCTGTGCGGTCCGCGCTTCCTGTCGGTCAACGTCCTGGAACTGCTGGCAGAGCTGGGTGTTGAGGGCGAAAGCATCTTCTACGACAACTTCGCGGGCGAGGACAAGATCACCAGGCACTGAGGGTCGGACATCGATGCAGCTCCTGATTGCCACTGTAGTACTGTTCCTGCTGTCCATGCTGGGCCTGGGGCTCGGCATGTTGCTGTCCGGCCGTTGCCTCCAGGGGTCATGCGGCGGCAGACGCGCATTCGGACCGGACGGTGCACCACTGTCGTGCGAGACCTGTCCGAACCGGCGCCGCAAGCAATCCACCCCCGGTGATCGGGACCATGGCGGCAAGGGCTGACAGGATCAGTATGCTTAGACCGAGGAGCCTGATTGCAGGCCTTCCGGCGATTCGACTGATCCGAGCAGGTTACGGGCAATAGTTAAGAGAGCCGCGGAACGAAGGGGCAAAGGAACTGCCTTCGTTGCGACGGACTGGTCCCAGGGTGCAGGGCGGTCTTGTTGACGGTTCTTCGCCTCCCGCCTGGTGAGTCACCCGCCGAGCAGGGCCCCGATGTTGTTCACCATACGTCTGCTTTGGTCGCTGATCGTTCGGGCAATGATCTTTTCGAAGGGTTTCAGCAACCACGTCAGCGTGAGTTCGAAAGAAAACGTCACCCGGGTCATGTCACCTGTCTCAAGGAAGGTATAACGCACCTGGTAGCGGGGATCGCTGGTGCTGGTAAATGCAATCTGGCGCTGTGGTTCATACGCCGTTACCCTGAAGGACGATTCAGTGATATAACCGGCATCGTTGCGCACCTGGCGTCCGGTGGTGCCGACGCGAAGCGGGCCCGGCGTGGTCTTTTCCAGCAACGTAACTTCGGGTGACCACCTGGGGTAGTTTTCGAAAAAATCATCCACGACAAACTGGCAGACCACTTGACACGGTCTGTCGATCAGGACACTGGCGTCTGCCTGAATGGTTGTCTGCAGGGACATCAGTTTCGGTTCACTTTGAAATCAGGGGACAGAGCAGACTGGCACCTGCCTGGGCCCGGATACAGTTAAAAGGCCAAGGAATCGCGCGGAACAGATGGACATCGATAGCGACGATGCCGTGTTCTTCGGTGTGCTTGCGCGGCCGTTCGAAGGCATCATGAAATGCGAGGGGCGGCGGTTCAAGTCCGCCCCTTGCTGCCAGAGACATGCACTGGCCCGCTCAGGCGGGCCGCCAGCTGCCATTGAACGCCTGCAGATCCTGCTCCGACAGCCTGCGCTTCACATACAGGCTGTCCAGGGTCCTCTGGTCCAACGGCTGGACGAAGCCGTTGCTGTCGATGTAGATCCACTTGCCGTTGATGGCCAGCAGAAACATGGTCTCCATAATGTCGTCCAGGCGGATGGCGTGTTGCCTGGCCAGCTCGCGGAAATCGTTGAGGGTCATCGCCGTGCCCCTTTTGCGAAACTCATCGTCAGCCAGTGCGGCCAGTGCAACGTCCCACTTGGGCATGCTTTCGTCGTGTGCAGACATGCAGCTGTCTCCTCTGTTTGCAGCGAGTTTAGTCGAGCCGTGCTGCGATTGCTTGAGTTACCAGCTGGCTGAGCACTGCTAACGCCGGGTGTCTATGTCGCTCCCGCCACAGTGGGCATGAACCGGCATCTCTTACTTAGCGCGCGGCGCTGGCAGCAACGAATCCGATCAGGTCACTGCAGACTTGCCTGACAGCGGCACAGCTGTGCCTGTAGCAACCGAATCAGGTCGGCAAGGGCCATCTGTGCCGGTACCTCCTGAATATCCGAGAACCAGATATCCTCGATCTGCCCCTGCTCGCTGGGGATCTCATCGGCAACCAGCGGGGTGCCGATAAATATCCCCTGTTGGCCATTTTCCAGGCAAACGGTCACCAGTTGAAGAGGAATGGGCTTCATGTTTCACTCCTTCGGCGCGGGGGTTGGTTGGCTTAATGCGCTCATAAAGTTACTTTGCATAACTTGTGCCATTCTTGAGTGATGAACCATGATCGAGGTGTTGAACGCCGATATTACCGGCCTCGCGGTAGACGCCATTGTCAATGCTGCCAATAGCACGTTACTGGGTGGTGGGGGAGTGGATGGTGCGGTTCACCGGGCGGCAGGTCCGGGTCTCCAACAGTATTGCCAGGGACTCGGTGGCTGCCCGACCGGCGAGGCGCGCATTACGCCCGGTTTCCGCCTGGCAGCCAAATGGATTATTCACACGGTGGGACCGGTCTGGCAGGGTGGTTCGCACGGCGAGCCCGCTTTGCTGGAGCGTTGTTATACCGAGAGCTTCCAGCTGGCGCTGCGCTACAAAGTCGCGAGTATCGCCTTTCCGGCTATCAGTTCGGGTGTTTACGGTTATCCCACGGCGCAGGCGGCCGCTATCGCCGTGTCGGTGATGCGGCGCTACCAGGGAGATTTTGCGAGAATTATTGCCTGCTGTTTTGCGCAACAGGACGTTCGCGATTTACCAGTCTCTGCTGTAAACAGGAGGGACTCCTTGGCGCATTGGGCAAGTCACAGCGCAGGCTTATGGGGCCAGTCATGCGGCGCGATCCCGGCAGCGCATCGCCCTAGGAGTACCCGCCCCGCAGGCGGCGCGCTGTCGCGCAGCAAACAGCCAAATGCTTTGCCAATAACTCCAATAGGTTACGTTTTGTTTGATGAGAGAGGCTGTCGGACTTGGGGCTGATCTACTGCGCCGGTGGGAGAGCGCCCAAGTCCGACAGCCTCCTAGCCCCACAGTCTCCTGAGCCGCGCCAATATGGCACAGCGCCCTGCTTCCGGTGACCGCCTGGAGGCGTTCAGAACGCGCGTTGTCGCTAAAACCAGACAGAAATCTCGCCGTCGCCGAAACATTGCTTGCCTCAGCTGTACGGCTGGGTTAGAAAAACCCCCCTGAGATGTTGCTCGCTGCCCAACTGCTCCTGGTACCCAAGGGCGCGGCAGGGGCCAGATGTTCGTCGATTGGAATACAAGGAGACAGTGATGATCCAACTTCAGCAGTTTCATCGCCGGATTGCCGCGCTGCTTTTTTTGTCGGTCGGCTGGGTAGTGTTTGTGGCAACGCTGTATTGCGCAAACTGCTCGTGACACCCGCGCGGTAACGGGAGCGCTGCTGCAATGTTCCCCGCCCCAAGCCGGGGAACCGCTCGCTCACAATTGTTGAAAATAGATGCGTTCTGCCTCGCTGAGTGACGGCGGGCTTTCGCCTGCGGGCGGGGCCGCAGGGCGCCATTCCCGCGGCGGGGCGTCCCGCGCGGGGACGACCGCCGGAGCGACAACAGCGGCTCTCGCAGCATGCTTGGCAACGCGTTCCAACATGACACCCTTATCGCCGTTGACCAGCAGGACCTTGCAGGTGAACAGCGCCAGTCGCGGGCTGCCGGCCAGTACTGCCTCGCTCCCCGGCGGCGTTTCGCGGGTCACCACCACAAGACGGGGTGGTTCCTGTCGATTTCGCAACGCTGCATAGACTTGGTTGACCCAGGGCAGGGCGGTCGCAAGCTGATCCGTCGCCTGCAGTCCATTCAGCAGCGCAGCCAGGCTGTTTTCGGTGTCGAAGCTGACGAGAACGGGGTGCCCCTCGGCATCAGCCAGCAGGATCGGATAGCCGTCCCAGGGTAACCTGGCTTCCAGTACACAACTGTTGTTGCCGACCAGCTGATCCGCCGCCTCGATCAGCAGGGTACGCAACTCGTCCGGGTCGCAACGTTCGGTTGCCTGGATATGCAGCGTCATTCTGGCCGGGCTTGCCGTGCCGTTCCCTCACACTGGTAGCGGCTGTAAAATTCGCTGCGCAGCAGCCGCTCGCTGATACGGACAATAAAATTGCCGCGGTGCTGGTCGGAAGCGCCGCTGTGCGGTGTCACTTCGTGCGGCAGGTAACCGAGATTGAGCAGGGGGACGTCCAGGTAGCGCAACGTGGCCACGGCCAGTTTGCGGAAATAGCGCCAGGCCGCGTGCTGATCGCGTGGTCCCACCACGACGATGCCGATGTCGGGTGCTACCGGGCGCGAAAGCAGCTTGATGCGTTGATAGGCCGACAGCACTGCATCGAGATTCGCCGGTACCAGTAACACCACGTGATCAAACCGGCAGGCATGCAGGATCGCCGCCGACAGCGTGGTCAGCAGGCAGAGTCCGTCGCCCGCAGGCTGCACCAGGGTGGCGGCGAGGGCTTCAGCCAGGGTCTCGCCGCCGTCTGGCGGCAACTCCCACACCTGGCTGTGGTGGCCGCGCTGGTTCAGCGCCTGGCACAAGTTCGCAGGTATCCAGTTTTGTCCGCAATTGTCCAGCAAGAAAGGAATCACCTGGCGGCCATCAGAGGTCTGCTCTGGCCGCAGTGCGTCTCTGCCGTCCGCCAGGTGATCGGAGGAAACTGTGTTGCGCTGCCGCGCGGGGTTCAGTTGACTGGTCATCAGTGGTGCACCGGGACCTGGAGCAGGGAATTGATGCCACCCATATCGTTGGGTATTTCGCAGGGGTTGGTAGGGTCGGCCTGCCATTTGCCGTCGATCAGCAACCGGTACTCGTAAACACCGGGCTCGGCGGTAAACACTTTCTGCCAGCGACCATTAATGTATCGTGTTTCCACGTTGTGATCAGGGATCCAGTCATTGAAATCCCCCGCCAGTTGCAGGCGCGTGCATTCGATCTCGTCGAAGGTCAGGACAACCATCCGGCGAAGGACTTTTTCACTGGTTTGGCTCATGCTTGTTTCCTCAAGGCTCTCTTGGTGGTCTCACCGCAGCCGCCATTCTCCCCGTCTTATTGTTGTCAGCAGAAAACAGCTCACCCTGCTCGGGCTGCTGCTGCTGCTGCAGTTTCTCAACTTCCGCTGCCAGCTCGGCGATCGGAAAGACCCATTCCTGTCCGGTGAGTGCGTCGAAGGCACGCTCACCGTGAAAAACCAGGACCACGTCACCGGTCACTACCAGTGACAGTTCCACCAGTGGGCGGTCTGCGGCGGGTAGAAAACGGGTAAGGGAGTCCAGGCACTTACGGATGCGTTGCAGTGAGACTTTGGCGTCCAGCAGGCGCTTGGCGGTGCGCAGGGCAATTAGATCAGTAAAGGAATACCGTGCATGTCCGCCCCGGGTAACGTCCCGGGGGGTAATCAGCCCGGTTTTTCGCCAGTAACCAAGCTGACGGCTACTGAGTCCGGTGAGCTTCACAACCTGTTGACGGCTGAAAGAGCCTTGCGTCACGCCTGGTTCCTGCCTGGGCGATGCGTCATTGGCGCAAGTGTCGCAGGGATTTTCGGGATGTCAAGAAAAAATGAACAAAAACTTTGGTTCTTGTCGCTTTTCGAGCAACCGGACCCGGAAACACAACGACCCCGCCTTCTCAGACGGGGTCGTTGTCAGGGTTGCGGGAGGGTGTTCTCGCCGCTGCGACCGCTCTTGCGCGCTTACCGGCCCACCGTATTCGGTGCAACCGGCGACGTCAGACCGGTCTGGCTGGAAAACCATGCCGCGGCGTCTTTCTTGTCCTGCTCCGAGAGACCCGCTGCGAATCCCGACATAATCGGGTTGTTGCGGGCACCGCTCTGATATTCGGACAGCGCCCGTTCGAGGTAGTTCGCATACTGGCCGGCGAGCCTTGGATACTGGGGGCTGGCGCTGTTGCCATCGGCGCCGTGGCAGGCCTGACACTTCTCGTTGGCGATGGCCTGACCCGCGCTGGCGTTGCCGCCGGCCTGTGCAGACAGACTGAGGGCGGCCATGACGGACAGCAGCAACATATTACGAGTCGTTTTGATCATTAGCTTCTCCCGCATGCGTCCTGTTAGTTGCCACCCTGTTCGAAGAAGGCGGCGATATCCTGCATATCCTGGTCACTGAGCGTGGTGGCCTGGGCCCGCATGGTACCGTGGTTGCGCTGACCGCTCTTATAGGCCTGCAGAGCAGCGACGATATAGTCGGCGTGCTGGCCACCCAGCTTCGGCACGTGATAAGTCGGGTAAACGTTGTTGTAACCGGGTATGCCGTGACAACCCATGCAGGTAAAGGCCTTGATTTTCCCTGCAGCCGCGTCTCCGGCCGCAAATCCGTTGACCGGCAGCACACTGACGGCCAACAGCGCCAGGCCGGATAGATAGTTTGCTTTCATAGTCCTCACTCTAGTTTCTGGTGTATACAAGCGCTGCTTTATTCAGGGTAGTGCAACGCTACCGGCAGGCGCATGCTGTGTCTCATTGTGCCGGACGGACGGGAGTATAACAGAGCTTACCAGCTGATATAGCTGTATCCCTGCTCCTGAAGCGTCATGAGGTCGTCAGCGCCGATTTCGACGATTTCGGCGAAATCCAGGAGGTCGGCTTTGCCCCAGTGGACGGATTTCATGGTGTTCCCGCAGGCGTGAAAACTGACGCCATAGGCGGCGAGGCTCGCGACCCGCTGGCGGATCAGTTCGGGCACGGGGCGCTGTGGGCGTTTGCCGAGAATGTGAATCCCCGGCCCGATCGCGGTGACCACCAGGTGTATATCGTCGCCATACTTGCGCAGCAGCGCGCCGACAGAAAACAGCACATGCTCCATGTAGTCGGGGTCGGCCTTGTTGAACTGGTAGACCACCTTGTGTTTGGGTTCGCCAAACAGCTCTTGGTCTTTGGTGAGAGGCTGCGCGCGCGGTGAAACCAGACCCAGTCCGGTCGTTACGGTCAGCCACTGCAGCAGGCGTCGGCGTCGGGTATCTGCTGTCATTGTTTACCCTCTTTATTGAGTTACGGGCTCGATTATACGACGGCCGGGCGGGCGCAGAGGTTCCTTGCCGGCCGGGACGCCGGTGCAGTATAGAATTAGGGCTCTTACCGTGGTTTGGCCGGGCTATCATGACAAATAGCGACAAGTTTTGCACGGATATGAACGTCTTACAGCGCCTGGAGCAGCAGCTGGACGATTGTCTGGCGCGGGATGTTCCGGCGCTTCGCAAACAGCTGCGCGCGCTGCAGGCGCGCAGCCGGCGTGGTCAGCCTGTGGATAGGGGTATCGGCGAGTTGGAGCGGGCATTGTGCGCCTCGCGGCAACGGGTAGAGCAGCGGCGCGCGGGCTTGCCGGTCCCGGGGTATCCACTGCCGCTGCCGGTGGTGGAACGCCGCGACGACATCCTGGAGTTGATGGCCATTCACCAGGTGGTGGTGCTGTGCGGTGAGACCGGTTCGGGAAAAACCACTCAGCTACCCAAGTTATGTCTGCAACTGGGCCGTGGCGCGCGCGGCAAGATTGCCCATACCCAGCCACGGCGTCTGGCCGCACGTACTCTGGCCGCGCGCATCGCCGAAGAGCTGGGTTGTCCGCTGGGCGCGCAGGTGGGTTACAAGGTGCGTTTCCAGGACCGGGTGCGCGACAGCAGCTATGTCAAGGTCATGACCGACGGCATGCTTCTGGCCGAGTTGCAGTCCGACCCCGAGCTGCGCGAGTACGACACCCTGATCATCGACGAAGCCCATGAGCGCAGTCTGAACATCGACTTCCTGCTCGGCTATATCCGGCGCCTGCTGCCACTACGTCCCGATTTGAAATTCATCATTACGTCGGCAACCATAGACCCGCAGCGCTTCGCCGCGCATTTCGACAATGCTCCGGTCATCGAAGTGTCGGGTCGCACCTATCCCGTGGAGATCCGTTACCGGCCGCTGGTGGGGGAAGATGAGGATCAGCGCCAGCGCAGCCGCGAACAGGCGATTATAGATGCCGTCGATGAACTGGCCGCCGAAGGACCGGGCGACATCCTGGTATTTCTCCCCGGCGAGCGTGCCATCCGCGAAGTCAGTGAGCAGTTGCGCAAGCATCATCCGCCGCAAACTGAAATCCTGCCGTTATATGCACGTCTGTCGGCAAGGCAGCAGAACCAGGTATTCAAACCCCACCAGGGGCGTCGCATCGTGCTGTCGACCAATGTGGCTGAAACTTCGCTGACCGTACCCGGCATCCGCTACGTTGTCGACATCGGTCTGGCTCGGACCAGTCGCTACAATTATCGCACCAAGGTGCAGCGTCTGCCGATTGAGCCGGTTTCGCAGGCGTCGGCGAACCAGCGGGCGGGACGTTGTGGCCGCGTTGCCGCGGGTGTCTGTATCAGGCTGTACAGCGAAGACGATTACCTGTCTCGCGAGCGCTTCACGACTGCAGAGATTCAACGTACCAACCTTGCCGCGGTTATTTTGCAGATGGCGACCCAGGGGCTGGGTGATGTTGAGGCGTTTCCTTTCCTTGATGCGCCGGATCCGCGCTATATTTGCGACGGCTACAAACTGCTATATGAATTGAACGCCGTTGACAAGCGGCATCGAGTTACCCCGCTGGGGCGTACCCTTGCGCGTTTGCCGGTAGACCCACGCCTGGCGCGCATGCTGCTGGCGGCGCACGACAAGCATTGTCTCAGCGAGTTGCTGGTGATTGTATCGGTATTGGAAACGGCTGACCCCAGGGAGCGCCCGCTGGAACAAAGCCAGGCGGCGGACGAAAGACACGCCCTGTTCCGGGACAACCGTTCCGACTTTCTGAGTTATCTGAACCTGTGGCGGGCGTTTGCCGAACAGTCGCGGCACCTGTCCCAAAACAAGCTGCGTGGCTGGTGCCGTGAGCACTTTGTTTCCTATTCGCGAATGCGCGAGTGGATCGACATCCACCGTCAGTTGCAGACACAGGTCCACGAGATGGGCCTGTCCAGCAACTCCCTGGAGGCGGACTACCGCGGGATTCATGAGGCCCTGCTCACGGGTTTGCTGGGTAACGTGGCCTTTCAGGTGCAGCCGAACACATACCTGGGTGCACGCAATCTGAAATTTGTCCTGTTTCCCGGTTCGGGACTGACTAAAAATCACCCCAAGTGGGTGGTGGCGGCAGAACTTGTGGAGACGGGCCGCCGTTATCTGCGCACTGCTGCCACCATCGAGCCGGGCTGGGTCGAGCCGCTCGCCGAACACCTGGTTAAGCGCAGCTATTCAGAACCCCATTGGGAGAAGACGCGCGCCCAAGTGGTGGCGTTTGAAAGTGTCACGTTGTTCGGCTTGCCGCTGGTGCAGCAGCGCAAGGTCGACTTTGCACGCATCGACCGGGCAGCGTCTCGGCAGCTGTTTATCCGTCATGCTCTGGTGAACGGGGAATGGCATACCCGTGAAGCGTTTGCGGCGCACAATCGCCAATTGTTGCAGGATCTGGAGGAACTTGAGGTCAAATCACGACGCCGTGACCTGATCGTTGATGAAGAACAGCTGTATGCCTTTTTCGATACACGTCTGCCGGCGTCGGTGTTTGATCGCGGCAGCTTCCTGCTCTGGTGGAAGGCGGCGCAGAAGCAGCAGCCAGAGTTGCTACACCTGCAGCGCGACGCGGTTACGCAGCATGCTGCGGGTGCGGTCACCGAGCAGCAGTTTCCGGACAGTATCCTGGTGCACGGGTTGCAGTTACCGGTTACGTACCACTTTGCGCCGGGTAGCGACCGGGACGGCTTGTGCGTCCGGGTGCCGCTGGCGGCCCTCAATCAGCTGCAGCCCGACGACTTCGACTGGCTGGTGCCCGGTATGCTCAAGGAGAAGTGCACCCTGCTGATCAAGTCGCTGCCCAAACCGCTGCGCCGGCATTTTGTGCCGGCCCCCGACTTCGCGCACGCCTGTCTGCAAAATGCGGATAGGGGCGGCGGAAATCTGCTAACTTTTCTGGAAACTCGGCTGCAGCATATCACCGGAGTTCGTGTGCCCGCCGATGCCTGGCGCCCGGAGTTGCTGCCGGCGCACTTGTCGATGGTATTTGAGGTTGTCGATGACAGTGGTGAGGTGCTGACGCATAGTCGTGACCTGCAGCTATTGAAGCAGCGCCTGGGAAAGCGTGCGCAGGATGGTTTTGCCGAACTCGCCGATGCGCGATATGAGCGCCGGGATCTGCAGGATTGGGACGTGGGTACATTACCCGAGTATATCGAACTGGCACGGCATGGCGTCCGGCTGCGCGGTTATCCGGCACTGTCGGTCGTAGACGGGCGCATTGATCTGTGTCTATTTGATCAGGGGGATGTGGCACGGGAGGCGCATCGCGAGGGGCTGCTGGCATTGTTTCGCAAGCGCTCTGGCAGCCTGATAAGAGACTTGAAGCGCTCGTTCCCAAGTCTCGACAAGCAGGTCTTGTGGTTCAGCCCGGTTGCCGGTCCCGATGTTTTGCGGGCTGATCTCGAGCGCGCTACATTGCAGGCAGCCTTTCTGCAGGATGGCAGTGCAATCAGGGATGTGGCCGGTTTCCAGCAGCGGCTCGCATCTGGCCGTAGGCATCTGCTGGTAAGGGCAGTGGAAATAGGCACCTGGACGTATCAGACGCTGCAGGCGTATCAGCAACTGCAACGGGCGCTGAAAGGAGCGCTGAAACCACCGCTGCTCGCCGCAATCAGCGACGTTTGTGAGCAGGTCGATCACCTGGTCTACCCGGGCTTTGTCAGCGCCACTCCCTTGCAGTGGTTGCCTCATCTCGCCCGTTACCTGGTCGCCGCGCACCGGCGTCTGCAGCAGGCACCTGCGAACCTGGCACGCGACCGTGAACACGCGCTGCTGGTGGCACGTTACTGGCAGCGTTATCAGCACGCCGTCGAGCGGGGAGATCGGGGCGACGAGCTGGTGAAGTTCCGCTGGCTGATCGAGGAATTGCGAGTTTCGTTGTTTGCTCAGTCACTGGGTACCGCGGAGAAAGTGTCGCCGCAGCGGCTGGATCGCTCCTGGCAGGCGATCGTGGCCTGACCTTCGGTATCAGTGCTCGAAGCGCTGGAAAACCAGCGACGCATTGGTGCCGCCAAAGCCAAAGCTGTTGGACATTACAGTGCGCAGGCCGGCATTGTCCTTGCGTACGCGCGCGATGGGGAAGCCTTCGGCAGCGGGATCCAGCTGCTGAATATTGGCCGAGGCGCAGATGAAATCGTGCTTGAGCATCAGCAGGGAGTACACGGCCTCCTGTACGCCGGCGGCGCCCAGCGAGTGGCCGGTCAGCGACTTGGTGGAACTGACAGGCGGGATGCGGTCCGCAAAGACCTCTCTCACGGCCTCCAGTTCGCGAATGTCACCGACCGGCGTGCTGGTGCCGTGTGCATTGATGTAGTCAATCTCGCCATCGACGGTTGACAGTGCCTGCTGCATGCACCGCACGGCACCTTCCCCTGACGGCTGGACCATATCGTAGCCATCTGAAGTGGCGCCGTAGCCGACCAGCTCGGCGTGGATTCTGGCGCCCCGCGCGAGCGCATGCTCCAGCTCTTCAATGACGAGCATGCCGCCACCACCGGCGATCACAAAGCCATCCCGGTTCGCATCGTAGGCGCGCGACGCGGTCTCCGGCGCATCGTTATATTTGGACGACAGTGCGCCCATGGCATCGAACAACAAGGTCAGGCTCCAGTGCAGCTCTTCGCCGCCGCCGGCGAAAATCATGTCCTGTTTGCCCATCTGGATCAGTTCGCAGGCATTGCCAATACAGTGTGCACTGGTCGAGCAGGCGGAACTGATCGAATAGTTCACGCCCTTGATCTTGAACGCCGTCGCCAGGCAGGCGGAATTGGTGCTGCCCATGGTGCGTGGCACCATGAACGGTCCGACCTTCTTCGCGCCCTTTTCGCGCATCAGATCGACCGCGAGCGTGACGTTCTGCGTGGACGTACCGCCGGAGCCGGCGATAAGTCCGACACGCGGGCTGGATATCTCGGCTTCCTCCAGCCCAGCGTCGGCGATGGCTTCTTTCGTGGCGATATAGTTGTAGGCCGCGCTGTCTCCCATGAAACGTCGAAGCTTGCGGTCTATCAGGCTGTCGAGGTCCAGGTTGACCGCACCGTGGACGTGGCTGCGAAAGCCCAGTTGCGCATATTCCGGTGCGGACACGATACCGGACTTGCCCTGTTGCAAAGATTCAAGCACCTGCTGCTGGTTCGTGCCGATGCTTGAGGTAACGCCCATTCCTGTCACTACTACGCGCCGCATACGATTCAATCCTAGAACTCTTCAGTTGAGGTAAACAGACCGACCCGTAGACTCCTGGCGTGATAGATCTCCCGGCCGTCGGCCTCCATGACCGCGTCGCCGATGCCCATGTGAAGCTTGCGCTGGATGACGCGTTTGAGGTCGACCCGGTACCTCACCAGATTGTTGGCGGGCGTCACCTGGCCGCTGAACTTCACTTCGCCAGCGCCCAGCGCCCGGCCGCGACCCGGTCCGCCCAGCCAGCCGAGAAAGAAACCGATTAACTGCCACATGGCGTCGAGCCCAAGGCAGCCAGGCATCACCGGGTCGGTTTCAAAGTGGCAGCCAAAAAACCACAGGTCCGGCTTAATATCGAGCTCGGCGACGATCTGTCCCTTGCCGTGGGTGCCGCCGTCGCCGCTGATGTGCACGATACGGTCGAACATCAGCATCGGCGGCAGCGGCAGGCGTGCGTTGCCGGGACCGAACAGGTGGCCGTGTCCGCATTTCAGGAGCTCATCGTAGGAATACCGTGTCTGTGTCTGTCGCTGCAACGCTGGTACCGTGGTCATAGTTAGGGTCGGCTGTTCGTTATGGCTGGGTCTCAGAGGCGCGTATTCTAGCGGTTTAGCCCGCGTTTTGCATGGCGTAGGCGGCCGGCAGCCGTGCCATGAGAGCGGCGAACGCCAAATTACTGACTTAATCGCGGAAATTGACGAACTGCAGAGGTAAGTCGATTGCAGCCCCTCGCAGCAGCGCGATGACTTCCTGCAGGTCGTCGCGCTTCTTCCCAGATACGCGCACTTTGTCACCCTGTATGCTGACCTGCACCTTGAGTTTGGCGTCCTTGACGAGCTTCACGATCTGGCGGGCAATATCCTGCGGAATGCCCTGTCGCACCGTGAGTGTCTGACGCGCCTGGTTGTTGCTGACTTCGACCTTGCCCGCTTCGAGGGCGCGTAGATCGATCTCTCTTTTTGCCAGCTTGGTGTGCAGAATATCTTTAACCTGGTCGAGCTGGAACTCGCTGTCGGCAAATACGGTGACCAGATTGTCGCTCTGCTCTGCCTTTGCGCAGGAACCCTTAAAGTCATAACGGGTACCCACCTCGCGGTTCGCCTGGTCGACGGCGTTGGTGATTTCCTGTAAATCGACTTCTGATACGGTGTCGAACGATGGCATGTCGAGTTTCCTTGCTCCGGATTGTTAATTGAGGCTGCAACTCAGCCATATCCGGACGCTACAATGGTAACTCACTCATCGACGGTTGATCCAGAATGGCTTTGAACGTGCTCCGGTTAATGCGTCGCGCGCGATTTCTGTCAACTCAGCGGCGTATACAGTGGTATCCGCCGTTCTGGTTCATGGGCGTGAAGGTCCTGGAACTGGACAATGACTGGAATAAGGTGCGCCTGCGCTTGCCGCTCACGGCCCTGTCGCGGAACCTCGGTGGCAGTATGTTCGGTGGTTACCAGGCGGCGATTGCCGATCCGGTGGCGCCGATCGCCTGCTCCAAACATTTTCCCGGTTATGACGTGTGGACGCGTTCGCTCTATCTGGATTTTGAGCATCCAGGTGATACAGACCTGGAACTGAAGTTTGATTTCGATCCTGACCATCGGGAGCAGATACGCTGCGAGCTGGACACTAGAGGGCGCAGTACCCCGGAGTTTGAGTATGGCCTGTACCGCAGCGACGGGCGGCGTTGCACGCGTATACACTGCCGCGTGGCGATCCGCCCGCGCGGTTACACGAGATCGGGCTAGGAGCTTGTCCTCGCTCTTCCAGGTTCTCGCTACGCGAAGATTATTAGAGGGCGTCGGCGGGCAACGATGCCGACACCTCCGGGGCTGGCTTGAGCGCTGCCTCAAGCGCATCGATCAGCGCTGCGTGCTGATTGTCGTGTGCGCGATTCCAGGCGTGCAGCAACGGCAAGACCGCCCGAACGAGGGGTGCACTATTCAGTTCCGGGCGGCGGCCGCCTGCCAGGGCCTGCAACGCCATTTCCACCTCCGCTACACCGGCAACGGCGGTCTCCACCGGTCGGTGCTGCGACGCCGACGGCTGAGGGGACACAGCCGGCGCGGTAGTCTTGCCGCCCGGCCGGTCGTGCTGGATGCGGTCACCACCGGCTTCAACTGCCAGGCGGAGCCTGTGCCGTGCTTCTTCCAGCAGGCCGGCGGCATCGGTTTCAGTGTTAATCTCGGGGCTGACCACCGCGATACTGACTGTTACCGGTATGGGTTCGCCGCCGACAGTGAAGCCCTCCGAACGGATGGCGTTCAGCACCTGTTCCGCGACACGTTGTGCGCCGGCGCAGCTGGCTGACGGCAACAGAACACCAAAGGTGTCGAGTGCAATGCGTGCCACGGTGTCTTCGCGGCGGCGCTCCTCGCCGAGCAGTTGCGCTATCCGCAGCAACAGCTCCTCGGCAGTCTGCTTGCCGCGCCGCAGGAATATTACTTTGTACTTCTCGACCTGAACCAGAAGCAGCGCAAGTTCGGTGCGGTGCCGGCGCGCGTACGACAGACCTTCAGCGATATGCTCGGTAATGTGTCGCGCGTTGGCGAGCCCGGTCAATTTGTCGACGCCGCTATGTTGTTCCAGTTGCTGCTTGCTGGTTTCGCTGTCCTGTAGCGCCCGCTGGGTCTGCTGTTGCTTGACCTGGGCTTTGGCGCGAGCCAGCAGCTGCACGGATTCAAATGGCTTGGTGATAAAGTCGCTGGCACCGTTTCCGAGGGCGGTTTGCTTGGTGCCATCGTCATCTTCGGCTCCGGTCAGGATGATTACCGGCAGGGTCCTGACGCCGGGGTCCTCGGCTTCCCGGATACGTTTCAATAGACCCAGGCCATCAAGGTTGGGCATGGAGAGGTCGGACATGATTAGCTGGACCTGTGGGTTGGTCTGCAGACTGTCCCATGCCTGTTCGCCGTCACCAGCTTCGAGGATATCAAAGTCGTCTTTCAGAATTTTACGGGCTGCGAGACGCATCAGCCGGGAATCATCGACCACTAGTATGGTTGGTTTGCTGCCTGTGTGCTCGATCATCTGTTTGCCCCTGACCAGATCTTATAGATGAGTGGAGTGTCGGCACTGGCTGAAGGTTCTTTAACATTTTATTGACTGATCAATCTGTTACTTCGCAGCCTCGAGTGTTTCCGCAATGCCTGCGAAATGCCCATTGACCTGCTGTGTAGGGTACGCAAAGCTCCTGCAGAGCGCGTTTTCGGAGGGCAGAGGGTGTTCGTTAACAGCGACTTTATCCCGGCCGCTGTTGCCTGAGGTTGCGGTGCGAGCATGCGAATGAACAGCTGCTGACTGCCGCTGGCTGCCGGTCGTTGTTAACGACGTGTCGACGCCGAACGTCTTCGGCCGGTTGGCGACGTATCCCGTCTGGTGGTGGAAGGCCCCTGCTGGGGATGCTGAACCTCCCGCGCAATGCGACAACAGTGGCGATGTGCTTTTGCGGAGTCTTAGAGGCTCGCGGCTCACGCAAGCCGTGTAGCTGTGTTTGTCGCCGCGGAAGAAGTCACGGTGCCTTGCCCCTTGCTTAAGCCGAAGCAATGGGATGTCTAGCGCTGGCGAGCGATGCGTGCGGCCGAGGGGCAGGTGCTTACGTTTACCGGGTTAAGGTTGTTTGGTGTCTCTCTTGCCGTTTGCAATCTGAATGAGGAGCAGCAGGAACTGCATCAGGCAACTCCGCGAACACATCCGTGTGGTATTTGCTGCCATGCAGTGTTGCTCAAAAAATAAGCGAATACAAACAGTTATTTTCTTTATCACAACAAAAAAAGGCCTGCATACGCAGGCCTTTTAAGAGGCGCTTGCCAATCAGCGACGTGCTTTCTTCTTGGCAGGACGCTTCTTGGCGGCTCTCTTTTTGGCGGCCTTCTTCTTAGCAGGACGCTTCTTGGCGGCTTTCTTTTTCGCCACCTTCTTCTTCGCGGCCTTCTTCTTAGCAGGACGCTTCTTGGCTACTGTCTTCTTAGCAACCTTCTTCTTGGTTGCTGCCCTCTTTTTAGCTACCTTCTTCTTGGAGGTAACTTTGCGTTTAGCGGTCTTCTTTCTTGCTGCCATGAGGATAACCTCCTTCAGGTTACATGGTTCGCGTAACGTTACGGCGCTTGCAATTAAAACTTTAATGAAAAAAGAACAAATTACAACACCTCGGTGATGTTTGCCTCTATGATAAACGTGTAACTTGAAAGTGATGAGGATAGTAGATGATGTGGTTCAAGCGATTGGCAGCGCAACAAAAAAAATGTCCGATGTGCATTTCGTAAGCAAATAGTAGTGTTTAATGTGCATAGGCGAATTTGCAGACGACCCGCCAGACGCACTGCAAGTCGGATGAACAGGGTATAACCGAGTCGGTTTGTCGCCGAAAAAAAATTTTTTCAAAGAACAGAAAAATCGTTTTCTCGACGTGATTGTTCAGTCGTTGCGTTGTAAAAGCGCAACAAAATTTCAAGTTGGAGCTGTTATGAATAACCAGATCCTGCATTGGTATGAAGACTTCCACAGTCGCTTGTGGCGGGATGATTTGCGTACCCTTCGTGGTTGGCGACGGGCATCGGTGATCACCGTTCGACTGGTAGCGGTGTTAGCTCGGCAACTGCTTAACGGTGACCTTAACCTCCGGGCGATGAGTCTCGTGTACACCACCTTGTTGTCTGTCGTGCCGATGCTCGCAGTGAGCTTCTCGGTGTTGAAAGGTTTCGGTGTGCATAACCAGGTCGAGCCATTGCTGTTGAGTTTCCTTGCGCCGCTGGGACCCAAGGGCCTGGAGCTGACAAACAACATCATCGGCTTTGTTGAGAATATCAAGGTCGGGGTTCTGGGGTCCTTGGGGCTGGTGTTGCTTCTGTATACTGTTGTTTCTCTTATACAAAAGGTCGAGTCGGCGTTTAACAGTGTGTGGCAGGTCGGGCAGCTGCGCGGCCTTGCAGAGCGTTTCTCCCGTTACCTGAGCGTTATCCTGATCGGCCCGGTCCTGGTGTTTGCAGCACTGGGGATGACTGCAACGGCGATGAACAACAGCCTGGTCCAACAGCTGATGAGTGTCGAACCTCTGGGTTATATGCTCCTGACCTTGAGCAAGCTGGTGCCCTACCTGTTAGTGATTGCGGCGTTCATCTTTATCTACATATTCATACCCAACACGCGGGTGAATTTGCGCGCCGCAACTGTCGGCGGCGTGGTCGCCGGGGTCCTGTGGCAGTCCAGTGGCTGGGCGTTCGCCGCGTTCATAGCCACGTCGTCGAAATACGCCGCTATCTACTCCGGTTTCGCGATTGTCATTCTGCTGTTGATCTGGATTTACTTGAACTGGCTGGTCCTGCTGTTGGGGTCGCAGGTAGCTTTTTATGTTCAGTATCCCCAATACCTGACGCGTCACCCGGTCGATCTGCGACCCAGCAACCGCCTGCGTGAACGACTGGCACTGCAGATCATGTTTGTGGTGGCGGACCACCATATCCACGGAAGCGACCCGTGGACGGGGGAGCAACTGGTCCGTCAGCTCGGGCTGCCGATGGACCCAGTGCGCAACGCGCTGGAGCTGATGGTCGCTGCCGGGTTCCTTTCCGAAACCGCCGATGACCCACCAGCTTACCTGCCCCGGCATGACGTAGACACCATGGAGCTTGCCGAACTGTACGAAGTCGTGCGCAGTGCCGGAGAGACCCGCTTTCTGACGATCAAGTCACTGCCGCACCAACAGCAGGTTGAAGAAACGATGGCGGCCATACAGCGGGCAATCCGCGCTGAACTGGGCGAGAAAACGCTCAAGGACCTGGTCGACTACCGATAACGGCTGGGAACCGTCTCTCATCAAACAAAACGTAACCTATTGGAGGTATTGGCAAAGCATTTGGCTGTTTGCTGCGCGACAGCGCGCCGCCTGCGGGGCGGGTACTCCTAGCCCTGTGCGGTGGTCGTCACCAGTGGTTCCGGCGGAGACTGTGCGGTTGCGTGGGCCGGTAAGACCGCAAACACGCACGTGACGGCCGCAGTTGAGCCTAAGGGCGAGCTCTTGGTGATTGCAGCTGGTTTTGGATGAGTCACGAACCTACTGCCGCGTCGCAGTGGCGAAACTGTGAGCCAGTGCCCAATATGACTGTGTGGCACCCGCGCAAGCGAAGAGTTCTGACCGCTGGCTGCAAAATATACGGGTAGCGCAACGTCCTGGCAGCTTGGGGTCCCGGCGGTACTGGTCTTCAGACTACATGAATACCGGACACCTGAACGGGTGCGCGGCCCGGCACTCCAGTTCCAGGGCTCGCTGCTGGATGGCACGTCGACTACCTTAAGCAACTACCGCCGGCGCCCGCTATTGCTGTAGTTGCGGGCGGCCTGGTGCCCGGTGTGCAGGCTCGAGCAGGCCGGCAGCGATGCCATCGCCAGGGACAGGATGAGTGCCTGCACCTCTGCATGGCGGACCGCATACAACTATGACGAAAAGCAGTTTCAGTCAGTGTGGTGGTCGAGCCGACCGGTGATACCTGTTTAGCCAAGGCGGGCTATATAAAGGAAGCAGGTGTGAGGCTCAGGCTCTGGTGGATGGATATATGACGCAGTTGAAGCCGCAGGTCGAGCAGGCGATGGATGTGATATGCGCGCTCGGTTGCGAGCTCGTCGTGGCTTACATCGCAGCGTTGCGGCGCGGCGAAATTAGTCCCGAGTACGCGGCGCTGGATGCCGGACAGCGTACCCGCCTGCTAGCTGAGTTGCAGGCGATCATGTCGGTATACGAACCGGGGTGTTAGCCGCTGTCGAGTGCGCCGCCGTTCAATCCAAGCGGTAATCGGATCAAAATCCAGGCCCGTGGTTCTCGCCGGTCCAAGGCATCTGCCTATCTACCCGTGAGCTTACCGCCTGCCGGGTCTTCCAGCCTGGGAACGGCCCGATAGGTCGGCTGATTCTGCCTAGCTGGCCCGCGCTGCCCGCTTGCGTTCGTGTTCCACCAGCAGTTTCTTTCGCAGCCTGATGCTCTGTGGTGTCACTTCGACCAGTTCATCATCGTCAATGAACTCCAGTGCCTGTTCGAGTGACATGCGGATGGGCGGCGTCAGCAGAATATTCTCGTCGCTGCCGGCAGCACGGATGTTGGTCAATTGCTTGGCTTTGAGCGGGTTGACCACCAGGTCATTTCCGCGCGAGTGGATGCCGATCACCATGCCTTCGTAGACCGCCTGCCCCGGGTCGATGAACAGGCGTCCGCGCTCCTGCAGGTTGAACAAGGCGTAGGCCAGTGCTTTGCCGGCACCGTTGGCGATCAGTACGCCGTTCACGCGTTTGCCGAAATCGCCCTTGCGCACGCGGGCGTAATGATCAAACACGTTATACAGCAGACCACTGCCCTGGGTGGCGGTGAGAAACTCGGTGCGAAAGCCGATCAGGCCGCGCGAGGGAATGATGAAATCCAGACGCACCCTGCCATTGCCGTCCGGGATCATGTTCTGTAGATCGCCGCCGCGTTCACCGAGTTTTTCCATGATGGCGCCCCGGTGCTGATCTTCGACGTCGACCGTCAACTGTTCGAACGGCTCCTGCAGCTCGCCATCGATTTCGCGGTAGATAACTTCGGGACGTGAGACACCCAGTTCATACCCTTCGCGGCGCATGTTTTCGATAAGAATCGAGAGATGCAGTTCGCCGCGACCGGACACCTTGAACTTGTCAGGGTCATCGGTATCTTCGACACGCAGCGCGACATTATGGACCAGTTCGCGATTCAGCCGCTCGCGGATCTGGCGCGAAGTCACGAATTTGCCCTCACGGCCTGCAAACGGCGAATTGTTGACCTGGAATGTCATGCTGACGGTGGGTTCATCGACACTCAAGGGCGGCAGCGCTTCCACCTTGCCGGGTTCGCACAGCGTGTCGGAAATACCGAGTCCGGCGATACCGGTAAAAGCGACGATGTCGCCCGCTCCCGCTTCCGGGACTTCGACGCGCTCCAGACCCATAAAGCCGAACAGCTGCAGTATGCGGCCGTTCCGCTGCCGGCCATGACGGTCGACGACGGTGACTGCCGTGTTGTTCTTGGCGCGTCCGCGGCGGATGCGGCCGATACCGATGACACCGACATAGCTGTTGTAGTCCAGCGAACTGACCTGCATCTGCAGGCCGCCGGCAGTGTCAACGTCGGGTGCCGGTACCTTGTCGATGATCATTTCGAACAGGGGGGTCATGTCGCCGTCACGGGCGTTGGGGTCGGTGCTGGCGAATCCTTGCAGACCAGAGGCGTAAACCACCGGAAAGTCGAGCTGCTTGTCCGTCGCGCCGAGCCGGTCAAACAGGTCGAAGGTCTGATCCAGCACCCAATCGGGACGGGCGCTGGGTCGATCAACTTTGTTGATGACTACAATCGGATGCAAACCGCGCTGCAGCGCCTTCTGGGTGACAAAACGGGTTTGCGGCATGGGTCCATCAACCGCGTCTACGAGCAGCAGTACCGAGTCGACCATCGACAGGACGCGCTCCACTTCGCCGCCGAAATCCGCGTGTCCCGGTGTGTCAACAATATTGATACGGTAATCGCGCCACCGGATGGCAGTATTCTTCGACAGAATGGTTATGCCGCGTTCCCGTTCCAGGTCGTTGGAGTCCATAACCCGTTCCGGGGCGGCGCCGTGTGTGCTGAGGGTGCCGGATTGGGACAGTAACTGGTCGACCAGGGTGGTTTTTCCATGGTCAACGTGGGCGATTATGGCAATATTGCGCAAACGTTCTATCACGACAGCTTCCAGCAGGTAAAAGAGTCGGAATTATACCTGAAACGGTGCAGTAAAGGATCAATTGCTATGGTGTACCAGTCTGCTTTCACTCTTGCCACGCGCGGCCGCGGCACCTATTCGATCAGAGCGGACGCCGAAAAGCGGCTCGCCGACAGCGGGATACAAACCGGGATCGGGTTGATTTTCGTCCACCACACCAGCGCTTCCCTGGTCCTGTGTGAAAATGCCGACCCCGACGTACGCGCCGACCTGGAACGCTTTATGGCCCGGCTGGTGCCGGATGGCGATACGCTGTTCCAGCACGCTGACGAAGGGCCGGACGATATGCCTGCCCATGTCCGCAGTGTCCTGACCACGAATTCACTCAGCGTCCCGGTCGCTGGCGGCCGCTTTGACCTCGGCGTGTGGCAGGGGATCTACATTTGGGAACATCGCAAGGCGGCGCATCAGCGCCGGGTCACGCTGACGGTGTGCGGGGACTGACCGACTCCCTGGTGTCCAGGGGCGGTACGTGCGGTGCATCACCCATGCAGGAGTCTGCGTCGGTATCCTGCAACGGGTCGGTTTCCGGGTCGGCAGATTGCTCAGCGCCGATGTCGTCGCCAGAAGGACTGTGCGGCGGATTTTCCACAACCGGTTGTCGGGTGAAATCGAGACTGGGGGTGGTCACAGGGTTCTGGCACAGCACCGCGGAACCTGCCGCGAGGTGCTCATAAACGTCGCGGTAACTGTCGGTCATTTTCTGAACCAGCTCCGAGGTGGTCAGAAAATGCCGGTTGACCTGCTCGCGGTAAGCGTCGAACTGCTGGTGCAGACCGGCGAGTTCCCGTTCCAGTGCTTCCACGCGGGGCCTGTTGCTGCGTAACAGGAGACCGACAGCCAGCCCGCAGGCAATCCCGGCAGCGAAACCGACGAGCCCGATTGCCCATACTCCGTTCAAAGCATAACCACTGTCCATGAATACCGCTCCATTGCCCTCCTGGACCAGTATAGCGGGTATCACACCGTGCTCACCAGTTTGGCTGGCACGGCGGGCTTCACCAGGGATCGCTATGGTCTATACTTCTTGCTGTCCGTGCTGCAGGGCTTGTTCATCCCGATTCCGGAAGGGCAGCGGCATTGAACCTGGCCGGTGTAGCCCTGGATTCCTCTGTACGGCCTGGATGATCTAACTGTCTGAAACTGAGGGGAACCAGTCAGGGTTTCGTGTCAGAGCACCGACTAGGAGGTTGGCCACAACGATGAAATCGATCTACGTGGGTAATATTTCATTCGATACCACGTCCGAGCAGCTGCGTGAGTTGTTTGCGCGTCACGGCGATGTACTCTCCGTCAAACTTATCAATGACCGTTATACGGGAAAACCGCGTGGTTTCGCATTCGTCGAAATGGACGACGAAAGCGCTGAAGACGCGATCAATGCGACGGATGGCGTAGAGTTCGAGGGCCGTAACCTCAAGGTAAACCTCGCCAAGCCACGTGGCGTCTGGCGTATGCGAAGACCGCGCCACTAGGAGGCTGTCGGACTTGGGGCTGATCTACTGCGCCGGTGGGAGAGCGTCCCATTTTCCCGATCCTTTTCGTCAAATAGCTACGGCTATTCTTCTCAAACGATCGAAATAATGGCCTCGCTCTCCCACCTTGCTCGCTACGATCGCCCAAGTCCGACAGCCTCCTAGCAGAGGCTGTTGCGCCGTTCGCCACGCTGAAATGCCCTGATGTTCGCAACAATTTCTCCGATCAGGCGCTGTCGGGCGTTGCGGCTCGCCCAGGCGACGTGCGGTGTCAGAACAAGCCGCGGTGAACGATAGTTGAGCAACGGGTTGTTTGTCGCCGGTGGTTCCTGGCCGACGACATCGACGCCGGCACCGGCAATCCAGCCGTGCTGCAGGGCGTTAATCAGTGCGCCTTCGTCGACGATGCCGCCACGTGCGGTATTGATCAAGATGGCGGTGCGTTTCATCGACTGCAGTTGTGCCTGACCAATCAGGTGCCGAGTGGCATCGGACAGTGGGCAGTGCAGGCTGACGACGTCCGACGTGGCCAGGAGTTCCGCTAGCGGCATTCGTCCGTCGACCGGGGCACCATGCAGACGCTGCGCGATCCGTATGCGCATACCGAATGCCTCTGCCCGTTGCGCGACGGCACGACCGAGGACGCCGTAGCCAATGATGCCCAGCGTTTTGCCGTGCAACTCTTCGATCGGCGCGTCGAACAGACAGAAGTGGGGGCTCTCTGACCAGCGTCCGGCAGCGACTTGCGTCCGGTAGCGATCCAGTTGCCGCGTCAGGGTCAAAAGCAGCGCGAACACCGCTTCGGCAACCGAGGCCGTGGCATAGTTGCGCGCGTTACTCACAACAATGCCCGCCTGCTCGGCGGCCGGCAGGTCAATGTTGTCCGTGCCCGTGGCCGCGACACAGATCAATCGCAGCGCGTCGGCATCGCGCAGCTGTTCAGCTGTCAGGCGGACCTTGTTAGTGACCACAACCTGTGCGCCAGCGAGCCGTTCGGCTAGCCGCTGTGCGGGGGTATGGTCAAAGAAGGACCACTCCGTCAGGCAGGTGCGCAACGCGCCCAGGTCGAGATCCTGCGGGTGCACGCTGTCCAGATCGAGAAAGACGCCGCGCATGGAATCAGTCGCTCAGCAGACCGTTCTTCAGTTGACTGTCCGCCGGATGTTTACCAATGCAGCCGCTCAGCAGGGCGGTAAAGAAATCATCGCCCCCTGTCTGCCGTCTGACTTCATCGTTGGTGTTTAGCATAGTGCCTTGCCGCGGCACAAATTCCATTTCGACGTGATTGCCTTTCCACACTGCGGGGAACAGCGCATCGAACTGTTCCAGGCGTGTTTTCAGGATGGCCATATCGGCGGCAGACAAGTTCGCGTCGAAACCGTTTTTCCAACCTTCCTTAATTGTGTCGGCGCCGATTTCTTTGTACCGCATCACCATCAGCATGCCACTTGGGCCTGTGCTCTGCAGCGCCTGACGAGCCTCCTGCGTCGCCTTTTCCAGGCACAGGGCGCCGACGTATACCTTGACAAAGAACTTGTTGCGTATACCGGTGCCGTTGAGGCTTGGCGACTGTCCGGCGAGACTGTAATGATCGGCCCGTTGAATGCCGGCGGGGCGGAATTCGGCACGGGCAGGCAAAGCGCCGAACAGCAGGCTAATATAAAAAGGATGACGAATAAGGACATGCATGTGTAATGCCTCCGGGACGGGATGCTGGCGTACCTTGGCACGCGTCTGTTCTCTAGAGTGACTGAATACTAGCAGGGTGAAGATCATTCATGTTGAGGGGATTTGAAAAACGCTACGGCGATGCGTTGCGTGACCGGATCCGTCAGGCGCTGTGGCTCGACGAATCCGAATGTCTCGAACAGCGCCTGCAGCAGGCGCGGCTCACCACGCGCCATGAACAGCGTATCCAGGAAGACGCCCGTCGACTCGCCGGCGTGGCCCGGCAGCTGCTGCACGAGCAGACGGGGCCGGAGGCGTTCCTGAATGAGTACGATCTGTCATCCCAGGAAGGTGTGCTGCTGATGTGCATCGCCGAGGCATTGCTGCGCATCCCGGACGCGGGGACCGCCGATCGTTTGATCCGCGACCGTGTGTCCAGAGGACGCTGGGATGAGCACCTGGGAAGCAGCGACTCGCTGCTGGTGAACGCATCCAGTTGGGGTTTGTTGTTGACCGGGCGTTGGTTGGCCGCCGCGGACACCGCGCCAGAGCTGCTGCTTGAGCGCCTGGTCGCGCGCGTTGGCGGATCGATTGTGCGCGCGGCCATGCAGCAGGCGATGCGGCTGCTGGCACACCAGTTTGTACTGGGTCGTGATATGCCCGAAGCACTTGCCCGTGCCGCTGGCGACACCGGGCGGGCGCGTTATTCCTTTGATTGTCTTGGGGAGGCGGCGCACACCGCGCAAGAGGTCGAGCGCTATTTTGACGCCTACCGGGAGGCCATTCGAGAAATCGGCAAAGCGAGCCACACGGGTGTCGACCTCTACGAGCGGCCCGGCATTTCAATCAAACTCTCGGCACTGCATCCGCGCTACGAGTACGCCCAGCGGGAACGGGTCTACCACGAACTGCTGCCAAGATTGAAGGCGTTGGTCGAGGCCGCGGCTGCAGCCGGTATTGGCGTAACCCTGGATGCAGAGGAAGCCGAACGGCTGGAACTGTCTCTGGATATCTTCGAACAGCTCAGCACTGATCTGGGCGGCAATGACTGGCACGGGCTGGGGCTTGCGGTTCAAGCCTACCAGAAACGCGCCTTGCCGGTGCTGCAGTGGCTGCTGCGGCTGGCCAAACGTCAGCGGCGAATGATTCCCGTTAGACTGGTAAAGGGAGCTTACTGGGATACGGAGATCAAGCGGGCCCAGCAGGGCGGCCTCGCCGCTTATCCGGTATTCACCCGTAAGGCGGCGACCGATGTATCGTACCTGGCCTGCGCCCGCTTCCTCCTGCAGCACGCCGACCGTATGTATGCTCAGTTCGCCACGCACAATGCGCTGACGCTGGCCTGGTTGATGGTATTGGGAGAGGGTAAACGCTTCGAGTTTCAGCGCCTGCACGGCATGGGTGTGGCGCTATACCGGGCGCTCGACGAATGTTACAGCGATCCGCCGGCGGTGCGTGTCTATGCACCGGTCGGTAGTCACCGGGAGTTGTTGCCTTACCTGTTACGCCGCTTACTGGAAAACGGTGCCAACTCATCGTTTGTCAATCAGCTTGGCAATGAACAAACAGCGCTCGAGGTGCTGGTGGAAAATCCCTGCCAGCACATCGAGGACACTCACTGCCGACCGCATCCGCGCATTCCTTTGCCGTCCGCTATGTATGGAAAATCCCGCCGGAACTCGAACGGTTGGGATCTATCTGACCCGGATACAGTAGCGACGCTGGGTGATTCCCTGCAGAAGTACGTTGGCACGGTCTGGCGCGCTACGGCGATTGTCTGCGGGCGGGAGCATGGTGAGCGGGAAGAGACTGTGCGCAATCCCGCGCAGCTTTCCGAACAGGCGGGGGTGGTGCTGGAGGCTGGCAGTAGTGCGGTAGAGCAGGCATTGTCTGCCGCCGCGGCTGCAGCTGTCTCGTGGAATAACCAGGGTGCTGCGCAGCGCGCAGACTGCCTGCGGCGGACCGCCGACCTGTTCGAAGCACATAGCGTAGCATTACTGGCGCGTGTGGTTCGAGAGGGTGGACGCAGCGTGCCCGATGCGCTCGACGAAGTCCGCGAGGCCGTCGATTTCTGTCGCTACTACGCTTGGCGCGCCGAAGCGGAATTCCAACATCCGCAGGTGCTCCCGGGCCCGAGTGGCGAACACAATGAGTTGCAGTTGCAGGGCAGGGGCGTGTTTGTCTGTATTAGCCCCTGGAATTTTCCATTGGCAATTTTTACGGGTCAGGTGGCGGCAGCCCTGGCCGCCGGTAACGCCGTGCTGGCTAAGCCGGCCCGTCAGACTCCCTTGACCGCCGCCCTGGTCGTCAGCTTGATGCACCAGGCTGGCGTGCCGGTTGAAGTTCTGCACCTGTTGCCAGGCAGTGGCCGCGCCATTGGCCGGCAGTTGTGCGCCGATCTGCGGCTGGCGGGTGTGGCTTTTACTGGCTCCACCGAAACGGCGCGGCAGATTCAGGGTGCCCTGGCTCAGCGCGATGGGCCAATTGTCCCCCTGATTGCCGAGACGGGTGGACAGAACGTCATGATCGCCGACAGTTCGGCCCTGCCCGAACAACTGGTCATGGACGTGTTGCAGTCGGCATTCAACAGCGCTGGACAGCGTTGTTCCGCGCTGCGTGTGCTGTTCGTCCAAACAGACATCGCCGACCGGGTTATCGCACTGCTCCGCGGCGCCATGGAAGAACTGCGGATGGGGAATCCGTTGTTTCTGGATACCGATGTCGGTCCACTGATCGATGCCTCTGCGGTGTCAACGCTGCAGTCACATGCCGAACGTATGCGACGCGAGGCCAGGCTGATCCATAAGATGCACCTGCCGCCAGCCCTTTCCGCCGGCAGCTTTTTCCCACCACAGGTCTATGAGCTCACGTCTCTGGCGCTCTTGGAGCGGGAGGTTTTTGGACCAGTCCTGCATCTGATTCGCTACCAGGGCAGTCACCTGGATCAGGTCATTGATGCCGTTAACGCAACGGGTTACGGGTTAACGCTGGGTGTTCACAGTCGCATCGAAGCAACCTGGCAACGTGTGAGCGAGCGTGCCCGGTTTGGCAACCTTTACATCAACCGCAACATGATTGGCGCGGTAGTCGGTGTGCAACCGTTTGGCGGTGAGGGGTTGTCTGGAACTGGACCGAAAGCCGGTGGTCCATACTATCTACATCACTTCGCCACCGAGCGCACGCGCAGTGTGAACACTGCGGCGCTCGGTGGCGATACGGGGCTGCTGTCTCTATCAGACGACTAGTCAGCGTTGTGCGGGATGTGAACAAAGAGCTATTACTTGATCCAGAGCAAGTCATTGACATAAGTTTTGTGTAAAGTAACCTGTCAAAGTGACGATAAGGCGCCCAAGAATTCAGTCGCCTTACCCCGCTTGCCAAGGGAGGATAAGAATGGAACACCGATGCAGTGTTCGTAAGCCGCTGGAATTTCAGCTGCTGTTGTACAAACATGGACTGCCAATTCAGAGCGGCGTGTGTCGCAACCTGGGTTTGGGTGGTCTGTTCATAGAGACCGGCGATCGCGAGTGGCGAAAGAACGAATATCTTGAGATTGAGATACTCGGTCACAACGGGCTGCCGAGCATGCGTCTTCCGGCTGTGGTTGTACACCACAACAGCAATGGTGCCGGTCTCATGTTCGATGCGGTGACGGGCGCCCAGCGCCGCAGACTGCGTGCCTGGCTGTTCGACAAACAGCCGGAACAGGCAAAAACGGTGGCCAGCCTTGCAGTAGCCTGAACCCCGTCGACGCTAACTGCCCTGTGAATGTTTAGTGATTTCCCCGCGATGCAGCGGGAAACCATTATGCTTTTCTTTGTCGCCGAAATAGCGTTTGAGTGTTTCGTTGACTACCGGGAAGGCCAGACGGTCCCAGGGAAGGCTGTGCGCATCGAACAGCCCGCATTCCAGGCTTTCGTCGCCCGGGTGGTAGATGCCACCAACCAGGTGACCACGAAACAGCATATACACCTGGTTGATGTGGGGTATGCTGAAGATACTGTATAGGCTGACAATTTCGATCCGCGCACCGGCTTCTTCCCAGGTTTCCCGCATCGCCGCCTGTTCCGTGGTTTCCCCGTTTTCCATGAAGCCGGCCGGCAGCGTCCATAAACCGTAACGCGGTTCGATGGCGCGACGACACAGCAGTATGTGATCACCGGACTCGGGAATGCTGCCGACGACAATCTTGGGGTTCTGGTAGTGAATCGTCTGGCAACCGGTACACACAAAGCGCTCGCGGTTATCCCCTGCGGGGATACGCAGGCAGACGCTGGCGCCACAAGTACTACAGAATCTCACGTGCACTCCTGAATCTCTTGCTCCGCCGATGCTAACACATCCAGGCAGGTTTCCCGGGTCTGACGCTACCGGCCGTAGACGGCAAGCGTCTGGCCGCAGCCGGGCGGGCTGGCAGGGTCCAGATACATGGCACGCAGCGGCAATGGGATCGCCGGAGTCAGTTGTGCGCCCCGGACGAAGGTGTCGAACTCGGTACCTCCCAGCAGGCAGTGGGCCGTGGTGTAGTACAGGCGGTCAAGGGCGTGCCCGCTGACCAGAGTATGCATAACCGATGGTCCGGCAATGGCGTAGACGCGCTGGTATCCGAGCTGGGCAAGTTTTCCGCGCAGCAGTGCCCCGTTCACCCGTTGTTCGTCGCCGCAAATGATCATTTCCACTCGATCGTCAGCGCTAAATTGCTGCAGTCTCGCCGGGTCCGCCTTTCGTCCGGTGACCACAAACAGCCGACGATCTACGTAATGGTCCAGCGACGCTGAGGGTATATCAAGACTCGCGCTGAAAATCGCGATGTCTGGCTGCGCTGACAGACCTCTTCCTACTCGCCAGGCGCGCAGGTCGTCAAAGTCCGTCGACATCCCGACCGGCAGGTCCGCCTGGGTTTCCGCTTCTGCTGACTGCCTGAAGTAGCGTGCGCTGGTGATCAGCAGGTCGGCTTGAGCCGCCAATTCCTGAAACAGGCGCCAGTCCCGTGCGTTGGCGATCGCCGGTGGAACCTGGTGGGTGTGGCGATTCTCGCCCGGCAGGGCGATACGTCCATCCAGGCTGGCGATAAAGTTCGTATAGATATAAGGTAAGGTAGCTGTCTCCGGGAGGTCGTCCAGCTCTCCCAGGTACAGGTTCTTCAGCTCATGCTGCTGACCGGAGTTGGGATACAACTCTAGAACGGTGTCTTGCATGCCACTGGTGGTAACGGGGTTGTCCCGGTCGGACAAAAAGCCGCCGGAAACGGCGGCTATCAGACTCTAGGAGGCTGTCCAACCTATCAGGCTACTTGCTCTCTGCACGCTCCGCCGCTCTTTTGCCTGAAGTCGGAAATAGCGGCCTTGATGGCGTCTTCTGCAAGTACCGAACAGTGCACCTTCACCGGCGGCAGGGCCAGCTCTTCGGCAATCTGACTGTTCTTGATCTCGCTCGCTTGTTCCAAGGTTTTGCCCTTGACCCACTCCGTCAGCAGCGAGCTGGAGGCGATAGCGGAACCACAGCCGTAAGTCTTGAAGCGGGCATCTTCAATGACACCGTTGCTGTTGACCTTGATCTGCAGTTTCATTACATCGCCGCAGGCGGGTGCGCCCACCATGCCAGTCCCCACGCTGGTGTCGGCGCTATCGAACGAACCGACGTTACGGGGATTTTCATAGTGATCCAGAACTTTGTCACTGTATGCCATGAAGTGCTATCTCCGGTACTCAATGTCCAAATAAACGTGCCCGGTTGCCGTGGTCAGGCTGCGGTCTGCTGGAAACCCGAGCCGTACCCGCTATCGCCCTCTTCGCCTTCCTTGAGTCCGCTGCTTTGATTGACCGATTCGGCAAGGGTCAGACCATTCAGATAATCGTAGATCCGTGAGCTGAGCTGGTTCCACATGATCACGCTCTGCGGCCATTCCTCGCCTGGAATTCTCTCGCGGCGTGCCGGCATGGCATCGTCAACTGCGCTCAGAATCTCGGCGATGGTGATTTCCGTCGCCGGCCTGCGCAGGCAATAGCCGCCGCCCGGGCCGCGCATTCCGGTCACGAGCCCCTGGTTACGCAGGCGGGCAAACAACTGTTCCAGATAAGATACTGAGATTGACTGTTCAACAGAAATATCGGCAAGGGTAACCGGACCCCTGCTGTGACGTAACGCCAGTTCCATCATCGCGGTGATGGCATGACGACCTTTAGTTGATAATTTCATGATTCGCCTCATTTGACTCCCAGGCGCAGCACCCAGGGTGCGCGTCTCCGTTTCATCAACAGTAGTAATGGTAATAATAGTTGACTCTTTTAGTCAAGAATAATTCCCGGGAAGAGAAAAAACTTTCCGCCTCCGAAAAGGCGGCGGATTGGAAAAACTATGCCAAGTTCAGGGGTATTTAAGCGGAGTTTTGTACTGGGGTCAAGCAGCAAGGCGCCGTGCCAGGTCCTCGAGATCGTCACCGCTGTCAAATAAACTGTTTGTTAAATCAATCAGCTGTTGAGGTTTTAGCCCGAGCATCTCGAGGCTGAACGTCGGTGATTCGCAACAGTCGCTTTCGCCCAGGCCGTGTTCGGCGAGTGCCCGATTGGCGATGAGAACCAGCTGCGGATAGACGGCGTGGTGACCCCAGTAGCCTTCGTCGTGGTGGTGGCGCACGGCGATAACCAGTTCCTGCGGCAAACCCCACGCTTCCATCAGCCAGGCGCCGATTTGATCGTGGGTTACGCCGAGGACATGGCGTTCCAGTTCCCGCGTCGGCATATCCGGGTTGGCCTGGGCAAAGCGGTTGAGGATGTAGAATTCCGGCCCAAACGTGTGCCCAAGCACAAGCCTGCCGAGGTTCTGCAGCAGTCCGGCGAGATAAGCGGTACCGCGCGGCAGTCGTTGCCGCCCGGGCACTAGCCCAGCGAGCTGCTCAACCAGCCGACCCGCATACACGGAATGTTTCCAGAAAGCGTCCAGCCCGAACGGCCCCTCCTGGGGGACGCGCAACGATTTGCCGATGGACAACCCGAGTGCCAGATTCATTACAAACTCGAAGCCGAGTACTCGGGCAATCGCGGTCTGCAGGTTGCTGACGTGTCCGGCATAGCCATACAGCGAGGAGTTGGCGTAACGCAGAACTTGCGCTGACAAACCCGGATCCTGTTCAATGATGTCGGCCAGCTGGCGCGCGTTGGCCAACCGGTCAGTAGCCAAGCGCAAAATCTGCGCAGCGCTTGCGGGTAATGCAGGCAGTTCATGAAATTCTTCAATGTCGGGTCTGACCCGCGCCGGTGTAAACTGATCAACGACGTGACTGAGTATTGAGTCTATATCGCCGGAACGGGTGCGCAGCGACGCCGCCGGACGGGAAAAGGTCCCCGTGAGCGTGTCACCCAACAGTTTGTGAAAGTCATCCCTGCGGACCTGTAGCAGAGCAGTATGCACGCCGGGTTCGAAGGTGATGATATCCAGTTCCTGCACGGCGCTATCGATAACAACATCGAGATCATAGGCCGGGGCAAGCGGTGGATAGGAGCGCGGTTCGCAGTCGCCAAATATTGCCGCCAGCTGATTGCTGGGCAGGAGTTCCAGGTCGCGATGCAGCAGGGTGCAAACTGCATTAAAGTCCAGGACGTGGTCGGCGGGCAATACTGCCATCAACAGGCCTTGGGCGTCGACAAGCATGACGGCGCGCACCAGTCGGGAAACCGGAATGCCGCAGGCATCGGCAGCCTGGGCCAGGGTCGCCGTGCGCCGGTGCCGCAGAGTGTCATAGGTGACCTGCTGGCGGTCCAGGAAGTCACGGATGTTGGCGGGCAGTGCCATTGCGGGTTCCTTTGCTGTGGTTATATCCGCCTTTCAAAAAGCAAAAACCGAACCATCCTTGAAAAACTCATGGAATTCAGTATCCTGTAGATTCCGAGATGGAGAAAAGAAACGGCAAGCGACAAAGGATCGGCGCATGGGCTACAGGGATGGTGCAGACGGTTGTTAGAATCCGTGCTGATAAAAGCAAAACAGTGACTGGAGTCATCCGATGATGAGTGAATATGTGGCCACTAAAGATCGGCGTGGCCGGTCAAGAGAAAAGCTGGCAACTTTGGTCAAGACGCGCAGCGAGACCCTGTCCTTGTATAGCGAGCTCGCCAACCAGCGACCCTTTGAGGCCGACGAAGTCACCCATGAAGCCTTGCAGGAATTCTGCCAGGCGCTGATTGATTACGCCGCCAGCGCGCACTTTCAGTTGTACCGGTTCATATCCGATAAGCTCGAGCGACGTACACCGGTCCTGGAAATTGCTGACCAGGTTTATCCGAAAATCGTCCGCACGACGGACAGCATCCTGCGTTTTCACGACAGATACGAATCGGTCGACCTGCTGAACGGGGATAAGGGAATACTTGTCTTGCTGGATTCCGACCTGTCGCGCCTGGGTGAAACCCTGGCCGAGCGCATCCAGCTCGAAGACCAGATCATCGGCGCTATAACCGGCCAGGTGCATTAGCCTGTCCAGGAGGCTGCCGGACTGGGACGATCGTGGCGGGCAAGGTGGGAGGGTGAGGCCATTTTTTGCAATCGTTTGAGGGGAGTAGCCGTAGCTATTTGACGAAAGGATCGGGAAAATGGGGCGCTCTCCCACCGGCGCAGTACATTAGCCCCGAGTCCGACGGCCTCCTAGGTACTGCGCTCGAGAATGTCTTTGGCCTCCTGCCTGGAGAGGTGTCGCCAGGGCAGCGGTACAATACCCGGCACTTTTTTCCGGTAGAGACGGTATGGCTCTCCATAACGGGCGACCAGCTTATTGTCCTCAAGGCGTGCACCGATCGTCAGGTAGAGGGTCAACATGACTGCGCTGGTCAGGAAGGCGGCGTCCATTTCCCGTGTCCACAGGATTACCAGCCCCAGAAAGTACCAGGGGTGGCGCACCCAGCGGTGCAGCGGGGACAGGCTCATGGGTGCCTGATTATACAGGTCTGTGTACTGGCGTCGCAGCTGGCGGGTACCTAGGAACTCACCGGTGTCATAGTAACGCGTGCTCCAGACAAAGGCGGCGAGAGCCAGCAGTGTGATACCGTCAATCAGCCACTTCACGGGGGTCGGCCACTGCCAAAGCGGGTGTCCGGGGTAACTGGCCATCAGCCACAGGGGCGGTATCAGCAGGAGCGCGGCCAGCAGATTGTAGCCAAGCCGGTAACCCCGGTAGCAGCTGGGAAAATGAGCTTCGAACCAGCATTTGGCCACAGTCGACGCCAGCAGGCTGTGCACCACGCCATAGGCTGCCCAGCCCGTCGCGAGCAGAATGAGGTGGAGGCTCGATGACATAGCAGCAAGTTTAGACCCCCTGGGCTGCATGAATACATGGCTGACTGATAATATGAGGATGCGGCCTGACAGGGTGTATGCTCTATCCGGCCGTGGCTATGTCAGGGAGATGGTTGTGAGCGACAGTGAATCCCAAGCGCAGCGGCTGAATCAGTTGCTCGGCATCATGGCGCGGCTGCGCGATCCTGACCAGGGTTGTCCCTGGGATCTGCAGCAGGACTTCGCCAGCATTGCGCCTTACACCCTGGAAGAGGCTTACGAAGTTGCCGAAGCCATCGAGCGCAACGCTCCCGATGAGCTCTGCGACGAGTTGGGTGATCTCCTGTTCCAGGTTGTATTTCACGCGCAGATGGCAAAAGAGAAGGGCTGGTTCAGTTTTGCTGACGTAGTGGCCGCGATCAATGAAAAGCTGGTGCGCCGTCACCCGCATGTATTCGCCGACGAAGAGGTTGCCGATGCATCGGAACAGACTCTGGCCTGGGAACAGCATAAAGCACGCGAACGGGCTGGCAAGGGCGTCGTGTCTGACAGTGTGCTGGATAGTGTGCCGCTGGCGCTACCGGCTCTGGTCCGCGCGCAGAAGATCCAGCGTCGTGCCGCCCGCGTCGGCTTCGACTGGACAGACATCATGGATGTGGTCGACAAGCTGGAAGAGGAACTCAAGGAACTCAAGCAGGCGCTGACCAGCGGAGAACCGCTGCACCGCGTTCGCGAAGAGCTGGGTGATCTCCTGTTCAGCGGCGTCAACCTGGCGCGCTTCCTCGACGCGGATGCCGAGGCGTTGCTGCGCGCGGCCAGCCAGAAGTTCTCAGGCCGTTTCCAGCTGGTGGAAAAGCTCGCCCGCCAACAGCAGCGCGACCTGCACGACTGTACGCTGGATGAGCTCGAAGACTATTGGCGGCAGGCCAAGCAACAGCTCGCCTAGGAGGTTGTCGGACTTGTGCGATCGTAGCGAGCAAGGTGGAAGAGCGAGGCCATTTTTTCGATCATTTGAGAAGAATAGCCGTAGCTATTTGACGAAAAGGATCGGGAAAATGGGGCGCTCTCCCACCGGCGCAGTAGATCAGCCCCAAGTCCGACAGCTTCCTAGTCACCGTCGCCGTGCAGCAGCCAGTCCAGGAAAGGTTCTTCGACCAGCGTGAAGAACCGTAGCGCGGCATCGGGGCAGCGTTCCAGATCATAGCGGCCACTGACACCGCACGCCCGATTGATGAACTGCCGTGCCCTGCGACTACCGATTTCGGCGTCGTAGGCCATCAGGTTGATCTGCTGCAGGTAGTCCCAGAAGTGCGGGTCGCGGGCCAGGGTGCTGGCGTTGCGGCTGGCATTGCCACCGGCAAGGCTGTCCCTCAGGCGCGTGCGACGGGCCAGGTTCGAGCGGATTCGCGGGGGTTCCATGGCAATGAGACAGAGCAGGCAGTGGGGGCTTGCTGCACTGGCGGATCCGGGTGCGTCTGCCCACGCGGTGCAAGCGTCGCCCTTTACGAGGCGCAGCGATACGGCGCTGTGGTGTGTCGAAACCTCGTCGTGCGGAGTGCCTAGCGGCCGGACCGTGCGATTCATTGTCTGATCTCCATCATAACCAGGCTGAGCGGCGGTTGCCTGCGTCAAAACCTTGTCCCTTGTCTGAACCTTAGCAGGAGGTGTGCCAGACGAGTCGTTGAAGATTGCCAGGTGCCGTGCGCCGGCTCTGCCAACCAGCAGCGGGCGCGCTGGCGCAGCCGGCAGTAACAGGCTTCCGGGAGCGGCTCCGACGGGTGCATGTCGTCCTGATCTGCGGTAAATTTGCCCGATTTTGGTGAGACCTGGACGGATGTAGGGACAAAATATGAACAAAATAATGCGCATATTGGCACTCTGGGTACTGCCCGTCGCAGGGTTGGCAGAAGACGGTCAGCACGCGGCGGATAGCTCCTGGATACTGACCTCAACCACGCTGGTGTTGTTTATGACGTTGCCGGGCCTAGCCTTGTTCTACGGTGGCATGGTGCGTTCCAAGAACGTGCTGTCGGTCCTGTTGCAGTGTTTTGCGATTGCCGGCATGGTCTCCATTCTCTGGTTGATTCTGGGCTACAGCATCTCCTTTGCGGACGGTAATGATTACTTCGGCGGTATGTCGAAAGTGCTGTTCTCCGGCGTGCGCGAGGATTCGCTCAGCGGCAATCTGCCAGAATCTTTGTTTGCACTGTTTCAAATGACGTTTGCCATTATCACCCCGGCGTTGATCATCGGCGCCTTTGCCGAACGCCTCAAATTCTCTGCCGTGCTGCTGTTCACTGCCATCTGGTCGCTGCTGGTTTACGCCCCGGTCACCCACTGGGTTTGGGGAGGCGGCTGGCTGGGTAATATGGGGTTGCTGGATTTCGCTGGCGGCACCGTGGTACACATTACGGCCGGTGTCGCAGCTCTGGTCTCCGCTCTGGTGGTCGGCCCGCGAAGGGGCTTCCCGGAAACACCGATGATGCCGCACAACATGACCATGACCGTGGCCGGCGCCGGCATGCTGTGGGTTGGCTGGTTTGGTTTCAACGGTGGCAGCGCCTTGGCGGCCAACGGTGATGCGGCCATGGCCATGCTGGTCACGCACCTGTCGGCGGCGGCAGGGGCTATGACCTGGATGGGCTACGAGTGGCTAAAGTTCGGCAAGCCGACCGCGCTGGGTACAGTCACGGGTATGGTGGCCGGACTGGGTACTATCACCCCTGCCTCTGGTTTTGTCGGCCCGGCGGGCGCACTTGTCATTGGTGTCAGCGCCGGTATCGTTTGTTTCAACGCCACACTGCTGATCAAGCGGGTGTGGAAGATTGATGATTCCCTGGACGTGTTTCCGGTTCACGGTGTCGGCGGCATGCTGGGCACTTTCCTGGCCGGTGTCTTTTCGTCGACCGGCCTGGGTGTATTCAGCGGACAGGGTTTTGCCAACGGCATCAGCAGTATGGGCCAACAGCTTGGGGTACAACTCGTGGGTATCGCAGCTACCGCGATCTATACTGCGGTGGGCACCCTGATTATCCTGAAGCTGGTCGATCTGCTGACGGGCGGATTACGCGTCGGCCCGGACGAAGAGACCCAGGGTCTGGATATTTCCGACCACGAAGAGCGTGGCTACGTTAACCTCTGATCTGGCCGGACCGCAGTGCCGACGGGCACAGAAGTAATTCTGTCTCTGTCTGGTATTTGAAATTCGCCAGCTTTTTATTTAGAGTCCGACCACGCTTCAGGTGCTCCAAGGGTATCCACCCGCGGAGTGAAACGGGAAGCCGGTGCGCCGCGTCAATGACGCAGGCAAGACCGGCGCTGCCCCCGCAACGGTAAGCGAGTGAAAGCGAATCACAACGCCACTGTGGCTAGGCACGGGAAGGCGATTCGCTGGAAAGGGAACTTTCACTCGTAAGCCCGGAGACCGGCCTGCTGCTATACGGCCATTCGCGGTGGGCGCTGGTGCTGCACGGGTCATCCCTGCTTCAGTCCGTCTTTTCCACGGTGGTTCGATTTGCAACCATGTCCGTGCGCGCGGGTGTGCGCCCGGCAACAGGAACATATACATGCATAGATCCGCTATGGTGCCGCCGGGCAGCATCACTGTGCTGCTCGCCGCGGTGTTCGCGCAGTCCGGCGTCTCTGCTGAACAAAGTCCCATCGTCGTTACCGCGACGCGTATTCCGACCCCTGAGAGTGAGGTCGGCAGTTCGGTGACAGTCATCACTGCCGAAGACATTCGGAATAAGCAGTACCGCACGGTACCTGAAGCGCTGCGCGCTGTGCCGGGTCTCGATGTCGTTCAGGCCGGCGGGCCAGGGCAGCAGACTTCGGTGTTTATTCGCGGCGCAAGTTCGTCGCATACCCTGGTGCTGGTGGACGGGATCAACATTGCCGATGCCAGCAGCCCTAACGGCGCTGTCGATTTTTCCGGCCTGATGCTCGACAACGTCGAAAGAATAGAAGTGGTGCGCGGTCCGCAAAGTACGCTTTACGGCGCCAATGCCATCGGTGGTGTCATCAACATCATCAGCCGCAAGGGGGAGGGTAGGCCACGGGCTACTTTGACCATGCAGGCGGGCAATAACAGCAGCAAGTACCAGCAGTTGGGAGTGCAGGGTGCCAACGACCGGGTCGACTATTCGCTCAGTGGCACGCATTGGAAAACCCACGCCGATTCTGTGACGCCCGAAGACCTGCGCGACGGGCTGGCGGCCGAGGCTGACCGTTACCGAAACAACACGCTGTCAACCAGACTGGGCCTCAGGGCTGGCGAAAGCCTGGATTTTGCTGTTTCCGCCCGCTACATCAGCGATAAGCAGCACATCGACCCGGAAGTGGGTTTCGGCACTGTCGAAGATGCCGACGCCCAATTGAAAAACCGCGAATACTTTGTGCGCGGTGAGAGCAATGCTGCTTTGCTGGATGGTCTGTGGGACGCTACGCTCGCGGTCGCCTATACCGATTACAACCGGCACAATGACAATCAGGGCAGCGACCCGCTTGAAACAGTGCAGCACACCCGCTTCGAGGGGGATACGCTGGAATTCAGTGTCAATAACAACGTCTATCTGAACGAGGCGAATACGCTGACGCTGGGCGGCGGTACCAAGAAGGAAAGTATGAACAATGGTGGCTTTTCCGACTTCGGCGGTTTTGTCGTCAGCGAGCTTTCCAGGGCCAGCGAGCGTACCAACTACGTTTACCTGCAGGACCAGTTCAGCTTTGCGAGGCAGATATTCGGGACAGCCGGTTTGCGCCTCGACGATCGCGATGACTTTGGTTCCGAAGTGACCTACCGGTTGACCGGCGTGTATCAGCACCGCCCGACCGACACGCGCTTCAGCGGCAGTGTCGGCACGGGCTTCAGGGCACCCTCGCTGTTCGAGTTATTCGGCTTCACGCCCAACAACTTCGGTTCTGCGTACCGCGGGAATCCCGATCTGAAACCCGAGAAAAGCTATGGCTGGGAGGCCGGAATCGAACAAGCGTTGCTCCTCGACCGGTTGGATTTTGGCGTCACCTACTTCAAAAACGACATCAACGACCTGATCGAAACAGTGTTCGATCCCGGTTTCAACAGTACGTCGGAAAATATCAATAAGGTGCACATCAATGGTGTCGAGACCTTTGTATCCACTCAGATACATCCGCGGTTGTTCATGCGCATCGACTATACGTTTACCAATACGGACGTCAGTGATGACAGTGACGGCCCGTTGCTGAGGCGTCCCAGAAAGAAAGCCAGTGCGGACGTCGACTACAGTCCTGTAGATGATGTCGGCGTACATCTGGGTATCGAATATGTGGGTAAACGCAAGGACATTGACCGCGTGACTGCGGCAGTTATTGATGCTCCGGACTACACGGTTTTCAATAGCGCCGTCACCTATCAGGTGAACCCCAGCTTTAGGCTTGAGGCGCGCGTCAACAATCTGCTGGACGCACATTACGAGCCGGCAGCCGGGTTTGAAGCGCTGGGAAGAAACTATATGCTGGGATTTACCGGCAGCCTTTGATCGCTGCGGGGCCTGGCGGCACTACAGGAGCTTACACATGGGACACCGACTCTCGAAAATCTATACGCGTACCGGTGATGACGGGACGACGGGTCTGGGCGACGGGTCACGCACGGATAAAGACAGTCTGCGGGTGGAGGCTTTCGGTGCGGTGGACGAGCTGAACAGCGTGATTGGCCAGTTGGCCACGCACACGCTGCCTGAACAGATGCGGCGGGAAATCACCGCTATTCAGCACGACCTGTTTGATATCGGCGCCGAACTGTGTATCCCCGGCCAGCGTGTCATCATGGATAATCAGGTTCAGCACCTGGAGAATTACCTGGATGAGCTGAACGCCGATCTTCAGCCGCTCGAGGAGTTCATTCTGCCCGGCGGTACGCCGGCTGCCGCTGTTTGCCACCTGGCACGTGCAGTGTGCCGTCGAGCGGAGCGTCGCGTGGTCAGCCTGGCGCGTAACGAAACGATCAATGCGGCCGGACTGCGTTATCTGAATCGCCTGTCCGATCTGTTGTTTGTCATGGCACGCAGCCTGAACCGTGCAATGGGTATTGAAGATGTGCTTTGGCTGCGCGGGCGACGGGCCTGATTTCGTGCGGGCCTGCAGTCAGTAAGGTGTATCGCCGTGTTCGCGTGATGCGTTGCGCGCCTGCTGCAGCTGTTGGCATAGAATGCGTGCGCCATCGAGAATGCGTGGCGTCTGTCGCTGGATAAGGTCTGGATCGATCACATACAACTGGCCGTTTTTAACGGCCGAAAGATGTTGCCACGCCTGCCAGCTTGCCAGCCAGTCGGGTCGCTCCCGGGCTTTACCGCTGGCGATAATGACCTGGGGGTCAGCTGCCAAGACCGCTTCGGGGGTGACCGCCGGCGCCAGTGTGGGCAGATCGGCGAAGATATTTATCCCGCCACACAAAGTAATCACCTGGCTGATAAGGTGCTCGCCGTTGACTGTTATCAGCGGCTGTGACCAGATCTGATAAAATGTGCGCACCGATGTCCGCTGCGAGAATTCCTGGCCAATCTGTTCATAGGCAGTACGGAATGCCTGGGCCGCAGCATCGGCAGCCGTATTTGTGCCAGCCAGTTCTCCCAGGCGCCGGAGGTTGGTGGCGATATCCTGCAGGCGGCGCGGTTCGCTATAGAATACCGGGATGCCCAGTTCAATCAGCTGTTCTACCTGGGGTGAGACGTTGCCGCTTTTCCAGGCAACGACCAGGTCCGGGTGCAGGGCGATAATACGTTCAAGATTGAGGCTCGCCGAACTCCCCACCCTGGGCAGTTGCTCCGCCGCCGGTGGGTAGTCGCTGTAACTGACCACGGCCGCGACGCGTTCACCGGCACCCGCCGCAAACAGCAGCTCGGTTGCGTGAGGCGCCAGGCTGACAATATGCCTGGCCGGTTTGTTGAGCGTCACGGCGCGCCCAGTGTCGTCATGCACCGTGATGCCTGCGGCCAGCACGCACTGACACAGTATTAGCGATGCCCATGCCAAGTGGCCGCAGTTAGTCATTGCCGATCCGTGCGTCGCGACTGAAACTGTATTCAGGGCGGGACCTCGCCACCGCTGATGCGATTACCATAGCCATCCGCAGGATTATACTCAATGGAAGAAACCGCGGCGCAACGGAACGGCCCCAGGGTGGCCTCAGCACCGGCTAAACCAGCTCAGGTTGTCGGTGGCTTTGGCGGGCAGGATGCGCGAAGGTTTCCTTGAGGCAACCACGGATTATCCGTTTAGGGTAACATAGACGAGGTTCCGACAACCGACAACGGTGGGCGATGGAAAGAGTACTGGAAAGCGCATTCTATCCCAGACACTGGGTGCTGGCACCGAGTTGCCTGGGGTTAAGCACCGCACGGGGCATGGCCTGCGTCTACAAAATGAACGGTTGATGATGGTGGCAACTCCGCTACGCTGGCACCATTTTACCGACGCAGCTGCGGTTGCCGATGAAACGGTACGCCGAGTGCTGTGTGCCGCCAGCCGGGCGATTGCTCGACAGGGTGTGTTTCGTGTGGTGCTTGCCGGTGGCAGTACACCAGAGCGGGCCTATCGCCAACTGGCGGAAAGCACCGCCGACTGGTCATACTGGCAAGTCTACCTCGGCGATGAACGCTGTGCTTCACCGGGCGATGCCGCGCGCAACAGCAGGATGATTGAGCAGGCCTGGCTCAGGCGGTCAGCGATCGCCGCCGATCATGTGCACTGGATCCCGGCAGAGCTTGGCGCGGAGCAGGGCGCACGTGATTACGAGGCCGTAATCGCCCCCATACTGCCGTTCGACCTGGTGCTGTTGGGGATGGGGGAAGATGGCCACACCGCCAGCCTGTTTCCCGGTCACCGGCATACACAGGCGCGCCTGGTTGTTCCGGTCAAGGATGCCCCCAAGCCTCCTCCGGATCGTATCAGCCTGAATTTCGTCGCGTTGCGGCAAACTCGAGAAATGCTGTTGCTGATCACCGGCGCCGGTAAACGGGAGGCGGTACGCCGTTGGCGAAATGGTGAACCGTTACCAGTGGCTTCGTTGGAATGCGCCGCGGGCATCGATGTGTTGATTGATGGGGACGCCAGCGGATGATAGTCATGGGCTCCGTGCTTCCGAGTTGCGAATCGATGTTATGAACCGGAAACTGTTTATCTATATTACGCTGCTGACCGGTCTATTGACGTATGTGCTGTACCAGTATCATCGGTCGCAGCCACCGGACCAGGCGCAGATCGAGCGCTGTAACGAGTTGGTCAGCAAGATGCCCGAGAGCACTGAGGACGAGATTAACAAGAATATTAATACCTTCCTGGACTGCCTGGCGGAGTAGGGCCGCCGCGTGGCGGTCAGAGGGTGAGCCGGAGCGGACGAAGGTCCGGTGGACCTTTGTCCGGGCGAACGCCGGACGATTGTTGTCCGGCCGGGAATCCGAACGCCCGCTGTGTCAGTGTGGCGCGGTGGCTGGACAGGTGCGGTTGGGCACCGGGTGCTGCGATACCGAAATGGTCGGGGCGAGAGGATTTGAACCTCCGACCCCTTCGTCCCGAACGAAGTGCGCTACCAGGCTGCGCTACGCCCCGATTATTCAGTAACTGCGGTTGACCGAGAACTCGGCCAAACCGTACAAGGCCTCTTTATAGGGACTGGCCGGCAATTCAGCCAGCGCCTCGACGGCCAGATCCGCCTCATCCTGCGCGGACTGCGCAGTGTACGCGATGGCCTGGGTCGATTCAATTGCTTCCAGGACCGTGGCGATCCGGTCCAGCCCGCCATTTTCGATCGCTTGGCGAATGGCGGTGACCTGTTCGGGCGTGCCGTTGCGCATCGCGTGTATCAACGGCAAGGTAGGCTTGCCTTCGGCCAGATCATCGCCGATGTTCTTGCCGATGTCTTCCCTGGAAGAACCGTAATCGAGCGCGTCGTCGATCAGCTGAAAGGCCGTGCCCAGGTGCATACCAAAGCACGCCATGGCCTGTTCAATGTGTGCCGGCTGTTTGCCCAGTACTGCACCCAGCTGCGCGGAGGCTTCAAACAGCTTGGCGGTCTTATAGCGAATGACGTCACGATAGCGCTTTTCGGTAGTGTCGGGATCGTGGCAATTCAGCAACTGCAGGACTTCACCTTCGGCAATGATATTGGTGGTGCGGGAAAGAATTTCCATTACCCGCATGCTGCCTATGCTGACCATCATTTCGAACGAGCGCGAATAGAGGAAATCGCCGACCAGTACCGCAGCTTCGTTTCCCCAGATGGCGTTCGCGGTCTGGTTGCCGCGGCGCAGATCCGAGGCATCCACCACGTCGTCGTGCAGCAGTGTGGCGGTGTGGATGAACTCGATAACCGCCGCCAGTTCGATGTGGTCGTGTCCCCGGTAGCCGCAGGCACGCGAGGCCAGCAGCACCAAAAGCGGCCGCAGGCGTTTGCCGCCGCTGTTAATAATGTACCGTCCCAGCTCGTTGATCAGTGCGACATCGGAACGCAGGCGCTCCAGAATGAGGCGGTCGACCGCCTGGGTCTCGGCCCGCAGCAGTCTGCGGATATCCTCGATATCCGAGCTGACTCGTTGTTTTTCAAGGACTTCCTGCATCGGTCGACTGGAAACCGGCAACCCCCGGATTCGGTGCTCTCAAAACTGTAGTCTAGCTGCGAAGAGCGCATGGTACCAGATGCCGCCGCGTTTGACCCAAACCGGGAGAATCTATAGAATTGCGCCTCTTTCGGGTGCTGTAAATTTGGAGAATCGGGCATGTACGCAGTTATCGTAACTGGCGGCAAACAATATCGCGTCAGCCAGGGCGACAGGCTCCGGGTTGAAAAACTCAATGCCGCTGAGGGCGAGAGCGTGGACCTCGATCAGGTGTTGATGGTGGTCGATGGCGCTGACGTCAAGATCGGCGCGCCGGTGCTCGACGGTGGCAAGGTCACCGCCCAGGTCACGGCGCACGGCCGCGGTGAGAAAGTGGACGTTATCAAGTTCCGTCGCCGCAAACATCATATGAAACGCCAGGGGCATCGCCAGGCGTTCACAGAACTGGAAATCACGGGCATCTCTGCCTGAGTGTGAGGTGAGCAGCAATGGCACATAAGAAAGCCGGTGGTAGTACCCGTAACGGCCGCGATTCGGAATCCAAACGTCTCGGCGTTAAACGTTTTGGCGGCCAGGGCGTGCTGGCGGGAAACATTATCGTACGCCAGCGCGGCACCCGTTTTCATGCCGGCCTCAACGTCGGCTGTGGCAGGGATCACACCTTGTTTGCCAAGGCGGACGGCGTCGTGCAGTTTGTCACCCGCGGTCCAAAGAGCCGCAAGTTTGTGGACGTGGTTTCGTCCTGATCGTAACCGGTCTCGATGCAAAGCCCCGTCCTGGTACGGGGCTTTTTTGTGGGTTGACGACGGAGGCGCACGGAGGAAAAATCTTTCACCTACCGCCAAGTCGCGCTAAGTCGCGCCAAGTTTAGCAATAATTGAATAGAGGTATCTTCTTGCGTCATTGGCTGGAATGGGTTTCGGTACACTACGACCACCCAGTTACAAGACTTAGCGCGACTTGGCGGTAGTTAGCCTTTTACGCTTTCCTCTGTGCGCCTCCGTGGTTAAATAGAACACACAAGCAACCAACCAACTAACCCCCATGAAATTCGTCGACGAAACTACCATTGAAGTCAAGGCCGGTGACGGTGGCAACGGCTGCGTAAGTTTTCGCCGCGAAAAGTATGTTCCCAGGGGTGGGCCGGACGGCGGCGACGGTGGCGATGGCGGCAGCGTCTACCTGGTGGCCGATGCTGGCCTCAACACACTGGCGGATTTTCGCTACGAGCACCGCTTTCAGGCCAAACGTGGCGAAAATGGTGCTGGCCGCAATTGCACCGGCAAGAGCGGCGAAGACCTCGAAGTGCACGTCCCTGCCGGTACTTTGGTGTACGAGGCCGATACTGGAGAACTGCTGGGCGACCTGGTCGAGGAGGCGCAGCGCCTGCTGGTCGCGCGCGGCGGGTTTCACGGCATCGGCAACGCGCGTTACAAGAGTTCGACAAACCGCGCGCCGCGTCAGTCCAAGCCCGGTACGCCGGGTGAACAGCGTGGGCTGCGGCTGGAATTGAAACTGCTTGCCGACGTTGGTCTACTGGGGAAACCCAACGCTGGCAAGTCGACCCTGATCCGGGCGATTTCGTCCGCCAGGCCCAAGGTGGCGGACTATCCCTTTACCACACTCTATCCCAATCTTGGTGTGGTGCGGGTAGCGCCGCACCGCAGTTTCGTGGTGGCAGATATACCCGGCCTGATCGAAGGTGCGGCCGAGGGCGCCGGTCTGGGCATACAGTTTCTCAAACACTTGTCGCGCACCGGCTTGCTGCTGCACCTGGTCGACGTTGCCCCCGTGGACGGCAGCGACCCCGTCGATGACGTGCAGAAAATCGTGCGCGAGCTGGAAAAGTTCAGCGCTGAGCTCGGTGAACGCGAGCGCTGGCTGGTCCTGAACAAGATCGATCTGCTACCGGACGAGGAGCGCGGGTCGCGCTGCACGGCGATCGTTGAACGCCTCGGCTGGCAGGGGCCGGTATTTGCCATCGCCGCCGTCTTGCAAAAAGGTACCCGGGAACTGGTGTTTGCCATCATGGAACACGTTGAACAGGCGCTGCAGACCACGACGAGCGAGTCATGAGTGAGAGAAAATCGCGTACTCAGGTCGGTGCGGGCCGGCGCTGGGTGATCAAAATCGGCAGTTCGCTGCTGACCAACAACGGGCGAGGACTGGATCACGCTGCGATCCATGACTGGGTTGAACAGATGACCGCCTTGCGGCGCAAGGGGTGCGAAGTGGTGCTGGTGTCCTCGGGTGCTGTGGCCGAAGGGATGAGCCGCCTCGGCTGGTCGAAACGGCCGCGCGAGCTGGTGTTGCTGCAGGCCGCGGCCGCGGTGGGACAGATGGGCCTGGTGCAGGCCTATGAGTCCAACTTCAAACAGCATGAGTTGCATACCGCGCAGGTTCTGTTGACGCACGATGACCTCACCAACCGGACGCGTTACCTGAATGCCCGCAGCACGCTGCGAAAACTGCTGGATATGGGCGTGATTCCGGTGGTGAACGAAAACGACACCGTGGCGTGCGACGAACTGCGCTTTGGCGACAACGACACCCTGGCCGCCATGGTTGCCAACCTGGTGGAGGCCAACCTGCTGGTCATTCTTACCGATCAGACGGGGGTGTTTGACAGCGATCCGCGTCTGCATCCGGACGCCCGCCTCATTGCCGATGCCGACGCCGGCAATGGAGGCCTGAGCGTTGCGGCCAGCAGCGCCAGCAGCAGCGGTCTGGGCAGCGGTGGCATGGCCACCAAGGTGCGCGCCGCGGAACTCGCCGCGCGCTCGGGCACCTACACCTGGATCGTTTCGGGTCGCGAAACGCGGGTACTCGAACAGGTTGCCAGCGGAGCTCCGCTGGGGACGCTGGTGCACCCGGCCAGCAGCCCCCTTGCCGCCCGCAAACGCTGGCTGGCGGGGCAGCTGCAGGCCAAGGGCCGGCTGCTGCTCGATGAGGGTGCGGTACGCGTATTGAGACAGGCGGGCCGCAGCCTGCTGCCGGTCGGTGTTACCGCTGTCGAGGGTAACTTCCGGCGTGGCGAGGTGGTGAGCTGCTGCGACGGGGCCGGCACGGCTGTTGCCCGTGGGCTAGTCAATTATGCGGCCGACGAGGCGCGCCGCATTATGGGGCAGCCGAGCGAGCGAATCGAGCACCTACTGGGTTATGTCGACGAGCCGGAACTGATTCACCGCGACAATCTGGTGCTGCTGTAATGCCATTGCCGGCAACAAAAAAGCCGGTCGTTGACCGGCTGTTTCGGGAACCTGAAATGACGTTGGGATCAGCTTTGCAGCGCGCGGACGTGCTGGCTGAGACGGCTCTTGTGGCGCGCAGCCTTGTTCTTATGGATCAGGCCCTTGCCGACCGATTTGTCAATCATCGGGACTGCTTTGCCGTAAGCGGTCTCGGCAGCCGCCGCGTCACCGGCTTCGACCGCTTTGATAACATTCTTTATATACGTCCGCAGCATCGAACGCTGGCTGGCGTTGCGCTTGCGGTTGACTTCCGACTGGCGGGCGCGCTTACGAGCTTGTGCCGAGTTTGCCAAAGTCTTTCTCCTGTTCCAGATCCCAAACGGCCGGCTACTATGCTGATTTTAGGCCGTAATGTCAATCAAAATGCCTGGTCCAAGGCAGCGAAATGAGTAGGGTTCTGGTCAAAAGCACGGCGGTCGTGGGGGTTATGACCCTTATTTCCAGGGTGATGGGACTGATCCGCGACATGGTTTTCGCGCGCTTCGGTGTGGATGCCGGCATGGACGCGTTCTTCGTCGCCTTCAAGATTCCCAATTTCATGCGTCGCCTGTTTGCGGAGGGTGCCTTCTCGCAGGCCTTCGTGCCGGTGCTGACCGAGTACAAGACTCAGCGTGAACCGGTCGAGGTGCAGGCGCTGGTTGATCGGGTTGCCGGCACGCTCGGTGGGCTGCTTGGCCTGCTGGTGCTGGTCGCCGTGCTGGCGAGTCCGCTGGTGGTCCTGGTGTTCGCGCCGGGTTTCTGGAACGACCCGCTCAAGTTCGACCTGACAAGCGAAATGCTGCGGTTTACCTTTCCTTACCTGCTGTTTATGGCCCTGGTGGCCTTTGCTGCAGGTATTTGAACAGTTACGGCCGCTTCGCCGAGGCGGCTATTACACCGGTCTGGTTAAACGTCGTACTGATCGCCGCGGCGCTGCTCGTGGCGCCGTCGCTGCAGGAACCAATGCTTGCCCGTCCTGGGGCGTTCTGGTGGCCGGGTTCGTACAGTTACTGTTCCTTTTGCCGGCGCTGGCGCGGATCCGTCTGCTGCCGCGGCGGCGCTGGGGCTGGAGCCACCCGGGCGTGCGCTATATCTGCGGCTTATGGTGCCTGGCATTGCGGGTTCATCGGTGTCCCAGATTAACCTGCTGCTGGATACCCTGCTGGCTTCGTTTCTGGTGACCGGCAGCGTCAGCTGGTTGACGATGCTGACCGCCTGGTAGAGTTTCCGCTGGGTATTTTCGCTGTCGCCCTTGCCACGGTTATTCTGCCGGTTCTTGCCAGTGCTCATGTCAGCCAGTTGCCTGTGCGGTTTTCTCGCAACCCGGATGCCGCCCTGCGCTGGTGCTGCTTATCGGCGTGCCGGCTTCGTTAGGTCTGGTCGTTTGGCCGGCCCGGTGTTGTCAGCGCTGTTCGAGTACGGAGATTTCGCCGGCCAGGATGTCGCCATGGCTGGTCTGGCGCTCGTCGCGTACGGGTCGGGTCTGCCGGGGTTCATGCTGTCAAGGTGCTGGTGCCGGCATTTACGCGCGGCAGGATACCCGCACCCCGGTCAAAGTAGCGATCCTGGCCCTAATGTCCAATATGCTCATGAATATCGCGTTTGTCGTGCCCATGGTGTGGTTCAATATGCCTGGCGCTCACGCAGGTCGCGCTGGCGACAGCGCTGGCCAGCTACGTCAACGCGGTATTGTTGACCGCCGGCTGCGCCGGACGGCGAATACCAGCGACACGCCGGGTGGAGGTGCTTGCTGCTGCAGATCGTGTTTGCCGCGATAGTAATGACGGTTGTGGTCTGGTCGGGTACCCCGGGCGTGGACGCCTTCACTGCTATGGGCGCTTTACAGCGGGGCGGCCAGGTCGCTTTGTGGATCGCGGCCGGTATGCTGGCCTACGTGCTGGCACTGTGGCTGGCCGGTATGCGTCTCTCCATGTTGTGGTCGCCGGCCCCCAAATCCGGGCGGTACGCGACTGACGGATATGTTGACCGCTTCGTTATAATTCCGACTTTTAGCCGGACCGATGCGACTGATACGGGGACTCCACAATCTGCGACCGGACCATCACGGCAGTGCAGTGACCATTGGCAATTTCGATGGCCTGCACCAGGGTCATCAGGCGGTACTGCAGCAGCTGCACGAGCGCGCTGCCAGACAGGGCCTGATGACCACGGTCATGACGTTTGAGCCGACGCCACAGGAGTATTTTGCGTCACAATCGGCGCCGGCGCGTTTACAGCGTTTGCGCGACAAGCTTGCGCTGTTGCGGACGCTGTCGGTTGACCAGGTACTGTGCGTGCGCTTCAACCGCAAGCTGGCCGAATTGAGTGCGGCGGAGTTTGTGGACCGGATTCTGCTGGAGGGTCTGAATGTTCGTTTCCTGGTGGTCGGCGACGACTTCCGCTTCGGCAAGGGCCGCGAAGGTGACTTTGCCTTTCTCCGCAACGCGGGGCGTCGTGCCGGCTTTGAAGTCGTCAGTACGCGGACCTTCTACCATGGCGACGATCGTGTCAGCAGTACCCGCATCCGCGAAGCACTGGAGCGTGGCGACATGGAGGCCGCGGCATGTATGCTGGGACGCGCCTATCGCATCTGCGGGCGGGTGGCGCCGGGCCACCAACTCGGCCGGACGATCGGCTTTCATACCGCCAATGTCCGCCTGCACCGCCTGGTATCGCCGGTGCGAGGGGTATTTGCCGTCAAGGTCTTCGGGCTCGGTGACGACGCGGTAGAGGGTGTCGCTAATATCGGCACGCGACCGACGGTGGACGGCAGTACTTTGTTCTGGAAGTGCACCTGTTCGATCTTGATCAGGACATCTACGGTCGTTACCTGGATGTCGAATTCTGCAAGAGATCGCGCGATGAAAAGAAGTTTGAATCGTTCGATCTGTTGCAACAACAGATTGCCCTGGACGCCCGGCAGGCGCGCCAGTATTTCCGTGAGTGAGTGAGTGCGTGCGTGAGCGACTATAAAGACAGCTTGAACCTTCCCCAGACGCCGTTTCCAATGAAGGCGAACCTCGCCACCCGGGAACCGGAAATACTGAAGTACTGGGATGATACGGGCCTGTACGCCAAGCTACGCGAGCTGGGTCAGGACCGGCCGAAGTTCATCCTGCACGATGGCCCCCCGTATGCCAATGGCGAGATTCATATCGGTCATGCGGTCAACAAGATCCTCAAGGATATTATCGTCAAGAGCAAGACCCTCAGCGGCTTTGACGCGCCTTATGTTCCGGGTTGGGACTGTCATGGCCTGCCGATTGAGCTCAACGTTGAGAAAAAGGTCGGCAAGGTTGGGCAGAAAGTGGATGCACCGACATTCCGTAGTAAGTGTCGCGATTACGCGCGCCAACAGGTCGACGGCCAGGGGAAGGATTTCATCCGCCTGCAACTCATCGGCGACTGGGCGCACCCGTACCTCACCATGGATTACCGCTTCGAGGCGGACATTATTGGGCATTGGGACGGATCATCGCCAACGGTCACGTGCACAAGGGCTATAAACCGGTGCACTGGTGTACGGACTGTGGTTCAGCTTTGGCCGAGGCGGAAGTCGAATACGAAGACAGAACCTCGCCGGCGATCGACGTCGATTCCGGGTGTTGGACGAGGAAACTCTGCTGGCCCGCTGCCATCACCCGGAGGGCCGCCAGGGCGACGGACCGATTTCCGTGGTTATCTGGACAACTACGCCCTGGACTTTGCCCGCCAACCGTGCTGTGTCGCTGAATCCTGAACTCGACTACGCACTGGTGCAGGCTGACCTGGGGCACGGGCCAGAGCGCCTGCTCCTTGCGGAATCCTTGTTGAAGGACGCCATGCTGCGCTACGAGTGTGAACACTACCGGGTCGTGGCGTATTGCAAGGGCGAGGCCCTGGAGCACCTGAAGGTCGCGCATCCGTTTTATGCCCGCGAGGTGCCAGTTATTCTCGGCGACCACGTAACTACTGAGGCCGGTACCGGCGCGGTGCACACCGCACCGGGTCACGGCCAGGATGACTATGTGGTCGGGCAGCGCTATCACCTCCCGGTCGACAATCCGGTTGCCGCCAACGGCGTGTTCGTCGAGGGGACTGAATTGTTTGCCGGAAAGCACGTGTTTTCGGCCAACGACGATGTGCTCGACGTGCTCAAGGCGCGCGGCGCGCTGCTGCACAGCGAGGCGTTACGACACAGCTACCCGCACTGCTGGCGCCACAAGACGCCGATTATCTTCCGCGCCACACCTCAGTGGTTCATCAGTATGGAGCAGTGCGGCCTGCGGGAGGCGGCGCTTAAGGCAATCCGTGGCGTGCAGTGGATTCCGGACTGGGGTCAGGCGCGTATCGAAGGTATGGTCGCCGGTCGTCCGGACTGGTGTATCTCGCGCCAGCGCACCTGGGGTGTGCCGATCGCCCTGTTCGTCCATCGACAGACCGGTGAACTGCATCCTGACACGGGACGCCTGATCGAAGAAGTCGCGCTACGTGTGGAGCGTCATGGGATCGATCGTGGTTCGAACTGGACGCGTCCGCATTACTGGGCGATCACGGCGAA
>CAWFEQ010000021.1:0-75698 GCA_963814945.1 uncultured Gammaproteobacteria bacterium
ACATTGCGAAGAATATCCTTTAGCGGCTTGTCGTCGAGCGTGAGGTCGAGCGTTAGGGTGTCTGGTTCGCTGTACTAACCTTCTCATGTGAAAAATGAAAAAGGCCGGAGTTGTAACGTTCGTCCGCGCGTAGGAGAATTCGCGCAAACGCTAATAGTATTTGGGCCGTTAATAGAGTGTGCAAGCGACCGTAATCTTCTGTGCCACGATCTTCGCAAATCGCAGAAAAATGAGGCGGTCGATAGTGTTTTGGACAGCGAAGTTGAGGTCCCGGACGGTAAGTTGCGGATTACGCAATGCAAAGTTCCGAGCTAGTAATGCGCGCCAGCGCTCGATCTCAGCAAGGAAAGCATCATCTACCTCCGCGGTCCCGCGTTTCTTCTTGGTCTTTGAGCGTATTTGTCGAATGAGCCTTTGAGTACGGCGTCTCGCGAAAAGATTGCAGAGATGACATCCCATTTTTCTTCGTATTCTTTGAAGGTGCAATAGAAGGTTCGAGCGGTGGCAGACTTGTCCGCTGGGTCGGGTTTAATCCGCGTGTCGTAAACTGCGAACTCTTCAAAGTAAGAGAGAATCGACAGAGGAGCTTGGCCGACCAAGCATAACGCCTAAGCTGGTAGGCCGGCTGAATCGCGCTCTTCACATCAACGCTTGGTTTCTTGGCCTCTAAAAAGAATTTTCGGGTTCCGCCGATTCGAAAGCAGTAGTCTGGCGCTTTAGTAGACACGCCAATCTTGATGGCGTCCTCGTGAATGACATCTTTGTAAGCATCGGCATATCCCGCTTTATTGTCGATGTCCCAGCCGAGAGCTTTAAAGAAAGGGTCGAGGAACTCACGGCGCAGCTGTGTTTCGTTGTACCGACCAGATTTGTAGTGTTCAAGGTGGTTTTTGAAGGTGTCAACTAAACTAAGAACTGAAGCGGGCGCTGTCATAGCAGGCGAACGATTGGTCGAAGGTCCATCTCGGTTTAAAAGATCCATTTTGGTTGCTCGGACAGCATAGCGCGCTGCGTCGGAGCTATTGTGCCAGTTCGTCCGCAGAAATCGAAGGGCTTCCCTACACGCATGAAGTGCGATTGAAAGGGCATAGCTTAAGGTGGTAAGGGTCGCGCATCTATGTGGCACCCAAAGGGGCGCATTAATAGTGGCCAGGAAGAGAAAGGAACTGCCAACACAGGGATTTTCAGACGACAAAGGTCTCGCTTTGGGCCAAAGACATCTCACCGATCGTCTACATATTGTCTACACGATTAGCAACGCCGATGAGACTGTTTTTTACTGCACCGTAACCTGTTGTATTAACTGGTGCCCGGGACCGGAATCGAACCGGTACGGTGTTACCACCGAGGGATTTTAAGTCCCTTGCGTCTCCAATTTCGCCACCCGGCATAAAAGATGGAGGCTGGGCCCGGAGTCAACCGAGGTACACGGATTTGCAATCCGATTGAGACTCCATGCAATCAATGGGTTATCAGTTCTCTTTACCCATTTCTGCATTGCGGGGCCCGCGCCGCGGCCATTGTTGACCGGTTCGACACCCAGGCGCAACAGGCCGGCGGTAAGTAATCCCGCGAATTGACCCCAGCCACCGTTACAGCGTAACGGCAGGGCCGCAGGTGCTGGGTTACACAAAGTGTGCGTGTTGTCACCGTACGTTAACCCGCAGTATGGTAGCTTCGAACTCGGTGGCCTCGGTCGCTGAGCTTCGGCCGGCAGGTTCGTCCTGCTGGCCGTCGTTTTCTGATTGCCGCTATGCCGAGGCGGCGCCGCCTAACTGAGCAGAGTCGGAGAGCGGCCGACAATCTTGGGAACTCTGGCGGGACGCCACCAACTAACATGTAGCCATGTCTGGCCAGTTTCGCTGCGGCCATGCAGCAAACGCCTTTGGCATGTGGATTGCTTGATTTCTTCTCGACCCAGCCGCTATATCCATAAGGGATTGATCCTATGCCCAGACGCATAATTCCTTTATCATGGGCAGAAGCCCGAAGCGGCAAGAGACTGCAGCGGCGCAGGGGAAAATATGGCAGTTAAAACCACAGTATTCGGCGGCGTGCGCCTGTCCGGTTCTGAAGCCAAGAAGTTTCAGGACCAGGTGCGCTATGGGCGACCGAAAAAGGCCGCCAGCGAATCGGTAAGGCGCGGTAGAGCCCTGCGCGCGAAAATGAGCGCGACGGGTGAAGTTATCGTCTGCGCGCGTGGAAAAGCCGACTAGCGCTGCTGGTGGGGATACCTAAGCGCTTAGCGCTCCGGCCTATCCGCCCAGATGATTCCGTAACCGGCCTTTCCTTGGGCCGCGCTGAGCTGACGCCACTCAAAACCTTTCTGCACAGACAATCAATAAACTTCCATCAGTCAAATATCGCAAAGACCTACGTCCTTGTGCCGCTGCAAGATACCCCGAGGGTCTGGGGTTACATTACGTTGATGTGCAGCCAGATTACGCTGGATGGCGCACATTCGATCGAAGATTGCCAGGCGGCGTGCAAATACGAAAATTTGCCAGCTGTGAAGATTGCGCGAATGGCTGTGGATCGTCAAATACAAGGGCGACGTTATGGTCGTGCGTTAGTCGAGCTAGCCGTATCCATTGCACTTGATGAAATCATGCCAAAGATCGGATGCCGGTTCTTGATCGTCGACGCCAAGCCTGGCGCTGTAGAATTCTATGAGCGCACAGGGTTCACCCTACTGGATACCGAAAAGAACCGATCGAGCCAGCATCCACTAATGTTTATGGACCTGCATAAGCTTCGCGCTTAGCCGTTGGGTTCCAGTAAACTTTCCTGAGACCACACCCGCTGCTGCCGCCGCTTGGTCTGTGTGTCGCTGATGCCGACCCGGTTTGGCAGTCGCAGCAAGTGTGACGGCATTGTTATATGATAAACCACTGAATAAGTAGAACCCCCCATGGCGCACTGGCGGTCGGTGGTCTATGAGTTACAAATGAGGCGTCTTCGCTATGTCCGCGGCGTCCCAAGACAAAAATCGAAACAGGGAGGTGCCGGAAATGCCGATCACACGTCATCTGATTCTCGAGAAGGCAATGAAGAGTTGGACAATTCTTGCTGCGGCGTTGGCGATTGTGCTGGCGCTGCAGTCTCCGAATGGGGCCGTCGCTAGGGACATGGGCTTTCGCTTACCGCCGAACACCAAGTTACCGGCGCCGCCCGCTGAAGGTTATCGATTAGTGAGCATGAGATTTGATGTTCCTACCTGCTTGGGCCTCGCTGAGGAAGCCGTCAAGCATACCAGGGTCGACAACGGGAACTTTTCGGCATCAAGAAAGGGAGGTTCTATGTCGGTGGCCACATCAGCGACACGCGGGGAGACATTATCTGCGTCCAGCTCCCCAAGGCAGGTGCTTGCAATGGCGATGGCGCGACCGCAGTGATCGTTGGTGCCGGTCCGAACGCAAAGCAGATGACCGTGAACATGGCCACGCAGATGCACACCCTCGTAGAGAATCGCACCCTGATCGACTGCAACTGATCGAGTCACCCGACTACCTACGGCGACGTTAAAATGTGCCAGTGAGGTGCCGGATCTAATGCATTAGCGAAACCTCGCGCTGCCGCGTACCGGCCTTGCTTGTGCTTCAGGAGTACTTTGGCTTTGGTGGTCTGGCCGCCGGCCGCCGCAGGATCTCAGCGGCCTCTGCAATCAGTCTCAACACCCGCCGGTCTATTTGCCGCACATGCTTCCGGCCGGGGAAAGGACCGTCGCTACAGCTTTAACTGGCGTGTTTGCCATCGCGTTTCCCTCTGTACGTCGCTTCGTCGTATTTTAGCAGCGCGTCCGCTGCACTGGCGCGGATCGCGCGGCATTCCTGGAACAGCAGCGCGCGGATCGGTCCAGGTTGGTCCATCGGCGCCAGCTGTCCAGCTACGCGTCCACCGAGCGCATCCAGGTGCTGCGAGATAATCACCATAGCCGCGCTGAGCATGCGCTGCACGTCTTCAGCCGGCAGCAGGCGAGCCTCGCGCAAGTCGTTGTCCAATTCAGCCCGACGTGCCTGGGCAGCTACCAGGCGCTCTCTCTCACGGGTGAGCGGCGTGCCAGCGGCTGTACCTTTGCTGCCGATGTGCTGCAGCAGCCAGGAAAAAGCCTTTGCGGAGTCGATCTGGACAGGCGAGCCTTTTTTCCGGCGCCTTGGCATGGCATTCCGTCCGCAAGCCAACGGGTGACTTGGCGCGGTGAGTAACCTATGAAACGCGCAAACTCGGCTTTGCTGACGATCACGTTTTCTTCACCTCAAGTTGGACGTAAGGCGCAACGTTTTTTTCACTGACAAATTTGATCGACGCGATCCGAACTACCTGTGTTGGGCCTCTAAACAGGGACCCGTTAACATACTGATACACAAAGAATAAGTTGCGCTCCCTGCACCGCGGACCTGTTATGGGCAGGCTGCGGATCGGCGTGAGTCGCTATAGCGCCGATTGTTGTGCGGTCCCGTTGGAACCCGTCATGCCCAGCGGGAAACCGGCAGGGGAACGCATGCGATGGAGGACGCGCACCGGTTATCAATCCTTAGCTGCCCGCATTCCGGACAATGCAACGGTGATCGACTGGCAACACGCAGATATCCGCGCCGACAGGAAGGTTACGCCGTCCTGCCAGGCGCGTTTCCGCTCCACGCGCACCGGGTTGTTCTCCCGACCCTCTTGCGTGACTACCTGAATACTCTCGCTGATCGCCGGATCGGTGACGGCATACCAGGGTGAGCCCGCCAGCCGTGCGTCTGTCAGCGTCGATACGCGGCCGGTTGAGAGTTCGTCGCGGTCAGCGTTCATTGCTGTGCGCAACACCGCCATGGTCGATTCCATGTTGACCGGGCCCAGGATGAAACGTGGCCTAAGGTTGAGCTGCTCGCCGCCGGGGCCAAGTTGTGCGGCCATCAGGCTGCGCATGCCGTCGAGCTCTGAAACAGACGGCGGGCCGCCGTCGCTAATGTCATTGCCGTGGTTCGTTGCATCAAACAGGCTGTTGCCATCCTGCATACTCGGGTTACCGGTCAAGACCGCGTAGACCTTATCCCCGATCAGGCGCGAGATACTTCTGCCCGCGGCGGCCATGGTGGCGCTGATCGACTGTAAGTCATCATCAATCAATGCTTCTCGTGAAACATTGATTAACTCGGCATAAGCGATCAGCTGTCCGCGTTCACCGCCAGGGACGCGAACGCCGAGGGTGCCGCCTTGAATCTCGGCATGCTCGCCAACCTCCGGCGGCGTGCCCAACGTCGCCGGAATCGGTCTTGAAAATTCCTTGAAGTCTGCAGCGCCAGTTGTGCGGGTCCAAACCTGCCACGTTTCGGGTGATCGCACATAGCCTAACGTCGCCATCTTGCTGATTGTGGCCTCAAGGATCACAGGCAGGTCTGATTGCGTAATGGCCGCCCGGAACAGTTGCAGCGGCTGGTCACGTCCTGGTATTGCGACTCCCGACCAACCCAGGCAGGTGCGCGCCGCTTCTACCCAGAATTTACCGTGGCATGCGTACGGGTCGGCGTCGCGGCATAACTCGTGCGCTCCAAGCTGTCCGGCTTTGTAGATTGCTTCGTCAACCGTCTTGAGAATGAATCGCTCGTGATGTTCGTTTCTGCCCCATTCAATGCGCGGGGTCTGGCGTGGCGCCTGCTGCTGATGCGCGTTGAGTTGCGCACGGTTTCTGATCGCATCAAGTTGCGCCCGTGTCTCGGGATCGTTTCTCGGGTCAGGATCGGCGCCGTATATTTCGCGGCGCATTTGGTCAGCCGCTCGCTGATATTGGTCCACTGTGGTCTCCTTGGGTCTGGTTTCCGTCATCTTCCGGCACAGCATCGCGCGGACACAACCCCCGTGTATGTCCCGCGCCAGCCGTCGCTGCGCCGGCCTCGCTGAATGCGCCTCAGCTGTTTAATCGATGCCGGTATGCGACAGCGCGCAGCACGCAGCATGCGCAATAACTGTTCACCGGCTGGGTCCGGATGCCGTTCGCCACGCTCCAGCAGGCCGGCTAGGAAAGGCGCCTGATCATCGAGGCCGACCGGAAGCAGCGCCATTGCGCCTCTGAGCGCATTGTCGCGTTCGTCATCGCTCAGCCGTGGGCCGTCTATTTCGAGCGCCGTCTCAAGGTTACTACCTTGCTGCCAGGCTCGCAGACCACCGCGCAGCCAGGCGGCCAGGTCCGGCGGCAGCCGGTCGCAGTAGTGCAAAAGTTCATTGACGCGCTTGGCGCTCACGATTCAACGTCACCTGCACGCTCGACTGTTCCCGCCGTCAGTCGATCAGTCCGGCCTTGCGCAGTGTTGCCTTTACCTCTGGGTCCGCATCCTCCGGGATATTCAGCTTTGGCACGTCTAATTTGCAGTCGAGGATAATATTCGCCCAATTCGCGAGCATTTTGTTTATCTGGGCGATGCACACAATCTTGTCCCAGGGCTCCCGGTCGCAGTCCCTCACAGCGTTTTGCCAGGCGTGAATGGCCTCGAGCAAATCGCCCGAGGCGCGACAGGCTTTCGCCATCCCTTGATGATGCCGGTCGTTTTCATAGCCATGTGCTTTGAGCTTGGCCTCGAATCCGTCAGCCGTCGGTGCGTGGCCGTGCTTGCGCTCAAAGTCTTTTTCAGCCTGCTTAATTTTCAGACTTTCGACGTTTTCAAAATCATTCATTTCAGTGACTCCAATATTCCGCCGTCATAGGCCGACGTATGCCGTCATTTTTTGCTACCGACATAGCGCCGGAACAATTCACATTCATATCCGGTTGTCGCGCACTCGGCGCGTTGCCAGCATGTATCGCATGGTGGCGCGTCCAGCGAGCTGGCCTTGGCGGCGTACAGTCGTGCGACGCGCAGCAGGTAATCCTGCGGCGGTGGCTTGCTGCGGCGCGCTGTCATCATTTGAAACCGTTGGCAAGCTTCTGCAGTGCTTTGATTTTCTGATCCAGATCAAAAAACCAATCCTTATGCTCGGGCCACGGGGTTCGCATCACGCTGAGCTGCAGCAGAGTCATGGCGCGCTGAGCTACGTCATAGTATTCACGCGGAGTCACGGCATTGTTGTCAGCGGCCTGCTTAACAGCGACGCAGGCATTTTGAAAGTCCCGCATGAATGCATCGCTCTTCGCTGCTTTCGGCTCTGTCGTCTCGGCCTCGGCAATTTCACTGCCCTTCTGCCGTTTCGCCGCATCGAACGCAGCCGGCGCACCTGACCGCGTGTCTGCGAAAAGCTTTCTCGCCTTCTTGCCGATGTTGCCGGTCCGCATGGTGCGTGTCTTACCGTTACGCTCGAACGTGCGTTCGCGCAGCTCAGGGGTAGGCTTATCGCTTTGCTGGGTGCCGGTATCTTCCCGGTCCTGATCGGAGTCGAGGTCTGACTGGTAAAATTTACCAGTTGCTTTGTCTTCGGCCGGTGCTTCCGGTTGACCTGTTACAGTGGCTTCCGCGTCCTCCAGCTCTTTGCGCAGCTTGGCGACCGTGGGATGGGACAGGCCAACGCGCTTGGCGATGCTCCTATCGCTCCACCGCGACCACTGCTTGTCCCGCAGCAACGTCGTTGCGGCCTTGTGCCGGTCCGCACGTGTTGCCGGCAGTCCATGCGCCAGGTTCGACTTGATGGCGTAAAGGATCGCGGCGCGCCGATCTCCCTCTACGATATGGACGGGTATCTGTTTCTTGTCAGCGCGTTTGTATGCTTCCATGCGGTGGAAGCCGTCAGCCAATCGCAGCGCACCGGTCTCCTTGTCCTCGAAGACAACGACAGGCGGGAACGAATCGCCGGCTTGCAATCGTTCGACATATCGCTCGACGGTCTCGTTATCCAGGTGCACAGCACGCTGCTGAATCTCCGCATCGATGTTAATGGCGTCAAGCGTACGCCGCGGAATCTTTCGGTTGTCCTCAGTCATAGCGTTGTCCTCATGTTGTCAGTCATGCGTCACCCTGTTTTTGGAACCCGTGGGCACTGAACAGCCTGATTGCTGCCAGCGCACCACGGGCCGTAGCTCGGTAGGTGGATGTCGCCCTGCTACTTTCATCCAAAGGACGAACTCGGTTTGGGCAAAATGCGCCCGCATTCTCAAACATCACCCCAAAATTACTGCCATGCTATCCTGCTGAAAGCCTTACAGGACAAGCCTTCCGGCGGTTTTTTAGTAGGTCTGGGTGTAGGTGTGGGTCAAGGTCTGGGTAAAGGTCAAGGTCAAGGTTTGGGTGTGCATTCATGGCTGCCTGATTCCTGTGAGTTGGTCCACAACGGAGTACTGCAGGTGCGCGTTGTATGCGCGCTGTTCTCTGTTCTTGGTGACGGTGCGAACAGTTGCCGTGACGATCACATCGCTGAAGCTTGTCTTGATCGGAAAACGGTCGAAGCGAGTCAGGCGCTGGGGGAACAAGGTCAGGAACTCCATTACGAAGTTGGAATGACGCGCGACCGTGAAATTGCCGCCCTTGTGCACGCGCTTGACGTTGTAGAACCTCGGCACGGTCTTGTCGAAGGCGGGGCCCATGCTGACGACGCGAAACCATATCGCCAGCTTGACGATCTTGCCGAGCCGGAACAGCTCATGCCGCAAATAGGCGAGGTCATACTCGCCAGGCGATATGAAACAGTACCCGCCATCGTCCAGGCTGCCTTCGCCTTTGCTCGCGGGATGGTCAACAACATTTGAGGATGTGCTATTCTTGTTTCCCATACAGCGTGTCCGCGCTGTCCTCGACGCATCCAACGTCATTTGCAGAGCCGTGTTGTCCGCACGGCTTTCTTTTGGCGTGCTGCAACGCGTCCAGGATCTTGGCGCCAAGTGTCCGTGCTTCGCGTTGGTGGTTGTCCAAGGCGCGCCGGATGCGCTGTGCCTGTTCGGGTGTCACGCAGGCTTACCGTCCGCGAAAGCCGACGGGCTTGGCGCCAGGTTTCCGGTAGGCTTTTCTCTGCTTGTAATGGTCTAGGGATTGCCGGGTGATCCGGAGGTGGCGCCCAACGTAGTAGGCGTCGAGTTCGCCCGTGTTCAGCAGATCGAACAGCTTGGTGTTGCTACAGTTGAGTTCTGTGCGCGCCTCCCCTGTGGTTGGGTCAGCTCCGGGGACTGGCGCCGTTTGAATGGTTGCTGACATGGTTCGACTCTCCCGCATTCATCAAGATGCATTGAGAATAAAAACACGTCACGAATTAAAAGTTGTGACAACTTTCAGAATTTTTTTGTCACTTTTTCTTTGGGATCTTTAGCGGCCAGCGGTTCCGCCGCATGTTGCGGTCGCGCCAGCGCCGGAAAGTCCGCTGCTCCTTCACGTCAAGTTCGGGATGCTTGCGCAATACTTGTTTCAGAGCCCTCGCAAAACTGATCCCCGTATATTCGAGGGTGATTGCTTCGAGGACAATAGACCGGTATCGCCACTCGTCTTTCGCTCCCTCGGGAATACCCTTGAGCGCGAGTTCTGCAACCGCCTCCTGTGCAAGCGGTGGATTGGTGCCATTGCGGGCCCTGACCTTGAACTCGCGCAGGAATAACTCGGCTGCGTCGCGGTCGCCGACTGTCAAGGCATCGAAGGCGGATCTAAGTATCAGCTTTTCGTCAAATACCTCGCCTTGCTTCTCCCCCCTCATTCGATCAGGCGACAATTCTTTAAATCTCCGCATCAGGTAATTCATGCGCTGGTGCAATCGCTCGATCAGATCCCTGTCAGCCATGTTTCGACCCCTCCTCGCAATAGCGGTCGAGCCGATCAGCCCATTGCTGCCACCAGTCCCTGGCGGCTTCGTCGTGCTCAAAGTGCTGATAGATCGCATCGACGGAGCGGTCCTTGTGGTTGGCGACACGGTCGCGCAGTTCCTTCCCGCACCCCATGCTCGCCAGCTGCGTCAGCGCGGTATGGCGCAGGCCGTGCGTGCTGAAACCCACCGGCAGCCGGAGGTGATCCCGGTTGCCGGCCAACACACGGGCAAGGTAGGTCGCAGCGACGGGCTTGCGGGTCCGCGCCCCAGGGAATACAAACGGGCCTGTGCGGTTCACGTACCGGCTCTTGAGCAGTGCCAGCGCCTGGCGGGACAGCATGACGCGATGAGGTTTCAGATTCTTCGAGCGCTCCGACGGCAGCGTCCAGATACCCGCCTGCAGGTCTAGTTCACCCCAGGACAGGCCGGTTACCTCCCCTACCCTGGTAATCGTCAGAAACTGCAGCCAGAGCGCTTCCCGGCAGGTCTGGTTCATGGCGGCCGTGGGCAGGCGCGCGGCAAAGGTCGCAATCTGCTTCTCGACCAGAAAGGCGGCCTGCACTTTCCGCTTGCCGAGTTCGATGTGCGCGCAGGGGTTCGCCTCTATGCCCTTTACCTCGCGCCAGCGCCGTTTGATCGAATGGTTAAAGGTCTTGTGCAGCAGGGCCAGCAGCTTTTCTGCAGAGCGTGGCGCACCGCGGTCGTATACCTCATCGAGCAGGCCCTCGATCACGTCGCGCGTGAAGGCTGGCACTGTGACCGCACCGAACCGTGGAATTACGTCATGCTGGAACTGGCGCTCGTCCTCTCGCCAGGAGCGTTTCTCTTTCTTCGCGTAGTCGTTGATGAACCGGTCGCAGAGCTCTTTGACGGTGGACTGCTCGCTCACCACGGCGGCTGGGTCTTTCCCTTCCCTACGCAGCGCATGCGCCGCCTCCCAGCGCTCCCGGGCGTCTGCGAGACCGAGCTCCGGATAGGTGCCGAGCTGGAGCTCCTTCTGTGCACCGTCCAGCGGACTGCGGTAACGGTAAATCCAGACCGATTTGTTTTTGCCGGCGCGCAGGCGGAATCCCTGGCGGTCCGGGTCGGTGATCGTGCTACCTGCTTTTGCTCGCTTGTAATGTAAGTCGGTGAGCCCGCGCGAGCCGTCATCGCGCAACAGTTGCAGCGCATCCTCAATGGCCTCTCTATTGTGGCCGCGGATGCCCGTATTCAGTGCCTGCTCCAGCAATTCGACTGATTGCTGCAGTGGGCTGGTAGACTTGGTGCTGGCCATGACAATCTCCCGATCAGATTGGGTTGGCAAGAGCCCTGGTCGGTGTTGACGCACCACCGGGGCTCGCTCGTTATGCAACGGATTTTTCGTCCGTTGCTGAGCTATTTTTTACGCTTTTTTACGCTAAAGCACAATATTCCCGTGAATCTCGGTGAATTGTGAGGATGCGTCAAAATCAGGACGGCGACACCAGGCTAAGCTATGACAGAGCGTTAACTCGTTGAGTTGGAATAAAAAACGAATGACATTACAGGGGGTTGCGGAGGTGATTTTATGGAGGCTGGGCCCGGAGTCGAACCGAGGTACACGGATTTGCAATCCGCTGCATAGCCACTCTGCCACCCAGCCGAAAATGGAAACCCAGAAGCGAAAAAACCCCGGAAGGTTCAACCGAGGTTTGCTGGGTCGGCATATTTTGGAGCGGGAAACGAGATTCGAACTCGCGACCCCAACCTTGGCAAGGTTGTGCTCTACCAACTGAGCTATTCCCGCGCTGATCGAGACGGGCTATTGTAGGGATGTCCGGCCGGCTGTCAATACCCTTGAGTACTCAGGAGTTTTCCGGCGCCGACAGGACCGGCCAGGCCGCCCTGAGGTAGATGATCATCGACCAAAGGGTCAAGACCGCCGCTACGTACAACAGCGCGATACCGATAGCGTGCGTCGGCAGCGTCCACAGATCCTCCCGGTATAACAGCAGCAGCAGGGCCGTCATCTGCGCGGTAGTCTTTATTTTCCCGATCACGCTAACGGCCACCTGGGTGCGCTCGCCGATCTCCGCCATCCATTCGCGCAACGCCGATATCGCGATTTCCCGCCCGACAATCACCGCCGCGGGCACCACGAACCATAGTGTCGGGTTGCTTTGTACGAGCATAATCAGGGCCACCGCAACAATCAGTTTGTCTGCGACCGGGTCCAGGAATGCGCCAAACGGGGACGACTGTTTCAGGCGGCGGGCGAGATAACCGTCAAACCAGTCAGTCAGGGCGGCCAGGCCGAAAACAGCGCTGGTCAGCAGGTGACTCCAGGAAAACGGGAGATAGTAGACGAGCATAAGCACCGGGATCAGCGCGATCCGCAGAATCGTCAGTAAATTGGGTATCGTCCAACGCATGCAGCCTTACATCTCAGTTGTCGCCGTGAAAGGTATCATAGATCTGCTGTGCCAGCGCGCGGCTGATACCGGGCACCTTGTGCAGATCCTCTACCCCCGCACGCGCTACCTCCTGCAGCCCGCCAAACTGCTTCAGCAGCCGCTGCCGCCGGCGCGGCCCGACGCCCGGAATCGTTTCCAGCGGCGAAGCGTTGCGCGCTCTGGCGCGTCGCTGACGGTGTCCGGTTATTGCAAAGCGATGGGCTTCGTCGCGAATCTGCTGAATGAGGTGTAACGCGGGCGATGCACTGTCCAGCTCCAGCGTACGCTCCTGTGCGGGGATGTGCAGCACCTCGAGACCGGGTCTGCGTTCCGGGCCCTTGGAAACACCGACAATGAGGATCTCCTCGATCTGGAGTTCTTCGAGCACACGCCTCGCGACTGCCACCTGCCCTTTCCCGCCGTCTATAAACAGCACTGCCGGCAGGCGCGCCTCGTCGGTCTTGAGCCGTGTATAGCGCCGCGACAGGGCCTGTTCCATAGCTGCATAATCATCTCCAGCAGCAATATCCCGGATATTGAAGCGTCGGTAGTCGGATTTGCGCGCGCCTTCGGCATCAAACACCACGCAAGAGGCTACGGTTCCCTCGCCCTGCGTGTGACTGATGTCAAAACATTCCATGCGCCCGGGTGGTTCGTCAAGGTGCAGGGCCGCCTGCAGCACCAGCAAGCGCTGCTGCATGCCCGCCTGACTGCCCAGATGCGCGGCCAGAGCCTGCTCGGCGTTGGCGACCCCTAGTGCCAGCCAGCGCGCCTTTTCGCCGCGGACACCGTGCTGAAGGGCAACTTTCCGCCCCGCGCGCTCGCTCAGAACCTGCTCCAGCAAGGCGCCATCGTGCAGCGCAACGTTGGTCAGCAGCTTTGCCGGAACCGCATGTTCAAGGTAGTACTGGGCGACAAACGCTGACAGCACGTCCTGGGCATCGCTGTCGGCCGGAATGCGCGGAAAGAACAACTTGTTACCCAGATTGATGCCGTGGCGGACGAAAAACACCTGAACACAGGCCATGCCCGCCGATACCACGCAGGCGAGCATATCCAGATCGCCCGTTTCACCGCTGACATACTGGCGTTCCTGGACACGGCTGACACTGGCAATCTGATCACGGTAAAGGGCGGCGGTTTCGTAGTCGAGCCGGGCGGCTGCGGCCTCCATGCGTGCCACCAGCTCCTCGGTGAGGACACTGCTCTTGCCTTCGAGGAAAAGCACCGTGTGACGGACATCTTCCGCATAGGCCTCGGCGTCGATAAAACCCACACACGGCGCCGTACAGCGTTTGATCTGAAACTGCAGGCACGGCCGGCTGCGGTTTCTGAAGAAACTGTCTTCGCACTGCCGCACTCGGAAGGTCTTCTGCAGCAGGTGCAGGGTTTCGCGCACCGCGCCGGCGCTGGGATAAGGCCCGAAGTAACGGCCCTTGAGCCGCCTGGCGCCGCGGTGTATGGTCAGACGCGGATAGTCTTCTTCGCTGCTCAGGTAAATGAACGGGTAGCTCTTGTCGTCACGCAGCAGCACGTTGTAGCGCGGCCGGTGGGTTTTTATCAGGTTGTTTTCGAGGATCAGCGCTTCGGCTTCGGTATTGGTCACGGTGATTTCGACACTCGCCATCGTCTGCATCATGGCGTGGGTCTTGATCGCCAGACCGGATTTTCTGAAATAACTGGAGACCCGCTTTTTCAGGTTGCGTGCCTTGCCGACGTATAACACCCCGCCACGTGCATCGAGCATGCGGTAGACGCCTGGTCGCGCCGTCAGCGTGCGCAGGAAGGATCTGGCATCGAATACCGGACTGTCATCTGCAGGATCCATCTGCAGAGGATATCTCAGGCGCCGCCGCCAATCAGCTCCCGCGCACGCGCGACAACGGCGCGAAACATGTCCTCCGTCAAGCGCCTCGTCTGGGTGTTGTAGCGGCTGCAATGGTAGGAGTCCAGCAGGGTGCGCCCGCCGATCCGGTGTTCTGCGCCGTGCGCAAAACGGTGCGCCGACAAGGGTTGAGCAAAAGCACGCAGGACAGCGTCGTGGGCGATCTTACCCAGTGCGAGTATCACCGCCGTAACCGGCAACGCCTCGAGTTCGGCCTGCAAAAACACATTGCAGTTGCGGATTTCCGCGGTAACGGGCTTGTTCTGCGGGGGCAGGCACTTGACTGCGTTGGAAATCCGGCAGCGCTTCAATGCGAGACCGTCAGTGACAGATTCGGAAACCGGCCGGTCACCAAAACCATACTCATAGAGTGTCCGATACAGCAGGATACCGGCGTAATCACCGGTGAAAGGTCGGCCGGTACGGTTGGCACCATGCATCCCTGGCGCCAAGCCGACGATCAGTAATCGGGCACGCGGATCACCGAACGCCGGCACTGGCCTGGCAAAGTAATCGGGATAGTCACTTGCAACCTGACGCAGGAAGTTACTCAGGCGTGGGCAGCGCTGGCAATCCGGGTCGAAGGCAGCGGCCACTTCACTCGCGCACATCGACAATCTCGCCAAGCCGTGACTGCAGGTCGAGCGCAACGATCTGGTGCTCGTTGGTGTTGGCAATAAACAGCTTGTTGCGATACAGGCTCAAGCCGCCAGGCTCGTTCAATTTGAAGTTGATCTTGAATGTACTGACTTCGCTGGTGCGGACATCGATGCGCTTGATCTTGGAGTTGTAGGTATCGGCAAGCCACAAGGCATTGCGTTCCTCGTCCACTGCGATACCCAGTGGATGCTGCAGGCGTGCCTCGCGCCCGACACCGCTGCGGTCGCCAAAATCGAACAAGCCCTTGCCGACGAGCGTTGTGACGACCCCCTGATTGAGTTCGATTGCACGCACGGCAGAGGTTTCCGGATCGGCCACGAACAGACGATCACCCAGCGCCGCGAGTCCTGACGGTTGCGCAAAGGTGGCGCTGTCCAGTGGGCCGTCGACAATATCCTCGCGGCCGCTGCCGGCGAACCGTTCTATGGCCTGGTGATTGAGGTTCATGCGCCAGATCTGGTGCTGACCGGCCATGGCGATGTACAGGTTGCTTTCGCAGTAAGCGACATCCCACGGCGAATTAAGCGCGGCTTCCAGCGGCTCGCGGAAATGGTCCGCAACATACCGCCCCTGCTTGCCGGTACCCGCCAGGGTCATGACTTCCCCGCTTTTCAGGTGGATGCGCCGAAGCGCATGGTTATCAGTGTCGGCGACATAGAGGAAATCTCCGACAAGCACCATGCCCTGGGGGTTACTGAACATTGCCGCCGTTTCTGCGCCGTCCAGCATGCCGGCGGTACCGCTGCCGAATATGCGCCGGATTTTTCCATCGTGATACGTTTCCAGCACCCGGTTGCGGCCACTGTCGGCAATATACAGGCTGCTGCGCGTTGCCAGCACTTTGCCCGGGAAGCTCAGGGCGGCGGCGGGCTCGGGTTGCACGGATACCGGCATGCGCGAACGGACCAGCACGCCTTTTTCCTCGGCCGCATCGATGTGCTGACTGATCAGTTCGTCGAGCTGTTTGCGCCGTCCCTCGCCGCGCAGCACCCCGACCACGTAACCTTCCGGATCGATAAAAATAATCGAAGGCCAGGCCTTGATCCCGAAGGCACGCCACAACTCGAACTTGGTGTCATTGGCGACCGGGTGGCGGATATGATGGCGATTGATGGCTTTCTGCAATTGCCCTGGGTCGCGTTCGTGCTCGAACTTGGGCGAATGGATACCGATCACGCTGAGGGTGTTCGGGTACTTGTTTTCCAGATAGCGCAGCTCCGGCTGGACGTGCATGCAGTTGATGGAGCAGTAGCTCCAGAAGTGGAGCAACACCACTTTGCCGCGCTGGCTGGCCAGTGTTAATGGCTGCTCGACGTTGAACCAGTCCAGATTGTCGGGCAGCTCAGGTGCCCGGATTCGTGTCGCTTCGTTCGTCAGTGTCGCCATCCTGAAGGGCTCCCTGTGGCATCCACGCGGAGATACTACCATCATTCAACGGTAAATCCCCGACTTGGTTCATATGTTCAAAAACTGGCCGCGGTCAGGCATAACACGGAATGCTGACCAGCCCGTGGCGCAGCGCAAGGTACATGAGCTCGACCTCAGTACCTGCATTCAGCTTTTCCAGCAGACGGTTACGGTAGCTGTTGACCGTTTTCTGGGTCAGGCACAAATCCCGTGCAATGCCCGATGTGTTCTTGCCCGTCGCCACCAGCAGCAGAATCTGCAATTCACGGTGCGTCAGCTGATCGAACGGTGTGCCTCCCCTGCCCGGCATACGCCGCTCCGCCAGTTTTTGCGCCAGCGAATTGCTGACATAGCGCCGGCCATTTAGTACTGTCTCGATAGCTGTATACAGTTCGTCCACCGAACAGGTACTGCTCACCACGCCCGCGACACTCGACTGCAACAGACGTTCCTGAACGATCAGGTCCGACTCATCGGTCAACACCAGCACGCAGATCTCGTCAAACTGACGGTGAATCTTGCGTGCCCCATCGAGCACATCGAGCCCGGAACCGGCCAGATTCACGAGGATAATGCGCGGCGGACAGGTCCTGGCGCGGCGAATCGCCTCGTCGAATCCGGCCACAGCCGCAGACACCTTCAGGTAACCGGAATCGGCCAAGATGCGCTCGATACCGGCGCGTACCAGTTGCCGGGTATCGACCAGCAAGATGTCGATCGGGCTGCCTGCAGCCTGTGCATAAGTACGGGAAACCGCCATATCCGCAACTGTCGTGGTGTTGGTATACGGCGGGATAGCGGCCGGCGCCGCGCTCAACTTGAGCGTGCTAACCGGGCTTTTATTTTAGTTTCATACACCTAAGTATCCAGGCCAGTGCCGACAATCCCGTGGCGGATGGCCAGTCGAGTCAACTCAACGTCGTTTTCCACGCCCAGTTTCTCGAACAGACGGTAGCGGTAGGTGCTCACAGTTTTGGAGCTTAGGCAGAGGCGCTCAGAGATAGCGTGTACGTTGCTGCCCTGGGCAACCATCATCAGCACTTGAACTTCGCGCTGCGACAACCGATCGAATGGCGATTGTTCGTTCCCCGGCTGCATCGATAGCGCCATCTGCCGGGCGATATCGGCACCGATATACCGCTCCCCGCGCGCAACCACGCGCACCGCGTCAGCGATTTCATCGACGCTGCAGTGTTTGGTCAGGTAACCGGACGCGCCGGCTTGCAGGAATCGGGGTTGAATCGGATCATCGACCTGAAGGGTCACAACCACAATGGCCGCGGCAAGGTCGCTGCGGACAAGTCGCCGGGTCGCCTCCAATCCCCCGATACCCGGGATCTGAGCGTCCATGAGCACAACATCCGGTTTCAGATTCCTGGCGTGCAGCACGGCCTCATCGCCACTGCCGGCCTCGCCGACCACGCACAGTCCTGGCACGTCGTCCAGGAGGCGACGCAGTCCGCAGCGCACCAGCGCCTGGTGATCAACAAGCAGAACCCTGATATCCGTGTTTTCCATAACCCTCGATCCTTGTGGTTGTGAACGTGCAATAAGAATGACAAGACTGCTCTTCCCGAACAGCATCCCCGGGCCGGCATATCTGGCGCCTGGCTTGTTTCACAGCAATACGCAGATACATCACTTTATAGATCAATAGCCTATCCTTGCTCAGGCCCGTGCTGCACAATCGCTTGGGTAAGTCTGAGTCTCCGGGGTTGTTTCAACCTGCCCGATGCAATCAGTCCGCAGCACACAGTCCCGACCCCATGGTCACGCTCGAGCCGGATCATCGCCACATCGCCGATCTGCTGACGAAAGCAGGCACCGCAGCGCACCAGCGTGGAACTGACGCGTCAGCGCAGCAGTGGCTGGCTACCGATGCCGAAATGAACGTAGATGGCGGAGAGGGTGGGATTTGAACCCACGGAGGGCGCAAACCCTCGCCGGTTTTCAAGACCGGTACTTTCAACCGCTCAGTCACCTCTCCCTGCAGTAAGTCGGTAAGCATAAACGAATTTGCCCGGTCTGCAAGAGACTTCGGCGGCAGTTGCCGGGAACTTAAATAAACCGTAACTCGTCAAACTGGCTGAGTTGGGTATAATCCCTAGCACCGAACAGACGAGGACAAACGAACCATGAACCGAATAGCCGCTACGGTTAGCCGGACGCAGCCATCAGCGCTGGCCACCAACAAAGTAATTCGCAACACCTACATTCTACTGTCGTTGACGCTGCTGTTCAGCGCCGTCACAGCCGGATTATCCATGGCGTTGAATCTGCCGCAGCCGGGCATGCTGCTGACACTGGTGGGTTACTTCGGTCTGCTGTTCCTCACCAGCAAGTTCCGTAACAGCGGCCTGGGCCTGGTCTTCGTGTTCGCGCTGACTGGTTTCATGGGCCTGACACTGGGCCCGATTATCAGTCTCTACCTGCACCTGCCCAACGGCCACCAGCTTGTGATGACGGCATTGGGTGCCACCGGAGTGATTTTCCTCGGCCTGTCCGGCTACGCATTGACCAGCCGCAAGGATTTCAGCTTCATGGGCGCGTTCCTGATGGTGGGCATCCTGGTGGCATTCCTCGCCGGCCTGGCCGCGGTGTTCTTTACCATGCCGGGACTGTCGTTAGCGGTGGCCGCCATGTTCGTGCTGCTGATGTCGGGCCTGATCCTGTTCCAAACCAGCCAGCTGGTGCACGGCGGCGAGACCAACTACATCATGGCGACCGTCAGCCTGTATATCAGCATCTATAATCTGTTCCTGAGCCTTCTGCAATTACTGGGCGCATTCAGCGGCGACGATTGACAGCCCTGGTATAGCGACGACAACGCCCCGCTCCAAGCGGGGCTTCGTTGTCTCAAGAATCTAACAGGGCACTGATTTCGCCACCGGGCACGGGGTGTGAATAGTACCAGCCCTGCACTTCACAACAGCCCAGGTCTTTGAGTATGCTGGCCTGCACGTGCTGCTCGACGCCGACAGCAGCCACGGCCATGCCCGTGGCTCTGGCCAGCGCCATGGTACCCGAGGCAATCGCCTGGGACACGGCGTCGTCGACCAGGCGGGTCACCAGCGAGCGGTCCAGCTTGATCAGATTGATCGGCAAACGCACCAGTTCAGCCAGTGGTGCTTCAGAAGCCCCGAAATGGTCAATTGCCAGCCTGACACCGGCGTTTTTCAATTCCGGCATTATCTGCCGCACCAGTTCGGCATCCTTGGCCAGAACGCGTTCCGAGAATTCCAGCTGCAACACATGGGGATCCAGACCGGCATCGTAAAGCGCGTCGAGCACAGTGAGCAGGAATCCCCGGTCAGCGAGTTGTCGCGAGGACACATTGACGCACACGCGCAACGCGGCGTGCCCGTCATCCAGCAGCTTGCGCGCCATGCCGGACGCCTGGTTCAGCAGCCATTCACCCACCGGCACGATCAGCCCGCTTTCTTCCAGCAATGGCAGGAACGTCTCGGGGTACAGGCAACCGCGCACTGGGTGTCGCCAGCGCAACAGGACTTCAAAGGCGTGGACGCGTTTGTCGGCGTAGTCGACAATCGGCTGATAAACTGTTTCGAGTTCATTGTTCCGGTAAGCTTTGTACAGATCCCTGCTCAGCTCGAATCGTTCCATGGCGGTCCGTCCTGTGACCATCGGTGAAATACTGTAGCCGCCTGGACCGGCAGCGATAGCCTGTTCCAGGGCCGCCTCGGTATGCAGCCAGATGTCACTGACCGGCATGTCACCGGCCGGAAACAGGCTCGCTCCCAGGTTGAGGTTCAGCCGGCGCGTCCTGCAATCCGTCCTGGATGTACCCGTCAGCGTGGCGTTCAGCTTCTCGATAACCATGGGTACGGCCGACGGTTCCCTGACATCATCCAGCAGTAAAGCGAACCGGGCTCCGCCAAGATCGCACAAGCTGTCGCTGGCACGGATACAGCTGCTGACCCTGCAGATCAGCAGTTCTACCGGTTCAACCCCCGTGTTCTCCCCCAACCATTCTCGATCCTGCGCGAACTGCAGCAAGGCCAGCAGTACGTATTCCTTGTTACGGCGTGCGCGGCGCGCCGATGTTTCGAGGCGGTCGAGAAACTGCGCCTGGCTGCACAAGCGACCCCGGCTGCAGCCCCCGGTCTGCCTTTCGCGACCTTCGTTTTCCGGGAAGATGCCTTGAATACTTTGCCAGAAGGCGGTATGCCTGATATCCATGTCTGCTTTGTTGTCAGCCCGTTCTTCCCATGGGCGCATGGTACTCGAATGTAAAGCTCCCAGTTTCCGCAGCGGCATCGATGCCCTGCGGGTTACGATCGCCGCCAGGTGTCTGCCGTCTACTGCACCGCAGCTGTAATACACCGTTGGTATCCCATTCGACGCTACACAAACGATTTGAACACTGACCAGGGCTTCCGTCCGACAGTAAAAAACCTATTGCGCGCAGCAACTGGAAGAACTCCTTTTGATCCCCGCCCATTTGTGCACCGTCGATCAGGATCCAGTCAAAGCGTTGTCGCAGACTCTCGATCACTTCGGCGCTGCGGTTGTCGCTGGCGCAATAGGTAAGCCGGTAGCGATCCTCCGGACGGACCGGTAACTCGGACGCCGGACGCCGGTGATCGCTGAATAACAAAATGTGCTGTTCTTTCATGTCCAACCGCTCAGGCGGCCCGATGCACAAGCCCGGACTCGTTCGGGTAGACCACGTCAGCGAATTGCTGGTTAACATCCACCCAGCAGGCAACGGTCAGGACACGTCCGACCTTCTGTGCTCTGCCGTTACCCAGTCTGCGAATCGGCAGCCCTGTGCGTTTCAGGAGACGCTCCAGTGCGACACTGGTGACCGTAACAAAGCACTCCACCTCGCGCTCCACGGCAAAGTCATACAGTTTGCGGATCATTTCCAACGTGACACTGTTGAGTGGTGCCTGGACGGCACCCGGCTCTAAGACCGGTTCACTACCGGCGTCGACAGCGAAGCGACTGAGTTCCCAGATGCGGGGGTCGCAGGGGGCGGGGTCGCCTTGCAGCAGCTGTGGGAAAGTATCTTTCAGCATGTAGGCGTCTGTGGTTGGCATCAAACGCCAGCAGCCCTCAATGCCGCCCTGCTGCCGTCTGGCCAGCATGTATACCGGGTTGAGGGTATCGAACAGGTCGTACTCAAGTTCGTTGTGGGTCTCCACGTCCCATCCGAGTTTGTTGAAAAAAACCTGGTGCCTGAAAGCGAACATCCCACGCATGGTCCGCGCATCGAAGGCAGGTAACTCGCCACCGCCCATAACGATTTCGCTCATCACTCTTACCCTCCGCGTAAAAGAAAAGACAGCGGGGAGTTAAGCGCTTTTCGCCAGGCGGGGTAACTGTAAGATGTTACAGGGGGGGGCTGTGCGTTGTGACTACTGGCTAAACTGAGGCTCGATGATGCCGAGCGAAACCGCACGGGCAACCGCCTGCTGGCGGTTGCTGACACCGAGCTTGCCCTGCACATTTTGTAGATGAAAGGTCACCGTTCGCTCGGAAATATTCAGTATCTGGGAGGTTTCCCAGGTGGTTTTGCCTTCCGTTGCCCACAGCAGGCATTGCTTTTCGCGTTGCGTCAGGTCGACTTTTGACAAGGCCAGAACATCGGCATCGAAGATCCGCCGCACGGCCTCGTGCAGGTAGGCCGTGAACAGCTGCCCCAGGGGCAGCACGCGCTGAATCCGGCACGACATTTGCTGCTGCAGCTGTTCGCTGGCGAAGGTCAACATGGCAAAATCGCCCTGAGCCGTGTGTACCGGAAAGCTCACGCCACTGTTGATACCGAAGTCCCGGGCCTCGGTCATGAAGCGCTTTACTTCACAGGACTCCCGTTCCAACATGCTGCTGCCGTCCCAGGCTATCGGCGTAATGTTCTGGGCACAGTGCTGAACCGTAGGGTCGATCACCATATAGTTATTGGCGGTATAGTGGTCACGCCACTCCCTGGGGTAGCCGCTGATGAAAATAAAATAGGGTTTAACGAAGGAAGTGGGAATGCGCGCCCCGTAGATGAAGCGGTCAAATCCGTGGTCCTGACAGACGCTGGCGCAGACGGCGTGCAAGCAGTCAACGCTTGCAGCGTTGGAAACGGCGTCAATCACCTCTAGACAGTTCGTGGAATCCATCCACCTCCCCCGGTCAACGCAATTGTCTGTTCTCTGGACTGATGGTGCCTGACAGATCCGTTAGGGCAACAAAGTATAGGTACCCCTTGAGGAAAAGGGAATACGTCGGGAGTATACTCGCAGGGCGCGGGGATAGGTGTCGCAAGGCGTATTTTTCTGCACACCGCCGGGAATTTTACAGTCGGTGGCTCGGCTGCCGGTGGAACAGTTGCTGCATTGCGGTTCGCCCGCCGTTGGGCGTTGGCCCGCACGGTAAGGGGGTTCGGTCCCCTCGCAGTGAATGGAATGCCCTTGCACCTGGGACTCCCTGTGCTACTGTTAGTCAGTCATTCGACTCAGATATTGTCAATGCCCAGAACCAGCGACAAGCGCGAACGCCTCCTTCAATCGGCTGATGCACTGATCCTGCAGCAGGGGTTCAGACAGACTACGCTGGCGGAAATCGCTGAAAATTCCGGCGTGCCGCTGGGTAATGTTTATTACTATTTCAAGAGCAAGGAAGATATCGGTAAGACCGTGATCGAAAGCCGGCTGGCGAACCTTCACCAGTTGTTGGCGCAGTGTTCCCAGCGCGATTCACCGCAAGCGCGCCTGCAGACCATGCTGGACTATGCCCTGGACATACAGGACAAGCTGACCAGCCGTGGCTGCCCCCTCGGCACACTCGCCTATGAACTGTCGCGGGCAGACGGTTTCTTGCGCGAGGCCTCCAAACAACTGATCAAGGAGGTACTCGACTGGAGCACCGCACAGTTCGTGCAAATGGGCAAAGCGGAGGCACCTCAGCTGGGATTGCAGTTCGTCAGCAGCCTTCAGGGTATGAGTCTGGTCGCCAATGCCCTTGGAGACCGAACCGTGGTCACGCAGATGGTGGAGCGTACCCGCAACTGGATCGACAAGCTGTAAAACGACGGGGGCCAAAGCGCCGGTAGGGCGGGCAGTTCCGGTGTGAGGGTTATCAGTGACGCCGTCGGGCTGCGCAGTTTGCAGGTTGGGCTGAGCTTGCGAGCCCAGCGATGACAAAGGCCACCAGGCACCTCGATGTGGGGCTTCGCGGGCTAAGGCGAATGCACGGATTCAATCGGCCCGCTGGCCGATCGATCCGGTGCCCCGCCGCCTCTGTGGTGGCCGGAAGCGGCGAGATTCGCGCCGCCCGCGCCGAAAAACACTAGACAAAACATATGGAAAAGCCGCCGTTATCGCCACCCTGGATGCTCTGTGGGGGGCCACTACGCGTGGTGACAGGGCCTGTTACAATTAACAGTATCGACGTTCAACAGCAGCAGGCCCCGTGACATGGCTGACCTTGCCAAAGCTTCAACCGCGTCATCGCGGCGCACTGTCTATCTGAAAGACTACGAGCCACCGGCTTACCTGGTCGACGACGTCCGCCTGCGTTTCGAGCTGGACCCGACAGGCACCCGGGTGTCCAGCCGTTTGCTGATCCGCCGCAACCCGGGCGGCACCCGGGCGGGACAACCGCTGCTACTCAACGGTCAGGACCTGGAATTGCTCACGGTCAAACTCGACGGTGAAGTACTGCGGAAGGACCAATATCAGCTGGACAGCGAACAGCTGCTGCTGGAACCGCTCCGCGATAGCGCCGTACTCGAAATTGACACCCTGATTGTACCCGAGAAGAACACCGCCCTCGAGGGTCTGTACGTATCGAGTGGCATGTTCTGCACGCAGTGTGAAGCCGAGGGTTTCCGGCGCATTACCTTTTTTCCCGATCGCCCGGATGTCATGGCGCGCTACACCACCACACTGGTGGCCAACAAACACCGCTATCCGGTGCTGCTGTCTAACGGCAACCCCGTCGAACGGGGCGAACTGGACGACGGCCGCCACTGGGTCACCTGGCAGGACCCCTTTCCCAAGCCCAGCTACCTGTTTGCCCTGGTGGCGGGCAACCTTTACTGCCAGCAGGACAGCTTCACCACGCGTTCCGGGCGAAACGTAGCGCTCAGGATCTATGTCGAACCGGAGAACAGCCGCAAGTGCGACCACGCGCTGCACTCACTCAAACAGGCCATGAAGTGGGACGAGGCCACGTATGGCCGCGAGTATGACCTGGACATATTCATGATTGTCGCCGTCAACGACTTCAATATGGGGGCGATGGAAAATAAGGGACTGAATATCTTCAATTCATCCTGTGTGCTGGCCAGTCCGGAAACGGCAACCGATGCCGATTACTACAACATCCAGAGCATTATCGGCCACGAATACTTTCACAACTGGTCAGGCAACCGGGTGACCTGCCGCGACTGGTTCCAGTTGAGCCTCAAGGAGGGCTTCACGGTATTCCGTGACCAGGAATTCAGCGCCGACCTCAATTCCCGACCGGTCAAACGCATTGCCGATGTCAACGTCCTGCGCGGCCACCAGTTCGCCCAGGACGCCAGTCCGATGGCCCACCCGGTGCGGCCCGACGCCTACATGGAGATCAGTAATTTCTACACCGTTACGGTCTACAACAAGGGCGCCGAAATCGTCCGCATGCTGCGTAATCTGTGCGGCGCAGAAGGCTTCCGGAAAGGCTGCGACCTGTACTTTGAGCGCCACGACGGTCAAGCGGTTACCACCGATGATTTTGTCAAGGCGATGGAAGATGCCAATGGCATCGACCTGGGTCAGTTCCGCCTGTGGTACAGCCAGGCCGGGACACCCGTCGTGAAGGCCGTGTCACAGCATGACCCGCAACAGCAGCGCCTGCACTTGACACTGGAACAAGCCTGTTTACCGACTCCCGGTCAGGACCGCAAACAACCTATGCATATTCCGGTGGAAATCGCCCTGCTCGACGCCACCGGCCGGCCGCTCCCCGTGACCCTGGCCGGCGAAGCGCAGCCGGCGGCCACCTTCCGAACACTGGCGTTGCGCGAGCACAGCCAGACCTTCAGTTTTACCGGTATCGAGCGACCACCCGTGATATCCCTGCTGCGCGGTTTCTCGGCACCGGTCAAACTCGCTATCGAACGCAGTAACAAGGAGCTGGCCTTCCTGTTCGCCCACGACCCTGATCCCTTCAATCGCTGGGACGCCGGCCAGACGCTGGCGATCAACACCCTCCTGGAGCTGGTTGAGCGGCTGCAGAACGGCGCCGCACTGACCCTGGGTGATGACTTTGTCGAACCGTTCAGGGCAACGCTGGAACACACCCGGCTGGATCCGGCGCTGATCACCCAGGCACTGACACTGCCCTCCGAATCCTATCTGGCAGACCAGTGTGAAACCGTCGATGTTGACGCCATCTACCAGGCCCGTGAATTCGTGCGCAATGCGCTGGCGGACCGCTTGCAGGAAAGCTTTGCACGCATTTACCGTTTATACGACCACAAGGAAGTCTACCGCTTCGATGCCGAACACATGGCGCAGCGCTCTTTGAAGAACCTGTGCCTGGGCTACCTGAGCGAAGTCGACAATTCACAGGCGCGCCAACGCTGCCTTGACCAGCTGCAACACGCCAACAACATGACCGACATCCTGGCGGCACTGTCCGCGCTGGCACAACACGCCTGGCCGGAGCGCGAACGACAACTGCAGCGCTTCTACTCGGCCTGGCAGCACGATCCTCAAGTGGTCGACAAATGGTTCGGCATTCAAGCCGGTTCCCGCCTGCCCGACACGCTGGAGCAGGTCGAGAAGCTGCTGCACCACCCGGCTTTCCGCCTCACCAACCCCAACAAGGTGCGTGCTCTCATTGGGCGCTTCTGTATGGGGAACCCGGTGCGTTTTCACGCCGCCAACGGCAAAGGCTACCGCTTCCTTGCTGACCAGGTCATCGAACTGGACAGCATCAACCCCCAGATGGCGGCACGCCTGGTCAGTGCCCTGAGCCGCTGGAAACGCTACGACGTCAAGCGTCAGGCACTCATGCAGGATCAACTGAAACGCGTACTCGAGCGACCGAGAGTTTCGCGGGACGTGTTCGAGATCGTGTCGAAAAGTCTGGACCAGTAGGCCTTGAACAGACGGCGGGTCGTCCCCATATACTAGCGCGCATGAGTTTCCCGGAGTACGGAACGTGAGTCAGTCCAGACACCTGGTGTGCCCACGCTGCGAAGCAGTAAACCGCATCCCTGACAATAAGCTTGCGGATAACCCCAAGTGTGGTCGCTGCAAGGAACCGCTGTTTACCGGCAGCCCGGTCGAATTGTCCGACCAGGCGTTCGACAAACACGTGAAGCGCAGTGACTTACCATTGGTCGTCGATTTCTGGGCGCCCTGGTGCGGACCGTGCAAGATGATGGGGCCGCAGTTCCAGGCGGTTGCCGCGCAGATGGAACCCTACCTGCGCTTCGCCAAGCTGAACACCGAACAGGCACAGCGTGTTGCGGCTGAGTACAATATTCGCAGCATCCCGACGGTCGCCCTGTTCAAGAATGGCCGCGAAGTGGCGCGCCAGGCCGGCGCCATGGATGCACGTATGCTGACCCAGTGGATTCAGTCACAGCTGCGCGCCTGATGGCTGCATTTAACCCAATCACTGCAGGAATCCCGCTGTGGGAGCGGTCTTTTATGCCCTTTAGGGTGCCTGGCCGCGATTCGCGCCGGGCGGACGGCGTTTATGCCCGGGACGGGTTGCTCCTACAGTTGGTTGGTTGGGCTGAGCGCAGCGAGGCCCAACGATGTTTGCGGTAAGGAGCACTCGAATGTTGGGCTCCGCTCAGCCCAACCTGCCATTGCGATTCAGGCGAGCCTCCGCAGCGTTGCTGCACCGTTGCCGCCGGCGTCAGGCGGCACCTGCCGCAGCGCATTTTCCAGCACGTCCGGGCCAGCACCCTCACGGTGGGCGTGCTCACTGATATAGCGCCGCCAGGCCCTGGCACCCGGCTGTCCCTGAAACAGGCCCAGCATGTGGCGAGTGATCTGCGGCAGGCGCACACCGTCCGCGAGTTGCTGCTCGACATAAGGCAGCATGACCTCAACCACCTGGTGACGGGTCAGTGACCCGTTGCCGCCGGGCTGGAGGAATGACTCCACCGATGCCAGCAGCCACGGATCGTGGTACGCCGCCCGGCCGATCATGACACCGTCCACGTACTGCAGCTGTTCGGCAACCTGCTCGACGGTCGTGATGCCGCCGTTGATGTGCACTTCGAGCTCGGGGAAATCCCGCTTCAGGCGGTACACGCGTGCATAATGCAGCGGTGGCACCTCGCGGTTCTGTTTGGGGCTGAGCCCCTGCAGCCAGGCCTTGCGGGCGTGCACCACCAACCGTTCAAGCCCCGCATCGAGCAGCCGCGCGACAAACCCGGCGAGGTCCGCATAGCTGTCCTGTTCATCGACGCCAGTCCGGCACTTGACGCTGACGGGGATCGACACCGCCTGTCGCATAGCACTTACACAGGCTGCCACGCGCGCGGGCTCCAGCATCAGGCAGGCACCAAAACGTCCGGACTGCACGCGGTCGCTGGGGCAGCCGACGTTGAGATTGATCTCGTCGTAACCCCGTTGTTCAGCCCAGCGGGCGCAGGTGGCCAGCTCGTCGGGCTCGTTACCACCCAGTTGTACCGCCAGCGGATGCTCAGCGGTGTCAAAGCCCAGCAGACGCTCGCGGTTCCCATGGATCAGTGCAGCGGTCGTGATCATCTCGGTACACAGGCGTACGCGCGGAGCGACCAGGCGCAGAAAGTAGCGGCAGTGGCGGTCAGTCCAGTCCATCATGGGCGCGACCGACAGCGGAAAGGGACTCACGGACATGGGCGGCATTTTATTGAAACTCTGCATCACTGACGACATCTAAATTGCACGCTTTTTGTATGTCAAGCGGCTACTACCGGTCATACAATGGGGTGGCCGGGATCGGCGACACGGAGATCGACCCATGACTTTACCGGATACCGGTTTCATGATGCGCGCACTGGAATTTTCGGCCGCGTTTTTCGTGATTGTTATCGGCTCGATCTTGCTGGCGATCGTGGTCGTCTATATTCTGGATATTAGCCAGACCGCGCACGCGATCCGGCGCAATTACCCCGTCATTGGCCGTTTCCGTTATTTCTTCGAAACGTTGGGCACCTTTTTCCGCCAGTATTTCTTCGCCATGGACCGCGAAGAGATGCCGTTCAACCGTGCCGAACGGTCCTGGGTGTATCGGGCCGCAAAGGATCTCGACAACACGGCCGCGTTTGGCTCCACACGCAGTCTTTCGCCACCGGGCACGGTGCTGTTCGTCAACTGTCCTTTTCCTACGCTCGGCACCGATGCCGCCGAGGTCGGCGCAGTCACCATAGGCCCAGGTTGCGCACGACCCTACACGGCGCGGTCGCTGTTCAACATTTCCGGCATGAGCTACGGCGCATTGTCCAGACCTGCAATTCAGGCTTTATCGGCGGGGGCCGCAAAGAGCGGCTGCTGGCTCAATACCGGTGAAGGCGGCCTGTCGCCCTGGCACCTCTCGGGGGGTGCGGATCTCGTATTCCAGATCGGTACCGCCAAGTATGGGGTACGCGATGAACACGGCCATCTCAGTGATGAGAGGCTGCGCGCAATCGCCGCCCACGACCAGGTGAAAATGTTCGAAATCAAGCTAAGCCAGGGTGCCAAACCGGGCAAGGGGGGTATTCTGCCTGGCATCAAAGTTACTCCGGAAATCGCCGCCGTTCGCGGTATTCCGGTGGGTCAGGCCTCCATCAGCCCCAACCGGCACCTGGATATCAACTCGGTTGCCAACCTCCTCGACATGATCGACAGAATCCGCACGGTGACCGGCAAACCGGTCGGCTTCAAAGCAGTGATTGGCGCCTACGGCTGGCTGGACGAGCTTTTCGGCGAAATCATCCGGCGCGACGAACGAAGCGCGCCAGACTTCATCACCATCGATAGCGCGGACGGCGGATCCGGCGCCGCGCCGATGAGCCTCATGGACTATATGGGCCTGCCCATCAAAGAAAGCCTGCCGCTGGTCGCCGACAAACTGCAGGAGTACGGCCTGAAAGACCGCATCCGGCTCATCGCTTCCGGCAAGCTGATCAACCCGGCGGAAGTCGCCTGGGCCTTGTGCGTGGGGGCCGATTTCATCGTGTCGGCGCGCGGATTCATGTTTTCACTCGGCTGCATCCAGGCCCTGCAGTGCAACAAGAACACCTGCCCGACAGGCATTACCACGCATAATCCCAGGCTGCAAAAAGGACTCGATCCTGCGATCAAGGCGCAACGTGTCGCCAACTACGTGCGCAACATGGTCTATGAAGTCGGCGTCATCGCGCATGCCTGCGGCGTGCGCGAACCACGGCAACTGCGCCGCTTTCACGCCCGCATCGTTGTCGACGATGGCCGCTCTGTCTCCCTCGAAGACATGTATGCCTCAAACGCGGAGCAGTGCAGGATAACAAAGGGCTCCACCGGACCTGAAAAAATGGCGCCAACTGGCACAACGACTGGGCAGCCGTTATGATAAACGCCAGAATTGACAACGATTAGAGATGATGCGATGAGCAATACGATCCTGGTCACGGGGGGAGCCGGCTACATCGGCAGTCACGTCGTGCGCCTGTTGACCGACGCCGGCGAGGCGGTTGTGGTCCTGGATAATCTGTCCACCGGCTTCGGCGACGCGGTACTGGGTGCAGAACTGGTGGTGGGTGACACCGGGGATCGCGAACTGGTGTCGCGGGTATTGCGCGAACAGCGCGTGGAGACGGTGCTGCATTTCGCCGCCCACACCATCGTCCCGGAATCGGTCGAGAATCCGCTGAAGTACTATGGCAACAATACCTGCTCCACCCGCAACCTGCTGGAGTGCTGCTCCGCCGCGGGCGTGAAGCACTTTATTTTTTCGTCGACCGCGGCTGTCTACGGTATTCCCGAAGGCCCCGAATGCACCGAGGACAGTCCGCTGTCACCGATCAATCCCTACGGTACCTCGAAGCTCATGAGCGAAATGATGCTGCGCGACCTCGGCAAAGCGACCGCTATGCGCCACGTGATTCTGCGGTATTTTAATGTCGCAGGCTCCGACCCCGAGGGCCGTATTGGACAGTCGACCGAACAAGCCACCCTGCTGATCAAGGTGGCCGCGGAAGTCGCGGTCGGTAAACGTGAGCAGTTGCATGTCTTCGGTACCGACTATCCGACGCCGGATGGTACCGGGGTACGCGACTATATCCATGTCGATGACCTGGCCGATGCGCACATCCGGGCACTGGACTACCTGCGTCAGGGTGGTGACTCGGCGACGCTGAATTGCGGCTACGGACACGGTTACAGTGTGCGCGAAGTGATCGACGCGGTGAACCGCGTCAACGCCACGCCTATAAAAGTCAAAGAAGAAGCTCGCCGTGCCGGTGATCCGCCGGCGCTGATCGCCAGGGCTGACAAGATCCGTAAGCTGCTGGACTGGAAACCCAGATACGATGATCTCGATTTTATCGTGAAAACGTCGCTGGACTGGGAACGCAAACTGCGCGACAAAACGCCTGCCTGAGGCCACTGTTGGGCTTCGTTCCTCAGCCCAACCTACCTGTGCGGCCTGGTCAATCCCGCAGCACTGGCCGTCACTTTATTTCGGTGGCGCACCGGACAATTCCGCATGGGTCACCAATCCACATTGTATCGCGTCCTCGAACCCGGACCACCACCGCTCATGCCGAAGCCTGGACCCGCTGTCCGCGACGCTGGCGCACGGCGTGCGCCAGCGTCTCGAGCAACGGAATGGTATCGTCCCAGCCGATACAGGCGTCGGTGATACTCTTGCCGTACTCCAGCTCAACACCCGGCACCCGGTCCTGGCGCCCTTCCCTGAGATGACTTTCTATCATGGCGCCCATGATGTGCGCATCGCCACCGGCGACCTGCGCGGCGACATCTTCACCCACCGCCAGCTGACGCCGGAACTGTTTCGCGCTGTTGCCATGGCTGAAGTCGACCATCAGGAGCGGTGTCAGTCCGGCGGCCTCGAGCTGCTCGGCCGCAGCTGCCACTGCGCCGGCATCGTAATTCGGCGCCTTACCGCCACGCAGGATGATATGGCAATCGTCATTACCAGATGTCGAGAAAATGGCCGAATGACCCGCCTTGGTGAGTGACAGGAAATGGTGGGGTTGCGACGCCGAGCGTATAGCATCAATGGCAATTCTGAGGGTTCCGTCGGTGCCGTTCTTGAATCCGACCGCACAGGAAAGCCCGGATGCCAGCTCGCGGTGGACCTGACTCTCCGCCGTGCGTGCCCCGATGGCGCCCCAGCTGATCAAGTCCGACACATACTGCGGCGACATCAGGTCGAGGTATTCGGTGGCCGCCGGCACTCCCATATCATTGATGTCGATCAGCAGTTTACGCGCGAGCCGCAAACCCTTGTTGATAAGGAAGCTGCCGTCGAGATCCGGATCGTTGATCAGGCCTTTCCAGCCGACGGTGGTGCGCGGTTTCTCAAAATAGACGCGCATGACAATCAGCAGGTCGTCAGTGAGGCGTTCGCGGACTTCTCGCAAACGGCTGGCGTAGTCCAGGGCTGCTTTCGGGTCGTGTATCGAACAGGGGCCTACGATAACCAGCATGCGATCGTCCTCACCGCGCAGAATACGGTGAATCGCCCGACGCGCATCGTGTGTGGTTTGCGCTGCTTTCTCGGTGATCAGGAATTCGGCCTGCAATTCCGCGTAGGGAACCACTTCCCGGACATCGATAATTCTCAGGTCATCGGTCTTGTAGGACATCGCGTCCACCCTATGACATTGATTGCCAGGGACATTTTTGCAACGGCAACGGGTTAAACCTGCATTATACACAAGTTGCCGGCACTTGTTTTCAGACACGGCCCTGTGCGTTTGAAACCGGTACGGACCGGGGTTACGGCTGAACGCCGGATCGATCGGCCGACCCGCCCTTTGGCAGCAGTCGTTCCTGCGGGAGTGGTGTTGGGCTTCGCGGCGCTCAGCACCAACCTACGTCCACCAGGAGGCTGTCGTCGCCCAAGGGAGGGGCTTTACAGATCCTGTAAATGACTGCTATCCAACCTGCAGACCTCAGCCGCCTGTGAACATGCGTCCACACCCGGTCTGGCTTCCGGTGCTTTGAGGAACGGCAACACACGCTGATATGCACGTGAGAATATAGTACATGGTTCATGGCATTCACGGATCCAGCCTCGTAAACTATCCAGTGAAACCTCTTGAATCCTGATGGAGGCGCGGCATGAAAGAAATCAGTCATAGTCTTTACGATGACTTCCCCAAATACCGTGAACGTATCAATCAACTGAAACTGGAAAACCAGACATTCGCCCGGATGGCGGCGGAGTACCATAAGATCGACCACCGGGTACGCGGCCTGGAAATGAATGACATTCCCGCGTCTGACCAGACATTCGAAGAACTTAAATTGAAACGTCTGCACCTGAAAGACAAACTCTACCGAATGTTGAATTCCGGTTAGCCGGAGCATCCGGCGGATAGGCTTCCCCGCTTTGTTCTGTCTGGCCACGAGGCGGAGTGGTAGAATGACACCGGCATCCTGCAAGGCCCGGCATGCAGCTGCCGGCCACGGACTACACACAGGCAGAGCCTGCGTACCGGTTTTGTTCCCGCCCGGCAAGGATCTGTATGAACCAACAATCAGTACGCCTGGTGGTCCGCCCGGCACTGCTGGGCGCGATTCTGCTGCTGGCCGCCTGCGATCAGGCGACGCCGCAGAATCCCCAGCCGCCGCCACCGGAGGTCGCGGTTGTCGAGGCGCACCCCCAGGCCGTGCCGCTGACCCGCGAACTCGTCGGGCGGCTGGCGCCGACGCGGGTCGCGCAGGTGCGCGCACGGGTGGCGGGTATCATCCTCAAACGCGTTTATAAGGAAGGCACCAACGTCGACCAGGGCGAGGTCCTGTATCAGATCGACCCCGCACCGCTGAAGGCGACATTGCATGCGCGCGAAGCCGCTCTCGCTCAGGCGCAGGCCGACGCCACCAATGCCGCGGCGATCGCCAAACGCTACCGCGAGCTCGCCCAGAAAAAACTGATCGCGACTCAGGACGTGGATAGCGCGCTCGCCACCCAGCGCAGCACCGCGGCCGCGGTCAGGCAGGCGCAGGCCGCCGTGGAAAGCGCTCGTCTGGATCTGGGCTACGCCACCGTCACCGCGCCCATTGCCGGGCGAGCGGGCCGGGCACTCGTGACCGAGGGCGCCCTGGTCGGCCAGGGCGATGCGACACAGCTGACCACCATCGAGCAGATCGATCCCATCTATGTGAACTTCAGCCAGTCGGTGGCCGAGTTGCGGGAATTGCGCAGCACCACGACCGCGCAGCACCCCGCGCGGGTGGACGTGCTGCGGCCGGACGGCACACCCTACCCCCACACCGGCGCGCTCGACTTTTCCGATCTGGCCGTCGACCCCCGCACCGGCGCCGTGTCGCTGCGCGCCGTGCTGCCCAATCCCGACCGCGCGCTGCTACCGGGGATGTTCGTCAACCTGCGGCTGACGACCGGCGCGATCGACGACGCATTCGTGCTGTCCCAGGCCGCCGTGGCGCGTGATGGCCAGGGCGCCTATGCCCTTGTCGTTGACGCCGACAGCAAGGTCGCGCAACGCCGCTTGCAGATCCACGGCATGACCCGCAGCGGCTGGATCGTTACGGGCGACCTGACCGAGGGTGACCGGGTGATCGTGGAGGGGCTGCAGAAGGTGCAGCCGGGTGGCACCGCCACGGCGGTGGCTGCGGCCACCCCCGCGGCCGCTGCCGCCGCACACTGAGGCGTCACGCCGATGCCACAGTTCTTCATCGACCGACCGATCTTCGCCTGGGTGGTCGCCATCCTCATCACCCTCGCCGGCGGCGCCGCCATCTTCGAGCTGCCGGTATCGGCCTACCCGCCGATCGCCCCACCCCAGATCAGCATCAACGCCGTCTATCCCGGCGCGAGCGCGGAGGTGATCGAGAAGACCGTGACCTCGGTGATCGAACAGCAGCTCACCGGCGTCGACAACCTGCTCTATTTCGATTCGACCTCGCGCTCCAACGGCACAGTGCAGATCACGCTGACCTTCATCAGCGGCACCGATCCCGACATTGCCCAGGTGCAGGTACAGAACCGGCTCAGCATCGCCCAGCCGCGCCTGCCGCAGGAGGTATTGGAGAACGGCATCACCGTGTCCAAGGCGAACAATGATTTCCTGATGGTGGTGGCTCTGCACTCGAAGGACCGCAGCCTGGACACGTATGCCCTCAACAACCTGATCGCCTCGCAGGTGCTCGATCCGATCCAGCGCCTGCCCGGCGTCGGTAATGCGAACCTGTTCGGTGCCGCCTATGCGATGCGCATCTGGCTCAATCCGGACAAGCTGCACGGCTACGGCCTGGGCGCCTCGCAGGTGCTCGAGGCGGTGCGTGACCAGAACGTGCAGATCGCCGCGGGTTACCTCGGGGCCGAACCGGCACCCCAGGGCCAGGGCTTCAGCGCCTCGGTCAATGCCGCCAGCCGCTTCACCTCCCCGGAGCAGTTCGGCGACATCATCCTGCGCACCAACCCGGATGGCAGCAGCGTGCGTCTCAGGGACGTCGCCCGCGTCGCGCTCGGCGCCGAGTCTTACGGCCATGACGTGCACCTCAACGGCGACCCCATCGCCGGCTTCGCCATCCTGCTCGCGCCGGACGCCAACGCCCTGGCCGTGGCCGCCGCGGTGCGCGCCAAGATGGACGCCCTCGCGGCCTACTTCCCGCCCGGGGTGAACTGGCTGGTGCCCTACGACAGCACGCAGTTCATCAGCATCTCGATCCACGAGGTGCTGTACACGCTGGGCGAGGCCGTGCTGCTGGTGTTCCTGGTGATCCTGCTGTTCCTGCAGAATCTGCGCGCGACGCTGATTCCTACGCTGGTGGTGCCGGTGGCGCTGACCAGCGCTTTCGCGGGCATGTACCTGGCCGGCTTCTCCATCAACGTGCTCACCCTCTTCGGCCTGGTGCTGGCGATCGGGCTGGTGGTGGACGACGCGATCGTGGTGGTGGAAAACGTGGAGCGCATCATGACCGAAGAGGGCCTGCCGCCCAAGGAGGCGACGCGCAAGGCCATGGGCCAGATTACCGGCGCGGTGATCGCCATGACCACGGTGCTGGCGGCGGTGTTCATTCCGATGGCGCTGGTCGGCGGCAGCGTGGGGGTGATCTATCGCCAGTTTTCCCTGACGATCGCGATCTCCATGGCGATCTCCGCACTGATGGCGCTCAGCTTCACGCCCGCGCTGTGCGCCACCCTGATCAAACCCGTGCACAGGGAACCCAACCGCTTCCTGCGCGGCTTCAACCGACTCTACGGGGGGCTGACCCGCGCCTATCTCGCGCGCGTGCGGCCAGCGATCCGCCACACGCCGCGCTGGATGGTGGCCTTCGCCGTGCTCGTGGGCGTGGCGATTCTGCTGTTCACGCGGCTGCCGACCAGCTTCCTGCCCGAGGAGGACCAGGGCTATGCGCTGATCATCGTGCAGCTGCCCCCCGGCGCCAGTATGGAGCGCACGGGCGAGGTTCTACGCCAGATGGAAGTCATCATTCAGCGCAACCCCGCGGTGGAAAAGGTACTGGACGTGGCGGGTTTCAGTTTCATCGGCCAGGGCGAGAACGTCGGTCTCGGCTTCATCCGCCTCAAGACCTGGGACGAGCGCCGCGCTGCGAATGAACAGATCAATGCCTTCATTCAGTGGGCGAACGGCGCGCTGCAGGCCATCAAGGGCGCACGCATGTTCGTCATCAACCTGCCCACCATTCGCGGCCTGGGGCGTTTCGGCGGCTTCGATTTCCGCCTCGAGGACCGCGCCGGGCTGGGGTATCAACAGCTGCTCGCGGCCCGCAATACCCTGCTGGCGAAGGCCTCGGCCAATCCCCTGCTATATGGCGTGCGGCCCAACCAGCTGGAGGAGGCGCCCGAACTGCAGCTCGAGGTGGATCGTGTGCAGGCGCAGTCCATGGGACTGTCGCTGCCGGACATCTACGACGCCATCCGCCTGATGCTGGCGCCGGTCTACGCCAACGACTTCAACTACCAGGGCCGCGTGCTGAAGGTGCTGCTGCAGGCGGATGCCGACTACCGCAGCCGCGTCGAGGACCTGAGCCATTACTACATCCCAGGAAGCCAGGGCGGCATCGACAACATGGTACCGCTGTCCAGCGTCGTGTCGTCGGGCTGGGCGCTGGGACCGCCGGCCATCGATCACTACAACGGCCACCCCGCGATCCAGATCAACGGTTCCGCCGCGCCGGGCCACAGCTCGGGACAGGCCATGGACGCGATGCAGGAGATCGTCAGCAAGGACCTGGTCCCGGGCATCGGCTACGAGTGGTCCGGCCAGTCGCTGCAGGAGATCATCTCCGGCCAGCAGGCGCCCATCCTCTTCGCCCTGTCGCTGCTGGTGGTGTTCCTCGCGCTCGCCGCGCTCTACGAGAGCTGGTCGATTCCGGTGGCGGTCATGCTGGTGGTGCCGCTCGGCGTGCTCGGCGCGCTCAGCTTCACCTGGCTGCGCGGCCTGGAGAATGACGTGTATTTCAAGGTCGGCCTGATCGCGGTGATCGGCCTGTCGGCCAAGAACGCGATCCTGATCATCGAGTTCGCCAACACCATGCGCCAGCAGGGCCGCGGCCTGCTGGAGGCCACGATCGAGGCCTGCCGGCTGCGCTTCCGGCCGATCCTCATGACCTCCATTGCCTTCATCCTCGGCGTGACACCGCTGGCCGTCTCCACCGGCGCCGGCGCCAACAGCCGGCACGCCATCGGCACGGACGTGATGGGCGGCATGGTCGGCGCCACGCTGCTCGGCGTGCTGTTCGTGCCGGTGTTCTTCGTCGTTGTACGTCGGCTGGGCGGCGACCGGACAAACGGCGGCGAGCTGGGTGAGCGGGATGGATGAGCGCGGACTCCTCCTCATCTGTCGATCGCCGCTCTACGGGCTTCGGAACAAAGCGCGACGGTAGCGCCACTGTGGGTTGGGCTGAACGCAAGTGAAGCCCAACGATGCCGACCCGTCGGGCTTCGCTTGCTCAGCCCAACCTACAGGTTCGGGCGACAGATCCTGGCGCAACTGATCCCTTCGAACCGCAACCGGCGGGTTGTCCTGCTAAAGGTCAGGAGTCGAGTCTGATTGGACGATGAAGCAATCGCGGCCCGTGTTTGTCGTGAAGAAGCTTTCATCCTTATCTCACTGCCTGCCCCAGCTCCCGCGAAGGTCCCGCAAACGGACCAGCTGGGGAATCAACGTGTACACTTCTGGAGGATTGCCGGGAACCGGTGCGCGGCTACATAGCGGCGTATGATAGTCAAAACCATTTGACAATATGTTATCCCTTGGTCGGGTAACTGGAGGGCAAAGACACGCCGGCCGCTGATTGTTTTCGCTGTCCAGCAAGGCTGTTGCGGAAACCGGTGCAGGCGGTGCTCAGCTTTCACAGGGTACGGCGACTGCGTGTTTATGGATTATTGTCTATTGTTCAGGTAGAACCCGGTAACCAGGACTGACCCTGCCAGGCACATGAACGCTACCATTCCTCGCGTGCCGCTGCTCGCCTACGACGGCGACTGCGGATTTTGCGCCTACTGGGTGCGCTACTGGCAACGCCTCACCGGCGAGCGGGTGCGCTACGCGCCCTACCAGGACATCGCTGCCGGGCATCCCGACGTGCCGCTGGAGGCTTTTGCGCGCTCGATTCAGCTCTTTGAACCGGAGGGAGCGCGCTACAGCGGCGCCGAAGCGGCGTTCCGGGTGCTGGCCCGTGCGCCCGGCCGGGGCACGTCTCTGTGGCTGTATCGCCGTCTGCCGGGGTTCGCCAGGCTGGCAGAAGCCGGCTACACGTTTATCTCGCAGCACCGCGAGGCTGCCTACCGCTGGTCGCGTCTGCTGTGGGGACCGGAACGCCACCCGCCGACGTGGCACCTCGTAAGCTGGCTGTTTCTGCGCCTGCTGGGTCTGACCTTCCTCGTCGCATTCGTCTCGATCGGCAGCCAGATAACCGGGCTGGTCGGTGAGCAGGGCATCCTGCCCATGTCAGATTACCTGGCCACGGTGGCCGCAGAGCACGGCGCGCAGCGCTACCTGTTCGCACCCACCCTGTTCTGGATCAACAGCTCCGACACGGCGTTGCTGGCGGCCTGTCTCGCCGGCGCCGTCGCATCCGGGCTGGTGGTGCTGAACGTGCTGACGCGGCCCATGCTGTTGCTCGCGTTCGTGCTGCACCTTTCGCTGTGGGTCGGCCTGCCCGTGTTTGGCGACATCCAGCCCGATGCGCTGATCCTCGAGGTGGGTTTGCTCGCGCTGTTCCTCACTGCGGGCTCGCGCATTGTCATCTGGCTGTTTCGCTGGCTGCTGTTCCGTTTCATGCTGATGTCCGGTCTGGTCAAGCTGCTCACCCACGATACAAGCTGGGCGCAGCTCACGGCGCTCGACTTTCACTACGAGACGCAGCCGCTGCCGACACCGCTGGCCTGGTACGCACACCAGCTGCCGGAGTGGTTCCAGCAACTTTCGGTGCTGTCGATGTTCGGGATCGAACTGGTGCTGCCCTGGCTGATCTTCATGCCGCGGCGCCTGCGCTTCGTGGCGGCCTGGGGTTTTCTCATCCTGCAGATGCTGATCACCCTGACCGGCAATTACTACTTCCTTAATCTGCTGACGATGTTCCTGTGCCTGTTCCTGTTCGACGACCAGGCGCTTGCCGGGTTGCTGCCGGCACGACTTGCGGCACGCGTGCGCTACCGCCTGCCCACGCCGGGGCGGCTGGCGACGGCCGCGGCGGCTCTGCTGGGGACCGTCGTGGTGGTGGTCAACCTTAGCGTACTCTGGAAGCGCATCGAGCTGCGGCCACTGCCCGCACCACTGGCAGCCGTCACTGCGACGGCCTCGCGCTTCGGTGTCACGAACTTCTACGGGTTCTTCGGTGTGATCAACACCGTGCGGCGCGAGATCATCATCGAGGGCTCTCTGGATGGCGAGCACTGGCGCCCCTATGCGTTCCGCTACAAACCTGGCGACGTACACCGCTGCCTGCGCTGGAGCATCCCGTTTCATCCGCGCCTCGACTGGACCCTGTGGTTCGCTGCCGCCCAATCCCCCTACCGCAACCTCTGGTTCGGCGACCTGCTGTACCGGCTGCTGGAAGGCGCTCCCCCCGTCCTGGCGCTGTTAGCCGATAACCCTTTCCCCGGACAGCGACCCGTGCTGGTACGCGCCACGCTGTATCTCTACCGCTTTACGACCTTTGCGGAACGTGCCGCCAGCGGAGACTGCTGGGTACGCGAGCGACTGGGACTCTATGTTCCGCCGCTGAGCCTGGAAGACATGGCGCCGCGCTGACCGCGACAACATCCGGGCAGTCAGGATGGGAGGCACCTCGAGGGCTTCCGGCGGCCGCGCCGGTATTCTGCCCTGCAGGCATTAACTACAAACGTCAGATCGCGGTGGTGAGACCGGTTCGCGGTGTCACTCTTCCTCTGCCTGAGGTTTCCACTGCGCCGCGAGTTCGCTCTGGCGTTTGGCGGGCGCGGGCTCGTAGTGACTGAATTCGAGGCTGAATGTGCCGCGGCCGGCGGTCATGGATTTGAATTTGCCCGCATAGTCATTGAGTTCTGCGAGCGGGGCGCTGGCGTCGATGGCGAGGCGGCCGTTGCTGCGCGCGCGTGTCCCGAGCACCTGGCCGCGCCGGCCGGTAAGATCGCCGGTGATGCTGCCGACGTCTGCGCTCTGCACCGTCAGCACCAGCCTGATGATGGGTTCCAGCAGCACCGGTCTGGCCTGGCGCGCGGCCGCGATGAAGGCCTTCCTGCCGGCGACGACGAAGGCCACTTCCTTGGAATCCACCGAATGGTGCTTGCCGTCGTAGACGGTGACCTCGATGTCCTGCAGGGGGTAGCCCGCGACCACGCCCGTCTGCAGCGCCTGGCGCACGCCCTTCTCGACCGCGGGCATGAACTGTTCGGGAATCGTGCCACCCTTCACCGCGTCGACGAAGCGACAGCCCGCGCCGCGTTCCAGCGGCGCGACACGCAGGAACACCTCGCCGAACTGACCAGCGCCGCCGGTCTGTTTCTTGTGGCGGTAATGACCTTCCGCGGGTGCACTGATGGTCTCGCGGTAGGGAACGCGCGGCGGCCGCGTCTGCGCCTCGATCTTGAATCGTTCCTGCATCTGTTCCAGCGCCACGCGCAGATGCAGCTCACCCAGCCCGCGCAGCACCAGTTCATTCTGCTCCGTCTCGTGTTCCAGGTGCAGACAGGGATCCTCCTCGATCAGCCGATGCAGCGCGGTGGTGAGCTTTTGGTCGTCGCCGCGACTGCTGGCAGCCACCGCCAGTCCGAATACTGGCACGGGAAACGGCAGCGGCGTCAGGTGCAGGAAATCCTCTTCATGGGAATCGTGCAGCACGGCGTCGAAGTGCAATTCGTCGATCTTCGCCACCGCGCAGATATCGCCCGGGATGCCGGAATCGACCTCGGTCTGTTTGTTGCCCTGCAGTTTAAACAGATGGCCAACCTTGAAGGGCTTGCGGCCGTCGCCGACGAAAAGCTGGCTGGCCCGGGTCACTGTGCCCTGGTGAACGCGGAACACGCCCAGCTTGCCCACAAAGGGATCGGCCATCACCTTGAACACATGCGCAACCACGTGCTGATCCGGATCGGGCACGGCGGCGAAGGGCTGTGCCGCCGCGCCCTGGCCCTTGAGAAAGGGGCGCGGATTGCCCTCCAGCGGGTTCGGCATCAGGCGTTCGAACACGTTCAATAGTTCCTGCACTCCGGCGCCGGTGCGCGCCGACGCAAAACAGATGGGCACCAGATGTCCCTCGCGCAAAGCTTGCTCAAACGGCGCGTGCAGCTGCTCGGGCGCGAGCGCCTGACCCTGTTCCAGATACAGCTCCATGAGCGCTGCATCGACCTCGACGACCTGGTCAACGATGTGCGCGTGCGCCTCGCCCACCGAGGAGAAATCCGCCGCGCCGTCGGGGTTGAAGAAGCAGTCGACGACAGAGGTTGCGCCAGCGGTGGGCAGATTCAACGGCAGGCACTCGGGACCGAACTCCTCGCGCAACGCCGCGACCAGCGCTTGCAGATCTGCACCCTGTGCATCGATGCGGTTGATGATGATCATGCGGCACAGCTTGCGCGCCGCCGTCCACTCCAGCATGCGCCGCGAAACCGGCTCGACGCCGGCGACGGCGTCGAGCACCACCGCCACTGTCTCCACGGCCGGCAGAGCTGCCAGGGCCTGGCCGATAAAATCCGGCATGCCGGGCGTATCGATGAGGTTCAGGTGCAGCCGTTCGTGGTCAAAGCTCACCACGGTCGACGATAGCGAATAGCCGTATGTCTTTTCCAGAGAAGTGAAATCGCAGACAGTATTGCCTGTTGTCACATCGCCGGGGGCGCCGATGACACCGGCGCGGTGCAGCAGCGCCTCGACCAGGGTGGTCTTACCGCTGCCACTCTGGCCGACCAAAGCGATATTGCGCAGGACGTCAGTAGAATAGCTGGACATGGCGGTTTCCTTTGCGGGATTGGAAACGAGCAGGCAGTAATCATGAATAGCAGGGTACCTGTGTTTCGCGGCCAGGTCATCCCATAATCCAATTCCCTGCTGCGATCGCCTTCGAGGTATGCTCAATTTCCACTCGAGCACAGGGGCCCTGCTGCACATCGTGCTTTCAACAACACGAGAGGCAGCGGTGAGATGACAAAGCCACCGAGACTTCAGGAATCAATCAGAGTTGCCCTAAAACAAAAAGACGGCGACCAGCAGGCCAAGGGCGGCACCTACCGCATTTAAAGCCACATCAATCGCGGTTCCGTAGCGGCCCGGCACCTTAGTCTGGTACCACTCCATTACGGCCCCGAACGCCACCGCAATGCTCCAGGATATCAGAAACCGATAAGTTCTTGACTGAATACTCTCCAGAGTCCATGCCAATAGCATCACAAGCACCCCATAAAGACAAACATGCAGTAGCTTTTGCAGCAGGGTTGGCGTATTTGCAGCCAGCCAGATGAATGCGGAATCACCGGGCTGCGGACGACCAGGGATGAGTGACGCAAGCGCCAACAGAGCCAGGAAGCATAGGGTCAAGATGATACGGCTTGTAAGTGAGAAGCTGGTCATTGGATGACTCTATATCGGGGCAACTCTGACCTATTGTCGAAATCGTATACCATTAAAGCATCGATCCGCAATTTGCCATGAAGCCGATGAGACAACAAAGCCTGTCCTGCAACATTGGTTTGAGCTGTCCGGTGCCGGTGCTTCAGCGTCGTGAGCAGAATACTGGCATTATTGTCAGATTCTACTGCCGCACCCACTCTCCACCCTGACAGGTGTAAGGACCGACTTGTTCCCCTTCGCCATAGGTGCGGCCACCGTGGGTGCAATCGGCGAAAGCGCTGCCAGATAGCAAAACCAAACTCAACGTGAATATATATAATGTCAATTTCATGCCTAGTTGCCTCCCAACGTCTGATTAACGGATGTTCCCGGGTTACAGAGGTTCAATGCACTGGTAACCAGTTGGTCCAGTGAGTCCAGATGTGCCCGGCTGTAACTCAGCTTGAAGTCCGCTTTGAGCGGCTGGGTGATATAGTTCTCGAAATCGCCTGGATTCATCCATACGCGACCCTTTTCTCCCGGGCAGGCTTTCTTTTTCAAAACAAATGCCGGTGGCAGGGTGCTCTTGTCTTTACCCAGCAGGAATGCGATGTGCATACTTTCACCGGATTCCGACCCGCTGTCGCAAACGAGTATCGTCAGTTGGCGGATATTTTTGTCCGGTTCTATTACGACCGCCTCATCTTCCGTCCATTCAGATGCTTGGGGAGAGATCTTGTGAACCAGATCAGCGATTGCCTGGCTCAAACCGGCTCCTTGTTGCAATACCGCACCCAGTGCAACGCACAGCGCGGTAGCAGAACCCAGAAAGGTCCATTTACCTTTGACATCACGGCTCCTCGCAGCCGCGGGGTTGGCTGCTTCTGTCCCCGGGATACGTGGATGGCCCGAGGAAATAGCTCCAGTCAGTGTGTCATCCACAATGCGTCTCCATTCATTGCAGTCGTCGATTGAAAGATATTGGTGTCAATGCAGTCGCCGTGCCATATCTGCATGATCGGTGCAGGACGTTTCTTAGCCGACTGTTAACTATAGATTTCTTTACGCGTGCCTTGCATTTCCCGTCAAACCGGACCGGGAGACAGCGGGAACCGACGTTGTCAGCGACCGAACGTTTCTGTCTCAACGTGTTCGGTAACGGGGAACAGCTGAGAAGGGACTAAACGCTGTTCCCGGTGCCGGACGAGACCATGATCTGCGAGGTCCGCCATTTGCACGAAGGCCATCATTGCCGAAAACCGCCTGCTCAAGCAGCAGTTACTGGTCACCACACACTCGCGCCGACGGGCGCCAAATCCTGCAGCCGCTGACCGATTCCGCATGGGCCTCTGGTCGCTGTTCCTACGTCCGGGACGTCTACCCAAGGTCGCTGTAAGCATTCGGCCATCTACGTTGTTGGCATTTCACCAATGCCTGGTGCGAGACGTAAATACCGTAGGCTGTTCTCTGCAAAGAAAAGAAGTAAGCCGCCGACCTGGAGGTCCCTCCTAGGAGGCTGTCGGACTTGGGCGATCGTGGCGAGCAAGGTGGGAGAGCGAGGCCATTTTTTCGATCGTTTGAGAAGAATAGCCGTAGCTATTTGACGAAAAGGATCGGGAAAATGGGGCGCTCTCCCACCGGCGCAGTAGATCAGCCCCAAGTCCGACAGCCTCCTAGTCCCGCCTTAACTTTTGACTCTTTGCTCGCCTCTGCTGTGGCATCTATTAAGCTAGACAAATCTATACCCACTTCCGTTGGCGCTTCGACACAAAATCTATTATTCGCAAAATTGACCAGTACGACGCGTCTTTCCGGAGCAAGAGACAACGTCCCGACATTCGCTTTCGCAAACAGTGATCGGTTTAGCTTTTCCTCGATAACTGGTTGCTCCATCGGACGCGTAAACTATTGGCATGGAGGAGCAAGATGGCGTAGTTCTCTCCATCTATCGTGAGGGTAAGTAGTGCCAAAATGGCGTAAACAGCTGTGGCGATCGGCTACTCAATCGGTGTGGACTTCTCCAGATAGGGCCTTTATCCTTCTTCTATACAGCGCAACCGGCTGCGCCATCCGGTGCTGTCGGCTCGAACATTGGGCAGGGAATTGGGAGAAGAACAATGGAACAGATATTGGTGCCGGTCGATCTGGCCGACGCCGGCAAGGCGGAGGCGCTTGTAAAAGAAGCGGTGAAATACGGCCAGAGACAGGATGTCAGCTTTACCCTGCTGCACGTCGTCTCCGCACTACCCGGTTATATGACCGCGGATTTGGCTGAATTGTTCGCCGAAAAGATGACGGAAAATGCCCGCACCCGGCTCGAGTCCTTTGCCCAGGTGCAGGCGTCGGCGCTGAAGGCGAAGACGATGGTCCGCGTCGGGACGCCGCAGCACGAAATCATTGCGGTCGCGAAGGAGATCGACGCCGACCTCATCATCATCGCGTCGCACAAGCCAGAGGCGGTGGACTATCTCCTCGGCTCCGTGGCCGCCGCCGTTGTACGCCACGCTCCCTGCTCGGTGCTGGTGTACAGGAATGCTTTCGATCACGGAAAAGACTGAGGAAAGCGCCAACCGGGTCATTAACCGGGCCTTGGGTTTTTTTGTCACCCGGCTTGTTGAGCATCTTCCGGACGGGCGACAGCGGATTTCAAACTCACGGTGGTATCGCAAGGGGCTTGCGCCCATCGAGGTCGCCAGTGACGGTACAGCGATGCGGGTGGCGCCGGCCGCCAATCCCTGGCTGCAGCTGTGGGCCCCGCGACGCCTGGCCTGGTGGATTGCGCTGTTTTTCATGGTCGGCTCGGCCTGCTTCGCGGCAGGCAGTTTTGCATCGAACTGGCCGCAGTATTGGCCGGCGGACTTTGTGAACAGCCGTGTGATTGGCGCGGTCTTTTTCACCGGCTCGGTCTTTTTTACCACCGCTGCCGGGTTGCAGGTCCTGGAAGCCATCAACGGCGACGTGGCGGATATCGGTGCATCCAACGGCACAGATCACCGGAGTTGGCGCTGGTTCGCGTGGAAACCGCATAATGCCGGTTACAGCGCCGGTCTCATTCAGTTTGTCGGGACCCTGCTGTTCAACCTCAATACCGGCGATGCCATGTTGTCGCAGCTCACCTGGCTGGGAGAGGATGTCCTGATCTGGACACCTGATGTCATTGGCAGTATCTGTTTCCTGGTCTCCAGTTATCTGGCCCTGGTTGAAGTCTCCCATCGTTTCTGGTCCATGCAGCCGGCCCAGCTGAGCTGGTGGATTGCAGTGATCAACCTGCTGGGTTCCATTGCTTTCATGCTGGCAGCCGTGTTCAGCTTTCTGCCGCCATCCGGTCGGGGCGCCGAGTGGCTATGGGGCGCCAACTTTTATACCCTGCTGGGAGCGATGTGTTTTTTCGTTGCCAGTTACCTGATGATCCCGGAACTGTTCGGCGCTGGAAGGGCTATTGACGCGGCGTCTGGTTCAGCCGATCCGAAGTCGGCATAACGGGTCCCGAAGCCAAGGAGAAACATACTATGGTTAGCAAAAAGATTGATCTCGATTCTCTGGATGAAATCGATGCGCTGTTGACGCCCGCCTACGGCCGACGCTCCATGACCCGTCCCGTGCCGCGGTACGAACTGCCCGAACACGAGATGGCGCCAGACAGCGCCTACCACATCATCCACGATGAACTGATGCTGGACGGCAACGCCCGGCTGAACATGGCGACGTTCGTCACCACCTGGATGGAACCGGAGGCCGAGAAGCTGATGGCGGAAGCCTTCGACAAGAACATGATCGACAAGGACGAGTATCCGCAGACGGCGGCCATCGAGGAGCGCTGCATCAATATCGTTTCCAACCTGTTCCACGCGCCGGACCAGGGCGTGGGAGCCTCGGCGATCGGCTCCAGCGAAGCGGTGATGCTGGCGGGTATGGCCCTGAAGTGGAGATGGCGCGACCGGCGCCGCGCACAGGGCAAACCCGCCGATAAGCCCAATCTGGTGCTGGGCGCCAATGTGCAGGTGGTCTGGGAGAAGTTCTGTCGCTACTGGGAGGTGGAACCGAAGTATATCGCCATGGAAAAGGGGCGTTATGTGATCACACCGGAAGAGGTCGTCAACGCTACCGATGAAAACACCATTGGTGTGGTGGCCATCCTGGGCACCACTTTTACTGGTGAATTTGAGCCCATCGAGGCCATTCACGCGGCGCTCGCGAAGCAGAATGCGGAGACCGGCTGGGAAATCCCCATGCATATCGATGCGGCGAGCGGGGGCTTCGTCGCCCCTTTCCTGCATCCGGATCTGAGATGGGACTTCCGCCTGCCGCTGGTCAAGTCCATCAATGTGTCGGGGCACAAGTACGGCCTGGTCTATCCAGGCGTCGGCTGGGTGCTGTGGCGCCACCACGAGGACCTCCCCGAGGACCTGGTGTTCCATGTCAACTACCTCGGCGGTGACATGCCCACCTTCACCCTGAACTTTTCCCGGCCGGGCAACCAGGTGGTCGGGCAGTATTACAATTTTCTGCGCCTGGGTCGCGCGGGTTACACGCAGATCATGCGCGCCATGCGCGACATCGCAACCGGGCTGGCAGGAGAGATTGCAGCGCTGGGACCGTTCGAACTGGTCAGCGACGGCAGCGCCATACCGGTGTTCGCCTTCAAACTCAAAGACGATGTAGAAACCTACAGCGTATTTGACATCTCCGACAAACTCCGAGAGTTCGGTTGGCAGGTACCGGCCTATACCATGCCGGAACATGCGGAAGACGTGGCTGTCCTGCGTATCGTGGTACGCGAAGGGTTCAGCCACGACATGGCGGGTATGCTGCTCGATGACATCCGCAAGGCGGTGACCTGGTTCGAATCCAGACCAGAGCACAAGCCCAAGCCGGCCGCACCGCAATTCAAACACTGACTGTACCGGATGGGGTATCCGCGCATTCCGAGAGGTTTTTTTCAAGCCCTACCGGTATATTTACCGGGTGGAACGACGTACCGTTTATGTCTATCTCATCGCCGATAGCCGACGCGATATGCAAACGCTGCTCAGCCGCCGACTGTTAAACAACTGAGGGCAACCTGGCAATGACGGCTACAGACCGGATCAAGCTGTTAATGGAACTCGGCGAAGCCGACCAGAGTGGTAACTGGCCCGATTACCTACAATACGGCTTCACTGAAGCGGACGCATCCGCCTTGCTGGATCTGGTTGCGGACGAAACCTTCGACCAGGCTGACCGTGAATCCAGAGAAGTCTGGGCACCCCTGCACGCCTGGCGCACCCTGGGACAACTGGGCAACGCCCAAGCCGCGATCCCGTTGGTCGCCCAGTTTGATCGGCTTTGTGAGGACGACTGGGCACTCCCGGAATTGTCCACGGTCATGGGCATGCTAGGCGAACCGGCCATGACTCCGCTGGCTGCCTGTCTGAACAACCCTCACCATAAGGAATTTGCACGGGTGATGGCCGTGGATGGCCTGGCTGAAATAGCCAGACACCAGCCTGGCTGTCGGGAACGGGTTATCCAGTGCTACCGCGACTATATGCTCAGTCCCGATGAGTCGGCACCTGTGCTCAATGGTCTGCTCATCGGCCACCTTCTGGACCTCGATGCAAAAGAGGCTATTGCTGACATCCGGCGGTTCTTTGCCAGAGAGTGTGTCGACATCAGTTGTGCCGGTGACCTGGAAGAGGTGGAAATCGAGATGGGATTTCGGAGTGAACGCACTACTCCCAAACCCGACTATGCAGCCTTGCATGGACTCGATCCGATAGATGCGCTGGAGAAACCGGAGCCTGACGATGTTTTCGAAACACTGAACTTCTACCTCCTGCGTTATGGCCACGACGACTCGATTCTGGATGTCTCCGAGCTGGATGGATTCTTTGCCGCACTGGCGTGTGCGCCGGATACGATCCTGCCCTCACGCTGGATGCCTGCCATCTGGGGTGGCCAAGACCAGAGCCCTGCCTGGTCGGACAAGCAGGAAATCGACGATTTCACCCATGCCGTCTTCGCGCTCTATAACCAGGTGATGCAGAGCATGAATGAAGACGACTATGCGGCACTGTTTCTTGAACGCGAAGTGGAAGGAAAAACGTATACCAATGTCGATGAATGGTGCGAAGGCTTCCTGCGTGGCGTCAATCTCTGGGACACGCTGACTGCCGCCGATACCATCGTGACCGAACAATCCATCCGGCCGATACGATTGTTTGCAACAGACGCCGGCTTCACCCGGCTCGAAACCATGAGCGAAGACGAAATAGCTGCACAGCAACAGTTGATCGAACCTGCCGTACGCCGCCTGTTCCGGCATTTCTTGGAACAACGCAAGCACGCCAGCTCCCCTTACGTTCGCGAAAGCCGCAAGGTCGGCCGCAATGATCCATGCCCGTGCGGTAGCGGCAGGAAATACAAGCACTGCTGCCTGCATTGAAATTACCCAACCCTTATCAGGATTTCAGGCGTCAGGATAGAACGCATAGATAGCACCAAATCCGCAGCGAGATCAGGCACGTTTCATGGCGTAGCTGTCGCGGAACATAAGCTGGAATCACCCGACCACCTGCACCCCATGCCGCAGGTCGGTTCTTACGCTGTTGTAATTACTGAAATCAACTGGGGCGCCCGATGCATTAATTGCAGGGCAATGCATAACGCTGCGTAACAGCTCCCGCAAAAGCCCCCGCAAGATCGTTTCCGATCTCTATCCCAACAGATCAAACCCCGGCAGACTTGCTGCTTTCTTATCGAAGGTAACAGTGTGCTCACAGCCACTATGAATATTCGCTTGACCGATTAAAGCATCACAAAAGTCAGCACTATCTGCATCATATGCACGCAACGCCTTCCAGGCGACCTCGGCGTTTTCGACAATAAGCTGCTTAGTCGTGAGCAACGCTTCAAGAATAACTCTCAGTTGCTGCTTTGTAACGCCGTAGCAACGCTGAAGAACCCATACGATTTCGCACAAGGTAATATGGTTGATGTAACCGGGAACATCCATGGTTAGCGACTTCTCAATAAAGCGAGTCGCCGCAGCGGACTGCTTTTTATCATCTTGAACCAGGTAACGAATCACGACGTTGGTATCGAGTCCGATCAATCAGCTCCCCCCATTTCAGACACAGCCTGATTCATATCTTCTATCGTTACCGGCTTTTTGGGCTTGGGCACCATGCCTTTAAGGACCTGGACATCCTGAGTTGCAGCGACGATCTGAAAAACCCCACCCTGGATTTCGACGAATTCTACCCGGTCGCCTGTACCGATACCGAGACGGGTCCTCACGTCCTTCGGGATGGTGACCTGGCCCTTGCTGGTGATGGTCGCGGTCGTCATTAAAAAACAGTCCTCTGCACTACCGATACGGTTCATCCTTACTATATAGTAAGGCGCGGCAGAATTCAAGAAACTTAGTGAACTTTGGGTCGGTGTCCTTGGTAGGGGCGAGAGCACTGCGGCTGGACGAGACTTCGGAGCGTCGCGACGAAGACCCAATTGAGGCAAAGCGAGTGCGGCGCGAACGCCTTGGGCGAAAAGCGCCTTTATGCGCAGGCTCCCCAGGGCAAGACCGAAGCATTTTGGAACGGGCTTTTCGATGTTCGTTGGGAGGCAGAAGCTCGATATTTTCAAAGATTACTACAACCTTTCCCCTACCCATGCATCTCACGATGGCAAAACGCCCGCTGAAATCAGCGGTGACAGAGTCACCCAACCCGCTCCGTTGCACAGCTACGTGTGGCAAAAGCATTGCGTCGGTCTGTTTCAACTCCCGGTTGCCGCTTGAGCAGCAATTCGCCAGGGACACCGTTCGTAGTTAGCATCGCGAACTGTAACTAATTGTTTTTGTTATTCATTTGGCGAAGACGCCCGTTGCATTTTGCAGTACTGCGCACCACCGTGCAGGACTGAGCTCGGCAAAAGTTCGTCACAATATATCTTAAAAGTTGGTCATACCACCTCTTCGGCAACATGATTATCAGTTCGCCATAGACAGGTGCGGAGAACTGGGAAGGCGACTGATACGCCCCGGTTTCCCCTCAACCCGTTAGTCTGCGACCTGGATCACATTAGTCCTGAGATCCAGCGCTAATAATTTCGCTGTTTCTGGCGAAATATATCAAAGATGACCTACCCCTCGCGTTTCCAGATTTACGCCTACTACCTGCTCAGCGTGCTGGTGCTGAGCATATTTGCCTTCCGCAGCATTTCGGATTACCACGGCCACCCGAAGTATTACATTGTCTTATTGATTGCTCTACCATATTTCGTTTCCGGCGTAGCCCGGACCCTGCTCGAGCCGGTCGTCGTGCTGAAGGTCTCGCCGCTCAACCGCTCGCGCCGCCAGCTTTACCTCGACCTGGGGCTGTTCGCACTCATCGCGGTGGTCTTTCTGGCTTCCGAATTCCTTGTCTACCGGCATCCTGACAATACCGCGTTGAAAACCGGCATATGGGTCCTAATCATCGGTTACTTCGCCAGCGTTGACAGCGCGCTCCACCGAGTGCGCTCCAGTCACGACGGCCAGAGCGACAGCTCGGAGCTGAACACCAGAGCGCTGCCGGTCTCGCAGAAGCTGAGCCTGTTTCTGAGCACCACCGTCCTCCTGGTCGTCAGCACCATGGCGATCAGTGCCTACGGCTATATCAATATCGATACCTCCCTGCCCGCCGCAACAGTCAGCCAGATCGAGCAGGAATTCGTTGTCGAGACGCTGTTCGTGCTGGGCATCGTCGGGACGCTGACCACTCGGGTCATCGTCTCCTACTCCGTCAATCTGCAGAGGATGTTCGAGACGCAGATAGACACGCTGATAAACGTCCAGAAAGGGGCGCTGGACAAGTACGTCCCGGTGCTGACACAGGACGAGTTCGGCATCATCGCGCAGCAAACTAATCTGCTCATCGATCAACTGCGAGAAAAGAACCGGATCCAGAGGACACTGGAGCAGGTGGTCAGCCCGGATATCATGCAGCGGCTGCTGGCCACCCGTGAGGGTAATGTCAGGCAGGCCCAGGAATTCGACCTCGCCATCCTATTCTGCGACCTGCGCGAATTCACCAGTTATGCCGAGGACAAGCCGCCGGATGAAGTCATCGTGTTCCTCAACGCCTATTTCACCAAGCTGGCGGATGTCATCGCTGAACACAATGGCATCGTCAACAAGTTCATCGGTGATGCCATCCTGGCGGTGTTCGGTGTCGACGGGGACCCGGATTACGCCCGGCACGCGGTGGAAGCCGCAGTGGACATACTGATGCACTCCACCTCCGCGGTCATGCGCGACGGCACATGCTTCGAGATCGGCATCGGCATCAACTGCGGCCAGGCGGCTGCCGGGACCATCGGCTCAAGCGAGCGCTTCGAGTACACCTTTATCGGCGACTCGGTCAATGTTGCCAGCCGGCTGGATGGACTGAGCAAGCGGCTGGGCTATCGCATCGTGACATCGGCCGGTGTCTACGAGCTGATCCCGGAACGGCACAAGGCCATGTTCACCGACCTGGGAAACCACAAGATCCGCGGCAAGTCACAGCCGGTGCACCTGTACGGGGCAATGCAGGAAGGTCAAAGCACCGACAGCGCGACGATCCTGAAGTACAGTGCGGCGGCGCGTTCAGGTTCCGCCTAGTTCCCGCAGGACATAGCTGCGCACGTCGATCCCGTAGTCCTGCGCATTGACCAGCCTTTTCACTTCATAGCCGCTGTCGTCACCGCCCTTTTCCCGAAACAGGGCGAGATTCATGGCCTTCGGGGGTTCCACCGGTTGTTCCCGGGCGTCCAGGATCAGCATGACCCTAGGAAACAGGCGCGCATCAGGCTGGGACGAAATGACGATTCCGATATGGCCGGAGCGCAGTTCCACCGTGCACCCAATCGGGTAGATGCCGATACACTGGATGAACTTCTCGACAAGCAGCGCATCAAACAGGCCCTCCCGCCATGAGTAGATGTACTTGAGCGCCACATCGAGGCCGATCTTTTCCCTGCCGTGCACTCCGCTCGTGATGCTGTCATAAGTATCGACGATCGAAACAATCCGAGTACAGATGTCCAGCTCTGAATTGACTAGTTTTCTCGGATACCCGCTTCCGTCCGCGCGTTCGTGATGATCGCGAGCTATCGCGATCACCGTTTCGGATATTCCGTCGAGCTTCTTCATGATCATCATACCAATGCGGGTATGGCTCTGTAGCAGGGCACGCTCCTCCTCGGACAGATCGTTGCTGTCGCTGATCAGCTTGCCCGGAAGCTTGGTCTCGCCGATATCGTGGACCAGGGCCCCCATGCCCAGTTCCACCAGCGTGGCCCTGTCGAGGCCGAGGTACCGGCCGAAGCAAAGGGACAGCGTGCAAACGGTTAGGGCATGTGCGACCAGCGCGTCGTGCTTTTTGCTCAGGCAGGCGAGCAATAGCAGTGCGTCGGGATTGCGCAGGATGCTGTCGACCATCCGGATGACCACGCGGCGCGTTTCCTCGACATCCAGGCTCTTTCCCATGCGCACGTCGTTTAACAGGGTGCCGGTCGTCTTCGTCGCATACCGGTGTATGTCCCTGGCACCGGGAAGCTCGTCGTCGAAGGTGTTGCGATACGGTTCTGCGGCCCTGACAATCCGGGCGGTATCCTGTTCCGTCTCCCGGCTTGCCTCGCCGTTGTTGGCAGCAGCCCGTTCCAGCACTGGGATGGTGCTTTTCTCCGTATCGACGAAGACGAAGTCACAGAGCTTGTCGATCTGTTCGAGTTCGTCGTTGTTGGTGATGCGAAAGCCCTGAAACAGGAACGGCGTTTCGAGCCAAGGACGGTCCAGCTCGGACACGTACATGCCTTTTTGCAAGTCAACGGGGGCGACAATAACCTTCATGTTGTCCAGTCGCGGGCGGGAAAGATATGCCCGTGATTTGACTTGTAATTTCGGCCGAATTCCGGGAAGGTTTAACCCGCCCCGAACGTTCATGGCAAAACAAGACCTTGCGTTCGTATCCCCGTGAACCGGTTTCACTGGCCGGCCTTTTGGGCGGGAACACGATGAGATCGTGGCATCTCCACTGCCTCACCATGTCTTCCAAGACATCCCACGCCGAAGTGGCTCATAAATGAATAAACAGCACACAGGAAGCAACATCACTCAAGATAGTCGAGTAGGATCCCCGTGGTCTGGCGCAGGCGCAGGCTGAGCAGCTTGGCAATATTCCGCATGACCCGTAGCCCCAGTGCCGGGAACTTTTCCGTCAAGTTATCAAAGTTTAATTTGGTGATCACCACCACCTTGGTATTTTCCGTCGCAATGGCGGTAGCCGAATACGGCAGCTCATCTAGGATGGACATTTCCCCCATGGTTTTGCCGTGGCGAATGGTGGTAATGCGCTTGTTCTCGCGGGTCTCGGATTCCTTGAAGATATCGACGCAGCCGTCGATGACGATGCACATAAGACTGCCCTTGTGGCCTTCCTTGAAAATGGTGGCGCCCTTTTCCACGGCGTAGGCGCCTGCATAGGCGGCCAGGGTCTGAATTTCCCCGCGGCTGAAGTCGCTGAAAATCCGCACGCTCTCGAGCATCTGGCATAGTTCCTCCTTAAAGGACTCGCCGTCTCCAACAAGACTGAGGGCGTTTACCGCTGCAGTGTCTCCCGACTTTCCTGTACTTGCCATAATATCTGTCCGTGCGGGGATTGGTGGTTAAAGAAAAGGCTGAAAACTGTATGCTATCGCGTCTAATCTTCGACCTTGCGGCACCTTTCTTTAGTCAGGGCACGGCTACAGTTAGATTCACCGACAGGCTCGCATTCCCACATTCCGGCACTGTCCGTGCGTGAACATGGGCAGGACGCCAAAAAGGCGACATGAAGTCGGATTAACCACACTGGGTAACCTACCTATCGTGAAATCAGGTCCGCTGAATACGGTGGTTGGACGAAGCCGCTTCGCTGTTACGTCCTCCCTTCGTATAGACCAACCCGGCTGAAATATCCCAGGGTCCGCCAGGGCCTCCTCAGAAACACCCTCTTGTAGATTCCGAGACGGACACGGAAAAAGATAGGCCAGTCATCCTTTGCTATCGTGGTACGTGCCAACGATATCACGCAGACAGTAGAGACCGGCCTATGGCCCGTATGCTGCCAGGAATTGAGGCCATAGAGCAACACGGAGAGCGCCTTCGAGATGATCCCGATAGCTGCCGGCCTGAGCGTTGTCCCCACTGCGGAAAGGGGGTATGCACCGCCATGGTCACTACGAACGCAATGCGCCCAAGGGTGAAGGCATAGCCTTTTCGCTGGGCTCGTTAGTCATACCCCGTTTTTATTGCCCGAAGTGCCACGGTACCTGCTCACGGTTGCCGGCCTGCTTGTCACCCAGACGGCAGTATTGGTGGAAGAGCCAACAGGCCATATTGGAATGGTTGATGACGGGGATGTCGCTTCGTGAAGTGGCGCGATCGTTTTGGCCGAGCCGCCGACTTTTGAACTTTCAGCATGTACTTATAGCGAACACTACTGCTCAGAGTGCAATCGGCAGGTTCTAGGCGTTCTCTTACTCTGTTCACCGGACCCTAAGTGGACCGGAAGCCGCCTCCAGCTCACTGGAGCCGGCCGGCACCGATTACCCTGGCTTCCCAGTAGGGATCAGTGAGCGAGGCGTAAGAGACACGTTTTCCGCCCGACGGGGCATGAATAAAGCGCCCACCACCGGTGTAAATACCTACGTGAGAAGGCTTGTCCTGCAAGAGTCTGAAGAAGATAAGATCGCCTGGTCGAAGGTCAGATAGCCTTACCCTTTCGCTTTGACGGAATTGTTCGGAAGAGGTGCGTGGAACGTTTATACCGGCCTTGCGATAGCTGTAGTACACCAGACCACTGCAGTCGAAGCCCGCCGGGCTCGCACCGCCATAGCGGTAAGGCGTCCCAAGCATATCACGTGCAATGTTAAGTCCGGAATGGGGATCCGGCAGTGTTCTAGCTGATATGGGGGCGGTGGCAACGGGTTCGGCCACTGATCGTTGAGGGGCGGACGGGGTTGAGGCACACCCAGTTAATCCGGCGAGTGACAGCACTAGAACAGTAAGGATTGGTATGCGCCGGTGTTGCAGGATCGAGCCCATCACTGACTCCCGAGCTTGATTGGTCTACGCCGTAACCCTGGCAGCGGCACATTCAAACGAAACTGAACCTCAAATCCGGCTACGCTGTCCGTTGAAGGGATCGATCTTCGCGGCGGGTCACAAAAGATCGGCGCGGCATCCGCACCCCTTGCTCGCGGGGCGAGGCGGGAAACATACCGGCACCACCGCTCGACTTAGCGCCCTGAAACCAGGGTCCTGTATCCGCTTGATGCATCTGCTTTTGTTACGAAGACCTCCCGGGCAAATGGAGTGCCACACGCTTCCACACCCGACAGGTACTGCACTCGGGATCAGACACGATTTCAGCGCGATAAAAGAAAAACCAAAACAGCCGTTACTTCGCCCTAGGTATGACACAGGTACCGTTCACCGGGTCGCGATGCCTCCATTCGGGTAGGTGCACGCGACCCGCACGATACCAATTCAGGGGACCGGCGATCACAGATGCCGACAGAAATCCCGGCGCCGCCGGACACGTTGATCCATGAATTGGTGGGACCACATACATGGGTAGGACAAACTGATGCTATACATCCAGGTCTATTTCAATGGCGCGCTCAGGGAACAGCATGAACTCGTAAAAGAGGTCACCACTATTGGTCGGAGCAAAGACAACGACATCCAAATCGACAATCCCGGCGTGTCCGCGCACCACGCGAGAATCGTGCAAGCGGGCCAACAGTATTTCATCGAGGATACCAATAGCACGAATGGAACCAACGTCAACGGTGAGCCCGTGAGCCGTAAGCAGCTTGAGTTTGGTGACATGATCAGCATACTCAAACATACGCTTAAGTTCTCGCCGTTAGCGCTGCAGGCAGAAAGCGCAAAGCCCAAGAGCAACGACAGAAACACCGTCGATCGAGATGGCACAGTTGACATTGATGTCTCTCACCTTGACAAGTTGCTCGAGCAACAGCATCCGGTGCACGGCGCCTACCTGAACATACACAATGGGGACGGACGCCAACGGAAGCGGCCGCTAACAAAAGCACCCTTTACGATAGGAAAAGATCCTTTAAGCGACCTGGTTGTCCGCGGGTGGTTTGTGCCACAGTCTGTGGCCAGCATCGATCGCCGAGTCGATGGTTACTACCTTGTGCCCGGGAAGCGCGGACAAGTACAGTTGAACGGAAGTCGCGTACGCAATGAAGTCAAACTGAAACATGGCGACAATCTGTTTGCGCGACGGATTACCATGCAGTTTCTTGTAGATCGACCGACGGAACCGGCTGACAGCAACTGAAGTGGATATACCAGGGTACAAAGTAGAAGGTCTGGTCGCGGAAGGCGGCATGTCGACTGTGTACCTGGCGATCCAGCAATCACTCGATCGACGTGTCGCATTAAAAATCTTGAAGAAGTTTGACACGCCCGAGCAATCCAGGCGCTTCATGAACGAAGGCCGAATCATTGCCTCCTTGAATCATCCTAATATCATCACGATACACGATATCGGTGTCATTGGAGACCATCACTATATCTCCATGGAATACCTTGAAGGCGGTGATCTGGAAGCGCGCATACACGCAGGGATTAGTCCGACCACTGCTATCGACCTCCTAAAGACCATCGCCGAGTGCCTGGATTTCGTCCACGGGAAAGGTATTGTTCATCGTGATATCAAGCCTGCAAATATTCTGTTCCGTCGAGACGGAACACCAGTCCTGACGGACTTCGGTATTGCGAAGCGACTGGAGCACAATACAAAACTGACCATGGACGGCACGGCTATCGGCAGCCCCGATTATTTGAGCCCCGAGCAAGCGGAGTGCAAACTGCTCGATGGACGCACGGATATCTACGGCCTGGGAATCGTTTTCTATGAAATGCTTGTCGGGCAAACACCCTATCACCGCCCATCCTACATTGAAACGGTGATGGCACACATCACGGAGCCGGTCCCGGTCCTACCACCCCACCTGGAACGAAATCAAGAGCTGCTCGAGCGAATGATTGCGAAACGCCCTGAGGACCGCTTCGCCTCCGCCGCTGAAATGGCTGCATTTATTGGGCGGATAGGCCGCGCAACGCCCGTCGAGGCGATCGCACAAAAGGCCGCCGGCCTACTCCGCACCCTTTGCGCGTCCAGCCCCACTGCGCCCCACCCAGCGAAGACGGTACAGATAGTCCGCGATGACCTCGGCGCAGACCGATCTGCGGTTATGCAGAATGGGCGCAGCGGTATTTTTCAGCCTCTAAAGACGTATTTCGCCAATAGCTCACCCGATACGCGTCAGCGCTGGCTCATTACAGCGCTGCTGTTCGCTCTTGTTGCCGGATCCGTCTGGCGATTGACCGCGCCCAGTTCCGAATCGAACGTAGAGCAGTATTTGGAGAAGGCCAGGGTCGCCATGAATGAAGGTAAGTTGACGGGCCCTGGGGATGATAACGCATACTTCTATTATCAAGAAATCATCAAGCAGTTTCCTGACAATGAGCAAGCGCTAGACGGGTTGATAGAAATCGCGACTCGCTACGCAGAGCAGGCTGAACAGGCACTTGATCGATTCGAGTATGTTAAGGCCAGGCACTACGTCGACGAGGGTCTTCGTGCGCAACCGGACGACCCGAGATTGCTGGCGCTTCAGCAGAGAAGCTACGCCATAAGAGATGTGCCTATCCGGCTGATCAGAGGGATCAGGTCTGCGCTTGAAGGACGTTCTGACCCGTAAACCACTCAACTCATGACAACTTCCAGGGTAACCACGATGAGATGGCGATTCGGTATTGCTTCGGACATCGGTGACCGCGCTGAACAGCAAGATCGCGCAGCGATTGTTGAATCCTCAGACGGCGACGATTATCTGGTTGCGGTTGCCGACGGAATGGGCGGCTATCAAGGCGGGGCGCTCGCCGCACAAGCCGTCATAGACGCTGCGACACCGTTTTTTGAAACGGCGATTGTCAGCGATCCGCTTTCTTCGCTCGGCGCACTTTGCAGCGAGGCACATCGAGCCATCGTCCAGATAGGCGAACACGGGGGGCAATCGCCTGGAAGCACTTGCGTACTGCTTTATTTGTCAGCTGATGAAGCATGCTGGGTGCATGTTGGCGATAGTCGCCTCTATCACTTCCGCAAGAAAAGGCTTGTGACGCGCACCCTGGATCACTCCATGGCCCAGGTGCTCGTGTCGCGAGGCGAGACGGCGGAGACAGAGATAGCCGACAGCCCGTTGCAAAATCAGCTGTACATGCGTCTCGGCGGAACGCAGGAACCCGATCCGGAATTTGGCGCCGCAGAGGTGCAGCCAGGGGACCTCTTTATGCTGTGCAGCGATGGGTTCTGGGCGTCGGTTGACCCGCAAGAAGTCGCAGCCGTCATGTCAGAAGATGATCTCCAAGCCGCTGCAGAACGCCTGGTTCAACTTGCCAAGGAGCGTGCGGGTAGCGGTGGCGATAACATCACAGTGGCGATGGCGCAATTGCGAAGACAGCCACGAAAGTTCCGTCTGTTTCCTTAGAACTGCGAGCGTGTACTCTAGCAGCTTCCCGAAGTGCCGACCTGGGGCCTGGATCCAGCCGAGCTTCGAAGCACGAGCGTCCACTTTCGTTTAAGAGATTCAGCGAGTTTTGGCGGATGTCCTATTTGGGTGTGCGCCGTGCTAAGCTCGCTCGTGCTCACCAAGGACAACAGGTGGCTGCTGGCTGTGAATGCGGGCAGCAATGAGATTTCCATGTTCCGGGTCAAACGCAGCGCCCTGGAGCTGGTGGACAAGGTTGATTCTGCGGGCGAATTTCCCGTGAGCTTGGCCGTCTTCGACAACCTTGTCTATGTCCTGAACGCCGGGTCTCCCAACATCACCGGCTTCTCCTTGGGCCAAGATGGGCAGCTGGTCCCCCTCGCCGATTCAACCAGAGACCTTGGCACCGGAGGGTTTGCCCAAGTTGGCTTCGACCCGCGCGGCAATAACCTGGTGGTGACCGACCGGGGCGAGAACGAGATCCTGGTCTTCCCGCTGGACCGGCATGGCTTGGCAGCCACGGTGCCGGTAACGTCAGCGTCGAACGGCATCGCCCCCTTCGGGTTCATCTTTGACCAACAGGGCCATCTGCTGGTCTCCGAAGCAGGCAGCGGTGCGGTCTCCTCCTATGATATCGGGGACGACGGCTCCCTGCACATCATAAGCCCCTCTGTTGAAAACGGCCAGGCAGCGACCTGTTGGATTGCCAGAAACTATATGGGCTTTGTCTTTAGTGCCAACACCGGCAGTGGGACCATCTCCGTCTATAAAGGAATCTTCAATGGTCAGCTTGAGTTGCTTGATGCGACAGCTGGTGTTGGCGCCAGCGTCAATGACCTCTTACTGTATGCCTTGCACCCTGTTTCTGAAACCATCGACATGTTTAGAATCGAAGCGGACGGCAGCTTGACCGATCTCGGCACAGTCGCTGGTGGCCTGTCCATTTTTGCGCAAGGCATTGCGGTTCGTTGAAGTGTATGGAGGGTGAACGATGCAAGGAATCGGCAGAGATGCAAAGAAGGTTGTTTCATATTGCTGAGTCTGGCCCCAGTGCTGTTCGCCTTCAGTATTGATGGGGGCGTACCGGGTGATAATGCACCCCCATCTCACTTCACCAACGAGATGCCGAAGTACGACTGTCGTGGGTCGACTCCTGCCCTTTAGCGAAATCTTTGATTGTTGTGTGCCCCCATATGAACCGGGCGTATGACTGATGCGCCAAGGCTATGGCACATCGACACACACCTCGGAGGGAGGTGCGTTTTCCCAGTGCACTGGCACGGATCGCGGAGCAGGGGCCGCGTCCGGAACAACAGCCAAGGGGCCGACCCCGCGCGCCGTCCCCACCGCAAGCGCCCCGCCCCCCCGCGCTGCCCCGGCTAGGGACTGGCTAGATCGCCGTAAAGCCTCCATCGACGGTCAGGCTTTGTCCCACTACGAAGGAAGCGTCATCCGAACACAGCCAGGTGACAGCGGATGCTATTTCCTCGGGTTTTCCAAAACGCCCGATAGGGTGCATCGATTTCACGCTGGCGATCGTGTCTTCCTTGTTACCGGGCTGTGCAGACAGAAAGCGCTCGGCCATATCAGTTTCGATCATGGCGGGACTCACCGCGTTGACACGAAGTCCGAGCGCAGCGTTCTCAAGCGCCGCTGACTTGGTAAGCCCAAGTACGGCGTGCTTGGAGGCCGTGTACAGGCCCAGGCCCGGAAAGCCTATGAGACCTGCGATCGAGGCGTTGTTCACAATAGAGCCGGCGCCGTGTTGCTGCATGTGTTTCAGTTGGTGCTTCATGCTCAGCCAGAGTCCCTTGACATTAACCTCGAAAATTTTCTGATAGTTTTTTTCGTTGTCGTCGCCCAGCGGGGAGGGAATGCCCTCGGTGCCGGAATTGTTGAAGGCGGCGTCGATCCTGCCATAGGTCCCCAACGTCTGTGTGATCAGTGCCTCGATCTGGGCCTCCTGAGTGACGTCCTTCTGAATGAATGTCGCCTCGCCACCCGACGCACGGATATCGGCGACTGCTTGCTGACCCGCCTCTTCGTTACGGCTGGCGACCACCACTTTTGCGTCTTCCTGCGCAATTCGTCAACCTCTTCACAGCACGCGGTCCCCGCCGCCCGGTTTCCTATAGCCCTGAAGTGGCTTACAGTACACATCCTTGTGGAAGTCAACAACCAATCTGAACCAACGTCTACGTATCCGCTAGTTTCACTTCAACCAAGCCGCCGCCAACCGAGAAATGTATCCATTGGCTCACCACCGGACAGCCCGTAGCAACCCTCCACCCTAAGCAGAAGTTCACGCGCTTACGACTCCCGGGGCATGCCACGAGCTGGCTAAGACCCGGTCCGTTTGCTAGTCTGAAATTCAAGACGAACTCGCAAGGATGCGATCCTGCACGACCGGTCTATTTACCGTCGTGTCGACGAGTCGCACTGGTTTACCGAACGTCTGGCGCCTTGATGTCGGTCAGATTTCATTCGCCGGCGGCAGGTCCGCAAAGATACTGTTGGCCATCCAGGCAGTGATGTTGCGTGTCAGCGCCTTGTTGCCCACCACGGTTAATGCACCTTCGCCGATGGCCTTGCGGTAGCTGTTCTGCCCCATCCAGATATCCGCCATGGCTTTCACGCTGGAGGTGAACCAGACGTCGACCTCCCTGCCTGGATCATTCACACAAAGATCCAACTCATCGCCCCTGACGACCAGCCACCAGTCCGGAAACTCATCGATGTCCGTGAACTTGAAGCGGATGACGGTCTCGTTGCCGACCAGTTTTTGCGGCACGATGCTGCGCTTCAGGTACAGCATCAACAATTCCACGTCATAATCGTCCTCGGAAAGATTGGAGCGCGCCCAGCGCATGCCCCAGTCGCCCAAAGAACGAATAATCGGCAACAGCTCCTGGCAGGATTCGGTGGGGAAATACTCATAGCCCTTCTGCCCCGAAATCTTTTTCTTCAGCACCAGGCCGTATTGTTCCAGTGAATCGAGGCGTTTCGACAACAGGGTCGGCGATATCAGGCTCAGCCCCCGCTGCAGCTCATTGAAGCGCCTGCCTCCCATAATCAGCTCGCGCACAATCAAAATGGTCCATTTTTCACCAAGAATTTCAGTGGCTTTGGCAATGGGGCAGAACTGACCGTACTCCATGGGCACTCATCCTCCGCGGCGGGAAACCCGGTTGCATTACTAGTGTAGTGGGTTACTCCATTTTCTGTAGTTGGATACTACACAATCGAGAGTATTTTCAAAGCCCCTGCCTGCCTAGGCTTATCCCGTCAGCCGGCCAACACAGAGGAGCCATCATGAAAAACCGCAGACACATCGCCCGACGCACCAACAGACTCAAACAACTGTTTGTGCAGATCATGAGCGACCTCGCCTATGCAGGCGCATAAGTAGAACACTTTCAGACTAAACCACCATTCAGGAAAGGAGAACGCACCATGTTCAAGAGAACACTCACACTCGGCTACGGCGTACTTGCCTACGCGCTGTTTTTCGGTGTATTCAATTACGCCATTCTGTTCATCGGCAACATCCTGGTCAGCCCGTCGCTGGACTCGGTCGGCACCAGTAACCTGGGCCACGCGCTGTTGATCGACATCGGCCTTCTGACGGCCTTCGCCCTGCAACACAGCATCATGGCAAGACCGGCCTTCAAGCGCGCATGGACCAGGATCATCCCCAAACCCGCCGAACGCAGCACCTACGTACTGGCGTCCACCCTGTTGCTGGGTTGTATCGTCTATTTCTGGCAACCGCTGGGCGGCATGCTCTGGCAGGTTACCAACCCGGTCGCGGTCGGTATCCTCTACGCACTGTTCGCCATCGGCTGGGGCATCCTGTTCCTGGCTTCGTTCCAGATCAACCACTTCGACCTGTTCGGCCTGCGTCAGGTGTGGCTGTATTTCCGCGGCAAGCCCTACACGCACCTGGCGTTCAAGACCCCCTGGCTGTATCGCTACACGCGTCATCCCCTGTATGTCGGTCTTATGATCGGCCTGTGGGCGGCACCCACCATGACGGTGGCGCACCTGGTATTCGCGCTGCTGTGCACGGGGTATATCTTCGTCGGTGCTCGGCTGGAGGAAAAAGACCTGGAAAACGCCCTGCCCGAGTACAAACGGTATAAAAAGGAAGTACCGATGTTCATGCCGAACATCGGCAACAAGCGGTCGGAGGAGATTCCGCCGACGGCTGGCCTGCAACAACCGTAACAGTCTGCAGCAGGAATAGATGGGGTCACAAATGAATGGGGTCAGGGCATTTGCTCTGACCCCATTTGTCCATTTGTTACTTTTCAACTCCCGGTGGATGCCGACATAACGCGTTATCTGTTCGACCATGGCTGGGTGCTCCGAAACTTCGCGGGCCCACCGTAGGGCATCGTCGTCCCATAGATTCAGCAACACTTGAGGCACCTCAACGGCGTACTCAATCCATGTGAAGTTGCTACCGTGTCATATATCAAGTCGCTGGGGATTTCGTCCGAGCAGGAAGGGTACAAGATAGAGGTTCTAGAGCATGGTTTGGTAGCGCTTGTTACAGGCCTCTTGCCTGCGACCACCGCGGAACAGTGCCAGTGCCCAGGTCAGATATTGGTACGGGTCTCCGCCGTCGTCGGGATAGGCGTCTACGTACCAGTCGAAGGAAGCCAACGCACCGTCGACATCGCCCATCAACATGTACAGTGGTCCCGGCAAAAACCGCTTCCCGTACCGTTCGGATAATCCGCTGGTCCGGGACGCTCCCTGCGTCACAGAAAATGGTGCTACGGAAGTGGTTTGCAGCGACGACGCCTACACCAATCAGCCCAACGGTTACAACGTGAAAAACTTCCACCGCATCGTGGTGCACGGCAGCGTAGCCCCCTTGGAGTAGGTCAAACTCGTGGTCAAGCCTGGTGACAGTGATGGCCGCGCCGGCGCGAGCAGCTTCGGACCTTTTAGCTCGAAGCGCATGATCACGGCGTTGCCTCCGACGCCATAAGTCGGCTCCGGGCATCCCGCGCGCGGCCCAGTCCTTACACCGCGCACGGGTACCCGGTACTTCTCCACAGTTGATTTAGCGACATCAACGCCGAGTTCGCGTAACTCCCCAACCATCCGTGGCGAACCCCAGCGGACGTTGGCTTCCGATGTCTTTCGGATCAATACCCTGATTTCTTTGGATACCGCCGGTCTGCTGATCCTGCTGCCCTGCCTGCTCAATTTGGCCGAGTGATCGCGAGAGCGTTTACGCTGCCAGGCAAGCACGGTCCGCGTCCGGACAAAGATAAGAGCACCCGTCCAACGGGATCACCGGCGCGAGAGCCAAGACCAGAAGATACGCCGGGTTGTTCGTTGATAGACAGTGAGCTGATGTCGCAATGCGACTATCTCGAGTTGCACTATGAGCCGCGACCGAAATAGGGTGCGGACAAATGTTACAGCGCACAAACAAAAGGCTGCATGGTTCTGGGTCCTCGTCGGTAGCAACGATGACCAAAGATTTCAGATTAACGTCTCACCAGAAAAAGATCAAGAATATTAGGCAGTACGCATTTTCGGGAACGACGGCCGGATTCATTTACCAAAACGTGTCCGGTACCTTTTGGGGCGCTTGAACGGTGCAATGGATGACTCGCCAGAAACAGGTCAATGACGCCGCGTTGCTCGCCCGATTGCGATCTGGCGAGCAAGCCGCTTTTGAAGAACTGGTGCGACAGCATCATGGCGCCATGAAACGGGCGGCTGCGGCGATTATCGGCGACGCGCAGGCCGAGGAGGTGGTGCAGGAGGCATGGCTCGCGGCTATCCGTAACTTGTCGGACTTCGAGGGGCGTTCCACCTTGAAAACCTGGCTTTTCAGTATCCTGATAAATGAAGCCCGGGGTCGCTTGCGCAAGGCAAAACGTGAAGTTCGGATGGAAGACTATGGGGCCAGTGATGAAGGGCTGCTTGATCCAGACCGCTTTCTTGCCGACGGCCATTGGGCACATGAACCGATGCTCTGGCACGACCAGTCACCGGAAGCCTTGCTGAGCCACGACGATTTCCGGCGCTGCCTTGAGAAAGTGCTCGATATGTTGCCGCAAATCCAGCGCAACGTTCTGACACTGCGGGAATACCAGGGACTGGAAGTGGAACAAATCTGTAACATTCTCTCCATCAGTGCATCCAATAGCAGGGTGCTATTGCATCGTGCCCGCGCAAGAGTGTACGCGATGGTGGATCAATTTGAGGAGACCGGTACATGTTGACCTGCCGCGAACTGGTGCGGACCTTGGCCAGCGACTATCTGGATGATCAGTTGAACTGGCGGCAGCGCATCGGTGTCCGCTTGCATCTGTTGATCTGCGACCATTGCCGCCGTTTTGTCCGCCAATTGACACTGGTGCGGGGCGTACTGTCGCGCCGGCCTGAACCGCCGCCAGCGGAGACCGAAGTCACGGCACTTGCCGAACGTCTGTATCACCTGCATGAGCAGCGGACCGGCCATCCGGATAAATAATTTTTCAGCTGCTGTAACATTTCCACTTCCGGTGCATCAGATGCGTGTGGGGGCTGTAGACCCGCGACATCTTTAACCTCATTTGCCATCAAGACAGGAGATGCACCATGAAAACTTCCATCAAGAACGGTTCCCTCACGAGCAAAGCGGGCAAGCTGGCACTGGCCGCTTCCGCTGCCGCGCTGTTTGCCAGTGCCGTGGCAACACCGGCCTTTGCCGGCGACACCAAAGACAGCAAGTCAGTCAAATGCCAGGGCATCAATGCGTGCAAGGGTCAATCGAAGTGCGCGACCGCCACCAACGCCTGTGCCGGTCAGAATGCCTGTAAAGGCCAGGGCTGGTTGCTGTCACCCTCCGCGGATGAATGCATGAAGCAAGGCGGTACGATCATCAAATAGCGCTGCGGTTTATGGCAAGGGCACGGCATGCCGTGCCCTTGCAACCAACCCTGGCAACCTCACCCCCACAGGAATACGACAACATGATCGATTTGACAGGATTTGGTCTCGGCCTGCGTCCGGAACATTACGGGACTTTTGTTGCTGCGCCCCAACCGGTGGACTGGCTGGAGATACTTTCCGACAATTATCTGGTGCCAGGCGGAAAACCGCTCCACTACCTGGAACGAATTCGCTGGGATTATCCGCTGGCCATGCACGGCGTGGCGATGAATCTGGGCTCCTGCGACCCGCTGGACCGGAGTTATCTGCAAAGCATCAAGCGGCTGGCGGATCGCATTGAGCCAGCCGTCATATCGGACCATTTGTGCTGGACCGGTGTGGCGGGGGCGCGTTTGCACGATCTACTGCCGCTTCCCTATTGCGACGAAGCCATCCGGCATGTGGCGAACCGCATCCGGCAGGCACAGGATTTTCTCGGTCGCCGGCTGACGATCGAGAACGTGTCCAGTTATGTGCAGGTGCAAACACCGATGCCGGAATGGGAGTTCGTCAGCGCGGTCGCCGATGAAGCGGACTGCGATCTGCTCGTCGACATCAACAATATCTATGTTTCCAGCCGCAACCACCGATTCGACCCTGGCCGGTATCTGCGGGCATTGCCGCCAAAACGCGTCCGCCAGTTCCATCTCGCCGGGCATACGGACTATGGCGATTATTGTATCGACACTCATGATCATCCGGTTTGTGACGCGGTATGGGAGTTGTATCGCGACGCGGTACGGTTGTTCGGCGACGTGCCGGCGATGATCGAACGCGATGATTGTATTCCGCCGCTGGCTGACCTGATGGATGAGCTAGAGTACGCCCGAAACGTGGCGGCGGGTGCCGGTACCAGGCTGCATGAACGCGTGCAGGACAAACGCTATGCAAGCGCCTGAGTTCATTAGTCGTGAATGGCGACTGCATGAATGGCAATCAGCATTGCAGGCATCCATTGTTGACCCCCAGCAGGATCGAGAACAAATCCACACCTGGTTGCAGGCTGGTTCGGTTGACGTCGACATCCAGCTGGAAATCTACGCCAATGCCTATGTCATGCGCCTGATCGAGGCCTTGCGCTGCAATTATCCGGCGATGCATCAGGCGTTGGGCGACACGGATTTTGAACTCATGGCACGAGGCTATCTCGATCGATATCCGTCCGTTCATGCGTCGATTCGCTGGTTCGGGGGTTCACTGACCGAGTTCTTACGCGACCGACAGCCCTATTGCCAGGTGCCGGTGTTGAGTGAGGTGGCATCCTTTGAATGGGCCATTCGTCATACGATAGATGCGGCTGACGCCGATTGCTTGACGGTCGAAACCCTGCTGTCCGCTCCGGTGCAGTCATGGAGTGACTTGCGGTTCGACCTGCACCCCTCTGTGACGATTCTATCCCTGCAGTGGAATGTGCCGCAGCTTTGGCGCGTGTTGACCGACGAGGGAAACCCCTTGCCCGGAGAAGTGATTGCACCGGTCAGACAACCGATGCACTGGATGACCTACCGGAAACCGGATCTGGTCAGCGGCTGGCGCAGTGTGTCTGTCACTGAAAAGGCGGCACTGGATCGTTTGCAGCAGGGTGCGACATTCGCCGACATCTGTGAATGCATCGCCGTGCGCGAGGATTCTGCAGCGGCGATGCACGCGGCGGGATTGCTGCGTTCGTGGGTGGACCAGGGAATTCTGGTTCGCCTGTGAACCCCTTGTCTGAGATTGATTGACTATCGGGCATACATTATGAAAACGATATTGATAAGAATTCACGCTGCTTGGAAACTGATCGAACAACAGGTGCTGGACCAGCTCGGGCTGATCGCAGATCTGGTGGCGCGACTGTATATTGCCAAAGTGTTCTTTGCGTCGGGATGGAACAAGATTCAGGACTGGAATTCAACCCTCTATCTGTTTCGGGAAGAATATCATGTGCCTTTGCTACCGCCGGATGTGGCGGCCGTCATGGGGGCCGGTGGTGAACTGGGATTGTCGGTATTACTGGCCATTGGCTTCTGGACACGTTTGTCCGCCTGCGGCCTCCTGGTGCTCAATTGCGTGGCAGTCGTATCCTACTATGATGTACTGAAAGATTCGCCTGCCGCGCTGCAGGACCATCTTGAATGGGGTATTCTGCTTTCCCTTCTGATTGTCAGTCAGGTAAAGCAGCTGACCGTCGATCATCTGCTGATTGGCCGTCATGTGCTGTCGCCGGCGAGCAGGATGTGAATCGTTATAAATGACAGGAGTCGGGCGCGCGTAGGGTACAATTACACATCGGTCACGCTCTCTGAGTGCCCGGCGAAGCGATCCCTCGCCGAATAGAATCATTCGATCCAAGCATTGGCTCTTTATTCAACGCACAAATCGTTCTGCGAATGCGTTACAGTTGGGCGCTCTCACTGGACATAGAATAGGCTTCACAGCGTTTCGATCCAGATGCCCTTTGCAATCATCTGTATAGGTTGTATCGCGGTCCATGATGAGAAACGCTTTGCTTGAAAGGAAACCGTCGCTCACGTCTGCTACGAATTTCCAGCAATGAACCCTCTAAAAACGGGGAGTGCGGTAGTCAATTAGCGTCTCCTGGTACAAGATATAGGGGTGAAAGATTTACGAGATCAAACGAAAGCGCGGCCAATCCTGGAAGCAGGGCGTGACTATCCACAAATATATCGAGAGTTTTGAGATCAAAGAGCCAAAGGGGTTTGGACGAGTTCGGATGCGCCATCTTCCTGATGCATCAGGGGACAAGTTAGTTCCATTTGTCTGTGATGTGGTGACTCCGGGCGCTACGGTACAAACAGATGGTTGGGGCGGCCACAATAATCTGCGACAGAATGGTTATGTGCACCAAAAGAAGATACTTTCATCCAATGATGACCCTGCACACGTTTCTTTGCCGGGCGTTCACCGTATTGCGAGTCTGCTCAAGCGATGGATTACTGGTACGCACCAGGGGATGGCTTTGATTGGCAGCACTACAACATATAATGGGTAGAGGTGCTAACTGACTACCCCTCTTTTGATTTTTGTAAATCTATTTGAAGATATGCGCATATCCGCTTATACTCCTAACCAGGTTACGATTTGAGGTTTTGAGCCATGAGCAATACTCGTTGGTCAGTCGTAGTTCCCGAAGATACTGATCGTGCGCTACGCTCCTACCTTGCCCGGAAAGGCACCAAGAAAGGTGACCTCTCCCGCTTTGTGGATGAGGCGGTACTATCACGTTTGTTTGAGCTAACAGTCGAAGATGTCAAAGAGCGTAATCAGGAGTATGCTCAAGAAGACATCCTGGAAGCGATTGAAGATGCTTTGGTCAACGACTAGTCACGATGCGTGTCGTGCTCGATACGGGTATTTTGATTGCCGTACTCATTACCAGGAATACGCCGCCAGATCTAATTTATCAGGCATGGCGAAAGAAAAAATTCGAGCTGATAACATCCGAGTGGCAACTTTCTGAATTCCGCCGCGTCAGCCGCTATCCGAACCTACGCAAGTACCTGATCCCCTCAGAAGCCGGAAATATGATCAACGGCCTGAGGTATCAGGCACTCGTGTTAACTGATTTGCCCACGCTGGAAGTTTCTCAAGACCCTGATGACAATCCGGTTCTCGCGATGGCTGTTGCCGGTGAAGCCGATTTTCTGGTCAGTGGAGACAAACGCGATCTACTGGCTTTAAAGATAATTGAGAAGACAAAGATCGTTACGGCCCGAAACTTTCTAACTAAACTTTAAACGTAACTACTCACCCCATTCGCATTAACAAACCTGCGCCAATCAAAGCTTGACATCATAGTTTTCCAGTTCTATGCTGTTGATCCAATGCAACGCACTGGATCAAGAATCATGCCCAACTACTTTGGATCGAAAGCCACCTCCGGCTTATGCCAACCCCTCATTGCCCTGATGCCGCCGCACGACACCTACATCGAGACTCACCTGGGCGGCGGTGCCATTATGAAGCGTAAGCCCGCTGCTCGACGCAACATCGGCATCGACAGGAATCCAAAGGTATTGGCGAATTTTAAGTGCGACTATCCGGTAGAGAAGGTCAACGGCTGCGCCCACCGGTTTCTGGCGGAGTATGATTACCAGGGTCGCGAACTGGTCTACAGTGACCCCCCCTATCTGCATCACACCCGCAGCTCGGGACGTAGATACCGCTTCGACTACGAGGAGCAGGACCACATTGAGCTTCTGGTATTGCTCAAGAGCCTGCCCTGCAAAGTCATTCTGTCCGGTTACCCCTCGGCCCTGTATGAGGAGCTACTCCCGGACTGGCGCAGCCTGGAACTGCAGGTCATGAACCAGGCCGGGGTGCGCACCGAAAAGCTCTGGTTCAACTTTGCGCCCGACCGGGTGTACTGGCCCAGCTACGCGGGTAAGAACTTTACCGACCGGCAGCGCATCAAGCGCAAGGCTGCGAACTGGGGCAGGCAATACCGTGCGATGCCTCCGGCGGAGCGCCTGGCGGTGCTCTCGGCCATCATGGCGGTCGAGGCCGGGGAACCGGTATAGTCTTAAGGCACCGATGGTGGCCAGGGTCAACAAACAATCCCTACGGGAAGAGTTCGACACCTTGAAGGGACGGTTCGAGCAGCTGTGTGGTGACGGCAAGATGACCGAAGAAAGCCGCACCCTGTTCCAGGCCATGTTGATGCTGTTTGAGGTTCTGATTGCCGTGTTCATGGAAAAGCGCACCACCAAAGACAACAGCAACTCTAGCCTGCCTTCCTCCCAGACCGAAAAGGACGATACCGCGACCACCCGATCGGGCGCCAAAGGCAAGGGTAAGTCCCACAACAACGCTCGCTCTGGCAACACACGCACCGTAGAAACTATTCAGGTTGTCAAAGTCAATCAGTGCCAAAGCTGCGGCGAAGACCTCAGCGAAACGCCCTGTCTGGGGCACGAACGACGTACCCGGATCGATATCATCTTCGAAAAGGTGGTCGATCACGTGGACGCCGAGATAAAGCAGTGCCCCGCTTGTCAGGCACAATGCAAGGGGCATTTCCCTGGGGATATGCCCGGCCCGTTGCAATATGGGTCCGGCATCAAGTCGTATGTCCTGAATCTGCTGATTGCCCAGATGCTCTCGCTGAATCGGGTTCAGCAATCGATCAGGACGTTGATCGGACAGGTCATTGCCGAGGCCACGCTGCTTAAGTATGTGTTGCAGCTGCATCATGCCCTGTCCGATTGGGAACAGGCCGCGATCGAACAGATCCTGACGATGCCTGTGCTGCATGTGGATGAGACCTCATTGCGGGTCGATCGCAAGAATCACTGGATCCATGTCTGCTCGTCAGGCGATATTACGTTGAAGTTTCTGCACCCCAAGCGAGGGCGAGAGGCGATTGATGCCATTGGTGTGATTCCCCGCTATGGCGGCGTGGTGATCCATGACTGCTGGGCCTCCTATCTTGCCTATAACCATTGCGATCACGGCCTGTGTGGTTCACACCTGTTACGTGAGTTGACCTTTATCGTCGATGCCAATGGCTATGCTTGGGCGGCGAATATCAAGCGCCTGCTACAGGAGACCTGCCGCCGGGTGTCAAAGCGAAAAAGGAAGAAACTGACCCAGGCCGAATACAAAAACCTGCAGAAACGCTACCGCAATATCCTGACCCGGGGCGAAAAAGAACTTCCACCCATCCCGCCCAGACAGAATGGAAAACGGGGGAGAATCGCCAAATCGGATGCCCACAATCTATGGGAGCGTTTGAAACAGCATGAAACGGCCGTATTGTTGTTTGCCAAACTATCTCATGTCGCCTTCACCAACAATCGGGCAGAGCGTGACTTGAGAATGAGCAAGGTCAAACAGAAAGTCTCAGGGTGCTTCAGAGTCAGAAAATATGCCGAGGCCTATTGCCGTATTTCCAGCTACCTACAGACTATGTCCAATCAGGGATACAATCCGCTGATCGCTATACAGATGGCACTTTCCGGGCAGATCTATGCCGAGAGGGGCGAGTAGTTACCTTTAAACATAAGAATTCGCCAGGGACAGGTGGTCAGTTTTCACTCGGCACCAACAGCTATGTGAAGACGCGTGAGATTAATACCGTGAGACCACTGTTTTGAGCAGACTATTAGACAGAGCGATAATATTAGACACGAATTATTCTCAAATGCTGTCTAACTACTTGAATATATGGTCGGGGCGAGAGGATTTGAACCTCCGACCACCTGCACCCCATGCTGATTTACAAACTACGCTTATCTGTCTGTTTTAGATAGTTTTTACAACCCCCTTTCTGCGTCTAAAATTAGCGCGATTTTGGGCCGATAACCCATTGTTTTCGCAGAAAACGGGTAATAATTTTAGACGCTCGCGGGAGCACCGACAGTCACGGATAAGTCCCGAAACTTAATCCATGGCCTTGACATTATCAATCAATCTGATTACATATGATTACACCTGATTAGAAAGGAATGCCCATGAAGACCCGCGTCGTCACCGCCCACATCCCGGTTGAGCTTGCCGAACAGGTCGATGAGCTCGCCACCCGCCTAGAGCGGCCCAAAGGCTGGATCGTCCGGCAGGCGTTGGCAGCCTGGGTGGCACTTGAAGCCAAGCGCCACCAGCTGACCCTCGAAGGCCTGGCGGATGTCGATGCCGGCCGCGTGGTCGATCAGAGCGCCATCGAGAGCTGGGCCTACGGTCTGGACCAGCCCGCGTAGCCGTGCCCCTGAAATGGACCACCAGCGCCCAGCGCGATCTCGTCCGTCTGCATGAATTCCTCGCCCCGGTAAACTCGCGTGCCGCGGCCAAGGTCGTCCAGCAGCTCGTCGCCAGCGCCGCGCAGTTGCTGATCTACCCACAGCTGGGCACTCAGCTCGAAGAATTCGCGCCGCGCGATGTGCGGCGGATGATCGTAGGCGACTACGAACTGCGTTATGAGGTCACCCAAGCCGCCATCTATATTTTGCGGCTCTGGCACACCCGGGAGGATCGGTGACGACGACTTCGTTTGGTGCAAGTGCAAGAAACAGAATCCTTGCTTTCAAGCTGCTTCCCGATAGTAGAAATTTAGCATACCACTAAGCCGTTCACCGCAATCAACTGCATCATTGGCTGAGCCGACCATAGCAAGTGGCTCCAGCAAACGAGCCCCTTGTCCTCCGCAATAATTGGATCTTGCTGATTCGTAAAGACGCCGTTGCCTTCGGATCGCGCATCCCCTCACACTATGGCAAGATACTGCCCGTCATGGATGGTGGCAAAATCATAATCAAATTGCTCGGAGACTTGGCCATATTCCTTTGGCTTAGCCTGCGTCCGCGAAGCTCACTTGCCGCCGAGAATCTATTTCTGCGTAAGCAATTGGCCATGTTCCAGGAACGCAATACCAAGCCGCGCCGGCCTGACACACCGATCCGAATCGCGCTCGTGCTGCTTTCCTGGCTATTCAACTGGCGTGACGCGCTGGTTGTTGTCCAGCCCCAAACACTTATCCGATGGCACCGTCAGGGATTTCGCTTGTTCTGGCGCTGGAAATCGCGCCTGGGGCGCCCGGCAATACCGACTGAACTCCAACATTTGATTCCCGAAATGGCTGTGAGTAATCCGTCCTGGGGCGAAGAGCGCATTGCCAATGAATTGCTGCTCAAGCTGGGCATCCGCGTATCGCCACGTACCGTACGAAAATATATGCCCTTGCGTCCACCCGGACACCCACGCGGCGATCAAAGCTGGTCAACGTTTCTTCGCAATCATGCCTCCGCCATCTTAGCCTGTGACTTCTGCGTCGTTGTGACCGCTACGTTCCGATTACTCTACGTCCTGATTGTCATTGAACATCAGACCCGGCGGATCGTGCATTGTAATGTCACAGCTCACCCCACCGCCGCCTGGACCTTGCAGCAACTGCGAGAAGCGATCCCTTCCGACCACCGTTACCGTTTCCTCATCCATGATCGCGACGGCATCTTCTCGCCCCATCTCGACCGATCGGTCTCCCGCTTGGGGCTACGCGTGCTGAGAACACCACGACGAAGCCCGAAAGCTAACGGTCTCTGTGAGCGTGTCATTGGTACACTTCGCCGAGAGTGCCTTGACTATCTTATCCCGTTAACCGAACCCCATCTACGCCGCATTACGAAGACCTGGGTGGCGCATTACAACAGGGGCCGGCCACATTTGAGTCTCGGTCCAGGCATACCAGATCCAACAACCGGCCTCCCTGCCGCGCCACAAGAACACCGACATCGCATCCCGAATCACTTTAAAGTAATGAATCATCCCGTGTTGGGTGGGTTACATCACGAATACAACCTGCTACCGATGGCGGCATGAATATTTGCGGACCACAACTGTTTTGAGCAGACTATTAGACAGAGCGATAATATTAGACACGAATTATTCTCAAATGCTGTCTAACTACTTGAATATATGGTCGGGGCGAGAGGATTTGAACCTCCGACCACCTGCACCCCATGCAGGTGCGCTACCAGGCTGCGCTACGCCCCGAAAAGACCGGGGACAGATTACCAATCTGTCCCCGTTGAAGCCGTGATGATACAACATTGGGCATCCCGCGGACAGATTTAGCCTCTTCCAACGACAAATGAGCCTGAAGGGGGGACGTGTTTCCAACGTGAAATGAGTCTGAAGACGGTCGGGAGTTTGGGATCATCGGAGGATGATCGTGACTCTACAGACCGAAGGGCTCCAGACATTGGAGCAAATCCGCGCCTTCCTCGAAGGCAGCCAACCTATGGGCTTCGAGATACCCAGCCGTGAAGCCGCCAACGACCTCATCGCCCAGACCTTGCGCCGCTTCGGTTATGGCCGCCTGGGTAAGGCCGACAAGGGCCTGGTCAGGCGCTACCTGTGCAAGGTGACGGGGCGCTCGCGGGCGCAGATGACCCGGCTGATCGCCCAGTTCCAACGGACCGGACGCATCAAGGACCGTCGCGGCACCCCGGCCCGACCCTTCCCTCGCCGCTATACCCGTGAGGATGTCCTGTTGCTGGCCGAGGTCGACAGCCTCCACGGCACCCTCTCGGGCCCCGCTACCCGAAAGCTCTGTGAGCGCGCCTACACACGCTTCGGCGATGAGCGCTATGCACGCCTCGCCGGGATCTCTAACGGCCACCTCTACAACCTCAGACAGTCCCAAACCTATCGGCGCCACCGAGGCAGCATGGACAAGACCCGCCCGGTCAAGGTCAACATCGGCGAGCGGCGCAAGCCGCGCCCCGAGGGCCGCCCCGGCTTCCTGCGCGTCGATTCGGTCCACCAGGGCGATCTCGACGGCATCAAGGGCCTCTACCACATCAACCTCGTCGATGAGCTCTCCCAATTCCAGTTCATCGGCTCGGTCGAGCGCATCTCCGAGCGCTTCCTGTTGCCGGTCCTCGAAGCCCTCATCCGCGCCTTCCCCTTCACCATTCACGGCTTCCACGCCGACAACGGCTCGGAGTACATCAACAAACGGGTCGCCGCCCTGCTGGGCAAGCTCCATGTCGAGGAGTTCACCAAGTCCCGCGCCGGGCGTACCAATGACAACGCCCTCGTAGAGAGCAAGAACGGTTCGGTGGTGCGCAAGCACCTCGGCTACGCCCACATCCCCGGCCGCTTCGCCCAACAGGTCAACCACTTCACCCAGAACGTGCTGTCGCCCTACCTCAACTTCCATCGGCCCTGCTTTTTCCCCACCGAGGACATCGATGCCAAGGGCCGAGTGCGCAAGCGCTACCGCTACGAGGATATGATGACGCCTTATGACAAGCTCAAATCACTGCCCGACGCCTGCCAATACCTCAAGCCCGGCGTCTCCTTCGAGCAGCTCGATGCAATCGCCTACGCCATGAGCGATAATGACGCTGCCCGCCACCTCAACGAGGCCCGGGCAGAACTGTTTCGTTCCATTAACAAAACCCAGCAACCGGCCGCATGAACAGCCTCACTCACCCCCTGTTCAGGCTCA
>CAWFEQ010000022.1:0-513804 GCA_963814945.1 uncultured Gammaproteobacteria bacterium
TACTCGCCCCTCTCGGCATAGATCTGCCCGGAAAGTGCCATCTGTATAGCGATCAGCGGATTGTATCCCTGATTGGACATAGTCTGTAGGTAGCTGGAAATACGGCAATAGGCCTCGGCATATTTTCTGACTCTGAAGCACCCTGAGACTTTCTGTTTGACCTTGCTCATTCTCAAGTCACGCTCTGCCCGATTGTTGGTGAAGGCGACATGAGATAGTTTGGCAAACAACAATACGGCCGTTTCATGCTGTTTCAAACGCTCCCATAGATTGTGGGCATCCGATTTGGCGATTCTCCCCCGTTTTCCATTCTGTCTGGGCGGGATGGGTGGAAGTTCTTTTTCGCCCCGGGTCAGGATATTGCGGTAGCGTTTCTGCAGGTTTTTGTATTCGGCCTGGGTCAGTTTCTTCCTTTTTCGCTTTGACACCCGGCGGCAGGTCTCCTGTAGCAGGCGCTTGATATTCGCCGCCCAAGCATAGCCATTGGCATCGACGATAAAGGTCAACTCACGTAACAGGTGTGAACCACACAGGCCGTGATCGCAATGGTTATAGGCAAGATAGGAGGCCCAGCAGTCATGGATCACCACGCCGCCATAGCGGGGAATCACACCAATGGCATCAATCGCCTCTCGCCCTCGCTTGGGGTGCAGAAACTTCAACGTAATATCGCCTGACGAGCAGACATGGATCCAGTGATTCTTGCGATCGACCCGCAATGAGGTCTCATCCACATGCAGCACAGGCATCGTCAGGATCTGTTCGATCGCGGCCTGTTCCCAATCGGACAGGGCATGATGCAGCTGCAACACATACTTAAGCAGCGTGGCCTCGGCAATGACCTGTCCGATCAACGTCCTGATCGATTGCTGAACCCGATTCAGCGAGAGCATCTGGGCAATCAGCAGATTCAGGACATACGACTTGATGCCGGACCCATATTGCAACGGGCCGGGCATATCCCCAGGGAAATGCCCCTTGCATTGTGCCTGACAAGCGGGGCACTGCTTTATCTCGGCGTCCACGTGATCGACCACCTTTTCGAAGATGATATCGATCCGGGTACGTCGTTCGTGCCCCAGACAGGGCGTTTCGCTGAGGTCTTCGCCGCAGCTTTGGCACTGATTGACTTTGACAACCTGAATAGTTTCTACGGTGCGTGTGTTGCCAGAGCGAGCGTTGTTGTGGGACTTACCCTTGCCTTTGGCGCCCGATCGGGTGGTCGCGGTATCGTCCTTTTCGGTCTGGGAGGAAGGCAGGCTAGAGTTGCTGTTGTCTTTGGTGGTGCGCTTTTCCATGAACACGGCAATCAGAACCTCAAACAGCATCAACATGGCCTGGAACAGGGTGCGGCTTTCTTCGGTCATCTTGCCGTCACCACACAGCTGCTCGAACCGTCCCTTCAAGGTGTCGAACTCTTCCCGTAGGGATTGTTTGTTGACCCTGGCCACCATCGGTGCCTTAAGACTATACCGGTTCCCCGGCCTCGACCGCCATGATGGCCGAGAGCACCGCCAGGCGCTCCGCCGGAGGCATCGCACGGTATTGCCTGCCCCAGTTCGCAGCCTTGCGCTTGATGCGCTGCCGGTCGGTAAAGTTCTTACCCGCGTAGCTGGGCCAGTACACCCGGTCGGGCGCAAAGTTGAACCAGAGCTTTTCGGTGCGCACCCCGGCCTGGTTCATGACCTGCAGTTCCAGGCCGCGCCAGTCCGGGAGTAGCTCCTCATACAGGGCCGAGGGGTAACCGGACAGAATGACTTTGCAGGGCAGGCTCTTGAGCAATACCAGAAGCTCAATGTGGTCCTGCTCCTCGTAGTCGAAGCGGTATCTACGTCCCGAGCTGCGGGTGTGATGCAGATAGGGGGGGTCACTGTAGACCAGTTCGCGACCCTGGTAATCATACTCCGCCAGAAACCGGTGGGCGCAGCCGTTGACCTTCTCTACCGGATAGTCGCACTTAAAATTCGCCAATACCTTTGGATTCCTGTCGATGCCGATGTTGCGTCGAGCAGCGGGCTTACGCTTCATAATGGCACCGCCGCCCAGGTGAGTCTCGATGTAGGTGTCGTGCGGCGGCATCAGGGCAATGAGGGGTTGGCATAAGCCGGAGGTGGCTTTCGATCCAAAGTAGTTGGGCATGATTCTTGATCCAGTGCGTTGCATTGGATCAACAGCATAGAACTGGAAAACTATGATGTCAAGCTTTGATTGGCGCAGGTTTGTTAATGCGAATGGGGTGAGTAGTTACCAATGGAAGACCTGAACGGTTAGGGTCAATCCTGTAGTTGCCCAGACGCTTACGCTTTATGGCCTTTAACGGGAAAATGAACGCAGACAAATTCATCGAAATTCTGCAACGACTCATTTAGAAAGCAAAAAGGCCTATTTTCCTCATACTGGATGGTCGTCCTGTGCACAAATCGAGAAAGGTCAAAGAATTTGTGGCAACGACGGGTGGAAAGCTCAGACTATTTATTCGGCCGCCCTATTCACCCCACTTGAATCCAGATGAATGGGTATGAAACTGGTTGAAAAAACACAATCTCGGGAAAACGCAGGTATCGGGTCCAGATCAGTTTAGAGCGGCGGTAAGTCAGTATATGCGCCGGCTTCAGAAATTGCCGAAGATCTTAAAAGGCTTCTTCCGTGATCCGAATTTGGCTTACATCAACACCTGAAGCGCATGCGTGATGTCGACTCTCATATGCACCCGTTAATAAGATCTCAAGTTCCGGAGTTGAAGATAGCCCAAATTCAATCGAGTCCCCCATTCACTCATATTTCAGACGCAGGGTGACGGCATCCAGCTGAAGACTGCGAACGAAGAATGCATTCACTAGTTCGTCTATTATTTCCATAATGGTCTCTCTTGGACACCCCAGCCGTTTCTGCAGGTCATGAAGCGCGCCCGATAGATTGAACGACATATTTGCCAGAAACGTCTGATAAAACTCGGCGTGTCCACCCATTAAAGCCGACAATGTGGCCACCTTCCTCGGCCGTAAACTGACCACCGCCTATCAAGGTGAGGTCGGTAACGATTTCAGCACCCGTATCCAGGGTACACGCATCCGCCACCAGATGGGGCCGACCAGCATCAAACTCTACGATAAAGCCGGCATCATGGCGCGTGTCGAATGCACAACCAACGATCCCTCATTTTTCAAGCTCCACCGCTGGGTGGAACAGCGTGACGGCTGGCAACAGTGGAAACTGGCCCCGTTACGCAAAAACATCTACAGCCTACGCGATCTGCGCAAGCTGATGAATGCCGCCAACGAACGCTACTTGGCCTTTATGGCCACCATCGACAACCCCGATGCCGGACTCAAGGTCATCGATAAACTCTCCGGCCCCGCCAAGGACCAGGGCCGATCATTCCGGGGCTTCAACCTGTTCCAGGACAAGGACTACCGCCTCTTCCTCACCATCGCTCGTGGCGAATGGTCCATCAGCGGCTTCCGGGCTGCAGATCTGCGCACACATATCCCCAATTTGTCACCCAGCCAGTCCTCTTATTTGCTCAAACGCCTGCGTACCCATGGAATGATCAAAAAAGTCGGCCATCGATACAAGTATTACCTCACCAAACTGGGGCGCCGCGTTCTGGCGACGGTCCTCAAAATCCGTGAAACTGTCGTTGTTCCTGCACTGTGTAGCGAGGCAGCGTGAGCACTTCTTTGTATGTTTGTTCAAAACCTCAGTGGTGAGGGACTAATGCGTTATCGGCGAAGTGGACACAATGAAATTATCGAAATACTTATACTGCGGTCTTTGACGGGATATTTTTCGGGTCGGCCTCAGGGTTGCCGCCGTAAAAACTCACGATCCCATAGTCCATCACACTTCAAGTTCTGCCATTTGCGCCAAGAACAGTTTTCTAAAGCATCAAGACCCCGTTGATCCAGACTTCTTCAAGTCCATCACCGAGATCGTTAGCAGAATCATAGGCGGAGTCAGTGTCCGCCGTATTCATCTTGATATGCTGCTCAATTGTTATCCATTGTCCTCTTGGAAATAGATATTGTCCTGTTGTTGATCCAGACTTCGGATCAATGGTGTTTAGCCAATCCATTTGCTGAACACGTCAAAGGCGTCATACCGATATACACCTAACGCCCAGCTCCACTGCGCCCCTTGTTCCTGTCTCGGTTTGCATGAGTGCCGTGAAAGTATCAACACCGCGCCACGGATCATCTCCTGATGGTTGATTGTTATAACTGGGATGTGAGGCATGTAAGTATCGATCCGGAGACTAATCCAGGCATTTTTTCCTGTAGCATCCATTCATAGTCAGGCGGTAGATACATATCGTAGGCAAAATACACTTCATCAACTGGCGTAAAGTCTGCCTCTCCGGCATTGCCATACCTAGCGTGAACTATCCGGACCATCCCCATAAGCATATGGCAGATGGGTGACTCTCAGCACATTGCCCCTGCCTGTATTGCCTGCGGGGTCTGGTACGATCCAGACAGTATCCGCATCTGAGGTCTGTGCGCTGAGAGGGCCATAGTAGTTGTTGCCACCATCCTGACTGTGAGTATCCCAGCATATCCCATTGGAAGTCCGACTCAAGCTGCTCCTCCGTGTATCGAACTGCGGATGCACCACCACGATCGATATTCTCGAAATTGACAGAGAGCAGAGCATTTGCTGTCGGTGCGCTTGGTGTCGGAGTATTCGTGCTCGAAGTAAACGATACTGTCGCCTGATCGATCACATACCCCATGGTGCTCAGGTGGCGGAAGACCAGCGTATTATTGCCATCCTGCCAATAGGAAGCCGGCGTATTGATGGTGATCTCTGACCACCTCGCATCGTTACCGCCCACGCCTGAGGCACCGAACAGGGCGACGGGGGCATTATCGTTGATGACTAGTTCACCTTCGTTGCCGATGTCGGCGTCAAACGTCATGAGGGTCAGGGTCGCGTTGACAGCATTGGCCGGTTTGCTCGCCATCAGTGTCACCGTCGCTTCCTCAGGCGTCGTGCCTTGCAAATCCACCGGAAAGGATGCCGGTTCCACAACAGGGTCGGGTGTCACAACAGGGTCGGGTGTTACGACAGGATCGGGTGTTACGACAGGGTCGGGTGTCACGACAGGATCGGGTGTCACAACAGGGTCGGGTGTTACAACAGGGTCGGGTGTTACAACAGGGTCGGGTGTTACAACAGGACCGGGTGTTACAACAGGGTCGGGTGTCACAACAGGGTCGGGTGTTACAACAGGATCGGGTGTTACAACAGGATCGGGTGTTACAACAGGATCGGGTGTTACAACAGGATCGGGTGTTACAACAGGATCGGGTGTTACAACAGGATCGGGTGTTACAACAGGATCGGGTTGAACGGGAGTTTGTACTGCCGGAAGCGTGATCAGATCCTTATCGAACGTGGGACCCCTGTCCGTTCCCATTAAGACGCGTTCGTCGTCCATGAGCGTAGCAATATCCTTCACAAGATAGGGTGTGTTTGGGATCGGCATTTTTATGGCGTCCTGACTGAATAAGCCTGGGTTTATGCCACCGATAACGGCGCCACTGGCAGAGTTATCGATGATGCCGTCAGCTTGCAGGTCGAGAGCGAGGCTCTCAATAAATGAGTCCGTTGTGGTGTTAGCATGTGACATATGTTGTGCATATACTTCTGCCGCGAATGCTTCCAGCGAGGCCCGGTGATAAACAGCCTCGGTCTGCACTGCGAGTGTCACGGTAGTGTCATTGATGACCAGTGGGGATCTGAGTATATCGACGGGTACACTCTGGTCGATGGCCAATGCCTGGCTCACTTGGCCAGCGGCAGCTTCGAAAGCCTGCGTAAAAGCGGTGGCGTCAGCGGTCTGGTCGGTGCTCAGGCGGGCCATGTGAAAGGCCAGCGTGGTGAGCGGTGTGGCATAGACAGGACGTTTCTCGTCCAGCATATCCTGAGTGATTACCGTGATGAGCTCGGCGATCACCGGTGGTTTACCGGTATTCAGATCGATGGCGTCGGCCCCGCCGATGGTGAGTATATAGGGTGGCGCTGAATCGCCGGGAACCGAGAGTCCGCTAATGGTCGCAAACTGACTGCTGATGGCGGACGAAAGGGGGGAATTCTTGTCGTAAAAACGCGGCGATGCCGGGTCAAAGGCGAAGATCTTTGCGTCGGCAAAAGCCAGTGGCCCTTTGATGCCGGCAACACTGACTGGAACCTCTTTTACCGTTTGTGCGGTGATCTGGTCGCTGGTTGAACTTGTAGCGTCCCCTGAGGACTGAATACAGCCGGTCAGGACAAGAAGGAAATGAGTCCAACAACGGCTGCAGAGGAAGTTAATTTCATCTGTGCACTCCAGAGTTACTACAAGCAGTGTGGTAACTATCGACGGACTGCACGTCTTGCTTAAGGACGAAGTTCACAGTCTGACTTGAGTACGCCGGAGGCAGATTGCGCTTTAGGGCAGACTGCGAAAGTCATCACAGTACGAGGCCGTTTCCGGCTTCGTACTCTGGTGAGAATCAAGAATGAGAGGGGTTATCAAACGGGCCTAAATACTTGGCCGCAGGTTTTTCCCGCAACGCCGGTATTCAGTCGTTTTCGCAGGGTCGTGCGTGGGGCGATATCAGCTGTCTATGTGGTGGGAATGAAACCGGATGCGGCCAGGGCGCACGGATCTTGGCATGGGGAAAAGCCGATCCCGTATAAGCAGCCGTGGCGGCGAAGCAACGAGGATCAATTATTCAGAATCGAACAGGCTGAGTGGAGCCAAGAAGCTTCGGCGTGTGAGTGCCTTTCCAAGTGGCGACTCAGTCTCGGTGCTGGGTATGGCTGCGTCTCAGACATATCGCCGGTACGAAATGGGATGCCCGACAGGTGATTTTCGATGGAGGCATTGGAGCATTGGATAAAGCGCCACTGGAGAATCAGTTAACCGCCTTTAGACAATCCAGTGCTTTCGATTCAATCGGACGCCTGACTTTGTTAAGCCAGGCGCCCAATTCAATCGGAACTACTACATTCGTTTTACCTCGTTAATCAATCCTGATTAATGTGTGATTGGCGAGGTGGATACAATGAAATTATCAAAATATTTGTACTGAGTTTTTGACGGGATATTTTTCGGGTCGTCCGGGTTGCCACCATAAAAACTGGTGAGTTCAGACTCCATCACACTTCAAGTTCTGCCATTTGCGCCATACATGGTTCTATCTTGACATCAATACTCCGTTGATCCAGACCTCTGCAAGGCCGTCGTTGAGATCGTTAGCAGGATTATAGGCGGGGTCATTATCAGCCGTATTCATCTTTATATGTTGCTCAATTGTTATCCACTGTCCTCTTGGCAATAGATACTGTCCTGTTCTTGATTCCGAGGTGGGATCTATTGTGTTTAACCAGTTCATTTGCTGAACAGCTGAGTGCATCATAATAATAAAGACCTAGAGCACCCACTGTACTGGCGCCCCTCGTACCTGTCTCCATTTGCATCAGCGTCGTGAAGGTATCAACCCCGCGCCATGGATCATCGGCTGAAGGACCCTGAGTGTAACTGGGATGAGACGCATGAAGCATTGTTCCGGAAAATATTCCCGGCATTTTTTCCTGCAGCATGTACTCATAGCCTGGCGGTAGATAAACGTCGTAGGCAAAATACACCTCATCAACCGGCGTAAAGTCTGCTCTGACATTCACCCGCCTTTCGCGGTCCATCTACCTGCATTGGTGATGGCTGACTCTCAGCACATTGCCCGCTGCCCTGTATTACCTGCCGGGTCAGGGACAATCCAGACAGAATCCGCACTGATAATACCTGTGCGTTGAGAGGGCCCATAGTAGTTGTTGCCGCCTTCCTGATGTGAGTATCCCAACATATCCCATTGGAAGTCCGACTCAAGCTGCTCCTTTGTGTATCGAACTGCGGATGCACCACCACGATCGATATTCTGGAAGTCAACAGAGAGCAGAGTGTTGCCTTTTGGAACGATCGGTGGCGGAGTACCTGTACCGGTGGAGGTAAACGACACTGTCGCCTGATCGATCACATACCCCTGGCTACTCAGATGGCGGAATACCAGCGTATTATTGCCATTCTTCCAATAGGAGGTCGGCGTGTTGATGGTGATCTCTGTCCACTTTTCGTCGTTGCCGCCCAGCCCAGAGGCACCGAACAAAGCGACGGGTCCATTACCGTTGATGACCAGTTCACCTTCGTTGCCGATGTCGGCGTCGAAGGTCATGAGGGTCAGCGTCGCGGTGGCGGCATCGGCCGGTTTGCTCGCTGTCAGCGTCACCGTCGCCTCCTCAGGCGTCGTGCCACGTAAATCGAGGGGGAATGAACCCGCTGTGCCGGATGGTGGCGAGTTTCCAAAGTCAATGCTGCTTAGCAGAAATTCAGGCCCCTGGTCTGCGAGGAGTAATGCGCGTTCGTCCTGCATGAGCGCAGCAACGTCCCGGATCTGATAGGACGTATTTGGAATCTGCAGGTCCATAGGAGGCTGTCTGAAGACCGCCGGGTCTATCTTTCCAACCATGGTGCCATTAGCTGAATTATCGATGATACCGTCAGCCTGCAGATCAAGAGCCAGGCTCTCAATGAACGAGTCCGTTGTGGTATCCGGGTGTGACAGGTGTAGCTGATAGACCTGCGCGGCAAATGTTTCCACGGCGGCTCGGTGATAAACAGCCTCTTTCAGCGCTCCGGGCGCCGCTGTATTGTCATTCATGACCAGCGGCGATCGCAGTATGTCGATGGCTACTTTCTGGCCCATGACAAATGTCTGGCTCACCTGGTCCGCGGCAGCTGCGAAAGCCTGTGAAAAGCTGTTTGCATCAGTTGTCGTGCCGGTGCTCAGGCGGGCCATGTGAAAGGCCAGCGTGGTCAGTGGCGTGGCATAGACAGGGCGCCCGTCATTCAGCATTTCCTGAGTGATCACCGTGACGAGTTCGGAGATCACCGGTGGCATACCGGTATCGATATCGATGGCGCCTGCCCCGCCGATCGTTAGTATGTAGGGGGGTGCTATATCGCCGGGAACCGAGAGTCCGCTAATGGTCGCAAACTGACTGGTGACGGCAGACGAAAGGGGTGAATTCTTATGGTAAAAGTCAGGCGATGCGGGGTCGAAGGCGAAGATCTTGGCATCGGCAAAAGCCAGTGGTCCTTTGATGCCGGCAACATTAACTGCGCTTACCGCTCGTGGTGTGATCAGGTCAATGGCTGAACTTCCACCGCCACTGCAGCCGGTCAGAAGAAGGTAGGCTGAAATCAGTCCGAGGAAAGCAGTGTGCGTAATTCGCTTCGTGTGTCCATTAGCTCGATGCATGTCTCTCTTACCTGCTGGTTGCGTGAAATGCTGGTTACGTCCATGACGGCCGAGGTTATCGACTGCCGGTGTGCATTGTTGATCGTCGTCTTGGGTTTCAGCGTTTTCATGGAAGCTTGGACGCATTGTGGTACTGGATAGCGTCAAATCGACTGCCCGCAGTACACCCTTCTGCGGCTGCGTGGCAGACACCTTGCTGGGTTAACTACGGGCAGGATTTGCTAGTTACATAGCCCGGCTGAATCTAAATCATGCGATCGTTTGTTGATCTGCTATCGTGTTGCTTCACCATTAGTCATGTTGACTATTACGGTCAGCAATGTCTCCCCAAAGTCCTTCCACATTTTCCGGTATTGCCGAAGCTCATTCAGCGGATTTATGCAATCGCTGCGCCATCTTGTGTTAACCCTTTGTTAATTGATATAGAACAGGTACTTGTATACTATTACTCGGAACTTTCTATGCTGGTTACAATTACGCAAACGTCTCCAAAACACGACACTGATTATCGAAACTGCCCAAGCCAAAGACATGTCATAAGTTTGTGACTACGCGTGTACGCCCGTAATCCGGAAATTAACCCGTATTAAGGCCAGATAAAGCGATGCTCCGCGCTGACTTTGCAATCTGGTCTCTGCCATTCCCGCGTGTCTCTCTGTGGCGACAAGTCATGAATGTTTCCTCGCCACGATGTGCGTATAATGCGGCTGCTAATTATCGTAGACGCAAAGGCAACTACCACAGCGAGTTATGAGCGACCGCCAGACCATTACCGACGCCCGCGAGGCCATCAAGGCCATAGACCAGACTGAATCCGTCGGCCAGATCCGCGAGGCCCTGGCCAGAGCCCGCAAGGCGCTGGCAGCCATGCCCGACGACAGCAATCCCGTCGACCGTGCCCACGCCCTGGTGGATGTTGCCGGACCGCTGCTGGCACTCGGTCAGGGCGCTGACGCCTGGCAGTATGCCCGGGAGGCCTTCAGCGTCTTTGTCGACTACGAACACTGGCAGGATGCGGTGGAGACCGCCGATATCCTTTACCAGTGTGAGCAGCAGGATTCCGTCGTCGCGCTGGGGCAGGGCATCTGGCTGGCGGTCACCTATCCGGTCAAGGCGCAGAGCACGGTCACCCTGTTGAATCACGTTATCGATGAAACCCCGGCCGATTCAGACGGTGCGGCGGTGGCCGCCATGGCGGCTCACTATATCGCCGGTCTGCGCACCGAAGGCGACGCAAAGTCCAGCCTCAGCTTCCTGACCACGCAGATGATTGCCCGGGTGGCCAAGCGACACCGGGGCATCGAAGATCAGCAGACGCTCGACACCTGGATCGAGATGTATCAGTTGAACGATGTCCCCGAGCTGCTGAAACGGCTGGCCCTGGTTGTGGACGTCATGGTGGGTGACAAGTGGTGGTTCGACCGGGACGCGCTGCGCGCCCGCCTGCCGGTGCACTAGGCGCCGGTGGTGTCCATGGACCGTGACCACACTGCGCCCGAATTCATCGCTACTCCGGAGGCACTGACGGCCTTCTGTGCCTCGCTGCGTGGCCACGAGTGGCTTGCGCTCGATACGGAATTCATTCGCGAAAAGACTTACTACCCGCAGCTGTGCCTGGTGCAGGTCGGCGTGCCCGGCCGGTATGCCTGCATCGACCCGCTGGCGCTTGATGACCTGCAGCCGCTGTATGATCTGCTGTATGACAGCGCGGTCACCAAGGTGCTGCACGCCTGTGCCCAGGACCTGGAAATCTTCGTGTATCTTACCGGGCGCGTGCCGGGTCCGATATTCGACACCCAGCTCGCGGCACCCCTGTTAGGACTGGCCGAGCAGATCGGCTACGCCAACTTTGTCAAAGAGCTGCTGGATGTGGAGCTCGACAAGGCGCAGACGCGCACCGACTGGTCACGGCGCCCCTTGTCAGCTGCCCAGCTGATGTATGCCGCCGACAACGTCCGCTACCTCGCCGAGGCTTATCGCCTGGTCACGCAGCGCCTTGCCGCCCAGGGACGGCTGGGCTGGCTGGCGGCAGAGTTCGAACCTTACGAGAAACTGGAGCGTTACCAGCTGCAGCCTGACGACGTCTGGCAACGCATGCGCGGTCTGGAAAAGCTGCGCCCCAAAGCGCTGTCGATTGTCCAGCAGCTGACGGCCTGGCGGGAAAGGCAGGCGCAGGCGAAGAATCTGCCACGCAACTGGATTATCAAGGACGAGGCGATTCTCGACATGGCGCGTCTCGCGCCGCAAAACACCGACGGCCTGGCAAGCATTCGCGGTATGCAGCCAAAGACGGTGGAGCGTTATGGGGCAACACTGCTCGAGCTCATCAGCACAGCTGCGGGGCAGGAGCCCCGGCCGCTGCCCGGGCATACCCGGCGCACGCGGCCGACGGTGCAGGAGGAGGCGCTGGCCGATGTTTTGCTGGCGCAGCTGCGCCTGCTTGCGGATCGCCACGATATCAACAGCGCCACCATCGCCAGTCGCAAGGACCTGTTGGCGCTGGTCCGCGGTGAACAGAGCGCGCTGCTGCGCGGCTGGCGACGCCGTATCGCAGGTAACGAGCTGCTTGCCATGCGCGACGGTCAGCGGCTAGTCTCTATAAATAATGGGCAGGTTGAAATCAGAAACCTGGCGTAATACCGGTAAACTGGTAGGTTGGGCTGAGCAAAGCGAAGCCCAACGTTGCACGGTATCCATGTTGGGCTTCGCTTTGCTCAGCCCAACCTACGTTTAAGTCAGCCCAACTTACCGTGACGTTTGATTTTGTCGCGGCCGGAATTGGCCGATACACAGGAGAACATGAGTGGCTTCGGACATCGATGAATTGACGGTGCAGTATGAGGAAGACGGCGTGGTCACCGTTAAAGAGCTTGACAGGAAGGTCCTCAGTAAGGGTGCCTGGTCGACGATTATGTATCGCTACCAGGATTGGGACCGCCGCAAGGAGGCTTACGGGCCGGACAAGTACAGCATCCGGCGTTACCAGAAGCGTAACGGCCAGTACATGCAGAAATCCAAGTTCAATATCTCCAGCAAGGACCAGGCGCGGGCGATTATCGAGGCCCTGGAAGGCTGGATAAAGGACTGACTACTTGCGGATGCCGTACCCGGTTCGCAGCAGGTACAGTGCATAACTGTACAGGGCCAGAATAAAACCCAGGATGATCGCATAGGACGAGCCAATACCGATATCCGATACCCCCAGAAAGCCGTAGCGGAACGTGTTGACCATGTACAGAATCGGATTGATGCGCGATACCTGCTGCCAGAACTCGGGCAGCATCTGGATGCTGTAAAAGACGCCGCCGAGATAGGTCAGGGGTGTCAGCACGAAGGTCGGTATGATCGAGATATCGTCAAAGCTCTTGGCGAACAGGCCATTGAGCAGGCCGGCAAGGGAAAACAGCGTGGAGGTCAGTATCACGGTGCTGATGATGACAGCCAGATTGTGCAGGGGCAGGGCGGTGAACAGCATGGAAACCAGGCTCACCGCCAGTCCGACGGCCATGCCGCGGGCGACACCGCCGCAGACAAAACCCAGTATGATGAGGTAATGGGGTAAGGGAGATACCAGCATTTCCTCAATGTGATGGTGAAACTTGCAGCCATAAAATGATGACACCACATTGGCGTAGGAGTTGGTGATAACCGCCATCATGATCAGGCCCGGGGCGATATAATCGATGTAGTGGTAGCCCTCCATGTCGCCGATCTGAGACCCGATCAGGTTGCCGAAAATGACGAAATACAGAGACATCGTGACCGCCGGCGGTACGATAGTCTGCACCCAGATGCGCGCAAAACGCAGCACTTCCTTGATGAGGATCGCCTTGAAGGCGATGTACTGCTCTTTCAGCGTCATGGCGGAGTTCCCGCGACGCCGTTGCCTTCCAGCATGCGCACGAACAGCTGTTCCAGCCGGTTGGTCTTGTTGCGCATGCTCAATACTTCGATGTTATGCCGCGACAGCTGGTCGAAGAGAAAATTGATACTGCACTCCTTGGAAATATCAGCCTCGAGCGTGGTCTCATCAACCAGGCGCACGCAGTCAGGGGTGAGCCGTGGGGCTTCATGGACAGGCTCCTTGGTATCCAGCACAAAGGTTTCAGTGTCCAGCTGGCTTAACAGGTGTTTCATGCTGGTGCTTTCGATGAGTTCACCTTCGTCTATAATGCCGATGTGCCGGCAAAGACTCTCGGCTTCTTCCAGGTAGTGAGTGGTGAGAATGATCGTGGTGCCACGCGCGTTGAGGTCGCGCAGGTAGGCCCACATGGAGCGCCGGATCTCAATATCCACGCCCGCTGTCGGCTCATCCAGGATCAACAAGCTGGGTTCGTGCATCAGTGATCGGGCGATCATCAGGCGTCGTTTCATGCCACCGGACAGATCCCTGGCCTGTTCGCGGCGTTTTTCCCACAAGCCGAGCTGGTTGAGATACTGTTCAGCACGCGCGAAGGCGAGCTTGCGTTCGATACCGAAATAGCCGGCCTGGTTGACCAGGATTTCTTCCACCGGCTCGAAGACGTTGAAATTGAACTCCTGCGGCACCAGGCCCAGCAGCCGCTTGGCGCTGGAGAAATCCCGGTCGATATCGTAGCCAAAAATGCTTACTTTGCCCGAGGTCTTGATGATCAGGGAGCAGATAATCCCGATCGTAGTGGATTTGCCCGCCCCGTTAGGTCCCAGCAGGGCGTAGAAATCGCCTTGCTCCACGGTCAGGCTGATGCCTTTCAGCGCCTGGAAACCGTTGGCATAGGTTTTTTTCAGGTTTTCTATCGTCAGGGCGCTGGTCATCGGCAATCGTGAAAATCTGGCAAAAATTTGCGGGCCGGCGAACTGTGGGGTGGGCTCAGCGACCCGAACGCCAACATTTTGCACCGGCTTGTTGGGCTTCGCTGCGCTCAGCCCAACCTACGTTCACCCCAACCCACGTTATTCATTCAGCCCAATCCGCGGGGCGCGCGCGGGTCGCGGGTCACGTCAGCATGATGAGCAGGGCAACAAACGCTGCGACCAGCGCGATGGGGATCAGCGCACTCAGCCACTCGGCCTGAGTGGCGGAACGGCGCTCACGGAAGGCGGCTTTGAGGCCGGGCCGGAACCACAACAGTACCAGCACCACCACGACACCCAGCAGCAGTTTTTCCCACAGACCCATGGTTTCCATGGTCTTAGTGTATCACCGAACCCCCTGTCGGTGGCGATGACACGGAGGCTCAGTCAATGAAGGGCTGTGGCTTGCCAATGGCATAGCCCTGTGCATAGTCGACTGACAGTTTGCGCAGGGCCTGCATGATGTCATCCGATTCGACAAATTCCGCGATGGACTTCATGCCCATGACGTGGGCGACATAGTTGACGGCGTGCACCATCGCCTGGCTGACACGGCTGGTGGCCACGTCGCGCACCAGCGAGCCGTCGAGCTTTACATAGTCGACATTCAGCTGCTTGAGGTAGTCGAAGGTGCTGAGGCCGGAGCCGAAGTCGTCCAGCGCAAACCGGCAGCCGATCTTGCGCAGCCCGTCGACAAACTCGCGGGCGATTTCCATGTTGGCGATGACCGCGCTTTCGGTGATTTCGAAGCACAGGCGCTTCGGGTTGACCCCCGTGTCTTTCAGCAGTTTGAGGATATAGTCGTACAACTTCAGATCGGTCAGCGACTGTCCCGACAGGTTGATCGCACAGGTTGCCAGCAGGCTGACATCGCCGTCGTTGCGCGCCAGCTTGTGTAGGGCCTTGTCCAGCACCCAGCGGTCAATCATGGGCATGAGGTGATACCGTTCGGCGGCCGGCAGGAAGGCGGCGGGCGGAATGATGCGTTCATTCGCGGTGCCCTTGTTATCGACCATGCGCAACAGCAGCTCGGCATGCCGGCGTTGTTGCAGATGCCCTTCGATGGCGACGATCGGCTGGATGTAGAGGACCAGTTCATCTTCGTCTACGGCGTGCTGAATGCGTTGCATCCATTGCATCTGGCCGTGCTGGCGGGCGATCTCCTGGTCGTCCGGTCGGGAAACGTGCACCCGGTTGCGGCCCTTTTCCTTAGCGACGTAACAGGCCGAGTCGGCGGACTTCATCACCTCGGTGATGGCCGTGTGGCCATCAGCGATAGGTACGACGCCAATGCTGATACCGACACGGAACACCATGTTCTCGTAACGGAAACGATAGTCTTCGACCTGTGCGCGCAGTTTTTCGGCGATGTCCTCGGCCTTGTCGAGCGGGCAGCCCAGCAACAGTACGCCGAACTCATCACCGCCCAGGCGTGCCAGCACATCCGACTCGCGCAGGGTGCCGCGCAGCAGGCGGGTGATCTGTTTCAGCAGTTCGTCACCGGCCGGGTGGCCGCAGGTGTCATTGACAATCTTGAACTGGTCGAGATCGATGTAGAACAGTGCGTGTTGTTTTTCAGACTGGTTGGCGCTGTGAATCGCCTGTTCCACGCGGGCGTCGAATTCGACGCGGTTGATCAGGCCGGTCAGGCTGTCGTGGGTGGCCTGATAGGACAGTTGCCGCGCGAGGGCGCGCAGCCGGGTGACATCGTGGAACACCATCACCGACCCGATGATTTTTTCCTGTGAGTCACGTATTGGTGAGCCGCTGAGCTCTATGGCGGCCTCTGCCTGGGTGTCCTTGTGGATCAGCAGAGCCGGATCGGGCAGTGCGGCCTCCCGGCCGTGTTCCAGCCAGTCCTGCATGGGTGCCGCGACCGGCTCTTCGCCGGCTTCGTCGAGCAGCTGCATGACCTCGGGCAGGGGCTGCTGCTGTGCCTCTGTGTTGCTCCAGCCGGTCATTTTTTCCGCGACCGGGTTGAGATAGCTGACCTGGCCGTTGAGGTCGGTGGTGATAACCCCGTCGGCGATGGATTGCAGCGTCACACGCCACAGTTCCTTTTCCTGGTACATCGATTCCGTGGCAAGGCGTGCTTCGGTGGTGTCGCGTGCGATGCCCTCAAAGCCTTCGTGACGGCCTCGCGCGTTTTCCCGGTAGTGCGCGTTAAGGGTTACCCAGAACGTCATGACCGTCGCGGTGCTGCAGGCGGACTTCGTAGTTCTGCAACGCGCCGAAACTGTTCTGGATGGCGTTCTGGAAAACCGCATGATCCTGTGGTGCGGCAAACAGGTCTTTCCACGGTTTCTGGCGGGCGTCTTCCGGCGGGTAGCCCAGCATGAATTCAACCGACGGGGAAATACGGGTCAGTGTGCCGTCCGCAGCGACCTGAAAGTAAGTGTCCATCATGTCATCGAGGATGCGGGTCAACTCGCGTTCGGACATCTTGATCCGGTTCTCAGCCTTTTCTCTTTCGGCGATCTCCTCCTGGATGGCCATGCGGGCCTGTTCCGCCGCCTGTTGCGCCGCCACCGCCTCATCGCGGGTTTTGGACAGGTTCTTCACCAGGTCGGTGTTACCGCGGGCGATCTGCAGGAAGCGTTCAATCAGCTGGTCCAGCCCGCTGCTGACCAGCGACAGCACCAATAGCGAGACAGTCAGCAATGCCCAGTAGGTCAACTGCTCCAGCCGGTCGTGCACGGCCAGGAGTGCCAGTGGTGGCAGCAACGCCGCGACGACAAAGGTGAGCAGCAGACGGGTGTTCAGGGCGGAGCCGGTGAACAGTGCCAGACCGGACACCATGATGGTCAGCGGCAAGTCGCTGCGGATGGCGTCGGTGTCGGCTTGCAGATACTGCAACAGCGGCAGCTGCAGCCCCCAGCACACCCCCAGCAGCAGCGTGGTCAGCGTCTGCAGCGGCCCCGCGGTCTTACCGAAATTGCCGGTCAGCGTGCTGTCACTGGACGCTTTCAGGCTGCCCAGGCTGCGCAGTGCGATAGCGCCGGCAAAGGCGCATAGAATAGCGATTTGCGGGCTGGCGGACAGTGTCTGGGACAGGCGGGTGTACAGCAGCGCCACGGCCAGCAGGTGCAGGACCGTTTCCAGCAACAGCAGTTTATATGGGTTCTGGTGTGTTCCGGCGGCCCCTTGAGCCATCCCTTTTGCTCCGTGACGCGAGCCGCGTCCGATTTGTCCGTTGTCTGCGCGGGTTATCGCCAGCGTGGGGAAAAAATGAAGGAGGCCGACGGCCAAACGGAGGGCGGCAATGCTCCGGCCGGCTGGGCGATCGATCCGGCTTTCAGCCGAAACCGGAGCCACCGGCTTTTAACCGGTGAAGTATTCACGCCAGTCGCGTCGCGGTGGCGCTGGATCGCCGGTCCGGGGATGTCCCGGCAGTAATTTCAACCAGCAGTATCGGGCTCAGCGGCTGCGGGCAGGGTAAACACAAAAGCTGCCCCTTTCCCCAGCGTCGAAACCGCCCACACACGCCCGTCGTGGCGCTTCACAATGCGTTCGGCAACCGCCAGCCCAACCCCGGATCCCGGGTATTCGTCCTGCCTGTGCAGCCGCTGAAAGGGCTGAAACAGCTTGTCCTGGTATTGCATGTCGAAACCGCAGCCGTTGTCACAGACAAACAGTGTGGTTGCGCCGTCTTCAAGGCGGCCGCCGATCTCAATACTCGGCTGGGAGACCTCCTGGGTGAACTTCCAGGCGTTGCCGATGAAATTGTCCAGCGCTATTTCCAGCAATTCGGCGTCACCCTGACAGCACAGGTCTGGCGCCAGTTTCACGGACACCGCGCGGCCGGGCGTCTGTGACCGGTAGCGGGCGATGAGTCGCTGGGCGATCGCCGACAGGTCGACCGGTTCCCGGCGCATGTCCTTGCGGACGATCTTAGCCAGGCGCAGCAGGTCGTCGATAATCTGCCCCATGCGCTGACTGGCGGCACGGATCTTCTCCAGATACTCTCTGGCCGGTTCATCGAGCAGCTGCGGAAAGTCATCCATCAGGATCTGGCTGAAACCGTCGATACCGCGCAGCGGCGAGCGCAGATCGTGCGAGGCGGAATAACAGAAGGACTCCAGCTCGCGGTTGATGGCGGTAAGTTCCGCCGTGCGCGCCTCGATACGTTGTTCCAGGGTATCCAGTGTGTTGCGCAGTTCCTCGACCAGCGACGCATTTTCGATAGCGACGCTGACCTGGTTGGCGAACAGCGTGATCAGGTCCATGTCTGTCGTCGTGAAGCTGCCGCCGCCCGCTTTACCCAGCGCGGAAATGCCGCCGATGATGCGGTTCTTGCCAAACAGGGGCACCAGCAGGGCCAACGTCTGGCCTTTTTCCCACTGGGTGGATTCATCCAGGGCAAAAGGCGTACCCTGGCCGAACAGCAGCGGTCTTTCATGCGTCAGCACCCAGCCGCACATGCCGACACGGATGGGAAGCCGGGTATTGAGGATCTCGTCGGCGTCTTTGCCCGAAGCTGCCACGTAACGGTATTCCCGGCGGTCGTCGCTGATCATCGGCACCAGTACGGTGTCGGCCGCGATGAATTCGCGCGCCTTGTCTGCAACCAGCACCAGCACGCGGCTGAGATCCAGTTCCGAAACAATGGCGTTGGAGACTTCTTTGAGGATCGCCACTTCCCGCGCGACGACGTCGTCGTGCATCTGTGGCGACAGCTCGCGGCGCAGCTGGCGGTTTTCGCGCTCGAGTTGTTCGATGCGCTGCCGGTAGCGCAGCAGGGCGTCGGCTTTCACCGGCTTATCGGAGCTGTCCTTACCCATGGTCGTGTGAATCACGGATGTAAACTATGTGCTTTTGCCCCGCATACCCGGAGGTCGGCCGGTGTGTCTTGTCGGTCACGCCCGCAGCAGTTCTTGCCTGGTCAGGATAAGCCTCGCTGATAGCCAAGTTTAGATGAATAAGCCTGTCTGTGCAGCAAAAAAACGCCCGGAGTATCGGCTACATTGACCGAGGCGAGGGGGAGGCCGGCTTGAAGATCAGCCGGTTTGAACTATATATTGGTATTGGACACAGGCACTGGTTGTCTGCGTAGGCAGGAGGATTACATAATGCACACGATTTGTGTCAGGATCGACGAAGATCTGGATGAGGGTAGCATGCGCGCGCTGCGGGACGACATGCGCGGAGTCGGTCATATCACCGACGTGGAGGTCCATGCCCGGACCCCGCACGATATGCTTATCGAATTCGAGGAAGAGTATATTTCACCGATGGCAATTCTGCGCGAGCTGGGTCGGCACGGTGTTCATGCCGACATCGTCGGCGCGTGAGGTCGGTGCGAGAAACGGTGCAGTGAATGGCCGCAGCGGGCGCGTGCTGAAGCCCGGATCTGTTCGCCGGTCTGGATTGCTGCATCGACATACATTTCGATCGGCAGGTTAGACAGCGCATAAACGCCGTCCCCCGGCGCGAATCGCGGCCAGGCAGCCTAAAGGGCATAAAAGGCCGCTTCCACAGCGAGATTTTTGCAATGATCGGGTTAACGTGGTGTGATCGAATGATTACCACAGTGGCAGTCAGGCCGCGCCCAGGGGGGCGAATAGTTGCCCGATACCATGTCCACTCTTGCGGGGGTTACCGTCATGCGGCTGCGACGCTTCTCGGCGCGCTACTGGGGCTGGTGATGTTCGGCGCCAGCGCCAATGAACTTACAACGGGCTCGGTGGCGCCGGAATTCCGCTTGCTGGACCAGTATGGCCAGCCGCACAGCCTTGCGGAGTACCGCGGGCGCTGGGTGGTGCTGTACTTCTATCCCAAGGACGACACGCCGGGCTGCACCAAGGAGGCCTGTGCCTTCCGCGATGATATCCGGCAGCTGAAACGGATGAATGTGGCGTTGCTCGGCGTCAGCCTGGACAGTGTCGACAGTCACCGTGGCTTCGCGGAAAAATACAGCCTGCCGTTCCCTTTGCTCGCCGATCCCGGCGGCGAGGTCGCAGGTGCATACGGCGCCCTGTGGTCGCTGGGCCCAATCCGTTTTGCGCGACGGCACAGTTTCATCATCGACCCGCACGGGCACATCGCGCGGATCTACCGGTCGGTGCAGCCCGGCGGTCACAGCGACGAGGTGATCCAAGATCTTGCCGGTCTGGGTGTTGGTGGGCGCCCGACAGAGGGGGGAGCCACTGAATGACTGCGTACCAAGCTCAGTGTGGACCCGCAGGGCAGGGGCAGGATTGTGCGTGCATTGCCCTGGTGCCGCTATTTTTTCAACAAGGACTGCAGGGCGGCGAACGGCTGATGAGTGGCCGCCGCGGCGCGGCCGGATTCGCTCGTGGCCGTATTGCCCTGGTCGGCCTCCAGCAGTCGCTGGTGTTCGTTGTCGTGGCAGTAAAGGCACAACAGTTCCCAGTTGCTGCCGTCGGCAGGATTGTGGTCATGGTTGTGGTCGCGATGATGCACGGTCAATTCGTAGACGTTTTCGCGGGTAAATTCGCGCTTGCAGCGACCGCATATCCACGGATAGAGTTTCAGCGCCTGTTCACGATAGCCGAGTTCGCGGGCATCGCGGTTGCGGTGGGTTTCGGCCACCAGCCGGTCCAGCCGGTCGTCGCCGGTCGTCGGTTTTTCAGCTGCCATGGTATCTCCGCATCACACCAGGTAGGTCTCCTTCGAAAGACGGTCCTCGCTCTTCCACATTCTCGCTGCGCAAAGGTTACTCGGACAGGCTCCTAGTCTAGCGCAGCCCGCGGCAAGGCCACAGCGGCCTGGCCGATAAGCTAAAATTAACTTAATTATTGCAGAAATCCCGCTGTGGGAGCGGTCTTTTGTGCCCTTTAGGGCGCCTGGACGCGATTCGCGCCGGGGGACGGCGCTCCCGCTGGGTGAATTCCAGAAGCCCGTAGGAATAGCCGGTGCGTTCTAGATTTCACGGGGTGAAATCGGTATGCAGACCAAAACTTATGCAACTGCACTTGTTAACTCGAGGTCCCCTCAGTTGTGTACCGGGGGGATGTTCAGTTATGTGGCTAAAAATTATAAGGATTAGTGTCGCGTTCCTGCTGTTGCCGTTGCTTGGAGGGGCCGAGTGCGCGTTTGTGGCGACATCCGGCGGTGAGCAGCCGCCAGACTCTACCAATGATCCGCGTACCGGTCTGGTGGTGATCATTGACGGCCGCCTGGTAGACGGACCCGTTGGAGGCGTGCGTTTCGAGTCCGGCAGTCTGAGCGGGGTCACCGGCCCCAATGGCGAGTTCCAGTTCATCGACGGTGGTCTGGTGCAGTTTTTCATCGGCGATATTGCCCTTGGCGACGCCGTGCCGGCCAAGGCGCTCATGACGCCGCTCGACCTGGTTCCGGGCGGGGATATCGACACGCCGGCGGTGATCAATATCGCCCGGCTGCTGCAATCGCTGGATGACCTCCCCGGTGATGACCGCATCACCATCCCAGCCAGCGTGCGCGAGCTGGCGCGGCGCTCCAATTCGGAGATTGCCGCCGCCATCGATTTTCTCGAATTTGGCGATGACGCCGTTTTTATCAATACCGCCAGCCAGCTGGTGGCGGCGCTGACCAGAGACTACGGCTTTACGGTGACGCTGGTTGATGCCGGCGCAGCGCGCCTGCACATGCAGAAAAGCCTGTCCGGCACCGTCATGGCGCCATGAACTCCTGACCCGACGGTCCCGCCTGGTGCCTGCCAGGTTGGGCTTAGCAACGCGAAGCCCAGCACAAGGGCTTGCGGCAGCTCGTTGGGCTTCGCTGTGCTCAGCCCAACCCACGGGGCTCAGCCGAACCTACAGGGCCAGGGGGTCGTAAGCCCGCGGCGGTGATACACGGTTGCCAACTGGCCTGCGGGCGAATGCCACCAGATTGCGCGCATCGACCAGCCGCGCCGCGCGTGTCCGACCGTCACCATGGACGGGCGTGGCACCGCCACCGGCCAAGAAAAATCGGCAGGCGGCCAGCACAATCCCGCGTGGCGCGTGCTGCGCGGCCCAGCGGTCGGCTTCCTCTTCCTTATGCTCCAAAGAAATGTCGCTGCGGTCATAGTGACGCAGGGCGATATGTCCGTACTCGTGATAGCGGTAGAACTCGCACAGTTCGCGCCCTGCCTGCTTGCAGAGAAAGGGGTTATAGACGATCACCGGGGCTTTGCCCGGGGTATACTCGACGGCAGCAATATCGGGCAGGGAAGGATCGGCCCGTTCCTCAACGGTGGGCGCAGCCTGAACCCGACCTGCCGTAAACAGCACACCCATCACCAGCAGGTGTGCAGCGCCGATTCTCTTTGTCACTGGGTTGTCTCGCCCGGTAATCAACATATCTTCCTGTATGTCGGTTACTTGGCGCCTAACTGTACACGCATTTTCACCAAAACCATAGTGCTGCGACCGTTTTTTTGAGGGTGGGCTGCGGGTAAAGCACTCCGGCGTAGCAGCCGCTATAGCGGAACACAGGCTGTTACCTGGTGGCCGTTATGGATGCAAGCAATAATCCATTCGTAAAGCGATTGCTGCGGAGCATGCACACCATTGAGCGTGACATCATCCAGCTGTACGCAGAATGCTGCTACACCAATATCCAGGCTGCGCACGGCAATCTTTCGTGCATGGAACGCATGGAGCGACTCGCCGATGCACTCTGCGCCACCGAGCAGCGTCTCTACGCATTGCGAGCCCGCTTACGGCTTATCGGTGTGCCGCGGTCGGCGATGGCCGGCCTGGATGACGGGCAACGCCTGGCGTTGTTCGAGGCAGCGTTTAAGCGTCACGACGCGGCATTCGCCGCTCTGCCGATGTGGCTCGACCACCAGCAGCTGTCTTGCATGTTGGAAGACATCGCCAATAATGAACCCGTCGAGTAGGGGCTTTCGGAGTAATCATTCTGCCACTGCGAAGCGGGGGCGCGGTGCATTTTCCTTAAGCGTTTCGCCACATAGTCACCGCTATGCTCCTCAAACCCGGGAACAACTGTCGTTGCTCTCGCGTTGTCTCGCTATGAAAAGACTATTCGGACGCGCTCCAGTCATGGCGTCAGAAAAACGGCCGGCAACGCCGACAGGGCCGGCGGGATCGACGGATTTCTGTCAACAGCTGCCACCGCTCTCCGCGAGGGCTGATAAAAGTATTTTGTATTCAGTGGCTTGAATGGTGGCGTGGCGTCGTTAATACAAGGCATGCATCTTGCTCTGCATTGACCTGCACCCGACAAGGAACACGCATGCATTCGACACCGCGCCCGCACCAAAAGGTTTCCCTGAGTCGCCGGTCCCGGCTGTTTATTCGTATCCATCACCTGGCGGTCATCGGGCTGATCGTCTGGATCGGTTATCTGTTTGCTATCCAGGAACTGCTCTGACGCCGGCGCCGCGTCCAGCTACTGCCGCCAGCGGAACTATACGCGCCCACAGCCAGAAACACGGCGCTCATCGCTTCCAGGATGGTCAGCTGATCACTGATGGCCGCGAGTCCAGTGCCGTCGATCATGACGGCCCGGGCGCCTCGTTGTGCAACGGCAATTTCATCCCGCGGAGGGTCCCAATCCGGTATACTTACAATCAGCTGTGGCTGATCGTCGCCCGGACAGGTGTCGCCGCGATGACAGAAGCAGGGACAGGATTGCGCAGCATTGCCTCAGGAGAAGCCATGTTCCGGAGTGGGCTATGTATGAACTGTTACGCCTGCGCTACGTGCTGCTGACCGCTCTCAGTGTTTCGCTGGTGCCTGCCCCGACAGCTGCTCGGGAAATCTACAAGTGGGTTGATGAACGTGGGGCCACCCACTATGGCGAACAGTTGCCCGAGGGTGCCGTGGCCAGCCTGGAGGTCCTCGATGTGACAGCCGCGGAAGCTACTCCGGGCGCCGGAGCCCGCGATTACCGTTGGACCTTGGACCTCGCCAACAGGCTGCAGGCGGATCGCCTGGAGCGTGAACGGTTGCGGCTAGATAGACAGAGGCTTCGTTTGCAGCAGCTTGAAGTTGAGTCCGGGAACCCGCAACCTAATGACGCGTCGGAGACGTACTACGTACCGTTCTATGGCTATCCTCGCCGTCCTTATCCACGACCACCGTATCACGGAAAGTACCCGGGGTACCCGCCACTGCCACATGGACACCTTCCGCCCGGTCGGTATCCGGTACCCGACGTGCCAAAACGGGTCTACCTGAACCGCCGCTGATGGGCCTGCCGCAATCCCCGGCCCCGACACTAAACCCGGAACCGGCCCGGCGTCACCACTTCCGCTTTATGGCAAAAAAGATAGCGCGGTCATCCTGGGCGGCATCTGTAATGTCGATCGCGAGGGACTTGCTTGAGTTCAGATACAAGGTGCCTTGCTGCGTCACAGCGGCACCAGCCACGGCCCCCAGTGCTTCTATGCCCTTTTTCGGTATACCGAGGGCCATCAGGGTGTCTTCCGAGTAGGACTCGACGAACTTGGCGATACGGCGCTGGTTACTGCGGTATGCCTGCCTGTATTCGTCCGCAGTCATGGTCGCATCTACGCTGCGCAACTCTAACTGGTCGTGCTCCCCAGGTGGTTTGGCCGCAGCCCCGGCCGAATAAAGAGGTATGCCTGCCAACACGCATACAGCGGTTATTCTTCGACGATTCACCTTTCACCTCCGCAGCCTTCTAAAGGGCTTTTGTACCGTATTCCGTCCGGTTTTTCTAAGTGTAGAGCAAGCATAGCGCATATGTGACATTTGGTCGAATAATATTTTAAAAATATAAAAAACAGTATCATATATAATATATTTAAAGTAAACAATAGGAAAATATCGGACGATTCTGCAAGCTGGCCACGTCACGTTCCGTGTCGCCGGCGCGCAGCTGCTTTCCCCGGTTAACGGCTTGGAGTATTTTTATGCCAATCTCCTTGTCAGTGCTGCGGGTTGCTTCACATTCATGGACGTGTTAGAGCGTGACAAACTGCGGCGCGGCGGATTCGAGGGCATTCGGGAATATCGTCTGATCTTCGATGACAGAATCGCCGATGGCCGTGCCACAGCCGGCGCCTGGCAGGGGTTCAGCAATCTTGTCTATCTCGCGGACGCGCGCATGGTGCCGCACGGGGAGACCCGGTTGCATGCGCACCGCGAGCTGGACATCATCACGGTCATGCTGGAGGGCCGCCTGGCGCACGAAGGTTCGCTTAGGCACGGTAAGCCGCTCGTTGCTTATGATGTGCAAGTGATGCGCGGCGGCGCGGAAGCATTTTCTCACGCTGAGATCAATCCCGAGGATACCGAGAATCGCCTGATCAAGTTGTGGGTGTTACCGGAGTCCACTGGTGAGGCGGTGGCCCGCCGTTGCTTGCGGTTGGACGCGGGTCGGGTAACCCGCGTTTATGGTGGTCGGCGGGAGCCGGCGGTGACATTTCCTGCCCGCACCTGTATCGACATCGCGCGCGTACCAGGCGGGCGGACTGTCGACATCGACAAACCCGCGTTGGTCTATGTTTGCGAGGGACGTGGCTTCGGCAACGAAGACAGCGTGGCCAGTGGCGCACTCATGCGTTGCAACCAGTTGACTTTTGACGCTACCGAAGATGCCTGCCTGATTATCGTTCACGCGGAGGATAGTTGATACCGCGCTGCGTCGCTGCTGTTATCGCTTGGAGTTGCCTGGCGGGTTCTTCTTGCGCCAGAGTTCTCGAGCGGTTTCGCTGATGCATTGCTCGTACTCGGCGCGTGCCGATTTGAGTTCCTCGACCCTGAGTGCGCCGCCGGTATTCTTGCCGGCTACGCGCCGCCGCGGCTCATGGTAGACGCACTGTTGTTTCGCCTGCTCGATATAGCGCCGGTACTCTTCGCCATAAGTTTGCTTGTTGTCCGGGGTGTCGGCAGCAGCAGGTGAATCACCGATTTCGACGCACGTGTAGATGCGCTCGGCATTGATGTCGCAGTCCAGCAGTACTGCGGCAGCCGGTAACGGCAGCGACAGAAGCGTCAGGATAAAGGCGGGGGCTATGCTTTTCATGGACTGAGAAATGCAGTTGTTGAACGCTGCGTGATTTTAGCCGCTGGCAGTGTCGCACGAATGGCGGGAGGTGCAAAGCCCTGCAGACAGATGACCCGCCGAACCTGTATACATCAGTCAGCCGTGTCATGCCCGGCTGTGGCTGGTGTGCTGGTGGCGGCTGCAAGTACACCCTGCCAGTGCTTGTCCGCCAGATAAGCCCAGCTGGCCGGATCTTCGAGAATCTGCTGTTCGAAGAAACTGGCGTAATGTTGCACCGCGGCCTCGATGTTGACGGTCAGGATGGGTCTGCCGACAATCACCCGCAGCTCGCGACCGGATGACTGAAACCAGGCCGGCACGATCGGAACCTGCATCTTTGCAGCGATTCTCGCTGCCCAACCCGGGAGGCCCACTTCCTGGTCAAACATCCGCACCCGAACGTCTCTGCCGGTTCTGTCGATGTTGTCGAGCGTTGCCGCTACGAGTTTGCCCTGCTGCAAAAGCTTGAAGAGCACTCTCGAGAGTTCAAACGGGTTGCCGCCACGCACCATTAGCACGGAAAGTCTCATGCGTTCGAAGAAGTCCAGGGCGATACGCGTCCGCTCGACGGTCGGCGGGTTCTTCGCAACCAGCAGCATATTGAAGCTATGGCTGATGCGCAGTGCCGAAAACGCGCTGCCCAGATTGTGGGGCACCGCCAGCACGACGCCACCGTGTGCCGCGATAAGCCCGTTGATGGCCTCGACATCTCCGGGTTGCAGACAGGTACGCGGCATAACCGCCGCAGCGCCCTCGCGGTAAAGGACGAAAAAATTCTCGATGATACCGAGCGCATTGCCGAGAAAGCGGCTGTAAATCTGCCGTGGTTCCAGTCGCGCTGGCGCGTCGGGCGTCAGCTGGGCCAGGGACTCGCAGGCCTTGCGCAGTCGATTGCCGGGCCAGCGGTAAGCAAACCGGACAAGCGCTACGACCAGGCGCGCGGGAAACAGGGCGGTCGCGACCGGCGTATGGCGGATCAGCCAGTACAGCGCAGGAAACACAAGCGCCTTCAGGCGCGTGCCGCTTAAGCCGCCGGCACGGCATGCCGCGGTTCGGTCGCTGACCGCGATCGAACCGAGGTGCAATGCCGGCGACTGAATACGCGTGGTATTTTCGGGCGGTGTGTGTTGTGTACGCTTCATGCAACGGGTGGGTGCCACCGGGATGCGCCAATGATACCGTGCCTGCAGCGGTACTCGTTGATCATCGCGTCAAGGTAACACAGGGCGGCACGGCTCAGGTAAACTCCGCGCTGGTGATTCCCGCAACGAACGAAGTTAGTCGAGGTATGCAATGAGCGCGAACACCCCCATGTCGCTGATGGATTTCATCAAGGCCGCGAAGGCCCGCATCCGGGAGGTCAGTCCGCAACAGCTGCAGCAGATGCTGGACAGCGAGGATGATCTGCTGCTGGTCGACGTGCGCGAATCCAGCGAACACGAGCAGGGACACATCAAGGGGGCGGTGCTGGTGCCCCGCGGCATTCTGGAGGCCGCCGCCGATCCCGCCTATCCAAAGCGCCATGCCGAACTCTCCACCGCGCGGCAACGTCCGGTGGTGCTGTATTGCGCCACGGGCGGACGTTCGGCGCTGGCGGCGGACACGCTGCAGTTGATGGGGTTCGGGAGCGTCTTCAGCCTGGAAGGTGGCTTCGTCCGCTGGGCACAGGAAGCCATGCCGGTGACGAGGGAAGCGCGTTACGTGTAAGGCCGTCAGCGTTACGCCTGCCGTTGGCGGGCGGCTGACACGTGTGCAGAGCGATTAGCCCGATTTCGCGCACCAACAACTGGCGGCCGGTGGTCGCTGCGCACTGCTATGATGCGGCTCGCACAGGCTTTCCTTGCTGACTTTCTGCCTGGACCAGTCGCGCGACAGGGGTGCGTCGTGCCGCTGTGGGTCTATTTCATGACCTGCATGGCCAGCCGCGCCATATCGGGCAACTGGTACAGCCACAGAGCAATGAGAGCCAGCGCCGCGACCAGTGTTACGCCACCGACGACATTGACCACGCTGTTCTGACGGCTGCGGTTATCAGCCAGTTCCTGGGCGACGCTCTGCAAGGTCACGATGCCCAGGAAGGTGTCGCCGCGGTACATCAACAGTCGCCGACAGCGGTTAGCGCGCATTGATTTTATTGCAGTTTCGCAGGACGCATCGTCGTTGATGGAAATCAGGTTACGGGAACAGACCTCGCCGAGGGTCACATTCCTGGGCTCCCGTCCAGCGCCCACGACGCGTCTGATGAGGTCCTTTTCGGTAAACAGGCCCACGACACGGCCTTCGTGTGTTACCACGACTGAACCCAGGTCGTGTTTCGACATGAATTCCGCGGCCCGTTGAATATCAATGCCCTGTTCCAGGGACTGGATGGGTGTATGTGCCAGTTTGTTGATACCGCAGCCCATAGCGTGTCTCCTCACTCCGTTGACTCAGGCAATTGTTATTGCCTGCAGCCAATGCAAGTTTTAAACCAGGCATCGTCGCATCCTGGTGACCGGTAGGCGGTCCTGACTGCTTAGGTGTCGTGGCGTCGGTATTCGCATCGGGACCTGCGCTTCTCCCTGTTGGGGAGGGGCGAAGTCTGCCTGTGAATAATTCTTATGTAGTATATGAGATATGCTACATAGTATATTGTAAAATAAGAGTTATATATATTCGATGTATTGCTGGCACAGAGTCTGCCGGGGGCCGGTTGCCAGTCCGGCAAACTGGTATGCGAGGATGAATCGATGAGCAGACTGATCATGGTCGTGGCAAAGGGTCTGGTAGCAATGGTCGCATCGGCCGCTGGTGACAAGGTCAGCTCCGGCGACGCCGACGTCAATCACGATGGTCCGGTCACGCGGCAGGAAACGGCTTCCTCTGTGGCCCTGTAGCAGGGGTTCGACGCCGCCGATGAAAACGGCAATGGCCTGATCGAACCGGTGGAATATGCCCATTTGCAGGGGGCCAATAACATGTCCGGGAAATAAGCGGGCCGGCAGGCCCAAACGGGGGGCCGGCCGGTCAGCGCGTTGCGTGGAGCAGCGAATGGCCGGCTTTTTTTGGCGTCCTGGGAACGCGGTCGGCCCGGAAAGATGTTTCTGGCAACCGGAGCGTGTAGGCGCAGCAGGTTGTATTACACTTGCGGAAGGGGTAAGCGCAGCGCAAATTGCACCGGAGGACGGAGGCGCCATGTTTGAACCCATCAATATTCCCTTTGGCTGTGTGATGTTGTTCAATGTCGTCCGTCTGAAAGAGGACGTAGCGCCTTCGGACGTTGAATCAGTGCTGGGGGAGGTATGCACCGTCGTGAAAAACAATTATGGCGACGAAAACGGTGGCTTCATCGGCGGGCAGCTTTTCAAATACAGCGGTTTCGTGTCCGAGCAGGGGTCCTTTGACCCTGACAAAGCGACCGAAGATCACATTGTCATCATCACCTACTGGAAATCCTTCGATCACCACGAGAATTCACACGCGGATTGGCTGTTCAGAGAAAAATTCTCCGCCTTGCGGGAATATTGCGAAGAGATCTACGAAGTCGGTTATGAAATGCTCTGGCAGGGGGTGCCCCCTGCTGGCGAAGCCGGCCGGACCTAAAGGGCGCCAGACGCGGCAGCGCTGGGAACGATCGGGCGGGCTGCCATCAGACCGCAAGCGTGGTGCACGGAGTGCTGCCAAAGCACCGAAGCGGTGCGTAAACAACGCGCCGCGGGCTGTCACAGAACCTGACGCAACCGGTAATTCGACTGAAAATTAGGAGGTTAGCTTCAGTCGCACTACATGGCACAGTAGTTGTAAGGGTCCCTGCACGGCAGCGCAGAGGAGGGGTGCCATGCACGCAGTCTACAACTATTGCGGTTTTGTCGATATCGCCGCGGCGTTGAGCAAACTGGAGCGCACCCGATCTCAGGCGCGCGCCGGCGACGGCAACAGGTCTTCAGTCGCTGCGAGTCGATCGCGGGAGAGCGGGCCTTCGCGCGGGACGTCAACAAAACCAGATAAGCGCTAACGGGGCAAGTCGTGAACATATCGGGCGTGCTGCGAAGACCGGTCGTTCTGATCATTCTCGATGGCTTCGGCACCAATCCCAGCCGGGTAAACAACGCCGTCGCCGAGGCGCGAACACCCCATCTGGACCGCTATTTTTCGCAGTATCCCCATACCCTGCTGGGTGCATCGGGTGCCGCCGTAGGGCTGCCGGATGGACAGATGGGAAACTCCGAGGTTGGCCACCGCACGCTGGGTGCAGGTGCAGTCATACGCCAGGACCTGGTGCGCATCAACGATGCGATCGCCTCCGGCGCATTTTTCAGCAACAAGGCATTGTTGCGCTGCATACAGCGGGCGGCTGAGCGGCAGCGGCCGCTGCACCTGCTGGGGCTGGTATCGGATGGTGGCGTGCACAGCCACGTGGCGCACCTGCGGGCATTGATTCAGATGTGCCGACAGCAGGGTGCCAGACCTTTGCTGCACCTGATCACCGACGGGCGCGATACCCCGCCGCAGTCGGCGCTTGCTTACCTGCGTGACCTGGAGACCCGCCTGCATGAAGCCGGCGGCGCCGTCGCCTCTATCACCGGGCGCTACTTCGCCATGGACCGCGACAAACGCTGGGAACGCACCGAACTGGCCTGGCGGGCGCTGGTGCTGGGCAAGGCCATGCTCGGCGCGTCGGCCGAAACGGCCATACGCAGTGCCTACGCGGCCGGAGATACCGACGAATTCATACGGCCGATACTGCTGCCCATGGCGGCGAAAATCCTCGCCGGCGACAGCGTCATTGCGTTCAATTTCCGGAAAGACCGGCTGCGCCAGCTGGTAGCGGCGCTGGGTGTTGCCGGGTTCATGGGCTTTGACCGCGGCGACTCCGCACTGGCCGAGGTCACCTGCATGATGCCGTATCAGCGCAGCCTGAACCTGCGCTATGCTTTTGAACCGGAGCAGCCCGTTACGACCCTCGGTCAGGTCATCAGTGCACTGGGCCTGGCCCAGTTTCATTGTGCGGAAACGGAAAAATATGCTCACGTCACCCATTTCTTTAACGGCGGCCGCAACGAACCCTGTTCCGGGGAGACCCAGTTGCTGGTACCGTCGCCCAGGGTCGCGACCTATGACTTGAAGCCGGGCATGAGCGCCCGGGAAGTGGCTGACGCCGTGATCGGCGCAATCAGTAAGGGACGCTACGCTTTTATCGTGGTTAATTTTGCCAACGCTGATATGGTCGGACACACTGCCGTACCCCAGGCAGTGATCAGGGCCGTCGAGACACTGGACACTGAAGTCAACCGCGTATTGGAGGCAGCCACCACGGCGGAGTATTCGGTGTTACTGACTGCGGATCACGGTAACTGCGAGGAACTGGTGGACCCGCTGACGGGAGAGCCGCACACCCAGCACACCACCTACCCGGTGCCGTGCCTGTTGCTGGACGAGCAAGACTGGCAACTGTCCTGTTCCGGCGGCCTGGCGAATGTTGCGCCGACTGTCCTGCAACTCATGGGGATCGACCCGCCGGCGGCGATGCAGGCGGGTTCACTGTTGCTCAGGGCGGTGCCCGGACCGACCTATCAGCAAAGGCGTCCGGTTCGGCCGCGGCTGCGCGGTGTCGCTTAAGACGGGTCTGGCTGAAAACTCGACCTTCCGTCATTGCTGCGGGTTTGTGTTGGGCTTCGCGGCGCTCAGCACCAACCTACCGGGCTCTCCCACCGGCGCAGTAGATCAGTCCCAAGTCCGACACCCTCCTAGGCGCAGATGATTACTCGGGCTGATTGTTCGGCCAGTCGTCGGCGCAGATAGTGTCGCGGTAAGCGTGCCACGACGCGTAGCCGATAACCGGCATCAGCACGGCGAGGCCCAGAAAGGCTGTCAGGAAACTCAGCAACAGCGACAGCACGATGACACCGGCCCACAGGGCCATGGCAGCCTTGTTCTTCAATACCGCGTTCACGCTGGTCAGCACTGCAGTAACCGTGTCCACTTTGCGATCCAGCATCATCGGCAGCGATAATGCGCTGGCGCAAAACACCAGGGCGGCGAACAGCGACCCAACCGCTGACCCAATGATCAGGAAGGTCGCAAGACTGTGCAGATTGGGGTGCGCCTCAACCGGAAAGAAAACGTGCACCATGGACGCTGCCCGCACCCACAAGAGAAAGATCACCAGCAAGATCATGGAGTAGACCATTTCATTGCCGAGATTGCGGCGGCCTTCGCGCAGGCAGTAGGCGATCTGTGGCTTGAGACCGCGCTGCAGTTGGCAGCTGATGGAGTAGAGTCCGATGGCCAGTACCGGGGCGATGAAGACAAAGCCCGAAATCAGGCTCAGGATCAGCACGTAACCACCCAGCTTCCAGGTCAGAAAGCCGAGGGTGTAACTGAGCAGGACCAGAAACCCGCCATACCAGAGGCTGACTGCGGGCGCCCGGCGGAAATCTTGCCAGCCCAGTTTCAACCAGTGCAGACTGCGCAACACCGGCAGGGTGCGGCACGGCGCAACAAACGGCAGGCTATTCGGGTCAACCGGGGAATGGTCCGGTTTCGCATGGGTCTGCGCCATGTCGGTGCTCCTCCTCTGGTGCTACGGTGGCTTAGAGTTATTGGGGTAAATCTAGTCGATCGCTGCCGGTAATCAAGCGATAACCTTTTCCAGGATGTCACGCATGTGGTTAAGCGGCAAGGAGAAGTGTCCTTCTTCGGCGACGATGGCCAGATCGGCGTGCGGCAGGTGGGTGTGGTAATGGCGGCTGTGACTCACCGGTACGACGCGGTCGCGGGTGCCGTGCCAGACGTGGACCGGTTGCCCGATGTCGGCGAACCGCAAGCCCCACGGCTGGCGGAACAGCTGCAGATCCTGCAGGCTGCCGGCAATGCCTTGGCGGAAACATTCCTCTATGCTGAACGTAAAGGCTGGAAATACCATTTGATCCAGCAATACGCGCTTGTCGGGACCGCCATCCAGCCAGGCCAGCAGACGGACCAGCAGGTCGGGCCGCCAGCGGGACAGTCGCACGAGCGGTCGGCCGACCGTGGCCTTGAACAGCCCGGGCAGTTTGTTGGCCAGATAGAAACTGGTCTGGGCCAGTCCGGGCATGTCGCGCCGCACCGCCGTTTCGTAAATCGGGCCCAGCCCCGCGACCAGCCCGACGGCTGTCACGCGTTGCGGCATTTCGTGAGCGCAGGCCAGCGCGCAAGGTGCGCCGCCGGATACGCCGACGACGCTGAAGGTGTCGATTTCCAGGTGGTCAGCGAGTGCCGTAACATCCTGCGTCCAGCCGATCAGCGACGGGCAGCTGCGCAAGCTGGTCAAGCCATAACCGGGACGGTCCAGGGCCACCACGGTGATGCCCATGGCCCGGGCCGGCGCGTCAATGAGCTGGCATTCGAAGCGCGAGCCGGGCAGGCCGTGAAAGTAGAACACCGGCCTGCCGTGGTCCGCGCCGTAGCGTGCATAACCGAGCTGCCGGCTGTCCGGCAGCATCAGGGTGCACGTTCGGGGTTCCTGTGGTGTTGAGGTTGACATGGGGCGATCCAGGTAGGCACTTGGCGTATTGAATCACTGACCCGGGCCCGGCTCAATCAGCGCGACACCACCTTGGCAGGTCCCCGGAACCAGGAACCATCGGGTTGCAGGCAGGCTGTACCGTACGCCTGGGCTTCTTTTCCGCCTACCATTACCTGCATCTGGTACTCACGCTCCTGCAGGCAGGCCGCGCCCGGCTCATAGGCCTGATAGCTCTGATAGCGCGGCTCGGCTGGCGGCAGGTATTGCTGGCTCGTATAGTTGTCCTGCTGCTGGGCATTACCGATTACGTAGCCGAATAAGCCGCCTACCAGGAGACCATAGATCAGTTTTTCGTCGTCGTCACTGTCATGGCGGCGGTAATAGGGTTTTGGCGCATAGTGGTGGTGCTGCTCGACCCAGTGCTGCCGGTAGCCGTGCTTGTCGTAATGACGGTCACCATCGGCCCAGCTGGTCTGGGTACTGACGCTGGCTAGCAGTGCGGCGGCCATAAGCAGGCCGGTTCGCTGTGCGTGCTGGTTCATAATGACTCCTTGGTTTGTTTTACAGGAGCAGTTAACGGACCTGACCAGAATAGGGTGACAGTGTGACGAAAAAAGACCATGCTGGTGCCGAGCTATGGCAAAAGGTTTGCAAGGTTGGCAAGTAAGCGCCCGGATTTTTTGCGAAACAGTTGGTCTGGCGCAGTTGGCGTGATCGCCGGGCTGTTGCTCGTCGGCTGCGCCGGGCCCGGCGTCAGGGACAGCGCCGATGCTGTGCGAGTGCTGACGGCCGAACAGCTTCCGGGCTGCACCAATGTCGGTTCGGCCCATGTCACCGTCATCGACAAGTTACCGCAATTGCAGCAGGTCGATGGCGCAGTGGCGCGAGAGTTGACAGCTCTGGCCCGCAACAGTGCGGTCCAACTCGGGGGCAACGCCATCATCGAAATGACCAACGTCGTCGACGGCGGCCAGTCATTTGCGGTCTTTAAATGTCCCTGATCAGGGCTTTCAGCAGGTCGCCCGCCCGCGGGTCGGGCAGTCGGGTGTCAGGGAATAGCTCCTAAACCTCACCTGCCAATGGCGATTCAATCTCCTTGAGAAAGTGCTTCAAACCATTCCTGATATCGCGGCTGGCATTGGGAACGGCCCTGTACACGGAGAGAATTTCATCCGGCTCAAAGTACCAGAGTATTCGATCGCAAAAGGGCCGTGCCGAAGGATCTTTGTACGCCAGTAAGGCACCCAGTACAATGTCCTCACGCGGGACGCAGCCGAGTGCCATACCAAGGCCGGTCTTGTCCAGGGGGATACCACGGCCGAGATCCTGCGACAGCAGGTGCGCAGCCTCGCCGGCAGTGTCCGGCTGCTTCAGCTTCTCAACCATGTCGATCCAGTAATCGCTGTTCATGACAGTTGAGTATACCCAATCATTAAACAAATGCAGGTTGGGCTGAGGCACCGAGCCCAACGATCAGCGGTCCGGCGTTGGGCTCGGTGCCTCAGTCCAACCTGCGCACGAGTGTTGAGTTTCACCCGATGTGAATTCCACCAAAGGCCGTTACCCGCCATGTAACCTGTAAACAACAGGGTTCGGTCGAATCCCGGCAGGTTTTTTGCGCAACTGTCGGGTATACCCGCCGGGGCTGCGGCAGACCGGCTAAAATTTCCTGTATCGACTTCAAATTCGGGGCTTCTGTCCGATACACACTGATAGATGCGGTCACTGGCCACGCAACCGGTACTGATGCCCGGGGAAATTTGCATGCTGCAGAGCTTACATCTTCAAGACTCCCTCGAGCGCGTGCTGACGCTGCTGGCGCTTTTGGCCATACTTTCGGGCTGCGCCGCGGGTTTGTCGAAGCAGGAATGCGCTCTGGCCGACTGGCGTGCCATCGGCTACGAGGACGGTGTCAAAGGGTGGTCTCAGGCGCGGATCAGCGAGCACCGCAAAGCCTGTGCCGCACACGGCGTGGCCCTGGATCTCGACGCCTACCGCAGCGGCTGGGAGGAGGGTGTGCAGCGTTACTGCCAGCCCGGTAACGGTTATCATGAGGGCCGCACGGGCAGAAGGTATGCTGGGGTCTGCCCGCCGGGAGTGGAGCCCGCGTTCCTCAACGCGTACCACGATGGCCGCGAGCTCTATGATCTTGAGGCCAAGGTGCGCCAGGTCACGAAGAGGCTAAGATACGATCGGGCCCGCCTGACGGATATCGAAGTGGCGATGCGCGATACCGGGCTGGAACTGGTTGCCCCAGGTGTTGCAACTGAACGCCGCGTGGTACTGCTGGACGAATTGCGCAAACTCGGGGACGAAAGGGCCGCAATCCGGGCCGAGATTCCTGTTCTCGAGGCGGAACTTGAAGGCCGCAAGCAGCACCTGGCGATTATCAGCGCACAACAGGACTACTGAACTCCAGCCACTTTTCGCTGTCATCGAGTCCGACAGTATGGCAAAACTGCTCATCGTTCTCGGTATCCTGCTGGTCCTTGCGGGTCTTGCACTGGGTTACGCACCCTGGCTGTTCAGCTGGTTTGGCAAGCTGCCGGGCGATATCCGTATCGAACGCGAAAACGGTGTGTTTTTCTTCCCCATCACCTCGATGCTGGTAATCAGCATTGTTGCTTCACTAATCCTGTCGCTGTTCTTCCGACGTTGACGGACACCGGCTGCAGCCATTCCCCTTCACATTGGGACGTTTATTCGTCCGCCGGGCGGGTCTATAAGTAAACAGACTGGCAGTTGATGCTCATGGCTGCCAGCCTGCTCCGCGGCGAATGCGGCTGCCGGAACGGATCATTATCCGCCTGATATTGGAGGTCACCATGGCTGCTTCAGCACAGACAGAAAACACGACGGTACACAACTTCGATTCCCTGGCTTATGTCGCTACGGATGCGATGCCACGGGACCAGGAGCAGACCCACCGTCTGCACGAACCGGAGCTTATGATCAGTACCATAGACCCGATTACCGGGCGCGATATCGGCGACCTGGAAGGGCGGCCGTACATTGTTGACGGTAACCTGGTCATATATTTCGAATCAGACGAAACGCGCCAGGAGTACCTGGATACGCCGATAGACCACCCGGTGCCGCTGCCGGACAACCCGACCGAAGACTGGGTTGCCGAGGGCTGACCGCGCGCCGATTCAGCTATTCTGCGGGCCGCAGTTCAGCTTTTCTGCGGACTGAACTGCTTTTCGCGCGAGCCGCCGCACACCAGCTCCGCGCGCAGCCCGGGAAAGGCGCTGATGGTCGCGACGAGCACGGTTGACAGGTACGGAATCGACTGTACCAGCAAGACGATGACCCATAGCAGCAGATCCAGCGAAGCCGACTCGTACTGTTGATAGACGATTGTGCCTGCTGTTCCCCAGAGGGCCGCCAGCAGCAAAATTTCTTCGCGCGAGACGACGATTGCCTTCAATAGCGCGCTTGCCCGTTCCATCTTGGGCGTGCGCATAAACGGTTTATGGCGGGTGAACAGGCCGAGCAACATGGCCTTGGAAATCGTATGCGACAGCGCCAGGCCGGCCAGTGCCGCTGCCAGCGTCTGTTTGATCGTGCCAACGATGTGGACACCGCGGTACAGATAGATGACCTTGGCAACCTTGAAGGTGAACAGCGCCAGAGGCAACACCGAGAAGATGATCAACGGTGGATCGAAACGCAGCGGATCCAGGATCATGGCCAGCGACCAGCCGAGCGCCGCCACGTTGAACAGCAGGTTCACGCCGTCGGCAATCCAGGGCAGCCAGCCAGCCATAAAATGATAGCGCTGGCCGGAAGTGAGTCTACTCGCGCCAAACCCCAGCAGTTCCCCGATGTGATGGCGCATGATCTGCATGGCGCCGTAGGCCCAGCGGAAGCGCTGGTTCTTGTAGCCCTGGAAGGTATCGGGCATCAGCCCCTTGCCATAACTCTTCGGTATGTAAACGGCTTCGTAGCCGTGGCTGAAAATTACCAGGCCCAGTTCGGCGTCTTCGGTGATGCACCATTCACTCCAGCCGCCGACTTCCTCCAACGCCGTGCGACGCACCAGTGTCATGGTGCCGTGCTGGATAATGGCGTTGCGTTCATTGCGGGTCACCATACCGATATAGAAAAACCCCCGGTATTCCGCATATGACATGGCTTTGAAAGCATTTTCACGGGCATCCCGATAGTCCTGCGGCGCCTGCGCGATAGCGATTTCCGCACGGGCGAACTGGGGCGCGAGTTCGCGCAGCCAGTTGGCGTCGACGATGTAATCGCTGTCGATAACACCAACGATCTCGGCGTCCGGAGAAGTTCTCGCCAGCGCGTAGTTCAACGCACCGGATTTAAACCCGGGAAGAGGGTCGACATGGAAGAAGCGGAAACGCTCACCCAGCGTGCTGCAGTGGGCTTCGACCGGCTTCCAGACCGTCGGATCTTTAGTATTGTTATCAATCAGCAGCACTTCGTAGCGCGGGTAATCCAGGTGGGTCAGCGCGTCCAGGGTCTGAATCAGCATCTCCGGCGGTTCGTTATAGACGGGCACGTGAATGGAAACCATTGGCAGGTTCGCATCATCCGCTGGCATGGGGGTCAGCTGGCGGCGGCGCTCTTTGACCCACAGGGCTTCGGCCCATTCGTGCGCTTCGACCAGCACCACGACCACAACGCCGATCATGCCGATCAGCATCAGTACCCCGACGACGATGGCGCTCACAGACATGTACTGCTGCAAATAGTTGTACACAATCCAGACCGCCGCGGTTGCCAGGGCGTATGCGATTACGGCGAGGAAACTTCGGCCATGGTGTGTCAGTGCCTTCGCGTCGATGAGCAGCAGCGCGAAGGTGATTAACGCGATTACGACAGAAATCGCCGCCAGTTCCCGCCACTGGGGGATTTCCACAATCGGTTTGGAAAACTCGAACTTCGGCGTGCGGTCGGTATCGAAAACACCCCAGTACGCGCCTACGCCGCTCTCTATGCGGGTTTTCCATGGCTGGTCAAAGGCCTCCATGACATAGTAGACATAGTTCTCCTGTTCCGCCCGGTGCAGAAACCGGCGCAGAAAAGTCGCCTCATTGGCTTCTGATGCCACTGAGCCGCGGCGCGTGCGCCCGTTGCTCGGCCAGCCGACTTCGGCGATGACGATGGGCTTGTCCGGGTACTTGGCCTTCAGGTCGTTGATACGGTCGACCACGAAATTCACCGCATCGTCGATCTTGACACCTTCCCAGTAGGGCAGCATGTGGACGGCGAGGTAGTCGACCTCGTCGACAAGCTCCGGGTATTTGAGCCACACGTGCCACGGCTCCGCAGTGCTGACCGGCATGCCGACCTGGACTCGTACCCGTCGGATATAGCTGATCAGTTTTTCAATGGGGATGTCGTTACGTAACAACACCTCATTGCCCACCATCACCCTGACGACGTTGCGCCGGTACCGGTCGGCGTACTGAATGAGGCGCATCACTTCCTTTTCGTTCTGGTCGAGATTGGCATCGATCCAGGCCCCGAGGGCAACATTGATGCCGTACTTGCGGGCCATCGCCGGTATATCGGCAAACGCGCCCTCCATGCGATACGTGCGTACCGCGTAGGTCTTGCCCGCGAGCAGCGCCAGGTCCGCCTCGATTTCCTCCGCGGAGGGCAGCTTGTGTTTGAGCGGGTCGTCGTTCTCGCGCATTGGCGAAAACGAAAAGCCCTGGATTACCTCAGGCCACGGTGGTTCAGTCTCCGGGCGGTTGATATAGGCCCACAGGCTGACGGTGATCGCGGCGATAGCCGCGGCAATGATGATGTTGATCCGGGTCATTATTTGAAGGTTGTTTGCCTGACCACAGGCGATCGCGACGTACGGGGGACTATTATCTCAGTATTTGCGGTTTTTTTGAAATAACCAGCCGGGGAGACCCCAAAACCTGTTCCGTACGGGCGGTTTCCTGGGCGTTCCCTTATCGGCTACAGAAATATCTGACGTACCCGATAATTATGTCTTGACAAGGTGTAACGGTTCTTCCTGCGGGACGATTGCCGGCAAGCATGCGTCGCGATCGATCCTGGCCGGCTTTAGACCAAAGGCGGTGGACAATGCCGGCAAGATGACCCGAGGGCTAAAAGGCTGCCGTGCAAGCGCCCTCATAACAGGTCGCACCGGTCGCCTTTGTGTTTAACTGAGTAGGAGCCATACATGCCAGTGAAACCGACAACCAGCTGTATCATCGGAGCGTTCCTGTATTCCTCCCATGCACTTGCCGACGCCAGAATAACCACCGAGCGGGTGCGTCAGGTCATGGCGGCGACGGACATTGCCGCCGAACATCGTGATACGCAGGGTGTCGGCGCCTATCTTGGTCAGAATTTCTTCAAGTATGTTGACGTCCCTGCAGGTGAAAAAACGGCTATTGCCCGGATGAACAGGGAGCAGTATCTGCAGTTGATCGACAAAGGTTGGGACAAGGTGCAGAATTACACCTACCAGCGCAAGGCCGTCGTCGTTAACGTGGCGCAGGATGGGGCGACGGCCGAGTCTTTTTCCACTGTTGTCGAAACCTTTACGGTGGATGGCGAGAATATCGTGAGCAAGGTAAGGGAATACGCCAGCTATGAACTGGAAGATGGCCGGCCGGTTATTGTGAGTATTACCAGTCAGCCTCTGATCGGGGACACAACGCCGCCATGACACGCGAGGTACAGTCTGCACGCCTAAAACCCGGACAGTCGCTGTTTCAATCTCCAGGCCGTTGCTGCGCACGGTCACGTGCTTGTCGCTTTTTTCTCTCTGGAAGATAGAGCCTCAGCAGCCGGTTGCGCGACAGGCTGCGGGAAACTGCGGCAAGGACCATCCCTGTTAGCGCGCCAATGGCCAGCGACAACACGAGATAGTGGGCTTTCCAGGCATAAACAAACGCGGCCTTAAAGCGTGCCTGCTTTACGAGATCGATCGTCACCTGAAAGTCATACAGAATGTCGCCGTCGGCAGGATAGGCGAGCGGCCCCAGCGTGGCCGGATTCTTGTCGATCCAGAACCAGATAATCCAGCCCACGACAAAGGTCAATAATACACCGCGCAGCATGCTTCCTGGTTTCTCCGTCCTCCGGCGCTGGAGCGCGCGTCGCCGCCCGCCAGGTGCCTGCTCAGGGGAATGCGGGGATGGTTGGTTCTGTCCCTTCGAAATCTACATTGGCGTGGTGTTTCTTGATCAGGGCTTGAATACCGTCGACCCGGTCCTTGGGTACGTCTACCAGCACCAGAATCTGGCCGGCCTTGACGGCTTCCTCGAACTTGCGAATATGGCTGTTCTCTACATCCATACCAATCATACCGCCGAGCCAGGCGCCCATACCGGCGCCTGCCAGGCCCATCGCCAGCAGCGCACCACCGCCGATGACGACTCCGGGAAAGGCAAGCGCCACCACCCCGGCCACGATACCGGTGGCGCCACCCATGGCGATGCCGCGCTCCATGGCCGGTACGAAATCACTCTTCTGTATCAGATTGGCTTCGGGGAGGTCCTGGAGCGGCGTACCTTCTTTGGCAATGATGTGTATATGGCGTTCTTCGACGCGTGCCAGCAGTAACTCGTCGACGACGGTCCGGGTGACCGCCAGATCAGGCAAAAGAAAATAGAGTCGCCTCATGGTTATGTCTCCTTAGTGGTTGCAGGGCTATTACCTGGACTAATTATAGGCGCAATATCGCGGCCTGTGACCCCCATCTGAAGCGTCTGCTCGTGCGGGAAACAGCTTGAGGCCTCCTGCGTCCAGGAAATTGACTGGCGTCGACACGGATGGACGATTATCTCACGTCGTCGGAGCGGGGCTGCCCACCGATGGACTGCATCGCCCCGTTGGTCCGAGCAGTCCACGCCGGCCAGGAGGCTGTCGGAGAGCGACCCGTTAATCCGCGGCAGGGGAGTGTTATTGTAGCGGGAAAACCCGGACTTCTGGTCTGGAGTCGGGCTGCCGACGAGCGGTCAAAGTGGCGCGGACCCGGGCAGTATGCCGCCTACCGTTGCAGCGTCGGTATCCGGGGCGGCTGCAGACGGGTCGATCTGCGTGGTGGCGTGGTTCAGACTGGTGGCCCTCGGAGCAACGCCATCCGCGGCTCGCACACGCACCGATCCCGGCAACTGCTGAATGACCGCAGTGTAAAGGCAGAACAACGGATAACACGGGACAAGCACAAAGGCGTCAAAAACGCGGAATGTTTGTTTCATGGTAGCGGTCGCCCGAGTCCGGCGTTGTGGAGGTCGGCACCTGTGGTCTGGCGCGATTCCGGATTCTCGAACTGGGCGTGCGTACAAGCATGCCATTAGCCGGAAGCACAGCAAAACGCTGCAGCAGAACAGGAGGATAGGATGTGCGGTCGCTATAATATGATCACCGATGCACACGTGCTCATCGACATCTTCGCGATCAACCAGGTGCTGGCCGAGCCCGATCAGCTGAAGCCACGCTACAACATTGCCCCGGGACAGGACGTCGCTATCGTCCGCGCGACAGAGCAGGGTAGAACGCTGTCAATGGCGCGCTGGGGTCTGGTGCCGCACTGGGCAAAGGAAGCAAAGATCAAATACTCGACTATCAATGCGCGCGCCGAGACGGTTGCGGAAAAGCCGACGTATCGCGATGCTTTCAGGCGCAAGCGATGCCTCATCCCGGCAACCGGTTATTACGAATGGCAGCAGGCCGGTGGGCAGAAAATCCCTTATCACATTCGGCGGGACGACAGCGCTGTCTTTGCCTTTGCTGGTCTATGGGATCGCTGGGAGCGCGGCGGCGAGGGTTTTGACAGTTGTTCCATAATCGTAACCGCAGCCAGCAGCGCGATGCAGCCCATCCATGAACGTATGCCAGTGATTCTTGAACCGAGTTCTTACAAGGTCTGGCTGAAGCCCGCCCACGAAAACCAGGCGCAACTGCAGGCACTGCTCCTGCCCTATAATGGAAAGCTCGCTGTCTACCCGGTGAGCCGCAAAGTGAACAATCCGAAAAACGATGATCCGGCGTGCGTCGAGCCAGCCTCCTAGGAGCCGGGCCGTCCGCTCCATAGGCAGGCAGCCGTGTTCGTTGTATCGCGGGAGGTCTCGAGAGCCACGTGATTTCGGGTTGCTGCCCGGCATCTGGCATGCTATCAAAGCCACGGTATCGCCGCCGGCAGTCCCGCGCATAGGGGCATAATGAACCGGAAACAGACCTCGCTGCCCGGGTGTTGCGGTGGCGGGTAAGAGGAGCAGCGTGATCAGTCGAAGCAGACAGCAAGACGAGCGGCAGACCCTCGTGCCGGAGGCAAACCGCAGAGGGGAGGCGCCGCGTTATGCATCGACCCGGTTTCGCGACCAACGACGCAACCGGGTGAAGCCTCTGATCCCGCTCATCGTTATGGCCGTATTTGCTGTGATCATCGCACGCCAGGAGATCCCGGCGGTCGACAACTGGTGGCAGAAGACCTTTGCGCACGACGCATGGCGAGTCAAGGAGACCTGCCGAAAAGCGGCACTGGAGGACGCAAAGGATCGCCGCTACGTGCGTGTGCTGACAACGGGAAAAGTGCATCACACGGCGGACGGTCCCTATGTCGACGGCTTGCGGATCAAGGTGCTGGGGGGCGAGCGGTGCCGACGAAACCATGCATTATATCTGTTACCTGGATAACACCGGCCAACTGTTCAGGTTGACCCGGAACTCGGAGTAGTCCGCATGGCGCACCGGCAACAGCAGTCTTTCTGGAATCGCTTCCAGCGCAACGTGATCGCGGGCGTGTTTACCGCCATACCGATCTGGATCACCTGGCTCATTTTCGAGTTCTTCGTCAAGCAACTGTCGCGGGTGGGCAGACCATGGGTGAATACCGTGCTCAAACCGTTTCAGGATCAGTGGCCAAACCTTACCCGTTGGGTGCAGGAGCCCTGGTTCGAATCTTCGCTCGCCGTGCTGTTGACACTGCTGGCGCTCTACCTGCTGGGCTGGGCGGCAACACGGGTAGTCGGCCGGCGGGCGATCGCCCTGTTCGACCGCGTCGTCGAGCAGATCCCACTGGTTCAAAAAGTGTACAAGGCGACCAAACAGCTCATTGCGGCCATCCAGCAGAAGCCCGAGGGCGCTGAGCGCGTCGTTCTGATTGACTTTCCCTCAGCCGAGATGAAAGCGGTGGGGTTTGTCATGCGCATATTGACGGACGACAATACCGGCGAAGAGCTGGCAGCGGTCTATGTGCCAACCACCCCCAACCCGACCTCCGGCTATCTGGAGATCGTGCCGGTGACGCGGCTGGTACAGACGGACTGGACCATGGACGAAGCCATGACTTTTATTATCTCCGGTGGCGCCGTGGCGCCGGACCGGTTCCGGTATCGCTAGGAGGCTGTCGGTGCGCACCTGTGTCGCGAATTGTTGCAGCGCGTCAGGACCGCAAGGTTCGCGAGATGCGGCCCGCACGTCTGCATTGAAACCTGCTGAATGCCGCCCACCGGCATCGCTAACCGCAAACAACAGACCGGTCCGCCGGGGGCGTTGCCCCGGCCGACCGGTCTGTTGAAAACGATGCTTTGGCTATACTTAACTATCCGGATGAGCCTAAACCGCCCTCTGCAGTTGGTATCTGGACCATGCACAGACTTCAAGCACCGCTGATTACCTGGCTGGCAATCCTCGCGCTGCTGGCCGCCCCGGCGGGCATGAGCCTGCCGCCAGGGGCAGCGTCCGCGCCAGCCTTCAGCGCCCAGTCATGGGAAACCGAACCGGCCGCAGGGATGTTTCTGGTCGCGCAGCGCGGGCTTGACGACCCGTTTTTCGGACGGTCGGTTATCCTGCTGCTCAGCCACAGTATCGCCGGCAGCGAGGGGCTGATTGTCAATCAACGGTCACGGTGGCGGTTGTCCGACGTGCTTGCGGATATCAACGATGCGCAGGCCGACAATTACCCCTTGTTCTTTGGCGGGCCTCTGGGGATCCACCGGGTCTTCATGCTGATGCGCAAGCTGCCGTCCACTCCAAGCGCGCGGCACGTCGCAGGCGATATCTATTTCAGCGACAGCCGCCAGACACTGGAAGACGTGTTGGCCAGCAAGATCCCAGCGAGCAAACTGAATTTTTACCTGGGTTATGCCAGTTGGACGACCGGACAGCTGGCGATGGAGTTGGCGCTCGGCAGCTGGCACCTGGTGAAAGCGGACGCGGAGGCAATCTTCGGTGCTGCCAGCGACGGTCTGTGGGAACGAATGATCAACACACTGGAGCCGAACGGCATAGAGGTGCGGCTGGATTCGCGGCAAGCCTGTTGCCCTGCGGCTCATACTGCTGGATCCAGCTAAGGATACCAGCCCACGGGTCCTTGTCCCGCTGGGCTGCGGGCTCGCCCAGTTCGCAGACGCCCATGCCCTGAGCGGCCGCGCGCACGTAATTCTGCGTATCGCGAATATGGGCGATCACCGGGATGTCCAGGTTCTTCAGAAAGCGCTCGAGCATTTCCAGAGACCGGGTACGCACGCGGGTTCGATTGGCAATGATGGCAATACGTTTGTTACCGGTACGCGCCTTGCCGACCAGCAACAGGTCACGGATAAAGTTGGCGGTGGAATGGATATCCATGGTCGATGGCAGGACAGGGATGAGGATGATATCGGATTCGCTGACGCGATCGGCAAGGTCGGCACCGGCATATCCGGCGGGCGTGTCCTTGATGACGTAGCGGGTTTGCGGAGGAATCCGCAACTGCCAGCAGCGGGTCATGCCTGCCTGCGGCGGTTGAAAAGCGGCGACCCCGCGTATTGCCCGGACAATTGGGGCGGCGCGCCTTGAGCCAATGGGTGCTGGATCCCTGACTGTCAAAATCGAATAAATCGGTCGCGTAGCCCTGCGAGACACAGTAACTGGCGAGATTGATGGCAACGGTCGTTTTGCCGCAGCCCCCTTTCGTATTCATTACGACAATTCGTAACACCTTGTTTAACCATTTGAGACGGTTGCACACAGATCATTGCAAAACTTCCCGAGTTATCGGCTGTTGGGTAAAATAATTAAGAAAATGAGTGAAATACCGCGCCGCAGTGTCACTTGCCGCGGAAATATGCAACGATTTCGTAGACCAAACCGGAAAAAGCGTTGAACTGCGTTATAGGTCTGCCGCCGCCCTTGAACACACCAGTGACCGCACAAAAAAATAGCCACCTTCGCGGTGGCCAATAGCAGTCGTACCGTTCTTGGTTGTTAGAGTCAGCTTACCCTCGCGGCATGCAGGTAGCCGCCGTTGACTTCGTACATGATTTCGAAGCTGTTGATCTGCTGTGGATCGTATTCGATCACCATGAAATGGGGTCGCTTGTCGTTGAAGTATGCGGAGGTTACCCCTTGCCGGTGCATGATCATCGTCTCCAGTTCGCGCCGGGAAACGGCGCTGAGTCGATTGGGGATGTGCATTACCAGTCCTGCTGTCTGTGGCATCGAATAGCTCCTGTACCGGATCTTTGCTGGTGCCCAATGGCCGGGGGTGCCGCGCCTCGATCAGTGATCGCACCGATTTCTCCGTGTAACTGATAAAATAATCCCTAAATGCACCATAAGTCAAGGATATTTAATAAGAATTAAAAATACACAACATAATGTGGCAGAAAACTACAAGTGTATGTATTAAAACAACATATTGCGGACGCTCGCTCACTGGAAGGCGCTAAATCAACGCAAAGATGCGGGATTCTTATTGTTGTTTATTTACAACAGGCGCGTACCGCGAGATTCGACTGTTGCAGCCTCGGGTGCCCATGGACGGCCCGCGCAGGGTGGTTCTGCTGGCCAGAGAGCGATGCTCCATGACCTCAGTACGAGGGGGATGCTGCATAATCACGGTTTGCCGATGTTCGCTGTTGTCGAGGGAGCGTCCATGAAGAACATGTTATCGGCGCTGGTGGATGCCACGGCCGGGCCGTCCAGCGTGATCGATCCTGACAAGCCAGTGGTGCAACAGCCGGCGGCCGGGTCGAAATCCACCCTTGCGCCGGAGACGGCGTTGCCGCCGCAGCCCGCACCGCGTTTGTGCTTGCCAGAAACGCCTGGCCGCTCGCCACTAACGGTGGCCGCGCCAGATCGATACCAGTACCCAGACGCCGCCAACCGCGGCCAGGGAAAAGCCGAAGCCGGCGAGGATGGATATACCCAGGTACTGGGTATCGCCCGTCACCGAGATCATGATGGACGTCCCGATAATGAAGGCGGCGGTGATCATACCGATGGTTAATCGGCTTGCGGCGCGGTCGAGGCGGTCACCGAATTTGTCCAGTTCCGCGATATCGATGTGAATCTGCAAGGCGCCACGGCGCGCCGCCCGCAGCAGGCGGCGAAAATCCTTTGGCAGCCCCACCAGCAGGTCCATGATGCCCGCCACGCTTCGCCAGCCGCGCTTGACGACCTCGTTGGGTGAGTAGCGCAGGATCAGGGCCTGGCGGACAAACGGGCGCGCTTCGGCGATCAGGTCAAAATCGGGGTTGAGCTGGCGACCGAAACCGTCCAGGGTGAGGAATACCTTGAACATCATCGACAGGTCGGAAGGCAGCGCCAGCTCGTTGTCTCTCAGCATCGCCATCATATCCGAGATCATTTCCCGCATGTTCAACTGGCCAAGCGGTACGCCGGTGTACTGGTCCAGAAACGCGCAGATATCGGCGACCATGCGCTCGCTGGGGGGCTGCGTACTGTGCGACCATTCCAGCAGCACTTCGCAGACCGCGGTCGAGTCGCGCTCCACCATGCCGTGCAGTAACTCGACAACCTGGTAACGGCGTTCCTCGCTCAGATGACCGACCATGCCGTAGTCGATCAGCGCGATCCGGTTGTCCGGCAGGAAGAAGATGTTTCCCGGATGAGGGTCGGCATGAAAGAAACCGTCGACCAGCACCATCTTCATCACGGCCGTCGCCCCGCGGCTGGCAATCAGCGCCCGGTCATACGGCGCATCGTCGAGCGCAGCCATGTTCTTGCCGGGAATACCGTCAATATATTCCTGCACGTTGACCCGCTCGCAGGTCCACTGCCAGTAGATCTTGGGAACGACAATATGATCGCTCTCGCGTAGCTTGTTTGCCACCCGTGCAGCGCTGCGGCACTCGTGGGCGAGATCCAGCTCGCGGCGCAGTGACAGCGAAAACTGGTGCACGACTTCCTGGGGGCGGAAACGGTGCGCTCCCGGGGTATCTTTGGTGGCGATCTGCGCAAGGCGTTCCATCAGCCGCAGGTCGGCTTCAACTACCTGCTTGATGCCCGGGCGGCGAATCTTGACGACGACCTGTGTCCCATCGTGCAGGCGGGCCCGGTGTACCTGTGCAATGGAAGCCGCCGCCAGCGGCTCGGTGTCGAACTCCGCGAAAATTTCTTCCGGTGGCCCGCCGAGGTCGTCCTCGAGCTGTCCGCGCAGGGCTTCAAAGGGAACCGGTGGCGCGCAATCCTGCAACAATTCGAACTCGGCGATCCAGTCGGCGGGGAACAGGTCGACGCGCGTCGCCAGCAGCTGGCCCAGTTTGACAAACGTTGGCCCCAGTTTTTCCATGGCACGGCGTGCGCGCTGCCGGGGTAGCAGGCAGGCGGTTTCTTGTGCGTATGTCCAGTGAATGGAGCGCCCGGCGGTCTCCAGCGCGTGACCCAGACCGAGGCGGCGCACCATGTCGCCAAAGCCACACTGCACCAGGATGGACGCAATCTCATGTACGCGTCCCAGGTCCCTGGCGGCATGGAGTGCTTCCACGAACATCAGTCGGACCTTGTCGTGTCGTCGTGGCCGGCGGCCGGCTGGTCGTGCCGCGAGCGCAGACTCTCGCCGATCCCCACCAACACGCCGCTGGCGACCTGCGTGAGCAGGCTGGCGCCTGCGCTCACCGCGTCAGCGCCTTGCAGCAGTGATTGCTTGCCCGCGTCGGGCAAGTGTTTTTGCAGTTCGCCGAGGCCCTCAGCCAGTTGCTGTCTGAACGCGCTGCCACTGTTGCGCGCATGGTCCATAAAATCGGACAGCACGGCGGCCAGTGTTTCCCTGCCAGCGCTGGCCGTATCGCTGAAGGCTTCCAGCAGCATAGCTTGCAGCGCGGCCAGATCATCGAGCGCGCGTTTCAGATCCTGGCTGGAAAACTGCGCCGTCCTGTCACTGGCCTCGCGAACAGCGAGCGTCGAGGCTTCCGCCGCCTGCGAGATGGCGTCTTCGATGGCGGCGATGGACTGCCGGACCCGCTTGCCGGCATCCCCGCCATGCGCTTGCGTGGCATCGCTCACTCCTTGAAGAACCGAACGGGTCACCTGCCGGATACGCTCCATGTCCAGTGTTCCGGTCGCAAATGCCGATCTGGTCAGGTCCCGAATCTGCGCATGCAGGTCAGCGCCGTTTTCGGCAGCCTCGCGCGCTGTTTCTCTCAGGCCTTCCAGATCGGGCCCACTTTGCGATTCTGTAGACATTCTTGCTCCTCCGATAGCTGTCCGACCGTCCCGTCAGGCCACGCGCAGACGGCAGTCGGTCTGGTTATTCTATATGTCTTTCCGTTCAAGCCGAAATAACGCCGTTTTCCCACAGGATTATCGCAACAACCGCGAGCGCCAGCAGCACGCCCGCGACCTGCACGAACGAGCGAACCCGGCAATAGCGATTGTTTGCTCACTGCATTATCTCGTTAGTGGTTTCCGATGAATTGTTTCAACTACTTGTATAGCATAGCGTAACTCGGCGCATTTGCATGTCCTCCGCTTGCCGCAGCAGCGGTCTCCGGGGGTACAATGGCGGCGAGAAACCGGATGCGGCCGGGTTGCGAGGAATATTCGTTGGTGGTTATATTCCGAACAGTCGGGCTCCGCTGGCCTTTGATCCCATTTGCTGAGAAGGACGCTGAATGATGAAAACAACGCCCACGCTTAAAACAGCCATGACACCGTTCCCTTACTCGGTCGACGTGCACGCCTCCTTCGACGAGGCAAGCGAGCTGATGGGGCGCCACAATGTTCGCCACCTGCCGGTCACCGAAGACCAGAAGGTCGTGGGGATTATCACCGACAGGGATATGACGTCGGCCATGCACGTGCATTCAAAGTCAGGCGCTGCGGCCGGCGAACTTAATGTCCAGGACCTGTATATCGCCGATCCGTATGTGGTCAGCGTGGATGAACCGCTGGACAACGTACTGCTGACCATGGCCGAGCGGCACATCCGTTCTGCAATTGTCACCAAAGCGGGCAAGCTGGTGGGCATGTTCACGTCAGTCGATGCCTGCCGCAGCTTCGGCGAGTATCTTCGTGATAATTTCCCGCACCCTACGGACGGCGAGGTGGCCTGAGCGTCGATTCCAGTTACACTTTCACACCGGCTTCGACCAGGTAGTCGCGCACATGGCGCAGCTCATGCTTTCCGCAGACCCCACTGTGGTGGGGTCGGTGCAAGGTGCCGTGGACACCGTTCAGTTCAACGTGCAGGCGTGCGCCGTGGCCCGGTGTGATGACGGCGCCCAGACGGTGCAACAACGCCTCGACCTCCCGCCAGTGAACATTACCGCTGACCGGTTCCTGGAGGATGGCATCAAGAATGCGCTGGTGCTTTTGACTCATGGAAACTGGTTCGGGTACCTGCCGGGACTGGTGCAATTGTAGCGAAGCCTGGTGGGATAGAGAATGTTTTCGGTATGCGCAAGACGGCGTTGGCAAGCTTTAGGACGTCATGCAGTCAGACCCACATTGCTCCGGTAAGGAAAAAAGACCATGGGTGAGTGGTACGAACGGCTCCAGTACCGGCCAATGGCGAACACAGGGCTGGAAAATGATAGGGCAATCATTCGTCGCGGAACTCTTTAGGTCGTGAGCCCGCGGCGATGGTGCAAGCTGTTTTTTGCCGCCGCCTCCCTGGCGGGCGGTGTGGCGCTGACTGGCGCGTATGCGCAGCAGCCGGCTGTTCCGCCCGATATCAACCGGCGTTTCGCCAATCCGGATTTCGACGAATGGGTGCAGCGCTTCGAGCGTCCCGGTCGGGAGGTCTACGACCGGCGCTATCAGATCGTTGCGGCAAGCGGCGTGACACCGGGTATGGCGGTGGCGGATGTCGGAGCGGGTACGGGTCTGTTTACGCGACTGTTTGCGCAGAAAGTGGGTCAGTCCGGTAAAGTGTATGCGGTCGATATCTCGCCGGCCTTTGTCGACAACATCAGGCGTATCAGTCGGGAACACGGCGAGCATAACGTCGAAGCTATTGTCAATTCCGCGACGCAGGTCTTCCTGCCACCTCAGTCCGTTGACCTGGTGTTTATCTGTGATACCTACCACCATTTCGAGCACCCCGGCGCAATGATGACATCCATTCGCCGGGCACTGAAACCCGGCGGCAGTGTCGTCGTCATTGATTTCCGGAAAGTCCCCGGGTTCAGCACGCCGTGGGTATTGGGCCATGTACGCGCCGACCAAGCGACCGTGGTGCGCGAGATCGAATCGGCCGGGTTCCGCCTGGTTGAGGATCGGGATTTTCTCAAGACAAATTATTTTCTGCGATTTATGCCAGCGCGGGATAGTCACTAGGAGGCTGTCGGACTTGGGCGATCGTAGCGAGCAAGATGGGAGAGCGAGGCCATTTTTTCGATCGTTTGAGAAGAATAGCCGTAGCTATTTGACGAAAAGGATCGGGAAAATGGGGTGCTCTCCCACCGGCGCAGTAGATCAGCCCCAAGTCCGACAGCCTCCTGATATGTATTGACCTGTCAACTACTGGTGCCACCTATTCGATCTTCTGTGTTTAATTCTCCATACAGCAAGCCCTTTGGGCAGGGCACGAGCAGCAATCAACGACGGTAGATCACTCTGATATGCGCGGGTCGGAACCGCCTGACTTCTCTTCGTCGTGGAGCTGCCTCGCTCTAGGGTCGAGGGTCGTCCCGTTGTTCTGGGCGCCTCATAGGAGGCTCGAGGGTTCTCCAACCGGCTCCTCATGCCCTGACCCAAAGACTCGCTGTCTGTTCCTGTAGCCATTGTTTCGATTGATTCTGTTAGTTCGTTTTTAACCTGCGTGCTCGATCGGTTTGTTCATCACTTCGCACGCAATAGCCCAGATGAACCCAACCAGTTCACGCGCAACCGCTGTGCATACCTGCACCTTCAGTTTGCCCCGTTCGAGCAGATGCGTGTAACGCCCGCACAAGCGTTTCTGTGCCTTCCAGGCAATCGCCTGTACCGTGTCTGAACACTTTTCCGCCCGCCGTTGAAGATGGGCCGTTTTGCGAGCCGAAAAGCGATAACACCAGCCCGCTTCCACCAGCACTCGCCTGACATGTCCGTTCCCTGTCTTGGTGATGCCGCCTCGGCGGCGCGTTAGGCCACTTGAGGCTTCACTTGGAACCAGCCCCAAAAAACTCATCAGTTGGCGTGGCGAATCAAATCGGGTGATATCCCCAAGCTCCGCCATCACCGTCATCGCCGTAATCAGCTTGATGCCACGCAATGCCATCAGGGCTTCAACCACCGGCGCCAACACCCAGTGCTCCAGCGCCTTCTCCATCTCCTTTTCCAATCCGGCAACCCGGACTTCGGCTTGCTTGACCGCATCCACGTATTCCTGGAAAACAATCTGCTGTACCGCTATGTCGAATTTGAGCCCTTCCAGCCAGCGAAAGTGGGCCTGGGTCCAGCGGCTTTTTCCGCTTTCGTACAGTCGGCCATGACGAAGCAGAAAAGCATTCAGGCGTTGTTTGCTCATTCGTTCCAAGCCTTTCATGTCTTCGCGAGCCCGGGTGAGATCACGCATGGCTTCCTGCTCCTGATCGGGCACCCAGACCGGTGTGAGTTCGCCTGCTCTATCCAACCGGCAGAGCTTTTCACTATCACGTCGATCCGTCTTCACCCGCTCGCCAGGCTTCACCGGAATCAGTGAAGGGGCTACTACACTGCAATGGTGGCCAAGCTGGCTGATCTGCCGGTATATCTCATAACCACAGGGCCCTGCCTCATAACAAAACGAGATAACCTCTCCATCGGGACATAAGTTCTTGACCAGCTTTCGTATCGCCTCTGGGGTATTGGCTATCTCACCGTAATATCGCGCTTTTCCTCCCAAGGCATCGGCGACCGCAACCGCTATCGTTTCCTTGTGTGTATCTAATCCAACGTACTTGCTAAACTCTTTCATGACCTGTCCTCCTCAATTGTGGCTCTGAACCACGGGGTGTATTGTTCCAACCTCAGCTTAACCCACGTCGCTTGAGGTTGGGCAGGTCAATACATGATGTCTAGGAGGCTGTCTTCGCTCTCCCGCTGTCGCAGTAGCGGAATGATTACCCGGACAGGCTCCTGGCCCAGGGACATCCGCGCCGCGGCGATATCCGGTATCATGGCGGCCATGGGCCGGGATCCCGATCACTCGCACAGGGCCGATCTGCAGCGCGATGCGCGCATTGCAGGCTGGAAACAGAAGGCGAAACAGGCCGCGCGCAAGAAACAGGGCCGCAATCTTTATGTCATAACACTCCACCCGGATGTCCTGAAACATGCAGACTTTCGCGTAGCCAACCCGGCATACGTGGAAGGTCTGCCCTGCGTATACGTCGGCATGACCGTCCATGAGCCGGGCGACCGTTACGAGCAACACAAAACCGGCTATCGTAGCAGCAAATACCCCAGGCGCTATGGCGTCGAACTGGCGCTTGAGCTGATGGATGGATTTGAAAGCAGTGGGCTGACAGATGAAGCGAAGGAGGAGGCCCTGGCCAACTGGTTGCGTGGCCAGGGGTATGCTGTGTGGCAGAACTAGGAGGCTGTCGGGAAAACCGCCCAAAACGGTCTGCAAGCCGCACCGCCGAGTTGCGCCGTTGCACAAGGTGTTGCAAGCGGTTGAAAACTACCTGCACAGCGGCATGGCAGGGGGCGGAACATACACAGCTGGTCAAGGCCATCGAAAAAGCCCGCGCGGTGGACGACCTCGGCGCCCACCGAGAACGGCCCGCGCCGGGGCTTTGAAGCCGCGCCAACCCGACGTCTGCGGATACGCGAGAGTCAGATTGATTACTCTATCGTGTAATAATCTGTATGCTTTGTTCAGGAAAGGCGACGGCGATGGATTATGAGCGAATTGAGCGAATGGATTAAGTACTGGCGCAAGACTTTTGCGAAATGTTTCAAGATTCACAAGGATTCGCGGCCGCACAAACAGGCGTTTGCCGAACTCTCCGATTACCTGAACAAAGTGGAAGCATCGGCGGAGCTGGACCAGCTGGATGCGACCGTATTATGGGCGGTGAAGTTCATGCAGCGGATGCATGAACTGGAAAGAGATATCGGCCTGCTGGTGCCGGACAAGAAGGTGCCTTCCGCCAAACCGGCCGGTGACGGGCGCAAGACAAAGCAATAGGGCGCCGACCGTTAATCGTGGGCGGCAGGGCAGGTCTCATCCGTGTTACGTGACGTGAGGCAGAAGCTGTCTTTATACCTCCGTTATCTTGGAGGCTGTCGGACTTGGGCGATCGTAGCGAGCAAGTCCGACAGCCTCCTGGAGTTCCGGACAGTGGATCCGTAACCCCCCGTCTTCAGGCAGCGGATCTGGTCAGGCTGGTAGGGACGTAGGTCGCGCTGAGCGCGCAGCAAAACCCAACATCGGAGCGCTAACCGTTGGGCTTCGCTGCGCTCAACCCAACCTGCGGATTTGATCGGCCGACTGGTCGATTGATCCGGTTTTGGGCTGTAACCGGAAGCCACCGCCTTCGGCCGGCGAAGTATCCACACTTGGGTCAGCGGGCAAGCCTGGCATCGTCCCGGATCTCACTTCTGTCACTGACCGCGTTAATGTTAGTATCCGTGGCTTCTGGCGACGTCGAGCATCCACAACCAAGACCCGGTCATGCCACCCATAGTCTCTGTATCCAACCTGTCCAAGACCTATGCCAATGGCTACCACGCCCTGAAAGACGTGAGTCTGGACATTGCACAGGATGAGATCCTGGCACTGCTCGGCCCCAACGGCGCTGGCAAGACCACGCTGATATCGATTATCTGCGGCATCGTCAACGCCAGCGAGGGTGCGGTGACAGTCGGCGGCCATGATATCGTCCGCGACTACCGCGCCACGCGCAGCATGATCGGTCTGGTGCCGCAAGAACTCACCCTCGGACATTTCGATACGGTATGGAACACGCTGTGTTTCAGCCGCGGTCTGTTCGGCAAAAAGCCGAACCCCGCCTATCTTGAGCAGTTGCTCAAAGACCTGTCGCTGTGGGGCAGGAAGGACAGCGAGATCATGGCCCTGTCGGGTGGCATGAAGCGGCGGGTGCTGATTGGTAAGGCCCTGTCGCACGAGCCGTCGGTCCTGTTCCTGGACGAGCCAACCGCGGGGGTCGACGTTGAGTTGCGCAAGGAGATGTGGGAGCTGGTGCGGCGCCGGCGCGAGTCCGGTGTGACTATTATACTGACGACCCACTATATCGAAGAGGCGGAGGAGATCGCCGACCGCGTGGGTATTATCGACCGGGGCCGGCTGGTGCTGGTGGACGACAAGCAGGCGCTCATGCAAAAGCTGGGCAAAAAGGAGATGATCGTCGAGCTCGAAGAGCCCGTGGTCCGGGTGCCCGAGGCGCTGGCGGTCTGGGGGCTCGCCCTGTCGGGCGACGGCTGCGAGCTCACCTATACCTACGACCCGCGCAGTACCCGCACCGGCATCCCCGACCTGCTCAGGGCGATCGGCGCGGCTGGCCTGGTGCTGAAAGACTTCAAGACCACGCAAAGTTCCCTGGAGGACATTTTTGTCAATCTGGTGAAAGGGAAATGATCAACATCTGCGCCGTCAAGGTTATCTACAAGTACGAAATGCTGCGCGCCTGGGAAACCCTGTTGCAGAGCTTTGCCTCGCCGGTGATATCCACATCACTGTACTTCGTGGTGTTCGGCTCGGCGATTGGCGGGCGCATCGATCAGATTGAGGGCGTGGCCTACGGCTCATTCATCGTGCCCGGGCTGATGATGCTGGCACTGCTGACGCAGAGCATTTCCAACGCGGCGTTCGGTATCTTCTTCCCCAAGTTCACCGGCACTATCTACGAGGTTATGTCCGCGCCCGTCTCGTTCTTCGAGATCGTGCTGGGCTACGTCGGGGCCGCGGCCACCAAGTCCCTCATCATCGGCCTGATTATCCTGGCGACCGCGGGATTTTTCGTGCCCCTGGAGATCACCCACCCGGTGTGGATGACGGGGTTCCTGATACTGACGTGTATTTCCTTCAGCCTGTTCGGGTTCATCATTGGGCTGTGGGCAAACGATTTCGAGAAACTGCAGCTCATCCCGCTGCTGGTGATCACGCCGCTGGTTTTCCTTGGTGGCAGCTTTTACTCAGTGAGTATGCTGCCGCCCGCCTGGCAGACGGTCACGCTTTTCAACCCGGTGGTTTACCTGATCAGCGGTTTTCGCTGGAGCTTCTTCGAAGTCGCGGATGTGAGCGTGGGTTTGAGCCTTACCATGGTGCTGGTGTTTCTGGCCGCCTGCCTGTTTGTTGTGTGGTGGATGTTTCAGACAGGCTATCGGTTAAAGCAGTAGTATCTTTCCGGGCGGTGACATGGGCCTGGGATCGGCGATGCCGATCGGCTTCGCCGTCCGCAGGTTGGGCTGAGCGTGCGAAGCGCAATGATGATAAAGGCCATCAGGTGCGGCAATGTTGGGCTTCGCTGCGCTCAGCCCAACCTACGGTCTTAATCGGCCTGCCGACGGCTTTTGGCCGGTGGAGTATTCACAACCCGGACTGGTTCCAGTTACTGAACGCCAGTAACCAGCTGGAAATATCCGGATACTCATTGCCGCGTTCCTGCAAATGACTGCCCAGTTCGATCATCAGTTCGCGGAACTCGCGTATTTCCCCGCGCCAGATAGTCTCTTGAATACCGGGATTGTCCGCCAGGGCCTGACTGGCGATAGAGCCGGCCCCGCCCCACATGCGTTTGGAGTTCAGCGCCCGATAATACCCGGTTTCGTCTTTCCCGCAGAGCTCGATGACTGACTGTATCCAGGCGGCACTCTCTCCCGGATGGTTTTCCAGAATCTCGCGGATACGTTGCAGGGTGGTTTGGATATCTGGCATCGAGGCACCGTCTTCTACCGATATGACTCAGTTCCTATTTCTCTTTGACCCTTTGGTCGCCACGATCCCGTTTACTATCCGTGCAGCTTTGAGCGCACCAGGCCGATATGCAGGCGCAGGTTATAGAGTTCGTCGACATAGGATAAGGGTACACGGACTTTGCGTACTTCCTCTTCGATGGCTTCCAGTCTCGCGCGCAGGTCCTGCAGCTGCTCGTCCGACTCCCGTTGGGGGTGATCGATGTCGAGCGCCTGCAACTCCCGATACCAGCGGTAGATCTTCTTTCGCACCTGCCAGCGGTAGGTGGGCGGCATGATCTTGAAAAGTGGAATGAGCAACGTGACCAGGGGTATCAGCATGACTTTCAGGCGGTCGATAAGATTCGCCGTCCAGAAGGATAAATACCGCTGCAGGAAAGGTGGTCCGTGCTTGAAATACCGGGCTGCATCATCATCGAGTGGAAAGTCCAGATTGCGGGCGTTGGGGAATTCTCCCGGCGTTGCGAGCAGGTCGCCACCGCTGTGTACCCTGGCGGCAATCTGCAGTAACAGGCTCACCAGCGCGGGATGAAAATCCTCGGTCGCCACCAGATTGGCAGATGCGGCGAGCAGCGCGGTATCCTGGGGGGGAATGTTGGCTTTGAGATCGATAAGGCCCTCCGGCAGTGTGACGCGGGACAGATAATGGTGTCTGCGCGTATAGGCCGCCGCGCGCGCAAAGGACATGAGTCGGACAGCCTGTTCCTGCAATAAGGTCTGAACCAGCTTTGACTGGGGTGAGGCCATAAAGAAGGCCGCGTCGATGCGTCCTCCGAGCAATGCTTCAGTTGCCGTCCGATTGTCCAATGACAACCGGTCACCGGATGTTGCGTCAAACTGATTGTCCCCCAGCAGCGTCAACGTGACTGCACGCGTGCCGCTGCCTTCCTCCCCGACAGAGAGGCGTTTCCCCCAAAACCCGGTCAGCCGGCTTATGACCTGATTCCCACGGTAAAACACCCACAGGGGCTCGAAATACAGACTGGCCAGCGAAACAATCTTGCCGGGTCCGGCCTGCGCACCCACGCCGCCCTGGACTAAGGCGAGATCGACACCTGAGGATTCATCCTCGAGCAGGCCTATATTCTCGACGGAACCGGCAGTCTGACGGATCTGCAGTTCGATACCTTCTGTCGCCAGCAAGTCGCGATAACGTTCGGCAAACTGGAAGTAGGCTCCGTCTCGCTGGCCCGTTGCGATCACGATCGACCGCGGCGGAGCGGGGTTCACGAACTGCCACGCAATCAGAAGGCCAAGCAGCGTAAGAACAATGGCGGCGGCGAGGGGCATAAAGCGCATGCCAAAATGATACCCTTGTGACGATCACGCTGTCATTGTCGGTATGGCGACCGACTGGGGAAGGGTGCCTGGCCGCGATCGCGCCGGAGGACGGCGTTTGTGCCCGGCACGGGTGCTCCTACAGGTGAATTCCAGAATCAATACACAAAGATGCATTTCATCCTGCAAGTCACCTGTCGAAACCGGATTACAACCCCGGTTTTATGCAACTATCGAATTTACTCTACAATGTGCGGTCTATGGACACCCTGGAAAACGCAGTGACAAGGTCAGACGGAGCGGTTATCCGTGCGCGCGGGCTCACCAAGCAGTTCGCTGACCGCAAGGCCGTCGACGGCATCGATTTCGACGTGTTCCCGGGCACGTGCTTCGGCTTTGTCGGGCCCAACGGTGCCGGTAAGACCACGACGCTGCGCCTGGCAATGGGCCTGACGCCGCTGAGCGGCGGAATACTCCTGGTGTTCGGGCAATCGGTCACAGACCAGGCCGCGGCGATCCGCTCCCGCGTGGGAATTGTGCCGCAGGCCGATAACCTGGATCCGGACTTCAGTGTTGAGGAAAATCTGTACATTTACGCCTCCTTTTTCGGTCTGAGGCGTCGACAGGTCAGATCGCGCATCGACGGCTTGCTGGAGTTCATGTCGCTGGCCGATCGGCGCAAAGCCAGGACCACCATGCTTTCGGGGGGTATGCAACGGCGGCTGACCATCGCCCGCGCGTTGATCAACAGCCCGGAAATGGTCGTACTGGATGAGCCGACCACCGGCCTGGACCCACAGGCGCGCCATGTGATCTGGGGCCGCCTCAGCGAACTCAAGTCGCGCGGCAATACCCTGTTGCTGACCACGCACTACATGGAAGAAGCAGAGCGTCTGTGTGACGAACTGGTCATCATGGATCATGGACATATTCTCGCCCAGGGTTCGCCACGGGAGTTGATCGAACGTCACGTGGAACCGGAGGTCATCGAAGTGCGGGGTGAGGAGAGCGCAGGTTTTCGACAGGCCGTGAATTCACAGGGCTGCCGCCTGGAACGCATGGGTACCAGTCTGTATTGTTACGCCAGCGACGCAGAGCCACTGATCGAGACGCTGAAAAATCAGCATGGGTTGAAATTTGTCCATCGCCCCACCGGTCTGGAGGACGTTTTTCTGCGGCTGACCGGGCGGGAGCTGCGTGACTGATGAACCCTTGGCGGCTGCCGCGACTGCATCCAGGCGCTTTGGCCGTATGGCGGCGCAATTTTCTGGTCTGGCGTAAACTGCTCATACCGGCCATGTTGATGAATTTCGGCGAACCGGTGCTCTACCTGCTGGGGCTGGGTTTCGGGCTGGGACATTTTGTCGGTCAAATGTCCGGCATGCCCTATTTGACCTTCCTGGCCTCCGGCATTATCGCCTCGTCGGCCATGACCACCGCGAGTTTTGAAGGAATGTATTCGGTGTTCACCCGCATGGTGCCGCAAAAGACCTACGAAGCCATTCTCGCCACACCGCTCGAAGTCGACGATATCCTGGTCGGTGAAATGCTCTGGTGCGGTACCAAGAGTCTGTTCAGCGGCCTGGCTATCCTGACCGTTGCAACATTGCTCGGTGTGGTTCACGGCTGGCAGGCGCTGTGGGTATTGCCGGTCGTGTATCTGATCGGGCTGTGTTTCGCCGGGCCTGCCATGATCATGAGTTCGCTGGCCTCCAACTACGACTTCTTCAATTACTACTTCGTGCTGGTGATAACGCCCATGTTCATCCTCTGCGGCGTGTTCTACCCCATCGACACACTGCCGGCTACCATGCAGGGTGCCGTTCAGGTGCTGCCCCTGACGCACGCGGTTATGTTAACCCGCTCACTGGTTGCCGGCGCTGAACTGCCCCAGCCTTTACTACACGTCACGGTGCTCATGACGTACACCGCGATCAGTTGCTACATTGCGGTCATGCTGTTCAGAAGGAAGCTGCTGGTGTAGGGATCGGCTGACATCCATTAATTCAGATACCCACCGACCGCCTGCAAGGGTTTGAGACTGCCGGTACTGGTGACCCAAACGGCCAGGGCGCGCGGTTCGGTATTGTGGTAGTGCAGTTCAGGGAGACGGGTCCGCCAGTGGCCGTCCCGTCCCTGCAGGGCCTTGAACCCGATCACTACAAAGTCATGTTGTGCGGTTCGCCCATTGTTCTCACCTGCCGTGATCATCGACTCCAGCCCCATACCGAGGAGCGCGATGTGCAGATCGAATGCCGGCGTTTCATCCGCTAACGGGCTGTAATCGGCTGTCAGCGTATTCTGGCTCACTCTGACTTCCAGACTGCCGGCGGGGCGCGTATCCAGTTTGGGCAGCTGGTTGATAAGACCAGGGCGCCAGCCGTTTCCGTTAACAATCAATGCCGGCGTATAGACGGACCGGACATGGCCTTCGCGCGCATGTTGCTGCTGGCGGCGGGCATTCTGCGGTGAGGCAAACCTATCCTCCCAGCCGAGGTAATTCCAGTAGTCCACGTGAAAGGCAACCGGGATACAGGGATCCCAGAGGGCGGCACGTGACCTGAAGCTGTTTATGTAGTGCTCCATGGGCGGGCAACTGCTGCAGCCCTCCGAGGTATACAGCTCCATGAGTACCTGTTGCCCGGTACCGGAAGCCAGGACCAGGTCAGCGGCATAAAGCGGAGAGCTGAAAAGCAGCAGAACCAGTAGTCGAAGCAATCGAGGCATCTTTCTCCAACCGTTATTGTCAGCACATTGTGCGGTATCCAGCCTCACAGGAAAAGAGGGCCCCCTTGCCGGTGCACCGACTGGCACCGCAGACCGATTTCCGGTACGGCAACATCGGGACCATTGACGAGCACGACCATGGCTTCAATGGTAATGCCGGTCTTATCGTCACCGATAGCGGCGTGGTGGTGATCGACAGCCTGTGCACGCCGACGCCCGGTCGGCGCCTGATCGCGACTGTGCGTGCGCTCACCAGCATGCCAGCTCCGCCTACCGCAAGCGGGAGGGTGTCACGGTGGTGTGGCCGGTTCCGCGGTGCTCTGCACCCCGGTATCCCCAGGCTGCACACTGCCACGGCCGACCGGTTGCGTGCACCGCTCCCAGCCGGCGAGTAACCGCCGTAACAGGGACCGCGTGCTGCGAGACTCGTGCGAGTCGTCGCGCAGCCAGTAGCCAAAGGTCGTCACGTAGACAGCGGTGAGTGCCGTTTCTTCGAGTGCGCGCCGCAGATAAGTGGCGTCACAGCGCGCGGCCTCGCGCAGCCACTGCACCGTGCGGCTGATGCGCAGCAGCGCGGGAATCTGCACGTGCAGGTGACCGGGTTCGAGGCGCCCGAGGATCATCTGCCGCGTGACGCGGTGGTGTGGTCTCAGCGCGTTGAGCCAGATCATGAGCAGATGCTCGATGCGGGCGGCCGCCGGCAGCGCGGCAAGCGCCGGGTCGGTACCCGCTTGCAGCAGCGCCTGGTCGGCACGGTCGAACCAGGCATCCACCAGATCTTCCTTTTCCCGGTAATGGCGGCGGATATCGTCCAGGCTCAGACCTGCCGCGTGGGCCACGTCGAACAGGCGCACAGCCTCCCAGCTGCGCTCGTCCGCCAGGTCCAGGGCCGTATCCAGAATGCGCGCGGCCGCGTCAATGCGTCTGGCCATGGTGTTACCTCCCGAGCAGGTATCTTTCCAGAGTTTAGAAAACGGCACGGACCACGCAAGTTTTGCGTTTGCCGGTACACTGGGGAGATGGATACGTTCACCCACGCCCTCTCCGGTGCGCTGCTGGCGCGCACCAGCGGCGCGTCCGATCCCGGCCTGGGACAGTTACCGACCGGCGTATGCATCCTGGTCGGTTTCCTGGCGGCGGCGGCCCCTGACCTGGACTACGTCCTGAACCTCAGCGACCCGCTGGTGTACCTGAACTGGCACCGCGGCTACACGCACTCGCTGTTGCTGCTGCCGCTGTGGGCCGCGCTGCTGGCGCTGCTGTTCCGCTGGCTGTGGCGCGGGCGCTGGCCGTGGCGCGCGTTCTTCTGGATGTGCGCCGCCTCGCTCGCGATTCACATCGCCGGTTATGTGATCTTCTGAATCTTTCAAGGTAGCGTTCTCGACACTATAGGAGTGCTGAGCATGAAACCTGCTTTTCTCAGTCATCACCGAGAAATGCCTTGACCTGCTCTTATTTGATGGCGGCTAATTATCTGTCTTCAGTTGCTCCGGTAACGGTAACACATTGACATCAGCGCGTGCCTCAACCTTCTCATAGGGTACACCGTCCGGCGGTGGGTCCTGCGTGTACTGCCAGACCCCCTGCTTATTCTGCCATTTGTACAGGATTACCGATGCCGACTTCAGGCCTGTATCCCTGAGCAGGTCATTAGCTTTATGGCGCAGCTCCGGGCTCCACCACAGCACCAGTGCGGCGACGATACAGAGCATGAGCAAAAACAGCACGAAATTCTTCATAATGACCCAATCCAGTGGCAAGCAGTCAGGGCTAATCTATGATGACAGTTACAGTTGCGTGCAAACCGGGATGAGCGTCAGCGTTTCAGACCAGCTATCCCAGAGAATTCGGTACTGCCGCCGTTTCGTCTGCTGATCGGTATTGCAATGCTTTCTTGTGTCGAATGCGATCAAATGCGCTAAATTCTCAACACTGAAATTGGGGCTTGTCTCTTCAATTTCAAAACATGCACTCATCCCACCGCGGACTTCCTTTCGTTATCCGGATCATACCCCAGATTAGGCGCCAGCCAGCGTTCTGCTTCCTCCAGCGTCATACCTTTCCGCCGTGCATAGTTTTCCGCCTGATCCCGGTTGATTTTGCCGACACCAAAATAATGCGATTCCGGATGACTGAAGTACCACCCGGACACCGATGCCGCTGGCAGCATGGCGAAGTGGTCGGTTAGTGCGATGTCTGCATTGGTCACCGGGTCGACGAGTTTCCACAGCAGGGCTTTTTCCGTGTGCTCGGGGCAGGCGGGATAGCCGGGGGCGGGGCGGATGCCCTTGTACTGTTCCCGGATGAGTGCTTCGTTGTCCAGTGACTCGTCGCTGGCGTAGCCCCAGTATTCCTTCCGCACCTTTTCGTGCAGCCGTTCGGCGAAGGCTTCGGCCAGGCGGTCGGCGAGCGCTTTCAGCATGATGGCGTGGTAGTCATCGTGGTCGGCTTCGAAGCGCTTTACGTGCTCGTCTATACCCAGACCCGCGGTGACCGCAAAGGCGCCGATGTAGTCTTTCAGACCGGTTTCTTTGGGTGCGACGAAATCCGCCAGACACTGGTTGGGACGGCCCGGGGGTTTCTGGTTCTGCTGGCGCAGGTGGTGCAGGGTGGTCAGCACCTCGGTGCGTGTCTCGTCCGTGTAGACCTCGATGTCATCGTCCTTGACCTGGTTGGCAGGGAAGAAGGCGAACACCGCCTTGGCCCGCAGCCATTTCTCGTCGATGACTTGCTGCAGCATTTTCCGCGCGTCGTCGAACAGGTTGCGGGCGTGCTCGCCGACGATTTTGTCGTCGAAAATCTTCGGGTAGCTGCCAGCCAGTTCCCAGGTCTTGAAGAAGGGCGTCCAGTCAATGTAGTTGCGCAGTTCTTCCAGCGAGTAGTCCTCGAGCACGGTGATGCCCCAGGTTTTCGGCACCGGCGGTTTGTAGCCTTTCCACTTGATCGGAATCTTGTTGGCGCGCGCGTGCTCCAGCGTCAGCCACTCGGTCTTGCGTTGCTTGCCGGCGTGCATGTCGCGGACTTTTTCGTACTCGGCCTTGACGTCGGCGACATAGGCGGCCTTGTTGCCGGTGCTGACCAGGTTCTGGGCCACACCGACGGCGCGCGAGGCGTCTTTGACGTACACGGTGGGCCCGTGGTAGCCGGGTTCGATTTTCACGGCGGTGTGCACGCGCGAGGTGGTCGCGCCACCGATCAGCAGCGGGATGTCGAAGCCTTCACGCTGCATTTCCTTAGCCAGATGCGCCATTTCATCCAGGCTGGGGGTGATCAGGCCCGACAGACCGATGATGTCGACGTTTTCTGCCCTGGCGGTATCGAGGATCTTCTGCGCGGGCACCATGACGCCCAGGTCGATGACGTCGAAGTTGTTGCACTGCAGCACCACGCCGACGATGTTTTTGCCGATGTCGTGGACGTCGCCCTTGACAGTGGCCATGAGGATCCTGCCCTTGGCCCGGGTGGTTTCGTCTTTTTCGGCTTCGATGAAGGGCAGCAGGTAGGCGACGGCCTTTTTCATGACACGCGCGCTTTTCACCACCTGGGGCAGGAACATCTTCCCCGCACCGAACAGGTCGCCGACCACGTTCATGCCGTCCATCAGCGGGCCTTCGATCACCTGGATGGGGCGGTCGAAATTCTGCCTGGCAGCCTCGGTGTCTTCTTCCACGTAGGCGTCGATGCCTTTGACCAGCGCGTGTTCCAGGCGTTTGGCGACGTCCCATTTGCGCCAGGCGAGGTCTTCTTTCTTCTCAGCGGGCCCGCCGTCTCCCTTGTACTTGTCGGCGATCTCCAGCAGGCGCTCGGTGCCATCACTACGGCGGTTGAGTATCACGTCTTCGACACGTTCACGCAGTTCTGCGGGCAGTTCGTCGTAAATGGCGAGCTGGCCGGCATTCACAATGCCCATGTCCATGCCGGCCTGGATGGCGTGGTACAGGAACACGGCATGAATGGCTTCGCGCACCGGGTTGTTGCCGCGGAAGGAGAACGACACGTTGCTGACGCCGCCGGACACCTTAACGTGCGGCAGGGTGCGCTTGATCTCGCGGGTGGCTTCGATGAAGTCCACACCGTAGTTGTCGTGTTCCTCGATACCGGTGGCGACGGCGAAAATGTTGGGGTCGAAGATGATGTCTTCCGGCGGAAAGCCCACCTGTTCGGTGAGGATCTGGTAGGCGCGGGTGCAGATCTTGACCTTGCGTTCCCTGGTATCGGCCTGGCCGGTTTCGTCGAAGGCCATGACGATAATGGCCGCGCCGTACTTGCGGCACAGCTTCGCGTGTTCAATGAAGGCGGCTTCGCCTTCCTTCATGCTGATGGAATTGACGATGCCCTTGCCCTGGATGCACTTCAGGCCCGCTTCGATGATCGGCCACTTGGAGGAATCGATCATGATGGGCACGCGTGAGATGTCGGGTTCGCTGGCGATCAGGTGCAGGAAGGTCACCATGGCCTTTTCACCGTCGAGCATGCCTTCGTCCATGTTGACGTCGATGAGCTGGGCACCGTTTTCCACCTGGTCGCGCGCCACATCCAGTGCCTGGTCGTATTGTTCTTCGAGGATCAGGCGCTTGAACTTGGCCGAACCGGTGACGTTGGTTCGCTCGCCTACATTGACGAACAGCGAGTCTTCGGTGATGTTACAGGGCTCCAGGCCAGACAGGCGCAGCACGAAGTTGTTGTCGATCTTCTTGCGCGGCGGGAATTTAGATACCGCCTCGGCAATGGCCGTGATGTGCGCGGGCGTGGTGCCGCAGCAGCCGCCGATGATGTTGAGAAAGCCCGCCTCGGCCCATTCGCCCAGTTCTTTGGCCATGGCCTCCGGTGATTCGTCGTATTCGCCGAACTCGTTGGGCAGCCCGGCGTTGGGGTGGGCGTTGACATAGCAGTCGGCGGTGCCGGCCAGTTCCTCGACATACTGGCGCAGCTGTTTCGCGCCCAGTGCACAGTTGAAGCCCAGTGAAATCGGCTTGATGTGGCGCAGCGAGTTGAAGAAGGCCTCGGCGGTCTGGCCGGACAGGGTGCGGCCGGAGGCGTCGGTGATGGTGCCGGAGATCATCACCGGGCGCTGGTTGCCGCTGTCGTTGAAATAGGTCTGCACCGCGAAGGCCGCGGCCTTCGCATTCAGGGTGTCGAAAATGGTTTCGATCAGGATGATGTCGGCGCCGCCCTCGATCAGCGCTTTGGTCGCCTCGTAGTAGGTATCGCGCAGCGCGTCGAAGGTCACATTGCGGAAACCCGGGTTGTTGACGTCGGGCGACAGGGAGGCGGTGCGGTTGGTGGGGCCGAGCACGCCGGCGACAAAACGCGGCCTGGCCGCTTGCGAAGTCCGCCCCGCAGCGCCACTGGCACCTGCGCGTGCAGCCTCTTCCGCGCAGCAGGCGTCGGCGACCTCGCGCGCCAGTTTCGCCGCCGCGTAGTTCAGCTCGTAGACCATGTCCTGCTGCTGGTAGTCGGCCAGCGAAATAGCGGTCGAGTTGAACGTGTTGGTCTCGATAATGTCCGCGCCGGCGTCGAGATACGCCTTGTGGATGTCGCGGATGATCTGCGGCTGGGTCAGCGACAGCAGGTCGTTATTGCCTTTCAGGTCGCAGGGCCAGTCCTTAAACCGCTCGCCACGGTAGCCGGCCTCGTCCAGTTTGTAGCGCTGGATCATGGTGCCCATGGCACCATCGAGGATGAGGATGCGTTCTTCTAACAGTTGTTCAAGTGTTTTCATAGACTTGGTATGGGGCTTGAATCCAGGCATTGTACCAGCTTTGGCCGTGCCCTGCCCGGCGGACGGGGCCGCTCGCGGCTGGCGGGCGCGATGCCTGCTAGGTAGGATGCGCGCTATGACAACACTGAAACGCATTTCCTCGTGGTCTGCGCGGCTATGGCTGACGGGCCTGCTTGCCCTGGCACCGGCGTTCGCGGACGACCCTGATGGCGCTTCGATGCCGGCAGCGCCCTCCGCCACCACGGTGCCTGCGAACGCTGTGCCGCAACCACCCAGCCCGCGCTATGAGGACGATCAGGTGTCGGTACGCGTGGTCATGCGCACGCCCGACCAGCTCACCGCCTTTTACCTGGGGCGTGAGTTCAATCGCGCGGCGATCGCAAAGATCCTCGAGACCTGCTTTATCACGCCCATCATCCATAACAAGACCGTGGATGTGTTGTGGCTGGAGCTCGACGAGTGGCAGTTCAGCCAGGGCGATAAAGTGATTACGCGTCTCAAGCGCGACTACTGGCCGGACAAGTGGCGCGAGGCCGGTTTGTCGCAAGCCCACCAGTCGACCTTCGGCTGGACGCTGCTGCCTGAGGTGCGCGACCTGCGCCTGGACGAAGGGGCAGGGGGCAGTGTGGTCATTCCCAGGCAGCCCCGGCCGTTCACGCTGACGATGAAGTTTCATACCGGCGCGGACAAGCAGGGCCCGGTCAAAACCGTTGTCTTTGAGGATCTCCAATGCGTCACCAATCTCCCCTGATGTACGGCCTGGCCGGTGTGTGTCTGCTGCTGTCGTGGCAGGCTACAGCCGGCGAACTGCCCAAGGGCATACTCACCCTGGATGGTCGCGCCGCTCCGCCGCTGGTGCTGCAGAACATGGACGGCGAGAGCTGGGATATCAACGACGTCCGCGGGCACTGGGCGTTTGTGCACTTCTGGGCCACCTGGTGCGGTCCGTGCCGCCGGGAAATGCCCGCCATCCAGGCCATTTTTCCTCAGTTCGACCCGCAGCAACTGGAGATCGTGCTGATCAACGTGGCGGAGAGCGAGGACACCGTGTTCAGCTTCCTCGCCAGCGTGGCGCCCGAAATCGAGCCGCTGATGGACACCGACGGCCTGGTGACCGAACGCTGGCAGCCCCGCGGCCTGCCGGCGACCTTTTTCGTCGACCCCGAGGGCAAGCTCCGCTACCTGGCGCTGGGCGGACGGCCCTGGAATACGCCGGCGTATCTCGACTTTCTGAAGAACCTGACCCGCGAGTGACCGGCAGCCCGCCATGTTAAGACGTTTCATCCTCGGTTTCTTGGTCAGCCTGTGCGTGGGCTGCGTCATGTTGCCCACGCAACCCGCGGGGCCGGGCCAGGTAGACTTCATTGAATTGACCATCGACGGCGCGCAGCAGGCGATCAGAGAGCACCGCATCACCTGTGAACAGCTTATTCGCCGTTACATCAGGCGCATTGCGACTTACGACCAGCCAACGCACCTGAATGCCATCATCTATATCAACCCGCACGCCATCGAGCGCGCCAAAGGTCTTGACCGGCAGTACGGCATCACGGGCCGTATGCAGCGCCTGCACTGTATCCCCGTCATCCTCAAAGACAACTTCGATACCGCCGACATGCCCACCGAGGCCGGTTCCATTGCCATGCGCGGCGTCAACCCACCGGATGACGCCTTTATGGTGAAACGTCTGCGTGAACAGGACGCGATTGTGATCGCCAAGTCGAACATGGCCGAGTGGGCCTTCAGCCCTTACGACACCATCAGCTCCACTCACGGTGAAACCCGCAATGCCTATGATCTGTCGCGCGTACCGGCGGGTTCAAGCGGCGGCACGGCCTCGGCGATTGCCGCCAACTTCGGCATCGTTGGCATGGGCACCGATACGGGCAACTCCATCCGCGGCCCCGCGTCGCACCTCGACCTGGTGGGACTGCGCTCCACCATTGGTGCCACCAGCCGCGACGGCATCGTGCCGCTGCTGCTGAACCGCGATGTCGGCGGACCCTTGATGCGCACGGTGACCGATACCGCGATTGTGTTTTCCGTGATCGCCGGCGTCGATCCTGCCGACCCCGCCACTGCAGCGGCAGCCGGCCGGGTCAAGAATGACTACACCGTTTACCTGAAACAAGACGGCTTGCAAGGAGCACGGCTGGGCGTTTTGCGCGCGCTGGTGGACAGCGGCGATGCCGATTCCGAGGTAGTGGAGACCATGGAGCGCGCTATCGAAGAGCTCATGGCGGCAGGCGCGGTGATCGTCGACCCGTTCCAGCTGCCCGACTTCGACCGCCTGCGCAAGGCCACGGGTTTCTGCAGCCGCTTCCGCTATGACCTGAAGAACTACCTGGCGAGCCGCGGCCCCGCGGCCCCGATTCACTCACTGGACGAAGTTGCGGCGAGCAAACGCTACCTGGCCATGAACGAAGAGGCCATGCAGTGGGCCATGAGCGTGGACGGTCCTCCGGAGGCACAGGACCCGCCCTGCGTGGACGTCCAGGGCGATCCACGGCGCAAGCAGTTCCTCGACGCCGTGGTAGCCGCCATGGACGAAGCCGACGTCGATGCGGTCATCTACCCGAGCTGGACCAATCCGCCGCGTAGACTGGGCGATCGCGACAGTCCCCACGGCAACAACAGTCCGGTCATCGCCCCGCACACCGGCCAACCCGCTATCACTGTACCGATGGGTTTTACGCACAACGGGCTACCGCTGGGGCTGCAACTGCTGGCGCGGCCTTTCGACGAAGGTAAGCTGATTGAGTATGCCTACGCTTACGAACAGGCGACCCGGCACCGCAGGCCGCCACCGGGGTTCGGTCCGTTACCGTAGGAGCCTGTCCGAGGGATTGCACTTCACTTTCAGGTCAGTGAACGGCCGCTGACTGCCAACCAATAAAGGCATCCGAACGGGAAAAATCCTCATAGCCCTCGAGGGTGGCCATCTGCCGGGCGTCGAACCGGTAGTTGAAACCCTGTTCCAGGATATTCAGCACCAATACGGCGTCGGCGTAATGCTCGGAATAGACCAGGGCATCCAGCAGCACCTAGTAATTATCCGACACAAGCAGAATAGGGTTGTAAACCGGTTAGCGGTGGGGTCGTTGCTCGACTGCACGCGCCCAATCGCTGTGATCGAGGGATACAATTTTGCGTAGAAGTTGATATAGGAACGGGTGATGGCATCAGGCGTATTGGTTGCGAATTGTTCCCGCATCGTTTCTGCAAGGGCACCGCTGTAAGTGGTTTTGACAGCAAGTGTGACCGCAGCGTTATACTCGGTGATGCGGAACTCTTCCTCGGTATCAATGCCGGAGATGGTGCCGTCGCTGATTTCAATAGGGGTCAGGCGATCTTCGCCCTTGCGGATGATCAGCGCCCGTTCGTAATCCGGTACGCTCAGTGTATCCAGGCTGCCTTGCTGGTAATTACGGGTGGCGTCCAGCCAGTAGCGTTTGCCGTCCAGTTTTGTCGTTACAATGACATGGTCAAACAGCCCCGGGGCGGGCAGCCAGTTATCGATTTCGCGCTGATACTCGGTTGAAACCAGTGCCGGATAGGCCGTGATGCCCAGCTGGTCCAGTATGGCCACCAGCAGCGACGCCTTGTCCTTACAGTCGCCGTAGCGGCGTGCATAGACTTCCGCGGGCCGGCTCGACCGGTGCGAGTTCTGACCCAGTTCGATACCGAAGTAACGGACTTCATCCTGTACCAGTTTAAGGGCGCGGACCGCGAGCTGTTTCTTATCTGGTTCGTCCTTGAGCCATTGCTGCAGCGTGTTATGCAGCGTCGGCGGCAGTTCACTGCTGTGGCTATACAGGCTGTCCGCCCAGGTCGTCACCTCGAGCCAGCGGCGGTATTCGGTAATCTGGACGCCGGGATAGGGCTGATGCCAGGTCGGTGCATTATCGTCCTCGACAATCGCGGGTGTATCTGTCAGCGACCACTGGTATTCGGTGCGGCCGTTGCTGTGGCGGATAACCGGTTCCAGCCGGCCGTTGAACGAGCGCATATAGAGTTTGCGGCTGGCTGGCGCCGACAAGCGCAGCCGGGCAACATCGACCGGTACCGCCCATCCCAAAGCGAAGGCGGAAAAGTATTTATTGCCGAATACCGGGTTACGGCCTTCGATGGAGTAGGCCAGGTCGATAGAGTCCTTGAGCCGGACGTCGTCGATAATGATAGTGGCGGTAATGATGCCGTCATACAGATTGTTGTCGAAATCCTCTTCGCGCTGGATGAGGTGGACCTGTTCGGGCCGCAGTTTATCAATTGTCCGACCGCCGCGTGCCAGGCTCAGTTTGTGGATGGCGAGACGCTGGAAAGCCGGGTTGAAGTTGACCTCGACGACCGCGGCCTGGTGCAGACCGGCTTCGGTAAGCGGCTGGGTGACCAGACGGGTGAACTGGGTCTCGCCGGTTTCCGTGATATTGACCTGACGATCGACCAGGCGGTAGGCAACCGCCTGTCCGGGGCGCTGGTCGGATTCCGGCGGCAGCTCCGCCCAGTCCACCCAGTCAGGCAGCGGTGTTACGCTGAAAGAATTGCCGTTTGTCTGATATTGCCGTGCCTGCAGCGGGGCGGCCAGCACGGCAACGATTACGGACGCAATGAGCCGGTAAAACTGACTGGTAGATAGGGTGAGCGGCATCCGGTATCCGGTCATGAAAGTGTCATTCTGACCTGATCGGCAGACCGGCTGATTGTCTTGAGCGGCTTGCTCAGGTGTTGCGACGGACCTTCACTGTGGGGCCGTCAACACCGCCGACTTCCGTCTCGGAGCCCGCCGGACAATGTTGGCCCTGGATTTTCCCCAGGGGTTCGTCTACCTGGAACAACCGCATACGGTCTGCAGGATATGCGCGACGCTTCGGCTGGATTTACCGGGAACAGGCGGACTATGCTTGGCCGTGTTCGCCGACCAGCACAGGATCACAACAATGATTGAGGATATCGCCAGGAGTTATCGGAATATTATTGCGGGCATTGGGGAGAATCCCACGCGGGAAGGCCTGCTGAAGACACCGGAACGCGCCGCCAAGGCGATGGCTTATCTGACCCGCGGGTATCATCAGGACCTCAACGAAGTGATCAATGGCGCCGTATTCCCCTCTGACAACGACCAGATGGTCATTGTCAGGGATATCGAGCTGTACTCGCTGTGCGAGCATCACCTGTTACCGTTCATTGGCAAGGCCCACGTGGCCTATCTGCCGCAAGGCAAGGTGATCGGGCTGTCGAAGATAGCGCGCATCGTAGACATGTATGCGCGCCGCTTGCAGATACAGGAACAGCTGACGACGCAGATCGCCAATGCCATACACGATGCTACCGATGCCACCGGTGTTGGCGTCGTCATCGAAGCCGAGCATCTGTGCATGATGATGCGCGGCGTGGAAAAGCAGAACTCGAAAACAGTGACGTCCATGATGACCGGCACCTTCCGCGAAAACTACCGCACCCGCACCGAGTTCCTCAAACTGATAGGCAAGTAACGCCCGCCGCCCGGCCTGCGCCCGGGTTTGGCTGCAAGCAGGCGTTCACGCGTCACCGCGGGTCAGGCATTTAATGTTCAATATGGTGCCGTCGGCGCCGGTCACCTTTACCTGACTGCCGGCGGGACAGTCTTTGCCGTGTATTTTCCAGGTCGAATCGTCGACGCGGATTTTTCCCACGCCGTTGACGATGGGTTCGGTCAGCGTGAAGGTACGCCCGACGTACTGTTCGCCCCGGCGGTTCAGCGCCGGTTGGTCAGTGTCAGATGGCTGCGCGCGGAAAAACCTGCGCCAGACAATGATGCTGATGACCGACAGCACGGAGAAAGTGAGTACCTGGTATTCCCAGCCCAGCGCGGGCATAACGTAGACCAGCGCGCCGACGACGCCCGCGGCGATTCCCAGCCAGAGGAAAAAGGCGCCGGGCGCGAAGACTTCCAGGATCACCAGCGTCACCGCCAGAATCCACCAGTGCCAGTGACTCAGCGTGTCCAGGGTCATGCCTGGCCGCCCCGCTGCCTGGACAGGGCTTCTTTGGCGAGTTCGGTAATCCCACCCAGGGCGCCGATGACGCTGGCGGCTTCCAGCGGCATGAGCACCAGCTTTTCGTTGGGTGACATGGCAATGCTCTGCAGCGCCTCGACATACTTGGTGGCGACGAAATAGTTGATGGCGTTGATGTCACCCTTGGCGATGGCCTGCGACACCATGTGGGTGGCCTTGGCTTCGGCTTCTGCAAGGCGCTCGCGGGCTTCTGCGGCCAGGAACGCCGCCTGCCGCTTGCCTTCGGCCTCCAGGATGGCGGACTGTTTTTCGCCTTCGGCCTTAAGTATTTCTGCCTGCCGGAAGCCTTCGGCTTCGAGGATATTGGCGCGTTTTTCGCGTTCCGCCTTCATCTGCCGGGCCATGGCGTCGACCAGGTCGCGCGGCGGGGTGATGTCCTTGATCTCGATACGGGTTACCTTGATACCCCAGGGGGTGGTGGCATCGTCGACGACATGCAGCAGCTGGGCGTTGATTTTGTCGCGCTGAGACAGCAGCTCGTCCAGGTCCATGGAGCCCATGACGGTACGCACGTTGGTGATGGTCAGGTTGAGGACGGCCAGTTCCAGCTGACTGACCTCGTAAGCGGCTTTGGCGGCGTCCAGCACCTGGAAAAACACCACGCCGTCGACGGTGACCATGGCGTTATCGCGGGTGATGACCTCCTGCGAGGGCACGTCCATGACGCGTTCCATCATGTTCAGCCTGGCGCCGATGCGGTCAATGATGGGGGTGATGAGGTTGAGACCCGGACGCAGCGTTCTGGTGTAGCGGCCGAAGCGTTCAACGGTGTATTCCATACCCTGCGGGACCGACTTGACGCCCATGGCGACCAGCGCCACCGCCAGGATCAGGATGAAGATGACGAATTCCTGAAAACCAAACATGCCGGTGTTCTCCTTGTTGCCTTGCATTACCAGAAATCACATTGACAAAGCCTCATGTCTCTCAGCGGGGCGCCGTAAATACATCCCTGTAGGCTTGACGGCCGCATCCCTGCGGCCGACACCCGCCGACGGACATGAGGCTTTGTCAATCCATGCCTTAACAGGTTGCTGTGGGCCTAATGCTCAGGGTGCCAGATCCGCCTTGATCCAGATGCTTTCCTCGTTGCGGCTCTGTGTCGAGCTGTAACTGCCGATGCTGCTGCGCGACTGCTGTGTCTGCTCGGTGGTGCCTCCGATGGGGAACCACTCGCCGAGCCGGCCGGTGATGGTGGTGCGCGCGCTCTGGGTGTTGATTTCGCCGCCTCGCGTAGTGCTCGGTGACTGTTTAAACGGGCTCACCTGCACTGTGACCTGATCACCATGTACGCGCGGCAGCACGTAGAAGCCGGTGGTCACATCCTCGTATTGGACACCACCGAGCACCGCGCCCGGCGCCACCCAGCGCGCGCCGGAGAAGTAGGGGATGGATTGGCCGGTTTCGATATAGCCCTCGCTGCCTTCGCTGATCCGCAGCTGGTGTATGGGGTTATCCTGCAGCCGGCCACGGGTACTGATGACGCCGGCGCGACCGCTGGCGTTGCGGGTGCTGATACTGACGTCGCCGCCCCGGCCGCGTTCCCTGCTGGTGCCAACGCTGACGCTGCCGTCGTCGCCGTGGGCCTGAAAGCCGCCTTCGACACGGAGGGCGCGCAGGTCGCGCTGGCTGCCCTGGAACACCGAAATCAGCAGCATTTTCGGCGCCACGTCCAGGGCCGATATCATCTGTTCTATCTGGGTCTGGGTCGCCGCCGGCGCGCGCAGGAAGACCTGGAAACCCTGGCCGGTGATGGCATCGGCCTGGCCGAGCATCGGCTTGACCAGAGGGATGATCTCCTCGGCAGGCCGGTTGTGCAGCTGGATAGTGGTGATGGAGTCGGCCTGGGCCGTGAGTGCTGTCAGGCAGAGTGCCAGCAGCGGAACGAGGAGCTGTTTCATCTAGATGTGCAACCTGCGGAACTCCGGGTGGGCTTCGCTGCGTTCCCAGACTTCGGTAAAGAAATCCAGTTTGCGCTCAGCGGCGATCAGGTCGTAAAAGTTGGCGGTACCTTCGTAACGGTCGGCCAGCGAGCGGTGGACCAGTCCGCAACTGTCGGCGATCAGGAAGGCTTCGTTGTGGTGACGGTAGTCCGGGTGCGGCTGACGCAGTTCGATGGAACTGCTCAGGCGGCGGCTCAGTTCTATCAGCCGGTGACTGCGTTTGACCGCCGGCGTGGGATCCTGCACCAGGATGCGGATACACGCCTTGCGGTTAGCCAGGCACAGTGCGCTCAAGGCCTGCAGGAACGGTTCCTGGTCATACAGCGGTGCGTCCAGGTCGCGTGTAAAAATCTCCAGTGTCGACAGGCACTGCTGAACCATGAGCTCGGTTGCGTGTCGGGTTTCGGCACGCGTCAGCAATGCGATCTCCATGCCGGATATGCCCAGCCGCAGTTCGGTAAACTGGCGGAAGTTTTCTTCGTTATCCATGCAGTTCAGCCCGTTCGCGCGGTTATATCGCCTTTGCCAGCGCCACCGCGTTACCGATATAGCTCGCAGGAGTCAGTGTGGCGAGTTGCTGTTTGGCCGCCTCAGGTATGTCCAGTCCGGCGATGAAAGCCTGCAGCGAGTCCGGGCTGATGCCCTTGCCACGGGTCAGTTCCTTGAGTTTCTCGTAGGGCTGGTCCACGCCGTAACGGCGCATAACCGTCTGCACCGCTTCGGCGAGCACTTCCCAGGCGCCTTCAAGATCTTCCAGCAGACGTTGCGGGCTGGGCTCCAGCCTGTTCAGGCCGCGCAGCAGCGAATCGTAGGCAATGACGCAATGGGCGATGCCGACGCCGAGGTTGCGCAGCACGGTGGAATCGGTGAGGTCGCGCTGCCAGCGTGAAACCGGCAGCTTCATGGCAAGGTGGTCGAAGATCGCGTTGGCGAGACCGAAGTTGCCTTCGGCGTTTTCAAAGTCGATGGGGTTGACCTTATGCGGCATCGTCGAGGAACCGATCTCGCCGGCGACGGCTTTCTGTTTGAAATAGGCCAGCGAGATGTAGCTCCACATGTCGCGGGCGAAATCGATCAGCACCACATTGTAGCGTGCTATGGCATCGAACAGCTCGGCGATGTAGTCGTGCGGTTCGATCTGGATGGTGTAGCTGTTCCACTCCAGACCAAGGTCGGTTACGAACCGCTCGGCAAACGACGGCCAGTCGATCTCAGGGTAGGCAATCATGTGGGCGTTGTAGTTGCCGACCGCGCCGTTGATCTTGCCCATCAATTTGACCGCGGCGACCTGCTCACGCTGGCGCCGCAGCCTGTGGACGACGTTGGCCATTTCCTTGCCCAGGGTGGTCGGCGTGGCCGGCTGCCCGTGGGTGCGCGACAGCATGGGCATCTCGGCGGTCTGGTGGGCCAGCGTCGTGAGGGCCTGAATAACCTCGTCTATCTGCGGCAACAGTACCTGGCCGCGCGCCTCGCGCAACATCAGCGCGTAGGCGAGGTTGTTGATGTCTTCTGAGGTACAGGCGAAGTGGATAAACTCGCTGACGACCTCCAGCTCGGTGTTGCCGGCAATCTTTTCCTTAAGGAAGTATTCCACCGCCTTGACGTCGTGGTTGGTGGTGCGTTCGATATTCTTTACCCGCTGCGCATCCTCCTCGCTGAATCTGTCGACAATGCCGTTGAGTATGCCGTTGGCGTGTTCGCTCAGCGCGCTGATTTCGGTGATGTCTTCACGTGCTGCCATTGCCTGCAGCCAGCGCACTTCGACCAGCACGCGGTGCCGGATCAGTCCGAATTCGCTGAAGATGGGGCGCAGCGCTTCGGTCTTGCGGGCGTAGCGCCCATCGACGGGGGAAACAGCGGTCAGTGATGTCAGATCCATTGTTACCTGCCTGGTTTGTGGTTGACCACAGAGGCGCACTGTGGGAGGTAAATATTCGTTGACCGCGAAGTCGCGCCAAGTTTGTTACAGGGATCAGCGGCCAGTGTCTGGCTGCCAGCCTCAGCTTGCAACCCAGATCGGCTGCGCATTGTTTAGCGCAAGGCGCGAGCGACATTCTCTGAGGTCCGCAGCGGAACCTGGCCACAACGGCTGTGCGCTCGCGGTTGACAGGAGATTGCTCTAATAAACTTAGCGCGACCTGGCGCGACTTAGCGGTAAACAACTTTCTCAACGTATCCCTCAGTGCGCCTCCGTGCGCCTCTGTGGTTAATAACAGTTTGCATCAAGCCGCCAGCTGGCGCAGCACATACTGCAGGATACCGCCGTGGCGGTAGTATTCAACTTCCTGCGGCGTGTCGATGCGCACCCGTGCCTGAAAACGCCGGGCGCTGCCGTCTTCGGCGACGGCGCTGACGGTTACCTCTCTGGCCGAGCCATCACCCAGGCCTTCGATGCTGAAGACTTCGCGACCCGTCAGGCCCAGCGATTCGGCGCTGTCGCCATCCTGGTACTGCAGCGGCAGGATACCCATGCACACGAGGTTGGTGCGATGGATGCGCTCGTAGCTTTCGGCAATGACCGCGCGCACGCCCAGCAGGCGCGGGCCCTTGGCCGCCCAGTCGCGCGATGAACCGGAGCCGTATTCCTTGCCAGCCAGCACCACCAGCGGCACGTCCTCCTGTTTGTAGCGCATGGCGGCGTCGTAGATGCTCATCTGCTGGTCGCTCGGCAGGTGCCGGGTGACGCCGCCTTCGGTGCCCGGTGCCAGCTGGTTACGCAGGCGGATGTTGGCGAAGGTGCCGCGCATCATGACTTCGTGATTGCCACGGCGCGAGCCGAGCGAATTGAAGTCGGCGGGCCGCACGCCGTGTTCCAGCAGGTAGGTGCCGGCCGGGCTGTCGGGTTTGATGGCGCCAGCGGGTGATATGTGATCCGTGGTCACCGAATCGCCGAGCTTGGCCAGTACGCGCGCGCCGTGGATGTCGCCAACCTCACCGGCTTCGCGGCTCATGCCTTCGAAGTAGGGCGGGTTCTGGATATAAGTCGAATCGTCACGCCAGTCGAACAGCTGATGGGCGGGCGCGTCGAGAGCGCGCCAGCGGTTGGCACCGGCAAACACCTCACGGTATACCCGGGTGAACTCGTCGCGGGTAACGCTGCCACTGACCGCCGCGTTGACTTCCTGCTGGCTCGGCCAGATGTCTTTCAGGAAAACGTCTCGACCGTTGGTATCCTGACCGATGGGCTCCAGATACAGGTCGATGTTCATGGTGCCGGCAATGGCGTAGGCGACCACCAGCGGCGGTGACGCCAGGTAGTTCATGCGCACTTCGGCGTGCACGCGGCCCTCGAAATTGCGGTTGCCCGACAGTACCGCACAGACCGACAGGTTGCCTTCGGCGATCGCATTGGATACCGGTTCCGGCAACGGTCCCGAGTTGCCGATACAGGTCGTGCAGCCGTAGCCAACGACATGAAAACCAAGCTGTTCCAGGTCGTCCATCAGGCCGGCGGCGTTGAGGTATTCGGTGACGACCTGGGAGCCGGGCGCCAGCGAGGTCTTTACCCAGGGTTTGACCTTGAGGCCTCTTTTCACCGCCTTCTGCGCCACCAGGCCCGCACCGAGCATCACCGATGGGTTGGAGGTGTTGGTGCACGAGGTGATCGCGGCGATGACCACAGCGCCGTCGTCCAGTTCGAAGTCCTGGCCGCGCACACTGCCTTTAACCGGGTGGCTGGTGAGGTTGCGTTCCTGCTTGAGGGCCTTAAGGGCGGTGTTGAAGGCCGGCTTCGATTCAGACAGCGACACGCGGTCCTGCGGCCGTTTGGGGCCGGCAAGGCTCGGCACCACGCCGGAGATATCCAGTTCGACTACGCTGCTGTAGTCCGCATCGCTCTGATCAGCGGCGCGGAACATGTTCTGCGCGCGCGCGTAGGCTTCAACCAGCGCGATCTGCTGCGCATCGCGACCCGACAGACGCAGGTAGTTCAGCGTTTCCGCGTCGATGGGGAAAATGCCGCACGTGGCGCCATACTCGGGCGCCATGTTGGCGATGGTCGCGCGGTCAGCCAGCGACAGATGATCCAGGCCGTTGCCGAAGAACTCGACGAACTTGCCGACCACACCGTGCTTGCGCAACATTTCCACGACTACCAGTACCAGGTCGGTCGCGGTGGCCCCTTCCGGCAGTTTACCCGTGAGTTTGAAACCCACCACCTGGGGGATCAGCATCGACACGGGCTGACCCAGCATAGCCGCTTCGGCCTCGATGCCGCCGACGCCCCAGCCGAGTACGCCCAGCCCGTTGATCATGGTGGTGTGCGAATCGGTGCCTACCAGCGTATCGGGGTAGGCCTGCAGCACACCGTTGTTCTCCTGGGCGAACACCACGCGGGCCAGGTATTCCAGGTTGACCTGGTGAACGATGCCGGTATCCGGCGGCACGACCTTAAAGTTGGAAAAGGCGTTCTGGCCCCACTTCAGGAAACTGTAGCGCTCCTGGTTGCGCTGGTATTCGATCCTGGCGTTCAGGTCGATGGCATCCCTGGTGCCAAAACTGTCGATCTGCACGGAATGGTCGATGACCAGTTCCGCGGGCTGCAGCGGGTTGATCTTTTGGGGATCGCCGCCGAGGCGCTTCATGGCGTCGCGCATGGCGGCGAGGTCCACGACCGCGGGTACGCCGGTGAAGTCCTGCATCAGCACGCGCGCCGGCCGGTAGGCGATTTCCTGGCTGGGTTCTGCGCTGGGGTCCCAGTTGATCAGGGCTTTGATATCCCCCCGGGTGACGGTCTTGCCGTCTTCACAGCGCAGCAGGTTTTCGAGCAATACCTTGAGAGAATAGGGAAGACGCGTGACATCCTGTTGCAGGGCGGTCAGGCGGTAGATCTCGTAGCCTTTGCCGCCGACAGTCAGGCTGTCACGGGTGGAAAAACTGTTGCTCATTCAATGCTCCTGCCAGCAAAGTCGAAACTGAGCGCCAATTATGGTCTATTTGAAATCAACTGGATAGGGGCGCAGACCCAACATCAGCTTTGCACGCCGCCGGCTTTGAGGCGGTAGCGTGCCACTCATAACAGTTTAATTAACATGTGGACATGCAATACTATTGATTCGAAGTGTATTTTTTGCGCAGAAGTTCATTGGCGATATCCGTTAACTTGCGCCGTCCGAGCAGCAACCCCAGACGGGTGCCGCCGCACTGCCGCCACAGTACCGCTGAGCGCATCGCGGCCAGCAACAGGGCGCGTACCTGGTCGGCAACTGCAGTGTCCCGCAAACGCGATGGGTCGCCATTGACCATAATGCGCGGGTGCAGCGTACTGATGGTTTCCGAATAGGTGTTGGCAAGACTGGCGAGCACGTTGGGGTGGCCGATGTCGAAGTGCTCAACCTGTCGCTGCGCGTGTTCAATTCCCGTGCGCAGGCGCTCCAGCAGGTCCGCGCGCTTGCTGAGCTTGCGTTCCAGGTGCAGGAGGACGACGAGGTAGCGGCTCAGTTCAGGGTCGGGTTTGCGCTTTTCGGCAAGCAACTGGATGGGTAACAGGCGCAGCCCGTTACGCACACCGTCCACCCCGCGGTAGATTTCTTCGACGGACGTCGAATCCAGCGTCAGGACGCTGCCCAGCGTTGCCTGGAAGGCAACCACGTCGTAGGGTCTGCCGTGGGCCGTTTGTTGAACCAGCTGCAGGGCCTGCAGCATGCCGGCAAACGCCAGCGTGCGGTTATTTTCGGTTCTGATTGTCATCACTGAATCGTACCACCTCCCAGGCAGTCGTCACCGCTGTAGAACACCACGGCCTGTCCCGGTGTCACGGCGCGTTGCGGCGTATCGAACTCCACCTCGGCGCCCGCGGTGTCCACTGTCCTCAACGTACACGCCTGCACGGGCTGCCGGTAACGGATACGCGCCTGGCACAAGAAGGGTGTCTGCGGCGGCCGGCTCCGGATCCAGTGCAGGTCGCCGGCGCGCAGCGCAGCGCGGAACAACGCCGGATGCCGGTTGCCCTGGGCTGCTACCAGCCTGTTTGTCGCCAGCTCCTTGTCGACGACATACCAGGGTTCGCTGCTGTTGTCGCGGATGCCGCCGATACCCAGGCCCTGGCGCTGCCCAATGGTGTGGAACATGAGGCCTTGGTGGCGGCCCAGCAGTTCGCCGTCGACACTGACGATCTCGCCGGGCTGTGTCGGTAGGTAGCGGGCGAGAAAATCTCTGAACTTGCGTTTACCGATGAAACAGATGCCGGTGCTGTCTTTCTTCGAAGCATTGGGAAAGCCGCGTTCGGCGGCGATCTCCCGCACCTGGCTTTTGTCCAGATCGCCGAGTGGAAACAGGCTGTGGTTGAGCGCCCGCTGGTCGAGGCGGTAGAGGAAGTAACTCTGGTCCTTGTTGTGATCCCGGCCCTTGAGTAAGCGACGCTGGTTCGGCTCGCCCTCGACACGCGCGTAGTGGCCGGTGGCAATACCTTCGGCGCCGAGATCCAGCGCGTAGTCCAGAAAGGCTTTGAACTTGATTTCCTGGTTGCACAGGATGTCCGGGTTGGGCGTGCGGCCGGCCTGGTACTCGGCAAGAAAGCCGGCGAATACCCGGTTCCAGTAGTCGCTGGAAAAACTTACCGTGTGCAGCGTGATGCCGAGTATCCCGGCGACCGCGCGCGCATCGGCAAGATCCTGTTCAGCAGGGCAGTAACCCGGTTCGTCGTCCTCGTCCCAGTTCTTCATGAACAGGGCTTCTACCTGGTATCCCTGGTCGAGCAGCAGGGCGGCGGCGACCGCCGAGTCGACGCCGCCGGACAGGCCAACGATCACTGCACGCTGTTTCAAGCGTTGTTGTCCCCGTCGATGTCGATGAGCAGTTCGAGCGGGTAACGTCTGCCCTGCAGGTAGTCGGTGAAGGAGTGCATCACCAGGGGGCTGCGCAACTGCGGTTGGCGTTGCCGGATTTCCTCAGGTGTCAGCCAGTGTGCGGCGACGATACCCGCGTCCAGCGGCAGGTCGGGCTGATGCACGGTGCAGCGGCCGGCAAACGTAACCCGCAGGTACGTATCGGCGGCCGACGCGTTGCGCCATCGGTAGATGCCGACCAGTGCTGCGGGCTCAAACCGCCAGGCGGTTTCCTCCAGGCATTCGCGGATGGCGGCATCTACCAGGCTTTCACCGTCTTCGAGGTGGCCGGCCGGCTGGTTAAAGCGGATTTGTCCTTCGACAGCTTCTTCGACCATCAGGTAGCGCCCGTTCTGTTCCGCCACGACTGCCACTGTCACCCTTGGTTTCCAGACCATATTGTCTAAAGTGTCCTCTTGTTTAGCGAATTAAAGTATAAACAATTAGTTATTTATTGTAATTCGCGCGCTTCCGCAAAAAAATGCCCAAGTCAGGCGTCATAGACTTGACATTATGTGGCCGTGACATAAAGTAAGCGCCATGACCTGAGCCACTTTGCGCGGGTTCACCTCCGGTTCTCCAGGCAAGTCGTTGTTCTGGCCCGGAGAACCGGCAGAGTTGCCAAGGCCATAATAATAACGCTGGAATTGCCCCGCGCAGATTCTGGATATACCAAATAACGCGACTATCACCTGAGGAGAAGTCGTCATGCATAAGGTCGTCAAGCAGTTGTGTATTTCGGGTGCGTTGCTCGCACTCTCTTTCGGCAGTGCACTTGCAGATGAAACCCTGAAGCCGTTTGTGCTGGCTTATGAAACCACCGGGGACATCCAGGCGGTGGCCAGCAACGTCAAGAGCAAGGTACAGGCCGCGGGTTTCGAGGTCGTCGGGACGTACTCGCCCTATGACGGCGCGATTGTCATCGCCATCACCAATGACAAGTTGAAGAAAGCGGCCGCCAGTTCCGAGTTCGGCGGCTACGAGGCCGGTCAGCGTGTCAGTGTCACCAAAGTCGGTGACGATGTGCAGGTCAGCTACACCAACCCGGTGTACCTCGCCAACGCCTATCGCATTGAAGACACCTCGAGTGCATCAGCAGCCCTGGCCAGCCTCAAGAGCGCGCTCGGGGACAAGCAGGAGTACGGCAGCGGTGACAAGCAGCTGAGCGCGGGCGATCTGCGCAAGTACCATTACATGTTCGGCATGGAATATTTCGACGATCCCAGCGAGCTTGCCGAGTACGACAGTCAGGAAGAAGCCATCGCGGCGGTTGAAGAGGGTCTTGCCAAAGGGCGTGGCGGTGCAACCAAAGTGTATCGCATAGACATTCCCGGCAAGGATGAAACCGTATTCGGTGTCGCGCTGACCGACAGCGGCTGCAGTGGTGACGAATACATCATGAGCCGTGTCGACAAAGGCGATATCCGTTCCACCGCTCATCTGCCGTACGAGATCCTGGTGTCCGACGGTAACGTGTATGCCCTGTATGCACGCTTCCGCATCGCCATCAGCTGGCCGTATCTGCCGATGATCCAGAGCGACAACGGTGCAAGTTTCTTCAATATCATGTGTGCACCCAACGCCATCGAAGAGTCGCTGATCAAGGCCGCTGGCGGCGAAACCTAAGGCAGCTCAGCGAAGGCTGCCCCCCCACAGGCCCTGCACCATCAAGGTGCGGGGTTTCTTTTGCCCTGACCTTTCCGGACTTGCCGTGTAATCCTCGGCCAATTTGATACAATCCCGCGTGCATTTTCACCAGACCAGGAAGACTAATGGGTTACCAGAAGATTGTTGTGCCTGACCGGGGCGAGAAGATCAGTGTCAACGATGACCTGTCACTTAATGTCCCGGATCAGCCCATCGTTCCCTTTATTGAAGGCGACGGTACCGGTGTGGACATTACGCCGGTGATGCGCCACGTGGTCGACGCGGCGGTCGACAGCGCATTTGGCGGCAAGCGCCGTATCGCGTGGATGGAAATCTATGCCGGAGAAAAATCTAACGCCGTGTATGGTGAGAATACCTGGCTGCCCGCCGAGACCCTGGACGCCATCAAGGATTTCAGTGTGGCCATCAAGGGCCCGCTGACCACCCCCGTGGGCGGGGGCATCCGCTCGCTGAATGTGGCCTTGCGACAGGAGCTGGACCTGTACCTGTGCCTGCGCCCGGTGCGCTACTTTGACGGCACCCCCAGTCCGCTCAAGGCACCCGAAAAGACCAACATGGTGATCTTCAGGGAAAACTCGGAAGACATTTATGCCGGTATCGAGTGGGAGGCGGGGACACCCGAGGTAAAGAAAGTCATCGACTTCCTGCAGAACGAAATGGGCGTAACCAAGATCCGTTTCCCGCAAACGTCGGGCATCGGTATCAAGCCGGTGTCGGCCGAAGGCACCCGGCGGCTGGTGCGGCGTGCACTGCAGTATGCCATTGACCAGGATCGTTCCTCGGTAACACTGGTGCATAAGGGCAACATCATGAAGTTCACCGAAGGCGCCTTCAAGAACTGGGGCTACGCCCTGGCGAAAGAGGAGTTTGCCGCGGTCGAGATCGATGGCGGTCCCTGGTGCTCGTTTAAGAACCCGAAGACAGGCAGGGAGATTATCGTCAAGGATGTCATCGCCGACGCGTTCTTACAGCAGATCCTGTTGCGGCCGGCGGAGTACAGCGTCATCGCCACCCTCAATTTGAACGGCGACTATGTTTCCGACGCGCTGGCGGCGCAGGTCGGCGGGATCGGTATGGCGCCTGGCGCCAATCTGTCGGATCGGGTTGCTTTGTTTGAGGCGACTCACGGCACCGCACCGAAATACGCGGGCCGGGACCAGGTCAACCCGGCGTCGCTGATTCTGTCGGCGGAAATGATGCTGCGGCATATGGGTTGGAATGCCGCTGCCGATCTGATCGTCAAGGGCTTGTCCGGGGCGATCGTCAGAAAAACCGTAACCTATGACCTGGAACGCCTGATGGAAGGCGCTACCAAGCTCAGTTGCTCGCAGTTTGGCGAGGCAATCGTTGACAATATGCGCTAAGGCAGACGCGCCCCCGTCGTGCTCTCCGCAGCCACGACGGCGGGCTGGGAAGGCCCGTAGCAGCTCGTCTCGGAGCCTGTCCGAGTGATCATGCTGTTACTGCGAAAGCGGGAGAGCGGTCCGTTTTTCCGAAGCTTTTCGTTACATAGTCAGTGCTATGTTCCTCAAACCTTCGAAAAACTATCCTCGCTCTCCCACTTTCTCGCTACGCGAAGATGACTCGGACAGCCTCCCAGGAGGCTGTCGGACTTGGGGCTGATCTACTGCGCCGGTGGGAGAGCGCCCCATTTTCCCGATCCTTTTCGTCAAATAGCTACGGCTATTCTCCTCAAACGATCGAAACAATGGCCTCGCCCTCCCACCTTGCTCGCTACGATCGCCCAAGTCCGACAGCCTCCTAGGTGGTAGCAGAATCTGCGCAGCAGATCTTGCTCGCCTGTAAGCCCTTCGGACCGGTCGATATGTCAAATTGTACCCGTTGACCTTCCTTCAGGCTCTTGTAGCCATCCATTTCTATCGAAGAGAAATGGGCGAATATGTCATCGCCGCCTTCGTCGGGGGAGATAAATCCATAACCCTTGGCATTACTGAACCATTTTACAATTCCTGTCGCCATGACTTTCAAATCCTCACTGCGTTCTTCGGCGGGTGATGGACCCGCTTTTTATCTGAATGCGTCGTTCCGTGCTCTCTGGCAACAATAACGACCCCTCCTTTGGCCTATAAGGCACCGTCTATTGTTGGACGCCGGAGCGAATTAGTCAAGTTTCGGGTTGCTCGGAAAAGCCCTTCAGATCACTGGCTTAGGCATGACGCTTGCTTGTTTTGAAAGCATGTGTATGCTGTTAAATCGGCGGTGGGATTCTGACGCCCGGGGGGCCTAAAATCGGTTAAAATTGGCTTATGGGAAAGGAAACGCAACGTTCGGGTGATCATGGCCTCTCGGTCCTGGAAGCCAGGCCGAAGCTGAAGCGCCCCCCTTTGTACAAGGTTGTGTTACACAACGACGACTACACCCCAATGGAATTCGTGGTGTTGTTGCTGGAAAAGTTTTTTGGGATGCCAAGAGAAAAAGCAACACAGGTCATGTTACACGTACATACCCGGGGTAAGGGGGTGTGCGGGGTATACACCAAAGATATTGCGGAAACAAAAGTTGTGCAGGTCAATGAGTACTCGCGCCAGAATCAACATCCGCTACTGTGTGCCATGGAGGAGGCCTAGTAGGGTAATGAGGTAGTCAAGATGCTAAGCAAAGAGTTGGAGTTTACGCTCAATTTGGCTTTCAAAGAGGCCAGGGAAAAACGACACGAGTTCATGACGGTCGAGCATCTGTTGCTGGCTTTGCTGGATAATCCGACCGCGGCTGAAGTTCTCAAGTCCTGCGGTGCGGACCTGGACAAGCTGAAAAGAGAACTGACCGGTTTTCTTGACGAAACCACACCGCTGCTTCCACCTAACGACAACCGGGAAACACAGCCGACCCTGGGTTTCCAGCGCGTGCTGCAACGCGCGGTCTTTCACGTGCAGTCATCGGGCAAGAAAGAAGTCACCGGCGCCAATGTGCTGGTCGCGATTTTCAGCGAGCAGGAGTCGCAGGCGGCATACTTCCTCAACAAGCAGGATGTCACCCGGCTGGACGTGGTCAACTATATGTCTCACGGTATTTCGAAGGTGGCAGGCGAGCAGAGCGAGGAGGATGCCGCCACAGAATCAGAGGGCATTGCGACTACTGACAATGCGCCGAAGAAACCGCTGGAGAGTTTCGCCACCAATCTGAACGAGTTGGCGATGAAGGGCAAGATCGACCCGCTGATCGGGCGTCGTTCGGAAATCGAGCGCACGATTCAGATTCTTTGCCGGCGGCGCAAGAACAATCCGCTGTACGTTGGCGAAGCCGGCGTTGGTAAGACGGCGCTGGCGGAAGGGCTGGCCAAGCTGATCGTCGACGGTGATGTCCCCGAGGTGCTGTTGAACAGCACCATTTACTCGCTGGACATGGGTGCACTGGTCGCCGGCACCAAGTACCGCGGCGATTTCGAGAAACGCCTGAAAGGGGTATTGTCCCAGCTGCGCAAGGAACCGGGTGCCATCCTGTTCATCGATGAAATCCATACCATCATCGGGGCCGGTGCCGCTTCGGGCGGTGTCATGGATGCTTCGAACCTGATCAAGCCCATGCTGGCATCTGGTGAACTGAAGTGCATCGGTTCCACGACTTACCACGAGTATCGGGGTATCTTCGAGAAGGATCGCGCGCTGGCACGGCGTTTCCAGAAGATCGACGTTGTCGAACCCACTGTCGACGAGGCTTACAGTATCCTCAAGGGGCTCAAGTCGCGTTTCGAGGAACACCACGACGTCAAGTACTCGGCCAAGGCGTTGCGTGCCGCGGTGGAATTGTCGTCGCGCTATATTAATGACCGTTTCCTGCCGGACAAGGCCATCGATGTGATCGACGAAGCCGGTGCCAACCAGCGTTTGCTGCCGCCATCACGTCGCAAGAAGGTCATCAGTGTCGGCGATATCGAGAGTATTGTGTCCAAGATTGCGCGAATCCCTGCAAAGACCGTGTCGGCCTCGGACAAGGATTCGCTGCGTACCCTGGAGCGCGACCTGAAAATGGTCGTCTACGGCCAGGACGAGGCGATTGAGACCATGGCCAGCGCTATCAAGATGTCCCGTTCCGGCCTGGCTGCCGACCAGAAGCCAATTGGCTGCTTCCTGTTTGCTGGTCCGACCGGTGTGGGCAAGACCGAGGTCACACGTCAGCTGGCACTGATCATGGGCATTGAGCTGATCCGCTTCGATATGTCTGAATATATGGAGCGCCACACGGTTTCCAGGCTTATCGGCGCACCGCCCGGTTACGTCGGGTTCGACCAGGGTGGCCTGTTGACCGAGGCCATCACCAAACATCCGCATGCTGTGCTGTTACTCGACGAGATCGAAAAAGCCCACCCCGATGTTTTCAACCTGCTACTGCAGGTCATGGACCATGGCAGGCTGACCGACAACAACGGCCGCAAGGCGGATTTCCGCAACGTGGTGATTGCGATGACGACCAATGCCGGCGCGTCGGAAATGAGCCGTCCGTCTATTGGATTCACCCACCAGGATCATTCCAGCGATGGGATGGAGATGATCAAGAAACTGTTTGCGCCGGAATTCCGCAATCGGCTCGACGCGATTATCCAGTTCAAACCCCTGGATCCAGCGGTCATCACCCGCGTGGTGGACAAGTTTATCTACGAACTGGAGGCGCAGCTACAGGATAAGGGCGTTACGCTGGACGTTGCTGATTCCGCGCGTGAATGGCTGGCCGAACACGGTTTCGACCCCAAAATGGGGGCTCGCCCCATGGCGCGCGTTATTCAGGAGCACATCAAAAAGCCTTTGGCCGAAGAACTGCTGTTCGGACGCCTGGCGAACGGTGGCCACTTGGTCATCCGTGCCGAGGACGGCCGGCTGGTGCACGATGTGGAAGTCGAGGAAGGGGTTCTCTGATCCGGCCGGTACCTGGCGGCCGAAGGAAGCTGTCAACGGGCGCGGTAGGTGATGCGCCCTTTGCTCAGATCATAGGGCGTGAGCTGGACCGTGACCTTGTCACCGGTGAGAATGCGTATGTAGTGCTTGCGCATCTTGCCGGAAATGTGGGCAGTTACCACGTGACCGTTTTCCAGTTCGACACGGAACATCGTGTTGGGCAGGGTTTCAACAACCGTGCCTTCCATTTCAATATGATCTTCCTTCGCCATTGTTTCTCTTGGTCTGATCAACGACAGCGGCGGAGTATAACCGATTATTAGCCAGAAATGGCACTTCCCCATTGTGGGTAGAGTTGGAACGGCAGTTGTCAGAGGTCGATCCAGCTGCCCTGGCGATAGCCCTGCAGCGGCCGGAAACGGCTCTTGTAGTGCATTTTCTCACTGCCCGCGATCCAGTAGCCGAGGTACAGCCAGTCACACTGCATCGCCCGCGCCAGCTCAACCTGGCGCAGAATCGCCAGCGTGCCGAAGCTGCGCCTGGCAAGCGCGGCGTTGAAGAAGGTGTACACTGCCGACAGCGCATTATCCATTTTGTCGGTTACCGCCACCACAGCAGGGTGCTGGCCAAGCATGCCGACGAGAAACAGGCTGTCGCACCAGTCGCTGGTAAGAAATCGCAGGTAGTCTTCCTCGGTAGGATCGTCCATGCCTCCGCCGGCATGACGCCGCCGCAGGTAATCCCGATACAGCGGGAAGAGTCGCGGTGCAGACGCAGGGTCGTGGATTTCCCACACCAGGTCGCGGTTCGCCTGCCATACGCGTTGCTGGTTACGGGAGCGTTTGAACCGTGATACCGGTACCCGTACCGGCACGCATTCCGAGCACCCCGGGCACGCCGGAACGTACAGGTCGTTGCCGCTGCGCCGGAAGCCGAACTGCGCGAGCTGATTATACAATGGCATGGATAAGCTCGCGTCAGGGTCGACAAACACGGAAATGGCCGAGCGACCCGGCAGATAGGCGCAGGGTCGCGGCGCGGTGGCGAAAAAGCGCAGTTCTTCTTCCCGTTCGGATGGTCGCTTATCCATGTTTACCACGGCTTGGCCAGCAGTCCGGCATCAAACTCCCAATCTGTATGTTGGTTGCCATCGCACAGAATGTCCAGATGCTGCACGAAGCGCGAGCGCGGTATTTCCATGGCGCCCAGGCTGGCCAGATGACTGGAGTAGACCTGGCAGTCGATGAGACCGAAGCCCCACGCGGCCAACTGGCGAACCAGGTGACAGAAGGCGACCTTGGATGCGTTCGACTCGCGGCTGAACATTGATTCACCAAAAAATACCCGGTCGATAGCGACACCGTAGAGCCCGCCCGCGAGGCGCTCTTCGCGCCAGCATTCCACTGAGTGCGCGAAACCTTGCGTGTACAGCTTGCAGTAGGCGTCGGCCATGTCACGGGTGATCCAGGTGCCGAAGCTGCGGGCACGGGGTTCGGCGCAGGCCGTGATGACCTCTTGAAAAGCTGTATCGAGCGTTACCCGAAAGCGTTGCCCGTTCAGGGTCTTACGCAGACTGCGCGAAACTTTCAGCGACGTCGGCAACAGAATGGTTCGCGGGTCGGGTGACCACCAGAGTATCGGTTGCTCATCGCTGTACCACGGGAAGATACCGTGCCGGTACGCCGCGAGGATGCGCTCTGGACTTAAATCGCCGCCCACCGCCAGCAATCCGTCCGGGTCCCGCAACGCCAGGTTGACGTCCGGAAAGGCGTGACTGGGGTCGGCGGGGCTGATCCAGAAGGGACGCTGCGGGATCACGCCGCTTCTCCCTGGCGGAACGGTGAATGCGCCGACAGCTCCTGTATATAGTCGATCATGGCAGCGGTTTCGTGCTGCAGGAATCGGTCGACGACTTTGCGGAATCCCGCGTCCGCGATCGAGTGCGCCGACCAGGTGGGTGTCGGCAGGAAACCGCGACTGATTTTGTGTTCGCCCTGCGCGCCTGGCTCGAAGTGGCTGAGGCCGTTGGCAATGCAGTAGTCGATGCCCTGGTAGTAGCAAGCTTCAAAGTGCAGGCTGTGATAGTCCTCGTAGCAGCCCCAGTGGCGTCCATAGAGCGTGTCGCCGCTACGCAGGCAGATGGCGCCGGCGACAATCCGTGGACCCTTACCGGCGATTACCAGCACGAGCTGTTGCCCCATGGTGGCGGCGATCTCGCGAAAGAATCCCAGATTCAAGGTCGCGTGCCCCCACTTCTTGTCGAACGTGGAACGATAGAATTCGTGCATGACCTCGAGCTCCGCATCGCTGGCTTCGTGACCATGCACAATGCGAATATTGATACCGGCCTGTTCGACGTAACGGCGTTCGCGCCGGACCTTCTTGCGTTTGCGTGAGTTGAAGCAGTCGAGATAGTCGTCGAAATCCCGGTAGCCCTGGTTCCGCCAGTGAAACTGGCAGCCAAGGCGTAAGAGCAGTCCCCGGTCTTCCAGTCGCCGGGTGTCTGCGGTGTCGGGAAACAGCCAGTGCAGTGACGACAGGTTCTGGCTTTGCAACCAGTCTTGCGCGAGATCGATCAGGGCACTCGCGACCCGATTGCGGTCGGCGTGCGCCGCGGTGAGGATTCGGGGGCCGGTGGCCGGAGTGTAGGGAACGGCGACCACTGCTTTCGGGTAGTACGCCAGGCCGGCACGCTGGTAAGCATCGGCCCAGGACCAGTCGAACACGAATTCGCCGTAGGAATTGTCCTTGATGTACAGCGGCACCGCGCCGATCAGGTGCGGCCCCTCGAAAGCCGCGAGGTGGCACGGCAGCCAGCCGAATCGCGGACCGACACAGCGGTTGTTTTCCAGCGCCGAGAGAAACTCGAAGCGCAGGAACGGATGGTCGATTCCGGACACGGCATTCCACGCCTCGCGGCCGATCTCATTGATGGACGTAAATGCTTTCAGTTGCATGCCGGCATTTTACCCAAAGTTGAGTGCCATCAGATATCTGTATTGGAATCAATGCGTTTTGATTTACAATGCCACCGATGGACTACTCAGACCTGAAAATGCAGGTGGGCGAGATGCTGCAGTTGCAGCCGCGCGATGGTGAAGATGCGCGGCGCATGCACGTCAAGCTGATCGGCTACCTGCCGGGCGCCAGCCTGCTGGTCACCACGCCCAAAGTCGGCGACAGAGTGATGATCGTCCGCGAAAGCCAGCCTTACGTGGTGCGGATGATGATCGGTAACCGGCAAAGACCAGCAGGACACGTTTGTTCTCCACGGTTTCGTGTACGAACAGATTGTCCGGACGCAGCCGGAATAATCCGGGCGGGGGCCTGCCCACAGTCCCGCCCTGCTCGCTACAATCGCCCAAGTCCGACAGCCTCCTAGCCGTTCTTGGCCAGGTTATCCAGGTACTTTTCCGCGTCCAGTGCGGCCATGCAGCCAGAGCCGGCGGAAGTAACCGCCTGGCGGTATACGTGGTCGGCGACGTCGCCGGCGGCAAACACACCCTCGACACTGCAGGCGGTAGCGTCGCCATCGACACCGCTTCTGACTTTCAGATAGCCTCCCTTGTGCATTTCCAGCTGTCCCTCGAAAAGCGCGGTATTGGGCTTATGGCCGATGGCGATGAACACGCCATCCAGTTGCATATCCTGCGTCGAACTGTCCTTGACGTTCTTGATGCGCATACCGGTCACACCGCTGTTGTCGCCCAGCACCTCGTCCAGAACGTGGTCCCAGGCGATGGTGACCTTGCCTTCTTTTTCGCGGACGAACAGACGGTCCTGCAGGATCTTTTCAGCGCGCAAGGCGTCGCGGCGGTGGACCAGGGTGACGTGCGAGGCGATGTTGGCGAGGTACAGTGCCTCTTCGACGGCCGTATTGCCGCCGCCGATGACGGCCACGGGTTTCTGCCGGTAGAAGAAGCCATCACAGGTTGCGCACGCCGAAACGCCCTTGCCCTTGAAGGCCTCTTCGGACGGGATGCCGAGGTACTGCGCCGATGCCCCGGCGCAAATGATCAGGGCATCGCAGGTATAACTGCCAGCGTCCCCGTGTAGCCACATGGGGCGCTGCCCGAGGTCCACTTTGTTGATGTGATCGAAGATGACGTTGGTATGGAAACGCTCGGCGTGCTGGCGCATCTCGTCCATGAGGGTCGGCCCTTGCAGACCCTCGACACCGCCCGGCCAGTTCTCGACGTCGGTGGTGGTCATCAGCTGCCCGCCCTGTTCCACGCCGGTGATCAGCACCGGGTTGAGATTGGCGCGGGCGGCATAGATAGCGGCGGTGTAACCGGCCGGGCCCGAACCGAGGATAAGAACGCGGCAGTGCTTGGTATCGCTCATGTAGTATGACTCCGGATAATCTGACGTTCGGGGCGACGGCTGGAATGTGCAGGCAGAGAATTCACAACGGCCGATCCAATCTGGCTGGCAATGGTACGGAATGTCCCGGTGACGGTAAAGAAAGCTGTTGCCGCCGGGCAATAGAACAGCCGCACTGCGGTGCGCGGCGTGGCTTGGTCCCACTGCCGCCGCATTCCTGTTAACATGGTGGCTTTACGGAAGCGCCGGCGGCGCCCGACAGGGTTGGTGCACAGGCAGCTGGGACTGGGTACTTGCTCATTCGTCTTGTCGGCATTAAAATCCTCGCAGATTTAATATCTTAACGTATATCCTTACCAATATTTCTTACCTTGGCTCAGGCGCGGCGAAAAAAAGCGGAAACGCAGAAAATGCATCCTCACGTAACCAAGGGGCTACGCGAGGGTACGCTGTTCGTGTTGTCGGCGCTTGCGGCCTATCTGTTGCTGTCGTTGATGAGTTATGACGCACAGGACCCGGGCTGGTCGCATCGGGGACCTGCACATGTAATGCATAATTACGGCGGCGTGGTCGGTGCCTGGTTCGCCGACGTCTTCCTGTATCTGTTCGGCTATTTGGCTTACCTGTTTCCGCTGATGGTGGGCTTCAGTGGCTGGCTGGTTTTCCGCGGGCGCACACCCACGGGAGGTATCGACCTGCACGTTCTGGCTGTGCGCTGGGCGGGTTTTCTGTTGACCGTGGCGTCCGGCTGTGGCCTGGCGACCCTGCATTTCCCAATCGAGCCGGCTACCCTGCCGCTGGATGCCGGGGGCGTGTTTGGTAACCTCGTTGGCAACAATCTCGAAGCGCTGTTCAGCTTCATGGGTGCGACCCTGTTTCTACTGGCGCTGTTCCTGTCGGGCGTGACGCTGTTTACGGGCTTGTCCTGGCTCAGTCTGATGGACTGGACGGGCAAGGTAACGTTACTTGGTCTGACCTGGGCGGGCGAACAGTTCACACGTCTCAAGGCTGATTTCGAGGCGCGCCGTGCCCGGCGTGAGCGCGAGGACACCGTGGCGACCAGGCAGGAAAAGTTCAAAGCGGTGCCCCGCAAACCGCCGCGCATCGAACCGCTCATCCGCAAAGTTGAAACCAGCGAACGCGTCGAGCGCGAACGTCAGGTAAAACTGTTCGATGCACCGCCGAATACCGAACTGCCGCCGCTATCCTTGCTGACAGAGTCTTACGGGCACTATGAGGGTTATTCGGAATCAGCGCTGGAAGCGATGTCGCGGCTGGTGGAAATGAAACTCGCTGACTTCGGTATTGAAGTCGAAGTCGTGGCCGTGCAGCCGGGGCCGGTCATCACGCGTTTTGAGCTGCAGCCTGGAACCGGTGTCAAAGTCAGTCAGATCAGCAACCTGGCCAAGGATCTGGCGCGCGGCCTGTCGGCCATCAGCGTCCGTGTCGTCGAAGTGATTCCAGGCAAGTCGGTGGTGGGACTGGAGATTCCCAACGAGCATCGCGAGATTGTATCGCTGAGCGAGATTCTCAAGTCCGCAGAGTACGACGAGTCCAGTTCTCCGCTGACGCTGGCACTGGGTAAAGACATCGGTGGTCTGCCGATCGTCGTCGACCTGGCGAAAATGCCGCACCTGCTGGTTGCGGGCACCACCGGCTCTGGTAAGTCGGTCGCAATAAACGCCATGGTGCTCAGCCTGCTGTACAAGACATTGCCCAAGGATGTGCGGCTGATCATGATCGATCCGAAAATGCTCGAGCTATCGGTCTACGAGGGGATTCCACATCTGCTCACACCGGTCGTCACCGATATGAAGGAAGCGGCCAACGCACTGCGCTGGTGTGTTGGTGAAATGGAGCGGCGCTACCGCCTCATGGCAGCGCTGGGTGTGCGCAATATCGGCGGATACAACCGCAAGGTGCAGGAGGCCATCGACGACGGCGAGCCGATCCCGGACCCCCTGTTCAAGCCCGAGGAGGTGCTGGAGGAGGATCCCGAGCCGCCGATGCTCGAACCGTTGCCGTTCATTGTGGTCATAATCGACGAACTGGCCGACATGATGATGGTGGTCGGCAAGAAGGTCGAGGAGTTGATTGCCCGACTCGCACAGAAGGCGCGCGCCGCGGGCGTCCATTTGATACTTGCTACCCAACGGCCATCGGTGGATGTCATTACCGGCCTGATCAAGGCCAACATCCCCACGCGCATCGCCTTCCAGGTATCCTCCAAGATCGATTCACGGACTATCCTGGATCAGCAGGGCGCCGACCAGCTGCTGGGCCACGGCGATATGCTATACCTGGCGCCGGGCACCGGCATTCCGACCCGGGTCCACGGTGCCTTCGTCGATGATGCTGAGGTGCACCGTGTTGTCGATCACCTGAAGGGACGCGGTGAACCAGACTACATCGAGGACATTCTGCAGACCACCACGGACTACCTGCCTGGCAGCGGTGGACAGGGCGAGGACGAGGATGCGGAAGGCGATCCCCTGTACGACGACGCGGTGCGTGTGGTTACGGAAACCCGGCGGGCATCGATTTCGGGCGTACAGCGCCGCCTAAAGATTGGTTACAACCGCGCTGCGCGTATGATCGAGCAAATGGAAGCCTGCGGTATCGTCGGGCCCCAGCAGTCCAACGGCAACCGTGAAGTACTGGCGCCGCCGCCACCCGAACTCTAGCCGACCATGCCGACACTGTTACCTGTACGCCCGCACGCCTGTTGCCTCGGTCTGGCCGGGTGGTTGCTGACCGCCCTGGTGCCGGGGTTGGCGCAGGCTGACCTGGTCAGCGAGTATTTTTCGGGACTGGAAAGCATCGAGGCGGATTTTGTGCAGACTGTGGTCGATAGTGCCGGCGAACAGATCCAGGACTCGAAAGGCCGGGTGTGGATCGAGCGGCCGGGGCGTTTTCGCTGGGACTACCAGACACCCTTCCATCAGCTGATCGTTGCTGACGGCAAGCAGCTGTGGACCTATGACGAAGACCTGGAACAGGCCACGGTCAAGGAGCTGGACGCCGCGCTGAGCAGCACACCCGCGATGTTGTTGAGCGGCTACCGGCCACTGTCCGACGTCATGGTATGGGAGCCGGACAGTGATAACGATAAGTACTCCTGGTTCCGCCTGTACCCCAGGGAAAAGGATTCGGCGGTGGAGAAGGTGCGCATCGGTTTCACTGGCAAGCAGCTGGCCATCATCGAAATCGTCGATGGTTTCGGCAACCATACCCGGATCAGCTTCTCCAAAATGCAGCGCAACCAGAAGCTTGCCCCGGGTCTGTTCCACCTGCAGCTGCCGGAAGGGACTGATATCATTGGCGCCGGGCCATGACGGCAGGCGCGCGAGAATTCCGACCGCTGGCCGATCGTATGCGGCCGCGAGACCTCGACGAGTTCGTCGGCCAGAGCCACTTGCTGGGGGCCGGCAAGCCACTGCGCCAGGCGATAGAGTCCGGGCAACTGCATTCCATGCTGTTCTGGGGACCGCCGGGCAGCGGCAAGACCACCCTGGCCCGACTGCTGGCCATACGTTCCGGCGCCGAGTTCGTGCCGCTGTCGGCGGTTCTGGCCGGTGTGAAGGACGTGCGTCACGCCATCGAGGTGGCCCGCCAGCGTCAGCAGGTGGAAGGGCGCCAGACACTGCTGTTTGTCGATGAGGTCCATCGATTTAACAAGGCCCAGCAGGACGCCTTCCTGCCCTTTGTGGAAGACGGCACCGTGCTGTTTGTTGGTGCGACCACTGAGAATCCCTCGTTTGAACTGAATAATGCGCTGTTGTCACGCGCCCGCACCTATGTGCTGAAAAGACTCACCGACGGCGAGCTGGTGGCCGTGTTACAGCAGGCCCTGACCGACGCGGAAAGGGGCCTCGCGGGGGCGACTGCGCTTATCAGCGTCGTGCAACTGGAACGTATCGCCCGGGCGGCGGACGGTGACGCGCGACGCGCCCTGACCTTGCTGGAAATCGTCTTCGACCTCGCCGGCGACGACAGCGCAATCAGCGATGCCGTTCTCAACGAGGTTCTCGCCGGCGGCGTGCGGCGCTTCGACAAGCGTGGCGAGGCATTCTACGATCAGATATCCGCGCTGCACAAATCGGTGCGCGGCTCTGCTCCCGACGCGGCGCTTTACTGGCTGGCGCGCATGCTCGATGGCGGCTGCGATCCGCTGTATATCGCCCGGCGCGTGGTGCGCATGGCGTCCGAGGACATCGGCAATGCGGATCCGCGCGCGCTCGCGCTGGCGCTGCAGGCCTGGGATGTCCAGCAACGCCTCGGCAGTCCGGAAGGCGAGCTGGCCATTGCCCAGGCCGTGGTTTACATGGCGTGTGCGGCGAAGAGCAATGCGGTATATGTCGCGTTCAACGCCGCGCTGCAGGACGCCAGGGCCCGCGGATCCCTAGACGTGCCGCTGCACCTCAGAAATGCGCCGACCCGGCTGATGAAAGAGCTCGACTACGGCGGCCAGTACCGTTATGCGCACGACGAACCCGAGGGGTATGCCGCGGGTGAAAACTATTTTCCCGAGGAGATGAAAGCCGCGACTTACTACCAGCCCGTCGATCGCGGCCTGGAGGCGCGCATTGCCGCAAAGCTTGCGCACCTGCGCGAACTGGATCGTCGCGCCAGGCAGGAAAAGCGCAAGTAAATGCGTACCCGGCGACCTTTCGGTACCATTATATGCCTATGAATCAGATAGCAGCGATTGCCGGTGGAGGCGCTGTCGGCGCGGTGCTGCGCTATTGGGTGTCCAACTGGGTGTATGCTCTCAGTGGCCGGGGCTTTCCATACGGCACGCTTGCAGTCAACGTGCTGGGCAGCCTGGTGATGGGTTTTCTGTTTGTCTGGCTGCTGGAGCGTCTGTCCAATGATCTCACTTTGCGCGCATTTTTGCTGATCGGTTTGCTGGGCGCCTTTACGACCTTTTCGACTTTTTCCGTGGAAACCCTGAATCTGATAGAGTCCGGCCAGCTTGCCAGAGCGCTGGTTAACGTCCTGCTCAGCGTGGTGTTGTGCCTGGCCGCCGCTGCCCTGGGCGTATTGTTAGCGAGGCAGATATGAACCTTGAAACTGTAACTTTTGTGCGTATCTACCTGACAGAGGCGGACAAGGCCCTGCAGGACCTGTTGCGTTGCCTGCACGACCAGGCGAAGGTTCGCGGTGTCACCGTATTTCGTGCCATCACCGGATTCGGGCGCAGCGGCGTTGTGCACTCGTCATCGCTGCTGGATCTGTCGCTCAATCTTCCGGTCGCGGTGGAGTTCTTCGACAGTCCGGAGCGGGTCGATGACATCCTGAAGCACCTGAAGGACAGACTGGAGCCCGGCCACGTCGTCACCTGGAAAGCGGAAGTCAACTGTTAATCGCCGACGGAGGGCAACGGGACAGAGTATTATGCTGGATCCGAAACTGATAAGAACCAGCCTGGATCAGGTTGCGACGCAATTGAGGCGCCGCGGTTTTGTTCTGGATACCAGCCGGATCGAGCGGCTGGAAAGTGAGCGCAAGGCCATCCAGGTACGCACCGAAGACCTGCAGGCCGCACGCAACCGCAGTTCCAAGGCGATCGGCAGGGCCAAGGCCGCGGGCGAGGATATTCAGCCGCTGCTCGAACAGGTGGCCGGCCTGGGCGAGCAACTGGAGGCCGCCAAGGACGAGCTGGACCTGGTCCAGCAGCAGTTGAGTGACCTGTTACTGGATATGCCGAACATCCCCCATGACTCCGTCCCGGATGGGCACGACGAGTCGCACAACCAGGAGGTCCGCCGCTGGGGCGAGCCCGCGGTGTTCGATTTTGCGGTGAAGGATCATGTCGATCTGGGCGCGGCGCTTTCCGGCATGGACTTCGATGCTGCAGTAAAACTGGCCGGGTCGAGATTTGCCGTGCTGAAAGGCCCGCTGGCGCGGTTGCAGCGGGCCTTGATCCAGTTCATGCTGGATGTCCACACCGGCGAACATGGCTACCAGGAGTGCTATGTCCCGTACCTCGTGAATGCGGACAGCCTGCGTGGCACCGGTCAGTTGCCAAAGTTTGAAGAGGACCTGTTCGCCACCTGTGGGGAAGACCGTTACTACCTCATTCCGACCGCCGAAGTTCCCGTAACCAACCTGGTGCGCGATGCAATTCTGGATGCCGGCCAGTTGCCGCTGCGGATGACTGCCCATACTCCCTGTTTCCGCTCCGAGGCCGGTTCCTACGGCAAAGACACGCGCGGTCTGATCCGCCAGCACCAGTTCGAGAAAGTGGAAATGGTGCAGATCGTCAGACCGGAGGACTCCTACCGGGCGCTGGAAGAGTTGACCGGGCATGCTGAAACGATTCTGCAGCGGCTGCAGTTACCCTACCGGGTAGTCAGCCTTTGTAGTGGCGATCTCGGCTTCTCTTCGGCCAAGACCTACGACCTGGAAGTATGGCTGCCAGGCCAGCAGGCCTATCGGGAAATATCGTCCTGCAGCAATTTTGTAGATTTCCAGGCGCGGCGCCTGCAGGCGCGTTTTCGTAACCCCGATAGCGGTAGACCGGAGCTGGTGCATACCATCAACGGATCGGGTCTCGCAGTTGGGCGCACGCTGGTCGCGGTTATGGAGAACGATCAGCTGGCAGACGGTTCGATCAAAGTGCCGCAGGTGCTGCAGGCATACATGAACGGGCAGTCGCTTATCAGTTGAACCGCCTGCAGCGGTGCCGGGATAACCCTAGGAGGCTGTCGGCAGGCAAATCAGCTGCTGATTGCAATCAGCGTTTCGTCGGGGTTGACGCTCTCGCCCTTGGAAACATGAATCGCCGTGACGCTACCCGCTATGGGTGCCTGGATTTCAGTTTCCATCTTCATGGCCTCTATGACCAGTACCGGGTCGCCGGCCTTGACCTGGCTGCCCACTTCGACCAGCACCTCGATAACGGTACCCGGCATCGAGCTGCTGACGTCGCCGGGTTTGGTTGCGCGCGGACGTTTGCTGACGCTGGTGGCGGCGCCGGCTTTTTCGGCTCCTTCTTCGGCATCCTCGAGTTCTGCCAGTGTTTCAATAAGTATTTCTTCCGGTACGCCATCGACAGTCATGTAAAACGGGCGTTCCTGCTGAGTGTGGTGCCCCGTACCGGTTATTTGTATATGGTAGGTCTCGCCGTGCAGCGTCACGTTGAACTCGGTAGGTTTTGCGGCGTGCGCGGCGGTGGTAGTGATCGGCTCCAACGGTTCGGGTACCAGCGTACCCGCGGCCCGGTGCTCCAGGAAATCACGTCCAAGTTCGGGAAACATGGCGTAACTGAGCACGTCTTCATCGCCGTGCGCCAGCTCCCCGATGTTATCCCGCAGCTCCAGCATTTCGTTCTTCAACAGATCCGCCGGGCGGAAGTCAATGGCTTCTTCGTTGCCGATGGCCTGTTGGCGGACGATACTGTTGACCTTGCCCGGAGCTCTACCATAGCGGCCCTGCAGATAGAGTTTTACTTCATTACTGATTGTCTTGTAGCGTTCGCCGGTGAGTACATTCAGTACTGCCTGTGCGCCAACGATCTGGGAAGTGGGCGTGACCAGGGGAGGGTAGCCAAGGTCTTCACGAACGCGCGGAATTTCCTGCAGGACGTCTTCGATGCGGTTCAGCGCACCCTGTTCGCGTAACTGGTTATACAGGTTGGAAATCATTCCGCCCGGAACCTGGTAGACCTGGACCCGCGTGTCCAGGCCGGTCATCTCGCTTTCGAACTGGTGATACTTCTTGCGTACTTCCCTGAAGTAGAAACCAATTTCCTGGAGTTTCTTCAGGTCCAGTCCGGTGTCATACGGGGTGCCGGCGAGTGCGGCAACCATGCTCTCGGTGGGGGGGTGCGAGGCGCCGCCGGCAAAGGCTGAAATGGCCGTGTCGATATGGGTGCAGCCGTTTTCGATTGCCTTCAGCTGACACATTTCCGCTGTTCCCGCCGTGGCGTGGCAATGCAGGTGTAAAGGTACCTTGATGGCCTTTACCAGTTCTGCGACCAGTTCGGCGGTTACCATTGGCGTCAGCAGGCCAGCCATGTCCTTGATAGCGATACTGTCACACCCCATATCGGCCAGCTTCCGCGCCATATCCACGAACTGGTTGACGCTGTGCACCGGGCTGGTGGTATAACTGATGGTGCCCTGTGCATGTCTGCCTGCCTGCCTGACCGCGCCGATAGCGGTTTCCAGGTTGCGTACGTCGTTCAGGGCGTCGAAGATACGAAACACGTCGATACCGTTGTCTGCGGCTTTGCCAATAAAGGCGCGCACCACGTCATCGGAATAGTGACGGTAGCCGATCAGGTTCTGGCCACGCAGTAACATTTGCAGACGGGTGTTCGGCAGCGCAGCGCGCAACTGGCGCAGACGTTCCCACGGATCTTCCTTAAGATAACGAATGCAGGCATCAAAAGTGGCGCCGCCCCAGACTTCCAGCGACCAGAAACCGATGCCATCGAGTTGCCTGCAGATAGGGAGCATGTCTGCAGTTCGCATGCGCGTGGCGATCAACGACTGGTGCGCATCGCGCAGGATGACATCGGTGATCTGAACTTTGGACATACAGTGTCTGCCTTCTCCGTTGATCAGTAACCGGCGTGCGCTGCCACCGCTGCGGCAATCACTGCGGCCAGCTCGCGCGTTGGCCGGCTGGTCTTATAATTGACCAGTTGGGGGTGCTCTTCAACAAAACCTGTATCGAACTGGTGGGATCTGAATTCCTCAACCTCGAGTACCTCGAGGTAGTAGGGGATAGTCGTCTTCACCCCATACACGCCGGTGTCCTGCAATGCGCGCCGGGCGCGCCGCAGCAGTTCTTCCCAGTGCAGCGCCCAGACAGTGATCTTAGCGCACATGGAGTCGTAGTAGGGAGGGATGGTGTAACCGGTATAAATGGCCGCGTCGGTGCGCACCCCCGGGCCGCCGGGAGCAAAATAGCGCGTAATCCGGCCGAAGCTCGGCAGGAAATCGTTTTTCGGGTCTTCCGCATTGATGCGGAACTGCATGGCATAGCCACGACGCTGAACTTCGGCTTGGGTAAAGGACAAAGGCAGGCCTTCGGCGATGCGAATCTGTTCGCAGACGATATCAATACCGGTGATAGTTTCCGTCACCGTATGTTCGACCTGCAGGCGGGTATTCATCTCCATGAAGTAAAAGCTGCCGTCCCTGTCCATCAGGAACTCGACCGTGCCCGCGTTCTGGTAGCCGACTGCGCGCGCCGCGCGTATGGCGTAATCGCCGATCAGTCCACGCTGACTGTCGTTCAGCTGTGGCGACGGAGCGATTTCGATCAGTTTCTGGTGCCGCCGCTGAATAGAACAGTCGCGTTCGAACAGGTGTATGACGTTACCCAGTTCGTCGGCGAGAATCTGTACTTCGATGTGACGCGGACGGTCAACACACTTTTCGAGAAATATTTCAGCACTGCCGAACGCTTTCCTGGCTTCCGACAGGACGCGATCGTAGTTGCGTTTCAGTTCGCTTTCATCATTACAGCGGCGTATGCCACGCCCGCCGCCACCAGAGGTGGCCTTCAGCATTACCGGGTAACCGATGTTCGCGGCCAGGGCGATGGCCTCGTTGAGGCCACTCAGGCTGGAATCGCTGCCCGGCACCACCGGTACCCCCGCCTCCTGCATGCTGCGGCGGGCCTCGATCTTGTTGCCCATTCTGCGGATGACGCCGGCATCCGGGCCGATAAACTTTATACCGCGGCTGGCACAGATCCGCGCCAGTTCGGGGTTCTCGGAAAGGAAACCGTAGCCGGGATGCAGCGCGTCACAGCCGGTGGCCACTGCCAGGTTGACGATGCGATGGGCATTCAGATAACCCGCGACCGGATCCGGCCCGATATTGTAGGCTTCACTGGCTTTTTTGACGTGCAGGGAATGCCGGTCGGCGTCACTGTAAATGGCGACCGGCTCGATGCCGGCTTCCTGGCAGGCGCGAACGATGCGAACCGCGATCTCGCCACGGTTGGCGATAAGAATCTTCTTGAACACGTGTCACCCGTCCTCAATGCCCCGGCGAAATAGCCGATCGCCATCCGGATTTTACTCGAAAGAGCTTGTTTTTCTACGCAAATCCGTTGACAGTGTCAACTCTTTCCGAGATTCCTGGCAAATCCTTAACCTGTCCATTTTTCAGCAAGTTAGCTTTGACAGCCTGTTGCCTTTGCGGTTAACATTCCGCGCTTATGTTGGATTGTCTGCCGGAGAGTATCGAGCCCGTCGGCCTTGCCGAGGTCGGACGTTCCTTCCGCGGCGAGATTGCGGTCAGTGCGTTCCAGCGCCTGCAGCCACTGTTGGCGGATGCAGGCGGCGTGTTGAAGGTCAGTCTGGAGTTCAGGCTCGACGAACGACTCATTCGCGCGCTGAAAGGAACCCTGGACGGTGAGATCCGGTTGGTGTGCCAGCGTTGTTTGCGGACGCTCGTGTATCCGCTGCGACTGGATTTCAATTTGGGCATTGTGACCCGGGAAGCGGAGATCGACCTGCTGCCTAAGGGTTACGAGCCGTTGCTGGTGTCCGGTGAACCGTTGAATACGGTTGAAGTGGTCGAGGATGAGGTGCTGCTGGTTATTCCCGCGGTGCCCATGCATGCCGGTGACCTGCCGTGCGCATTGGGCTACCGAAACCAGCCGTTGCCGGATAAAGATAATCCGTTTTCCATTTTGGAAAAACTCAAAACCTAGTTTGGATATTTGCAGGAGATACTGTCATGGCCGTCCAGAAAAGCCGGAAAACCCCTTCGAGACGGGGTATGCGCCGTTCGCACGATGCGCTGAAGGCGTCATCGCTGTCGGTCGAGCAGACCACGGGTGAGACACACCTTCGGCACCATATCAGCCCTGACGGTTACTACCGTGGCCGCAAGGTTATCACCAAGGATCTTGATTAGCCCGCGTTGCGGCCGTTCCGCGCACGTTGCCCGCTTTACAGCACGCTGCTTCACACCCATTTGTGAAGCAGCGTGTGTTTTTGGTGCATGAATAGACTACTGACAATCGCTCTGGATGTGATGGGGGGCGACCACGGTCCCGATGTGGTGTTGCCGGCGGCGTTGCGCTTCCTGCGCAAGCGTCGCGATGGTTTCCAGTTGCTGCTGGTAGGTGACCAGGATGCCATCGAGAAAGGCCTGGCAAAACTGGGCGCCACAGGCAATTCGCGCCTCGAAATCCAGCATGCATCGCAGACAGTGCAAATGGACGAACCGCCGTCTCATGCCTTGCGGTTCAAGAAGGATTCGTCTATGCGTGTCGCCATCGACATGGTCAAACAGGGCCGGGCGCAGGCTTGTGTCAGCGCCGGAAACACCGGGGCCCTGATGGCAACCGCCAGGTTCGTGCTTAAGACTCTGCCGGGCATCGACAGGCCAGCCATTTGCACCTCCTTGCCCACCATGACCGGACATACCTGGATGCTCGATCTGGGCGCTAACATCGACAGTTCTCCTGAGCACCTTTTCCAGTTCGCCTTGATGGGCTCGGTGCTCGCCAGGGCGGTCGATGGTAATGCGAACCCCAGTGTCGGTCTGCTCAATATCGGTGAAGAAGAAATGAAGGGCAGCGACACGATCAGGGAAGCGGCCGGCCTGCTTTCCAACAGTCAGCTGAGCTACATCGGTTTTATCGAAGGCGACGACGTTTACAGCGGCAAAGTGGACGTCGTGGCCTGCGACGGGTTCGTCGGCAACATCTCCCTGAAGAGCAGCGAGGGTGTGGCCAAGATGATTTCCTATTTTATCAAGCGTGAGTTCAACCGCAATATCCTTACTCGTCTGGTGGCACTGGTGGCTATGCCAGTGCTCAAGGCATTCAGAAAACAGATCGACCCGCGCCGGTACAACGGCGCAAGCCTGCTGGGCTTGCGTGGTTCGGTCATCAAGAGTCACGGTGGAGCGGACGTGCTGGCATTCAGTCACGCCATCGAGGTGGCCGCCGTTGTCGTCGAACGAAATGTTCCCGAGCTTATCAGTTCGCAATTGAAATCGGTGATGGCTGAGAGGCAGGCGGTTTGATTTATTCACGCATAACAGGCACCGGCGGCTATCTGCCCGACAAGGTCCTGAGCAATAAGGACCTCGAGCAGATGGTCGATACCAGCGACGCGTGGATTCGTGAGCGTACCGGCATCAGCAAGCGGCACATCGCCGCGGATGGCGAAAACACCGTGGATCTGGCGGAACACGCTGCGCGCCGTGCATTGCAGGCGGCCGGTCGCGACGCACAGGACATCGACCTGATTATTGTCGCCACGACGACGCCCGATCGCGTGTTTCCCAGCAGCGCCTGCCTGCTGCAGAAGCGTCTCGACCGTCACGGTTGCGCCGCTTTCGATATGCAAGCCGTTTGCACCGGCTTTGTGTATGCGCTGGGTGTGGCCGATAAGTTTGTCCGCACCGGCAGCGCGAGGTGTGCGCTGGTTGTCGGTTCGGAAACTCTGTCACGGATACTCAACTGGAAGGACCGCAGCACCTGCGTGCTGTTTGGTGACGGCGCCGGTGCTGTGGTATTGGAAGCCAGCGACGAACCCGGGATTCTCTCGACCCACCTGCATGCCGATGGTGCCTACGAACATCTGCTGTCTGTTCCGGGCGGTGTGAGCCAGGGCTATGACAGTCTACGGGATGGCAACGGCTACGTGACCATGAAGGGCAATGAGGTTTTCAAGGTGGCAGTGAATACGCTGGGGCGCATTGTCGACGAGACCCTGGAGGCCAATACCCTGGACAAGAGCGATATCGACTGGCTGATTCCGCACCAGGCAAATATCCGTATTATCCAGGCGACGGCCCGAAAGCTGAAAATGTCGATGGAGCAGGTCGTCGTTACCGTTGACGAGCATGGCAACACGTCCAGCGCGTCCGTGCCGCTGGCGCTCGACGTAGCGGTACGCGACGGACGCATCAAGCGGGGTGAAATGCTGTTGATGGAGGCTTTTGGTGGCGGCTTTACCTGGGGCTCCATCCTGCTGAAATTCTGACCCCCGTTTTCTTTTAGGTCTTGCTAATCAGGTGAATGTGTAAATGCAATGTGCGGACCGTGCCATGGTCTTTCCCGGCCAGCCATGGCAGCGCAATTGTATCAGCCGGTGCGCTGGGTGGAGATAATTTGCGCGATGCATGCGGCTGGTGTCACGGGGGTGGTCGAAATGGGGCCGGGAAGAGTGCTTACCGGTCTGAACAGGCGTATCGAACCGTCAATGGCGGGAATCGCATACAGACGCCGGCCGATCTGGACCAGGTGCTCGCGGAACGGGGATGACTGAGGAAATTGCTGTTATGACGCTAAAGGGCGAAGTCGCACTGATCACGGGCGCCAGTCGGGGCATCGGCAAGGCCGTCGCGCTGCAACTCGGCGGGCTCGGCGCACAGATCGTCGGTACCGCAACCACCGACGCAGGTGCCGCGGCCATCCAGGCGGATTTCGGCTCGCACAAGTTTGACGGGTTGGGATTGTGCCTGAACGTCACGGATCCGGCTTCGGTGGACGCGGCGATGGCTGCGATTCAGGAACGGTTCTCCACACCGACCATACTCGTCAACAACGCCGGAATCACGCGTGACAACCTGCTTATGCGTATGAAGGACGACGAGTGGCAAGCGGTTATCGACACCAACCTGACTTCCGTGTTCCGGCTGAGCAAGGCCTGCCTGCGCGGCATGATGAAAGCCAGGCGCGGACGCATCATTAATATCGCTTCGGTTGTCGGTTCAACCGGCAACCCAGGGCAGACCAACTATTGCGCGGCCAAGGCGGGTATACTGGGCTTCACCCGGTCACTGGCGCGCGAAGTCGGTTCGCGCGGCATCACGGTGAACGCCGTTGCCCCGGGATTTATCGATACCGATATGACCCGTGAGCTGCCGCAAGCGCAGCGCGATGCGCTGATTCAGCAGGTGCCGCTGGGTTCTCTCGGAAAGGTAGAGGATATTGCCGCTGCGGTAGCGTTTCTGGCATCCAATCAGGCGGCCTACATTACCGGCGAGACTCTGCAGGTAAACGGCGGCATGTACATGGGCTAGGAGGCTGTCGGATTTGGACGATCGTAGCGAGCAAGGTGGGAGGGCGAGGCCATTTTTTCGATCGTTTGAGGAGAATAGCCGTAGCTATTTGACGAAAGATCGGGAAAATGGGGTGCTCTCCCACCGGCGCAGTAGATCAGTTCCAAATCCGACAGCCTCCTAGTATAGTAAATTGTTAACATTAACTTATAGGGCTTTATTTAACAAAGGTAAGATTATCCGATAATTTGCGCGTTTACAAGCCGACTGATGTAGCTGACGGGTCAACATAATCGCCGTCATGTTTACTGGATTGGCCATCGGGTTTTCACTAAAATACGCGCGCAGCTTGGACTGATTACACACAACTGAGGACTTATCAGCGATGAGCAATGTTGAAGAACGCGTCAAGAAGATTGTTGTCGAGCAGTTGGACGTCGGCGAGGATTCCGTCACCAACGAGGCATCTTTCGTTGACGATCTGGGCGCGGACTCCCTGGATACGGTGGAACTGGTAATGGCACTTGAAGAGGAGTTTGAGTGCGAAATCCCGGACGAGGAAGCTGAAAAGATTACTACTGTTCAGCAAGCGATTGACTACGTCCAAGCGCATCTCGGTTGAAAGACCGCATCTGTATGCATCGGATCGTCACGCGCAGGCGGCCCGGTTTTGTCTCCCACCTTGTGAGTGTCTAAGGACCGGACGTGTTTCCCGCAGCGCAACGTCGAGTAGTGGTTACCGGGCTGGGCATTATCTGCCCGGTCGGACTGTCTATCGATGCAGCGTGGCGGGCCATTGTCGCGGGCCAGAGCGGTATTCGTCCAATCACCAGTTTTGATGTCTCTGAATTTCCGGTCCGCTTCGGCGGTAGCGTCGAAGGCTTCGACGTTACCGAGTACGTATCGAAAAAGGACTCGCGCAAGATGGACACGTTTATCCATTATGGCGTGGCCGCCGGTATGCAGGCATTGCGCGACGCGGGTCTGCAGGTGACCGATGCGAATGCCGAGCGCATCGGCGTCTCTGTGGGAGCCGGTATCGGCGGTTTACCGGGAATCGAAAAGAACTATCACGCCTATCTCCAGGGGGGGCCGCGAAAGATATCGCCGTTTTTCGTGCCGGCCAATATTATCAATATGATCTCCGGGAATCTCTCGATCATGTACGGTCTCAAGGGGCCGAACATCGCCATGGTAACGGCCTGCACGACGGGTACCCACAGTATCGGTGAGGCGGCACGTATCATCGCTTATGGGGATGCTGATGTGATGCTGGCGGGGGGCGCAGAAATGGCCACCACTCACACCGGCCTCGGCGGATTTGCCGCCGCCAAGGCGCTTTCGACGCGAAATGACGACCCGCAGGCGGCCAGCCGTCCGTGGGACCGGGACCGGGACGGCTTCGTGCTGGGCGACGGAGCGGGGGTCATGGTGCTGGAAGAATACCAGCACGCCAAGGCGCGCGGCGCGAAGATCTATGCCGAAGTGGCCGGCTATGGCATGAGCGGGGATGCGTATCACATGACTCAGCCGTCACTGAACGGCGAAGGGGCCGCCCGCTGCATGTGCAATGCCTTGCACGATGCCGGTCTCAATACCGACCAGGTTGATTACGTCAATGCGCACGGCACATCGACGCCGGCGGGTGATGTGGCGGAAGTCAGCGCAATCAAGACGGCGCTTGGCGAGCACGCCTATAAGATCGCGGTCAGTTCGACCAAGTCGATGACCGGGCACCTGCTGGGTGCTGCGGGCGGGGTCGAGGCAATCTTTGCGGTGCTGGCGATTCGCGACCAGGTAGCGCCGCCCACGATCAATCAGTTCACGCCCGATCCGGAGTGTGACCTCGACTTTGTACCTGAGCAGGCGCGCGAAATGAAGATCGACGTCGCCATGTCCAACTCTTTTGGCTTTGGCGGGACGAACGGCTGCCTGGTTTTCACGCGACCCACATAGGGGCGCGGTGAGCCAAAGCCCATACTGGATCGACGGTCGCCCGGCACCACTGCTGGACCCCGGGGTGCGCGCAGTGCAGTACGGTGATGGCGTGTTTGAAACCATCTGCATACGTGATGGCGTCGCGGAGTATCTGGACCGGCATCGACAACGTATGCAGGCAGGCTGCGAGAAGTTGCGGCTGACGTTTGGCGACTGGTCAGGGCTGGAGGCGGAACTGCAGGAGCGCGCCGGCGAAGTGCGCAACGGTGTCGTCAAGGTGATTCTCAGTCGGGGTGCCGGCCGCCCGACCTATCGATTCAGTGCGCAGCAGGGTGTTACACGCATAGTCAGCACGCACCACCTGCCAACTTATCCGCAGGAATGCAGTACGCAGGGTGTCCGGATGCGCATCTGTGATCTGCGTCTTGCGTTGCAGCCCCGTCTGGCTGGTATCAAACACCTCAACCGTCTTGAACAGATCATGGCGCGGGCGGAATGGGAAGAGCAGTATGAAGAGGGGCTGTTGCTCGACTATAATGGCCAGTTGATCGAAGGCACCATGAGTAATCTGTTCATGGTGAGGGATCGTGCCCTGTATACACCGTCGCTGGACAGCTGTGGTGTCGCCGGGGTCATGCGTTCGGTAGTGCTGGATCTGGCCGTCGAATCCGGCGTCAGGACCGCCCGGCGGGCATTGAGGCTGACCGACCTGGAAGCAGCCCAGGAAGTATTCCTGTGCAACAGTCTCATTGGTATCTGGCCGGTGGTTTCAGTCGCCGACCAGTTTGACTTCACTGTAGGCCCGTTGACGCAGGTGCTGCAGCGGGCGCTGGCCGGGCAGAGCAAGACCAGTGTGGGCAACTGGTACAGCTGGTAGAACAACGGGAGTGTAACATGCCGAAGGGTAAGGACCTCGGCTTCCGACTTGTCGGTGTGCTGGTGCTTATCGCCAGTTTTGCGGGTGCCTGGCTGATTATGGACTTCCAGGCCTTTCGCGCGAATTCTCTGCCTGTTCCCGATGAAGGCGCCACCCTGATGGTCAAGCCGGGCGAAAACCTCAAGCGTGTTGCCAGGCAACTGCAGCGGCGTGGCATGCTCGACCAGCCGCTTTACCTGGTTTTGCTCGGACGTTACCTGGGTCTGGATGCGCATATCAAAGCAGGAGAGTTCCAATTGCCTGCCGGAGTCAGGCCGGAACAACTGCTCGAACAATTAAGCCGGGGCCAGGTGGTACAGCATAACCTGACTCTGATCGAGGGCGAAACTTTCAAGGATATGATGAAACGCGTTGCGGCTGACGAAGTGTTGCAGCACACGCTTGCAGCTGGGGATGGCGCGCAGGTGATGGCAGCACTGGGTTATCCAGGGGTCAATCCCGAAGGCCGGTTTCTTCCGGAAACCTACTATTTTCCCCGCGGTACCACGGACGTCGAATTCCTGCGCCGTGCCTACCAGGATATGGAGTCCTTTCTGCAGCGGGCCTGGCCGGGGCGTGACGACGATCTGCCACTGCAATCTCCCTATGAAGCATTGATACTTGCTTCCATCGTGGAGAAGGAAACCGGTGTCGCTGCAGAGCGGCCACGGGTTGCCGGCGTATTCATCCGCCGGCTGCAAAAAGGCATGAAACTGCAGACTGACCCGACGGTGATTTACGGCATGGGCGAAGGGTACCAGGGCGATATCCGTTTCCGCGATCTGCGCACCGATACCGCCTACAATACCTACACACGGTCCGGCTTACCGCCGACGCCTATTGCAATGCCCGGTAAAGATGCAATACTCGCTGTACTGCACCCGGCGAGTGGTAAAGAGCTTTACTTTGTCGCACGGGGTGACGGCAGCCATCATTTTTCCAGCACGCTTGAAGAGCACAACCGGGCCGTCGACGAATACCAGAGAAAACGTTAGGCATGAGCATCAGCGGCCACGGCCGATTTATTACACTGGAGGGTGGCGAGGGGGCCGGCAAGTCTACCAACCTGGAATATATCCGGTACCGCCTGCAGGCGGCAGGTATCCTGGTAACTGTTACCCGCGAACCTGGCGGCACAGGTTTGGGAGAGGCCATACGCAGCCTTTTGCTCGATTCCGGCCAGACTGCAATGCACCCCGATACGGAATTGCTGTTAATCTTCGCTGCGCGGACCCAGCATCTGCAGGAACTGATTTTGCCCACACTGGCGCGGGGCGAATGGGTGTTATGCGACCGTTTTACCGATGCGACCTATGCCTATCAGGGCGGTGGGCGCGGGCTGGACATGCAGCGAATCGCTCAACTTGAAACCTGGGTGCAGGCCGGTTTCCAACCTCACCGGACACTGCTGTTCGATTTGCCCGTCGACATTGGCCTGCAGCGCGCCGGCAGGCGCGGTGTGCTCGACCGGTTCGAGCGGGAACACACCGCGTTCTTCGAACGGGTCCGGGAGAGCTACCTGTACAGAGCCAGGGCATTTCCACAACGCTTTCGCGTCATTGACGCGGCACGGCAACTGGGCGACGTGCAGGCCCAGTTAGATCCCCTGGTCGACGAGCTGATCAAGGCATGAAGGCGGTACTTCCGGACTGGCTGGAGGTTTCCTGGCAGTACCTTGTGCGGACATACCGGCAGGGTCGCTTGCCGCATGCTTTGCTGATTGCCGGCCAGGATGGAATCGGCAAACGCCAGCTCGCTGATAAACTCGCGGCGCTGCTCTTGTGTGAGCGACCAGACGATCAGGGCAACGCCTGCGGCCAGTGCGCGTCCTGTGCCTGGTTGGAGGCCGATACTCACCCTGATCTGACGGTCTTGCATCCCGATGAGCCCGGTAAGGCAATCAAGATCGATCAGGTCCGAGCGTTATGCGTCGAGCTGGGCATGACCAGCCACGCCGGCCGCCACAAGGTGGCAGTGATCGCTCCAGCGGATGCCATGAACGTCAACGCCGCCAACAGCCTGCTGAAGACCCTCGAGGAACCGACTGCCAGTACCCTGCTGATACTGTTGACAGCCTCGCCGGGACGCCTGCCGGCCACGGTTCGCAGCCGCTGTCAGCCGCTGAATATTCGCACACCGGCTGTGGAACTAGCGCTGGATTGGCTGCAAACCAGTCGTGGCATTGATCGCGCCGTTGCGGGGCGTTGTTTGCAGATTGCCGCGGGGGCGCCTTTGGCCGCCGCCGAACTGGCGGGCTCTGACAGCCTGGCGTTGCGCGATCGACGCCTCGTCGAACTGTCGGCCATATTGAATGGACAACTGGATCCGCTACGCGCGGCCCGCGAGTGGACCGGTGAACATGAGGCTAGTACGCTGAGATGGTGGCAGGCATGGCTGCAGGGACTGATCCGCTGGCAGCAGGCCGGGCAGCGTCCCGGCGAGCCGCAAGTGGCGCAGTTGTTGCAGCAAATTGCAGAAAAGGTAGACTGTCGACAGGTGTTCGAACTTTCCGACCGCGTGGCGATGGCATTGAACAGCCTGGGCTCGGGTCTGAACCGGCAGCTGCTGATGGAAGACCTGCTGATCGACTGGGTGCGTATGGCCGGGAGGCCGTCAGGCCCCTACAAGGCAGCTGGCAGGTAGGTAAAGGTTATGACAATGAAACCCGCTAGCGGAGCCCGACAGGGAATACTTTCGCTGACCATCAAAGACAAGAGCGCATTGTATGCAGCCTATATGCCGTTTATAAGAAACGGGGGGCTGTTTATACCGACCAACAAGACTTACCAGCTGGGTGATGAAGTCTTCATGCTGCTGACTCTGATGGATGAGCCGGAAAAAATCCCGGTGGCGGGGAAGATTATCTGGATCACTCCCAAGGGTGCGCAGGGTGCGCGCGCCGCTGGCATCGGAGTCCAGTTCAGTGACCAGGATGGCGGGGCCGCGCAAAAGAAGATTGAAACTTATCTTGCTGGCGCCCTGACAGCGGACCGTCCAACCCACACAATGTAGCCGTGGGGTCGGTTACTACGGCCGTCGGGTCACCAGGCGGGTTGCGCAGGGCGGCTGAGTTTGCCTCACAACCAGGGGTCTCGCGGTATCATGCTCGTCGATTCTCATTGTCATCTTGACCTGCTCTGTCAGGACCAGGCTGCGCTGGCCGCTGTGCTGGACGAAGCACGGCAGAATGACGTCCAGCATATGCTGTGCGTAGCGGTCAGTCTGGAACGTTTCGCACCCATGATGGCGTTGATCGAACCTTATTCCCAGATCTCTGCCTCGGTTGGGGTGCATCCCGACGGTAGCGGCGTCGAAGAGCCGTCTGTAAACGCACTGGCCGAGCTGGCTCAGCACAAACGTGTTGTGGCGATTGGCGAAACGGGCCTCGACTATTACCGCGTGGAAGGTGATGTCGAATGGCAGCGCGAACGTTTCCGGCGGCATATACGCGCAGCATGCGAGGTAAACCGACCACTGATTGTGCATACCCGCGCGGCCCGCGAAGACACGCTGAAAATAATGGCCGAGGAAAACGCGGCACAGGCAGGTGGCGTGCTCCATTGTTTCACTGAGGATTGGGAAATGGCCAAGGCGGCCATGGATATGAATTTCTATATCTCCTTCTCGGGTATCGTGACCTTCAAGAACGCCCGTGACCTGCAGGCGGTGGCGCAGCGGATGCCCCTGGAGCGGACGCTGGTGGAAACCGACTCACCCTACCTGGCACCGGTACCGAAGCGCGGCAAGACCAACCAGCCTGCATATGTGCGCTACGTGGCCGAGTACCTTGCAGAGCTGCGGGGCGAAAGCTCTGACACTGTTGCCCGCGAAACCACACGGAATTTCTATGATCTATTTGCAGGCGCGAGGCAGGCATGAACCTGTGGTTGCCTGGCAGACAAGCGGCGCTGAGGACGCGCAGAAGATGAATCACCCAGGCGGTTTGCTGCTCGCCTGGGAACTTGACGGCAAGGGTGGCGGGCGCGAACTTACCACTGTCTTTTGTGACCGGTTTGCTGGGTGTCAACGTCGGGCGCATACCCGGCGCGGATAATCCTTAAGGATTGTGGAGCGTTGATGCCTTGCTGCTGCTGGCCGCCGCCGGTTTGTGGGCGTTCTTCCGCCGGCGGCACGGGCATCCAGGTGCTGGGTTCGGGCGGACCGAAGCTGGATCCGGCACGAGCCAGTGCCGGGTTACCTGATCTGGATCGACGGCAGGGCACGGGCATTGATCGATGCCGGCGGAGGGGTATGCCTGCGCTTTGCACAGGCGGGCGCGCGCATCGATGACCTTGACGTTGTGGCTCTCACCCATTTGCATGTTGACCACTTGCTTGACTTCCTGGCGCTTTTAAAAGCCGGGTATTTCTCTCCGCGCCAACGCGCCTTGCCGGTGCTCGGGCCCACGGCCGGCGGCGACTTTCCGGGCCTCGACGACTGGCTGAAGGCATTGCTCTCGCCGCCGAACGGCGCCTATCATTATCTTGCCGGTTACCTGGATGGCAGTGACGGCTTGTTTGGTCTGGATGTACATGAAATCGATGCCGGAAACCGGCGCCCGCAGACCGTGTTCCGTTCGCCCGACTTGACACTCCGGGCAGTTGGTGTGGCCTACGGCAGCGTTCCCGCGCTGGGGGTCCTGGCCGATGTCCGCGGCCACCGCGTGGTTTTCAGTGGGGATCAAAACGGTAACAATCCAGCCTTCGCCGCTATGATCTCTGGTGCCGAACTGCTGGTTATGGATTACGCGGTGCCCGAAGATACGGACCCGATTGCCGCGTCCCTGCATGCACGGCCAAGCGAAATCGCCCGGCTGGCGGCCGGAGCGCGGGTAGAAGCACTGGTTCTGAGTCACGTGATGGTGCGCAGCGAACGGGCGTTGGCGGCGTCACGCGATATTATCGGCAAGGGCTACCAGGGACCGCTGACGGTCGCCGAAGACCTGATGTGTTTGCCGCTTGCCGGCCCCGTGCAATGATGCCAAGGGCAAGCGGTGCAATTGACTGCTGAAGTCTGTTTTCTGCCTGGAGAGGAGCGGAAACTCATGTGTGACACTGGGGGCAAGTACACGCGGGCTGTATGGTGCCTGGTCGCATTGCTCGTCTCGATGTTGATTCCGGCGGCTGCCGTGTATGCGGCCGAGCAGTCACCACAGGCGCTGGTTCAGTCGGTTACCACGGACGTCCTGCACACACTGCATACGGAGGGCGCCGACGTCACCAAGGACCGGGCCAGACTTGTCAGCATTATGGAGCAGAGTGTGGTTCCCTATTTTGACTTCACTCTGATGGCTGGCCAGGTGCTGGGTCGCTACTGGCGAAGCGCCAGCGCTGAGCAGCGGCAACAGTTCACTGAAGTGTTCAAGCAGTTGTTGACCAACACCTATGCCGCAGTGTTCGGACACTATGTGAACCAGACCGTGGAGGTGCTCGCAGCACAGGATACCGGATCGCCCGACAGGGCGGTGGTGCCAACCAATATCAAGACGCCCGGTGAGCAGGATATTCGCGTCGACTACCGTGTGTATCGAAACCGGGGGAATTGGCTTGTCTATGACGTGGTGGTCGACGGTATCAGCCTGCTGATCAATTATCGCGCCGAATATGCCCGCATCCTGGAGCGGCAGAGTCTCGACAGCCTGATCGCCAGTCTGAAAGAAAAGAACGCGGCGTTCGCACAAGCGCCCGAGTAAGCCCGCGAGGTGGCCGCAGCCCGGCCGGCTGGATCACGAAAACCATAAGCTTCCTGCGGGGTCAGGAGTATTTCACCATGAAACGTCCCATTGATGTGTTTCTCGCCATCTTTCTGCTGGTCGGCAGTTGGCCGACAGTCGGTGCCGAACCGAAAGCAGAGTGGTTGCAGAGTGCGCACGCCAGTATCGAGAAAATCAGAAACGATATTGCCAACGCACATGGCCGGCCAGGCAAGCTGTCCGACCTGCTCGGGGAATGGAACAACTCGCTTGCGAGCATCAGCAGCCGGTCGCAACAGTGCGTACAGGAAGCGAGCGCCACTGTCCAGAAGTTCCGGGACAACCTCAATGCCCTGGGCGCTCCCGGGCCATCCTCTGACACTACGGTAACACAGGCCAGAAAGGATCTGCTGCAGGGTATCGATACGGCGAATGCGCGACTGGCGTCCTGTCAGGCGGTCTTGCTGGAGACCACAACGCTGCTTCAGCAGGTGAAAGAGTTCCAGAGCGAACAGCTCAAGAGCTTTCTGTTCGCGCGCAATCAGCCGATCTGGACGGCACTGGGCCAGGTGCTGGTTACGCCGCTGGACATGCGTGACAATATCGCGGCGTTTGTCGATGCCCGTATGCGGGTGCATACGGTGTCGCTCGCCGGCTGGGCAGCCGTGCTCGCGGCGACTGCGGCAGGTTGGCTGTCAGGACTGCCTGCCCGCCGGTTTTTCCAGCGTTCGGCGCGCCAGATTCGCGGCGAGGAAACCACGTATAGGTTCTATGCCTCGCTTTGTGCCTGCCTGAGCGGCCGTATTCAGGTGCTGTTGGCGCTGGCGAGCGCCGGCGTGGCGCTGACTGTCGTGACACAGACGCACCCCGACAACATTCCCCTGAGTGTCGCATTCATTGTCTGCCTGGTTCTGTATCTGACCGCCTCCACACTGACCCGGATATTGCTCGATCCCTGTCCGCCCGGACAGCACTATTTGCGACTGGAACAGGCTTTTTCGGTCAGGCTGAATCGGCATCTGCGCAGCTTGTGGGTGGTAGGGTTCCTGGTGATATTCCTGTTCGTCAGCGGCCTCCATACCGCCATCGATGCGGACCAGTGGGCCGTTGTCAGGGCTGCAGTCATCGCTGTGCTGGTGGTCAATCTGGTCTGGCTCGGCGTGGTCATGAGCAGAGCTTCGGGTCTGCGCGTGAAAGGTGCAATCCGTGCAGTCGCAGTCCTGGTACTGGTGGTGGCCCTGACCGCTGAACTACTGGGTTACAACAATCTTTCCTTCTACCTGTTAAAGGCGCTGCTAGGCAGCATGCTCCTTGGCGTCGCTTTGTGGTTCGGCAGTGTGCTCATCGAGGATTTCTTCGATGGCATGGAAGAAGGTCAGCACCTGTGGCAGAAGCGGCTGCGTGTGTCCCTGGGGCTGAAAGACGCCGAGCCGATCCCGGGCCTGTTATGGTTCCGCCTTTTGAGTGTGCTGACCTTATGGTTTTTCTTCGCTGTCGGTATCCTGGAATTCTGGGGATATTCCGACAGCACCTGGCGCTGGGTGCAGGCGATGCTGCGCAACGGCTTCGAGATCGGTGCTGTGAGGATTGTGCCGCTGCAGCTTGCCATCGGCCTGTCGATGTTTGCGCTGTTCCTCACGGGCATGCGCTGGTTCAACCGGGAAGTATTGCCGAACTGGGTACGCCGGACACGACTCGACCGGGGCGGGCGCGAAGCCGTCATCACGTTGACCGGTTACGTCGGTATCATCGTTGCGGGTCTGGTGGGACTGTCGCTGGCGGGATTTAGTCTTAAGAATCTGGCTATCATCGCCGGTGCTCTGTCGGTCGGTATCGGCTTCGGCCTGCAGAACATCGTCAATAACTTCGTTTCCGGAATCATACTGCTGTTCGAGCGTCCGATCCGCACCGGCGACTGGATAGTCGCCGGTGATGTCCAGGGTTTCGTGCGCCGCATCAGTATCCGCTCCACGCTGATCGAGACATTTGACCGTGCGGATGTCATTGTGCCGAACTCTGCTCTGATCTCCAACAACGTCACCAACTGGATGCTCAGAGACCCGTGGGGCCGTGTCACTGTCCCGGTCGGCGTGGCGTACGGCTCGGATGTCGACAAGGTAACCGAAGTGCTGTTGAGCGGGGCGAGCGAACACGCGCTGGTGATGCTGGACGGCAAACACGTCAGCCCGCCACAGGTGTTATTCATGGGCTTTGGTGACAGCTCACTGAATTTCGAGCTGCGGTGCTTTATCCGCGACGTCAGCCAGCGGCTGGTTACCTTGAGCGATCTCAACTACACGATTGAGAAAAAGCTGCGCCAGGCTGGCGTCGAGATACCGTTCCCGCAGCGGGACATCCACGTGCGCAGTATCACGCCGGACGCTGCTCAGCGCGACAAGCCGCCGGGCGGTGATGTGCAAGACGTACAGACCGGGTAAGGGCCCTGTATCTGCGGGCGCGAGTCAGCCTGCTCCAGCGCGACGTCAGCTCGCTCCAGATCACCCCGGATTAGAATGGTTCTATCTATAAAGACAGAACCACTCGTTACGTCGGGTATCCTTTCGAGATTAAGGGCGACGACCCACAGTGTTGTTCAGGAATCCCCGATCCGGCCGCTAAATGTGAACCAGGACACAGAATTCTGGGCGTCTAGCCACATTCTGCCGGGGCCGGATACTCCACTGTTTCTCAGTCGCACGACGAAATCACGCATAGACGCGTCAGGACGATGCATGGAAGGGGATGGAAACAGGCTCCCCGGCGCGCTTCGTGTCTGCACGGAGCCATCGCTCAACCATGTGCCAATACAGGTAGCGCAGTGGAACGTAGACAATCAAAACGCAAACTAATCGAAGTTGATATCGAAATAGCCCAACCTGGCGCGCAGCGCTGTTACGGATTCGCCGGAAACATCAGCCGCGCCGGGATCTCCGTGCATTTGTGGAAGGGCGAACTGCCGCAGCAGCAACGTTCCGTGATTCTCAATTTCAAGGTCCGGACGGGCAACGAAACACTGTACCGGAAAATCTATGCGCGGGTGGTTCACGCGGACCAGCAGGTTGTCGGGCTGGAGTTCGCGGAGCACGATTTTGTAGCGCAGGCGATTATCCAGGACCTGTTATTCTACCATAAGCACGAACGGCGCAAACAGGCGCGCGAAGCGGCCGGTGGCTGGAGCCCTGGGGGTGTTCCAATAGTCGCGAATGCCGACCACTTAGCCTGATCAATGCGCTTGGTACATCTGCTCAATGACGTGCTGGAAACGCTGGCAGACCGCATCGCGCTTTAACTTCAAGGTAGGCGTTATCAGGCCGTCCTCGATGGCCCAGGGTTGCAGCTGGCAGGAAACCCTGCGCACCTGAGCATAACCCGGAAATGCGCTGATACGCTTTGCTACACGTTCCAGAATGGCTGCGTTCACCTGGTGGTGGTCCAGTGCCTGTGGGTTGTCGGCATCGAGATTCAGGTGCTTTGCAAGTGCGGCCCACTGCTCGCGATCCAGCACCAGCAGCGCGCTGAGGAACGGCCGGCTATCGCCGATTACCATGGCCTGTTCGAACAGGCCATCCATGCAGATAGCCATTTCCATGTCCGCTGGCGGTACTTTTTCGCCGTTGGCCAGCACGATGATCTCTTTCAAGCGACCGGTAATATAGAGGTGGCCATGTTCAATGCACGCCTTGTCACCGGTATGCAGCCAGCCCTCATTGTCGATCATCTCGCGCGTGGCTTTTTCATTTGCCCAGTAACCCAGCATGACCCCGGGACTGCGCACCAGCAGTTCGTTCTGCTCGCTGGTTCGCGCCTCCACGTCCTCTAACAGAAGGCCGACGCTGGCCGGATCATTGTCCTCCACCCGATTGACACTGATCACCGGGCTGGTTTCCGTAAGGCCGTAGCCCTGGATCATGGGCAGACCCAGGCCGATGAACAACCGGGCAACGCTGACCGGCAGGGGCGCGCCACCAACCACGGCGAAGCGCAGGCGCCCGCCCAGTTTCGCCATGACCTTGTCCGCTACCAGGCGTTTCAGCAGCGGCCACAGCAACAACCGAACTTGCCAGCGGCTGCGGTGCTGTTGATATTCGAAACGTTTCCAGCCGACCTCCACGGCGAGCTTGAACAGGGCGCGGGCCAGTGGGGATTTCGCCTCGAGACCGGCCTGGATCTTGTTGTAGACGCGTTCGAAGATGCGGGGCACAGCAACCAGGACAGTCGGCCGTACAGCCAGCAGGTCTTCGCCCAGCTGCGGAATAGACCGGTTATAGGCGACACCGGCGCCCAGCATCATCGGCAGGTAGTAGCCGGCAGTGCGTTCCAGCGTATGCGATAAGGGCAGAAACGACAGGAACAGCTCGTCCGGGCGGCAGTCAACCATCTGCAGGCTGCGGTGGGCGTTCCAGAGTATATTGTTGTGGCTGAGCATTACCCCCTTCGGTCTCCCGGTGGTTCCCGAGGTATAGACGATGGTTGCCAGGGCATTGCTGTCCCAGTTCACGCGCATCAGCTCGGCGTCATCCGGCAGCCATTCCCCGGCGGTTTTCAGACGTGCGTCCGGACGACCGGCAGTATCAATATGTTCCAGAGTGATAATCCGGTTGATGAAACCGAACTGGTCCCGTACCGGCTGCAGGCTGTTCCAATGCTCCTGGTGTCCCAGTACCAGCAGTTTGACGCCGGCATTCTGCAGAATGTAAGCGACGTTCTCGGCACGGTCCTGTGTATAAAGCGGAACAACCACCAAGCCGTTTGCGAGAGCGGCCTGGTCGAACATCACCCAGGCGGGGCAGTTCTGCATCATGATGGCGACGCGGTCACCGGGTTGCAGGTTCTCGCCGGCCAGCGCCGTCTGCCAGCGCGCCACCTGGGCACCGGCTTGCGCCCAGCTCAGGTCCTGCCAGGCTTGCGTGTCCTCGTCATAGCAACGGTAAGCAAGCTGCTGCGGCGAACGCTTGACCCGTTCATAAAACAGGCCGGACAGGGTGCCGGCTTCTGCCGGGGTGATATGTGAGTGGTTCTTCTCATGTTCCATTTGAGCGCTATCCGTCGCTGTTTCGGGGTGATTTGAAGCCGGAAACCAGTTCCCACCCCGGGTCGGGGATGAAACGCGGTCCGAGTCGCTGTTCCAGGTCCTGGAGGCGTCGGAACAGCGTATCGGCACCCATAGTTTCGATGTAATGCAAGGGGCCACCACGAAAGGGGGCGAAACCGCTACCGTAGACCATGCCACCGTCAAGCTGGTCTGGGTCGGTGACCACGCCTTCCCGCAGGCACGCAACCACTTCATTGAGCATACGCAGCATCATGCGATCGATAATGTCCCTGTCGCCATGGCGGCTCTGCGCAGTCTTTTCCTTGATCGGTTTACCTTTCCTGTAGCGGTAAAAGCCGGACCCGCTCTTGCGTCCCAGATGTCCCTTGGCGACCAGGTCGCGCAAGCGCTGCGGCACACTGGTGTCGAAGTGGCGGGAAAGAATCTCTGCCACGTACAGGCAGATATCCAGGCCGACGTTATCGGCCAGCTCGACCGGTCCCATCGGCATCCCGAATGCCAGCGCCTGGCGGTCGATCTCGCTGGCCGGTACCCCCTCGTGTTCCAGTTCCACTGCCTCCAGCAGGTAGGGCATGAGAATGCGGTTTACCAGAAATCCAGGCGTACTCGTGACCGGTAAGGGCAGCCGGTCGATGACACGCGTGAAGCCGATAGCCCTGGCCACCACCTCGCTGCTGGTCTGATCATCGCGGACCACTTCCACCAGCTGCATCTTGGCCACCGGGTTGAAAAAGTGCAGGCCCACCAGACGTGAGGGATCTTTCAGCATGCCGCGCAGCTCCTGCAACGGGAGACTCGACGTGTTGGTCGCCAGCAGGGCGTCCGGTTTCATTCGTGGCTCAAGCTGCTGGTACAGGGAGCGCTTTGCATCGGCGTCCTCAAATATGGCTTCGATCACCACGTCGGCTGCTTCTACACCTCGACCGTGATGATCTGGCATCAGCCTGTCCATGGCTTCCTGGACGGCGCGCGGTCGTTTCAGGCGTTTCTTGAACAGCTGATAGGCGCGTTTTACGGCGGGGGCGATGCGCCCGGGTGACTGGTCGGCGAGGGTTACCTGCAGGCCTCGAAAGGCACACCAGGCGGCGATGTCACCGCCCATCATGCCGGCGCCCACCACGTGAACCCGTTGCGGTGCGAAGTCAGTGGCGCGCGCCAGCCCCTTCAGCTTTTCCTGCAGCAAAAATACCCTGATCAGGTTCTGGGCCGTAGGGCCAACGATGAGATCGGCCACCGATTCCGCTTCGGCATGCATCATGCCACGAGCCTGGTCGGCGTGCTCTTGCCACAGGTTGATGAGGGCATACGGCGCCGGGTAATGGTCAGGCCGCGCTTTCTTTCCCACCTGGTGGCGGAACAGCGCTCCGAGCGCCGGTCTTACCCAGGCATGGTTGCTCAGTGCCTGCAGTTTACTGGCGCGGTGAGGGAAAGGCGGATCGAGTATCAGGCGGCGGGCCGCGGATTGCATATGGCGTTCCGGTACCGCGTAATCGATGAAACCCATGCGTCTGGCGGTGCGGCCGTCGACGCTGCGGCCGCTAAGCATCAGGTCCATGGCGTGCGCGGCGCCCACCAGTTGTGTCAGCCGGACGGTGCCGCCGAAGCCCGGGTGTATTCCCAGGCGGACTTCCGGCAGTCCGACCCGGGTACCGGGATCGTCACGGGCAACGCGGTAGCGGCAGGCCAGCGCCATTTCGAGACCGCCACCGAGGCAGAAGCCGTGTATCAGGGCAACCGTAGGAAATGGTAGTGCCGCGAGCCGGTCAAACACTTCCTGACCGCGCTGGATTGCGCTAAGCGCCTGATCGCGGTTCTCGATCAAGGCGAACTCACGCACGTCTGCACCCGCGATAAAACCGTTGGCCTTGTCTGACACGATGACCAGACCGAGCGGTGCCCGCTCCACCAGTTCCAGCAGTTCCTCGTAGAACGCCTCGAGTATGCTGGCGGACAGCACGTTGGTGCCGCTGCCCTGTTTGTCAAAGTGCAGCCAGGCGATATTGTCCTCGCCGATGACGGTGTACAGATCGCGGTCTTTGCTACGGGTATCCATTAGCCGGCTCCCTCGACGAGCATGGCACCACCCTGACCGCCACCAATACACAGGCTGGCTATGCCGCGCTTGCTGCCGGTACGCTTCAGAGTATTCAACAGGTGCAGGACGATGCGCGCGCCGCTGGCGCCGACCGGATGGCCGATCGATACGCCGCCTCCGTCGACATTGAGCTGGTCTTCGTCGATGGCCGAGAACGCCTGCTCAAGGCCGAGTTCCTCGCGACAATAGGTTTCGTCCTGCCAAGCATACAGGCAAGCCTGGACCTGGGCGGCAAACGCTTCGTTGATTTCCCAGTAGCCGACATCGCCGCTGTCCAAGCGGTTGCGCTTCATCAGGGGAGCCATGGCGTGTACCGGACCCAGGCCCATCTGTCTGGGGTCGACTCCCGCCCACTGACTGTCGACCACGCGACCAAGAATCGGCAGCTGGTAGCGCTGTACTGCGCTTTCGCCGGCGAGGATCAGCCAGGCGGCACCGTCGGTGACCTGGGCGCTGTTGCCCGCGGTAATGGTGCCGAAAGGCCGGTCGAAGACGGGTTTCAGGCGGGCGAGTTTTTCCATGCTGCTGTCCTCGCGCAAGCCGTCATCGCCATCATAATAGTGTCCATGCTGGTCGTAGATGACTTCCAGTTCGTCCAGGTGTCCGTTTTCCCGCGCGTAAGCAAGGCGCTGATGGCTGCGCAGGGCGAAGGCATCCATATGCTCGCGGCTGATGCCGAAACGGTGCGCCAGCACTTCAGCCGTCTGCCCCATATTCAGCCCGACGATCGGATCGGTGAGCCCGCGCAGCAGACCGACTACGGGTTTCAGCAGTGGCGGCCGGAAAGTGGCGGCGGCCTTCAGCTTCGCGACAGCGCCGCGGGCCCTGTTGAAGGAGCCCAGCCAGGCGGCCATCGCTTCACTGAACAACAGCGGCGCGTGGCTCATGGCCTCTACGCCGCCCGCGAGGACCAGTTCTGAACGGCCGCTGGCGATATCCTGGGCGGCGCTGTCCAGCGCCTGCAGGCCGGATGCGCAGTTTCGCTGTACCGTCCAGGCCGGTACCTTTTCACCGCAGCCCAGCCGCAAGGCCACGACGCGGGCGATATTGGCTTCGTCGACGCCGGGCATCACACAGCCCAGTATGACCTGATCGATATCGCCCGCCTTGAACGGTTGCTGGCAGAGCAGCGCCCGGCCGGCCTGAAAGGCAAGGTCAGCTGCATGAAAAGGGCCCGGTTTGCCTCGCGCGCGCAGAAACGGCGTGCGCCGGCCATCGACTATGAAGACCGGGCGGCCTGTTGCGAGCGGGTTGGGCTGTGCTGCCATGATTCCTGGGTCTCCTTCCAGTGGTCTGGGGTGAATTCATCCACGCTGATAACCTGCTGTCTGACCGCCGCAGCGGCTCTAACCTGCGCCGCCTGGCGTTCATCGATCACCCCGGCCGCTACCGCTTCGATCAGGCAATGTTCCGGATCTCCGGACGCAAGTTGACCATTGCGCATGGCGCTTCGCACGCTTGCAAGCACCGGTTGGGCCAGCGTGGCCTTCTCTAGAGCGCTTTCCAGTAGCACCAGAGGTTCATTGTCACCGCGTGGAATAAATAAGCCGTGTGTCAAACGTTCACGTGCACTGCCCCAACGCAGAATAACGTTGGCGGCGCGCTGCAGCAAGGCGTCATCGACGGCGCGGTAACTCCCGCCGAACGGAAACAGCGACCATTTCAGCGCACGTCCCAGCCAGCGGTTTGGGAGGTTATCGTAGACTTCAAACAGCTTCAGCTGCATGTTGTGCAGGCTATCGCGCACGGACCACTCCAGCAGCGGACGGTCGGCGGTTTGCTGGCCCTGGTCGGCATAGCGTTTCAGGGCAGCTGAGGCAATATACAAATGACTGAGTACGTCGCCCAGGCGTCCCGACAGGGATTCGCGGCGTTTCAACGCTCCGCCGAGCGTCAGCAGTGCCGCTTCGGCCGTCACCGCAAATGCTGCGGCCATGCGCGACAGTTGGCGGTAATAGACGGCCTCTTCACGTTCGAATGGTGCGGCGGCGAAACGCGCGCCCGTGATACCGTGGAAGATGGCGCGTGCGAGATTACTGAACAGGAGCTGCATATGACCGAAAAAGGCGCGGTCAAAGCCATCGAGGTCTCTCTGCTGCGCAGCGCGCATTTCTCTCAGCAGGAACGGGTGGCAACGGATGGCTCCCTGGCCAAAGATAATCAGGCTGCGGGTGAGTATATTTGCACCCTCCACAGTGATACTTATAGGAATGGCCTGGTAGACGCGCCCCAGATAATTGCGCGGGCCCATGCAGATGCCACGGCCCCCGTGCACGTCCATGGCGTCGTCCATCACTTTGCGCATGCGCTCCGTCAGGTGGTACTTGACGATGGCGGACGCGACCGACGGTTTCTCGCCCCGGTCGACCGCCAGTGTTGTCAGGCCGCGTGCCGCGTCCATGGCGTAAGTGTTGCCGGCCATCCGCCCGAGAACCTCGGCAATTCCCTCGAACTTTCCGATCGGTGTCTTGAACTGTTTCCGCACCGCCGCATAGGCACCGGTGGCGCGCGATGCCAGCTTGCCGGCGCCGGTACTGAGTGCCGGTAACGAAATTGAACGTCCGTCTGCGAGGCATTCCATCAGCATGCGCCAGCCCTGACCGATTCGTGTCTGGCCGCCGATGATCCAGTCCATGGGAATAAACACGTCGCGGCCGCGGTTAGGACCGTTCATGAACGCCTGGTTGAGCGGAAAGTGGCGCCCGCCTATCTCGATACCGTGTGTGCTGGTTGGGATCAACGCCAGGGTGATACCCAGTTCTTCCTGTTCCCCAAGCAGGTGGTCCGGATCGTACAGCTTAAATGCCAGTCCCAGTACAGTGGCCACCGGTCCCAGGGTGATGTAGCGCTTTTCCCAGTTGAGGCGAATGCCGAGTCGCTCAGCACCTTCGAACTGTGCCCGGCATACGACCCCGCGGTCAGGCATGGCAGCGGCGTCGCTGCCGGCTTCCGGGCCGGTCAGCGCGAAGCAGGGAATCTCTTCACCGCGCGCCAGTCGGGGCAGATAATATTGCTTCTGCGCTTCGGTTCCGTAGTTCAGCAGCAGTTGCGCGGGACCCAGCGAGTTCGGCACCATCGCAGTGACCGCCGCAGTAATACTGCGGCTGGCGATTTTCATCACTACGCCGGAATGCCCGTAGGCACTGAATTCAAGACCGCCGTATGCCTTCGGAATGATCATGCCGAAAAAACGCTGTTCCTTGAGAAACTGCCAGACGGGTTCCGGCAGGTCGTGCAGTTCTTCGGTAATCTTCCAGTCATCGATCATGTCGCACAGGTCATTGACCGGGCCATCCATGAAGGCTTGTTCTTCGGCACTGAGCTGCGGATGCGGATAATCGAGTAATTTCTTCCAGTCTGGTCGACCACTGAAGAGTTCGGCTTCCCACCAGGTGGTTCCGGCATCCAGTGCTTCCCGCTCGGTATTCGACATGCTCGGCATCGTACGCTGGTACAGGGCCATGAGCGTCCCGCTGACCACGCTGCGGCGTACGGCAGGTATGCCGGTAATGACCGCCAGCGGTATAAACACCAGCCAGACGGGTGTCAGTGCCCAGGCGCTCACGTTATGGATCAGCGGCCAGGCCAGGAGGTATGCAGCAATGGCACCGGTCCATCCCCAGGCAGGAGCCTGCCGCGCGGCCAGCAGCCACACGCCTCCGAGTATTCCCAGCAGTTCAATGATGGTCAGCATCGCTGTCTCCGCTAGTCAGCTGGTCTTGATATCTTCCAGGGCGTCGGTATCAATATCGGGCGGTTGTTTGTTCCGCTTTCTCTTTATCAGATTCACCGACAGGCTAAAGCCCGGTTGAGGCTGCACACCGGGGATGAAGCAGTCGCCTTCCTTGTTACAAATGCGTCCATCGGCATCCCACGGCAGTTCCTGATATGAGATCTGCTTGCCGAAATGCAGGTGCGGGCATTTGATAATGTCGAAATAGGGGGAGTAGTCGAAATCGCGCGGTGTGAACAGGCGGGTGTTGCGCGGTACCATGCGCAGCGTACCGTCGAGTCCCTGCTCCAGAACCGGCAGTACCGGGAACTTAACGGACGCGAATGCCGCGGCGATCATGGAAGAGCACACCGAACGTGTCGGCGAGCCCGCGTTGTGCTGAAAGAGTGTGGAGCGCCAGCGGCGCGGGATCACACTGTAAGGAAACAGGAACCGCGCCAGGTCCAGCAACTGCCTCAGGTCGTAGTCGAAACCAAGGTGGTGCAGCGCGAACTTCAGTACGTGTTGCGCGTCCTGACGGGACAGTCCGGTGGGGCGACAGACGCGCAGCGAGTCATAGCGATACTTGCTCAGCGGATTTACCGCGGTGCCTTCGCCGAGCCAGGCTTCGATGATCAATTGTTCGTTGGGATCGCCATCGTAGAACGAGAGGACCTTTTCCCGAAGCTCTTCGTCGTCTATGTCATGGATTCGACCGATGTACAAGGCCGAGTGCGACCAGGGACTCTGCGTGACCGTGCGGATGATTTCGGAAACCCGGCTGCGACCTTCGACCAGGAGTACGTCACAGGGCCGTATCTCGTAACGGATACGGTCAAAATCGCACAGCGGCGGTGCAGCACTGTCGTGCTCCGTTGTCAGCCAGCTGACGAATTTTTTCCCCAACCAGGCTGCAGGATTGAAGACCACACAACCTCCGCACAAGTTAAATTCACGCCCTTGTTAGACTGTAATGACCGGCGCAAGTTTGTCCCGGTCGTGCGACCGGCACCGCTATATAAGAGAGAATAGCGGCATTTTCCAGGCGAGGCTGAGAATGTTCTATATATTATAGAAATATAAGTAATTATTTAGCTTCTGCGGCGAGTGAAACGGCGCGCTCGAGCGCTTGTTGCGGCGTGTAGAAATGGGGGGAAAACCGTATTCCGCCACCGCGCAGGGCGCAGATAACGCCGTTGGCCTGCAGGTGCTGGTAAAGCGCGCCGGTGTCAGTGCCAGGCCGCTGAAACGTGACGATGCCGGCGCGCCGTCGCGGATCCTGCTCGGACAGGATAAAAAAGCTATTATCAGTTAACTTATCAATAAGATATGATACTTTAGTAGAAACCTTATCAAATATGTTCTGAATCCCGGTTTCAAGCAGCAGACTCAGGCTGGCGTGCAGTGCGTGGATGCCGAGCATGTTGGGGCTGCCACACTCGAAACGTCGCGCACTGCGGGCCGGCTGCCAGTCCCTGCGGTCATAGTCACCCATAGCTTCGACCATGTGCCAGCCGAACTGCCGGAGTGACAGTCGGTCGCGCCAGGCGTGATGGCAATAGAACAGTGCCAGACCCTCTGGTCCCAGCATCCACTTGTGGCCGTCGGCCATGACAAAGTCGGCGTGGCAGGCCTGGGCATCAAAAGGTTTCACGCCCAAGCTCTGGATGGCGTCGACACAAAATGCGACGCCCTGGTCGCGGCAGGCGGCGCCGATCGGGGCGAGATCAAGGGCCAGTCCGGAGCTGTACTGAACCGAGCTCAGTGACACCAGCCGCGTGCGCGCATTGATACGCCCGATAATGACGGCTTCCGGTGCGTCGCTGTCGCTGATATTGACTTCAATCACCTCGACGCCAAGCGGCCGCAGCGATTCCCAGACGATGCGGTTAGACGGAAACTCCTGATTGCTGATGATGATCTGGTCGCCGCTGCGCCAATCCATCCCCCAGGCGACAATCGAGAGCGCCTCCGAGGTGCTCTTCAGTAGAGCAATCTCATCGATACTGCCCGCATTCACGAGCTGTGCGAGCTGCTGGCGCAATTGCTGTTCAACGTCCAGCCAGCGTGCATAATACCTGGTACCGGATTCGCCGTTCTCCCGGGCGAAGCGCTGCACCGCAGCGACGGTCCGCTGCGGCCAGGGCGCGACTGCCGCGTGATTCAGATAGCAGATATCGGGGGACAGCGCGAATTCGTTTGCCGGTATGGCGGAACTCATCGCTGTTCAATCGACACATAGTCGCGTTGCGGATGTCCGACATACAGCTGGCGCGGTCGGCCGATACGGTGGTCGTCTTCGCCGATCATTTCCATCCACTGGGCAACCCAACCCACTGTTCGCGCGATGGCGAACATCACGGTGAACATGTTCGTGGGTATGCCCAGGGCCTTGTAAATAAGCCCGGAGTAGAAATCCACGTTGGGGTAGAGCTTGCGCTGCACGAAGTAATCATCGTTAAGGGTGATCTCTTCCAGGCGCAGCGCCAGTTCGAACATTGGATCATTATCGTCACCAAGCCTGGCCAGTACGTCGTGGCACATATTGCGGATAATTCGCGCGCGCGGGTCGTAGTTCTTGTAGACGCGGTGACCGAAACCCATGAGACGGAACGGATCGTGCTTGTCCTTGGCGCGCGCCAGGAAAGCCGGAATGTTGTTAACATTACCGATATTCTCCAGCATGGTCAGCACAGCTTCATTGGCGCCGCCGTGCGCCGGGCCCCACAGTGCAGCGATCCCCGAAGCGATGCAGGCGAAGGGGTTGGCCCCGGAACTGCCGGCAAGACGTACGGTCGACGTACTGGCGTTCTGTTCGTGATCGATGTGCAGGATAAAGATAAGGTCGAGCGCCTTTTCCGCGACGGGATCAACCTCGTACGCTTCGCAGGGTACCGAGAACATCATATTCAGCAGGTTGCCGGTGTAGCTCAACGAGTTGTTCGGATAAGCCTGAGGTTCGCCAACGGAATGTTTGTAACTGGCCGCGGCGATGCTCGGCATTTTCGCGATCATGCGATGGGCGGCGATCTCCCGGTGGCGCGGGTTGCTGATGTCCGTCGAGTCGTGATAAAAGGCCGACAAGGAGCCCACAACGCCGACCATGATCGCCATCGGATGCGCGTCATGATAGAAACCCTGGAAAAAGCTCTTCAGGGCTTCGTTGACCATACTGTGGTGGGTGATGATATTGCTGAAGCTGTCGAGTTCTTCGCGCTTGGGCAGCTCGCCGTACAACATCAGGTAGGCGACTTCCAGAAAGCTACTGTGTTCCGCCAGTTGTTCTATCGGGTAGCCGCGGTATTGCAACATGCCCTGGGTGCCGTCGAGGTAGGTGAGGGCGCTGTGACAGCTGGCTGTCGACAGAAATCCGGGGTCATAAGTGAAATAGCCCAGCTCGCCGAAAAACTGGCCGATATCGATGGCGCCCGGCCCCTGTGTCGCATGCCTGATAGGCAGCTCGATGCTGCGGCCGGTGCGGTTGTCAGTGACAGTTACGGTGTCCTTGCCCATGCGGTGATCCTCCTCGGTTTCCCGGTTGGCGATTATGGCAGGTTGTCGATGTCGCTGCGTACCATGTCGGCCGATTTCCGGAACAGCGCATATTCGTCCTCATTCAGCTTGAGTTCGATGATTCCAGCCAGTCCGTTTTCGTCAAGCACCGCCGGCACGCCCATGGCAATGTTGTGCTGGCTGTATTCGCCGTCGAGAATGGCTACGCAGGGGAGAATACGCCGGCGGTTGTGGCCGATGGCGTCAACCATGGCGCCGATCGCGGCGGCTGGCGAATCGTAGGCGCTGCTGTGCTGTTTCAAGGCCAGTATCTCGCCACCACCCTGGCGGGTGCGGCTGGCGATTTCCTCGATTTTCGTCTTGCTGAGAAAGTGCTCGATGTTGATCCCGGAAATGTCCGTGAAGCGTGGCAGCGGAACCATGGCGTCACCGTGCCCGCCCAGTACCAGGGCGGAGATATCCTTTACTGAATATCCGGTTTCCAGGGCAATGAAAGCGGTCATGCGCGCCGTATCAAGCGCTCCGGATTGGCCGAAGATCCGGCGTCGCGGCCAGCCGGTTTTGCGGTACGCGTGCCAGGTCAGCACGTCCACCGGGTTGGTAACCATCATGATCATGGCCTCGGGGGCATAGGTGAGCACCTGTTCCACAAGCGTATCGATAATGCCGAGGTTGGCGGCCAGCACATCGGAACGCGACATGCCCGGTTTGCGCGGAAATCCGGCGGTGATGATTACCATATCGGAGCCGCTCATGGCAGCCGGATCGGTGTCGCCAGTAACCCGGGTGTCGAACCGCAACAGTGAGGCCGACTGTTGAATATCCAGCGCGACACCCTGGGGGACGCCGGGTTCTATGTCCAGCAAGACCACTTCGCGACACAGCTCTTCCTTGGCGACAATCTGTGCGGTCGACTCGCCAACGCGGCCGGCACCGACAATAGTGATTTTCTTCATCGTACACCCCCATATTCCAGGTTGAGGATTTGCGGTTGTTTCCCGGGCAATCCGTTGCAGGTGGTTTGCGGGCACGCGCCGGTCTATAACCAGCGTCTGGCCATCCACCCGACCAGTTCCAGCAGTTTGTCGGTCCACGGACGATTTGACCATTGTTCGCTGCGGATTTCTTCACTGTGGGCGAGGTCGTCGAGAAAAATCCGCTCCAACTCGCGACACAGACGCGGGTTTCGGCTGAACAGGTTGAGCTCGTAGTTGAGGAAAAAGCTGCGGTGGTCAATGTTTGCAGTGCCGACGGTCGCGTGGTCGGTGTCGACGACGACGGACTTGGCGTGCACCAGTCGCGGCTGGTATTCGTAGATCTTCACCCCGCAGGCCAGTAGCGCCGCATAGGCCGCGCGGGCCGCCCATTGCGCCAGGCGGACGTCGCTCTTACAGGGTACCAGGAGACGCACGTCCACCCCCCTGGCTGCCGCGTCGGCAATCTGGCGTTGGATGCGCAGTTGCGGGACGAAGTAGGGCGTGGTGATGAATATGGTGCGCCTGGCATGCGACAACATACTGGTAAAGGTGCCGTTCAGCAGGCGACGGGCACCGCGCGTGTAGTTTGACAGAAGCAGGTGACCGCTACCCAGTGAATGACTGACTGCACGCCGCTTGCGCCCCATCCAGAACTGGCCGAACAGCTGCATCGCTTCCGCGGCCAGCGGCCCCTGCAGCTTGATATGGGTGTCGCGCCAGCACTGTTCGCCATAGATCCTGCGCGAGTTCTCGCGATGAATATTGAAGCCGCCGGTATAGGCGCAATGCGCGTCGATGACCAGCAGTTTGCGATGGTTGCGGCGGTTGTACCGCCACGGGTGCCGCCAGTCCCAGCGGTGAAACCAGCGCAGCTGCACGCCGGCCTGGCGCAGCTGTCTTGTCAGGCGGCGAGAGTGCCAGAACAGCGAACCGGCAGCATCGAGGTGCAGACGGACGACAAGGCCCCGGCCTGCCGCCGCAGCGAGCGCAGCGGCGAAGCGCCGGCCGATTTCGTCATCAGCAAAGATATAGCTTTCCAGGAGAACGTGATCGCGGGCGCTGGCGATGGAAGCCAGCATGTCGTCATACAGGGTGTCCCCGTCGGTGAACAGCTCAAAGCTGTCTGTTTCCAAGGTCGCAGGCCTTTCAGCACCCTAAGCCGGTGCCTTATTGTTCGCTGTCTGCAACTGTAGTCTGATTTCTTGTCGCTGTCAGCCCGAGTCAGCGGGTAAACGAGCAACGCTAACAAGGATCACTGTCGATCGAGGTTTGGGTTTTACAGAGCCACCATCCGCCACGCGGCGTTGTGGCCGCATGGCGGAACTCTGTAGGATTCACAGGTAGGCGCGCAGTACTTCTGCCGGTTTCTGGACAAGATTCTTGTCGACCTGGCGGGACACCATTGACATGACCTCCTTGCTCAGGTTGTTACGCAAATGACCAAGGAATTCGGGTGGCGCCACCAGCACCAGCTTGTCGAAGTCGCCATTGGTGCGCGCACTGTCAAGGCGAGTGGCCAGTTGTTTGGCGAACTGGAGAGACTCATGCTCGTGCGCGGTGTGCTTGTTGTTCATCACGTGTCGACCCTGACCGACGCTGCCACCGTCGCTGCCCGCGCTGTCAGACACCAGATCACCCTCATGCATGCGGCTTGCCGGGTGCACCATGGCGTCAATTTCAGTAATGGGGGAGAGCCGTCCATTGACCCGGTATAACTTGGCACGGCTGCTTTCGGCGACGAGAACCCACGTATTTAACATATGCTTTGCTCCTGCCTTTTGATCTCAATAGTATTTTGACGCGGAGTGCTGGATACGGATTTGATCCAGATCAGCAAACCCCTGATGTCGAGTATAGTCCCCTAAAATGCGGAGGCGCGCGCGATTACTGCCGACTCTCGCGCCCGTGCCACACCAGGAAGGCTGCAGGGATCACCAGCAACGTCAGGCGGCGCATGACTTCCGAACCAGTGCCACTTCCCAGCATAATCGGCAACAGACCGGCGATCATAGCGTCGACTGTCATCATGACAGGCCGTGCCCGCAGCAGGGCACCTTCGATGACCGCCTGGCGCAGCTCAGACACCTCTATCGGTCGATTTTCTGCGAGAGCGTGCTGCTGGTACTTATCGAAAGCCTGGTTGAGATACACCAGCGTCACCACGCCGATCTCTAAGGGAGGGCGATAACTAAACGGATACCCCGCGAGGGCAATAAATCCCACACCCACTGCCACCGACAGGTCATAGTGCAGCCAGTACAGCAGCCAGATCCCGCCGACCAGCGCGAGCGGTAATGTTGCCAGAATAGGGAATCGTTTTTTTCGATGCGGTCGGGATAGACGATAAGGACTGGCTGAATGCCGAAAACGGGTGCTGTCGCAGCCACGGCGAGCGGAATGTGCAGGGAGCAACAGGCGGGATCATCGCCCTTGCCGTTGTTACAGCCGTGGTCGGCGCACTGCGGACAGTGCGGGGACGCATGCTCGCCTGCATCTTGGGCAAGCTCTGTCGGCGCGCTGCCGCGATGCGCCGCTGATTCGTTCAGGCGGCGGTCGATTGCTCCACCGGCAGTCCGGCCGTTTTCCACTCCGGGTAGCCGTCTTCCAGGCGACGCGCCTGCAAACCGTTTTCGCGTAACCGGGCTACCGCATCGAAGGCCAGCACACAATGTGGCCCACGGCAGTAGGCGACGATTTCCTGATGCTGGTCCAGTTCGTTGAGCCGTTGCTGCAACTCTCCCAGTGGGATGTTCAAGGCGCCGGGCAGGTGCCCTGCAGCGTATTCCTCGGGTGGACGCACATCCAGCACGGTTACCAGGCCCTTGCGCACCCGGCCCAGCAGTTCCCCGCGGCGCACGGGTTCCAGGCTGTCTTTTACTGTCAGATAGGTGTTAACCAGGCGCCCCACCTCGGCGACGTGCCGCTCAGCCACCTTGCGCAACGCGTCCAGCACAGTCGCAACGTCGTCACCACTCAAACGATAGTAGACTTTCAAGCCCTGCCTGCGGGTGCTTACCAGACCTGCCTGGCGGAGCTGCTGCAGGTGCTGGGAGGTATTGGCGACGGTGAGACCGGCGACCTTGCTGAGATCCTCAACGCTGCGCTCCGACTGGGCAATGTAGTCAAGTAACGCGAGTCGATGGGCGTTGCCCAGCGCCTTGCCGACGCGGGCGAACTGGGCGTAGAGATCCTGTTTGAAGTCGCTGGTTGACATTGTGGTATGATCGTCTAGTCTCGTATTCAATTAATCTATTGAGCGATGGATTAGATGTCGAGTATAGCACGCCAAAGCGGACCCGCAACTGGGGGGCGACGCCGCCGGTGTAACGAGGACAGGCTATGGGTATCACCGACAGTGTGATGGCGAACGAAGCGCTGATCCGTATGGGGTCCTTTTTCGGAATTCTCGGTATTATGGCGTGGTGGGAAGTTCTTGCGCCCCGCCGGGTGTTGACCGAATCCAAAACGATACGCTGGGCTAACAACCTCGGGCTAGTGTTTTTCAACAGTATCCTGCTCCGTTTGCTCTTTCCGGCAGCTGCCGTCGGAATGGCGGTCTTTGCCGGCGACCACGGTTGGGGCGTTTTCAATTATTTTCAGGTTCCTTTCTGGCTCGCGATGACCACCTCAGTGATCGCCCTGGATTTCGTCATCTACCTGCAGCATGTCATGGTTCACGCGGTCCCTGCGCTGTGGCGCCTGCACCGCATGCATCACGCTGATCTGGATTTCGACGTGACCACCGGGGCACGGTTTCATCCGCTTGAGATCATTCTGTCCATGCTAATCAAGTTCGCAACCATTGTGGTGCTGGGGCCGCCCGTGGTGGCGGTGGTCTTTTTTGAAGTTGTGCTCAATGCGACAGCCATGTTCAACCACAGCAATGTCAAGCTCCCGGAAGGCCTGGACAGAAGGCTGCGCTGGTTCATCGTGACACCCGACATGCATCGGGTTCATCACTCGGTTGAGGACGATGAAGCCAACAGCAATTTCGGTTTCAATCTACCCTGGTGGGATCGCCTGCTCGGCACCTATCGCGATCAACCGCGCGCCGGCCACGAAGCCATGACGATTGGCATCCACAAGTACCGCACTGCGAAAGAGGTGGCCTGGCTGCCGGGTATGTTATGGTTGCCCTTCAGGGGCAGGATCAGCAGTTACGCCATTAACCGGCGCCAGTGGGGCAACGCCGATGAGCAGTAGAATTCTGCGAGCCGGTCTCCTCGTTATCCTGGTGGCCGGTATTGCGCTTGCCATCACGTTCCGCGATCGAATCGATATCGCTGCCCTGGAGCCCTGGATTCAGGGAGCCGGGGCAGCGGCACCCCTGGTATTCATGTGCATTTATGCGCTGGGGGCCGTGTTCTTCCTGCCCGGTTCGGTATTGACGCTGGCAGGTGGCGCCCTGTTTGGTCCTGTGTGGGGCACCTTCTACAATGTCACCGGGGCAACCATAGGAGCGACCCTGGCGTTCCTGGTTGCCCGCTACCTCGCGGCGCACTGGGTGGAAGAAAGGACCGGTGGCCGGCTGAAACAACTCAAGCAGGGAGTGGAAGCCGAGGGCTGGCGGTTTGTGGCCTTTGTGCGGCTGGTGCCGCTGTTTCCCTTCAACCTGCTCAACTATGCGCTGGGCCTGACACGCATCAGATTGTCCCATTACGTCATGGCGTCCTACGTCTGCATGTTGCCGGGCGCAATTGCCTATACCTATCTCGGTTACGCCGGACGTGAAGCAGTCACTGGGGGGGAAGGTCTGATCCAGAAGGGTCTGCTGGCCTTGTCGCTGCTGGCGGCAGTGGCATTCATGCCGCGGCTGATTGGCCGTTTACGCCGCAGACCGATGCTGGGCGTAACCGACCTCAAACAGCGTCTGGACAGCCATCAGGATGTTCTGGTGCTTGATGTGCGCACGGCTGAAGATTTTGTCGGTGAGCAGCATCACATCGCCGGAGCCATCAATATCCCCTTGGAGGAACTGAACCAGCGTCTGGCGGAACTGAGCGAATTCCAGAAACGTCCCATCGTCATTGTGTGTCGCACTGACCGTCGTTCGGCCAGGGCTGCGCAACTGTTGGCGCGTAAGGGCTATGCCGACGTGCATGTCGTGAAAGGCGGTATGACCGATTGGAATGAACGCGGATATGCGGTGGAACGCAGTTGACAATGAACCCGTTTGCTTCGCAGTTTTCCGCCAGGAGGCTGTCGGACTTGGGCGATCGTAGCGAGCAAGGTAGGAGGGCGAGGCCATTGTTTCGACTGTTTGAGAAGAGTAGCCGTAGCTCTTTGACGAAAAGGATCGGAAACATGGGGCGCTTTCCCACCGGCGCAGTGGATCAGCCCCAAGTCCGACAGCCTCCCAGCAGCTTGCGTTGCGCACCGGTTCAACCAGGGAGTCATGATGGTTCGGCGTGATTTAGTGATCGTCGGCGGCGGTGCTGGCGGGCTGGTCGTTGCCAGTGTGGCTGCACAGTTGGGGTTGCGGGTGACCCTGATCGAAAAATCTCCGCGGCTTGGCGGCGACTGTCTGCACTCCGGTTGTGTGCCGAGCAAGACACTGATTCATGCCGCCAAAGTGGCGTCGCTCATGCGTCGGGGTGCGGAGTTCGGGCTTGAAGCGGTAACGCCGTGCGTTGACCTTGGGCGTGTCAGCGACCACGTGCATGCGGTTATTGATGCTATCCAGAGACATGACGATCCGGAACGCTTCCGCGGCTACGGGTGCGAAGTGCTGTTTGGCCCGGCGGAATTCTCAGATCCACACACGGTCCAGGTGAACGGGCAGTCGGTGACGGGGAGACGCCTGGTCATCGCTACCGGTTCCCGTCCTGCGGTACCGCCGATCAAAGGCCTGGACAACCTTGACTACCTCACCAACGAGTCGCTTTTCGATTTGCGCGAGCTGCCGCGTCGTCTGGTCGTCCTGGGCGGCGGTCCGATTGGCGTGGAGATGGCCCAGGCGTTCGCGCGCCTTGGCAGCGGCGTCGCGCTGGTCGAGCGTCTGCCGGAACTGCTGCCGCACGAAGATCCGGAGATCGTCGCGCTGCTGCGGCAGCGGCTGGTGAGTGAAGGTATCCAGATACTGACTGGAACAGACGTGCAGCACGTCTACACCGAAGGTCAGGAAGTCCGCGTCGAGTGCAGCGACGGTCACAGTCTGCAGGCCGACAAGCTACTGGTGGCAACCGGCCGGCAACCCGATGTCGGGCGGCTGGGTCTGGATGCCGCCGGTGTCGACCACGACGCGCGCGGCGTCAAAGTCGACAGCCGCCTGCGTACCTCACAGAAACACATTTTCGCCTGTGGCGACGTCTGTGGACCCTATCAGTTTACGCATGTGGCCGAGTACCAGGCTGGTATTGTCATCAGCAATGCCGTGTTCCGCTTTCCCAAAAAAGCCGATTACCGGGTGGTACCCAGAGTCACCTATACTGATCCGGAACTGGCGCACGTGGGGATGACCGTGCAGGAAGCCGAGGCACAGGGTATCGCGACGAACTTGTTGTCGTTTCCGTTTAGCGCCGTCGACCGCGCGCTGGCCGAAGTGGAACCCCATGGGCAGAGCAAGTTCGTCACCCGCAAGGGCAGGTTGCTGGGCGCGACGATCCTCGGGCCGCACGCCGGCGAACTCATACACGAACTTGCGCTGGCGATACAAACCGGCGCTAGCTTGCGTGAGCTGTCGGCGACTATTCATGCCTATCCGACCCTTGCACAGATTCATCGGCGTACGGCGAACAGTGGCCTCAGCAGAACGCTGTTCAGTAGCGGCACGCGCCGCCTGGTAAAATGGATCAACCGCCTGGTGCCGTGAACGCTGGACGGCCGCTTTCGGTGCCAATTAGCCACGCTCAGTGCGGGATAGCCGGTTTTGTCTCTTTTCGGTGCGCCGCTGGCGGGCCAGACGGTGTGGATATGGCGGCGACATCTGATTAAGCTTGTTCGTAGGTATACTCCGCGCCGTTACAGGAACTCTGAAGGTAAATCATGCACGCAACCCTTCCGCTGCTGGAAGACAACGATTTCCCGCCGCTCAAACGAGCCCGGCTGAAAACGCTGCAGGTTAACCTCGGTTACCGCTGCAACCAGGCCTGTCTGCACTGCCATGTGAATGCTGGTCCGACCCGCAAGGAGCAGATGCAGCTGGAGACTGTAGACGCGGTCATCGCCTTCCTGCGGGAGACAAACCTGTCGACGCTGGATATCACCGGCGGGGCACCCGAGCTGAATCCACATTTCCGCTACCTGGTGGAAGCCGCGAGCGGCCTGGGGCTGGAGGTTATTGACCGTTGTAACCTGACCATTCTCAACGAGCCCGGCCAGGAGACGCTGGCCGAGTATCTCGCTGGTCATGGCGTGGAAATTGTCGCGTCGCTGCCGTGTTACCTGGAGAGCAATGTGGACAGTCAGCGCGGCGAGGGCGTGTATCGTTCCAGTATGCGTGCCTTGCGCACACTGAATGCACTCGGTTACGGTCACCCTGACAGCGGCCTGCAGCTCAACCTGATGTACAACCCGGTCGGCGCCGTGCTGCCGCCGCCGCAACAACAGCTGGAAGCCGATTACCACCGCGAGCTGGCAGCGCGCGAGGGCGTGGTGTTCAACCGGCTGTTGGTGCTGGCCAATATGCCGATTCAGCGCTTCGGCAGCACCCTGGTTTCGAAGGGGCAGTTCAGTGCCTATATGCAGCTATTGAAAGATGCCTTCCGGCAGGAGAATGTTGCCACCGTGATGTGCCGCACGCTGGTGAGTGTTGACTGGCAGGGGTACCTGTACGACTGCGACTTCAACCAGATGCTTGGCCTGCCCCTCGCGCTCGGCGGCCGCCCGAAATTGCATCTCCGCGACCTGCACGTCGAAGCTCTGCAGGGCAACCCCATTGTCATCTGTGGCCATTGTTACGGTTGCACTGCGGGGCAGGGCAGCAGTTGCGGTGGGGCACTGGGCTAGCCACCGTGCGACGCTTGTCGATTATTGTCCCGGTGCTCAACGAGGTTGCCTGTATCGATGCCACTCTGGGGCGGCTGCAAGCCGCCCGGGGGCGCGGACAGGAAGTGATCGTCGTCGACGGTGGCAGCAGTGACGGTACGCCAGAATGTTGCGAGGACCTTGCCGATCAGCTGCTCTGTGCCGGGCCCGGACGGGCAGTGCAGATGAACGCCGGCGCGGCGCGGGCGCGCGGGGATACTCTGCTGTTCCTGCATGCCGACACGCTGGCGCCAGAGGATGTCGACCGCCTGATTGGGACGGCGTTGCTGCATGCGCCCGGTTGGGGCAGATTCGATGTGCGACTGTCGGGCCGGCAGCCCGTGTTGCGTCTGGTCGAGTGGCTGATGAACACGCGCTCCCGGGTGTCCGGGATTGCCACCGGCGACCAGGGACTGTTCGTAACGCGCGAGTGGTTCGAAACCCTGGGCGGGTATCCCGACCTGCCATTGATGGAGGACATCGTGCTGAGCAAGCGTCTGAAACGCCGTGCCCGTCCGCACTGCCTCAGGACCCGGCTGCTGACGTTCCAGCCGGCGGTGGGAAACGCACGGCATAGCGCGTACAGTAATGAAAATGTGGTGGCTGCGGGCCGCGTTCTGGCTCGGTGTCCCCGCGAGTCGGCTGGCAAAAGCGTATGACTAGGAGGCTGTCGGACGTGGGCGATCGTGGCGAGCAAGGTGGGAGAGCGAGGCCATTGTTTCGATCGTTTGAGGAGAATAGCCGTAGCTATTTGACGAAAAGGATCGGGAAAATGGGGCGCTCTCCCACCGGCGCAGTAGATCAGTCCCAAGGCCGACAGCCTCCTAGCGGACAACAATGGCGGTATCCGGCATCGCGCATCCTGGTGTTTGCCAAGGCGCCGCGGGCGGGGCAGGTTAAAACGCGCCTGGCGACGGCCATAGGCGCAGCTGAAGCCGCGCACGCCTATGCTGGCTGGCTGGAAACCACCGTTAGCAGGCTCACCGCGGCGCGCCTCGCTCCGCTCGAACTCTGGGTCAGCCCGGATGCCGGGCATCCGCTGTTCCAGCGCCTGGCGTCGCGCAGCAGCGCCGAACTGCATGTCCAGCCGGGCGGCAGTCTTGGTCAGCGCATGCACCACGCAATGCTACATTGTCTTGCCTGGAACCAGACCGCCGTGCTGATCGGCAGCGACTGTCCGACGATGACGCCCGACTACGTACGTCGCGCCCTGGCAGCCATCGAAGCGGGGATCGATACCGTGCTGGGTCCCACCGAAGACGGTGGCTATGTGTTGCTTGGTTTGCGCAAAGTGGTCGCGTCGCTGTTCAGTGAGATACCCTGGGGCACACCGGGGGTCCTACAGGCTTCCCGCCGGCAGCTGCGGGCCGCGGGCCAAAGCTGGGCGGAGCTCGAAACTCTGTGGGACATCGACAGCCTCAACGACTACGAACGCTGGCTGGCTTGGCAGTCGGCCGTGGCCGCCCGCAAACCAACCGGATCCAACCAGGAGGTCTACGTCTCATGAGTCAGCAGCAAGCCGACGATGTCCGCGAGCAAGTGCGCAAGTCCTATAACGCGGTTGCCGAAGCCAGCGACAGTGGCGGCTGCTGTGGGGAAACGTCCAGCTGTTGCGGTGTGTCTGATGACGCGCAGATCAATCAGCTGATTTCCACACGCCTGGGTTACAGTCAGGCGGAACTCGACAGCGTGCCGCACGGCGCTGACATGGGATTGGGTTGTGGCAACCCGCGTGCGGTGGCCAGCCTTAAAGGCGGTGACGTGGTGCTCGATCTCGGCAGCGGCGGGGGGTTTGATGCCTTCCTCGCCGCCCGGGAAGTCGGCCCGGAGGGGCGCGTCATCGGCGTGGACATGACACCCGCAATGATCAGCAAGGCGCGCAGCAACGCCGACAAGGCCGGCTTCGACAACGTTGAGTTCCGTCTCGGTGAAATAGAGTATTTGCCGGTGGCCGACGCGAGTGTTGATGTTATTATCTCCAACTGCGTCATCAATCTTTCCCCGGAAAAGATCCGTGTGTTCCGCGAGAGCTTTCGGGTGTTGAAGAGCGGCGGACGACTGGCCATCTCCGACGTGGTCGCCAGCATGGAACTGCCGGAGGACATGAAGCACGATGCCTATCTCCGTTCGGCCTGTGTGGCCGGAGCGTTGCCGGTCGACGAACTCGACGCGCTGCTGAAAGACGCCGGCTTCGACGCGATCCGTATCCGTCCCAAAGATGAATCGCGTGAGTTCATCCGCGACTGGGTGCCGGGGCGCAATGTCGCCGACTATGTCGTCTCCGCCACCATCGAGGCAGTCAAGCCCTGAGCGAAAACCGACTTTATGCCCAAACGGAAGGCAAAAATCGTCCTGGCGGCGGTGATACTGGTGCTGGCCGCAGGCGGGGCCTATCGCATTTATCAAAATGACGGAGACCGCGAGAACGGGACTCTGCAACTGTACGGTAACGTCGACGTACGCGAGGTCGACCTGACGTTCAATAACAGCGAGCACATCGCCGAGCTGCTGGTGCAGGAGGGTGACCGGGTCAAGAAAGGCCAGCTGCTGGCCCGCCTGCATCGCGAGCGACTGGAGGCCTCCGCGGCGGCTGCGGAGGCCAACGTCGCTGCACAGAAGGCCGCGCTGGCACGGCTCGAGGCGGGCAGCCGGCCGGAGGAAATTCGTCAGGCGCGGGCCGACGTCAACGCCGCCCGCGCCAAGGTCGTCGACGCCGAGATCACCTACCGGCGGACTATGACACTCGCAGCGGAGAAAGCAGCTTCACAACAGGCCGTCGATGACGCCAGGTCGCAGCTGGAAGCCGCGCGCGCCGACCTTAACGTTGCCGAGGAAACCCTGGCGCTGGCGGTAACGGGGCCGCGGGTGGAGGATATCGACGAAGCCCGCGCCCGGCTCAGAGCGCAGGAGGCGCAACTGGCGTTGTCCCGGGCGGTACTGCAAGACGCCGACCTGTATGCGCCGGCTGACGGGGTTATTCGCAACCGCCTGCTGGAAGTGGGTGACATGGCTTCTGCGCAGAAACCGGTGTTCAGCATGGCGCTGACCAGCCCGATATGGGTGCGTGCCTATGTGCCTGAATCCATGCTCGGCAGGATCGCAGCGGGCACCGGTGCCACGGTAAGCACCGACAGCTTTCCCGGCAAACAGTACCGCGGCTGGGTGGGCTTTATTTCGCCGACTGCGGAATTCACGCCCAAGAATGTGGAAACCCCTGATCTGCGCACCCGTCTCGTCTACCAGGTCCGCGTCTATGTGTGCAATCCGGATCACGAACTGCGCCTGGGGATGCCGGCGACGGTGACGATTGATATCAGCCGCTCGCCAGCGGAGCAGACACTGCAGAGCCTGGACTGCACGGAGTGAGACCATGTCCGCGCGTGACGATCAGCCGGTATTGCGACTGCAGGCAGTCAGCAAGCGCTTTCAGTCTGGCAAACAGAAGTTCGTCACGGCCCTGGATGCGCTGGACCTGGCGGTCAGCGCCGGCAAAGTCACCGGTCTCATTGGCCCGGACGGTGCCGGCAAGACCACGCTGATGCGTCTGGCCACCGGCCTGCTGGTCCCAGACGAGGGGCAGGTCACGGTGCTAGATCTGGACAGCGTGCGTGAATCCCTGCAAGTGCAATCGTCAGTGGGCTACATGCCGCAGCGGTTCGGGCTGTATGAGGACCTCAGCGTCCAGGAGAACCTGGACCTGTATGCTGATCTAAAGGCGGTGGAAAGAACGGTGCGCCCGGCGCGCTACGGGGAGCTGATGCACATGACCGGACTGGCGCCCTTTACCGCTCGCCTGGCTGGCAGGCTGTCGGGTGGCATGAAACAGAAACTCGGTCTGGCCTGTGCCCTGCTGCGAGCGCCACGCCTGCTGTTGCTCGACGAGCCCACCGTGGGCGTAGACCCCGTGTCCCGGCGCGAGCTCTGGGCGATTGTCTACCGCCAGGTCAAGGAGCTCGGTATGAGCGTGTTACTGAGCACTGCCTACCTCGACGAAGCGGACCGGTGCGACGAGGTAATAATGCTGCACAATGGCGGGCTGCTGGGTCAGGGAAGCCCGCGCAGTTTCAGCGCGCCCCTGCGCGGCCGGGTGTTTCATGTCGATGCCGCAACGCTCAACAAACGCCAGCTGCAGGCCCGCCTGCACGCCACGCCGGGGATCGTCGATAGCGTAATTGCCGGGGAACGGGTGCGCTGTATCACCGCTGACGGCACCTCATCCGAGCAGCTTTTACGGGCATTCACTGAAGCAGACGGTGTGCAGTTTACCGCGGCCGAACCGGTGTTCGAAGATGCCTTCATGGCCCGCTTGCAGGTAACCGGCAGCGGCCTCAGCGATGCGCCGCCGCTGCCCGCGCTGTCAGACGCGCCGGCGGCGCGCCCGCAGTCAACGGTGATTGAGGTCAGCCAGGTGAAGAAGCGCTTTGGCGATTTCTATGCCGTCAAGGGCGTGAGCTTCAGCGTTAGACAGGGCGAGATCTTCGGTCTGCTCGGCGCCAACGGTGCAGGCAAGTCGACCACGTTCCGCATGCTCTGCGGTCTGCTGCCACTGACCGAGGGCGAAGTGCGGGTTGCCGGCCTGGACCTGAGCCGCGCCGCCTCGCGCGCCCGGGGGCGGCTGGGCTATATGGCGCAGCGCTTTTCGCTGTATGCCAGTCTCACGGTATTGCAGAACCTGCGCTTTTTTGCCAGCGCCTACGGGCTGCGCCACCGCGAACGCGACCAGCGGATCGACTGGGCGCTGCAGGCCTTCGAGCTGGCCGACTACGCCGACATCGACAGCGGCAGCTTGCCCCTCGGCTACAAGCAGCGACTGGCCATGGCCGCCGCGCTGTTGCACCGGCCGGATATTCTCTTCCTCGACGAACCAACCTCAGGGGTCGACCCGCTGGCGCGGCGCGAGTTCTGGCGGCGTATAAACGGCCTGGCGGAGCAGGGTGTCACCGTCCTGGTCACCACCCATTTCATGGACGAGGCCAATTACTGCGACCGTGTGCTGATCATGGCCGACGGCGAGGTGCTCGCGGCGGGCACACCAGCCGACCTCAAGGCCGCCTACCGAAGCTCCTCCGTGCCGGATCCGACTATGGAAGACGCGTTTATCGGCCTGATTGAGGCACACACTGCGGGCGGGGAAGCGGTGGCATGAACACTTCGGCCGCACGCCGCATGCGCCTGCGGGGCATGCTACGCAAGGAAAGCCTGCAGATCATTCGCGATCCTTCCAGTATCGCCATTGCTTTTGTCATGCCACTGGTCCTGCTGCTGTTGTTCGGGTACGGGGTATCGCTCGATGCGCGCCACATTCCATTGGCCATCGTGGTGGAACAGCCCGATGCCAACAGCGCCGGTCTGTCCGGGGCTTTCGCGCGTTCCAGTTATTTCGATCCGGTCAGCTACCGAACCATTCAGAACGCTCAACAGGCGCTTGATCAGCACAGGGTGTCGGCGATCGTCTGGCTGCGCAGCGATTTCAGCCGCCGTTTGCTGGGCAGCGGTGCCGACATCGGTGTAATCCTCGATGGCGTGGATGCCAATCAGGCACGTATCACCGAGGGTTACCTGCAGGGCGTCTGGCAGACCTGGCTGCTGGGCTATCTGCGTCAGCGGGGTGTGTCAGAATTCGCGGCGGTCAGTCTGGAGCCGCGCATCTGGTTCAATGCCGCGGTTCGCAGCCGTGACTTCCTGGTACCCGGCCTGATTGCAATCATCATGACGCTGATCGGCGCCATGCTCACATCGATGGTGGTCGCGAGGGAGTGGGAGCGCGGCACCATGGAAGCCCTGATGGTCACGCCGATCCGTATCAGCGAAATGGCCCTCGGCAAGCTGATACCCTATTTTGTTCTCGGCATGGGGGGCATGCTGCTCAGCGTCGCCATGGCTTTGTTTCTGTTCGAAGTGCCCTTGCGCGGTTCCTTCTGGGTACTGGTGCTGGCATCCGCGCTGTTCATGCTGGTCGCGCTCGGCATGGGGCTGCTGATTTCGGTGGTCGCCAGGAGTCAGTTCGTCGCCGGCCAGCTGTCGATCGTGGTCACTTTCCTGCCTGCCTTTATCCTCTCCGGGTTCATTTTTGAAATCGGTTCCATGCCCAAGCCGATACAGGTGATTACCCATATCATTCCCGCACGTTACTTTGTAGCGATTCTGCACAGCGTGTTTCTTGCCGGCGATATCTGGCCCATCATTCTGGGCAACAGCGCGGCCCTTCTGGTCATGGCCGTGCTATTTCTCGGCGTTGCCCGGCGCAAGGCACATAAGCGGCTGGATGCATGAACGCCTTTTCCCGCATTCTGGCGCTCAGCATCAAGGAGCTGCTGACAATACTTAAAGACAAACGCAGCCGTTTCGTGCTGATCGTCCCGCCCATGCTGCAGTTGTTCGTGTTCGGCTATGCCGCCAGTTTCGATCTCAATGATATCGCGGTCGCTGTGTACAACGAGGACCGCAGCGCAGCTTCGCGGCAACTGCTGGCGCATATTACCGGTTCCCCGCACTTCAGCTTGCGCGCCACCATCAGCAGTGATCAGCAGATTGCGCCGCTGATTGACAACCAGGACGTCTTACTGGTGGTGCACATCGGTCCACGCTTCAGTGAGCACCTGAAAACCGGCAGGCAGGCACCGGTACAGCTGATTATCGATGGGCGCAACTCCAACACGGCGCTGCTCGCGCTCGGTTACCTGCGCAGCATTGTTACCGATTTCAACCAGTCGTGGGCCAGCGAGCAGGGCTTACCGGTGTTGCCGGCCGTCCTGCAGATGCGGCCCTGGTTCAACGAAACGCTTTCCTCCCGCTGGTTCATTGTACCGGGCATCGTTGGCCTGCTGACGCTGGTCGTGACCACTACCGTGACCGGTCTGTCGGTGGCACGCGAACGGGAAGCCGGTACCTTCGACCAGTTGCTGGTGACACCCATGCGGCCAGTGGAAATACTGGTCGGCAAGTCGTTGCCCGGGATTATCATCGGGCTGGCCGAGGGTAGTTTTATCCTGCTAATGGCGGTCAACTGGTTCGAGGTGCCGCTGCGCGGCAGCCTGCTGGCGCTTTACCTGGGCATGTTTCTGTTCCTGTTGTCCGCGGTGGGTATCGGTCTGATGATTTCCGCGCTCGCTGTGACCCAGCAGCAGGGCATCCTGGGCGCCTTTCTGTTTCTGGTACCGTCGGTCATCCTGTCCGGTTTTGCCACGCCCATTGCCAACATGCCGGCCGTGGTACAGGCGCTGACCTACCTTAACCCTTTGAGGTATTTTCTCAGGGTTCTCAGGGGCGTATTTCTCGAAGGCAACGACTACCGGCTGCTGGTCGATCAGTACTGGCCTATGGCAGTCATTGGGGTGGTGACGCTGGCGCTGGCGGCCTGGCTGTTCCGCCATCGCATGGCCTAGGCGGCTGTCGGACTTGGGCGATGGGGTAACCTTAACGATTTCTTTATGTATGTAATGCTAGGGTGCGGCGGCGTGTACCTGATCTTCACGGAGTATTCATCCAAATGAGCACTCGCTCAGACCCGTTGACTCGATTATTCCCGTTTCTTGTCTGGTGGCCGCTGCTCGACGGCAAGACTGTGAGGGGTGACCTGATGGCTGGTTTGACCGGCGCCATTGTGGTGCTGCCACAGGGCGTTGCCTTTGCCACCATCGCCGGTATGCCGCCCGAATACGGCCTGTACGCCGGTATGGTGCCGGCGATCGTTGCCGCGCTGTTCGGTTCCTCCTGGCACCTGGTGTCGGGACCGACGACCGCGGCCTCGATTGTGCTGTTTTCTTCCCTGAGCGTGTATGCCGAACCCGGTACGGCCGAGTACGTCAAACTGGCGCTGACCATGACCTTTCTGGTGGGGATTATCGAACTGGTGCTGGGCCTGGCGCGCATGGGTGCACTGGTCAACTTCATTTCGCACTCGGTGATCGTCGGTTTTACCGCTGGTGCTGCGATTCTGATTGCCAGCAAGCAGTTGAAGAACTTTTTCGGTGTGCCAATCCCGCGCGGCGGGCATCTTCACGATATCCTGATCAACTTCTGGCACCAGATTCCGAACATCAACCTGTACATCACCTTGGTGGCGGCTGTAACGCTGCTCTCGGGGATCGCAGTGAAACGCTGGGTGCCGAAAATCCCTTATCTGATCGCCGCCATGGTGGCAGGCAGTCTGGCCTCCCTGTTGTTAAACCAGATCTTCGGGTCGGAGGTGACCGGCATCCAGACCGTCGGTGCCCTGCCCAGCTCACTGCCCCCGTTGTCGTCGCCGAGTTTCTCACTGGATACCATCAGACACATGGCACCGGCGACCCTCGCGGTGACGCTGTTTGCCTTGACCGAGGCGGTATCCATTGGCCGTTCGCTGGGTGCGCGCAGCGGGCAGCGCATCAACGGCAACCAGGAGTTCATCGGCCAGGGGCTGTCAAACATCGCTGGCAGCTTTTTCTCGGGTTACGTGGCCACCGGATCGTTCAACCGCAGCGGCCTGAATTATCAGGCTGGTGCCAAGACACCGTTGGCAGCGATGTTTGCCGGTCTGTTCCTGCTGGTGATCGTTCTGATGGTGGCCCCGCTGGCGGAATACCTGCCGAACGCCGCGATGGCCGGCATTCTGTTCCTGGTTGCCTGGGGACTGATTGATTTTCACGAGATCCGCCACGTTCTGAAGACCAGCCGTCGTGAAACCGGGATTATGGCAGTGACCTTCTTCGGTGCACTGTTCCTGGAACTGGAATTCGCCATTTTCGCTGGCGTGTTGTTGTCGCTGGTGCTGTACCTGATGCGCGTTTCCAAGCCGCGCATCATCACCCGCGTGCCGGATCCGCGCACCCCCGGGCGCAAGTTCGTGACTGACTCGTCCCTGTCCGAGTGCCCGCAGCTCCATATCATGCGTATCGACGGTTCGCTGTTCTTCGGTTCCATCAACCACGTCCAGGAAGCGTTTGCCGATCTTGAAGAGCATCACGCCGGGCAAAAGCACCTGGCCATCGTCGCCGATGGTATCAACTTCGCCGACATCACCGGCGGGGCGGTGCTGGTGGCGGAATCGCGCAAGCGCAAGGCACGTGGCGGCAACCTGTACCTCATGAAGGTCAAGAAGGGGTTATGGGAATCTTTAGAGAAGTGCGGCTGTCTCGATGCCATGGGGTCGAAGAACGTGTTCCAGTCCAAGACAGCCGCGATCACCGGAATCTTCCAGAAACTGGACAAGAACATATGCCGGCACTGTGATAAACGCATATTCCGCGAGTGCGCTTCTGTTGAGCGTGCGGACGACAACCTGTAGGTGAATGCCCATGTATGCGCTGGTCATCGAGGACAATCCCGATCTGGTCGCCAATCTGTATGATTTCCTCGAACCCAAAGGCTATGTGCTCGATGCGGCCTATGACGCACGTACCGGTTACCAGTATGCGCAGGACAAGGAATATGACGTCATTGTCCTGGATCTGACGCTGCCTGGCATGGACGGGCTGGAACTGTGCCGACGCCTGCGCGACTCGGGCAACACGACTCCCGTGCTGATTCTTACCGCCCGCGACACTTTGTCCGCCAAGCTCGAAGGCTTCGCTGCCGGTTCGGACGATTACCTGGTCAAGCCATTTGCCCTGCAGGAACTGGACGCGCGCATCCGGGCGCTGGTGAGGCGGGCGCGTTGCGAGCAGGGCCGGGAACAGTTGCGGGTCGCCGACCTGACGTTCGATCCCGATACCCTGCGCGTTGAACGTGGCGGAAAGGTGATCAGCCTGCCGCCCATCCCGCTGAAGATGCTCGCGCTGCTGATCCGCCAGTCGCCACGCGTGGTGCCCAAGCGGGAACTGGAGCGGCGCATCTGGGGTAACGAGCGCCCCGACAGCGACGCCCTGCGGACCCACCTGCATGTGCTGCGCAGCGCTATCGACAAGCCGTTCGAAACTCACTTACTGCGTACGGTACACGGCATGGGGTATCAGCTCGCTGCGCCGGATGAAGTTCAGGACTAGCCTCCGCTACCGCGTTACCTTCGCCTTTACGTTACTGGGCGCCTTTGTCAGCCTGACCCTGGCACTGCTCCTGTACCAGGAAACCGTTACGGTCGAGCAGCGCCTGGTTGCCGAAACCCTGGCCACTGAAATGGGCGACTACCTGGAACGCTATGCCACGGACCCCGACAGCCGCCCGCCCTCCAGCACGGTGATGCGCTCTTATGTGATAGACAATGGCATGGCTGCGGGAGTGCCGGCGCCACTGCTGACGCTGGCGGCGGGATTCCACCGTGTGCGGCTCGATGGCCTCCACTACTTTGCCCAGGTTGTCGAGAAGGCCGATCGGCGGATTGTTGTCTTGTATGACGACGCGCAGATCCGTCACCGCGAACAGCAATACAAGGCCTTTCTGGCCAGTGGGGTACTGATCATGACGCTGGTCTCCGCGGCGCTGGGTTACTGGCTGGCAGGTCGGGTGGTATCGCCGGTGAGCGAGCTGGCGCGGCGGGTGAGGGGGTTGGCACCGGGCGGCCAGATAAAGCTGGCCGATCAGTTTTCTGACGATGAAGTCGGTATACTGGCGCAGAACTTCGATGATTATCAGGCACGGCTGCAGGCTTTCATTGAGCGCGAGCAGGCGTTCACCACCGACGTCAGTCATGAGCTGCGCACGCCGCTGGCGGTGGTGGAAGGTGCGGCGGAGGTGCTCCAGGAAGACCCGCGGCTTGAAGACGACCAGCGCCAGCGCATCTGCCGCATCATGCGTGCCACCCAGGAAATGGCCGAGACAACGGCTGCGCTGCTGGAACTCGCGCGCGAGCAGGTCTCCGGGTATCCCGCCAGCGCCTGTCACGTCGACTCGGTGCTGAACGAAGTCGTAGCAGGTCACCGCTCGATACTTGCACGTAAGCAGGTCGAGGTTATTATCGACCTGAAGGCCTCGCCGGAGCTGCCGGTGGACCGTGTGCTGCTGCGGATTGTTGTCGGCAACCTGATACGCAATGCCTTTTCGTACACGCGCGAGGGACGTGTGATTATCGAGCTGGACGACAGCGGCATCCGTGTCAGCGACACCGGCGTGGGCATCGCGGGCTACCAGCTCGACGACATTTTCAAACCGTTCTATAGCGACCAGGGTGGGGAGGGCATCGGGCTGTCGCTGGTGAAACGCATCTGCCTGCGGTACGGCTGGCATCTGGAAGTGCACAGCCAGCTCGGCACCGGCACCTGCTTCAATCTGCTGTTTGCTGCAAGCCCCGAAGATACCCAGAGCGAATTGAGCCAGTCTGACCGGCCGCGCCTTGATCGGAGCTTAACGAAATCCTAATAATGTTGTTAATATCATAACGCGCTGCTCCGGTGTGATGGCCGGACAGGCGGTGCTAACACCTTGTGCCGACAAACAAAAGGAGCGGCTTGTGGCAGACAGACCCCGAACACTGTCATTAAAAAACCTTATTGTTGGCGTAATTTTCCTGGCCGCGGGCCTGGCGCTGTCCACCCAGGTCCCCAGCGTCGAGATTGCCTGGGTCACCGGTTTTCTCCTGCTCACTATTTACCTGTTCGCGCTTGAAATCGTTGGGGTCGACGTGGCGGCCGTGTCGATCATGGTGCTGCTGGGTCTGACCACCATCCTGGCGCCCGTGATGGGGTTGGAAGAGGGCCTGGTGTCGACCAAACACCTGTTCGATGGCTTTGCCAGTAACGCGGTCATGTCGATCATCGCGGTGATGATCATCGGCGCCGGTCTGGACAAGACCGGCATCATGAGCCACGTGGCCTCCTTCATCCTGAGTTCGGGTGGCAGCACCGAGAAACGCATCATACCAATCATCTCCGGCACCGTGGCGGTGATCTCCAGCTTCATGCAGAACGTCGGCGCCGCAGCGCTGTTCCTGCCGGTGGTATCGCGCATCTCCGCGCGCACCGGTCTGCCGATGTCGCGCCTGCTGATGCCGATGGGTTTCTGCGCCATCCTGGGCGGTACCGTCAGCATGGTGGGATCGAGTCCGCTGATTCTACTCAATGATCTGATCCTGACATCAAACACCGCACTGCCGCCCGACCAGCAGATGGGAACCTGGTCGCTGTTTTCGGTGACGCCGATTGGCCTGGCGCTGGTCTGCTCGGGGATCATCTATTTCGTGTTCGCCGGACGCCTGGTGTTACCGGTGATCAAGACCGAAGGCACCACCGGCGGTGACGTCATGAGCTACTTCCGCGATACCTACGGCCTCGACTACGCGCTGCGCGAGATGCGCGTGCCGCACTCGAGCGACCTGGTTGGGAAACTCCTCGAGGACATCGAGCACAGCGAGCACATCCGCGTGATCGCCGCGATTCGCACCAACAAGGATATCGCTATCGGCGCGGGCGGTGTGGCGCGCGATACCGTCATTGAGTCGGGGGCGGTGCTGGGCGTACTGGGTTCGCCTAAAGACCTGGAGGCATTCGCGCACCGCCACGGCATGATCGTTGCCCCGACAATGGACAACTTCGCCGACGCGCTGTCGCCCATCAAGGCCGGTATCGCCGAGGTGGTCATACCACCGGGCTCGCAGCTGATTGGCAAGACCGCCCGCGAGGTCTGGCTGCGCAAGACCTACGGACTTTCGTTGATGGCGATGCACCGTGTCGGCAAGACCTACCTGGCGGGGGAAGGTGTGCGTGACATGCCGTTCCAGGCCGGCGATACGCTGGTCGTGCACACGACCTGGCTGGGCCTGGACCGTCTCAGCAAGGACCGCAACTTCGTCGTGGTCACCACCGAATACCCGCACGAGGAACTGCGCCCGCAGAAGGTGTTCCATGCGCTGGTGTTCTTCGCCATTGCCCTGTCGCTGGTGCTGTTTTCCGATCTGCGGCTGTCGGTGTCGCTACTGACGGGCGCAATCGGCATGGTGCTGGCGGGGGTGCTCACCATCGAGGAGGCCTACGGAGCGGTCAGTTGGAAGACGGTGTTCCTGCTCGCCAGCCTTATTCCCCTTGGTCTGGCGGTAGAATCGACGGGTACGGCCGCCTGGATTGCCGAGCGCGCCCTGACGCTGCTGGGCGATGTCCCGGTGTGGGTGTTGCAGCTGGCGATCGCCGTACTGGCGACGTTCTTTACCCTGGTGATGTCGAATGTCGGTGCGACCGTGCTGCTGGTACCCCTGGCGGTGAACATCGCCGTCGGTGCGGGTGCCGACCCGGCCCTGTTCGCGCTGACTGTGGCTATCGCCACCTCCAATTCCTTCCTTATTCCCACCCACCAGGTCAATGCACTGATCATGGGCCCGGCCGGCTACCGTGTGCCGGATTTCATGCGTGCCGGCGGCGTTATGACCATACTGTTCATCATGGTGCTGATGATCATGATGAACCTGGTGTTTTAAATGATGAACCTGAGCCGCTGTACACTGGCCTGCCTCGCGCCGCTGGCGGCATGGCCGGTGCAGGCCAGTACCGTTGCCCAGGCAACGACGCTGGACCTCACCGGCTCGGGTATTGGCATCGCGGCGGTTGTCCTGTTCGTGGTGGCGTATATCCTGGTCATGGCCGAGGAATACACCGATCTGCGCAAATCCAAGCCGGTGATTATCGCCGCCGGCGTGATCTGGGGCATGATTGGCTACGTCTATGCCGAGCATGGCCTGTCCGCACAGGCCGAGCACGCCGTGCGGCAAAACCTGCTCGAGTACGCCGAGCTGATGCTGTTCCTGCTGGTGGCGATGACCTATATCAACACCATGCAGGAGTTGCGTGTGTTCGACGCGCTGCGTGCCTGGCTGGTTCACCGGCACCTCAGTTTCCGCCAGTTGTTCTGGATCACCGGCCTGCTGGCCTTTATTATCTCGCCAGTCGCCGACAACCTGACGACGGCGCTGCTTATGTGCGCCGTCGTTATGGCCGTGGGCGGCCAGCATACCCGCTTCGTCAGTCTGTCCTGTATCAACATTGTTGTTGGTGCCAATGCCGGTGGTGCCTTCAGCCCGTTCGGCGATATCACCACCTTGATGGTCTGGCAGGCCGGCAGGCTGGATTTCGCCATGTTTTTCGCCCTGTTCATTCCTTCTCTGGTGAACTTCCTGGTACCCGCGGCGGTGATGCACTTTGCTGTGCCCAAGCTGCGCCCGGAGGCAATCAGCGGAGACGTGCACATGAAGACCGGCGCGCTGACCGTGGTTGTGCTGTTCCTGCTTACCATCGCCACGGCGGTGTCTTTCCACAAGTACTTTGGACTGCCACCGGTTATCGGCATGCTCACCGGGCTGGGTTATCTGCAGCTGCTCGGGTTTTATCTGCAAAAACGCGATCACCGGCGTATGTCGCTGGCGGAGGGACAGCTCGGTGACATTGTGCCGTTCAATATCTTCAACCAGGTGGCGCGCGCGGAGTGGGATACCCTGTTGTTCTTCTACGGTGTGGTGCTGTGTGTCGGTGGCCTGGGATTTCTTGGCTACCTGTCAATGGTGTCCGACTTTATCTATGGTAACTGGAGTGCGACCGCCGCGAATACCTTCATCGGCCTGTTGTCCGCCATCGTCGACAATATCCCGGTAATGTTCGCCGTGCTGACCATGAACCCGGACATGCCCACCGGGCAGTGGCTGCTGGTTACCCTGACGGCCGGCGTCGGCGGCAGTCTGTTGTCGATCGGTTCGGCTGCGGGTGTGGCCCTGATGGGGCAGGCGCGCGGCGTGTACAGTTTCTTCGGCCATCTCAAATGGTCGCCCGTTATCATGGCCGGGTACCTGGCCAGTATCGGGTGCCACCTCTGGCTGAACGCTGTTTATTTCTAGCGGGTGCCGGCAGAAAAGCCTTGGCACGCTAGGTGCTGATCGACACCACCAGCACTTTTCCGCTGTCTTCTATCTCGATAGTCGGCGGATTGGCCTTCGCGGAACGCTGGAAATCCTGGATGTCCAATGGTTCGTCCTCGACCGGCATGAAGACCTGTGAAACCAGCAGCTCATTCATAAACTCTGCGCTGTACAGATCGCCCTGCTGTGCGGCGATCAATTTGGTTTTCAGGTCGTTGTGTGCGGTAAAGCTCTGAGGCATTGGCCAGCGTCCACCCTATCCTGTCGGCAGAGTCAGCGACTATACCGCGTACCGGTCCGCTGGGAGAAGGGATGAGGCCCGTGAATACCCGCGCACCCGACGTGTATTTAGGGCACTAACCCGGCCGACACCGTATTCAAAAAGGTACTATTCACTGTTACAGTGGCGTCACACGAATCGGCAGATTGGGGGTGAGAGTGGTCTTTGCCAGATCCTTTTTCACATGGCCGGCCATGGCCGTGCTACTACCGGTATTATGCTGGCTGGATTCGGCCTGTGCCGAACCCCCGCCGGGTTACACGTTCACGCGCTACGATGAGGGCCTGCGCCAGGCCGAGGCCGCTGACAAGCTGGTGTTTGTATACTTCGGACGCTACGGCTGTGGATTCTGCGACAAGACCAACAAAGTGGGATTCGCGGATGCGGCTGTCAAAGAGGCTTATTCGACACACTATGTATTGGTATACGTCAACTCGGAAAGCATGGACCGTCTGACCCTGTCGAGCGGCGAGCGCATCACCGAGATGCAACTTGGTGAACGCCTGAACACACTGGGCACTCCGGTGTTCTTTTTCCTGGAACCCGACGGCAAACAGATCCTCAAGGTCTATGGGTATCAGGATCCCCAGCGGCTGCTAGCCATGGACCGCTATATCCAGAGCGGCAACTACGACAAAGTCAGCTTCAGCGATTTTGAGCAGTCGCAGTAATGCATAGGAATCCGGCGCTGATAGCCATCGCTTTGGTGGTGGCGAGTACGGCTGTTTATGCAGGTGATGCCCTTCTGCTCACCGTCACCCCGAGTGACGACCCGGCCGATTTCTTCCAGCTGGAATCTTCCGGCAGAAAAAACATCGCCGCCAGCGACACCGAGGTCGGTCTGGTATGGGAAGAAAACCGCAAGGGCCAGACCGCCAGTTACCTGGCATTCAGGCAGCTGACCGGGAACAGCGCTTTCGGCGCCCCGGTGAGGCTCGGCGACAAGGATGCTTTCGACCCCGTTATTGCCCATTGTGGCAGCCGCTACTATGTCGCCTGGATCGAAAATGCGGGCGCCCAGGCCGCCATCTACACCGCCGGCGCACTCCGTGCGACACTGCCGGTCGTTAGTGGTCCGGTCAACGAACTGAGTATTGCCTGCGCCGGCGACTCTGCTTTACTGGCCTGGAGCAAACATCAGGGCAAGGGTTATGCGGTCGAGGCAACGCGCATCGAAGTTGAGCGCGGCCAACTTAGCCACGTGCCAAACGTCGCCGTGGCGCCGACAGACAAGTACCGGTTCCAGACCAATCCCGGTGTCGCATTTACCAAGGGTCGTATTGTGGTGACCTGGCACGACCGCAGTTCCGGCACCAACCTGTTGTATGCTACGTCTGGCAAGCGGCTGGACAAGCTGGATACTCAGGTACAGATCAATGAGCTGATCCAGAAATCCTACGAGTGGGGCAGCGGTTCGTCGGCCGTGCGCAATGCGCTCGCGGTCGGCAAAGACGAACGGCTGGTAGCGGTCTGGCTGGATAAGCGTGCGAGCCGCGCCGGCTACAAGGTCTACTCGGCATTCAGCAACGACGGCGGCATCAGCTGGAGTGACAACTACAACATCATCGACGAGTGGGGAACCATCCTTCCGCAATGGACGCCCGCGGTCGCTTCCAATGGCCGCGACAAACTGCTGGCAGTGTGGATGGACAGCCGCGAGGACGAAAAAACCATCTGGATGTCTCGACTCCGCGGCATGACCTGGGGCAGCAACATTCCCTTGTCCGGCGACGCCGAGGAAGCCCACAGCCCTGTGGTTGCTTACAGCCCCAACGGCATCCTGCACGCCGCCTGGATCGAAACGGGATCTGACGGCAGCCGGATTCGCTATTACAGCGAATAAACCCAATCATTCGGTAAGTGTGAGTTGATGCACGAAGCCCAACGCCGGACCGCTGATCGCTGGGCTTCGCTGTGCTCAGCCCAACCTGCGCAGGCGTGTTGGACTTCACCCAATGTGAATTCGACCACCAGAACCGTTATACGCCATGTAACCTGTAAACAAGAGGGGTCGGTCGAATCCCGGCGGGTTTTTTATGAGACTGTCAGGTTATAAACGCTGGACGCCCTATATCTGTTGTCATGTCTGGTTGAACGCCGTCTATTGGCAGAAGGTTGGGCACGGGAGTTGGGTGTCGACGATCTGGAGGTGCAGTACGCTGGTATCGAAGCCCATGGCAAGAACCCGCGAGCGATTGCCGTGATGCAGGAAGCCGGCATGGATATTGGTGCACAGGCTGCCACGCCGACTCGGGCATCTGCTGCACGGCACGTTTGAACGCAGCGGGGCGATGGAAGTCGCCCACCTGAACCTGCCGGTGGCGGTGCTGGTGTGGCTGATGATCCTGCCTATGTTGTTGAAAATCGACTTCCAGGCGCTGCGGGATGTCCGTCAGCACTGGCGCGGCGTCGCTGTCACCCTGTCGGTGGTGCTCTATATCATCTTGCCAGTGAGCGCTGCAATCTTGTGGCACAGCCTGCTGTGGCGCGGTAAGCACGGACAGGCGCGCCTGGACGCCCTGCCAAACACCTCCACCCGTTTTCCCTGCTGGCGCTACTGGTCACGCTGGTTCTGTTGTTCGGCGTTCAGGGACAGCAGATCAGTGACCAGTCGGTCCCGGTATGAATGCCCGGCGGCCCAATCAGAACAGACGCGCGTTGACCCACATGTGAACGGCAATGCTCGCGACGTAACCGGCGGCGACCGCCGGCGTCCATTTAAGATGGCCAAAGAAGGTGTAGCGACCGCGGGCCTGACCCATGAGTCCGACGCCCGCGGCTGATCCGATGGACAGCAGGGAACCGCCGACACCCGCGGTCATGGTGACCAGCAGCCACTGGCCCATGGACATGTCCGGGTTCATGGTCAGGACGGCGAACATCACCGGAATGTTGTCCACCACCGAGGACAACAGGCCCACGGCGACATTCGCCGACGTGGCGCCGAAGTCGGTGTACAGGACCCGTGAGGCAGTCGCCAGGTAACCGACGAAGCCCAGCGCGCCGACACACAGCACCACGCCGTAGAAGAACAGCAGCGTATCCCATTCAGCATTGGCGACGCTGCGGAACACGTCGAACGGTACAATGTCACCCATCTGGCCGTTGCGCCGCCGCCTGCCGGACTTGGGCGGATGGTTGTTCTGCGCGCGCCTGGTCAGGTAATAGCCGAACACCTGCAGGTAGCCCAGCCCGGTGAGCATGCCGATGACCGGTGGCAGATCGAGGAAGTTGTGGAAGGCAACGGCGGTGAGAATGGTGGCCAGAAACAGTCCGATGATGGTCAGGGCGCCGCTGTGCATCGCTACAAGATCGGAGCAGCCGACGGGCTTTTCGGCGGGAATCGCCAGGTGCATGATCAGCGCGGGCACCAGGAAGTTCACCAGCGACGGTACGAACAGGGCGAAAAACTGCCAGAACTGCACCGCGCCTTTCTGCCAGACCATCAGTGTGGTGATATCACCGAAGGGGCTGAACGCTCCACCGGCATTGGCGGCGACAACGATGTTAATGCAGGACAGCAGCACGAAACGCCGGTCATCGCCGCCTACTGACAGCACCACGGCACACATCAGCAAGGCGGTGGTCAGGTTGTCGGCCACCGGAGAAATGAAAAACGCCAGGAAACCTGTCAGCCAGAACAGCGCACGGAAACTGAAGCCCTTGCGGATCAGCCAGGCCCGCAGGGCGTCGAACACGCGACGTTCCTGCATGGCGTTGATGTAGGTCATCGCCACCAGCAGAAACAGCAGCAGCTCGGCGTACTCCAGCAGGTCGTGCCGCACGGCGGCTTCGGCGATACCGGGCAGGTTTAAGCGGTGACAGGCCCAGGCGATCAGGGCCCAGATCACTCCCGCCGCCAGGATGACCGGCTTCGACTTACGCAGACCGGTGAATTCCTCGGTCATGACCAGGGTGTAGGCCGCAACAAAAATGCCGAGCGCGGCGTAGCCTACCCAGTGCCCGGTGAGGTTCAGAGTTTCCGGCGCAGCCGCCGCGGCCAGCGCCCCAACGGGACTTCCGCAAAACATGAGAACAACCAGGGGCAGTGGGCGCACGAAGTCTATGCCGGTGACTGGAGACCTTGTCCAAATGAGATACTAGCCAAAACAAGTGACCGGGAACAGGCTATCGAAACTCTGTCCGGATGGAGTACCATTGGGACACAACACTTTTTGCACGGCCAGCGCCCATGAGACTGACTACGCTATTCTTCCTGCCATCACTGTTCGTCACCACCCTCCAGGCATCATCCCTGCCGACAGAGGTGATAGAGATCATGGATCAGTACCGGATTGCACTGTACCTCACTGAGGCCCAGATCAGCAGCATTCCGGATTGGCAGCCAGGTGCAGGCGAACCCCCGATGTCGTTACAAGCAGCCGTCGGTCGCGTGCTGGAGTGGATTGCTAAGAATCCTTTACTGGCGGACGCGCAGATTTACGAACTGAAATACAAACCCGTGCATAACTACGAGAAGTTCAACCGCTGGTACTACCTGGTCGAGCTCCGGATGCTGGCGGGCAAGAAACAGTTTGTCGCCGTGCTTCCCGACGGGCAGGTGGTATCGGCCATCGAGGAACCGGGCCGCTGACAGCCATCAGCTGATGGTTTATCCAACGGATGACGGCAGTTGAATCAGGGTCGCCATTTGCTGGTATTGCGCGAACACGTTTAGACCGATCTTGATGGCAGTGGCAAGAATGACCACGGCAAGCACGCGGCGCAGCACAATGCGCCGGGTGTGCTGGCTGAGTATGCTACCGAGCTGAGCGCCGATTATTACGCCGGCGACCAGTATAAGCGAGTTCTGCCAGGGAATCTGGCTGGTGCCCAGGCGACCCACGAGGACCGCACCGGAAGATAGAATGCCGATGGCCAGGGCGCTGCCTATACAGATGCGTGTCGGGATGCGTAACAGGTACAGCATCGCCGGGATATACAGGAAAGCGCCGCCCTGGCCGATGATGCCCGCCGCGGTACCGATACTCGTACCGATGATCACAGCCAGCGGTGTATTAATGGCGACGTCGCCAAGCTGCTCCTCGTGCACAGAATCTTTCTTCGGCATCAGCATCAACAGAGACGCAACCAGGGCCATCAAGGCGAAAATCAGCAGCATTAGCTGTTCGGGGACGTGTACGGAAAACCGCGATCCCGCAAAACTGGCAAGCGTCATCGGTAATCCGATCGCAGCAACCAGGCGTCGGTGAATACGCTTGAATCGCTGGTGGCCGAAAGTGCCGGACAGCGTGCCCGCGAAACTCTGTACCGTGGTCATGCCGGCAACGATTTTCATGCCTAACGCGGGAAAACCCAAGGCAGGGGGCACGTACAGCAGTAGCGGCACCATGACGATGCCCCCGCCAATCCCGAGGAGGCCCGACAGGCTACCGCCCAACAGTCCAAGGACGAACAACAGGAATTCATACATCGTCAGCGGAACAGCACGCGCGCCTGCCAGTCGTTCTCGTCCGCGATGACCTCGCCGATAACCGCGGATTCTGCACAGCCATGTTCGTGCAGTTGTTGCAGGATATCGTCAGCCGCGTGTGGCGCCACGGTGACCAGCAGACCCCCGTTGGTCTGAGGGTCGGTAAAAATCAGTTGACGGTCGATGTCCCAATCCTCGCCGAACGACAGCCTTGCGTTGTAGGCTGCCATGTTGCGGTAGGCGCCGCCGGGGAAGACCCCTTCACGCGCCAGGACCTCCGCCGCGGGATACAGGGGCACGCGGTTTGAGTGAACCACAATACGCGCGCGCGCGCCCTCAGCCATCTCCATTAGATGGCCTGCCAAACCAAAGCCAGTAATGTCGGTCAGACCGTGCACCTCGGCTATATCGCCCAGCCAGATACCGGCGGTATTGATCTCGGTGATTGCCTCGACAAACGTCCGGTAGTCGCTCTCTTCCAGCTGATCGATGCGGAAAGCGCTGGCCAGTATACCGATGCCCAGTGGCTTGGTGATAATGACCGCGTCGCCCGGCTGGGCGGAAGAATTGGTTTTTATTTTTTTGGGGTGGATGGTGCCTGCCACCGCCAGGCCGAAAATCGGCTGGGGGTTTTCTATAGTGTGCCCACCGGCCAGCGGCACACCGGCGCGCGTGCAGATATCAATGGCGCCGAGCATGATTTTCTGGAGTTCTTCGGTCTTGACGTCGTGGATGGGGAATCCTGCAATTGCCGTCGCCACGACTGGTGTGCCCCCCATAGCGTAGACGTCGCTCAATGCATTGGCCGCGGCCGCGCAACCGTAGATGTAGGGATCATCCACCAGCGGCGTCTGGAAATCGTTGGTAAACACCAATGCCTGCTCGCCATTGATCTGATAGATCGCGGCGTCATCGCCGTTTTCCAGACCCACCAGCAGGTTCGGGTGGGCCCCAAGTTTCGGGACGTTCTCGAGAATCCGCTGCAATTCCGCGGGCTCCACCTTACAGCCACACCCGCCGCCGTGCGCAAACGACGTCAATCGTTTGGCCTGTTGGGGGGTAGTCGTGACGGTGGGGGTAGACTGAAGAGCTGTCTGAAACGCATCAAACTGTGAATTCAAAGCAAGTCCTCCCTGAAGTAGTTTGAAACGACCTGCAACGGCCGTGTCACCAGCGAAATCGCAGTCTAGGCGAACCGAAAGTACTTGTATATCACATAATTAATTTTGTTATCAAGAAATGTGGTAAGAAAATGTCACTAAATTGCAATAATCACCATCCTGGGGCACTGACGGTCAGTGAATTGTCCCACCATTAGCGCGCTGCTGCTCCGACAAAGAGGTCAGCGAAGCGAGCTTCCATCTGGCTTCATGTATCCATGCAATGAACTTGTCTGGCGGCAGCGGCCGCGAGATGTAGTAGCCTTGGGCGATGTCGCACCCCATCCGCACCAGTTCCTGGAGCGACGCTTCGTTTTCCACGCCTTCCGCGATGGCGACCATCCCGATGCCGTGGGCGAGATCGATAGTCGACTGTACGATCACGCGATCGTTGCAGTCGTTCTCCATGTCCAGTACGAATGATTTGTCGATCTTCAAACTGCATACCGGAAACTTCTTCAGGTATGCGAGCGACGAAAAGCCAGTGCCGAAATCGTCCACCGACATCTGGTGTCCGGACGTTGCCAGCTGCCTCAGCGTGTCGATTGTCCGGTCGGGATCGGACATCATGGAGCTTTCGGTGATTTCAAACTCGATATGCCCCGGTTTTCGGTACCAGCGTTCCACTTCTTTGTGGATATAGGCAGCAAAGTTGGGATCCTGCAAATCCCAGAGACTGAGGTTAACCGAAATCGGTAGCTCAACGTTCAAGCGAGTTGACCAGTGGCGCGATGTTTGCAGGGCCTTGCGCACCACCCAGCGCGTCAACGGCCTGATAAGCCCAGTCTTTTCAGCCAGCGTGATGAGTTCTTCGACGTTGATGTTGCCGAAGGCAGGATCAGTCCAGCGCAGCAGTGCCTCAGCGCCGACGATGCATTCGCTGCGCAGGTCTAGTTTGGGTTGGAAATGCAGCTCCAGGCCATCATGGTCGATGGCCTCGCGCAGGCTGGATTCCAGTTCGAGCGAACGCATGCTATTGGCATCCTGCTCCGCGGAGTATACCGCGATACCGGTGCTTTCTTTCTTGGCCTGGTACATCGCGACATCGGCGTGCTGCAACAATTCTTCGGCGTTGTTCCCGTGTTGCGGGAACAACGTGATCCCAATGCTGCCATTGATGATCAGGTGGTTTTCGTTGATTTTGTAGTAGCGCTTCACGGCAATAGAAATCTTTTTCGCTACGTGGACCGCCTGGGTGGCATCGGTCGAGGGCAGCAGCATAGCGAACTCATCGCCACCGAGGCGGCAGACGGTGTCCGAGTCGCGCAAGACCGCGACCAGGCGCTCGGCCACCAGCTGAATCAGCTTATCGCCGGTGCTGTGTCCCAGGGTATCGTTGATCTGTTTGAAACGGTCAAGGTCAATCATCAGCAGGGCGAACTTTGCTTTGTGCCGCTGGCTGTAGACGATGGTCTGTTGGAGCCGATCGAAGAGCAGGGTGCGGTTGGGCAGATCGGTCAGGGGGTCATGCAACGCCTGGTGACGCATCTCTTCCTGCTGCTCATGAATAGCAGTTGAATCAGTGATGGAGCCGGCCATGCGCAGAATGCCTCCGTCCGGTCTTCGCAGGGCCTTGCCACGCAGCCGGATCCAACGTTCACCGCCTGGCACCCGGATCCTGAATTCCGTATCGAGATAATGTTCCGAAGTGGCGTCGCAAAAGGCAGCAAAGGCGTTGCCAAAAATCGGGTAGTCGGAGGGAACAATGACACTCTCCAACAGTTCACTCAGGTCGGTGAATTGCACGTTGGTCCCCAGCAGGTGACGTGTGCGCGGTGCCAGGAACAGTTCCCTGTTGATGTGATCCCAGTCCCAAATGCCATCGTTGGTACCTGACACGGCCAGCGCAAAGCGCGCCTGTTGGACGCGGCGTTCATTCTCCAGTTTCCGCGCCCTAATATGCAGCACGCCCAGCCAAACAAACAGCACCAGGACGACGCCGAGGAACAGCATAAGGTAGAGCAGGGTTTGCCGCTGACGGTCAATCGCTTTATGCGCTTGCTGTACCTGCAGGCCGCTGTCCAGGTGCGCTGCAGCCGTGAAGATCTGTGTCTGGAATTCGTCTTGGCCAAACTTGTCGATGAAATTCTGCGTGTCGGTGGAAATCAGGTAGTCCAGAAAGCTCTGAGCGAGTGTCGAATTCACTTTCTGGAATCTCTTCGGGTTCACGACAATATAGTGATAATAATTCTGTAGCGCCTTGTGATCGCGATACAGTGGGCTGATGCTTCCGGAAATCTGGCTGCGCAGCGAGAGGTAGGTGCCCAGGTCGGCAAATGCATAGGCCTTGAATTGTGCAGCGGCGAGCACAGTGGTACGGGAACTCGATTGCATCGACTGGTAACCCGGCCAGCCGGCTTCCACTTTGGCCACCTTCAGCAGCTCGGCCAGCCGCTGGTAGGTGCCGGATTCCTTGCCCTGGACAAAGAAGTCCACGGAATTGTCCGCCAGCTTCTGCAAGACCTTGGCCAGCTGGTTTTCGCCGGCGATCCTCAGGGGATCATCATTCGGGCCCAGGATCGCAAAGTGGTTATACATGATAAGAGTGCGGGACAGCCCGAGACCATCATCCATAAACAGGTTTTCGCTGGCCGGGTGGTGGGTGAGTACTGCGTCGGCGTAACCCTTGCGGGCCCGGTCCAGGGCGCTAATCGCGCCAACAGCAGTGATCTCAACATGGTGACCGGGAAACCGCTTCTCGAAACGTTCGGCCAGCGCCGTAGTGAGGCCCTGTTCGTTCGCGGTTGAGGCAACAGCCAGCCTGAGCGTGTCGGCCGACGCCACACCGGTCAGACAAGACAATGATAATAAGACGTAAACTGTTGCTATTATTCTGGGCATTTGCGTCCCTTGCGGCGTAAAGGCCCGTGGCAGGAAGGTGTCACAGGTCGATCGATCCCTAAAGAACTCTACCGGCTTAGCGGTCGCATGGGGGATTTTCTTAACGGACAATAGATGTTTAGGCTGTATCTGGATAGTGCATCCATCAGCGCCGCTGAGACGCTTGGACGTGACAAACCGGTAGCGCGCCTGGCTGTCACGATCACCGCCACATTCGCTCATGACCGCGCTTGCCGTAGGTGTAACGGTCGAAAAACACCCGCACCAAATCCAGACGGCGTCGCGGGTCAGAGTCGGGCAGGATGTCGCGCCGATGCGCTGCCAGCAGTTCTCGTTCAGAAACACTTCGTAGCGGGGCCAGCCCGCGAATGCTTCGCGGGTGGGGCAGCCGGTCTGGCGACGTTCGGCCTCGGCAACCACCTGTCGACTGACCTCAACAGGTCCGTATCCCGCGGTTCGTGCTCAGTTCTCGTCTTCCTCGGTATCCCGGTAGCGCTGCTGAACCAGTTTGACTTCCGCCAGTTGGCGAATAAACGCACTCACGCACGCTGGGTCGAAATGTAAATTGCTCTGGCTTTCCAGAAATGCAATGGATTCCTCGAGTGACCACGCCGGTTTGTAGACGCGCTTGCTGCACAGCGCGTCGAAGACATCGGCGACTGCCACGATCCGGCAGGGCAGCGGGATGTCCTCACCCATCAGCCCACCGGGATAACCGTTGCCGTCGAATTTTTCGTGGTGTCCCAGCGCAATCACGGCACCCATTTGGATAAAAGGTGATGAACTGCCACTCAGGATCCGGTAACCGATTTCGGGGTGTTCCTGCATGATCCGGTACTCGTCGGCGTCCAGCCGGCCGGGTTTGCGCAGAATTGCGTCAGCTATACCGATCTTGCCGATATCGTGCATGGGAGCGGCGCGTTCTATCGTCTCGCATAACTCACGGTCCAGGCCGAGTTCCTCGGCAATCAGTCGGGAATATTTCGCCATGCGGACGACGTGGTTGCCGGTTTCCTCGTCACGGTATTCACCGGCCCGGGCGAGAAACAACAGGGTCTCTTCCTCCCGCCAGCGGACCTCCCGGGTGGCCTGGCGCACCTGGTCTTCAAGCAGTGCGGCGCGATCCTGCAGCAAGAGCCGCTGTTCCTGGAGTTCCAGCAGGTTGTTGAAACGCGCCCGGCATTCCGGTGGATCGATCGGCTTGTTTAGAAATTCGGTGGCGCCTTCCTCCAGCGCGCGGTTACGGACTTCTTTCTGATCCAGCGCGGTGATCATAATGAACGGGATATAACGCAACGCGGGCTGGGCGCGCACGTGGCGCAGGAATTCCAGGCCGTCGATATCCGGCATCTTGTAATCACTGAGGATCAGGTACGGCACTGATCCTTCAAGCCAGGCCAGTGCTTCGACCGCGCTTGCCTTTTCGACCACAGCCAGATCGGGGCTGACCAGACTGACGATCTGCGCAAGTATCTTGCGGCTGGTCGCCTGATCGTCGACAATTAAAACGGTTGGCTTTTCCATCGTGCGACTGGTTCCCTTGTGTCGGCACCGGCTAGCAGCGTAGTCTGGCTGCTTCCGGTAGCGGCCCCGTTTGGCATATCCTTATATAGACGTTTATATACCTGCACAATCAAACGACACTTTCTCCAGATTATGCGCGATGACTCACAAACTACGGCGTCCGTAGTGGAAACGCCAGTGGCAACACCCGCCCCGGAGGCACCCGATGGACGAAGTCGTGAAGCTAACCTGCAGCGCTATGTCGGGCGACTCTACTCAGATATAGGCGCACGAGGCGAAAAATCCCTCCATGCTCAGGGATTCCGAGCCGACGGAGTGCAGGCTAATGCTGCGCTCAGGGATTCCGAGCCGGCGGAGTGCAGGCTAATGCTGCAGGCCGCGCTGAGCATTACCGGCGGCCGAGGATAACGGCCGCGTTCAGACCGCCAAAGGCAAACGATTGAGTAAGGGCATAGTCAAGCTTGTGCGCCCTGGCCGTATTCGGCACGTAGTCCAGGTCGCATTCCGGGTCGGGGGTGGTGTAGTTGACCGTCGGCGGGACCATCTGGTGGTATAGCGCCAGGGTGGTCGCTGCCAGCTCCATGGCGCTGGCGGCGCCCAGCGCGTGGCCGTGCATGGACTTGGTGGAAGAGATCAGCAGCTGCTCGGCGTGGGCACCGAATACCTCGCGTATCGCGCGTGTCTCCACGGGATCATTTGACGCCGTACCGGTACCGTGCGCATTGATATAGCCAATTGCCGTGGGCGGCACCCCGGCGTGCTCAAGCACCCTGCGCAGGACCCTTGTTACGCCGCCGAGTCTCGGCCGGGTGATGTGTTCGGCGTCGGCGGATTGCCCGCAGCCCTCGATGCTGGCATACACGCGGGCACCGCGTCGCTCCGCAGCTTCGGCAGGTTCGATGACCAGCATCGCAGCCCCTTCACCCAGTACCAGACCGGAACGGTCCGCGGAAAACGGCCTGCAGGTATCCCTGGACAAAACACGCAAGGCTTCCCAGGATTTCATCAGGCCATAAGTGAAGGGGGTGTCTGAGGCGCCCACCAGGGCGGCCTCCGCGAGGCCCGCCTGCACTAGCAGTGCCCCCTGGATCAGGGCGTGCGTGCCTGATGCGCAGGCGCTCGCTACGGAAAACACAGGGCCATAGATGCCGAGCTGGATACTGACCTGGCTCGCGGCGGCACTGGGCATGCCGCGGGGAATGGTCAACGGGTGCGCGCGTTTCCGGTGTGCCTTGTACAACTGGGTGTAGGTGTCTTCGTCGGTCTGCTTGCCGCCGCAAGCGGTACCGATGACGGCCGCGCACTCGTTAAGGGTAGCCGTATCAAGCGCCGCGTCACGTAGCGCTTCGCGACCGGCAATAACCGCAAACTGCGAAAAACGATCCAGCAGGGGTAGGGCGTCGCGGGCGAAATAGAGTCGGGGATCGTAGTTGGGTACCACGGCTCCCGGATAGGGTTGCAGGTCGTCTGTTCTGCGGGCCAGCAGCCGAATACCGGTATGTCCGGCAACCAGCCGTGACCAGAACTCGCCGCAATCGTGCCCAAGCGCGCTGATGACGCCCAAACCCGTGATGACCACGGGGCACCTTTCTGCTTTCGACACCTTCAGGCGTCTCTCGACAGCAGATTTAACTCGTGGACGACGTCTCCCAGCGTTTCGATACGATCGATTGCGTCGTTGGGGATTTCTATGCCCAGTTGCTCTTCGAGTTCGTACAGCAGGGTGATAGCTTTGAGTGAGTCCATTCCCAGCTCAGACAGTGTCATTTCATCGTTGAGACTGTCTGGGTCGCATCCCTGCTTTTTCCCGATCAGCGAGATCACGGCGTTTCGCATCACTTGATTTTCACCCGCCCGCCAGCGTGGCATCCAAGGCTCAAGAGTCTAACAGATCTGCCGTTAAACGCCAGACGTACGGAAATCTATTCAGATGTGGTCAACAGAGACCTAATAAGGATTGCTGAAGTGCAAGCGTCAATGCCACCCAATCCCTGTCGACTCGGCGGCTTCGTCAGGCGGCTGGGCTGGCGAGGCACTGGCGAGCAGGAGCAGGCGGCGCTAAGGCTGCTTCTCCCAATCGCGTGCATCGGCTTTCTGCTGGTGTACAGACCGGCGGAGGGAAGTCCCCACCTGGTTCGCTGGTACATCGTGATGACATTGATCCCGGTGTTTCTCGCCGTCTCGGCTGGATTCCTGATCTCCACGCTGCGGAACCCCGCGCCCTCGGGGGTGCGACGCGTAGCCACAATATGTTTGGACATCGGCGCCGTATCATATGGGTTCTATATGACGGGGGGGTTGAGCGCGCCCTGGTACGGGATTTACCTCTGGGTCACCTTGGGCAACGGGTTTCGCTATGGCGAAAGCTATCTTTATCTCTCGGGTGCGCTGTCGCTGGTCGGGTTCACGGCCGCGGTTACCCATTCAGAATACTGGGCCGACAAGGAGGCGCTGGCCATCGGCCTGGGCGTGACGCTGCTGGTCATTCCGGCTTACTCGGCGCTGTTGATCCGCCGGCTCAACGAAGCCAAACGCCAGGCCGACGAAGCCAACCGTGCCAAGACTGATTTCCTTTCCCGAATGTCGCATGAGATCCGTACGCCGCTGAATGGGATCCTCGGCATGACGGAACTCATGATGCTGAGGAAGCTCACGCCCAAGGAGCGCCAGTACCTCAACGTGATCGACGCTTCCGGAAAAGCGCTTGCCCACCAGATCGACGACATTCTCGACCTTTCCAAGATCGAGTCGGGCAAACTCACGCTGGTACCTGCAACATTTGATCTGTACGTGTTGCTTGGTCAGACTCTGAGCATGCTCTCGCCCCAGGCGGAGCGCAACCAGACACACCTGGTCGAGGATATCGAACCACATACACCGTTCCAGTTGATCGGTGATCCCCATCGATTGCAACAGGTGCTTATCAACCTCATCAACAACGCCATCAAGTTTACCCGGCAGGGGACCGTGACCCTGAGGGTGACACCGGTATCGGTAGGCGTCAATGAGGCACGCCTGCGGTTCGAGGTCGAAGACAATGGTGTCGGTATAGCGGCGGAACAGCTGAAGAACATCTTCGAGCCCTTCGCCCAGGCACATGCGGGTATCTCCCAGGTCTATGGGGGTACCGGCCTGGGGACGACCATCTGCAAGAGCCTGGTTGAACTGATGCGGGGCGATATCGGGGTTTTCAGCGATGAAGGGGAGGGGGCAACTTTCTGGTTCGAAATCCCCTTCGTGGTGCCCGCCGGTCTCACCAGCGACAAGGATTGGCGTACCGGCTGCCGTACTCTGTACGTCAGCGGCAGTGATGACCAGCGTGTCGTCGACTGGCTGGAAGAGACCGGCATTCCTTACCGCCAGGTAAAGTCACTTGGCGAGGCGCGCGACCTTGTCCACAAGGCAGAGTCTGTCGATCGGATCTGGTATGCCGTGATCCTTGACCAACTTCCGTATGACAATGCAATGCACGCGCTGATTCACAGCGAGCATGAGCAGGATAGCGCGCAACCACTCTATATCGTTATCGCGTCAAGACAGTACCCGCCGTCGGCCTATACATCGAAGCGACCGCTGTTTGTTGTCGAACCGGACGTCGACACGGCGGTATTGAACAATGCGCTGCATGCCTGCTACGTGAAACACGCGGGAGAAAGCGTCGTGCATATCGCCAGGGCGCAGGCACAGACCGCAGCACCTCCAAGGCCGCTCAATATATTGATCGGCGACGACAATCAGACCAATCGCATGGTTCTCGAACATATGGTGAGCAGACTGGGCCATAACGCGCACCTCTGCGAAGGCGGTGAGGCGGTGCTGCACGCGCTTGAACGTTCCGATTTCAACGTCGTCATCATTGACAAGAACATGCCGGACATGGGGGGAACGGAAGTCTTTATGGCGTACCGGCTGCATCACGGTGGTATCGCGCCGGTACCCTTCGTGATGCTTACTGCCGATGCGACCGCAGAAGCGAAATTAGCGAGTGAACGCGCAGGGATCAAGTATTTCCTGACCAAACCGGTATCCATTGCAATGCTGCAATCGACCCTGGAGAAGGCGTGTCCGTCAGCGCCGCAAAAGCAGGGCAAGTCATCCCGTCGGCCGACGTCACCAGCGGAAACTCCGGCGAAACTGCAGCCGCCGCACGTCGATTCCAGTGTGCTTGAAACCATGACAGACTTTGCCGAGCACCCCAGTCAGTTCCGGTGCGAAATCATCGAGAGTTTCCGGCAGGACGCCGCCCACGATATCCGCCAGATGGGCAATGCCATCCTCACCGGTGACTGGCGCAGTTTCTCTGATTATGCCCACGCGCTGAAAGGGTCCGCGGCTTATATGGGCATGCCGCGTTTGGTGGCTCTCTGCGAGTCGGCCCAGCACCTGCCGACGGCTCAGTTCGAGCGCCAGGCGTCAGCGATCTTTAAGGAAATAACAGAAGAAATCGACGCCAGTCTGCAGGCGCTGACCGAAGAACCGCAGCCGTGGCACCACACTAACGGCACCCTTTAGCCAATCGGCAGCTGACTCAGGCAAAGGGTTGAGGGCGGACGTTCAGTCTGTCCTCAACGCGTCCGGGATGGCGCCGTTGCTGACCGCGGGCCAGGTAGTTCATCAGCCTGCGGTTGGAATGGCTGAGTCGGAATGCTGTTTCCACCCATTCCTCGACCACTGCCGTAAACTCTTCACGGTTGACCGGCAGGGCATAATCGATGGCGACCTGCAAACCGCGCAGTCCGGCATGGTACTTGATATTCTCTCGCATATAGGCACGGGCCGTACCCCGTGCTTCGCCGGGTCTGGCGAGGATATCCACAACACCCAGTTCGTGCAGCTCTGCGGCGGTGTACACCGTCTGTTCCACGATCAAACGACGGGCGACACCCGGAGACACCTTGCGTAACAGCAGGGCAAGAGACCCCATCCCGGGAAACATGCCGAAGGTCAGTTCCGGAAATGCAAAGCGTGAAGATTCGTCAGCGATCAACACACTGCTGGCCAGGGCAGACTCAAAGCCTCCGCCCAGGCATTCGCCCTCAACCACAGACAGCGTAGTTACGGGCAGTCCGTAGTGCAGGGCAGTATCGATCTGCCCATCGATGCAGGTGTGCGCGTAGTCGCTGAGCGCCTCACGGTCACCCCGGTTGATGCAATCGAGAAAATAGGAAAGATCACCGCCAAGGCTGAAGGTGCCGGGATGGTCCGACGCCACGACGTGGTAGAGCGTACGGTTGTCTCGATCATCCTTATATTCGCTGCGCAGCTGCTGGGCGATCACGCGCTGCGCCTGGCGGATTTCTCTGACAACTTCGACGCCGAAACAGGGTGTGCCGGCATAGTCTAGCACCACCCAGATTGCCCGGTGCAATGGATCAGACCTGGTGTACAGATGGTTCAGTTTCACTTCCGTGTGATGCAGCATCGTTGTTATGAGCCGTTGTTGTGCGACCCTCCTTTCATTTTAATACCATACAATCGCGCAGCCAGGCAAGGCTAAAGCGTTTTTCAGCGGCATTGTTGTCTCGCGCCCGTGGCTGATTCGCCGGTAAGGAGCGCAGGAACAGACTGGATGCTTCCGACGATCCAGACCGGTTGCAGCCGATAGGGCAGCGACCGCATGCAGCACGGGCTGGTTGCAGCTTGCTGCTGAACCCAACCCTTATCGCTCTTGCCGTCGTGTGTAACGGTCGAAAGACAGCCGGACCAAATTCGAACTGTCGACGATACCGAGTACCTGGCGATGGTGGTCACAGACGACCACGGACTTGACCCGGTGCCGCTTCATCGCCTCGATCACATCGTGCAGGTCCTGCTGCGGGCGCACGCACACCACGTCACGCACCATGTGCTCGGCCACCGGGTCGTCCGGAGCCTCCTTGTATAAACGATATTTATTGGGCCTCATTATCGTGTTGTTCGATACAAAGGGGTAACCTGCGCTATCATGGACATCGAGCAGGCCCGTACCTTCCTCGCTATCGCCGCCCACGGGAGCTTCCTGGAAGCTGCCAGCCGGCTGCACGTGACCCAGTCCACGGTCAGCGCCCGGATCCAGAACCTGGAGGCCGACCTCGGGGCCAAATTGTTCGTTCGCAACCGCGCCGGTGCCAGCCTGACCCCGGCAGGGCGCCGCTTCCTGCAACACGCCAAGACCCTGGTACTGACGGTGGAACAGGCCCGGCACGACGTCGGTCTGCCCAGCCGTTACCGCGCCAGTGTCCGGGTCGGCGGGCGCATCGCCCTGTGGGAGGGCTTCCTGCCGCGCTGGGTCGGCTGGATGCGGCACGCCGCGGCCGACGTTTCCATCCGCAGCGAGATCGGCTTCGAGGAAGATCTGATGCGCCGCCTGGTCGAAGGCACTCTGGATATCGGTCTGATGTACACCCCCAGCCACGCACCCGGTCTGGTGGTCGAGCATCTGTTCGACGAGACCCTGGTTCTGGTGAGTTCACGGCCAGGGACGCAGTGGCCGGACGAGGACTACATCTATGTCGACTGGGGCCCTGGCTTCTACGCCAGGCACCGCGAGAGCTACCCGGACCTCGAGCAACCACCACAGCTGGTGAACATCGGCTGGCTCGGGGTGCAACTGATCCTGGCCAATGGCGGCTGTTGCTTCCTGCCGATCCGCATGGCCCAGCCCTTCATCGACGACGGCCGCCTGTTCAAGGTCAATAGCGGGCCCGAGTTCCCGCACCCGGCATACATGGTTTTCCCGCGTGAGGCCGACAGCGACGTCCTCGGCGTGGCCTTGCACGGCCTGCGCCAACTCGCAGGCGAGGTCCAGGGGCCGGCGCCGGCCTGAGCGGCGAATCCGACCGCCGCCCGCCAAAGGGCGGCGTGCACCTCGGTTTGAAGTTATGATATACATGCGCATAATGGTTATTATGTTAAATAGTGTATGTACCCCTGAATCAGTAAACTGCCAAAATCGCTATTTCGTAGCAATAATTGGACGTTGAGCAATCCTTGGACGGCCAAATAGACGTGGCCGGCGCCATTACGTGCTCCACCACGCGTCTGATTCTTTGGGTAGGTTCGAAGCGTCTGTGACGCCTGCGGGGACCGTAGGGCGCTTCAGCGCGCCACCCTGTGCCAATCGCTGCTGCGGTTGAAAGATTCGTCTTCGGCGGAGAGCGCGAGACTGTCGGGCAGGGGGACATAGTCGAAACCGTACAGGTCTCGCCGCAGGTTCAGGTAGTCGTCGGCATGATCGAGCTGGATCCGGCTGGTGCCGCCCGCCATCGGGTGAATGTGCTGCGAGGCGATATAACGGCAGAACGCAGCAAATTCGGGGAATTCGTCGCGCCGGTTGCGCTGTCGCATGAGATGACGGTAGTAGTCCACGTAGCAGTGGTAGAGCAATTCTTCGAGCTCCGCGCCTGAAAGCGTCGGGTGCCTCCACACCGAGCAGGTGGTATCGAAGCGGTCGAGATTGCGTTCCGTAATGAGCCCGTGTGCCTTAAAATCGTCATATTGTTCGGTGCCTGGGATGGGCGTGAGCACATAGAACGATGCCACGTCGGGATTCAACTGCTTCAGCATTTCGAGGCTCCCGAGAATGCTCTCCCGGGTGTCCTGCGGGAAGCCGATGATGTTGGAAAAGTGCGCCCGAATGCCGTTTCTGCGGCACAGTTCGGCCAATGTCTCGTATTTCCTGGGGTGGTTGTGATACTTGCTGGCAGCCTTCAGCGTTTCCCGATTGAATGATTCGACGCCGACGAAGATCTCGAAGCAGTTGGCGCGGCGCAGCAGATCGAAAAGTTCAGGCTGATTGACGACGTGGGTATCGCATTGGCAAAAGAATCGAAGACCCAGGTCGGCGTCGATCATGGCCTCGAGCAGTTCGCTCACCTGGGGATACTTGTTGAAGTTGTCGGACACGAAAGCGATGTAGCGAACGCCACGCTCGCGGGCGCGTTGCAAGCTTTGGAGGGTGATGTCGATAGCGGTGCTGCGTACCGGGTGTCCCGCGATCTTGACCACCGAGCAATAGTTGCAGCGATAGGGGCAGCCGCGCACCGGGTATAGCCCCAGCATGGGCAGCACATACCGGTCAAGTTCCTGGGGCGGCGGTGGAGTGACCACAGCGCCCTCAAGCCGCTTTTGCCAGCGCGCGTCCGGGCTGTAAAGCGGTTTAAGCGCGCCGGCCACCGCATCTTCCAGAATCTCGTGCCAGACAACTTCCGCCTCGCCCAACGCGAAGCTTATTCCCCGCCCGTACAACGCGCGGGTATCGCAGGTCATGGCATGCGGGCCGCCGATCACGCAACCTTCAACGCCGTGAGCACGTGCATAGGCGGCAAGATCGAGGGCGCGGTGGAACTGGTGAGACTGAACGCCGACCAGCGCCAGGAGCGTCGTGCAGTGCGGATCGGCGTTCAGCAGATCCAGATAACCCAGGTCCGTGCGTACGTATTCATCGACGGTATGAACGTCCAACCGAACACCGGAAATCTCGCCCGGCGTCAGGCTGGCGATATGGTAAACGCTGGCGTTCGGCATGAATCCCTTGGCGAATCGCTCTACCGTCCCGTCTTTCGCGTATTTACTCGGTTTTACGAGAACAACCCGAAGATGTTTCATCCTAAATCCTCATGGATGTACGGTATCCACGTCCGTCAACCGCACCGGTAATGGCGGGCATGGCGGCCGGGAACCGTACCCTGTAGGTTGGGCTGAGCAAGCGAAGCGCAACGTGCCGATCTGTTGGGCGCAGTCAATGACGTTTTTCGCTGCTCACTGCGCGACACACTCAAAACAGCGTGTAAATGAATGGCGCCACTGCTGACCCCTGCGACAATACGATCAACGCACCGAGCAGCAGTAGCATGACGATCAGAGGCGCTAACCAGAATTTCTTACGGACTCGCATGAAGCCCCACAAATCTTTCAGTAGATCCAACATCAGAACGGTCTCTCCAGTTGCTCCCTGGGCGCCCTAACGCTCATGACGCGATAGCTATGCATCGAGTCATCCAGCTTGCGTGCCATCGGGTCCCTGCCGAACAGTCGCATTATCATCCCCATGGGTAGCACGAGGAGATAAAAGATCAGGCCAAGAACAATACGGCTGTTGACCCAGCCTATGGCATGGCCGATCTTCATCCAGGTACGGTAAACGGGCTGCAGGGCTTGCGGAATCAGCAACGCCGGTGCCCATAGCAGCCCGGCGAGTATCCACGGCCATACCGGCATGGCGGCGTCCAACAGCCAGGGAAAAAATAGTGCGAACAGGCCGACAATAATCGCCCCAGTGACCAGGCCGAACTTTCGCAGGTCCTTTCTATCAAGTATCGGAATTTCTGTGTTCATATATCTCAATCCAGTGCAAATTCTTCGCGCCAGTCCCCGGATTCCCGCCACTCGGGCTGGTCCGTCTTGGCAACCAGTACATTCTCCAGCACCAGGTAATCCATTTCGGTACGCATGAAGCAGCGGTAGGCATCTTCCGGCGTACAGACGATAGGTTCGCCGCGTACATTGAACGACGTGTTCACCAGCACCGGACATCCGGTCTGCTTCTCGAACATATCCAGCAAGCGGTAGAAGCGTGGATTGGTGCCTTCGTGGACGGTCTGCACACGCGCCGAATAGTCCACGTGCGTGACGGCGGGGATTTGAGACCGCGGGATCTTCAGTTTCTCAATGCCGAACAACTGTTTCTCGGTCTCGCTCATCTCGAGACACTTGTCATCCGCCACCGGGGCTACCAGCAGCATATAGGGGCTGCTGCGGTCGATGGCGAACCAGTCCGATACCCGGTCTGCCTTGACCGCCGGTGCAAACGGCCGGAAAGACTCCCGGTACTTGATTTTCAGGTTCATTACCGACTGCATCTTTTTACTGCGCGGGTCGCCGATGATGGAACGCCCGCCCAGTGCACGAGGGCCGAACTCCATGCGTCCCTGAAACCAGCCGACCACATTCTCGCTTTCAAGAATTTGCACCAGCCTCGCCAGCTGCACGCTTTTGTCCAGTATTTCGTAGGGAGCCCCTAACGAATCCAGGTAGTCGGTAATTTGCCGGCTTGTGTAGTGCGGCCCGAGGTAGGCCCCGAACATGAAATCCGTCCCGTTGACGTGTCGGTCTTTCTCCAGGTACTCATACCAGGTGGTCAGGGCGGCGCCCACCGCACCTCCCGCATCCCCGGCGGCCGGCTGAATCCAGATGTCACTGAACGGCCCTTCGCGCAGGATGCGGCCGTTCGCCACGCAGTTCAGCGCCACTCCACCGGCCAGGCACAGATAGTCGGTTTGCAAGTCCTGGTGTACGGTATTGCAGATCTTCAGGATAATTTCTTCAGTGACGACCTGGATGGAGCGGGCGATGTCCATTTCGCGCTGTGTGACCGCGGACTCCGGTTTCCGGGCCGGCGCGCCAAACAGTTCATCAAATTTACCGTTCGTCATGGTCAGGCCGGTGGCGTAGTTGAAATAACTCATGTCCAGCCGGAAGGTGCCGTCCGCTTTCATGTCCAGCAGTTTGTCCAGGATCAGATCGACATACTTCGGTTCGCCATAGGGTGCCAGGCCCATGAGCTTGTATTCACCCGAATTGACTTTGAAGCCGGTGTAATAGGTGAACGCCGAATAGAGCAGACCCAGCGAATGGGGGAAGTCGAGCTCCCACTGCGGAACCAGCTGATTGCCGTCGCCCAGCCACACGGAACTGGTGGCCCATTCGCCGACGCCGTCCAGGCACAGGACCGCGGCTTTCGGAAACGGGCTGGCATAAAAGGCGGAAGCGGCATGCGATTTATGGTGCTCGTTGAAAAGCAGCGGTGGCGGCTGCTTTTCCTTGAGGCCGCTCAGCGCCGCGAGGTCTTTCTTGAGCATGCTCTTGAGAAAGAGTTTTTCTTTGAACCACACCGGCATTGCGACCACGAACGAGCGCAAGCCCTTGGGCGCGAATGCCAGATAGGTTTCAAGCAGCCGTTCGAACTTGATGAGCGGCTTGTCGTAGAAAGTAACGTAATCCACGTCCTTGAGCTGCAGGCCGGCTTCAGCCAGGGCATACGCTATAGCCTGCGCTGGAAAACCCGCATCGTGTTTCTTCCGCGTAAAACGTTCTTCCTGCGCGGCGGCGATGATGACGCCGTCGCTGACCAGCGCGGCCGCGCTATCATGGTAGAAAGCAGATATCCCCAATATGTTCAAAGTCAAGGTAACGCTACCTGTTGCGGACTAAGCCATTTAAATTGTTGACAATGAAGTATAGCTATCGGACGTCCCCACTGTAAATCGGATTCAGTCCCGGTTGAACGAGATCCAGGCCTGGTCAACACGTCGAAGATCCAGCGCACGCGAGATGTTCTTCGCTCCCCTCAGCTCGCGCATTTGCGCGACATCCGGAAACCCACTCCAGTAAATCGCACCGTCGGGAGGGAGCGTACTGGTGAGATAGTTGAGGGTTTCATCGATGAGCGAGGTCACGACTCCTCACCGTCGTCGGAAGCATCGACGACCCGGTCAGGAGGATATCCCAGCACGCTCGCTATCGACCAGCTCTGCGTGCCTGCGGCATAGCTCCAGTCACGGCTCGGCAAGGTCCTGGATGCAATTTACGATATCCTGGTTTCGACACATCTCGGAACCGTGTGTTCCGGCGGCGATACTGTCCTCCATGATGCCGATTTTGCCCTGGGGAGCGGCGTCAGCGGCCAGGAGCCGGCCGGCGAACAGGCACAGGGAAAAGAGCAGTAGACAAGCTCCGCCAGTGATCAAACGCTTCCAGCAGCTCGCCCGTCACAGATCCCGCATTGGCCTTGCCCATTTTATCTCAAGCTGAGGATGAACTGAGTATAGTCGTTCTATGCCCTGCTCTCTTGCCTGCATATAAGAGCCGTATTGCCGGTCGTCTTGCAGAGCTGAACCCAGTCCGGACTCATGCGTAGTTTTCTTTGGCCATCAGGCACCTATAATAGTGAAATGAGCAAGGAACCCCGACGACCTCCATCAAGACAGCTGGCCGACCACGATCTGGCGCGCCGCTCGAAGCTTTCCGCTGCGGTCTATGTCACGCTGTATGGCGTTATCATCCTGTCTACGCCTTATGCAAACCATCACACGGCGATTGCTGTGCTGGTAGGCGTCGTTATCCTGCTTTCTGCGGTACTGCGATCCTGGCTGGTTTTCAGATTTGATACGCTGTACCCGCCGCGGCCGGATCGATGGCTGGCGTGGTTCACCCTGTTTACGCTGTTGTTAGCCGGTACCTGGGGGCTGTTTTGTGCACACGCAGTCCTTCAGTATGGCCTGGCGTGGACGGCGATGCTGGCGCTGCTGAGTACTGCAGGTATCTCTGCGGGTGCAATCGCGACGCTGTCCATCCATCGAAATCTGATTATGGCATTCCTCGCCCTGCTGTTATTGCCGCCGACTGCGGCAGCGGCATATCTCAATAGCCGAGAGTCTTTTGCGGTTACATTGATGTTTCTGACCTACTGCGCCTTCATGTTTAGTGTCGCGAGAGGCATCAATAAGGAATACTGGAAAGCCTTGAATAACGCCTTGTTACTGGATGAGCGTGCCCGGGAACTGGAGGCAAGCAACCAGGAGCTGGAGTCTTACAGCTACTCCATCGCGCACGATCTGCGAACACCGCTGCGTTCCATCATCGGATTCAGCCAGATTCTCAAGCAGGAACTCGGCGAAAGACTGGCACCGAGTCAACGGGATGACCTGGAACGGATTGTCACAGCCGGAAAGCATATGGCAAGACTTATCGATGATATTCTGGAGTTGTCGCGGATCACGCGACTGGAGCTTGAGCACAGCGAGATTGATATCAGCAAGCTGGTTCGGGCACAGGCAGATTCGCTCACGAAAAACGCGCCGGAGCGCTCGATAAGCTTCAGGATTCAACCCGGACTCCGCGCCAGGGGGGATGCCCGCCTGCTAACGATCGCTGTTCAAAACCTGCTGGAAAACGCCTGGAAATTTACCCGCAATAAGGAACAGGCCGAAATCGTTTTTGATGCGATCAACCGCGGTGAGGAAACGGTGTATTGTCTCTGTGACAATGGCGTGGGTTTCGATATGGCGCACGCCGCAAAGCTGTTCAATCCGTTTGAACGTCTGCACAAGCAAGCGGAATTTCCAGGCACGGGTATTGGACTTGCGACGGTTCAGCGAATTATCCTGCGTCACGGCGGGCGGATATGGGCGGAATCTGCTCTGGGCAAGGGTGCCTGCTTTTATTTCACGCTCAAGGAATTCCCCATCGGGTTGGAATGATGAAAACGCGTATCCAGAGGCGTTACTATTGCCGTCATGGCTGCCCCACCCCCCGATGCCGCGGCTGATGCCCGGCGCCTGCGCCGCAGCTTTGTGGCAACGCTCGTGTTTGTGGCCGTGCTGTGGCTGATCAAACTGGTAGAACTCGCGCTGGACCTGGACCTGACCCGTTACGGTGTCTATCCCCGAACGTTGCGCGGAGTGAGCGGGGTATGCTTTGCACCGCTGATCCACGGCTCCCTGGCGCACCTGTTCTCCAATACGCTGCCCATCATTATCCTCGGCAGCGCGCTGCTGTACGGCTATCCCCGCTCGGCGAGGCTGGTGATCCCGATACTGTATTTCGGCACCGGCATCGGGGTGTGGCTGTTTGCGCGCAGCGCCTGGCACATCGGCGCCAGCGGCCTGATCTTTGGCGTGATGTTTTTTGTGTTCACCATGGGCGTGTTGCGCTGGGATACGCGCTCCATCGCGCTGGCGCTGGTGGTGTTTCTGCTCTATGGCGGCATGATCTGGGGCGTATTCCCGGGCGACCCTTCGGTGTCCTTCGAATCGCACCTGGCCGGCGCCGTGCTTGGCGTGACGCTGGCGGTGGTGCTTAAGAACCGCGACCCGTCGCCGCCGCCAAAGCGCTACAGCTGGGAGGAGGAGGAACAGGCATCCCCATCTGACGACTATTGGTCAGAACGACCCTGAAAAATGAACTCCTCCTCGGCTTGCCGCTGCTCCTGCACCGCCCCTGCCCGGTAACCGCGGGTGAAAGCGATCCCTTGCCAGGGCCTCGATGAGACGCCCGCGCTTTGGACTGAATGAAGGTGAAGCCCAACATACCCGCCTTGCAGCCCTATTGACGCGTCACTGATCGTGGCCGGCACGCCTTCGTCCGGCGTCAGGCCCTGGAGACAGGGGCTGCGAAAACATGACAAACCTCTCTGTTCGTCATGTCAAGAACGTCAGTGCCCGCCGTCAGTCTCATGCAGGCCGGTCGACAAAACGCTCCCGGTCAGGACGGCTTCTTGTCTGGTGCGAACATTTGCGAGCAGGCGTGGTATCTTTCACCTCTTCTCAAGCGCGGCGCAATGGATCGCCCGGGACAGGGTCAACGCAATGAATCGATTTACTATCCCGGCGATTTTCAAGTTCGCAATCGGGGTATTACTGGTGCAGGCAGCGACGCTGCTGCTGGTGATTGCGGCGCAGCAAGTTGACCGCAGGGAAACCTGGCTGCTGATGCTGGGCCTGGGGCTGCTGATCGGTCTGCTGGCGGCGCTATGGTTTTCCTCGATTGCAAGTCACTGCAGCCAACATGCGCTGGCCAGAGCCAGCGAAAAGTTCAGCAAGGATCGCGAACGCATTCGCCGGCAAAGTGAAAAAGAGAAGACCCGGGAGATCAAGGAAAGTCACCGTCAGCTGCTGCGTGAGACACGCCGCGTCCACAGCCGTTCCACTATGAAACTCGCGGCTGGCCTGGCGGGCCTCGCGGCGGCGGGCGTAGTCCTGGTTTTCACCCAGTTCATGACGCTCGGACTGCTTGCGCTGTCCCTCGGCGGCGGCGCGCTGCTCGGTTATGTGCTGCGGGCGCGCCAGAACCGGCTGCCGGGCCAGCGGAACGCGAGCGCTGATGCCATTGTAGAAAGGGCGCCTGGCCGTGAGGACGCCGCACGGCTGCCGCCGCCCGTCGAGGAAGCGCAACGCAAGCGTTCCCGGTGATCGGCGCCCACGCAGGTCTGAGGTTACCTAAACATCGCAAGAATTTCGCTGTGGGAGCGGCTGTTTATGCCCGGCACGGGTGCCCCTGCAGGCTGTAGGAGCGGCCTCCTGCCGCGATTCGCACCAGGGGACGGCGTGTATGCCCGGCACGGACGCTCCTACAGGTGAATTGCAGAAACCTGTAGCAACAACCGGTGCGTTCTATGTTTCACACGGTGAAATCGGTATGCAGACCTAAACTTAAGCGACCAGCAGGTTTAATGGTCGGACTCAGGGGCTGCACTGTCGTCCTCTTTGTTGATGTCCCGGTTGATATCGGAAACCGCCCTGTCCAGCGGCGAAAAGGCCCGGTCGAGAATGTCTTCGTGCTTTACGTCCGTCTTTTCCGGGTCGCCTTTGCCGTCGGCCGCGGTCTTATCCGCAGGCTGCGCTTCGCCCTGGGATTCACGACCTGGGGATTCACCGGCCGCCACGGCTGTAAATAGAATAAGCAGACTGAGGAAAACGGCAGACGTTCCTGTAGATAGCAATTTCCTGTGGTGATGGTTCATCGGATTCTCCAAAGATCGCTGATTTCATCCAAGATCACTGCAACAATCTCGCTGTGGGACCGGATGCGGACCGAAACGTGAGCAACTACCAGGTTCATCATAAGCACGCGCGTACCCCAGCTTAAATCCAAAGTTTGGTGATTTCGCGGGCGAGGTACTCGAGTTCTTCATCCTCCAGGCGGCCTGTCTTACCGGCTAGGAGGCTGTCGGATTTGGGCGCTCTTCCCACCGGCGCAGTAGATCAGTCCCAAATCCGACAGCCTCCTAGCACCTTCCTGGCCTCTTTTATCCAGACTACTGCTCATGTTCTAACCTCTGTAGTGTTTGGTTGCAGTCGTATCCCGCTCGGTCGCTGGATGGCCGGAAACTACGCCTCCCGCGGTTGTATTTCAAGACAGGCAACTTACGCCAGTTACGCTCCAGACTGCGGCAGGGGCTGTGGCTGCACGACCTGTCAGGCATCGTCAATGTGGGCGGCAGCGGTTACTCTATCGGCGCCGATTCCGCATTGAGCCCTGCCATGGATAAATTCCCGGTCCGCGTCAGCGGCCTTAGCCGCAGCTACCGCCAGGGACAGACCCTCTACCCGGTGATCAGCGGCGCGCAGCTGCAGATCCTGCCCGGCGAGTGTGTGGCGCTGCTGGGACGCAGCGGCTCGGGGAAATCCACCCTGCTCAACCTGATTGCGGGCATTGACCGCGCGGACAGCGGCGCAGTCATGATTGCCGGGCAGAACATCACCGCGCTGAAGGAGCCGGCACTGACCTTGTTCCGCCGCCGCTACATCGGGTTTGTCTACCAGTTCTTCAACCTGATTCCGACCCTCACCAGTGCCGAGAACATCGCGCTGCCGCTGGAGTTGAACGCCTGTGGGCGCGACGCCATCGCCGCGCAGACCGCGCAGATGCTGGAGGCCGTGGGCTTGCGCCCGCGGGCCGATGCCTATCCGGACCAGCTGTCCGGCGGCGAACAACAACGCGTCGCTATCGCCCGCGCCCTGGTGCACCGGCCGGCGCTGATACTCGCGGACGAGCCCACCGGCAACCTGGACCAGGCCAGCGGCGAGCAGGTACTGGACCTTATGCTATCACTGGCCCGGGAGGAAGCCAGCAGCGCCCTGCTGGTGACGCACAGCCTGGCGGTGGCGCAGCGTGCCGACCGGATCCTGACACTGCACGCCGGGCAGCTGAGCGAACAGGGGGGCGAGCTGGCATGGTAAGCCGCCTGCTGGTCCTGAGCGCGTTGCGCCACCTGCGCAGACACCCCTGGCAGACCTGGTTATCCATCGTCGGCATCGCCCTGGGCGTCGCGGTCATCGTCGCCGTGGACCTCGCCAACCAGAGCGCGCGCCAGGCCTTTCTGCTCTCCGCCGAGAGTGTTACCGGCAAGGCCACGCACCAGATCGTCGCCGGACCCGCAGGCATTGCCGAGCACTTCTACCGGGAACTGCGAGTCGATCGCGGCCTGCGGCGTTCGGCGCCCGTTGTCGAGGGCCTGGTGCAACATGCCGATGAGACCCTGCGGTTGATAGGCGTGGACCCGTTCGCGGAACAGCCGTTTGGGCGGCTTAACGCGGATTCCGACGCGGACGCGGCGCGACGCCTGTTCACCGAACCGGGCACGGCACTGCTGTCAGCTATCACGGCGCGACGCCTGGGTATCGGCATCAATGATGTGCTGTCGGTGCGTGTCGCGGGACGCCCTGCGACGCTGCGGATCGTTGGCCTGCTGGAAAGTGACAACCCGGCCGCGCTGGAGGGGCTGCTGGTGGCCGATATCAGCACCGCCCAGGAACTGCTGGACCGCGGCGGGCGACTCGACCGCATCGATCTGATCCTCGATGCACAACAGGCCAGCGACCTGTCTAACACGCTGCCCCCGGGGCTGCGGCTGGAGATTCCGGCCGCGCGCACGCGCGTCATGGCCGAGATGATCGAGGCCTTCCAGACCAACCTGGTGGCCATGAGCCTGCTGGCGATGCTGGTGGGCGCGTTTCTGATCTATAACAGCATGACGTTCTCGGTCCTGCGTCGGCGCCAGCTGCTGGCGACGCTGCGCGTGCTCGGCGTCACCCGCCAGGCGATCTTCGGCTGGCTGCTTTTCGAAGCGCTGCTGCTCGGTCTGATCGGAACCGCGCTTGGCCTGCTGCTGGGCGCGCTGACCGCGCAGTACCTGGTGCAGCTGGTGACCCGCACCATCAACGACCTCTATTTCGTGCTCACCGTGACGCGGTTGATGGTCGATCCGCTGGTGCTGGTGAAGGCAGCCCTGGTGGGTGTCGGCATCACCCTGCTGGCATCCTGTGCACCGGCGCTGGAGGCCGCCGCGACGCTGCCGGTGAGCGCGCTGCGGCGCTCACAGCTGGAGCGCCGCGTGCACCGCGGCCTGCCCTGGCTGACGGCAGCGGGCGTTGCCGCCCTGTTGTGTGGCTGGCTGCTGGTCGGGGAAGCGGACTATGGGCTCACGGGTGGCTTTACCGGTCTGTTTATGATCATTGGCGGCTACAGTCTTCTTGTCCCCCTGACCGTGAGCCTGATAAGTCGTGCCGGTAGCCAACTGGCGCGTCGGGCAGGGCTGCTGCTGCGCTTTGCGCTGCGCAGCATCGACGCCAATCTGAGCCGCACCGGGCTGGCCATCGCCGCACTGGGTGTGGCGGTGGCGGCCACGCTCGGCGTGAGTATCATGATCAGCAGCTTCCGCAGCACGGTGGCGGACTGGCTGGGCTACACGCTGAGCGGGGACATCTACATCTCCGCGCTCTCCAGCCAGGTCGACAACGCGGCTGGCACGCTGCCGCCGCAGACCCGGGCACTGATTCAGTCGCTGCCGGGGGTGGCCGAAACCAGCGGCGGCCGGCGCGTCACCGTCAGCAGTGACCACGGCACGGTCGCGCTGCTGGCGCTCGCGCCGGCGTCGCGCAGTCACCGGGGCTTTCATTTCGCCACGCCCCCGCCCGCGGACCTCTGGTCCCGCTTTCGGCACGGCGAGGTGCTGCTGGTCTCCGAGCCCTATGCGCACCATCAACAGCTGCACACCGGTGACAGCCTGCGGCTGTACACGCCAAAGGGTCCGTTGACACTGCCCATTGGCGGCGTGTTCTACGACTACGGTTCGGATCGCGGCCTGATCAGCCTCGCGCAGTCTGTTTACGCCCGCTGGTGGGGGGATGAGGCGATTTCCACGATCGGCGTTTTTCTGCAGCCCGGCGTGGCAACAGGGACGGTTGTTGCGGCGCTGCACCGCGTGCTCCAGGGGCTCGACCAGCCGCTGCAGATTCGCTCCAACCGCGAGATCCGCGAGCAATCACTGGAGGTTTTCGACCGCACGTTTGTCATCACCCAGGTGCTGCGTCTGCTGGCCATCGGCGTTGCGCTGGTCGGTGTGTTCAGTGCGCTGATGGCACTGCAACTGGAGCGCACCCGCGAGCAGGCGGTGCTGCGCGCCACCGGTGTCACGCCCGGGCAGCTCGGCGCGCTCACCCTGGTGCAGACCGGCGTGATGGGTCTTTACGCGGGGGTGGTTTCCCTGCCGCTGGGCTGGCTGATGTCCAAGGTGCTGATCGAGGTGATCAATCGCCGCGCCTTCGGCTGGAGCATCCGGACGGAGCTGCCACCCGCCGCGCTGTCCGAGGCCCTGCTGCTGGCGGTGAGCGCCGCTCTACTCGCCGGGGTCTACCCCGCCTGGCGCATGCGCCAGGTGCAGCCGGCAGTCGCGCTGCGGGCGGAGTAAGCGCATGCACCCGCTGCGGGGAGCCCGTCCGGGAAATCATTGTGCTGTTGCTCAAACGGCAAAGCGGTCCCTTCTTGCGAAGTTTTTCATCACAATAGTACTGCCATGTTCTTCAAACCTTCGAAACGCTGTCTGCGCTCGCCCAGGTTCCTGCTGCGCGAAAATTTCCTGGACAGCCTCCTGGCCCTGCTACTGGTACTGACGCTGGGCGCCTGTGAGCGGCCAGAGCCCGCGCCGCAGACCTTTCAGGTGGCTGACGTCCTGGGTGGTATCGGCGCCGAAGGCTTCGCGCGCGCCACCGCGATCCGGCGTTTCCAGTTTCCGGACGACCACGGCCCCCACCCCGCGTATCGTAACGAGTGGTGGTACATCACCGGCAATCTGCATTCCGCTGAGGGACGCGCTTTCGGTTTTCAGGTCACCTTCTTCCGCACCGCTCTGCAGCCCGAAGCGCTTGCCAGCGATTCGGCCTGGCGCACCAACCAGGTGTGGATGGCACACGCCGCCCTCAGTGATCTTTCCCGCGGCGAACACCGGGCCTACGAGCGCTTTGCCCGCCAGGCCGTGGGACTCGCCGGCGCACAGGTCTCGCCGGTCAGCGTCTGGCTGGAGGACTGGCGCCTGCAGCGCGATGAGCAGACCGGCAGCTGGCAGCTGTACCTGCCCACCGCGGGCTTCGATCTCACCCTGCAGCTGGTGCCGGCCAGCCCAGTCATTCTCCAGGGCGACCAGGGACTGAGCCGCAAGAGCTCAGAACGGGGCAACGCCTCTTACTATTATTCCGTGCCGCGTCTGCAGGCCAGCGGGCAGCTGCGCGTCAAGACGCAGAACCTTGCCGTGCAGGGTCTGGCCTGGCTCGACCGCGAGTGGAGCACCAGCGCGCTGGGCGCCGGGCAGACGGGCTGGGACTGGTTTTCCCTGCAGCTGCAGGATGGCCGTAACCTGATGTACTACCAGCTGCGGCGCAAGGATGGCAGTACCGATCCGCACAGCAGTGGCTCGTTGAGCGATGCCAACGGTTTGCGCCGGCGGTTGGATTCCGCCGCGGTGAGACTGACGCCGCTTGCCTGGTGGCGCGCCGGCGAGCGGCAATATCCCATCGAATGGCGGCTGCAACTGCAGGGTGAGCCGCACGCCTGGCGCGTGCGCGCCCTGCTGGCGGACCAGGAGATGCGCCTCAGCGTGCGCTATTGGGAGGGGGCGGTGGAAGTCAGCGACGCGCTCAGCGGCGAACCGCTGGGACGGGGTTACCTGGAGATGACCAGGAATAGCAGGTAGCAGTTTGAGCGCACCACCGCGGCGCAGCCTGCCCCATAACGGACGGCGCGCAGACCGGCGAAGCAGCGAAATGCCGCACCGTTGCGGTATCTTGGCCAGTGCCGCGTCATCCCGCAACCAATAGTCACTTTGTCCTCTTTTCATCACCGTCAAAATCGACAATACTGGCGCCACCCGATTTTGAGGCAGGTGCGAGGGAGTGCAATTGATTAGCGAGAACTTACAGCAAGAATTCGAACGCATCGCCGGGGCACGGCACCACGATCCCTTCAGCATACTGGGCAAGCACCATGAAGATGGGCACGATCTGGTCCGTGCCTACCTGCCGCACGCCGACGAGGTCAGTATCGCCGAAGGTAACCTTCCGCTGGAGCGTATTTCCGGCACCGACCTGTTCGAGTGGCGCGGCACGCCGGGCACGGTCCCCGACCGCTATCATCTGACCTGGCGCGATGCGGGCCGTGAGCACATGGCTCATGACCCCTACAGTTTCCTGCCGCAGCTCTCTGACTTCGACCTGCACCTGTTCAGCGCCGGCAAACATCGCCATGCCTACCGCATTCTGGGCGCCCACGTGCACGCGGTCGACGAGGTCCCCGGCATCCTGTTCGCTGTGTGGGCACCGAATGCCGAACGCGTCAGCGTAGTCGGTGATTTCAACCAGTGGGACGGGCGACGCCACCCCATGCGGGTGCGTGGCGGCAGCGGGGTCTGGGAGTTGTTCTTGCCCGACCTGGAGCCGGGGACCCTGTACAAATATGAGATCCGTAACCGCGAAACTGCTGGCATTTCGCTCAAGGCGGACCCCTATGCCCGGGCTTTCGAAATGCGCCCGCGCACCGCTTCCATCATCACCGCCCCTTCCAGCTATGCCTGGAATGATCAGGCCTGGATTGCACAGCGGGCGTCGGCGGACTGGCAGCACGCCCCCATGTCCGTCTTCGAAGTGCATCTGGGTTCCTGGCAGCGCGGGCCCGAGGGTGAATTCCTGAGCTACCGGCAACTGGCCGACAGTCTGGTCACCTATGTCCGGGAAATGGGTTTTACCCACATCGAATTGATGCCGGTGACCGAGCACCCCTATGATCCGTCCTGGGGCTATCAGACCACGGGCTACTTCGCCCCCACCAGTCGTTACGGCAGCCCCGACGATTTCCGTTACTTTATCGATACCTGCCACCAGAACGGCATCGGTGTGCTCCTGGACTGGGTACCGGCGCATTTCCCCAAGGACGCCCACGGTCTGGCGCGCTTCGACGGCACGGCCCTGTATGAACACGCCGATCCGCGCCGTGGCGAACACCTGGACTGGTCGACACTGATCTATAACTTCGGCCGCAACGAAGTCAGAAACTTCCTGATTTCCAGCGCCGTGTTCTGGCTCGAGGAGCTGCATCTCGACGGGCTGCGGGTGGACGCGGTCGCGTCGCTGCTGTACTTGGACTATTCGCGCGAAGAAGGCGAGTGGATTCCCAACGAGCACGGTGGCCGGGAAAACCTGGAGGCCCTGGATTTTTTGCGCGAGCTCAACATCGTGGTGCACGAAGAACAGCCGGGGATTATGATGGTTGCCGAGGAATCAACGTCCTGGCCGCAGGTGAGCCGTCCCACCTGGACCGGTGGCCTCGGCTTCGACATGAAGTGGAATATGGGTTGGATGAACGACACGCTCGAATACATGAGCGAGGACCCGCTCTACCGCCGCTATCACCACCAGAAGCTGACGTTCAGCATGCTGTACGCGTTTACGGAGAATTTCCTGCTGCCCTTTTCGCACGACGAGGTCGTGCACGGCAAACAGTCGATGCTGCACAAGATGCCGGGCGACGAATGGCAGCGCTTTGCGAACCTCCGGGCACTGTATACCTACCTGTTCTGCCACCCGGGTAAAAAGCTGTTGTTCATGGGCACCGAGTTTGGCCAGGGACAGGAGTGGATCAGTACACAGACCCTCGACTGGTATGTGCTCGACTACCCCTTCCACCAGGGCGTCCAACACCTGGTCATGGATCTGAACCGGCTCTACCGGGAGACACGCGCCCTGCACCGCTATGAATTCGCCTGGCAGGGTTTCGAGTGGATCGATTGCCACGACTCGGATAACTCGGTACTGAGCTTCATCCGGCGGGCAGATGACGAATTCGTGGTGGTCGCGGTGAACTTGACACCGCAGCCGCACCAGGGCTACCGCATCGGCGTCCCCCAGGCCGGCGAGTATCACGAGATATTCAATTCGGACTCGGCCTATTATGCGGGCAGCAACATGGGCAACGGTGGCGCCCCGCTGATGGCCGAAGCAATACCGTGGATGGACCGGCCTTTTTCCCTGAGTATCACCCTGCCACCACTGGCCGGTATCGTTTTGCAGCTGAAATAGACCCGTGAACGGTTCTCCCTCCGCGGTCTGGCCGGGCCACCCGTATCCGCTGGGCGCCAGCTGGGATGGTGAAGGTGTTAACTTCGCGCTGTTTTCCGAGCACGGGGAAAGGGTCGAACTGTGCCTGTTCGACGATCGCGGCCGGCGCGAGACCGAGCGCATCCCCATACACTGGCAGACCGACCAGGTGTGGCATTGCTACCTGCCGGAGGCGCGGCCGGGCCAGCTGTATGGCTTTCGCGTGTACGGGCCCTATGAGCCCGAGAGCGGACATCGATTCAACCCCAATAAGCTGCTGCTCGACCCCTATGCAAAAGACATCTTAGGCCCAGTCCGCTGGAACGATGCCCTGTTCGGCTACACCATCGGTGACAAAGCCGAAGACCTGCAGCCCGACCCGCGCAACAGTGCGCACGGCGTGCCCAAGTCGCGCGTCATCGACACCGCTTTTACCTGGGGCGATGACCATCCCCTGCGCACACCCTGGTACGACACCGTTATCTACGAATTACACGTCAAGGGTTTCACGCTGCAACACCCGAACGTTCCCCCGCAGCACCGCGGCACTTATGCGGGACTGGCCAGCGAACCGGTGATCGACCATTTCCAGCGACTGGGAGTAACCGCGGTGGAACTGATGCCGGTGCACAGTTTTATCAGCGACCGGCACCTGGTCGAAAACGGATTGAGCAATTACTGGGGTTACAACACCATTGGGTATTTTGCACCGCACGCTCCCTACTCCGCCACCGGCGACATCTATGAGTTCAAGACCATGGTGAAGCGGCTGCACTCGCACGGTATCGAGGTCATCCTCGACGTGGTGTACAACCACACTGCGGAGGGCAGCCACATGGGCCCGACGCTGTGCTTTCGGGGCATCGACAACGTGGCCTACTACCGGCTGGTGGCGGACAATCCGCGCTACTACATGGACTACACCGGCTGCGGCAACAGCCTGAACGTGATGCACCCGCGGGTGCTGCAACTGATCACCGACAGTCTGCGCTACTGGGTGCTGGAAATGCATGTCGACGGGTTTCGCTTTGATCTGGCGCCCACGCTGGCCCGCGGGGAGCACGCGGTCGGCCGGTTTGCCGCATTCCTGAATATCGTTCATCAGGACCCGGTGCTCTCCCAGGTCAAGCTCATCGCCGAACCCTGGGACCTGGGTGAAGGTGGCTACCAGGTCGGCAATTTCCCGGTCGGCTGGACGGAGTGGAACAGTCGTTACCGGGACAGCATGCGCGCCTACTGGAAAGGCGAAGGCAGCCTCATCGGCGAGCTCGCGTACCGCATTACCGGCTCGAGTGACCTCTACGAGCAGAGTGGCCGCCGGCCTTACGCCAGCATCAATTTCGTGACCTGTCACGACGGCTTCACCCTGGAGGACCTGGTCAGCTATAACGACAAGCACAACATTGCGAACCTCGAAGGCAACCGTGATGGCGAAAGCCACAACCTCAGCTGGAATATGGGCCACGAAGGTCCCAGCCCCAAGAACCTGAACATACTCAACGCCCGGGCACAGCAAAAGCGTAACTTCCTCACGACGCTGCTGCTGTCGCAAGGGGTGCCGATGCTGCTGGCGGGTGACGAATTCGGGCGTACCCAGAACGGCAACAATAATGCCTACTGTCAGGACAACGAAATCAGCTGGGTTGACTGGAAAATGGACAGCCACGGCAAAGCGCTGCTGGATTTCGTTGGCCGTCTGGTGCAACTACGCAAGGAGCACCCGGTGTTTCACCGGCGCCATTTTTTTCAGGGGCGCCACATCATGGGCGCCAACGTCAAGGACATCTTCTGGCTCAGGCCGGACGGTGAAGAAATGACCGACAAGGAGTGGAACCTGCACCATGCCCGCTGTCTGGGTCTGCTGCTGCACGGTGACGCCATCGAGGAACACGACGAACGTGGCCGTAAAATACGCGATGACACCTTTCTGCTGTGTCTGAACGCCGACGCACAGACCGTTCGGTTTCGCATGCCCAAGCACATGGGCATCGCCCGCTGGGGCGTGGAAATCGATACCTGTTTTGTCGACGGCCGGCGGGCAGATCGCCGGACTTTCAATACCGGTGAAGCCTATCCGCTGCAGGGACGCTCGACAGCGCTGCTGCGCCTTATGCGCAGTCCGCGCTGATGCCAGGAGGCTGTCGGACTTGGGCCCGACAGCCTCCTGGAGGGGCCGGGGCATATGATCCCACGCCGGCTGCGCGGTGAAAACCAGCACCAGCTGGGGTATCCTGTAAGCTGTGAATGACCGAAAATACTGGGGTTTCTATGGATGTTCCACAACGCGATGGTGACGGTTACCTGGTTGATATGACCGCCTGGACGCCGGAGATCGGCAGGGCCATGGCAGAGGCCGACGGCTACGAGCTCAACGACGTCAAGTGGGAGCAGATCCTCAAGGCGCGGCAATATTATGAAGAGCACGCCGTGGTGCCACCGATTCGCAAGTTCGCCAAGTACATCGGCGAGGACCAGAAAAAGATGTTCAAGCTGTGGATGAGCGGCCCGATGAAGCCCATCACCAAGTACGGTGGGTTGCCGAAGCCAACCGGCTGCGTTTAGGCGTTTATCCTGGTTCAACAAGCCCGCAACGCGCGGCAAGACGCACCGGCTCCGGCGGCTGCGGCGTGCAACGAAAACTCATAGACGCGGGCACACCTCTCCCACCAATAGTACTCAAATGTGTGGTAGCGGCGCTTGATGTCGGGAAAATGGGGCACTCTCCCACCGGCGCAGTAGATCAGTCCCAAATCCGACAGCCTCCTAGCCCTGTCCACGCTGCTGATCCGCGACCTCCTGATGCGCTCGGGGCTCGATCCGGGCATGGAGCTGCGCCTGGTTGTCCACACCCAGTCACATCGCCGCCCTGCTGTCATCGCAGCAGGGGACGACAGATGCTGCGGCGGTGATGCTGCCGGTGTTTCGTCAGAAGAGGATCTGGATCTGCAGATAGGCCAGCCGGGTAACACGCCAGATACCAACTTTGTCCAGCCGCCGTTCGGTGCAGGGCCGACATTCTTCAGCGGGGTGGCCGGCGACCGCTAGGACTGATCCGGGAAATCAGCCCTGTTTCAAGCGCGGGGGTGGCCCGACCACCCCCGTTTTTTTGACATCCATTTGCCCCGGCGCTGAACCTTCGCCTGTTCCCCGGCCCGTAAACACATGAGCGGTGCGTGGGCTTTTTTCGCGGCGTCTCTCCTTCTCTCCACCGACCACCACACGGTATAGTGCATCATCAAGCCGACGGCGCAGCGTGGAAGAAAGCTAATGGACCGGACATTCACTGCACACAATGAACTCGAAACCCGCCTGGTCGCTGCCCAGCAGGGTGAGCTGGACAGTGAAGTGTTCATGGAAGAGCTGCTGGTGTCACAGGTGTTCATGCCGGTCGAAGATCAGCCGTCCGGCATCCAGGGTTTCCAGCGTTCTGCCAAGGCCAACCCACTGACGATCGAGACGGAAGACAGCGAAAAAGTGCTGGTGCTGTTTACCAGTCCGGAACGGGCCAAACGGTTCGTGGAGAGTTATCCCGGTTTTCAGGGGGGGTTGTTGACGGAATTCAACTGGATTCTGGAACGTATCGGCAGCGGCATCGCGATTTCACTGAACCCAGGCATGGAGTTCGGTATCGATTTCGACGCCAGCACGGTCGAACAGTTGATCCAGGCTAACCGCGGTCGTCAGACGAGCCCACCGACCTCTTAGACATCCTGCGTTGATCTGTCCGACCTCGAAGACATGGGTTACGCTTTGAGCTTGCGACATCGGGCGCGGAGTCATTAGAACCTATCTCAAAATGCGTCTCGACCGCCCATGCGGTGTTGCGGACCCTGCTCCGGTGCTCATTTACTGCGCGTAAACTGCGCTCCTCGCAGGGCCCGCGCCTTGCCTGGACGCCCGATCCGCGATTTTGAGACAGGTTCTAGCGAGGCGCACGGGACTTCGTCGCAGCGCCGTCCCCCGGCGCGAATCGCGGCCTTTGATAAACTGTCCCCACTCTTCCGCTTTTTCGCTAGGCAAAGATCACCAGGACAGGCCCCTAATCTTCTTCGCGCTCGATGCTGCAGCAGTGGGCGCTCACCGCGCCCTCCTCTGCACCGCCGTGCTGGCCCGGCAGCAGGATTTCTCCCCGAACCGGCGTGGGGCGGAACGTCGTGCACCCCTTGACACCCATACGATAGGCATCCTCGTACAGAGAGCGAAATTTCTCGAAGCTGTAATCCTGCGGGACGTTGATGGTCTTGGAGATGGCGTTATCGACAAACGGCTGCAACGCCGCCTGCATGGCTAAATGCGCCTGCGGTGACAGCGAACAGGCATCGACGAAATAGTCGGGCAGATCCTGCCCCTGCGCCTCACCCCAGCGGCGGTAGGCGTAATCCGTCACGTCGAAGGTCTCGTAGTCGCCTGACCGGTTCAGGACACGGCGCCGGTGGTGGAAATCAAAAACCGGCTCGATACCGCTGGAGACGTTGCCGGCCAGCAGGCTGATGGTACCGTTGGGGGCAATGGCCGTCAGGTGGCTGTTGCGGATGCCGTGCTCGGCGATTTGCTGCCGGATCGCTGCGGGCAGCGCGCGGACGAAGGCGCCCTCGAGGTAACGCTCCCGGTCGAAGAATGGAAAACTGCCCTTTTCCCGCGCCACATCAATGGACGCCTGGTAGGCGCTGTGACACACGCTCTGCATGACCTGTGCGGCCAGTTCGCGTGCCGCGGCGGATGCGTAGTGCAGGCCGAGCATGATCAGCGTGTCGGCCAGTCCGGTGATGCCGAGCCCGATGCGGCGCGAGCCGCGCACCTGGGCCGCCTGCGCTTCCAGCGGGAACTGCGAACAGTCAATGACATTGTCCAGCATGCGCGTGGCCACCGCCGCGGTAGCGCGGATGCCGTCGAGATCGAGGTGCGCCTGTGGGCCAAAGGGCGCGATCACAAAGCGTGTCAGGTTGATTGAGCCCAGGTCGCACGCGCCGTAGGGGGGCAGTGGAATCTCCCCACAGGGATTGGTGGTGGTGATCTGTTCCCGGTAAGCCAGGTTGTTGAGGGTATTGATGCGGTCGACGAACAGCACCCCGGGTTCGGCGGTATCATAGGCCGCGCGCATCAGGCGCTCCCACAGGACGCGCGCCGGAACCCGCCGCACGACCCGACAGACGACGGCCGCGGGCCGGCCGGTCCATTGGCGCATGACCGTTTCCTGCGCCGCATCCTCATCCTGACTGTCGACTGGAAACACCAGCGGCCAGTCTGCTTTGGTTGCCACGGCCCGCATGAAGGCGTCGGTGACCTGCACCGAGACATTGAAGTGCTGTAGTTCACCCGCAGTGCGCTTGGCGTCTATGAAAGCTTCAATGTCGGGATGGTCACAGCGCAGGCTGGCAATCATGGCGCCGCGCCTGGCGCCGGTGGACATCACCGTGGCGCACATGGCGTCCCAGATACGCATAAACGACACCGGACCGGAGGCAATCCGGCCGCTGGCGCGGGCAACACTGTCGCGGGGACGCAGGTTGGAGAAATCGTAACCCGTACCGCCGCCCGCCTGCATGGTGAGCGCACCTTCTTTCAGGCGCTCGAAAATTATCTCCATGTCATCGTCGATAACACCCATAACGAAACAGTTCAGCAGCGTAACCCGCCGTCCGCTGCCGGCGCCTGCCAGGATGCGGCCACCCGGGAGAAACTGAAACGCCTCCAGGACCTGGTAAAAGCGCTCTTCCCACGCCGCTGCCTCGCGCGCTTCGCCCTGTGCCAGCGTGCGGGCGACCCGTTGCCAGGTTTGCTCAACGCTGTCTTCGTCCCGGCCGCGGGCGAGCAACCGGTACTTTGTTTCCCAGATATGCTCAGCAATGGGGGTGTTGAGAGAGGATATGTTCATAACTCGCTCCGCGTGACCCGCTGTCATCGCCTCAACGCGGGGAGAAGCCGCGCCTGTCAAAATGATAACACCTGAGACCGGCCGCAGTGCCCGGTAAGCCTTTTCGCGTCGGACATGACAAGAATCAATACCGGCCCGCGTCGGCGATGTTATAAATATTAGGGTTGTCAATTGTGCTGGCTGTTCCAGCAGGGAGGTACTGACATGACTGCGTTCTCGAGCAAGCCCGGGCGTTTGCTGGAGTTACTCGCCGGTGCACTGCTGGTCTCCATCACCGCGGCGGCAGCCGACTATCCGGCGACGTTCGAATCCCTGGACACAGACGGCAACGGCTACATCAGCAGCCAGGAAGCGGCCGCGAGGCCCGACCTTGCCAAGAACTGGCCCACTATCGACAAGAACAGTGACGACCAGCTCGATATCACCGAGTTCAGTGCTTTCGAAGGCAAAACGACCTTCACGCCGCCTGAAGACAGTGAGGAACCCGGCATTGGTGCCGCGCCCTATTGAGGGATGGTCGCCAGTATCCACACAGGCGCGTATGTGTGCGGCGCGGTGGCAGGTCGTCATGACCGCCACTCCCTGCGGCCTTGCCGGCAGTGCTGATAGCCCGTTAAACGAGGGACATGGCTTTGCAGATTCATTCGACAGCGTTTACAGACGGTGGTGAGATTCCGGCCCGGTACACCTGCGAGGACGCGGACACGTCGCCGCCACTGGCGTGGGAGGGGGTGCCGGCCAATACCAGGAGCCTGGTGCTGATCGTCGATGATCCGGACGCGCCCGATCCCGCGGCGCCGCGTATGACCTGGGTCCACTGGGTGCTGTACAACCTGCCGCCGGAAACAACCGGTCTGCCGGAAGGCGTCAGCACTTCCGACCTGCCGGCGCCCGCCGCTGACGGGGTCAACGACTGGAAACGTGCCGGTTACGGCGGCCCCTGTCCGCCGGTCGGGCGGCATCGCTATGTTCACAAGCTCTATGCCCTCGACACGGTGCTGACTGGTCTAACGAAGCCGACCAAAGCGCAAGTCGAGTCGGCCATGCAAGGGCATATTCTGGCGCAGGGACAGATGACCGGTACCTATCAGAAGAAACGCTGATTCCCACGGTCTGCGGGGCGTGCGCCGGCGACTGCGTCAATTGGCTTGCATCCCGGATGGCTGGTCCCGGCGTTCTCCAGGACCCGGTCCTCGCCCGCCCACTTTCTCGCTACGCGAAGATTGCTCGGTCAGGCTCCTGGCCTGCCGCGTTCGGATGTCCTCAGCGTGCTGTTCAGCCGGAGGCTTGCCGGCTGCGGCCCCTTCTCAAACCGGCACTAACCCGTTAATGTTGCGCTACGGCCTTGGAATACGAGTCGGTTTTACTATTCGGAAGCGGACCATGCCCGTCATAAAACGCGTTGTACTCGATGTCCTCAAACCCCACCAGCCGAATGCGCTTGAATTCGCCACCGCGCTTGCTGAACGGCACAGCGGCTGCCACATCACGGTGACCGTGATCGAGGTCGATGAAAAGACCGAAACCACCATGCTGGCTATCGAAAGCGAGGATGTTCCCTACGACGCGATTGTCGACACCATCGGCAGGCTGGGCGCTTCGGTACACAGCATCGACGAAGTCGAAGTCTGCAGCGAGCGGGCCGAAACATAACCGGCCTGGTGACTGCGCCCGTCGATGATTGGTCAACTCCGGTTTCTTCTGCAGCTCACGCACGGCCACCGCATAGCGCGCCGTTATTTCGTGACCAACGGTTTTGACGGCGCGCTGACGCTGCTGGGGCTCACCACGGGGTTTTATTCCGCCCACAGCGTGGCGACGTTGGTGATTATCAGCGCCTGCCTGGGTGCGGCCGTTGCCCTGACGGTCAGCGGGCTGGCCAGCGCCTACGTGAGCGAGTCGGCAGAGCGGCAGAAAGAGCTGAAAGAACTGGAACAGGCCGTGGCGAGAGATCTGCAGGATACCGCCCAGGGCCAGGCGGCGCGCTGGGTGCCGGTCGTGATTGCCACCGTCAACGGACTCGCCCCGTTGCTCATAGCACTGTTCATCATGACGCCCCTGTGGCTTTCGCAGGCCGGCGTCAACCTGCCGCTGACGGCGCTGGAGTCGTCCATGGTGCTGGCTTTTGTGGCGCTGTTTCTGCTGGGGGCGTTTCTGGGCACGGTCAGCGGCCGGTTCTGGTTATGGACTGGTCTCCGTACCCTGGTGATCGGTTTACTTACTGCGGCGATCATCCTGTTATTCAGCAGTTGAAGCGGCCTGCAGCCTGTCCGAGTCATCTTCGCATAGCGAGAACGTGGTAGAGCCCAACAGCGTCACCGCCCCCCTCACGCCGCGTCGACACGGCTGGCCGATAAATCAACATTCCGTCACACCGCTACCGGATTTGCGTTGGGCTTCGCTACGCTCAGCCCAACCTACGGGGACTGCGCTCAGCCCAACTTACGGGAACTACGGAAATGCGGTGCCGCGGTTCCCGGTCCGCTGCCTGACTCACTGGCGGTGCGCGGCCCCGCCTACCAGCGGCACGAAGGCAACACCGAGAACACTGCTGGTGTGTGTCTTGCCCTGGGCATCTTTGGTCACCAGCAGCAGTTCCTGGTGACTGTAGGGCAGACCGACCGGAATGGCCATCCTGCCGCCCGGTTTGAGTTGTTCGGCCAGAGCCTCGGGAACATGGCTGGCGGCGGCGGTAACGATAATACCGTCGTAGGGTGCATGTTCGGGCCAGCCGTGGTAGCCATTACCCACGCGGGTTTGGATATTCTGGTAGCCGAGTGTCTGGAACAGGTTGGCTGCGGCTGTGCTCAGCTCGGGAACGATTTCCATGGAGTACACCCTGCTGCACAGCTGCGCCAGTATGGCGGTCTGGTAACCGCAACCGGTGCCGATTTCGAGCACCGTGTGATCTGGTTGGAGCGCCAGCATATCGGTCATCAGCGCGACGATATAGGGCTGGGAAATCGTCTGACCGCAGCCAATAGGCAGGGGGCCGTTTTCAAAGGCCGCGGCCTTCATGTTTGCTGGCACGAATTCATCCCGCGGTACCGTGCCCATGGCCTGCATGACGCGCGGGTCGAGTGCCTCCTTGCCAATCATGTGTCTCGTATACTCTACTTCGGCACGGATATCGTCCAGCATCTCGCGCAGGTTTCTCGCCATAATCAGGTGCCCTCCTGCCAGGAAGACAGGTAACTCAGCTGTTCGGCCGTCAGCTCGTCGATGGCGATATCCATGGCAGCGAGTTTCAGCCGCGCCACTTCGCGGTCGATAGCAGCGGGGACATCGTGCACGGCGTTTTCCAGCCGCTGTTGGCCTTCTGCGAGGTACACGGCGCACAGCACCTGGTTAGCAAAGCTCATGTCCATCACTGCAGACGGATGCCCTTCGGCAGCGGCGAGGTTGACCAGCCGACCCTCCGCCAGCAGGCGCAGCCGCCGCCCGTCGACCAGCCGGTATTCCTCTACCGAAGCGCGCGGTCGTTGCCTGTCGACCGACATGGCCTCGAGGGCAGGAATGTTGATCTCGACGTTGAAGTGTCCGGAGTTCGCCAGTATACAGCCGTCTTTCATCACCTCCAGGTGCGCCACGTCGACAACGTGCCGGTCGCCGGTGGCGGTCACGATGAAATCCGCCTGCGGGGCCGCCGTCAGCAGCGGCATGACACGAAAACCGTCCATGGCCGCTTCCAGCGCCCGCAGCGGGTCGACCTCGGTGACAATGACCTTGGCGCCGTGCCCTTTAGCACGCATGGCAATACCGCGGCCGCACCAGCCGTAGCCGACCACGGTGAACGTCTTGCCCGCGAGCAGGATGTTGGTGGCGCGGATTACCCCGTCCAGCGTGCTCTGGCCGGTGCCGTAGCGGTTATCGAACAGGTGTTTGGTCATGGCATCGTTGACGGCGATAACCGGAAATCTGAGCGCGCCCTGCGCGGCCATGGCGCGCAGCCGTAGCACACCGGTCGTGGTTTCTTCGGTGCCTCCCAGCATGGTGTCGATCAGGTTGGGGCGTGACTTGTGAATCTCGCTGACCAGGTCCGCGCCGTCGTCCATGGTAATGACCGGCCGGTGATCGAGTGCCGCGTTGATGTGCTGGTAGTAGACGTTCTGTTGACTCGCCGCGAATGGCAAAGACCGGGATGCTATAGCGTGCGACCAGGGCAGCGGCCACGTCATCCTGGGTGCTGAGAGGATTGCTGGCGCACAGGACGACCTCCGCCCCCGCCGCTTTCAGGGTGCGTGCCAGGTTGGCGGTCTCGGTGGTGATGTGCAGGCAGCCGCTCAGACGTATCCCCTGCAGCGGCCGTGAACGGCCGAATCGGGTCGCGAGCTCGCGTAGGACAGGCATCTCCTGCAGCGCCCACTCCACGCGTTTGCAGCCGGCCTCGGCCAGCGCAGGGGAGCTGATATCAAAGTCGCCGCTGCCTGCCATCTGTGTTCTCCATCTCAAGCACCGCCAGGCCCGCCTCAGGGTCCCGTGATGTGGTGTTTGCCCACCAGTTTTACCGTGCTCGCCTGCGGACCCTTGTCGTCCCGCGCCTCTACAAAGCGTATTTCGCTGCCGAAGTCCAGATGGCTGAAGTCGTCATCCAGGACGCTACTCTCGTGGAAATAGATGACACGTCCGTGGGCTGTGTGGATCATTCCATAGCCCAGCTGCGGATAGTATTCGCTGACCCGGCCGTGCGGCGGTGTTTCGTGGTGCTTCGCCGTGCGCTGTGTCCGCCGCAGGCGGCCTTCCAGCTGCCGGCGGGCGGCGTTGAAGGCATCGGACATGGCGACGCAGACAGCTTCGTGGGCGTGATCCAGTCCGCTGTCACGACTGACCGCTATCTCCGCGCCGGGCACAGTGATGTCGATCCGCACCTGGTAGAGTCTCCCCTAAACGCGCGCTCAGGCTGCAAAGTCCCGCAGCCTCACGGGCAGCCGTCTTGCGCCCCACTCGCCATGTACGGCCTCAAATACGCCGGCACAGGGTGTTCCGCAGGATGCGCATGTTCCCGTGTCGGTCAGTTTCCAGTCCGTCAGCACGTACCAGTCGCGGCCGATCAGTTTTTCACCACATTCATGACAATAGGTGCTGTCGCCTTCGGCGTTGTGGACATTGCCCGTATAGGCATAGCGGACCCCGTTTTTCATGGCGACCTCACGGGCGCGTACCAGGGTTTCCCGGGGCGTTGGCGCGACATCCAGCATTTTCCAGTCTGGGTGAAACGCCGTAAAGTGCATGGGTACATCGGCGCCCAGCTTGTCCACCACCCACCGGCTCATGGCATCGATTTCCTGCTCGGAGTCATTCAGACCCGGTATCAGCAGGGTTGTCAGTTCCAGCCAGACGCTGGTCTCGTGTTTAATGTACTCCAGGGTTTCCAGCACGGGTGCCAGATGCGACCCCGTTATCTTGTGATAGAAGTCTTCGGTAAAGGCTTTCAGATCGACGTTGGCCGCATCCATGTACCGGTAGAATTCCCGGCGTGGTTCGGGGCAGACATAACCCGCGGTGACCGCCACCGACTTGATGCCCTTTTCCCGACACGCCTGGGCGACATCGATGGCGTACTCGTGGAAAATCACCGGGTCATTATAGGTATAGGCCACGCTGCGGCAGTTGAGCCGTTGCGCCGCGCGGGCGATCAGTTCGGGCGACGCCTCGTCGGCCAGGGTATGGACTTCCCGGGATTTGCTGATGTCCCAGTTCTGGCAGAACTTGCAGGCCAGGTTGCAACCCGCTGTGCCAAAAGACAATACCGGTGTGCCGGGAAGAAAATGATTCAACGGTTTCTTTTCGATGGGGTCGATACAGTAACCGCTGGAACGGCCGTAGGTCGTCAGTACGATCTGGTCGTCGAGATTCTGGCGGACGAAGCACAGGCCGCGCTGGTCGGCGTGCAGCTTGCAGAAGCGCGGGCACAGGTCGCACTGAATGCGTCCGTCGTCCAGCTTATGCCAGTAGCGGGTGTTGACGGTATACTGATCGCGTTCTGTCATAACAGTATTTCCCTGGGTGGGCGACTCAGCATTAACTAATTCGCTGGAGCCTGTACTTGACCGGTATCAATATCAGGGTTCCGCCGTGTAGAATAACCCTGTATTGAGGTAGGTCAAATGTGGCACCGGAAACCAGTGCCTTACTGTCTTAAGTTTAGTAGATCCCGCAGCTTAACCGGACTATGGAATTGAAATCGCGAGGCGCCCCATGCTCAATGTTAATCCCGACACCGTGTGTTTCCTGATTGCCAGGGCGCGTATCTTTCACAGCAAGGAGGACGTAGTAGTGCCGGATATGCCGGACAGTCCTTCAGAAGACTGGGCGCTGCAGGCGCTGGCGAACCACGCCGAAGACGCGGTTTTCCAGGAGTTCAAGTCGACCATCGACGACCTGGAGCCGGATCAGCAGCAGGAGGTGGTAGCACTGATGTGGGTCGGACGCGGAGAGTTCGACGCCGAAGAGTGGGACGCAGCGGTGGAAGAGGCCCGCACCGAATGGACCGAAACCACCGCCGAATACCTGATCGCGCACCCGCAGCTGGCGGACGATCTGCTCGAGGGTCTCGACGCGCTCGGTTACAGCTGCGAGGTTTGAGTCCTCGGGCCTTCTTCCTGCTGCGACGGGTGTTGCTCCTGCCGTAGCGCTTCCCCGGCAGCGGCCTTGCTCCAGCCCTGCAATAGCAGCTGGTCGATTTCCATTTCCGCTTCCAGCCAGTCCTGCTGCGGATCGCCACCGACAAAACCCCGTCGTTCAGCACGCAGGTAGGCGCACTCCTCGATCAGCCGGCGCCGGGCATTGACATCCACCGCCCCGCCGTGCCCCTGGATCCTGAGCACGGAGCCTTCGGCTTGCTCAAGGTGCGATTTCAACGCCTCGCTGGCCTTTTCGAGGACACTTTCAAGCTTGTGCTCGAAGCGAGTTTCCAGCTTGTGCAGCCGCTTACGCAGCGTTTCCAGTTCCGCTGACAAGGTCTTCATCGTCAGTTTCTCAGCCATGGGATTCTCCTTTGTTTGGCTCAGCGCGCAGCCCGAAGGCGGCGCCGGTAAATTGCCCCGGCGCCGGTGAGGTTTAGTCGACCTTGATGGTGTGGCGCTTCGACGCCTCCAGTTTGGGGATGGTCAGTTCCAGGATGCCATCCGCGAACCTGGCCTTGGCCCGTTCGCTGTCCACTTCGCAGGGCAGTGTCGCCGTGCGGGAGAATGCCCCCTGGGAAATTTCCGCACGAAAATAATCGCCCTTATCTTCCTGGGTCTCCTTTTTGGTGGAGCCCTTGATACTGACGGTGTTTTCGGTGACTGATACGTCGATGTCCTTTTTGTCGACGCCTGCCAGTTCGGCGCGCACCAGCACCTCCTCATCCCGCTCGATGATATCCAGTTTCGGCATTTTGGCCTCGACCAGTGATGTCATCTCGCCCCAGGACGGCCATTGCCAGTCGAGCGGCCGAATCCGGGCCTGCGGAAACAGCCCCCCGAACATGCGCTCCATTTCTTCAAAAGGATTCAATACGCGCACTGGGGTGGCCTTCTTGACGTCCTTGCTTTCGGCTTCTGCTAATTCTTTCTTTCCCATCTTGATTACCTCCATTGAACAAGAAATTCGACAACGCTCTCCGAGTGGTCTCGGTACTTGCGCCTCCCGTACTCCTAACCGACGAAATTGTGAACCCCGAATGCAGAGCAGATATTGATATACATCAACTCAAGTGCTGCGAGCGGGGCGGCTGAAGTAGCCGCGCCGGGCGCCGGCCAGCAGCGCCTGAAAGTCTTCACCGCTCAGGTGCACCAGCTGTTCATGGTCGCCGGCTTCGAAGTACACATCGGCGAGGCTGGTGAGGGACTCGTCGAGCAGGGTCTCGACGCCATACGCCGGCCCCAGCGGCGGCACGGCACCCGGCTCGCAGTCTTTGAACAACGTGGCCAGTTCCTCTTCCCCGACCATCTGCAGGTCACGTTTGAGTTCGTGGCGCAGGTGCTTGAGCCGCAATAAGTTGCTTGCCGGGATAACCATCATCGCGTAGCCGCTCGCGTCCTTTACCACCACCGCCTTGGCGATATGGTGCTCGGGGATGTGGGCCGCCTCTGCGGTTTCGTGGCTCGATCCGGTGTGGGCGTGCAACAAAAGGTCATAGTCGGCATTGCGCTGCACCAGGTAGCGCTGCTGAGTGGCTGCTATGGTCATGGTTTCGATGCTCCTTGGGATAAATGCCCCATCCCGGTTTCGGGTGGACGCCTGTTCCCTGTCTCCAGTGAAGTATAGTTTAATTGAGCGCGCTGCAGTGGATGCTCCGGGCATCGAAGCAGTCGCGGGTGTGGTTGTTCCAGCGACGCTTAACTGATCAGTTCCTGATCTAAATCAAAGTGGTTTTGGCGGGCGGTTCCAGAATGACGGGTAGTATGGTTTAAGGGAGCTTCGATCATGTCGCGCACCTGGATTCTGGTTGCAGAAAGCAGCAGCGCAGCTGTGTTTTCTGCCGAGGGTCGCGACGGGCCGCTTACCGAGGTCGAGACCCTGGCGCACCCGGAGGGCCGGTTACGCGCGCAGGATCTCGTGACCGACCATGCCGGCAGAGACGGCGGAACTGTGGGACAAAGCCCGCACGTCATGGCCGAAAAAGTCGGTCCGCACAAACATGAAGTAAGCGAATTTGCCCACGTGCTGGCGAATCACCTGGAAGCCGGGCGTGTCCACGGGAAGTTTGACAAGCTGGTGCTGGTCGCGCCGCCCGCCTTTCTCGGCGAGCTGCGCAACTGCCTGGGCAAGGAACTGCTGGCGCTCGTGTACAGACAGGTGGACAAGAACCTGGTGCATCAGCCGGCGGAGCTACTCCGCCAGTACCTCTGAGACAACCCGCGCGCTCGCCAATGACCTCCTCAAGCATGCTGCCATCCGGTTCGCTCGTTGCACTGCTCGATGACTTCGTGCACGAACCGCGTATCGCCTACTTTTCCATGGAGATCGCACTGCGTAACGAGATCCCCACCTACAGCGGCGGTCTGGGCGTGCTGGCGGGAGACACCATACGAGCGGCCGCGGACATGGAATTGCCGATGGTCGCAGTTAGCCTGATCAGTCACGACGGTTATTTTCACCAGGAGATTGACGCCGACGGGCGGCAGCCGGTCATCCTGCTGGATACTGACCTCGAAGAAAATCATCCCGACGACCGGCCGATTACGCACTTTCTCTACGGCAACGGTGAAGCCTACCGGCTCAAACAGGAGATGGTCCTCGGCATCGGCGGCATTCGTCTGCTGCAGAACGTCATACCGGTCGTCTATCTTCCCAATTACGGTATGGACACCGCCCAGGCGATGGTCGCCGGCGTGGACACCTGGATCAATACGCCGCTGCCACCGCGAGAGGCTTCCGGTACCAGCGGTATGAAGGCGGCATGCAACGGCGTACCGAATCTGAGTGTGCTGGACGGCTGGTGGATCGAGGGTTGTCTTGAAGGGATCACCGGGTGGGCGGTCGGCGGCGGGCCGGAAACCGACGACGGCAGCGATGCCGCGTCGCTGTATGAGAAGCTTGAGCATACCGTGCTGCCGCTCTACCACCGGGACCGCGCCGGCTGGATCGCGGCCATGCAGGGCGCGATCGCGAAGAACGCCTCGTTTCTCAACAGCCACCGCATGATGCGCCGCTATGCCACGGAAACTTATGTTCGCTGGGAGTACCCGCCCCGCGGGCGGTGCGCTGTCGCGCAGCAAACAGCCAAGAGTCACGGCTCAGCTTCTCAAACCTTCGAAAAACCGTCCTCGATCTGCCACGTTCTTGCTACGTGAAGATTACGCCGACAGGCCCCTAGCCTATGCAGATCAATGAGCCTGCGCGCTGGTCACACTTCCATCACCTTGCGGATATCGGTGTGCGCGGCTGCGGCGCCACGCTGGAGACTGCCTTTGAACAGACCGCGCTCGCCATGACCGCGGTGATGACGGATCCGGCAGCGGTCAGAGCCGAAACCCCGGTCGCAATACACTGTGAGGCACCCGACGTTGAACTGCTGCTGGTCGACTGGTTGAACGCGCTCGTGTTCGAGAGCGTCACGCGCAAGATGCTGTTTTCACGGTTCTCGGTAACGTTGCACGACCTGCGCCTGGATGCCCGCGCCTGGGGTGAGCCTATCGACCGGGTGCGCCACCAGCCCGCGGCGGAGGTCAAGGGGGCGACCTATACAGCTTTGGAGGTGGCGCAGGACACCGGCGGTCTGTGGTGTGCACAGTGCGTCGTGGATGTGTAGTCACTGCGTCCCGTCGGCAGACCTGTGCGCCGTTCGCTACACTTAACGTGTGTGACAGAAGGTAGGTCTTGACCTGACAGCGGTATCAGGAGCAGAGCATGGACACTTCGCACCTGCAACGGGTTTCCGACGTTGAATGGCACATCGAACCGCATGGGCGCATGCGCGTGCCGGGCGTCATATACGCCAGCCGGGCACTGATCGAAGCCATGGACGACAAAGTCGGTGAACAGGTGACCAACGTGGCCGCCCTGCCCGGTATCGTTCAGGCTTCCTACGCCATGCCCGATGCCCACTGGGGCTATGGTTTTGCGATCGGTGGCGTCGCTGCTTTTGACGCCGATGAGGGCGGTGTGGTATCCGCCGGGGGTGTCGGTTTCGATATATCCTGCGGCGTTCGCGCTTTGCATACGGGCCTGCGGCGCGAGACGCTTGCGGAACAACAGGAGCGCCTCGCCGATGCGCTGTACACCGCGATACCGGCGGGCCTTGGCAGCACGGGCCGCATCCGCCTGCACGATGCCGACATGGATGCCATGCTGAGCGGCGGGGCCCGCTGGGCGGTCGCCAGTGGCTGGGGCGAGACCCGCGATCTTGAACGTATCGAGGAACACGGCTGTATGAGCGGCGCGGACACCGCCGCGGTGTCCGCCCAGGCCAGGCGGCGCCAGCGCGACGAGATGGGTACGCTCGGTTCCGGTAACCACTATCTCGAGGTGCAGGTGGTAAACCGCATTTTTGATCGCGACACGGCGGCGGTATTCGATCTGCACGAGAATGATGTAGTGATCAGCATCCACTGCGGTTCGCGCGGACTGGGGCACCAGATCGGTACCGAGTACCTGAAGCTGATGCTGCTCGCCGCCCAGCGCCATGGCATTACCCTGCCCGAGCGTGAACTGGCCTGCGCGCCGATCCATTCAGACACCGGCAGGGCCTATCTCGGCGCGATGCGCGCCGGCATCAACTGCGCGCTGGCGAACCGCCAGATTCTGACACACCTGGTGCGCGAGGTGTTCGCGGACCTGTATCCCGGCGCTGCGGTGACCCTGCTGTACGACGTTTCGCACAATACCTGCAAACAGGAGACGCACCCTGTTGCGGGTACGCCGCGGAGTTTGTACGTGCACCGCAAAGGGGCCACCCGCGCCCTGGGTCCGGGTCATCCGGACCTGCCGGAAGCGTTCCGCGATACCGGCCAGCCGGTGCTGATCGGCGGGTCGATGGGAACGGCGTCCTATATCCTGGCTGGCAACGCGTCGTCCGAATCGCGGTCCTTTGCCTCCGCCTGCCACGGGGCGGGCCGCGCCATGAGCCGCCGCAGCGCATCCAAGACCTGGAACGGCCGGCAGCTGATCGACAGTCTGCGTGAACAGGGCATTATCGTTCGCAGTCCGTCATCACGGGGCGTCGCCGAAGAAGCGCCCGGTGCCTACAAAGATGTCGCCAGCGTCGTCGACGCGGCCGAGCAGGCCGGGCTGGCGCGCAAAGTTGCAGAGCTGAAGCCCATGGTGTGTATCAAGGGTTAGCCCGCACGGTCAGCGAACTGAGCGGTAGCGGTCCTGCCATTACGCCGGATCCGTTTGCGTGCGCTGTTTTCGCCTGATTACGATGTTGGTGCTGTAGCACTCCACCGGCTGACGTCCATGGCTAACCTGCTCGTCGTTACCAACCTACCTGCCCCTGCCAGGTCAACCTGTTGTCATCAGCCTGGCCACGTCCGTGGCAAAATGGTACTGGAGTTGTAAAGCCACCATCGGGGTTTCAAGAGGTCGCTGTTCTCGAGCGGGTGATGCGGGCAACGCGTGCTTTTATGCTAATGTTCGCCGATGAATTGCCGGCGACAAGTGGCATCGATCGAAGAACCTGCATGAAACCAGGGTTGTGCGTGCTAATCATAGTGCTGTCGTGGCCGCGCTGGCTGGCCGCCGCCGGACCTGGTGATCCGCCCGAGGCTGGCGAGGCGCGCTCCGAAGACTCCGCGCCTGACCGGGCGCAGCGAGGCATCTCGGAGAGCCTCAACGGCGCGGCCCAGTGGGTGGACTCGTTTTTCGACGACGGTCGCTATATTTCGGAAGACGCCAGCACCAAGCTGCGCCTGCGACAGTCCCTGTTTCTGGAGTACGGCGACGGCGTCGAAAACCAGACCAGGGTAAGTCTGTCGATCAGGGTACCGCATACCCAGAAACGACTCCGGCTGTTTGTAGGCAGCGAAGACGAGACCGGCAAGACACCCGACACTTTGTTCAATCGTGTCGAAACCAGTGAAGACACATCGGCCGCCGGCGTACAGTTTTTCGCCAGGGCGACCAGAACGCAGAACCTCAGCCTGACCACGGGGGTAAAACTCGACAGCCAGGAAGTCTTTGCCGGCCCGCGTTACCGGCAAACCGTTCCGCTGGACGACTGGCTGTTCCGCTTTACCCAGCGGGTGCGCTGGTATACGCGCAAGGGCTGGGAGGCGACCACACGCTTCGACTTCGAGCATCTGTTCCGCCCCACGCTGTTTTTCCGCCAGACCGTCGAGGGCCGCTGGCGCGAAGAGGATGAAGGTTACCAGTATGAGATCCGCCCCAGCCTGGTCCAGCAGCTGCACAGCGGCAAGGCCATCGAGTACCAGTGGAACACGTTGTTTCAAACGCGACCCAATCATAGCCTGGAAAGTTCTGTCGTGTTGCTGCGCTATCGTCGCAATTTCCTGCGGCCCTGGTTGTTTTACGAAATCAATCCCCAGGTGGCGGTGCGCAACGATGAAGATTTCGACCCCAAGCTGGGAATCACCTTCCAGGTCGAGGTCGTGTTCGGCGGCAAAGACTTCCTCAAACGCCGGAAAGCGAAGACAACACCCCCGCCCGCCGAGGACAGCTGGCTGGAAGCGCCCGGCGACTGCCCCGCCTGACTTCGATCGACCACGGCCGCTGTGCTAGTATCCGCTGTAGTGGTCTTACGGCTGCACAGCACACGCCCATGACGCACCTGGCCCAGACTTGTTTTCTCATTGTTCTGCTCATAGGCGGCCAGGCGCTCGCAGGCCCGGCTGACGACTACCAGCGGCAGCGCGCGCAGTTGCTCAGGGAAATCGAGCAGGATGTGCGCGACACCAGTGTCTACCTGGATAAAGACACGCTTGACCCGCGGGTGCTGCAGGCGATGCAAAAAGTACCGCGCCACGAGTTTGTGCCGCCGGCCGAGCGGCGTTATGCCTATGAAAACCGCCCGCTGCCCATCGGCTACGGGCAGACTATCTCACAGCCCTATATTGTCGCCATAATGACCAACCTGCTGGAGCTGGAGCCGAACGACCGGGTGCTGGAAATCGGTACCGGCTCGGGGTATCAGGCCGCTATCCTCGCCGAGCTGGCGGCACACGTCTACAGCATCGAAATCATCCCTGAACTCGCCGAACGCGCGCGTGCGGTGCTGGACAGGCTTGGCTATCAACAGGTACAGACGCGGGTCGGGGACGGTTATTACGGCTGGGAGGATCAGGCTCCGTTCGATGCGATTATCGTGACCGCCGCCGCTGGCCACGTGCCTCCGCCACTGATCAGGCAGTTAAAGCCTGGCGGGCGGATGTTGATCCCGGTCGGCAGCCGCTTCATGACCCAGCAACTGGTGGTGGTGGAAAAAGCCAGCGACGCTACCATCACCACCCGCCTGCTCATGCCGGTGCGCTTCGTCCCGCTGACCGGTGAACACTAAGCCCACGCCCGCGAGCATAGCCCGGCCACCCGTAATCACCATCGCGCTGCTTTCGGCCGCGGCGCTCGGCTACGAGGTGCTGCTGATCCGCCTGTTTTCCGTCATTCAGTGGCACCACTTCGCCTATATGATTATCAGCCTGGCCTTGCTCGGCTATGGCGCCAGCGGTACGTTCCTGACGCTGGTCCAGCGTCGCCTGCTGCACCGCTACCGCGCCGCACTGCTGGTCAATCTGGCCCTGTTCGCGCTGAGTACCTTACCCTGTTTCCTGGTGGCGCAACATATTCCCTTCAATCCGGAACAGGTGCTGTGGGACTGGCGGGAAACGCTGCGGCTCACAGCGATCTATCTGTTGCTGAGCCTGCCGTTCTTTTTCGCGGCCAACGCCATTGCGCTGACCCTGGCGAAATTCCGCAGCCTGGTCACCCAGGTCTACGCCGCCGATCTGGGCGGCGCCGGCACCGGCAGTCTGGCGGTCCTGTTACTGCTCTACGCCCTGCCGCCGCTCCAGGCTCTGGCGGTGCTGTCGGCGCTGGGGCTGCTGTGCCTGCCGGTAGCGGCAGTCGAATTGCAGCTGCCGCGGCTGGGCTGGATCAGCACGGGCGCGACCCTGCTGATGGCCGCGACGCTGTGGCTGGGTAGCAGCGCGCCACTGCTGCTCTCCCCTTACAAAGCACTCAGCCAGGAATTGCGCGTCAGCGGTGCCCGGGTGGTAAAGGAACGCCACAGCCCGCTCGCGCTGCTGCAGGTGGTGGAAAACCCGGTCATCCCGCTGCGCTACGCACCGGGTATGAGCCTCAATGCGCCCGCCGGTCCGCCGCCACAGCTCGGCCTGTTCAGCGACGGCAACGACCTCGGCGCCATCACCGAGGACACGGGCCAGCGACAGGCGCTGCAGTTTGTTGACCAGCTGACCTCGGCGCTGCCCTATCACCTGCACGCGCCGCGGCGGGTGCTGGTAGTCGGCGCCGGCGGCGGCATGGATGTGCTGCAGGCCAGCTGGGAGCAGGCCCGCGACATCGATGCCGTGGAACTCAATCCGCAGGTCACCGCCCTGGTCCGGGACGATTATGCGGACTATACGGGTCACCTGTACCAGCGTCCCAACGTGCATATCCATACGGCAGAAGCGCGCGGGTTTATCGGCAGCCGGCCTGCCGACTACGACCTCATCCAGCTGTCCCTGCAGGGTTCGCCCGGGGCCTCGTCGGCCGGTCTGTATGCACTCAGCGAGAACTATCTTTACACCACGCAGGCTGTGCAGGAATACCTCCGACACCTGAGTCCCGGCGGCTATCTTGTCATCACTCAGTGGATCAAGCTGCCACCCCGTGACACCCTGAAGCTGTTTGCGACCGTGATTGATGCGCTATGGGCTGGCGGGATCAGCGAGCCCGGTACCCGGCTGATACTCATCCGCGGCTGGCAGACCAGCACCCTGCTGGCAAAGAACGGCGAGATCAGCGCCAGGGAAATCCGCGCCCTGCAGCAGTTCTGCCGCGCCCGCGCCTTCGATGTGGCCTGGTACCCGGGCATCACCGCAGCCGAAACCAACCGCTACAACCGGCTCAGAGAGCCGTATTTTTACCAGGGGGCCCAGGCGCTGCTCGGTGCCGGCAGACAGGCGTTCATCGACCGGTACAAGTTTAACCTGCAGCCCGCTACCGATGACCGGCCGTACTTCCACAACTTCTTCAAATGGTCCACTCTGATGGAGATACTTGAGCTGCGTGACCAGGGTGGCCTGCCTTTGCTGGAAACCGGCTATCCGGTGATTGTGGCTACGCTGCTGCAGGCAAGCGTCCTGAGTCTGCTGCTGATTCTGCTGCCGTTGAGTTTTCTCAAGCGTGCCCAGTCCGGCGCCCGGTCTGCAGGGACGCGACTGCGTGTCCTCAGCTATTTTACCGCCATCGGGCTGGCTTTCCTGTTCCTGGAAATTGCCTTCATCCAGAAGTTCATGCGCTTCCTGCACCACCCCGTGTTCACGGCCGCCGTGATGCTTGCCTCGTTCCTGGGCTACGCGGGGCTGGGGAGCCTGTGGGCGCGGCGCTTCAGCCTTCGCGACCAGCAGCGGGAGGGGGCGCTCAAGGCGATCACGGGCATCCTTGTCATCGGCGTCGTCTACTTGCTATCACTCGATACGCTGTTCGACACGCTGGCCTCCTGGCCGACTCCGGCGAGGATGCTGTTGAGCAGCCTTTTGGTCGCCCCGCTGGCGTTCTGCATGGGCTCGCCGTTTCCGCTGGCACTCGGCAGCCTAGGTCGACAGGCAGTGGACCTGATGCCACTGGCGTGGGGGGTCAACGGTTGCGCCTCGGTACTGAGCGCCGTACTGGCGACGCTGCTCGCCATACACTTCGGTTTTTTCACCGTGGTGGTGCTGGCGCTGCTGCTCTATGCGGTCGCTGCCCTGGCCTTTCCCCGCACCGCTGACTGAGCCCATGCCCGTGCACCCTGACACAGTGCGGTGGTTTTGTTTATTATCCCGCTCAGGACTATTTCCGGGGAGCAATGCAGGGCACTAGCGATGGCGATCAGACAACTGGAACCGGCGGCACTGTTCCAACATTGCGACCTACAGTCATTCCAGTTCGAGACCACGGCCGAGCTCGAACGCCAACCGGCTTCACCCTGGCCCCGTCCGCAAGGGCGAAACACTGAGCCTCGAGGAGTTCGAGCGCCTGCCCGAAGAGGAGCGCAAGCGCATCGCGAGCGATACCGAGGAACTGCAGCAACAACTGGGCAAGGCCCTGCGGGAGGCGCCGCGCTTACAGAAAGAAGCTCGCGACCGTATGGGCGAGCTGAACCGGGAAATGGCCGGCGCCACGGTATCTCATCTTGTCGGCGTGTTGCAGCAAAAGTATGCCGCGCTGGAGGCAGTCACGGCCTTCCTCGACGAAGTGCGCGAAGATGTCATGCATAATTTTCGGCATTTTCTCCACGACGAAGGGCGCAAACCGAACCTCTTCGGCATCGAACTGAGCAACCAGCGGGAGGGAATGTCCTGGGAAAACCGCTACCGGGTGAATATTCTGGTAACCCACCATGACGACGGCGGCGCACCCGTCATTTATGAGGACCATCCCAGCTATAACAACCTCATCGGGCGCGTAGAGCACCAGGCACAGCTCGGTGCACTGCTCACCGACTTCACCATGATCCGTGCCGGCGCCCTGCACCGGGCCAACGGTGGTTACCTGATGCTCGACGCCTTGAAAGTGCTGACGCAGCCATTCGCCCGGGAGGGCCTGAAACGTACCCTCCAAGCCGGCGAAATCCGCATTGAATCACTGGCCCAGTTGACCAGTCTGATCAGCTCGGTATCGGTGGAGCCGGAGCCCATACCTTTGAACCTCAAGGTCATCCTGCTCGGTGAGCGCCACATTTACTACCTGTTGTCCTATCTGGATCCGGAGTTCAGCGAATTGTTCAAGGTTGCCGTGGACTTCACCGACCGCATGGAGCGCACGCCGGAGACGCAGCAGCTGTATGCCCGCCTCATCGCCAGCATGGTCAGGAAGGAAGAACTGCGGCACTTCGACCGTTCGGCGGTTGCCCGTGCCATTGAACACAGCGCGCGCCTGCTGGGTGACAGCGAAAAACTGGCGGCCCATATGCGCGGCCTCGCCGACCTGCTGCGCGAAGCCGATTACTGGGCGGCACAGCGCCAGGCGCAAATCGTCAGCGCTGAGGATGTGCAACAGACGCTGGCCCGCTACGCGGAAAACATGCGTGCGTTTGTGGGTAAGGGCCGGGAGGCCGACATACGGGAGCGGCCCGTGCCATGACCACCGCGCAACCGCCCGCTATCAGGCGCATCGTCGTCGCACTGGACAGCTGCGGGTCGGGCCGCCCGGCCCTGGAAATCGCCGTGCGTCTTGCCGCGGTGCTGGGGGCGCAACTGGAGGGCGTGTTCGTCGAGGATATTAACCTTATCCGCCTGTCGGAGTTGCCGTTCCTGCGAGAGGTCCGGGCTTACTCGCTGGCCGAAGCGGTCATCAGCACCGAAAGCATGCAGCGCGACCTGCGCGTGCTGGCGCGGCAGGCGGAACGCATGCTGCTGCAGGCGGCGCAGGCCATGGGCGTCGGCTGCACGTTCCGGGTCTGGCGTGGTTCTGCCGCGGCGGAAACCCTGAGTACGAGCTTCGAGGCAGATATCATCGGCCTGTGCGGCGTGCGGGCGTCCGGCGCTTACCGGGTGTTGCCAGTGGCAAGACCGCGCGGGCCAGTTACCCCCAGCGCCGTTGATGCGGTCAGCGTCCTGTTCAGCGCTTCGCCAAAAGCGGACAAGGCGCTCGCCGCGGCCTGGCAGCTGGCGAAAAACCTTACTGCGGGGCTCAGGGTGTTGCTGCCGGCTGAGGAACCGCCTGACGCGAGTCTGCACCAGCGTGCCAGCGAACTACTGGAGGCATACCCGCAGCGTACCGGTTTCGTGCGCCTTGGAAGTGACAGCGCGACAGCACTGGCCGCCGCAATGCAGGCATCGGCGACTGGCGTGCTGATCGCCGCCGTCGACCACCCGCTGTTCCGTCAGGCTGGGCTGGCGTGCTGCCTGGAAAAACTCAGCTGCCCGGTGTTGTTCGTACGCTGAGTTGGCGGCCGCGTGGGGCACCATCCTGGCAGCCGCAGGTTGGGCTGAGGAACGCAGCCCAACAGCTTCACGGGTGGTAACGTTGGGCTTCGCGGCGCTCAGCCCAACCTGCGACAGCCCGTCTGTGTCATGGCGTGGCCGCGATGGCGCTCACACAGGCATACAGGTCGTCTTCCGGCACCGGAAAAGTAAAGGTGCGGTGGAAACTGTGCACCGCCAGCAGACGCTCGAACTGCTGAGTGTATTCTTTTTCGTAGAATACCACCACCCGCGTATCCGGCAGGCGTTCCACCACCGACATCATCGACTCCAGCGAACTGGTGCGGTCCCGGAAATCCGACTGGAAGTTGAACTCGGCAACGACCACGCGCGGTCCGGCCTTCTTGATGGTGCTCATCGCCTTGCGCATGCGGGTCTCCACCATCACCTCATAACCGGCTTTCTGATAAAGGGGCGTGAAGTTCGGGTAACCGCCCACTTCAATGACGGAGAGCAGCACAGGTTTAGCCATCCATTCAGTTTAATGGAATCTCAAGAATTCCGCGCGGCTACCACTATAGATACAATAAACGGACAAGCGCTGCGGGACGTCTATGGCCTCGGCTGGATTTTACAGACAGCTGCGTATAACCATACTTTTGGTCGTACTGTTTTTTGTGGCCATGAACACCTGGCTGACCGAGGCGCGCACCCGTAGCTGGAACAGCACGCTGTGGATGGTCGTCTATCCCGTCAACGGTGACGGCAGCCGGACCACGCAACGCTACATCGACGGTCTTACGGCGGACGACTTCGACGGCATCGAGACCTTTGTCGCCGCACAGGCCAGAGGTTACCGGGTAGCGCTCTCCGACCCGCTGACCGTGCGCCTGGCCCCGCAGGTTGAACACCAGCCACCGATGCCGCCGGCCGCTGGCGGCACGCTATCCATCATGCTCTGGAGCCTGCAACTGCGCTATTGGGCGTTCACCCACGACAACTACGACGGTCCTGACCCGGATATCCAGATGTTCGTGGTGTACCACGATCCTGCCGAAAACGCCCGCCTGCAGCACTCGCTCGGCATACAAAAAGGCATGATTGGTGTGGTGAACGCCTTTGCCAGCCCGGCGCTCGCGGCGCGTAACAGCGTGGTTATTGCCCATGAGTTCCTGCATACCGTCGGCGCCAGCGACAAGTACGATCCAGCGACCAACCAGCCCCTCTACCCGATCGGATTTGCCGAGCCGCGGCGTGAGCCCCTCTACCCGCAGCGGCTGGCCGAGATCATGGGTGGACGCGTCCCCCTGTCGGCCCACGACGCGGTTATGCCAAAATCGCTTATGGCGTGCAGCATCGGTACAGAGACGGCACTGGAAATCGGCTGGATCAACTAGGAGGCTGATTGAGCGATCATCCTAAAAGCCTGTGTCTTCTTATTACGCCTGAAAGCCGGATTGATCAGCCAGCCGAGTAAAACTGTAGGTTGGGCGGAGCAACGCAAAGCTCAACCTACAGACTGTAGGCATGTGTCTGTGTTCAGACAGGCGATTTTGCAGTAACGTAGTCGGCGATCTATCAGGAATACATCATGACAAGATCCGCCGATGAGCACCCCGGTGTGCGTGAAGGCCACCTGCTGCGCAAGAAGGACAACCCGCTGTTTGCAGCCGCATCCCGTAAGGTGAGCCCTGAAGCCCTCGCCGACGCGCGCCGGAACGACGGCGCGGAACGGGAGCAGTTCGTAGAGCAGTTTCAGGCACTGGTGCAACGGGCCGTCGCACTGGACCCGAATACGCCCAGCGAAACCATCCTGGAACTTAAGGAGCAGCTGGACCACAGTTACCAGCGAGCCTGTGGACTGCCCGGTGACCAGTCACACATCAAGGACGCCATCCGCAAGCTGGTCGCCGTGATTATGCGCGCTGTCCGCAGTGGTATCGGTAACGATGCGCACGCCGCTCGGCAACTGGACGAAGAAGACATGGCCCGGCAGACACATTACGAACTGCAGGAGGTGCCGCTGGTCGCCGCCCTCACTCACCCCGAGTCGCCGATTGCCACAGATGAACTCATCCCGTCGCTGTTGAGCGAGGACGATGCCAGCCTGGAGCGCTGCCTGATACTGTTTGACGACAGTCAGTTGGCGACAATCTGTCATACTGCGGAGGACTACCTCCAGGACAGAGACCCCGAGCGACAGCTAACGGCCGCCTGGCGTCGCCTTGACCTCATCTGCGCTCACTACTGCAGCAGCGTGCCGGGTTCCAGAGCGAACTGATAGACGATGTGACATGGCAAGAGAAATCGACCGCAAGCGCTGGTGTCAAGGCCGGGTTCGAGAACTTTATCGCTGGACAGACACGCTTTACTCCATCCGCGTGATGGCTGACGTCAGGCCTTTTACGGCCGGGCAGTTCACCAAGCTCGGACTTATTATCGACGACGAGCTGGTCTCGCGCCCCTACTCCTACGTGAACGCACCGCAGGAAAAGCCGCTGGAATTCTATTTCGTCACCGTGCCGGACGGGCCGTTGACCAACCGCATGGTGCAGCTCGCCGGGGGCGATGCTATCGAGGTGATGTACGGTGCCGCGGGTTTTCTTACCCTCGACGAGGTACCGGACGCTGCGCACCTGTGGATGCTGTCGACCGGCACGGCCATTGGCCCCTTCCTGTCAATCCTGAAAACCGCACAGCCGTGGCAGCGTTTTGAACGGGTTGTGCTGGTGCACGCCGTGCGCTATGCGGCCGAGCTGAGTTTCCCGGACACCATACGGGCGCTGCGCAACGCCCACCCCGATCAGTTTGAGTTCATTCCCGTGGTCAGCCGCGAGGATACCGGTTTCGCACTGCGGGCACGTATTCCCATCCTCGTCGAAGACGGGCGCCTCGAGCAGCGCGTGGCGCTGCAGATTTCCGCTGCGGAGTCTCAGTTCATGATCTGCGGCAATCCGGATATGGTCAGGACCACCGCCGCGGCGCTGCAGGCGCGTGGCCTGGAGCGCAACCGGCGCCGCTCGCCGGGGCAGATCACGGTGGAAAACTACTGGTAAGCGAATTCGTAAATCCGAGTGGGGTCAGTATAATGAGTGCCCCCGGCAGGCCGGCGGGGCACGGTGGTCTTTAGGTCGTACAGAATTATTGTATTTGTAAATGTAATGTATATTTAAAGTTAATATGTTACCTAAAGAACGCCGTAGCTACGCCGAGCGTCGCAGACGCGCTGATCGCCGTGCCGATCCTGACGAGCCCGAACCCGGTTACCGCTATCCTTCCTGGGGCGAACAGCGGGTTCAGTTCCTGACCCGCTATTTCTTCCTGCTGCTAGGTGTGCTGTTTTTCAATGTGGTGGAGGGCATCCAGCCGGCCCACTGGTCAGTGGAGCAGCTGAACACGGCATTGGGCATTTACTTCGCGGTTAACACGCTGTTGTTCCTGCACGCCCGCCGGTATCACGTCCACCACCGGCGTTACCACATCGCCATGTGGGTAGATATCACCATTACGGCCATCTGCGTGCTCAACGATCCCTACCCCATACCGCCCTCCCTGCTGGTGTTTATCATGGTGGTGCTGGGCAACGGTATGCGCTACGGCATGCGGCTGTTTGCCGTGGCGCTGGTTGGCAGTTTCACCGCCACCATGCTGGCGCTGTCGGCCCGGTACATGCTCAGCGATGCCCAGCTGTCACCGGGCCTGCTGTTCTTGAATCTGTTCGGCGGTATCATATTGATTTACTCCTACATCCTCATGGGGCGTATCGAACGCAGCCGGCGAGAACTCGAGGTGCACAGCAACCTGGATACCCTGACGGGCCTGCTCAACCGGCGTGCCCTGCAGGATGTGGCCAAGACCATGTTCCAGCGGCTGCAGCGCAACAGGGCGAGCTTCGTGATGTTGTTTGCCGACCTCGACAAGTTCAAGGCCGTCAACGATGTGCTCGGTCATGCGGCCGGTGACCGGGTGCTCAAGAGCTTTGCCGAGATCGTACGCAAGACGATTCGCAGCACGGACGTGGCGGCGCGTTTCGGCGGCGACGAATTCGTTATGCTGCTGGAAGACACCAGTCTCGGCGAAGCGGAGATAGTTGCCGTACGTATCCAGAAGCTGGTCGCCGAATGGGCCAATGAGAACGGTATAGACTTCAGTGTGAGTTTCGGTCTCGGCGAAGCGCCGACGCACGGCGACAGCTTTCCCGGCCTGCTGGAGCAGGTGGATCGGGCCATGTACTATTCCAAAGCCAAGCACACGGGTGGCGGCCTGGCGTATGCCAATTGTGCTTCCGCCAGCAGCTGCTGAGTAGATCGTTTTCGTATCAGGTCGCGGGGGTGTATGGAACAGACAGTCGATGTCGCCATTATTGGCGCCGGAAGTGCCGGGCTGTATGCGCTTGGGCAGGTCAGGCGGAAGACGGGCAGCTATGTGCTGATCGACGGCGGTGAACTCGGCACCACCTGCGCGCGCGTCGGCTGTATGCCCTCGAAGGCGCTGATCCAGGTGGCCGAGGATTTTCATCGCCGCAAGCTGTTCGACCGCGAAGGCATCGAGGGTGGCGCTGCGCTCCGCGTCGCCGGCGCGGACGTCATGGAGCACGTGCAGGGGTTACGCGATATTTTTGTCGACAAGGTGTTGTCCACCAGCACCGACGACATGGGCGACGAGTTCATCGAGGGCTACGCGCGCTTCCTCGAACCGGGTCTGCTCGCGGTGGGCGAGCGGCGGGTCCGTGCCCAGCGCATCGTTATTGCCACTGGCACCTCGCCCATAGTGCCGCCGGTCTGGAAGGCTTTCGGTGAGCGCATTCTGACCACCGACGAAGTCTTCGAACTCGAAACGTTGCCGCAGTCCATGGCCGTTATTGGCCTGGGTGTGATCGGTCTTGAGTTGGGCCAGGCGTTTCAGCGGCTGGGCGTCGAGGTTACCGGCATTGATCAGCTCGACGTCATCGGCAATATCGACGATCCGGATGTCAACCAGCTGGCGCAGGAGTTGATCGGCAAGGAGATGCCGCTGTGGCTGGGACAGCCGGCCAGTATCGAGGAAGCCGGCGACGGTCGGCTCAGGGTCAGCGCCGGCCAACAGAGCGTTAGCGTCGACGTGGTCCTGGTGGCCATCGGGCGTACGCCGAACCTGTCTGCTCTGGACCCGGAAAAGGCCGGGATCACGCTTAACGCTGCCGGTTTCCCCGACTACAACCGCGAAACCATGCAGATCGCCGACCAGCCGTTGTTTATCGCCGGTGACGTGAACCTCGATCGGCAGCTGCTGCACGAGGCCGCCGACGAAGGACGGATTGCGGGTATCAACGCGGTCAGCGATACCCCGGTCGCATTCCGCCGCAAGACACCGCTGGTGATTACCTTTTCCGACCCGAACATTGTCATGGTCGGTGCGCGCTATTCAGAACTCGATCTGGACAACACACTGATCGGTTCGGTGGCTTTTGGCCTGCTGGGTCGGGCGCTGATCATGGGCAGGAACAAGGGCCTGTTGCGCCTGTATGCCGATAAGTCGAGCGGTCGCCTGCTCGGTGCGAGCATGGTCGCACCGCAAGGCGAACACCTCGGGCACCTTCTCAACTGGTGTATCGAGCAGCGTCTCACGGTGCTGCAAATGCTCCGCATGCCCTTCTACCACCCGGTCCTCGAAGAAGCGATCCAGCCCGTATTGCGCGACCTGATCCATGAATCCGACTGGCACCACAGCCCGTATCCCCCGGACCTGGAACTCGCCTGAGCGTGTACGCCAAACTCAGACATCGTCTGGATCGTCTCATCGGTCTCAGGCACTCCCACCTGATGCGCAACAGCGCTATCGGTGTCGAGAAGGAGAGTCTGCGCGTCAACCGCGAGGGCGGCATCGCGCAGACACCCCATCCGCGTGCGCTGGGATCGGCACTCACCCATCCGTATATCACCACCGACTATTCCGAAGCGCTGATGGAATTTATCACGCCGCCCTTTCATCACATTCCCCAAGTGCTGGACTTTCTGCGCGACGCCCAGCAATTTGTCTACCAACGGCTGGATAACGAGTACCTCTGGGCGACCAGCATGCCCTGTGTGGTCGCCGGTGAAACCAGTATCCCCATCGCCCGCTACGGCCGCTCGAATGCCGGACGCATGAAACACATCTATCGCGTCGGGTTGGGCTACCGTTATGGGCGCGTCATGCAAGTCATTGCCGGCGTGCATTTCAATTATTCGTTTCCACCGGAATTCTGGCCGGTATACGGAGAACTTGAAGGCAACCGCCTGTCGATGCAGGACTATATATCGGAGTCCTATATGGCGCTGATTCGCAATCTGCAGCGTTTCGGCTGGTTGATTCCCTACCTGTTTGGCGCGTCGCCAGCGATCTGCAAGTCGTTCCTCGGCGGTGCGCCGACTACACTGAAGGAGTTCAACGAAAATACCTACTATGAACCCTATGCCACCTCGCTGCGCATGGGCGACATCGGTTACCAGAACAACAAGGAAAACGAAAATGGGATCAAGGCCAGCTACGACTCACTGGCCAGCTATATAGACAGCCTGAGCTATGCGATTCAAACACCGTGCGCAGACTACGAAGCAATCGGCGTGGTGGTCGACGGTGAGTACCGCCAGTTGAACGGCAATCTCCTGCAGATCGAAAATGAATACTACAGTACGATACGGCCCAAACAGCTGCTCACCGGCAACGAAAAGCCCACGCTGGCGCTGAAACGGTGCGGCGTCGCCTACGTGGAATTGCGCTCACTGGACGTCAATGCCTTTGACCCGCTGGGCATTCATGCACGCCAGCTGCACTTTCTGGAGTGTTTCCTGCTGTTCTGCCTGCTGCATGAGAGCCCGCTGATCAGCGTCGACGAACGTCACGCCATAGACGAGAACGAACTGCGCGCGGCACACCGCGGTCGTGACCCCGAGCTGAAACTGGTACGTGACAGGCAGACCCTGCAGCTGCGCGACTGGGCCGGCGAGTTGCTGGAGGAAATGCGCAGCGTCTGTGAACTGCTCGACCAGGGCGCCAGTGGAACACCGTATTGCGCCGCGCTGGACGAGCAGGTGCGCAAAGTGAAGGACCCGGAGCTGACGCCATCGGCGCGTATGCTGCGTGAAATGCGTGATCGTGGCGAAGGTTTTTATCATTTCGCCAAGCGTATGTCGGAAATCCACCAGCATTTCTTCAGCAACCTGCCTCTGAGCGAGACGCGTGAAGCGTATTTTGCCGAACTGGCGGTGAAATCGCTGGAGGACCAGGCGGCCCTGGAAGCTGCAGATGAAATCACATTTGCTGAATACCTGGAGCGCTACTTTGCCCAGGCATAACTGGTGCCATACGTGACGACGACGGCGAGAACTCTGGTGCTGGCTTCGACCTCACCGTTTCGCAAGCTATTGCTGGAACGTCTGGGCCTCGCCTTCGAGACCTTTGCACCGGATGTGGATGAAACCCGCCGGCGCGCGGAAAGCCCGGGCGCGCTGGTCAGCCGCCTGTCGGAAGCCAAGGCGCGCGCTGCCGGTGATGCCTGGCCGGATGCGCTGATCATCGGGTCCGACCAGGTGGCAGTCTGTGGCGAGGACGTGCTGGGTAAACCCGGCACCTATGCCAATGCCCGCGACCAGCTCGCGCGCCTTGCCGGTCAAAGAGTAAGTTTCCACACCGGTTTGTGCCTGTATGACGTTCGCAGCGGTGAAGCCCGGGTGGACCTCGTGCTCTACCACGTGAGCTTCCGTGCGCTGAGCGCTCAGCAGATCGACCGCTACCTCCGCCACGACCGGCCATACAACTGCGCGGGCAGTTTCAAGTCGGAGGGGCTCGGCATCAGCCTGTTCGAGTCGATGCAGGGCGAGGATCCTAACGCGCTGGTCGGTCTGCCCCTGATCCGTCTGGTGACCTGGCTGAATCAGGCCGGCGTCGCCGTGCCCTGAAGCGCTCGCCGGGCTACCTCACGGTAAACTGGCCGCCCAGCAGTACCTCGCCGATACTCGTACCGATCGACGCACCCAGCTTCTTGCTGAGGCGTTCGTACCAGTCCTGCTGCGGTGTGTAATCGACAATGGTTTCCTTGCCAATCACTTCCCGCGCCACGTAGCTGGTGCTGCCCAGTTCATCGACCAGGCCGAGGCCTATGGATTGTTCGCCAGTCCAGACGTAGCCGCTGAACAGGTTGGGCGTATCGCGCTTCAGTCTTTCGCCGCGGCCTGCCTCGACGACATCGATGAATTGCTGATGGATGTCATTCAGCATGCCCTGCACCTGTTCGACATCCTGCTGCTTTACCGGCTGGAAAGGATCGAGGAAACCCTTGTGCTCACCGGCGGTGAGCAGGCGCCGCTCGACGCCCAGTTTGTTGATCGCGTCGACAAAACCAAAGCCATCCATGCGCACGCCGATGGAGCCGACAATACTGGCCTTGTCGGCATAGATCTTGTCAGCGGCGGAGGCTACGTAGTAGGCGCCGGAAGCGCATACGTCGCTGATTACTGCGTACAGGTGCTTGTCAGGATACTTCTTGCGCAGGCGTTTGATTTCATCATTGATGTAGCCCGACTGCACGGGGCTGCCACCGGGGCTGTTAATGCGCAGAATGACACCGACGCTCTTGTCGTTTTCGAACGCATCGCGCAAGCCCTCAATGATATTTTCGGCGCTGGCATCCTTGTCTGCCGCGATCACGCCTTTGAGTTCTACCAGGGCGGTATGTTTGCTCTCGGCGCCGGGCTCCAGTTGCATTTCGGGACTGTACAGGTAGAGCACCAGTGCCAGATAAGCAAACACCAACAGTTTGAAGAAAATACCCCAACGGCGCGCGGTGCGCTGTTCCTTGAGCGAAGAAAAGGCCAGGCGATTGATGAGGTCCACCTGCCACTCGTCGCCCCTGGTCTGCTTGTCGTCTTCCTGATTCACTTCCATCGTGTGTTACCTCAGTCTGCGGCCGCCAGCGGCGACTCTGACAAAAAATCGGGGTCGAGCAGACCGCGTTCCGCCAGCCAGTCAACCAGTTCGGTGATGGTGTCCAGGCACACCAGCGGCTGGTGCTGCAGCAGACGTTGCCGGTCGTGGACACCGTAGCTGACCGCTACCGGATGCACACCGGCCTGCCGCGCCATGTCCATGTCGTATTCGGTATCGCCAACCATCAGCGACTGGTGCGCCGCCACACCAAGCTGTTGCAGAATTTCCTCCAGCATTTGCGGGTGCGGCTTGGAACGGGTCTCGTCCGAACAGCGCCTAGCGGCGAATAGGTCGTCCAGCCCTGTGTGAGTGAGTGCCTGGTCGAGCCCCAGCCGGCCTTTGCCGGTTGCGATTGCCAGAAGAAACCCGGCCTCCCTCAGCAACTGCAGCGTCTCACGCGCCCCGGGGAACAGCTCTGAATGGTGCGATATCGCGAACCAGTGATGCCGGTAACGCTCGACGAAGCGCTCCACGAAGTCAGCGTCGCGCCCGGGATACAGCGCGTCTATCGCTTCCTTCAGGCCCAGGCCGATGATGTTCCGGCACTGCTCGGCGCTGCGCGCCTCAAGCTGCATATCGGCAATGGCGCCAAACATCGAATGTACGATCTGGGTTTCCGAATCCATCAAGGTGCCGTCCCAGTCGAAGACAATCAAGCGTATGGCCTCTGGCATCCTGTCCCTGCCTGTTTTCACTATACTTCTCATCCTGTATCCGCCATTGTATCGGGCGATGCCTCCAGTTGTTGAATGAATGCTCTCAAATCCTCGCCGAGTGGGGCACTGACCGCGATACTGCGGTCGCGGTCAGGGTCCCGGAAGGCCAGGTAGTGGGCGTGCAGAAACAGCCGCTTGAGCCCCAGCTTGCGCAAACGTCGATTAAATTCCGGGTTGCCGTATTTGTTGTCGCCCGCCAGCGGGTAACCGGTGTGCGCCGCGTGCACACGAATCTGGTGGGTCCGGCCGGTTTCCAGATCAGCTTCCATCAGGCTGGTGCCGGGATAGGCTTGCAGGCACCGGAAACGGGTCAGCGCCGGCTTGCCCAGACTGTCTACCCGGACAATGCGTTCGCCGCTGCTCAGCTGATTCTTCTTCAGCGGCGCGTCCACCTGCCACGGACCACGCTGCCAGTCCCCCATCGTCAGCAGCAGGTAGCGCTTGTGCACACCACCCCTGCGTAGCAATTCATGCAACGTGCGCAACTCGCTGCGCTTCTTGGCGACCATCAGGCAGCCGGAGGTTTCACGGTCGAGACGGTGCACCAGCTCCAGAAAGGGTGCCTGCGGGCGCAGGGCGCGCAGGCCCTCGATCACACCGTAGTCGAGACCGCTGCCACCGTGCACGGCCATGCCGGAAGGCTTGTCCAGCACCAGCAGACGCTCGTCCTCGTAGATGACGGCTGCGGCCAGTCGCTCCAGCACGCTGCCTGGCGGCACAGCGGCACCGGTTTCCGCGACCCGCACCGGCGGAATCCGCACCTGGTCGCCGTGGGCGAGGCGGTACGCCGGGCCGATCCGGCCCTTGTTGACGCGCACCTCTCCCTTGCGCAGCAGGCGGTAAATGCGGCTCTTCGGTACCCCCTTCAGCACCCGCAGCAGGAAATTGTCGATCCGCTGACCCGCCTGCTCGCTGGAAATGTCCAGCCATTGCACGGCCGGTCTGCCCAGTTTTTCCATGGGCGCGGATTCTAGCAGCCCTGCGGCCGGGCTGCGCTGAAAAAGGTCACATTTCCCTTTTAAGGCAGCGGATTTGTCAACCGCCGGAAGAGTATATAAGCATTTGATATAACGACATTGTCTTGATATAGTCGAGGCGTCGACCGCATCTGTATAGGAGATTGCCCAGGCAGCCGGGATAGTCGACAAATGACCCGTTTTTCGTTTCCGCCGTGTAAGGCCCTGGAAGGCCCGACACGGGGATCGAGCAGAGACCTGACCGGTCTCTACCTATGGATGTACATAAACAAGTGATTGCTCCTGTGTCGTTAACGATCGCCTTGATGATTGGACTGGTATTTGGACTGAAAGCCCGGCTTATGCCAGGGTGGTCCGGCGCTCTGCCTGGTGAGCGCCGCCCGCAGCCCGTGTCGGTACCCGTTGGCAGGCGCTCGCCGGACATGGTCGAGCGCTTGAGAGACAAACACAATGAAACGTATGCTAATCAATGCCACGCAACCCGAAGAGTTGCGTGTGGCGCTGGTCGATGGCCAGAAACTCTACGATCTTGATATTGAGGTACCTTCCAGAGGACAAAAAAAGTCTAACGTTTACAAAGGGAAGATCACGCGTGTCGAGCCCAGTCTCGAGGCCGCGTTTGTCGATTATGGCGCGGAGCGGCATGGTTTTCTGCCGCTAAAGGAAGTCGCACGCGGATACTTCAGGGAAGGTGCTGGAGACAACGGCCGGGCAACCATCAAGGAAGCACTGCGCGACGGCCAGGAAGTCATTGTCCAGGTTGAAAAGGAAGAGCGCGGCAACAAGGGTGCGGCGCTCACCACCTTCATCAGCCTGGCGGGACGCTACCTGGTGCTGATGCCCAACAACCCGCGCGCTGGTGGTGTATCGCGGCGCATTGAAGGCGACGATCGCAATATTGTCCGCGACGCCATGGCGCAGCTGGAATATCCGCCGGATATGGGGCTGATCGTCCGCACCGCGGGCGTCGGCCGCCAGGCCGAAGAACTGCAATGGGACCTGGATTACCTGCTGCAGTTGTGGGATTCCATCTCCAGGGCTGCCAAAGAACGTCCTGCGCCCTTCCTGATCTACCAGGAAAGCAACGTGATCATCCGCGCCCTGCGCGACCACCTGCGTAGTGATATCGGCGAAATCCTGGTCGATGACGAGGACGTGCACAAGCGCGCCGTCGAGTTCATCACCCAGGTCATGCCGCACAACCTGAAGAAGCTGAAGCGTTACAGCGACCCGGTACCGTTGTTCTCGCGTTACCAGATCGAGAGCCAGATCGAATCGGCCTTCCAGCGCGAGGTCACCCTGCCGTCGGGCGGCGCCATCGTCATCGATCATACCGAAGCCATGCTGTCCATCGACATCAACTCGGCGCGCGCCACCAAGGGCAGCGACATCGAGGAAACCGCGCTCAATACCAACCTGGAAGCCGCCGATGAAATCGCCCGTCAGTTGCGCCTGCGCGACCTTGGCGGACTGGTGGTGATCGATTTCATCGATATGCAGCCGACCAAACACCAGCGGGAGGTGGAAAACCGCCTGCGCGACGCCCTGAAAATGGATCGCGCCCGGGTTCAGCTCGGCCGCATATCGCGCTTCGGTTTGCTGGAAATGTCGCGCCAGCGCTTGCGTCCATCGCTGGGCGAATCGAGTCAGATCGTCTGTCCGCGCTGCAAGGGCCAGGGTACGGTGCGCGGCGTCGAATCACTGGCGTTGTCAATCCTGCGCATCCTCGAAGAAGAAGCGATGAAGGAAAAAACCGGGCGGGTGATCGCGCGTGTACCGGTGGACGTTGGCACCTACCTGCTGAACGAAAAGCGGGAAATCCTGGTCAATCTGGAGCATCGTCACAAACTCGATGTGATTCTCATCCCGACGCCGAAGCTGGAAACGCCGCACTACGAAATCAAACGTCTGCGCAGCGACGAACTCGAAGGCGAAGCCGCTGCGGTGAGCCACCAATTGCTCGCGGAGACAGAAGCAGCCGACACGGAACTGGAAGAACACCTTGGCGGCGTAAAACCGATCGAAGTCGAGAAACCCGCGGTGCAGCTCGTGGCACACACAGCACCGGTGCCGGTTATGCAGCGCGAGCCGGCGGCGGCTCCCCAGTCGTCGCCTGGTCTGCTGCGCCGCATGTGGAGCAGCCTGTTCGGCACCAGTGTTGAGGTGGAGGCCCAGACCGAAACCCGCAAGGAGCCCGATCAGTCGGCACGTCGTTCCCGGGCCAGCGGCGAGGGCCGAGGGGGGCGCAGCCGTTCCGGCGGCGGTCGCCGTCGCGGCGGCCAGTCCGCCCGCCGCAGTGAAGGCGGCCAGCAGCGTAATGCGCCCGCACAGAAGCGCAGACCCGACGACGACGGCGTGCCAGAAGTGAAAGAACAAGAGGCCAGGGAGAAGAGTGCGCGCGCCAGTGCCGAGGCGGTTGTTACCGACGACCGCAAGCCACAACAGCTCGACGCAAAGGAGGCGCCGGCGCAGCAGCAGGAGACCACGGCCAAGAGTGGCCAGGGACGCAGCGGTAACCGGCGCGGACGGCGCGGCGGGCGGCGTCGTTCCAATCAACGCCGTGAGGCCGAGCAGGCCGGTAGCGCGCCCTCAGGAGCGCCCGCGGCTGACAACGGTGCTCCCACAGCGAAATCCGACAGCCGCCCCGAAGCCGCAAAGGCGTCTGCCAATGAAGCCAAGGTGACTCCCATCCAGGGCGCAACGACAAAGCAGGACAGCGCGCCGTCAACGGCGGACAAGTCCCGGCCTCAGGAGGTTGTCAGCCCTGCCCCGGCCTTGCCTGCGGCCGGCGACACCAAACCTGCTGCCATCGGAGACGAGTAGAAGCGGGCATGCGGCGGTGCGACGGCGCCTGAGTCACTGGATACTCGCAGCGCTGCTGGTCGTGGGCCAGGCAGCGCTGCTGGTTCACCAGTCTGATGTCGAGGCGCATGCACACGACGGGCATTGCAGTGTCTGTCTGCTGGCGCATGGCCTCGACAACGCCGTCCCGACACAGTTTGTCCTGCACGTCGATAACCCCGATCAAGCCGTAACCGTCGCTACGCTGCCTTCTGCCTGCGTGCGGCAAACCGCCGTTTTTTACCGGACACGCGCCCCACCGCAGTACACACACCATAGCTAGTTCTCCCTGCTCAACCCTGTATGGCACGGACTGCAACGGTTTCGTGCACAGACTATGGAGTGTGTCATGTCCAGATCCCTGACTACAGCGCTGGCCTGTCTTGGCTTGTGCCTGCCCCTGACCGCGCTGGCCGCGGACGATCACGAGCTCGCCCAAATACGGCAGCAGATGGATGCCCTGAAACGCGCCTACGAAACGCAGATCAAGGCACTCGAGGAGCGGCTGCAAAAGGCCGAGGCGCTCGCCGAGGAAAACCGTACGGGCCTGAACGACATGGCCGGCGCCCAGCCGGCCGCCGGCGGCGACAACCAGTCGCGCGCCAATGCCTTCAACCCGGCCATTTCAGTCGTGTTGCAAGGCAGCGCGAACAGCTATTCGCAAAATCCGGACGACTATGCGCTACCGGGTTTCCAGCTGGGCGAGGAAGGCGGCCTGTCCAGTGAAGGCCTCACCCTGGACGAAACCGAACTGACTGCATCGGCGAATGTCGACCCGTTGTTCTACGCACAAAGCACTTTTACTGTTCAAGACAACGCGCAGGGCGGCAGTGAGATCAGTATCGAGGAAGCCTATGCCGACCCTGTTGCCCTGCCGGCCGGTTTCGGGGGGCGTTTCGGGCGCTTCTATTCCGGTATCGGCTACCTGAACCAGATTCACTCCCACGCCTGGGATTTTCACGATGCGCCGCTGGCCTATCGCGCCTTTCTCAACACCCAGTACGGTGATGACGGGGTGCGCCTGACCTGGACGGCACCGACCGACCTCTACATAATGCTGGGCGGCGAAGCCCTCGCCGGTAACAATTTTCCTGCCGGCGAATCCAGTAGTGTCATCGGCGACGTGCACACCCTGTTCGCCAAATTCGGTGGCGACGTCGGTTACAGCTGGGCGTGGCAGGCCGGTCTGTCCGCGCTGCTCGCGAATGCCAACGACCGGACCACGGACAATGCCGCCAGCGGTGCCACTACGCTGTTCAACGGGGACTCCGACCTGTACGGCGCGGATATGGTCTGGAAATGGGCGCCCAACGGTAACACCACGCTCCACAATCTCATCCTTCAGGGCGAGTACTTCTACCGTGACGAGTCCGGCAAGGTCAACGTCAGCGACGGCAGCAACGACGGCCTGCTGAAGTATAACGGCGACCAGACGGGCTGGTACGCACAGGCGGTCTATCAGTTCATGCCGCAGTGGCGCATAGGCACGCGTTATGACCGCCTGACATCGGACAATCACCTGAGCGTCATCAGCCTGGGCGGCTATACGAGTGGCGCTGCGCTCATCCAGGACTCCGGACTGGACGACGATGGGCACGAGCCGCATCGCTGGACGGCCATGCTCGACTGGAGTCCCAGTGAGTTCAGCCGCCTGCGCGCCCAATACGACCGCGACGCCTCACGTCTCAACGGCACCGACAACCAGTGGTCGCTGCAGTACATCATGAGCCTGGGCAGCCACGGCGCCCACCTGTTCTAAAGGAGATGACCATGAAGCACAAACAACTGTGCGTTGCGTTGCTGTTGCTGTTGACACTGATGTCGGCTGCCTCACAGGCCGCACTGCGGATTCTTGCCTGTGAGCCCGAGTGGGGTGCCCTGGCACAGGAGCTCGGTGGTGACGAGGTCACGGTCTACACGGCCACCACGGCCCAGCAGGATCCACACCACATCCAGGCGAGACCCAGTCTGATCGCCCAGGCCCGGCGCGCCGACCTGGTGGTGTGCACCGGCGCCGAACTCGAAACCGGCTGGCTGCCCCTGGTGTTGCGCCGTGCCGGCAACCCGAATGTCCAGCCCGGTACACAAGGCTACTTCGCCGCGACTGATTTCGTCACACTGCTGGAAAAACCGCAACGCCTGGATCGCGCCGAGGGCGACGTGCACGCGGCGGGTAATCCGCACATTCAGCTCGACCCGCACAACATCCTCAGGGTCGCAGAGGCGCTAAGCCCGCGACTTGCCGAACTGGACAGCCAGCACGCCGATCAGTATGCGCAACGGCTGAAAGATTTCAGCCAGCGCTGGCAGGCGGCCATGGCCCGCTGGCAACAGCAGGCGGCGCCCTTGAAAGGTATGCCCATCGTGGTATTCCATCGTGCCTGGACGTACCTGAATCGCTGGCTGAGTCTCGACCAGCTCGCCGAACTTGAACCCAAGCCCGGAGTGCCGCCCACCAGCACGCACCTGGCCGAAGTGCTGGATAAAATGAAAACGCGGCCGGCCCGGGTAGTGATCCGCGCACCCTACCAGGACCAGCGGCCGGTACAATGGCTGCACGACCATACCGGTATACCGATGCTCGAGCTGCCGTTTACGGTCGGTGGCAATCCCCAGGCGGGCGACCTGTTCGGCCTGTTTGACTCAACCGTACAACTGTTGCTGGGAGTACAATCTTGAATCTTGATGGCCTCGACCCCGTCATCCTCGCTCCGGCCCTGGCGGCCGGGACGCTGGTGATCGCGACCCACGTCCCGCTCGGTCAGCAGGTGCTGAAGCGCGGTATTATCTTTATTGACCTGGCGATCGCGCAGATCGCCGGCCTGGGCGTGCTGCTGGCGACGGCGCTCGGGCTCGGAGACAGCGGCTGGGGCGTCCAGTTCACTGCGTTTTCGTCGGCCCTGCTCGGTGCCTATGTGCTGTACCAGTGCGAACGCCGCTGGCCGGAAACACTCGAAGCCGTGATCGGCAGCGCCTTCGTGCTGGCGGCGAGCGCGGGTATTCTCCTGCTGGCAAACAACCCCCATGGCGGCGAACACCTCAAGGATCTGCTGGTCGGGCAGATCCTGTGGGTGGGTTTCGACCAGTTGCTGCCGGTGCTGGTTCTGTACGTGCTGGTCCTCGCCGTCTGGTTCGCGCTGGGCATCGAACGGCGACCGGTCCTGTTCTACGTGCTGTTTGCCTTGACGGTAACCGCATCAGTGCAGCTGGTAGGTGTCTACCTGGTGTTTGCCACCCTGATCGTGCCGGCGCTCGCGTCGCGTCGCCTGAGCATGCGCTGTCAGTCGCTGTTCGCCGGCTATATCACGGGCGTTCTCGGTTACACGGCGGGTCTGCTGCTGTCGGCCTTGCTCGACCTGCCGGCGGGTGCGGTAATCGTATGGGTGCTGGCGCTGGTCGGCCTGCTGGTGTCGTTTGTGGTTAAACGCAGCGCGGCTCTGGAGGTCGCGCCGCAGGCACAGGGTTAACCCGCATTTCTCACCGGGCGGCGTTGTAAATTTGTATCCTCTTGCGCCAATTGAAGTTGTGTTGAAGATACAAAAGACAGTGGTATTTTTGAGGTGCCTATCCCGGTGAGAAATGCGGGTTAAGCCTCAACGTCAATCTGGCGGCGAATATCTTCCAGCAGCCCGCGCGCGCCCTCTTCTACCAGATCGAGTACGCGTTCGAAGCCCTGTGCACCGCCGTAGTAAGGGTCCGGTACATCACGCGGCGTCGACGGGCCGGCGAACTCCAGGAACAGGTGAACCTTGCCGCGGTGCTCCTGCGGGCAGATGCTCTGCAGATCCTCGAAGTTGCTGCTGTCCATCGCCAGGACGTAATCGAAGCGCGCGAAATCGGCCGCGGTGATGCGACGTGCACGCTGCCTGGTGAGGTCGATACCACGGCCCGCAGCGACCCGGGTAGCCCGCTGGTCGGGCTGTTCGCCCAGGTGATACGCGTGGGTACCCGCAGAATCGACCTGTACGCGGCGTGCCAGTTGCGCCTCGGCCAGCAGCGCTTCGAAAACGCCCTGTGCCATCGGCGAACGACAGATATTGCCCATACAGACAAATAATATCTTTATATCACGCATGGTTATAGATAGTAATTAAACTTGATTCTTGTCATGACCCGGTTCAGAGTATGACGATGGAAACCCATCTCCTGCAACAGTTGCGTGCTCTGGTTGGTCAGACGCTGCCGTACGGCGGGCACACCTGCCAGATTATCGAAATTCTTGAACATGAAAATGCCCTCGTGCTGCGTTGCGAGGACAGCGAACGCATTATCCAGGGCAACCAGTTCGGCGATGCCACGCGGCGCGTCAAGCGCCATCATACGCTGCCGCTGTTCGACGAGCACGACGGACTTAACCCCGTAATCCGGGCCTGGCTGGAGTCCGCTAGCCAGTACGTTCCTTAGGCGGGTCACGCGGGCAGACAAGCCATCAGCTGCGCCTGGGAGACTGTCCGAGTAATCATCATTCTCCCACTTTCTCGCCACGCGAAGATTACTCAGACAGGCTCCTGGCCCGCAACAGTTGTTCGGCTATGTGCAGGTCATCTTCGGTATCCACACCGGGGCCGGGTCGCTGACTGGCCTCCGCAACGTGGATGCGTTCGCCGTACCAGAGCGCGCGCAACTGTTCAAGGTGCTCGGCCTGCTCCAGCGGGCACGGCCGCATGTGCGCGTAACGCCGCAGGTAGCCGACGCGATAAGCATAAATACCGATATGGCGCAGCGGCACGATGCCGATCGGTAGCGCCTTGACCTTGTCGTGCAGCAGGTCGCGGTCCCAGGGAATCGGGGCGCGGCTGAAGTACAGCGCAAAGCCTGCCTTGTCGGTGACCACTTTGACCACGTTGCTGTCGAAGAATTCGCCGACAGCGACGAGCGGCGTGGCGACAGTGGCAACGGCAGCATCGGGGTTTTGCGCCAGGTCGCCTGCTACCTGGTCAATCAGCGCCGGTGGCATCAGTGGTTCGTCACCCTGCACGTTGACGACAATGGTCTCGTCCGGCCAGCCCAGCGTGGCGACGACTTCGGTTAGGCGGTCGGTGCCGCTGGCATGGTCCGGCAACGTCATGCAGACTTCGGCGCCAAAGGCGCCGGCGGCCTGTTCGATGCGCGCGTCGTCGGTGGCGATCACGACCTGCTGCGCCGAACTGGCAGTCGCGGCTTCGAACACGTAATGCAGCATGGGCTTGCCCAGCAGTTCGCGCAGCGGCTTTCCCGGCAACCGCGTCGACGCATAGCGCGCCGGTATGACGACCTTGTAGTCGTTTGGCATACAGGAAGATCCTTTAAACGTCTTCGTCGGCCGGCAGCTGCCGGGCCTCTTCTTCGAGCATCACCGGAATATCGTCGCGAATCGGGAACGCCAGGCGATCGGCTCTGCAGATCAGTTCCTGCTTCTTCTGGTCGTACAGCAGCGGGCCCTTGCAGACCGGGCAGGCGAGAATGTCCAGCAGTTTCTTGTCCAAATCTAGTGCTCCCGTGGGCTCAACGCGGCGACCAGCCAGTCTTCAAAAGCGGGGTCGAGCCGGACCTCGACCGGTACCACCCACCAGTCGGATCGCGCGAATGCCCGGCATTTTACCGCGTCTTTCTCGGTCATCAAAACCGGTCGGCGGCCGCTAAAGACGAGATCTTCCGGCGTGAACGGGTGGTGGTCATCGAACGCGTGTGCCTCCAGCGACAGACCGGCGTCCAGCAACTGCCGAAAGAATCGCTGCGGGTAGCCGATACCGGCGACGGCATGTACCACCTGTCCGGCGAACGCGTCGAGGCGATAGCACTGTTCCGGGTCCTGCAGCTTGCAGGTCTCGCCGCCGACATAGTGCATCACCGTGGTCGCCTCGGTGCAGGGTCCACCCAGCGCCACTACCGCATCTGCCTCGCGAATGCGTTTGCGCGGTTCCCGCAACGGTCCAGCCGGCAGACAGGCGCCATTGCCGTAGCCGCGTTCGGCGTCGATGACCACAATCTCGATATCGCGTCGCAGCGCATAGTGCTGCAGGCCATCGTCACACACCAGCACGTCGCACTGGGTGGCACTCAATAAGGCCTTGCCAGCGTCGACCCGGTGTGGCCCGGCCATAACGGGCAGTCCGGTCTTCTCTGCCAGCAACACCGCCTCGTCGCCGACTTCGCCGGGGTCGCTGTCCGCCCGCACCACGACCGGCCAGTGCTTGGAACGCCCCCGGTAACCACGACAGAGAATACCGACCCGCAGTCCACGGGTCTGCAGACTCCTGGCAAGCGCAATCACCAACGGTGTCTTACCGCTGCCGCCGGCAACCAGGTTACCTACCACCACAACCGCGCAATCGAGCGCAGTGCTCGGCAGCAAACCCAGCCGGTAAGCGGTACGCCGTAACGCGCCGAAGCCACAGTACAGCCAGGATAATGGTAACAGCAGGCGATAATAGCGCGAGCCGCCGTACCAAATCGCCTGCAGGCGCCACTCCAGGTCGGAACGCCTCATTGTACACCCTGATTTTCGCGGAACTGCAGGCGGTACAGGTCGGCGTAGAGGCCTTCTTTTGCCAGCAGCTCGGCGTGCCTGCCGGTTTCCACCAGGCGACCCTGCTCCAGGACCAGGATGCAATCGGCGCGTTCCGCCGTAGACAGCCGGTGGGCGATGACCAGCGAGGTGCGCCTGCGGGTCAGCTGGCGCAGCGCGTCCTGTAGCAGGCGCTCGGACTCGCTGTCGAGCGCCGAAGTCGCCTCGTCGAGCACCAGAATCGGTGCATCTTTCAGGATGGCTCGCGCGATGGCGATACGCTGCCGCTGGCCGCCCGACAGCAGCACGCCGCGGTCGCCGATTCGGGTCTGCAGCCCCTGCGGCAGGTCACGGATGAAAGGCATGGCGTGGGCGGCTTCGGCGGCGGCAATGATCTCCTCCTCAGCCACATCCGTCACGCGAGCGTAGCCGATATTGTGGGCCAGCGTGTCGTTGAACAGCATCTCGTCCTGCCCCACCATCGCGATCTGCCGGCGCAGGTCGGCGAGCCGGTAGTCGCGCAGGTCATGCCCGTCCAGATAAATGCCGCCGTTGTCTGGATCATAGAAACGCACCAGCAGGCTGGCGATGGTGGTTTTGCCGCTGCCGGAGCGCCCCACCAGGGCGACTGTCTGGCCAGGGCTGATGGTGAAAGACAGATTGTGGATCACCTCCCCGGTGCTGCCCTCATAGGCAAAGCTGACGTTGCGGAATTCGATGTGACCATGAGCCCACGCCAGGGGCAGACGACCGGTGTCCTGTTCCACCGGCTCGTCCAGCAGCGTGAAAATACTGCGCGCGGCGGCGAGTCCACGCTGGACCAGAGCATTGACATTGGTCAGGCGTTTTACGGGCTGCAACAGCAACATCATGGCGGTGATAAAGGAGACGAAACTACCCACACTGATTTCGCGCGTTACTGATTCCAGCGTCGCCAGATAGATTACCAGCGCCAGCACACAGGCGGCAATCAGCTGCACGACAGGGGTGCTGGCGCCCAGGGCAACCGCCATTTTCATGTGCAGCTGGCGATTGCGTTCGTTAACCGCCGCGAACTGGCGCTCCTGCCACGATTCACCGTTAAATGCCTTCACCAGCCGCTGGCCGTGGATTACTTCTTCACTGTACTGGGTGAGTTCGCCCATGGAATCCTGAATGCGCCGGCTGATGCTGCGAAAGCGTCGGCTGACCAGGCGCAGCAAAACAATCAGCATCGGACCGACGACCAGAAACAGCAGCGTCAGCCAGCCGCTGATCCAGAACATATAGGCCAACAGGAACAGCGCTGTCAGCGAGTCGCGGATGAGCACTGTCACCGCGTTGGTGCTGGCTTCTGCCACTTGCTCGAACGTCGAATGTCAGACGCGACAACATGCGTCCCGCGGGATTGTTGTCGAAGTAGCGCACCGGCAGGCGCAGTTGCTGCTGGAAGACCGCGCGCCGCAGCTCCTGGATGACCCTGCGGCCAATCCAGATCATGGCATAGCGCGAGGCGAAACCCGTCAAGCCGCGGAACACAAACAACAGAATCAGGGCGAAGGGAACAAAGCGCACCGTTTGCGGGTCGCGTTCGATGAAATTGCCGTCCAGCATGGGTTTCATCAGTGCCGCGAGGCCGGTGTCGGTAGCGGCGAACAGCGTCATCGCCAGCACCGCGGCTGCAAACAGCCGCCAGTACGGCGTGGCATAACCCAGCAGACGTTTGTAAAGACCGGTTGCCGTTTCAGGCGACGGTATCACTCTCCCCCGCTTTCCGGCTGACTGGTAGCCAGCGACATCTTCACCAGCCCAAGCTGTGCGGTGGCGTCCATGGCGCGCACCACGGATTCGTACGGCGTCATGCGGTCCGCGCGGATCACCACCGGCAGGTCTCTCTGCTCGCCCAGGTGGTTCAGTATAGCGCGCTTCAGGGTATCCAGTTCGGTGTTGACCACCTGTTGCTGGTCGATGAAATAGTGGCCGTCGGCATCGATGACAATTTCCAGGAGCTCCTTGCGCTCCTCGGCGGGTTCACCACTGGCTTCCGGCAGTTCGATCTTGATCTGTGACTCTTTTTGAAATGTCGTCGAGACCATGAAGAAGATCAGCAGTATGAACACCACGTCAATCATCGGGGTAAGATCGACCCCGGGTTCCTCCCCGCGTGAGCGGCGGAGATTCACAGCCCTTCCTCCGTGACGTTGCCCCCCGAGCGCTGACCATGAAGCACTTCGACCATACGCAGGGCCTGTTGCTCCATGCGGATCACCAGCATGTTGACTTTGCCACGGAAGTAGCGGTACGCCATCAGCGCCGGTATCGCCACTGACATGCCCGCCGCGGTGGTGAGCAGTGCCTGGGAAATACCGCCCGCCAGCGCACTCGGGTTACCCACACCCTGCGTGGTGATCGCGGAGAACACCTGGATCATGCCGACAACGGTGCCGAGCAACCCCAATAACGGCGATATGGTCGCAATGGTGCCGAGGGTGTTGAGATAGCGCTCCAGCTCGTGCACCACGTGGCGTCCGGTGTCCTCGATGGCCTCTTTCATTATTTCGCGGCTGGCGTTGCGGTTCATCAGGCCCGCAGCCAGAATGCGTCCGAGCGGGGAACCGGCGCGCAGTTCCTGCAGGCGTTCCACGTCCAGCCTCCTTCCCTTGGCCTGGTCCCAGACCTGAGCTACCAGTTGCCGGGGGATGACGCGCTTTACCCGCAGGGTCCACAGTCGTTCAGCGATAATCGCGAAGGCGATAATCGAGCAGGCGATAATGGGGAGCATGAGCCAGCCGCCCGCAATAACCAGTTCAAACACGTGTGTGCTTCCTTCCTTGTGAGTTGCCGTTCGGCGAATCCGGCCCATCATACTGATTTCAGGTGCGCTACGGAACCGGCCGCGGGCAGTCAGTTGGCAGCCTGCCAGAGGTGCCGGTGCTGCTGTCGCCAGCCTTCCACCCGGATCGCCTCTCCTGCTGCGATCCTGATGCTGATCGCGCCGGCCGTGGCGGTGTCGGCATACCGAATACCGGCAGCCGCATAGCGCGCCACGACGTCAGCCTTGGGGAAGCCAAAGCGGTTGCGGTAGCCGGTAGCAAACAATACCCAGTCCGGGTTGACCGCGCCGATAAAGGCTGTACTGGACGAGGTTCGGCTGCCGTGATGCGGTGCGATCAGGACCCGGGCCGACAACCGGGCCTGGTGCGCATCCACCAGCGCGGTTTCTACTGGCTGTTCAATATCGCCGGGCAGTAACGCGCTACGCCCGTCGGCAGCGGTTATTTTCAATACGCAGGAAGCGTTGTTACCGCTGGCAGCCGCTCCCGTCGACAGGTACTCAAAACGCACGCCGTCCCACCGCCAGTGTGGTTGCTGGACGCAGTCGAACGCGGACGCCCAGTGAATGGTCTGCGGTTCACCGCTGTGGACACTGGTGACGGGCAACTGCCGGTACAATGATGCACCGCCGCCGCTGTGGTCGTTGTCGCCGTGGCTGATGACCAGCCGGTCCAGGCGGCGGTAGCCGCGCCGGTACAGAAACGGCACCAGCACGCTGGCACCACTGTCAAACCCTTGGGGAAACGCCGGCCCGGTATCGTAGACCAGCAGGTGCCCGCGGGTTTCCGCAACCACGGCCAGACCCTGGCCTACGTCGAGCAGCGTCAGCCACAGATCACCCGCCGCGGGCCGGTCCGGCGCAGCGGTCAGCACGGGTAGCAGCAACAGCGGTAAGGCCACGGGGCGCAAGCCCATGGCAGCGGGCAGCAGTAACAGCAGCAGGCCGACGGCAAACAGCACCGTGCCGGCGAGCGCAAGCGGCGGCGCGTACCACTGCGCGGCTGCGCCGAAATCCAGCAGCTGCAGAAACCGCCACAGCCCGTCGAGCAGCCAGCCAGCCAGTGTCAGCAGCATTTCGCCCGTAGCGGCCGACACCGGGAGCAGCAGCATCCCCAGGAGCAGCAGCGGTACCACCAGGAAGCCAACCCAGGGAATTGCCACCAGGTTGGCGAGCGGCGCGGTCGGCGACGCCTGGTGAAAGCAGAGCCACAACAGCGGCGTGAGACCTGCTGTCAGCCCGAGCTGAACGGCGAACAGGCGGGGCAGTCGTCCGCCGCGTCCGTAACGCCCCCGGCTCAGCAACAGGATCAGCGCAACGGCACCGAACGACAACCAGAAGCCCGCGGTCAGCACCGACAAAGGGTCACTAAGCAGGATCAGCCACAGGGCAAGGCCGACCACTGTCCATGGATGGGCGCGGCCGGTGCAGACCACAGCCAGCATCCACAGCCAGATCATCACCAGGGCCCGTTGCGCGGGCACCTGAAAACCCGACAACAGCGCGTATAGCAGCGCGGCGAGCATCGCCGCCAGCGCCCCGGTCCGTGGCGACGCCCACCAGCGGCCGCCACCCAGTCGGCGCCACAGCTGTTCCACCAGGAAGAACACCAGGCCCGCCACCAGCCCGACGTGCAGACCGGAAATCGCCAGCAGGTGGCTGGTACCTGTGTGGGCCAGCAGATCCCACTGCTGTCGCGACATTCCCGCGCGATCACCAATGGCGAGGGCGCGCAACAGGGCGCGCTGCGCTGCCGGCAGATCGAGTTGCTGCAGATCACCGGACAGGCGATGGCGAAGCCGTTGCCAAGGTGGCGCGTGCGCCGCTTCGAGACATCGATTGTCCGGGTCGGTTCTGACATAACCGGTCGCACGCATGCCGCGGGCGAACAGCCAGCGCTCGTAATCGAAGCTATCGGGATTGGCGAGCCCATGCGGTGCCTTGAGTCGCACTCGCAGCCGCCAGCGTTCCCCGGGGTTCATCGCCGGCGCCGCGCGGTACCAGTTAAGACGCACCGGCAGGACAAGCTGTTGCCAGCGACCCTCACTTTGGTAAGCCTCTATCCGGAACCGCAGTCGCAGGCGGTCTTCGGCCAGCCGTTCCGGGACCCCAACGACGTGTCCCCGCACCTGCAGGTCGCGTGCTTCCAGCGCAGACGGCAGCCTCACGGCCGCCAGTTGCGTGGCCTGCCATGCCGCCCAGCAGAAACCCGCCGCCACGAGTCCTGGCCAGCGCAGCCACCGGCTGCACAGACACAGCGGCAGCGTCAGCGCAATCAGCAACACCACGCTGCCGTCCGGCAAACGATGGCAGCTGAACAGCAGGCAGCAACCCGCTAGAAACGCCAGTGCTGAAGACAGCATCTCATCCTTGAACTCCCGCGCTTACGACATCCTGTCATAACTGTGAGGCCGGTCACACACCGGTGGTGCGAACATGCTAATGTATGCCGTCACGGCTAACAAGGAGAGCGTATGCCATGCGTCGTTTACCAGCACCGCTTATCGCACTGTCACTGTTTTGCTCCACCAGCTCCGCGGACATCCTGGGTATCCAGGCCGGCGCCAACTACTGGAAGTACGATATCAGCGGTACCGTCCGCTACCAGACGAAAAACTCGACCAACAACATCAACGTCAACCAGGATCTGGGGTACAACGATGGCTCGGCCGGTGTCTATTATCTGATCCTCGAGCACCCGCTTCCCCTGCTGCCCAATGTGCGCCTGCGCTACACCGATATCGACGAGGATGCCAATGGACGTCTGAGTAAAACGGTGGTCTACGGTAATACCACCTTCTTCGCCAACGAGGCGGTCAGCAGCCAGGTGCAGCTCAAACAGACGGATATCACCCTGTACTACGAGCTGCTGGACACTGTGGTGAGCCTGGACCTTGGCCTTACGGGCAAATACATCGACAGTAAAGCCAGCATCACCGGTGAGACCTCCGGAACGCAGGACGCCAGCGTGTCCGGCTGGGTACCGCTGGCCTACCTGGGCGCGGGTTTCGATCTGCCGTTGACCGGGCTGGGGGTGAGCGCCGATGGTTCTTACGCCAAGTATCAGAGCAGCAGCTTTTACGATTACTCGCTGCGTGCCACTTACACCACGCCCTGGCGCCTGGGCCTGGATGTCGGCTACCGGAAGATCAAGCTGGACCTGGATGACTTCGACGACTCGTTTGCCAACGTCGAATTCGACGGCCCGTATGCGGGCGCCTATCTGCACTTCTAGCTGACAGACTGGTAAGCTTGGGGCCGGCGATGGCTGGCTCCTCCAAAAAAGTTATCTTTGCGGCACTGATCGGCAATACCCTGGTCGCGCTGACCAAGTTCGTGGCGGCTGCCATCACCGGCAGCTCCGCCATACTGTCCGAAGGTATCCACTCGCTGGTCGATACGGGTAACCAGGTGTTGCTGCTCTATGGCCTGCGCCGGGCGCGCCGGCCGGCCGACGATCAGCTCCCTTTCGGCTACGGCAAAGAGGTCTACTTCTGGAGCTTTGTGGTAGCGATCCTGGTGTTTGCTCTGGGTGCGGGCGTATCGATCTACGAGGGTATCCAGCACCTGAAGTACCCCGTGCGTATCGAAAGCCCGCTGATTAACTACACCGTCCTGGGCATCGCCATGATGTTCGAGGGCGCAGCCTGGCTGTATGCCTTGCGGGAGTTCTCCGCTGCAAAAGGCAAATGGACTTACTTCGAGGCGGTGAGCCGTAGCAAGGACCCGACCACTTTTGTGGTTTTGTTCGAGGACTCCGCGGCACTGCTCGGGCTGCTGGTGGCCTTTGCCGGTATCGGTCTGGCGCAGTTGACCGGCATCGCCTATTTCGACGGCCTGGCCTCTATCATGATCGGCCTGTTGCTCGCGGGCACCGCAATCTGGCTGGCCTATGAGACCAAGGGTCTGCTCATCGGAGAAAGCGCCAACCGCTGGATAGTCGAGGGTGTGCGCGAACTGGCCGGCAGCATCGAGGCCGTCGAGCACGTCAACGAAGTGCTCACCATGCACCTGGGACCTGAGTACATCCTGGTCAACATCAGCCTGGATTTTCGCGACCATGTGTCGGCAGGAACGGTGGAAAAGGTGGTCGCCGCGCTGGATCGCGACATCAAGGCCAGCTATGTCCACGTGAAGCGCGTGTTCGTCGAGGCGAAGTCCAAAGATGCGCGAAGCGGCGAATAAGATCTGGATACCGGCGGCGTTGGGCCTGGTGTTTTCCGCGGCGGCGGCGATCTCCTGCTCAACCTCACCGCCGGAGAACATCAAGGACAGCTGCGAGATTTTCGCGGAAAAGGACGACTGGTACTCGGCGGCCCGCGACAGTTACGACAAATGGGGCGTACCCATCCAGGTGCAGCTGGCCATCATCTACCAGGAATCACGTTTCGTACAGGACGCCAAACCACCCCGGCAGAAGGTGCTGTGGGTGATTCCCTGGACCCGCCCGTCGTCTGCTTACGGCTATGGCCAGATCAAGGATTCGACCTGGGAATGGTACCTGAAATCCACCGGGAGACGCTGGGCGGACCGCGACGACTTCGACGACGTGGTGGATTTTATTGGCTGGTACGGAGATATGTCGCACCGCGTGCTGGGCATCTCGAAAGCGGACGCCTATAGCCAGTATCTGGCCTATCACGAAGGTCAGGGCGGGTTCAAACGCAAGAGCTACAAGAACAAGCAGTGGCTGCTCCGGGTCGCCAGCGCGGTTCAGGCCCGGGCCAGGAACTATGCGGCGCAGTTGAAACAGTGCGAGGATTCTCTCGGCAAGAGCTGGTGGTTCTTCTGAAGCCAGGCGTCTTAGGTCAATACCCCGTCATCGAGGTGCCAGACCTTGTCCATGCGCGCGGCCAGGTCAGCATCATGGGTGACAATGACGAAACTGGTGTGCAGGTCCCTGTTGAGCGCCAGCATCAACTGGTAGACCTGTTCGGCGTTTCTGCGGTCGAGGTTGCCGGTGGGTTCATCGGCCAGGACGCAGTCCGGCTGGCTGACCAGTGCTCGTGCAACGGCTGCGCGCTGGCGTTCGCCGCCGGAGAGTTCGGAGGGTTTGTGGCGCACGCGTGCTTCGAGTCCGACACGGTGCAACATGTCAAGCGCCTGCCGGCGTGCCTCGGCAACCGGCAGTCCCTTGATGACCAGCGGCATGGCCACGTTTTCCAGCGCAGTGAACTCGGACAGCAGGTGGTGAAACTGGTACACGAAGCCCAGGTGCCGGTTGCGCAGTCGGCTGCGCCCTGCTTCGCTGAGCGTACTGAATGTCTTGCCGGCAAGCTGCACCTCGCCAGCGGTGGGTTTGTCCAGGCCGCCCAGCAGGTGCAGCAAGGTGCTCTTGCCGCTGCCGGAGTTGCCGACAATGGCGATCTGCTCACCGGCTGCCACGCTCAGGTTGACGTTACGCAACACCGTGACATCGAGACCGCCTTCGGTGAAGCGGCGCGACAGGTCATGGCAGGAGAGTACCGCAGCCTTACTCATAGCGCAGCGCCTCTGCCGGCTGGGTGCGCGATGCGCGCCAGGCCGGATACAGCGTAGCGATGAAGCTCAGCAGGAAAGCGACACCACCGATGCGCCAGACATCCGGCCAGTTGAGCTGTGAGGGCACTTCGCTGATGTAGTAAATGTCTGCGGGCATGAATTGCACACTGAAGGTTTTCTCGATGGCAGGGACAATGGTTTCGACATTCAGCGCCAGGGCAACCCCGCCGGCTATACCGAGCGCGGTCCCCAGCAGGCCGATCAGTGCGCCCTGGATCATGAATACGCGCAGAATCATGCCCGGCGTGGCCCCCAGCGTGCGCAGGATAGCGATGTCGGCGCGCTTGTCGGTCACCACCATCACCAGGGTTGAAACGATGTTGAATGCGGCCACCGCAACGATCAGCGTGAGGATGACAAACATCACGCGCTTTTCCGTCTGTACCGCGCGGAAGAAATTGGCGTGCTGACGGGTCCAGTCTTCGACGCGCAGATTGCCCGCGAGCTGTCCGGCGAGTTCGCGCGACACCCGCGGCGCCTGGAACATGTCGGCTAGTTTCAGGCGCACCCCGGTCACGCCGTCGTCCATCTTGAACAGCTTCTGTGCGTCCTGCAGGTCAATCAACGCCACGCCGCGGTCGTATTCGTACATGCCGATTTCAAAAATGCCGGACACGCGGAAGCGTCGCAGGCGCGGCAGTACGCCGGCGGGACTGAAATTCGCCTGCGGGGTGACCATGGTGACCTGGTCGCCGACGTGCACGCCGAGGTTATAGGCGAGTTCACTGCCGAGAATGATGTTGTACTCGCCGGGCACCAGGTCATCCAGGCCGCCGGCACGCATGTGTGCGCCGACCGTAGACACAGCCGGTTCCAGGTCGGGACGTATGCCGTTTACCACCGCACCGCTGACTTTACTGCCGTTGGTAAGCATGATCTCGTTCTGAACATAGGGCGCCACGCCGATGACTTCCGGGTGTGCGCTGGCCAGGCTGGCCGCCTGCTCCCAGTCAGCGAGCGGCTCGCGGTAACCGCTGATACTGGCGTGCGACGCCATGCCGAGGATCCGGCTGCGCAGCTCCTGTTCGAAGCCGTTCATGACCGACAGCACTGTGATCAGCGCCGCAACGCCCAGGGCGATACCGGCGATGGAAATCGACGATATGAAGGAAATGAAGTGATTACGGCGTTTTGCGGCGGTATAGCGCAGGCCGATGGCGAGGGCGAGGGGTCGGAACATGGCGAGGCATTAAATCACAAGCCAGTCCTGCCGAAAACCTGTAATAACCTGGTTGAGGTATATTGAAAAGGATGGATATCATGCGACGCATCGGCTTAATCATGGCAACGGCCCTCACTCTGGGCCTCCCGGGCGGCGCTGCATTCGGCGACACGCTGCTGGTGGAATCGGTCGAATCCGGCGCCGGCGTGGCACACCCCGAGCGTGGCATGACCATGGACGGCGTACTGCAACGCTACGGTGAACCGAAAGCGCGTTCGGGTCCGGTGGGTAATCCGCCCATCACCACCTGGGACTATGATGACTTCGTGGTGTATTTCGAGAACCAGTACGTCATTCATGCGGTAGTACCGCACAAAAAATAGCGCCCCTCCCGGACCGCTGTCCGCTCGACCGTCACGCCCCGCGCCTCCAGGAGTCGCGGGGCGTTTTCGTTTTCTTCCCCCCGGATGGCAAATTACCAGGCGGCAGCATAGAATGCGCCGCCATGTCGACTTTACCGGAACAGCGCCGCCTGCCCGCGGAATGGGAACCGCAGGCGGGCGTCATGCTGACCTGGCCGCACGCCCAGAGTGACTGGGCGGAGGTGCTGGAGGTTGTCGAGCCGGTATTCCTGGCAATCGCCGCGGCCATCGCCCGGCGCGAGGACCTGCTGGTCAACTGTGCGGCTGGGGGCCAGGCCGAGCGGATTCGCGGGACCCTGTCAGCACAGGGCATTCCCGAACACCGACTGTTCCTGCCACTGATGCCCTCCAACGACACCTGGGCGCGGGACCATGGTCCGCTGACGGTCAAGGTCAACGGCCGGCCGCGGCTGCTGGATTTCCGCTTCGACGGCTGGGGTAACAAGTACCCGGCGGATAAGGACGATGCCATAAACGGTCAGCTGGCGACCGCCGGCTGGCTGGGAGACGCGCCGCTCGAGGCCGTCGACCTGGTGCTCGAAGGCGGCAGTATCGACAGCGATGGCAAGGGCACGCTACTGACGACGACCTCCTGTCTGTTGCAGGCGCAACGCAACCCTGGGCTCTCCCGGCAGGACATCGAGGCGCGGTTGCAGACGCTGTTGGGCGTCGAACGGGTACTGTGGCTGGAACACGGCTGCATCCAAGGTGATGATACGGATGGTCACGTCGACATGCTGGCGCGGTTTGCCAGCCCGACAACTATCGTCTATCAGCGTTGTGATGAGCCAGAGTACGGTTGTTACCGTGCCCTGCAGGCCATGGAGGAGGAGCTGCAAAATTTTCGCGATGGCAGTGGGCGTCCCTACTGCCTGGTTGCCCTGCCCTGGCCGCAGCCAAAGACAGACTCCGACGGCGTGCGCATGCCCGCCAGTTACGCCAATTTTCTGCTGGTGAATGGTGCCGTGTTGCTGCCGACCTACCGTGATCCGGCCGATGCCCTGGCAGCACGCCTGTTGCAGGCCTGTTTCCCGGATCGTGAACTGGTAGCCATCGATTGCCTGCCGCTGATCCAGCAGCATGGCAGCCTGCACTGTGTCACCATGCAGTTTCCCGCCGGAATCCGCCTGCGCCCGCCCGGCCGGCGCTGATCGACAACGTTCCCGTCGAGACGGGAATCTTCTAGAATTCCTGGTGGCTGCCTCACTGATACAGACATCCTCATGAGCACACCTGCAACCCTTAAAGTCGGTCTGGTCCAGATGCCTGGTCGCCAGGACAGAAACGCTAACCTCCAACAGATCCGCAGCCAGCTGCTGGCGGCCGGTAACCAGGGGGTACAACTGGTACTGTTGCAGGAGCTGCACAACAGTCTGTATTTCTGCCAGAACGAGGATCCCGTGCACTTCGATCTGGCCGAGTTCATTCCGGGACCGACCACTGAGGAACTGGCGCCACTGGCGGTCGACCTGGGGCTGGTTATCGTTGCCTCGCTGTTCGAACGCCGTGCCGCTGGCCTTTATCACAACACCGCCGTGGTGCTCGACCGCGATGGCTCGATCGCCGGTAAGTACCGGAAGATGCATATCCCCGACGATCCCGGCTACTATGAGAAATTTTACTTCACGCCGGGCGACCTGGGCTTTCATCCGATAACAACCAGCCTGGGCCGGCTGGGCGTACTGGTCTGCTGGGACCAGTGGTATCCGGAGGCCGCGCGCCTGATGGCCCTGGCCGGCGCCGACCTGCTGCTGTACCCGACGGCCATAGGCTGGAACAGCGACGAGCCCGCCGACGAACAGCAGCGCCAGCTGGACGCCTGGCAGACGGTGCAGCGCGCGCACGCCGTCGCCAATGGCCTGCCGGTGCTGGTGTGCAACCGCACGGGATTCGAGGCGGACCCTGAAGGGTGCAGCAGCGGCATCCAGTTCTGGGGCAGCAGCTTTGTCGCCGGTCCGCAGGGCGAGATACTGGCCCAGGCGTCGCGGGATCAGGCGCAATTGCTGGTCACCGAAATTTCCCTGACACGCGGTGAACAGGTGCGGCGTATCTGGCCGTTTTTGCGCGATCGCCGCATTGACACTTATGCCGACCTGGTGCTGCGTTATCGGGACCAGTAACAGAGAAAAAGCATCATGATCCTCATTCTTGCACCCAACACCCGCACCGACAGCGACGAATTCAAACAGCTGGAAAGCTTTCTCGCGCGGATTCCCAACATCCGCCACCGCGTCCACCAGGAAACCGGCGAGCAGCAACTGTTGACCGAGGTCTATCTGATCGGCGATACCGCATCCCTCGTCGCCGACGAAATCGCCAACCTGCCTGCAGTGGAGCGCGTGGTGCGTATCTCCGAAGAGTACCGCGTGCTGGGCCGTCACCAGGACGACCAGCGATCGACCAGTTTCGAGTACAATGGGGTACGTTTCGGCCAGGACAATCTCAACGTGTTTGCCGGCCTGTGCGCCGTGAATACCGCTGAACACGTCGAACAGATGATGCGCGCCCTGCAGGAGCACGGCCAGGTGTGCACGCGCATGGGCGCGTATAAACCGCGCACCAGCCCGTATTCCTTCCAGGGGCACGGCAAGGCCTGCCTGCCCTACGTCTTCGAGCTGGCGGGCAAATACGCTATCCGGGTGATCGCCATGGAAATCACCCATGAAGACCATGTCGAGGAAATCCATGCAGCCCTGCAGCAGACCGGTAATCCCACCGGGGTCATGCTGCAGATCGGCACGCGCAACACGCAGAATTTCGAGCTGCTCAAATACGTCGGCCGCCAGCGCGAGTTTCCGGTGCTGTTGAAACGCGGATTCGGCATTAGTCTGGAAGAATCACTCAACGCCGCCGAATACCTTGCCAGCGAAGGCAACCGCAACGTGGTGTTCGGCTTGCGTGGCATGAAGACCAATATGGGCGATCCACACCGCAACTTCGTCGACTTTGCCCACGTGCCGGTGGTCAAGCGCCTCACGCGCATGCCCGTGTGTATCGATCCATCCCACTCGGTGGGTTCCAGGGATCGTGCGCCCGATCGGCTGCTGGACATCATGCACGTCACCGCACAGGGTGTTATCGCCGGTGCCAACATGATTCTGGTCGATTTTCACCCGGAACCCGCCAGGGCGCTGGTTGACGGACCACAGGCCTTGACGCTCGGTGAGCTGCCGTTTTTTCTTGAAGACGTGCGCATTGCGCGCGATGCCTATGAGCAGCGCGCCGCGCTGGCGAAGCAGTACGTAAGCAAGTGACGTTGCCGTGGCTGAGCGCCCTGGCATGGACGTTCCGGACCCTGACAGCCTCAGATGGCATGGGTTAGCATTGCCTTAACTGGAGGGCTGCAACCATTCTGATCGTGTCAACCACCTTTCAGCAGAATAGCCGGCTGAAATGACGCCCCGGCGTTCACGCAACCCGCGGCGGCATTGGTAGCTCTTGTCTATACTTCAACAGGTGCATAAGCAACGGGATGATAGCGATGGTGTACCCAGTGTTGTTGATTTTGTTTCTGTTTTCGCCCTTGGCGCAGGCGGAAACCGGAGCGGAGTTCGTGCAGACACCATACCGCGAACCCAAAGTGGTTTTCGACTTTTACTTCGACGATCCACAAAAAATCAATTCAGCACTCTACTGGATCCGCGCGCTGACGAACCCGCTCAGCGAATCACCGTACGACATGGCGCCGGAAATGATGGACATCAAGGTCATTATCCACGGTACGGAGATCGTCACCGTGGCCAGGCACAACTACGAAAAATACCAGAATGCCGTCGAACGCATGCGCTATTACGCGGCCCTCGGTGTCGAGTTCCGGGTGTGCGGCCTAGCGGCCGAGGACTACGATTACGCGCCGGCAGACTTCTATGAATTCGTTAAAGTGACACCGTCAGCCATCACCGAGCTGGCCCACTGGCAGAGCGAGGGCTACGCGGTGATAGCGCCCGATATCAAGGAAAAGAAATACCGTATCGAGGAAATTCGTTGATTACCCGGACAGCCTCCCTAGGAGGCTGTCGGATTTGGGACTGATCTACTGCGCCGGTGGGAGAGCGCCCCATTTTCCCGATCCTTTTCGTCAAATAGCTACGGCTATTCTCCTCAAACGATCGAAAAGATGGCCTCGCCCTCCCACCTTGCTCGCTACGATCGCCCAAATCCGACAGCCTCCTAGCGTGTCCGCGCCAGGCTGCTGCGGTCGAAGTCCCGCTCCGTCAGACCGGTCTGAAACTCATAGTCGCTCCAGATCAGGGTGGTGCTCTTACCGGTCTGGTGGTTCTCCATGAACATCTCGTCAGCGCGCCAGTATTTGTCGAGATACTGGCGGTAGCCGCTGTAGGTAAGGGTTTTCAGCCTGGCGTTCTTGCGATCATAGAACACGATTTTCTGTGGCCGGTACTCCTGCTTGTCCAGCCATTCGACCTGGCGGGTGTAGCCCGAATACTTGTCCACCGGGTAGCGCTCGATCACAAAGCAGTCGAGCTCGTTATACACTTCGTCGCGCAAGTAGCGGTAAGTGTATTTTTCCACTTCCTGAGAGGAGATATCCTCGTACGCAAATTCGCTGCCCATGAACGGCCCGGATTTATTGCGTGAGGAGATGCGTTTGACCCGTTTCAGCGCTGGCAGATACAACCACTGGTCATCGGGACCAGTCTTGTGGGTGAAACTGAGGAAATTGGTCCCCTTGACATCTGCCGGCTCGTCGAACGTCGTCAGGCTCTTATCACCGTCTTGCGTCTGTTCCAGGGTGCGCACGCGGATCTGCCGAGTGCTTTCATCGCCCTGTCTGTTGCGCAGAACCATCTGCATGGACGCTGTGGAGTCGTGAAATCCGCTGTCGCGCCGGTCGGCTTCAACGGCGATCTCCTGTCCGCGTTCTTCCGCACTCTGTGCGAGGACGCTAAGCGGTGGACTTAACAGAATCAGCAAGCTGATTACTTTCATAGGCTTCCTTCTTATCCAGCGTCATCAGTAATGTCGGCAGCAACAGGAAATCGGCCAGCAATGCCAGGCCGATGGTGATGGCCGTCAGCAGACCCATGCCCGAGTTGATTTCGAAGGGCGAGCGGGTCAGCACCAGAAAACCGGCCACCAGCACTACTGAGGTGGTCCACAGTGCGGTACCCACCGTATGGAATGCGTAGCGTACCGCATCCTCCGATGGCATGCCCTCCTCGCGACGCGCGCGCAGATACTTGCTGAGAAAATGCACTGTGTCATCCACCACGATACCGAGTGTCATGCTTGCAACCACAGACAGCGCCAGACCCACCTGTCCGACCAGCAGTCCCCACAGGCCAAAAGCCATGCCCGCGGGCACCAGGTTGGGAATCAGACTGATGAGCCCGATCCGCAGGGACCGCAGGGCAAACACCAGGATCAGGGAGATCAGTACCAGCGCCAGCACGATGCCAATGAGCATGCTGCGGATGTTACGCACGCCGATGTGAGAAAACATGATTGAAGGACTGGCGCCGTGGGCCTGCATTGTGGCCGGTGCGTGTTTCTGCAGCCACTGTTGGGCGCGTTGTTCCAGCACAATGGTGCCGTTACTGGAAATGCTCTTTATGGACACGTCCAGCTTGCTGGCCGACTTGTCGACGTTGATCTGGTTGTTCAGGTCCAGGCCATAGGGCAGAGACATTTCATACAGCAGCAGGTACTGGGCCGCCAGTTCGCGGGTTTGCGGAATGCGGTACCAGGCCGGGTCATCGCCGTGCAGATTCTTGTTCAGGCGCTTCATGGTGTCCGACAGACTGCTGACGTGCATGACCTCCGGCTGTTGCCGGTACCACTCGGCGAATTCTTCGAGCTTGTTCAGGTAGGCGGGTTCGCTGATGGCGCCGGAACCACCGGCCTCCAGCGAGTAGGCAATATTGTAAAGCCCGGTAAGATTCTCGGTGGTGAAATCAGTGTCGACACGAAACCGGACACGTTCGTCGAAGTATTTCACAAACTCGTCGTTCAACTCGTTGGCCGGTATGCATGCCACCAGGCCGACCACCAGCAGTCCCATGGCCGCCAGGATGGCCCGGCGGCGCGCCACGACAAAGTCGGCAAAGCGATCCATGATCGCAGTCGACCGCTGTCGTTCCGCGGGCACACGCGACGGCAGCGCGAGCATCAGTGCGGGTAACAGCGCGATACAGTAAACGAAGGCGGCCACTACGCCGATGGCCACCGTGTTGCCAAGGTCGCGAAACGGTGGAGCGTCACTGAAATTCATCGACAGGAAGCCGATGGCGGTGGTCAGGCTGGTGAGGAAGATCGGCTGCAAATTGATGCGCAGGGCCTCGCCCATGGCTGCAGCCTTATGGCCCGAGCGCCGCAGCCGCTGCTGGAACGTCACCAGCAGGTGCACGCAATCGGCCACCGCCAGCGTCATGATGATGGTCGGCGCACTGGCCATAGGCGGTGTGATTGCGATCTCCAGCCAGCCCGCTATACCGCTCGCCGTCACAATCGACAAGGCAATCACCAGCATCGTCGCCAGCGTACCCCACACCGATCGCAGCAACAGCGCCAGGACCAGTACGATAACCGCAAACATGATCGGCACCAGCGTGGTCATGTCCTCGATGGCATTTTCCGTGAATGCGTGGTTGAGCATGACGATACCCGTCAGGTGCACATCGATAGCCGGATAACGCTGGTGCAGCTGCGTGGCGAGATTGCGCGAGAAATTCACCACCGCGGGCATTTCGGATGCCGGGTTGCTCCCCGGCAGCTGAACCACGACGTTGACCCCGGTCACGCGCCCGTCGGGGGAGACGATACGGTCGACGAGCAACGGTTCGTGCAAGGCAATCTGCTGTACACGCTGCAGGTCCTGTGGGCTGTAGGCGGCAGCGTCCGTGACCAGGTCTTCCACTACCAGGTCATCACCGTCAGCATAGGTATGCTGGAAATTCGCGACCGAATCCACGCGGATTGAGTAGGGAATCTGCCACGCCTGTGTGGTAAGCCACTCGACCGCCGACAGCGCTTGCGGGGTAAACACCTTGCCGTCGACGGGCGCCAGCACGAACAGGATATTGTCCGACTTGGTATAGGTATTCTGCAGGTTCTCGAAAGCCAGCAGCTGGGGATTCTGTTTACTGAAGAACACCCGGTAATCGTTGGAAAACGTCAGGAACCGCGCACCGCCCGCGCTCAGCGCTACCAGCAGGAAGGCGCCGGTGAGTAGCGCCCAGCGCCAACGAACCAGCCATCCAGCCAGAGAACGCGCCACGCGATAGCCCTATTCAGACCTCAAGAGATTGAAGGTAGTCCACCAGGCCGCGATTACAGATTCGCAGCCGCTCCGCGCTCTGCGCGGTCTTGGCGATGCCGATGCAGCCTTCCAGGGCTGCCAGCACAAAAGTGGCAGTCTCGTCGCAGTTGATGTCTTCTCGAATGCGTCCCTGCTGGCTGGCACGTTCCAGCGCTTCCTCGGTGACGTCGTGCCACACCCTGAAGATGTAGTCGAGGCGCTTGCGGAAACCTTCATCCAGGGGCGACATTTCCTGGGCTAGATTGTTCACCGGGCACCCGTACCGGATCATTTCCGGTGGCATGACGTCCGGAAACTGCTCAATGACCGTCACCAGTCCCTGCAGCGGATCAGCTGCATTTTTCAGGGGCTGCAGCCACATGGTCTCGACCGTCGGGAGAATGACCTCGTCAACCACAGCGTAACCCAGCGCCCGTTTGTTGGGAAAGTGGTGGTATAGGGCTCCCTTGGTCAGGCCAGTCGCCGTCAGCACTTCGTCCAGGCGCATACCCTGGAAGCCCTTGCGGTACATTTCCATGAATGCGGCCTCGAGGATGCGGTGCCGGGTGACATCGGGGTTGCGCTCGATGCGGGTTAAATTATCTGTCACTTGGATAGCTTGCCTGTGGTGCGGTTGAGCCTGCCATGATCCCGGAACTCTTGCCGGAAAGCTATTGACAAACCGGTTGGTCTGTTTGTATTCTACAAACCATCTGGTCTGTATGCAATCCAACAGACCAGACTGGTGCCACCCAGGGGGCTTGTCGTGTTGTTGCAGGATCAACTACTCAATTTGAGCATTGGCGAACACGTCTCGGACCGGCGGTTGTCCGCCAGCGGCTATGCGGGCACGGTCCAGATCAAATGCAAACCAGTACTCATCGAAATCAGCGCCGATGCGGTAGGGGCCGCCGCTGACCGGCCCCGGCCGATTGTCGCCGAACTGGAGTTGTACTTCAGCTGCCTGGTACGCAAGCAACTGCGGTTTAGCGGCATTGACAGCCTGCGCGCCGTAACAGACGACTACGCCCGGGTTATCCCGGGTTTGTACGCCACGTTTCGTGCTGTCACCACCCGGCACTGCTCGATTGTTGACGTCGGTGACAACCCGCCGGTGGAAACCATGCCGGTACGCAACCCGGAGCGGTTCGTGCCTGACTGGATCAGGATCGATTACCGCGGCCGCCAATGGCTTGGTGATTACGGCTTCGCACGCAAAGCCCGGCAGCCCTCCTCGCCCTTACGCTCCAACAGGAGACTTATATGAACGCACAACTTGCCAGCAAGGACATGGACCAGTGGCTGAGTCAGAGGCTCGACGAACTGCTACCGAGCAAACTACAGGAAATAGAGGCCAGCAAGACGCCGTCGATGGCCATTATCGCCACCAAAGGCACACTGGACTGGGCGTATCCGCCTTTTATTCTCGCGTCCACCGCTTCCGCACTCGGCTGGGATACGTCCATCTTTTTCACCTTCTACGGGCTGCTGCTGCTGAAAAAGGAAATCTCGTCGCAGGTGTCGCCGCTGGGCAATCCGGCAATGCCGATGAAAATGCCGTTTGGTCCGAAGTGGTTTCGGAATTTCAACTGGCCCATGCCCAACCTGCTGATGGCCGGCGTACCGGGTTTTGAAAAAGTCGCTACCGGCCTGATGAAGAAGACTTTCAAGAACAAGGGCGTGGCGTCAGTCGAAGAGCTGCGGGGACTTTGTCTGGAAGCCGACGTGAAAATGATCGCTTGCCAGATGACCGTTGACGTATTCGGTTTCGACGACAGCGACTTCATACCGGAAGTGACGGACTACGTGGGTGCAACCTACTTCCTCCCGGTGGCTCAGAAAGCGGATGTCTGCCTGTTTATCTGAGAGGCTGTCGGCACTCATTCCCCCTTAACCGGCGCCTGTCGCCGGTTTTTTTTTACGGCTGGTGTGCGACAATAGCGGGCTTTCCAGCAGCCCCTTTGCATGTCAAGCAGCGTCGTCACAAAGACCGCGGTAACCTCGGGCGCGAGCCCCTTGCAGCCGGTACTGCCGGCAACGGGCGAGCGCGTGGTCTGGTCGCGCCTCTACGGCGACAGCGTGCCCCTGGTACTGGCACGGGCGGCGACTGCCCGCGACGGCCTGCTGCTGATCGTCACGCCGGACAGCCAGGATGCCGAGCGACTGCAGCAACAGCTGCGGTTCTTCTGCTGCGACGGCTCGCTCGATATATTGTGTTTTCCCGATTGGGAAACATTGCCCTACGACAGCTTCTCGCCACACCAGGACATCATTTCGCAGCGCCTGGAAACGCTGCACCGTCTGCCATCGCTGCACAACGGGGTGCTGCTGGTACCGGTCGCGACCCTGCTGCAGCGCCTGCCGCCACGCGATTTTCTCGACCAGTACAGCCTGCTACTCGACCGGGGCCAGCGTCTGGACCTGGACAGCATGCGCGCCCGCCTGGAAAAAGCCGGTTACCAGTGTGTCGCTCAGGTCATGGAGCACGGTGAGTTTGCGGTACGCGGCTCGCTGCTGGACCTGTTCCCCATGGGCGCGCCGGGGCCCTATCGCGTTGATCTGTTCGACGACGAGATCGAAACCATCCGCACTTTCGATCCGGACACGCAACGTTCGCTCGAGCAGATCGAGAGTGTGCGTCTGTTACCGGCCCGCGAGTTTCCCGTGGACGACACCGCGGTCACGCGTTTTCGCCAGGCCTGGCGCAGCTGTTTCGAGGGTGACCCGCAGCGCGCCCTGATCTACCGTGACGTCAGCAACGGCCTGCTGCCCAACGGTATCGAGTATTACCTGCCACTGTTCCTGGAACGGTCTGCCAGCCTGTTCGACCACTTGCCGGCCGCAACCTGCCTGGTCACCACGGAAGACGCGCAGGCAGCCATCGACAGTTTCCGTGATGAGCTGGCGCAACGTTACCAATCGCTGCGTCACGACATCGAACGGCCGATTCTGCCCCCGGAGCGGCTTTATCTGGACCCAGATGAAGCCACGCAGGCGATCAGCGGCTACGCACAGATTGAGCTGCAGCGGGCCGAGACGCTGAACAGCAGTGGAGCGGGAGCGGTGAGTTTTGCCACCCGCGCGCTGCCAACCCTGCGCGTGCAGGCGCGCGCCGAGCGTCCAGGCGGCGCCTTGCAGGATTTTCTCGCCGGCTTTCCCGGCCGCAGCCTGATCTGCGCCGAATCTGCGGGCCGCCGCGAAACGCTGTTGGCCCAGTTGCGCGAGTTCGGCTGCAAACCGCGACCGGTGGACAGCTGGCCGGCGTTCAGCGACGGCGATACTGCTTTGGCCATCACCGTCGCACCGTTAGAACGCGGTGCCTGGCTGGAGGTGGATCCGCCGCTCGCGATCATCACCGAACCCCAGCTGTTTGGTGAACGCGCGCTGCAGCAGCGCCGCCGCCGGCCGAAGCGCGACGCCGACGCCATCGTGCGTAACCTTACCGACCTGAACATCGACGCGCCGGTGGTCCACGAAGACCATGGTGTCGGCCGTTACCTGGGACTGCAGACGCTGGCAGTCGGCGGCTTCGAAACAGAGTTCCTGGCCCTGGAATACGCCGGCAACGACAAGCTGTACGTACCGGTGGCGTCACTGCACCTGATCAGTCGCTATACTGGTTCGTCGCCAGAAAGTGCGCCGCTGCACAAACTCGGCAGCGACCACTGGCAGAAAGCGCGAAAAAGAGCCGCCGAACGTGTCCGTGATGTGGCCGCGGAGTTGCTGGACATCTATGCCCGGCGCGCAGCGCGCCAAGGCCACGCCGCGCAGATCGACGAGGAGGAGTACCTGGCCTTTGCCAGCGCTTTCCCGTTCGAGGAGACGCCGGACCAGGCGCAGGCCATCGAGGCGGTTGTGGAGGATATGCGCTCTGAACGGACGATGGACCGCGTGGTGTGTGGCGACGTTGGCTTTGGCAAGACGGAGGTGGCCATGCGTGCCGCATTCATTGCCGCGCAGTCCGGCCGCCAGGTGGTGGTGCTGGTGCCGACCACGCTGCTCGCGCAGCAGCACTACCAGAATTTCAGCGACCGTTTCGCTGACTGGCCCGTGCGGATCGAAGTGCTGTCCCGTTTCCGCAGCAAGAAGCAACAGGACAACATTGTCGAAGCATTCCGCAAGGGCACGCTGGATATTCTCATCGGCACGCACAAGATCCTGCAGAATGACATCAGGCCGAAAAACCTCGGGCTGGTGATCATCGACGAGGAGCACCGCTTCGGTGTGCGCCAGAAAGAACGGCTCAAGGCGCTGCGCACGCAGGTCGACCTGCTCACGCTTACCGCCACACCGATTCCGCGAACCTTGAACATGTCACTGTCGGGCCTGCGCGACTTGTCGATCATCGCCACACCGCCCGTGCAACGGCTGGCCATCAAGACTTTCATCACCGAGTGGAACAAGGGCACCATCCGCGAAGCCTGCCTGCGCGAAATCAAGCGCGGTGGCCAGGCGTACTTCCTGCACAACGAAGTCGAGACCATCGACAGAATCGCGCGGGAACTGCGCGAGCTGCTGCCGGAAGCCGGCATTGAGATCGCTCACGGCCAAATGCGCGAACGCGATCTCGAACAGGTGATGCTGGATTTTTACCACCGCCGCTTCAATATTCTGCTGTGTACCACCATTATCGAAAGCGGCATCGACGTGCCTACCGCCAACACGATCGTGATCAACCGGGCCGACCGCCTGGGGCTCGCCCAGCTGCACCAGCTACGCGGCCGCGTGGGACGTTCCCACCATCGCGCCTACGCCTACCTGGTGGTGCCACCCCGCAAAGCCATGACGGATGACGCCATCAAACGCATAGAGGCGATAGAGTCGCTGGAAGACCTCGGCGCGGGCTTCACCCTCGCGACCCACGACCTGGAAATCCGCGGCGCCGGCGAATTGCTGGGCGACGAGCAGAGCGGCCAGATCCAGGAAATCGGTTTCACCCTGTACAGCGAACTCCTCGAACGCGCCGTCGCCGCCCTCAAGGCCGGCCGCCGTCCGGAACTGGATCGCCCGTTGAACCACGGTCCGGAAGTCGACCTGCACATCCCGGCCCTGATACCCGGCGACTACCTGCCGGACGTGCACGCGCGCCTGATCCTCTACAAACGCATCGCCAGCGCCGCCGACCAGGAGGAGCTGCGCGACCTGCAGGTCGAAATGATCGACCGCTTCGGCCTGCTGCCGCCGCCGGTGCAGAACCTGTTTGCGATCACGGAACTCAAACTGAAGGCGGTGCCGCTTGGCATCGTCCGCATCGACGTCGGTGAGCGCAGCGGCCGGTTGATTTTCGGTACCCAGCCGAATGTCGACCCGTCGACCATAGTCCAGCTGATCCAGGGTCAGCCACAACAGTACCGGCTGGACGGTTCGGACAAGATCCGCCTGCAGTGCGACATGAGTGACCCCGCCGCCCGCATCGGCGAGGTCGCCACCCTGCTGAACAGCTTGAGCCCGCGCCGCGAGTGAGGCAGCATACGCCGCATGACAACTCTGCACACAACCTGTCTCTCTGTTTTCGCTCTGGTGCTGTATGCATCCGCCTGTGTTGCGGCTAATGCGGACACGCCACGGCAATATGACGTCGAGCTGCTGATCTTCCAGAACCTGGTCGAGAACGACGCGGGTGAGACTTGGCCAATCGATTATTCCACCTGGTATGACGATGTTGCCGAAGCCCCAGCAGCGGGGACTGCGACACCCCTCTACGTCACCTGGCTACCGGACAGCAGTCTTCACCTGAAGCCGGAACGCAACGCGCTGGCTGGTTCCCGCGGCTATCGGCCGCTGGGCTACCTGGCGTGGCGCCAGCCGGTGCTCGATCGCGGCCAGGCGCAGTCGCTGCAGATCCCGGTGTCGGGCAGCAACCGCGGAAGCGCCTACGTCGACGGCACGGTGAAAGTGGCCGTCGGGCGCTACCTGCACCTGTATCTCGATCTGCAACTGCACCTGCCGGGCAGCGTCACGCGGGCCGGCGACAGCGGTGCCGATGTCGAGTTACCGGAAATCCGCCTCACCGAACAACGGCGCATGCGCAGCGGGGAACTGCATTATTTTGACAATCCGCGCTTCGGGGTGATCGCCCTGATTACGCCTTACGAGCCGCCACCCGAACCCACCGCTGCGAAGCCCACGGAACCAGCGGGCAGCGAGCCGGCGCCTGGCGTGACGCCCTAGGAGGCTGTCGGATTTGGGCGATCGTGGCGAGCAAGGTGGGAGGGCGAGGCCATTTTTTCGATCGTTTGAGGAGAATAGCCGTAGCTATTTGACGAAAAGGATCGGGAAAATGGGGCGCTCTCCCACCGGCGCAGTAGATCAGCCCCAAGTCCGACAGCCTCTTAGAGATTAACGGATAACTGCCTATTGTTATTTCTTCACGCAGTCGGGGACATGAAACTGGTCGTCCAGGCCGTAGACCTCATCAAATATGCCATCGCAGTCGCTGTCGCGGATGACATAATTGCGCGCGCTGGAATCGCTGTTCCGCGTTTCCAGGCTCCAGGCCCATAGCCGGCCCTTGGTGGTCATGCTGACGATGCTGTCGCCCTCCGGGTTCAGGTACTGAACGATATGTGTCTCGTTGGCACCATCACCGTCGCCGTCGGCTTCCCGTTCACTGTGTTGCGTGAACCCGCTGAGATCGGGCGGTGAGAACTGGCCGGCGACGCCAGCCGGCCAATAAGCGCAAAACATGATGCTGCCCGCCAGGGTCCATAGCGACGACATCCGGTAAATCCAGTCAACGCGCCAATGCATAACAGTCTTCTCCAGGTTACGCTGCAGCAGGCGCAAATGCCTGCGAACACGCTCGACAGCCACGGAAACGTTCACGATGCCTCGTCCGCAGAATCATCCCTGCGGCCGGAAGCGCGCAACGGCCTATGTCTGGCTTTCAAGCTGCTTGTCCAGCATCTCTGCGGTATTCGTCCCGCGCCGCTGCCCCATGAATGTGCCCACTGGTGATACAATCAACGTTGTCGGCAGCATGATGATGGGGCTAAGTGAGGTGATACCGCTTCAGCTTGCGATACAACGTGCGCTCGCTGATTTCCAGTAGGCCGGCCACTATCCTGCGATTATTATGGTGCTCGGCAAGCAGCTCGGCAATGTGTTGGGCTTCGATCTCCTGCAGCGTCGCTGCACTCACGGGCATACCCGGTGCGGGTTTGGCAACCACAGGATCCTGAAGGGTCTCGGGTGAAGGCTCTTCAACCTGGTTTTCCCGGCGTGATTGCTGAAGCATGACCTCGTTGACGGCCGGGGCGCCGATTTCGCCAGTGCTGCTGTGGGTGGCGGCGATGAACAGGATATTGCGCAGCTCACGGACATTGCCCGGGTAGTGATACTGCTTGAGCAGCTCGATGGCCTCATCCGTCAGGGTGAACCGCCGCGACAGGGTCCGGCTGACAGGCTCCAGCAGGTTCGGGGCCAACAGGCTGATATCGTCGAGACGCTCGCGCAGCGGCGGCAGGCGCACCGCGAGGCAGGCAATGCGGTAGTACAGGTCTTCCCGGAACTGGCCGGCAGTGACGCTTTCCCAGAGGTGGCGGTTGGTGGCGCAGACAATGCGTACATCCGCCTTGCGGTAACTGCGGCCCCCGACCCGCCGGTATTGCCCGGTTTCCAGCGCGCGCAGCATTTTGGCCTGCTGTGACAGCGGCAGCTCACCGACTTCATCGAGAAACAGGGTTCCGCCGTCGGCCTGTTCGAACAGGCCGACTCGCTCCCCGACGCTACCGGTGAAGGCGCCACGGGCGTGCCCGAAGACCTCGGCCTCGAACAGCGATTCGGTCAGCACCGTACAGTCCACCATAAGGAACGGCTTGTCCCGGCGCGGCGAGTGCTGATGGATGTAGTTTGCAGCCAGTTCCTTGCCGGTACCGGTTTCGCCCTGCAGCAGGACAGGCGCGTGCACCGCCCCCGCCATTGTGAGTTGCTCGAGGCAGGCCAGGAACGGCGCCGTCGAACCGACCAGCCGCTTGCCAGGGACGCGCGGCCCCTCGGGCGCATTCAGTTCCTGGATCAGTTCACCCATATATAACTGGCCATCGGCGCCGCGCAACGGGTAGGCCGTCACCCGCACCTGGCACCTGCGCTGATTCTTATCATAATGGGTATGCAGACAGGAGTCCTGCCTGCCGATCTCGAACAGGTTCAGGTGGGGGCAGTCTTCGCCGAGTTCGTGGCATGGCACATCGTTGTGGTGACTGACGCGGAAGCAGTGCTGGCCGACGGCCTGCTGCCGGTCGGTGCCGTAAGCACGCTCGTAAGCCTGGTTGACCGCCACGATACAATACTCGCTGTCGATGACCACAAAGGGTTGTTCATGGCTGTCGACCAGCGACTGCAGATCAATACTCGGCGTTGACACGGAACTCGAAAGTGAGAACTTCATAGCCTCCTCCTCAGCCGTAAAGTGTCCCTCTTACCACAGTTCCATCTGTCAATTCTGTCGCTGCTGCAGATCCGTCTGTCAATTGTGTCTGTGGAATATACGTACTGACAGTATAGCCATGACACCTATGTCAGACCACATGGACAAACGCACACAAAGTTTATCGCCGCTGCAGGCGCTCACCCCGCGACCGTGCCTGACTGAAATGCAGCAAGAAAACAGCGGATAAGCCGCAGCTTAACCGCTGGTTGGAAGACCGCTTTAAGGGCGACCGAAAGGTTCCCTCCCCTACGGTCACCCGCTCTCAGCCCACGCCCGGGGCAGGAATTCCTGCGTCAGGCCGCCTGATAGGCTTGCTTCGCTTCACGTGCCGCGCGGGCCTGTTCGGCATCGTACGCCTTACCCGACCACAGCATTTCGTAGGCAATTTCCTCATTGCCGTTCTCACACAATTCCAGCACTTCCTTGAACAGGGGCTGGAAGGTGTCGCTGCGGTGCGAACGCTCATGGTCCTCGAAGGAATTCCAGAAAGTCACGATAAGCGCTTCTTTACCCTTAAGTTCACTCTCGACAGCCTGGCCGATGGTCGAACCCTCGTTGGAGACTTCACCCTTATTGAGGCAGACAAAGCCACCAACAAAGCCGGTTTCGGAGTGATACGTCTTGACGTTTTCACACAGCACCGCCACGCGCTCCTGGAGGTCGTCGACCGTGTAACCGCCTTTGATAATCACGCGGTTAACCGTCACGACGCCCGTGTGAGGAAAGTTCTGGATTAATCCGTTCATGGTCTTAACCTCCCGTCAGTTAAGATATTAACGGATACTAATATAGTAATCCTGACTAATTAAGTCAAGTATTATGGCAGGCATTCATGGTTTTTATGGGTTTCTCCTAGCCCAGATCCGGTATAGCTGTCTCCAGAAGACGACGGACTGTTTCCATGCCCACGGACAGATTGTTGTCGATATCCTGGAGGCTGATCTCACCCCTGCCCCGCCCGGCTGCGCGGTTGGCGACCACCGCACAACAGGCATAGTCCAGCTCGAGTTCCCGCGCCAGTGCAGCTTCCGGCATGCCGGTCATGCCGACGATGGTGCAGCCGTCCCGTTCCAGGCGATCGATCTCAGCCGCTGTTTCCAGCCGCGGGCCCTGGGTCGCCCCGTAGGTGCCACTGTCGGCGAAAGCAATCCCCAGTTTCCGCGCGGCGTCAATCAACAGGTGGCGCAGCGGTTCACTGTAGGGGCGGGTGAAATCGATATGCGTGACTTCCGACAGGTCATTCTCGAAGTAGGTGTGTTTGCGCGACCAGGTATAGTCGATAATCTGGTCGGGTATCGCCAGCATGGTCGGCTGCAGACTGGCGTCGATGCCGCCTACGGCGGCCACGGCGATGACGCTATCCACCCCGGTTTCTTTCAAGGCCCAGATGTTGGCGCGGAAGTTCACCATGTGCGGCGGTATGGTGTGTCCGTGACCGTGGCGCGGCAGGAACACCACGTCCTTGTCGCACAGCTGCCCGTGTACCAGCGGTCCGGACGGTTCACCATACGGTGTACGCATCACTTCGCGTTTTTTTATTTCCAGGTTCTTCAGGGTCGTCAGACCGGTCCCACCAATGATTGCCATTTCAGCCATAGCCCGTTCCGTTGTCAGTTGCCTTTCACGGCGTAAATACCTTTGAGGTTGCGCCAGTAACCGTGGTAGTCCATGCCGTACCCGAACACGTATCGGTCTTCCACCTGCAAGCCGACAAAATCCGGTTGTACCTCTTCGTGCTTACGGTCGTGATCTTTCTCGACCAGTACCGCGCTGTAAACCGCGCGCGCCTGTTGTTCGCGGCAATACTGCAGGATCGCGGCGAGGGTCAGTCCTTCATCAAGAATATCGTCGACCACCACCACCGTACGCCCGGCCAGCGGTTTTGACGGTGGGGTGATCCACTTGAGATCATTGCTGCCGCGGGTACCCTGGTAGCGGGTGGCGTGCAGGTAGTCGAGCTGTACCGGGCAACTGAGGCGGGTGAAGAGTTCACTGCTCACCACCAGTCCACCGGTCATCACACACAGTAGCAGCGGGTCCTGGTTCCCAACGGCGGCTTCGATCTCCACCGCGAGACGATCGAGCGCCTGCTCGAACGTCGGCGCATGAGTAAAGTTGATCGGCGCTGTCGCGCACTGCCAGCAAGTGCTCGGTGTCCATGGTCGGTGATGAATTGTTGTGCTTAGTCAGTCCGGCAGCAAACGCGGCGAAGGGCTAAGTGTATGCAAAGTGTGTCTGTGAATATACCATCGTTGCGGCCTGCACGGCCATGGCTCGCCTAGGAGGCTGTCGGACTTGGGCGATCGTAACGAGCAAGGTGGGAGAGCGGTCCATGTTTCCGCAGCTGTTCGTCACGGAATCACGGCTGAGCTCCTCAAACCTTCGAAGAACTGTTCTCGTTCTCCCACTTTCTCGCTACGCGAAGATTACTCGGACAGCCTCCTAGTCCAGGTCCATATCCAGCCAGCGCTCCGCTTCACAGTGTTCGAGCAGTCGTACGGCGGTCTGCCAGCGCCCGTTCCGGCGCAGGCTGTCGGGATCGGGAAAGCTGCGCCCGTGCATGCGCGCCAGGCGCAGCTGGGCGGCCGGGTCATGATAATCACTCAGCGATTCGACCACCCTGGCTGCGCCCTCGGGCTGGTTGCAGACCAGCACCATATCGCAGCCCGCCTGCAGTGCCAGGCGCGCACGTTGCGGATAGTCCCCCGCCCACTCCGCGCCACCCATGCTCAGGTCATCGCTGAAAATAGCTCCCTGGAAGCCGAGCGACTGTCGCAACACCTGGCGCAGCCAGCGGCTGGAGAACCCCGCGGGTTGCGCGTCGACCTGGGAATACAGGACGTGCGCGACCATGATGCCGTTGAGACCATTGTGTACGAGCCGCTGAAAGGGCACCAGGTCCTCAAGTTCCAGATCCGCGTAACGCCGCGGGTCTTCGGGCAGGCTGTGGTGGGAATCGGCAATCACGCCGCCGTGTCCCGGGAAGTGTTTGCCGACGCTCGCCATGCCGGCCTCGTGCATGCCGCGCTGGTAGGCCAGGGCCAGTTCGGTGACCGCTTCCGGATTGCGGTGGAAAGCGCGGTCGCCGATGACCTCCGAGACCCCCGTGTTCAGGTCAAGCACCGGTGCGAAACTAAGGTCCACATTGACCGCCAGCACTTCGCTGGCCATCAGCCAGCCGGCTTCGCGCGCCAGGTTTAGCGCCTTGCGGGCGTCCTGGTCGTAGAGATCGCCAAGGCGCCCGACCGGCGGCAGGCGGAAAAAGCCGTTGCGAAAGCGTTGCACGCGCCCGCCTTCCTGGTCAACGGCGACCATCAGCGGCGGCTGGCGCACGGCGTGAATGCGTTGCGCCAGTTCACGCACCTGTTGCGGCGACTCGTAGTTGCGGCTGAACAGAATCACACCACCCACGGCGGGGTGCTGCAATATTTCACGCTCGTCGGCTTGCAGTTCCAGACCCTGCAGATCGACCATGACCGGGCCCATGCTCATCGCTGTTCTCCTTTCACGTCCAGACGGTCACGCAACCGGTCACCCAGGAGATTCACGCTCAGCACCACCAGGAACAGGGCAATGCCTGGCGCCAGCACCAGGTGCGGCGCGACCAGCAGATAGCGCACGCCATCGCGTATCATGCTGCCCCACGAAGCCTCCGGGGGCTGCACGCCCAGACCCAGGAATGACAGACCCGACTCGGCGATGACGACCGCAGCCACGGCGAAGGTCGCTTCGACCACCAGCGGTGCTGCGATCAGCGGCAGTAAATGGCGGCCGATGATCCGGGGCGTGCGACTGCCCAGCGCCTGGGCCGCCTGCACATGTTCGCGCTGTTTGACCGACAACACCTGTGCACGCGCGAGGCGGGCGAAACCCACCCAGCCGACCAGGCTCAGGGCGATAACCAGATTACCAATCCCCGGGCCCAGCAGTCCCGCCAGCGCGATGGCCAGCAGAATGCCGGGAAAAGCCATGAAGATATCCAGCAGCACGACCACCACCCGGTCCCAGTAGCCGCCCAGATACGCAGCAGCGCTGCCCAGCAGGGTGCCAGACAGGAATGACAGGCTGACCACGCCACCAGCCACCCAGAACGACGTGCGCGCCCCGACCAGCAGACGATCCAGCACAGACCGTCCCAGATCGTCGGTTCCCAGCCACGCCTGCAGGCCCGGTGGATTCAGGATCTCGGGTAACGCGATCTTGTCGGGATGCAGGGGCAGCCAGGGGGCGGCGATGGCCACCAGAGCCCAGCCACCGAGTACCGTACTCGCTGCGCCGACCGTCTTCATTCGCGCCCCAGCCGGATGCGCGGATCGATCTCGGCATACAACAGGTCGGTCGCGAGATTGATGCCGACGTAGCAAAGGCTGATCAGCAACACGCTGCCCTGCACCACCGGATAGTCACGCCGCTGGATCGATTCCACCAGCAGGCTGCCGACACCCGGCCAGTTGAAGACCGTTTCAGTGATTACCGCGCCACCCAGCAGGGCCCCCAGCTGCATACCCAGTACTGTGAGCACCGGCAGCCAGGCGTTGCGCAACCCGTGGCGTATCCAGACCTGGTAGGACGACAGTCCCTTGGCGCGCGCCGTACGGATGAAGTCCTCGCTCATGACTTCCAGCAGACTGCTGCGGATCATCCGCGACAGCACTGCGGCCAGCGCCGTGCCCAGGGTGATGGCCGGCAACACCAGCGACCATGCTGCGCCGCGCCCGCTGACCGGAAACCATCCCAGGCCCAGTGAGAATACCATGACCAGTAAGGGCCCCAGCCAGAAATTGGGTATCGATACGCCGAGCAGGGAAAAACCCATGGCCGCGGCATCCCAGGCCGTGCCGCGGCGTGCTGCCGCTAGGACACCTGCGGGTACCGCAATCAAGACCGCGACCGCAAGCCCCGCCAGCGCCAGCTCCGCAGTTGCCGCGAAGTGCTGCGCCAGCAGGGCTGTCACAGGCTCCTGGTGGTACAGGGACTGTCCCAGGTTCCACGCCAGCACATGGCGGATGAAATCACTCCATTGGACCCACAAGGGTTGATCCAGCCCGAGGGCATGGCGTAAGGCTTCACGGTCAGCGCCCGCGCCCGACTCACCCAGCATGACCTCTACAGGATCACCTGGTACCCAATGAATGAGGAAGAATACCAGGCTGACCACGCCGAAGGTGACCCAGACAGCGCTGTGCAGGCGGGCGAGCAAGTAGGATGGCATTGCAGCTATGAGGATCGGGTCTGCGGCTCGGGTTCTTCCAGGTCGTCATCGATGCTCTGGCAGGCGAAGCGCTGCTGTCGGCCACCTGCGGAGCGCATATGGTAGATGGCAAATGTCTCACCGGCTACGGTGACTCGTTCGGAACGACTGGCGATGGCGGCGATCGAGGCCACGCTGCAGCGTTCACGCTCCGCCGGTCGCGCCGGCAGTGTGCGATCGCGTGCCATCTCGTCGAGACGCAGGCGCTCGACCGTGGCGATCAGCCCGTCAACCTGCGCTGACAGCTGCGCGAGCTGTTCATGCAGGTCTCGCTCAGGCTGCGGCGCTGTAAACACGGGCTTGAACTCCGCTGGAACATCGACAGCTGCGACCGCATCGGCTGACTGCAGCAACTGCGCGCTGAATGTCGCCAGGTCTCGCTGCAAGGCCGCATCATCCTGCGCCAGCAGGCTGTTCGCCAGCGTCTGAATGTCAGAAATCGGCGAGCCGGCCGGTGGTTTCGCGCTGCGTTCCCGGTGGGCGACTGTCTCGGCCGTACCGATGATCGCGGCAAGCGGCAGCTGCATATCCAGATAGAAACTGGCTATGTCCCTGAATCTGTCGTAAGCGTGCTGTCCAGTCGCCGGACTCGTGGATTTATTCACCAGGACACTGATGACGCCGCCATACTGCTCGGCATACAGCAGTTTGAGCAGCGCGTAGGCGTCTGAGCGGGACTCGGGTTCAGGAGTGATCACCAGCAGCAGTTCCGGGCTGGCCAGTGAGAACGCCAGCTGGTTCTGGTCGGTGCCAATACCGGTGTCGATGAGTACGAAATCGTAGTCCTGCAGCTGCGGCAAGCCGTCGCTGACCGTCATCAGCTGCGCGGCCGAAAGATCCCGCAGCCAGTTCCGGCCGCGGCCGGCGGCAACCAGGTCGAAGCCTTGCGGTACGGCCGCGGCGATGCTTTGCCCCGCGTTGGTTTCCGAGAGCCGGTCGCTGAGCATGGCCGTGATCGCGACGTCCAGCAGTCTGCTGGCTGCAGTGGCACCGCTGACCAGCTCCAGCAGGCACACCCGCTGCCCGGCCGCTGCGAGCTGCGCGGCGAGCTGAACAGCGACAGTGGTCGTGCCGACACCGCTCCGGCCACCGCTTAGCGCAATGATTCTGGTCATGTCTGTCGGCGCAACAGTGCCATCCGTTAAACGTCGCGTTTGCTGGACGCGATGATAGCAGATCAGACGGCTCGATCGCGCATTATCCCAAGCATTGCAAAGCTCTCTCCGTAGGAGCAGCCTTTTATGCCCTTCAGGGTGCCTGGCCGCGATGCGCGCCGGGGGACGGCGCTCCTACAGCAACCATTGGCTTATTCCTCGATCAGTACAGGCAGACCGACCGGTACCTGGTCGTACAGCACCATGATATCGGCATTGCGCATGCGTACACACCCATGGGAGCGCGGCTCACCCATGGGCTCGCTGTCAGGGCAACCATGGATATAGATATACCGGCGCATGCTGTCTACCGCGCCAAAACGGTTCCTGCCCGGTTCGTTCCCACACAGCCAGAGGATCCGTGTCAGGATCCAGTCCCGCTCCGGCTGGGCCTGCCCCAGTGCTTCGGTGTAGATCTCACCTGTCGGCCGGCGCCCCACAAACACGCTGCCGGATTCGCAGCCGCCGCCGATCTTGGCCCGCACGCGGTGCCAGCCGCACGGTGTCTGTTCGCTGCCCAGACGCTCACCGGCGCCGTTGCGGGCTGTCGACACCGGGTACTCGGCGCGCACCACGCCGTGCCGCCAGAGACGCAGGCGCTGGGTGCCGAGTTCTATATGCAGATAATCCTCGGGCATGACCTCAATTACCATGAACTACATTGACAAAGCCTCATGTCTGTCGGCGGGTGGCGGCCGCAGGGATGCGGCCGCCAAGCCTACAGGGATGTATTCACAGCGTCACCCTGAGAGACATGAGGCTTCGTCAATGTATGCCTTAATGATCGATCCTGACAGTGTGCACCAGCGCATCATAAGCGCCATCTGCGGCAAGGGTATAGCCGCGGACGCGGTCGCTGACAGCAGCGTACTGATCTTCGTACCATAAGGGCACATACGGCAACAGTTGCAGCAGGCGTCGCTGCACAGCACGGTACTCGTCTGCCTGGGCGTCCAGCCCCTGGGCCCGGGAAGCCTGTTCGATCAAGCGGTCGGTTTCGCTGTCTTCGAAGCGGCCACGGTTGGCACCCGCCGGCGGCAAGGCAGTGCTGTGAAAGGCGTAGCGGAAGATGTCCGGCGACTTGATGCCCACCCACGCCAGGCTGTAGATCTGGAAGCGGCCTGCCTTGATATCACCGTAAAACGTTCCCCAGTCATAGCTCTGGACGTCGACATCGATACCGACCCGCGCCAGCTGCTGCTGCAGGATAGTGGCGATGCGTACCCGGAACGGGTCGCTGGAGGTCTTGTAACTCAGCCGCACGTGTCGCTCCGGGCCAAAGCCCGCCTGCGCCAGCAACTGTCTGGCCTGCGCCAGGTCGGGGTGGACCACGGGCAAGCTGCTGTCGCCGGCCCAGTGCTCCGGGGGCAGCAGCGCAGCTGCCAGCCGTGCGGCGCCGTGGAATACGTAGTCGATGATCGCCTGGCGATCGATTGCCAGCGCGATGGCGCGCCGCACCGCATAGCGCCCGCAGTCAGGGTCCTGCAGTTGAAAGCCGAGGTAGGCAAAATTGCTGCCGGGCGTGCGTTGCACACCGATGCCCTGCTGGCGGGCCAGGTACTGCACTAACTCCGGTGGCAGGTCGTTCTGCAACAGGTCGATCTCGCCACGCAGCAGCTTCAGTACCCGCATGGTTGGATCCTTCACCTGCTCGAACACCACCGTCTGCCCGTCACTCCGCCGCAACAGGCTGAGGCGCTCGGCGTCGTCCCAGGCCTGCAGCCGGAAGGGTCCGCTGCCCACCGGTTGATGGTGAAAGGGCTGGTGCGCGGCAATGCCGCGGGCCGGCAGAATGCCAATCGACAGATACCCTGGAAACAGACGGTCTGCGCGGTTGAGAAAGAAGTCCAGCGTATCGGTGTCGACCACCGCGATGCGCTCGATCATCGACAGCGTGCCGCGGTGCGGAGAAGCGCTCGCCGGGTCGAGGATGGAACGGTAGGTCGCGGCAACGTCAGCGGCGGTGAGGTATTCGCCATCGTGGAAGCTGCGCCCGGACACGCCAAGCGTGAAGCGGTAGTGCGTTGGGCTCAGTACCTGCCAGCTGGCCAGTGACGCCACCGGCCGCGACTGGCGATCGTGATCGACCAGCCGCGCGTATAACAGGCGGTTGATGCGCTCGGAACTGGCGTCGGTGGCATAGCGGGGATCGAGACTGGTTGGTGCAGACGCCAGGCCAAAACGGATCGCATCGGCGTCGGGTCCGCCGCAGGCGCACAACAGAAGACAGAGAACGGGCCAGAGCTTACGCACAAACGGCTGCCTGTCCCGGTCGTGTCTCAGCTCGGCCCCCAGGCGTGACTGCAATAACGCGCTCAAATTCGTGTAGATACGCATGGACAGGTGTCGACTGATCGGTTCGGCAGCGGCCACCACAGTCGTCGCGCCGCCGGGCAGGCCTGCGAACCAGGCAATTCTTAACTACTCTCGCCGACAATACAAACGTACCGGCTGCACGCCTGCGGGGAACCCGGCCGCGGGGCCCCGCACTCTGCAAACGGCCGCCGGAAGACTGTGAGCCGCGGGTCGCACAGTCGCGCCCGCTCAACGGTTTTCCTGCGTCGACTGTAACAGGCGTACCCGTAAACGCCGGAACTCGTCGGCTTCCAGTCGGTCCGGGACAATCACCGCACTGTGGGTGCCAGAATCCGCGACGCGGAAGCGCACCACAACCAGCGGCAGCGTGACGAACACCGGCAATAGCAGCCGCGCTGGCCACCAGGCGCCGGATGCGGCGCGCAGCCGCCAACCGCGCCGTCTGTCCCAGGCGATGAAGCCGATCGCTTTGCCCGCCGTCGCCGTCACCTGGCGACGGAAGAACCGGACGCAGTGACCGCCGATCAGCGCGATGATCAGCAGCTGCCAGCTGCGGTGCAGTGGCACGAGCAGGCAGCTGAGCACGGCCAGTCCGTGCAGCGCCACAGCCGTCCCCGCCAGCAGCCGGGAGAAGCGCAGTTCAATCCGAAGCGGCTGATCGAATCTTGTCAACGAGTCGTATGACATCCTTGTCGGTCGGGCGGATTCTCCCCATCAGCCATTCCAGCAGTACCGCGTCCGGGTAATCCAGTAAATGGGCGAAACGGCGTCTCTCGGCCGCGTCGAGCTCCAGGTAGGCCTTATCGAGAAAATCCCTGAGCAGCAAGTCCAGTTCGAGCATGCCGCGGCGGCATCGCCATCGCAGTCGCGCGAGGTCACTCACAGCGACTGCTTGACCATCAGTTCCTTGATACGGCCGATAGCGCGTGTCGGATTTAGCCCCTTGGGGCAGACCTCGACGCAATTCATGATGCTGTGACAGCGAAACAGGCGGAACGGCCCTTCGAGGTTGTTGAGGCGCTCTTCAGTGGCCTGGTCGCGGGAATCGGCGAGAAACCGCCAGGACTGTAACAGCGCCGCCGGCCCGAGAAACTTGTCCGGGTTCCACCAGAACGACGGACATGCGGTCGAGCAGCAGGCACAAAGGATACACTCGTACAGGCCGTCCAGCTGTTCGCGCTGTTCCGGGCTCTGCAGGCGCTCCACCTCGGGACAGGGGGCGTCGTTGATCAGGTAGGGTTTGGCGTTGCGGTATTGCTGGTAGAACTGGTCCATATCGACGACCAGGTCGCGAATTACCGGCAGCCCTGGCAAGGGACGCAGTTCCACCGGTTTCTTCAGGCTCGCCAGCGGTGTAATGCAGGCCAGCCCGTTGCGCCCGTTGATGTTCATGCCATCCGAGCCGCACACACCCTCCTTGCAGGAACGACGAAAACTCAGGCTTTCATCCGCGGCTTTCAGAAGCAACAAGGCGTCCAGCAGCATCATACCCGGCTGGATTTGCGTATCGGCCAGCGCGTAATCCTGCATGTAGGGTTTGGCATCGTTGTCCGGATCATAGCGGTAAATGGAAAATTTCATAGGCTCACCCTTAACCGCCCAAACGTGGGAAATAAGCTTGGACAGCGCGTTACCCGCGCGTTATAAACAAATGCCGGTGCGCAAGGCGGCATTCAGTATGTCCTTTTCTTCGGCGGGAAAGTCTCCACCGTAAGCGGTTTCATGCGCACCGGTTTATAGTCCATCTTCAGTCCCTCGAGACTGAACAGACTGTGCTTCAGCCAGTGCTGGTCGTCGCGCTGCGGATGATCGATACGCGAATGCGCGCCGCGGCTCTCCTGGCGCGCCAGCGCCGAAGTCACGGTGGCCGCAGCGGTGTCCATCAGGTTTTCCAGCTCCATGGCCTCTATGCGCGCGGTATTGAAGACCTGGCTATGGTCGTCGATGTAGGTCTGCCTGAGGCGTTCGCGCAGCACGAGCACTTTCTGCTGGCCTTCCCGCAGGACCTCGTCATTGCGAAATACGCTGCAGTGGTCCTCCATGGTCCGCGCGAGTTCCGCCCGCAGTTTCGCGACCGATTCCCCTTTGCCCTGCCGGTTCCACCGCGCCAGCCGCTGCATCGCGCCGTCCGTCGCGTCTTCCGGAATCGGCTGGTGATAGCGCTGTTCCTTGAGCTGTTCGATGACGTGGTTGGCCGCCGCGCGGCCGAACACCAGGATATCCAGCAGCGAATTGCCACCCAGACGGTTGGCGCCATGGACCGACACGCAGGCGCACTCCCCGACGGCATACAGGCCGGGCACGGGTTCTTCGGCCCCCTGCAGCACGGGAACAACCACCTGCCCGTAGCGGTTCGTGGGAATGCCGCCCATGGTGTAATGCGCCGTCGGATACACCGGTATCGGTGTATCCGCAGGATCGATGTGCAGAAAGGTCATCACCATGTCACGAATACCCGGCAGTCTCTTCCTGACGATATCCGCTCCCAGATGATCCAGTTTGAGCAACACGTGATCCTTGTTGGGTCCAACCCCGCGTCCTTCGCGCACCTCTGTGGCGATCGACCGGCTGACCACATCACGACTGGCGAGGTCCTTGGCGTTGGGAGCGTAGCGTTCCATGAAGCGTTCGCCATCGCTATTCAGCAGGTAGCCGCCTTCGCCACGGGCTCCTTCAGTGATCAGCATGCCCCTGCCGGCAATGCCGGTCGGGTGGAACTGAAAGAACTCCATGTCCTGCAGCGGTATACCGGCGCGCAGCGCCATGGCCATGCCGTCACCGGTGTTTACCAGCGCGTTGGTATTGGTGCGGAACAACTGCCCCACGCCGCCGGTCGCAAGGATGGTGGTCTTGGCTTCTATAAGGATAGGCTCGCCGCTGGCAATCTCCATGGCCAACGCGCCGAGGAAATAACCAGCCTCGTTCTGCACCAGGTCGATAGCGAAATATTCGTCGAAGAAGTGGGTGCGGGCGCGGATGTTCTGCTGGTAGAGCGAATGCAGAATGGCGTGCCCGGTACGATCGGCCGCCGCACAGGTGCGCACCGCCTGGTCGCCGCCGAAATCGCGGCTTTGCCCGCCGAAGGCGCGCTGGTAGATCTTGCCGCTTTCCAGGCGGGAAAAAGGCACGCCGAAATGTTCGAGTTCATAGACGGCGCGCGGCGCCGCCCGGCACATATATTCGATGGCATCCTGGTCGCCAAGATAATCACTGCCTTTCACCGTATCGAACATGTGCCAGTGCCAGTTGTCCGGCAGTACGTTCGCCAGCGCGGCGTTGACCCCACCCTGCGCCGCGACCGTGTGCGAGCGCGTCGGAAACACCTTCGAGACCACGGCCACACGAGCTTCGGCCTGCGACAGCTGCAGTGCGGCGCGCAGCCCCCCCCCACCGGCGCCGATAATCAGGGTATCGAAACTGCGTCTTTCCATCCTCAAGCGGCTCCAGCTACCGCGACCAGCGCCAGCGCCCGTACCACCCACAGCAGGCTGGCGAGCAACACCAGCCCGGTCAATGCCAACAGCAGGAGACGCAGCCAGACCGCGTGCACATAGTCGATCAACACATCGCGCACGCCGACCCAGGCGTGCAGTAACACGGCGAGGGCGAACAACACCGTCGCCACACCCGTTAAGGGCGGCTCGAACAGTGCGCGCCAGTGGCTGTAGTTCGGGGCACCCGCGGTCAGCAGGCTGCCGGCCATCGCCAGCAGATACGCGGCGAGGTAGATGGCGGTGAACCGCTGCAGCAGCCAGGCGCGCAGTCCCTGGGCCGCCCTGCTCACAGCAGGCTCACCAGATAGAGCGCGGTGAGCGCCAGTCCCCCCGCATTAACCAGCCAGGCCGTAAGGTGCGCCTGCTTCCTGTCGACGCCGATATCGATATCCAGCAGCAGGTGGCGCAAGCCCGCCAGCAGGTGGTGGCTCAGCGACCACACCAGCACCACCGACAGCAGTCTGAGGGGTAACGACCTGAGGTAAGCGAGCGCCGCCTGGTAGCCCTGTTCGTTCTGCAGCGACAGCGCGAACAGCCACGCGAGCAACGGTATTGAAATAAACATGAGCACACCGGATATACGATGTGCGATGGAGGCTACACCGCCAACAGGCAGTTTGATCCGCAACAGATTCAGGAATTTCGGTGCCGGTTTGCTTCTATCCATTGAGTCCAACACACCCCAGGTTTGCAGGTTTATACCACCTGTGGGCACAAACCGCCAGAGTTTACAATGGCTGACAGTCTGATAAAGATTGACTACTATTCGCAGCAGCAAGTTCGGGCAGGGTACCATGATCAACGAGTGGAAAACATTTCTGCAGAACGCCGGTGCTGAATTCGATGCGGCCGGCGTCGCCAGTTTCGGCAACCCCCCGCGCGAGCTGAGCATCGCCATCACCGGCAATGTATTCGCCGACCTCTCACACTACGGTCTGATAGCTGTGCACGGCGATGATGCGGTTGAATTCATGCAGGGTCAGTTCACCAACGACGTGCGCAAGGTCGACGAGCGGCACAGCCAGCTCAGCGGCCTGTGTAACCCCAAGGGCCGCCTGCTTGCCAGTTTCCGCCTGTTCCGGCACGGCGACAGCTATTACCTCTGTCTGCCCGCGGAAATGGTCGAGGGCGTTATCAATCGCCTGCGCATGTTTGTGCTGCGCGCGCGAGTGACGCTGGAAGAGGCCAGCGATACCTTTGTGCACCTTGGCCTGTCAGGAAAAGAAACCCGGACCGTTCTGCAGGATTATGCCGGCGAGTTACCCACAGAGGCTGGCCAGGCAAAGTCACAGGACAGCCAGATCATTCTCGCCATACCCGGCATCCATCCGAGCTACGAAGTGTTTACTACCGTGGATCGAGCGGCCGCACTTTGGGACAAGCTGAACGTGCGCAGCGCCCCCGTAGGCGCCGAAGCCTGGCGGTTACTGGACATCCAGGCCGGCATCCCGGTTATTTACCCCGGGACCCGGGAGTCGTTTGTGCCGCAGATGATCAATCTCCAGCTGGTCGATGGCGTCAGCTTCAAGAAAGGCTGCTACACCGGGCAGGAGATTGTGGCACGCATGCAATACCTGGGAAAACTCAAACGCCGCATGTACCTGGCGCGCGTCAGCGTCAGCGCCGCGCCGCACCCCGGCGACGAACTGTTTTGCGCCAGTGACCCGCAGCAGAGCTGTGGCCAGCTGGTGTCGGTGGCCGGACATCCGGACGGTGGCCATGCGCTGCTGGCCGTTGTCCAGATAAACCACGCCGAAGGCGCCGAGGCGCTGCATCTTGGCAGCCCCGACGGGCCGCCATTGGACCTCGAAGCTCTACCCTACCCGTTTCCAGAACGCTGAGCAGCGTCAACTTCAAAATCCGTCTGCGGGGTCGCTACAGAGAAGGCAGACAGCCGGGCTGTCAAGGAGACTGCATGGAACCGGAAGAAACTTTCGTCAACGAACTGATCGAGGATCTGGAAACCGGTCAGTTACAACTGCCCACCCTGCCCGAGGTTGCCTTGCGGGTGCGCGATGTTGTCGATGACGAGAACGCTAACGCCAGCCAGATTGCCGAAATCATCGCCCAGGACGCCGCGCTTTCGGCGCGTCTCATCCAGGTGGGTAACTCACCGCTCTACCGCGGACGCCAGGAGATTGACCGACTGTCGATGGTGGTTGCCCGGCTGGGAAACAAGCTGGTGCGCAACCTGGTCACCAGCCAGGTGATGAAACAGATGTTCCAGGCCACCAATGACCTGGTTGACCAGCGGCTGCGAGCCGTCTGGGAACACAGTGTGCAGGTCGCTGCCATTGCCCGCGCGCTGGCCGGGCATGCGCCGGGCGTCCTCCCCGATCAGGCCATGCTGGCGGGGCTGATCCATGACATCGGGATCCTGCCAATCCTGTATCGCGCCGAAGAACGCGACGACCTGCTGCAGACCGACGGTCTGCTCGACCAGTTGATCATGCGCCTGCACACCCGTATCGGCGGTGCGATCCTGAAACACTGGAAATTTCCTGCGGCACTGGTTGCGGTGGCGGCGGAACACGAAGATCTGCAGCGCAGTCACCCCGGGGGTGCGGACCTGGTGGACGTCGTGCAGGTGGCCAACCTGCAGAGCCATATCGATACCGATCATCGCCTCGGGTACGCAGACTGGAGCGAAATCTCGGCTTTCCAGCGGCTGGGCCTGGATGTCGATGTCCACGAAATTGAATTGACTGCTGTGCGGGGTGACATCGATGAAGTGCAGCGGCTGTTCGAGTAGGCTCGCATGCCATTGCCATTGCCATGGTTGTGGCTTGTGCTTTACCATGCCAGCGAGCTTTAAGGTCCGCAGCGCTTGCGGGAGGCCAGCATTCAGTATCCGCGTACCCCATTCAGATAGACAATAGTTTGTCACCTACAAACAGTACGGGCGCCCATGGCGAAATCCAGGAACGCGGTTGACAGTGATGCGGGAAACCTCGGCGAGCAGCTGCGGCGGCGCGAGACGGAGATTCGCATGCTGCGCGAAGTCACCGAGCTGGTCGGCGGTGATTACGACCTGCAAACCGTGTTCGACCGGGTCGCCGCCAGTGCCCGCGACCTGATCCAGGCCGATACTGTCACCATCGCGATTCTCTCCGCGGACCAGACAAACTACACCTACCGCGCAGCTGTCGGCAAGAACGCTGCCGAACTCCGCAACGCCACCCTGCCGATCGATATCGGCATTTGCGGCTGGGTGCTACGCCACCGCAAACCCTGGTGGCACAACGCGCTCGAGCTGTTAAGCGCCCAGGAGCGCAACCGCTGGGAACAAGCCGGCACCGTCATCCTGGTGCCTCTAAGCGGGCGCCGGCAGTTTCTGGGCGGCATCGCCGGTATCAATAGACGCGACGGCGGCGAATTCGACCAGCGTGATTTCGACCTGTTGAGCATGTTCGCCGGCCAGGTCAGCGTGGCCATCGAGAACGCCATAATTGTGGATGAATTGAATTCCGCGCGCGAGCGGGCCGATGCCTACCGGGAAAAATTGGAGACGGTGAACGCCCGCCTGAAACGCACCAACAGGGACCTGCAGCGCCTGGCGGTGCAGGACCCGTTGACCGGACTGCCCAACCGGACGTTGATCCTGGACCGGCTGCAGCAGGCGATGCGGGAAGCGCGGCGCAATGAACAGAGCATGGCGCTGATCATGATCGATCTCGATCATTTCAAGGAAGTCAACGATACGCTGGGCCATGGCGTCGGCGACACCCTGCTGATCGGCGTTGGTCGCTGCCTCGGCGCCGTGCTGCGCGAGCCGGACACCCTGGGCCGCCTGGGTGGTGACGAGTTTGCCATCGTCCTGCCCGACACCGACCGCGAGTCCGCCGAAACGGTCGTTGACAAGCTGCAGGCGGCGCTGCGTGAACCCGTTCGGGTGGACCACAACAGCTTCTCGGTAGCGGCGAGTATGGGTATTGCCCTCTACCCCGAGCACGGTGAAAGTGACTCTGCGCTGATGAAGTGCGCCGATGTGGCCATGTATATCGCGAAACGCAACCGTAATGACTACGCGGTCTATGACCCGCTTGACGACCAGTACAAGCCCGACCGTCTGGAAATGCTCCAGGACCTGCGCGGCGCCATCCAGCAGCAGACTATAGGGCTGGCCTTTCAACCCAAGCTCGATCTGCGCAACAACAGCGTTACCGGCGTCGAGGCGCTGGCGCGCTGGACCCACCCGCAGCGGGGAGTGGTGCCGCCTTATGAATTCATTCCAGTGCTTGAGCACACTGGCCTGATCAAGCCGTTCACCCTGCAGATACTGGAAAAGGCTGTGGGTTTCTGCAAGCAGTGTCTGGCCCGCGGCTATCGGCTCAGCGTTGCCGTTAACCTTTCTGCGCATAACCTGCGCGATGACAAGCTTCCCGAACAGATCGAGGAAATCCTGGTCCGCCACCAGCTGGACCGGCGTCTCCTGACCCTGGAGATCACTGAAAGCGCGATCATGCACGAACCGGAACGCAGCCTTGACATTCTCAATGCCCTCGACCGGATGGAGATACACTTGTCGGTTGACGACTTCGGCACGGGTTATTCTTCGCTGAGTTACCTCAAACGACTCCCGGTGAAACAACTGAAGATTGACCGCTCCTTTGTCAGCGACATGATCGAGGACGGGGACGACGCGATGATCGTGCGCAGCACGATCGACCTGGCACATAACCTGGGGCTTTCGACCGTTGCCGAGGGTGTCGAGAACGAGGAAATCCTGGAGCAACTCCTCGACATGGGCTGCGACCTGGCACAGGGCTATCTTATCAGTCGCCCCCTCTCCCCGGACGACCTGCTGAGCTACCTGGACTCCGGGGAATTGCCCGCCCCGCCAGCGCCGCCGCGGGAGACCGGCGGCTGATCAGACCCTGTCTCAAAATGCGTCTCGACCGCCCAGGCGGTGTTGCGGACCCTGCTCCGGTGCTCATTTACTGCGTGTAAACTGCGCTCCTCGCAGGGGGGCCCGCGCCTTGCCTGGACGCCCGATCCGCGATTTTGAGACAGGTTCTATTGGCGCATATGCGGGAACAGCAGCACGTCGCGAATTGACGCCGAGTCGGTGAACAGCATCACCAGACGATCGATGCCGACACCCTCACCCGCGGTTGGCGGCATGCCGTGTTCCAGAGCACAAACGTAGTCGACATCGTAGTGCATGGCCTCAAGGTCGCCGGCTTCTTTTTCCTCCACCTGCCGGCGAAACCGCTCCGCCTGGTCTTCGGGGTCGTTCAGCTCGGAAAAACCGTTGGCGATCTCCCGGCCACCCACAAAGAACTCGAAGCGATCGGTGACAAACGGGTCATCATCGTTGCGCCTGGCCAACGGTGATACCTCGGTCGGATAGGCGGTGATAAAGGTCGGGTCCTTGAGGCGGTGTTCCACCGTCTTTTCGAAGATTTCGATCTGTACCTTGCCCAGACCGTAACTGTCCTTGAGTGCAATATCGAGGCTACCGGCCACCCGCCGTGCAGCATCCAGGTCCTCCAGCTGCGCAGCACTGATGCCGGGATTAAACCGCAGGATGGACTCCTTTACGCTGAGACGCGCGAACGGCTTGCCGAAGTCAAAGCGTTGGCCCTGGTAAGGGACATGCACGTCACCGAGAACATACAGCGCCATTTCGCGCAACAGTGCCTCGGTGGTATCCATGAGGTCACGGTAGTCGGCATAGGCCTCGTAGAATTCGAGCATGGTGAACTCGGGATTGTGCCGCGTCGACAGACCCTCGTTGCGGAAGTTGCGGTTGATTTCGTAAACCTTCTCGAAACCACCGACCACCAGGCGCTTGAGATAAAGCTCGGGCGCGATGCGCAAGTACAACTGCATGTCGAGCGCGTTGTGATAGGTGGAAAACGGCCGTGCCGCGGCCCCTCCGGGGATGGTCTGCATCATGGGGGTTTCGACTTCGAGGAAACCGCGCTGGTTGAGGAACTCGCGGATAAACTGCACAATGCGCGAACGCACGATGAAGGTATTCCGCGATGCCTCGTTCATGATCAGGTCGAGGTAACGCTGGCGGTAGCGGATTTCCTGGTCGGTCAGGCCGTGGAATTTTTCCGGCAACGGGCGCAGTGACTTGGTGAGCAGGCGGATGTCGTCCGTCTTGATGGACAGCTCACCGGATTTGGTGAGAAACAGCGTGCCTTCCGCGCTGATGATATCGCCGATGTCCCAGGACTTGAACGCGCTGTAGCGGCCTTCCGGCAGTTTATCGCGCTGCACGAACAGCTGCAGGCGGCCGCTCATATCCTGGATGTGCGCGAAGCTGGCCTTGCCCATCACGCGTTTGCTCATCAGGCGGCCAGCAACCTTGAAACGTACCGGGTTGCTCTCGAACCAGGCGTCGTCCTTGTCGCCGTACTCGGCGAGGACTTCCGCCGCGAGCGCATCGCGCCGGAAGTCGTTGGGAAAGGCGACACCGGCTTCCCGCAGTTGTGCGAGTTTCTGGCGGCGCCGGGCAATCAGTTTGTGTTCGTCCTGGTCGTTCATTGCTGTCGCGTTCTCTGGTTTGGGTCCGCAGCAGTTATGCGCCTGCCGTTAATCCGTAATATGGGTGGCGCCATAGCCCGCTTGTGGGTTGGATTGAGCGCAGTAAAGCCCGACACCGAGTCGCCGCCCTTTGTTGGGTTTGGCTGCGCTCAGCGCCAACCTACGAGCGAAGCCCAAGCTGCGGCGAGGCGCCGCATCCGGCATGCAGACACAGCTTGCCCTACAGTCCACTCTTCAGACTTGCTTCAATAAAGTCATCCAGGTCGCCGTCCAGCACGGCCTGTGTATTGCCGCTTTCAACGCCGGTGCGCAGGTCCTTGATGCGCGACTGGTCGAGCACGTAGGAACGGATCTGGCTGCCCCAGCCGATGTCTGATTTGCTGTCTTCCACCACCCGCTGATCAGCGCTGCGTTTCTGGATTTCCATTTCGTACAGCTTGGCTTTCAGCTGCTTCATGGCGGTGGCCCTGTTCTTGTGCTGCGAGCGGTCGCTCTGGCACTGCACCACGATGCCGCTCGGCGCGTGGGTGATGCGCACCGCCGATTCCGTGCGGTTGACGTGCTGGCCGCCGGCACCGCTGGCCCGGTATACGTCGACGCGCAGGTCCGCGGGGTTTATTTCGATGTCGATATCGTCGTCGATCTCCGGCGAAACGAACACTGCGGCGAAGGAAGTGTGCCGCCGGTTGCCGGAATCGAAAGGTGACTTGCGCACCAGGCGGTGCACGCCGATTTCGGTGCGCAGCCAGCCGAAGGCGTACGGGCCGTCGACCTTGACCGTGGCGCTTTTGATGCCCGCGACCTCGCCGGGCGACACCTCGATCAGCTCGGTCTCGAAGTCGTGGCGTTCAGCCCAGCGCAGGTACATGCGCAACAGCATGTTGGCCCAGTCCTGCGCCTCCGTGCCACCGGATCCCGCCTGAATGTCGACGAAGGCGTTGGCGGCGTCCATTTCGCCGGAGAACATACGGCGGAATTCCAGAGTGGCCACCCGCGACTCCATCGCCTCGACATCGGCGAGCACTGCGTCAAAGGTGCTCTGGTCGTTTTCCTCGCGCGCCAGCTCGAGCAGGTCAGCCGCGTCCTGTAACCCGGACTCTATTTCCGCGAGCGTATTGACCACCTCTTCCAGCCGGGCACGCTCCCTGCCCAACGTCTGGGCGCGCTCGGGGTCGTTCCACACCTTGGGGTCTTCCAGTTCGCGACACACTTCGACCAGCTGCTCGCGTTTGCTATCGTAGTCAAAGGTACCCCCTCAGGGCCTGCGAGCGCCCTTGCAGATCTTCAATGTGATACACGACCGGATTAACTTCCAACATACGAACTCCGCAAACCGTTTGCCGGTGGCGCGAAATCGGGCATCATACCGCGTTGTCTCTAAGGTGCCAAAATCAACCGTCCTGACGCCGGATATCCAGCAGGCGGTTGGTGGCATCGACGCTGATGACGAATGTCCCGTGTATGCCGCTGTGCGACAGGAAAGGCCGCAACGACAGCGCCGGAAACCGCAGGGTTCTGCCTTGCGTGTCGCGCGCGATCACGGTACTTGCCTGGCCTCGATACAGGCGCTCGTAATCCGCTCTGCTGATCGCCAGCGTGAGCGTGAATTGCCTGGCACGCGCGTGCTCCGCCATTTGCTTCCTGCACAGTAGTAAGAAAGGCTGTCAGGTTCCTCTTACAACTTAATGATGATACAAGTATTATTGTTGTAGTCAAACCCGCTACCGGTGTCGTTCGCGACGCTTCCGGCGGCCGCATTGTAACGCTCGTCGGCGCTACAGTGGCTGTATGCACTCGACTACCAGCTGCACGCCGAGCATCCCCCGATATTCATTGCTATCCAGTCGGTAGGCGAGGCGCAACTTCTGGCCGGGTCGCGGTGGCTTTGCGGCCTGGTTAAAGGCAATGGCATCCAGCACGCGACGCGATCCCTCCGGTCGCACTGCCAGTTTGAGGTGGGCGGTGCCGACAACGCGCTGGCTGACCACGTCAAAGACCCCCTCGAACAACGGCTCCGGAAATCCCTGCCCCCAGGGTCCCGCGTTGCGCAGCAGCTCTGCAAAGTCCAGTTCGAGATCGCTGTCGCTCAGCTCGCCATCCGTTTCCAGCACCCCCTGCAGCGTGTCCTGGTCCAGGCGCAAGCGCAATTCCGCGTGAAAAGCGCGCTCGAATGCCGGCAGATCGGCTTTCGCGAGCGAGAGGCCCGCGGCCATGGCGTGACCACCGAACTTCTGCAGCAGCTGTGGATGACGCGCGGCGATCGCGTCGAGTGTATCGCGGATGTGTAGCCCGGGAATGGAGCGGGCGCTGCCTTTGAGCTCCCCGGTCCCCGTGTCGGCGAAAGCGATCACCGGCCGGTGAAACCGTTCTTTGATACGTGCGGCGAGAATGCCGATGACCCCCTGGTGCCAGTCGGCATCGTAGAGGCAGAGGCCGGGCGGCAGGCCGTCGTCGCGCAGGTGCAGGTGCTCGATCACCTGCACCGCCTGTTGCTGCATCTCGGCTTCGATTTCGCGGCGTTCGCGGTTCAGCGCATCGAGGTGCTGCGCCAGTTGCTTTGCCCGGCCGCCGTCCTCGCTCAACAGGCATTCGATGCCGTGCGACATGTCGTCCAGGCGGCCCGCCGCATTCAAGCGGGGACCGACGGCAAAACCGAAATCGGCCGCCACCGCGCGCGCGGCATTGCGCCCGGCGACCTCCAGCAGCGCCCGAATACCCGGTCGACAGTGCCCGGCGCGGAGGCGTTGCAGACCTTGTTGCACGAGAATACGGTTGTTCCTGTCCAGCGGCACCAGGTCGGCGACCGTTCCCAGGGCGACCAGGTCCAGGTAGGTGGCCAGATTGGGCCTGGCGATACCGCGGCGCTGGAACCAGTCACTGGCGTCCAGGCGGGCGCGCAAGGCCATGAGAACGTAAAACGCCACTCCGACCCCCGCGAGCGCCTTGCTCGGAAACCGGTCGCCGGGCTGATTGGGGTTGACGATGGCTGCCGCATCCGGCAGACGGTCGCCAGGCAGGTGATGATCGGTCACCAGCACAGGGATGCCACGGCGGCGCGCAGCGTCCACGCCGGCCAGGCTGGAGATGCCGTTGTCGACGGTAATAATCAGATCCGGCGACCGCGTGGCGGCAACGGCGACAATTTCCGGCGTCAGGCCGTAGCCATACTCAAAACGGTTCGGTACCAGGTAATCGGCCCGGTCCGCCCCCATGGCGCGCAGCCCCGTCACCATCAGGGCACTGCTGGTCGCGCCATCGGCGTCGAAATCGCCGACCACGAGGATATGGTCACGGCGCTCAAGTGCCCGCACCACCAGATCCACTGCAGCGTTTATGCCCAGCAACGCATCCGGTCGGTGCAGACCCGGCAGGCTGGTATCCAGTTCAGTTTCGCTAGTGATCTGGCGCCCGGCGAAGATCCGCCGCAGCGCCGGGTGGGCGATGCCCGACAGGTTTTCCAGGTCCTGTGCGGCAATCGGCCGGGGTACGATCGTCTTCGTCGGATAGTGGTGTACTGCAGTGGTAGATGCGGACATGGCCCTTCTTTAGACACGGCTGGCGCCGGCGCAGCGGAATCCGCTATGACCACGGTAGTCGCCGCGACCCTTCCAGAAAGACAGCAGTTGCCGTCGGGTCAGCCGGTAACGACTACCGTTCAAGGGATAGAGCTCCAGGCTGTCGAGCCTGCCGGTTTTGAGTGACCGAAGCAAGGCGGCGAACCAGTCATGCTCGAGGCGCTGCACAGCGACCTGCCAGGCGGCCATATCCTGATAGGCGGCCGCATCGCGACAATCGTCGAGCACCACCAGCAGCCTGTCATTCGCTGCCATCGACAGCGTCAATGCCTCTGCGCCACCGGGCAGTGGTGACCCAGGCAGACCGCAGTAACGCGCACTGCCCCGGGCGAAAACGTCGTCGCCGAGGACCCGGGTAAAGACCGGACTTGCCGGCTGCTGGAGGTCACCGGCGCCCCACAACCAGAGGCTGTTAACCGCCGGCCGCCCGGCCTCTGCACGCGCCTGGTTGACCGGGTGAGTGTGCATCAACATCTGGATTTCGTTGAGACGGGTTGTCCAGGCGCAAGCATCCCCACCCGTGAATGCTACCGCCGGTACTGCGCTGCCCCTTACCGCCGGCAACGGCAACGTGATCAGATCCTGTGGCTCGCCGCCCGACAGGTACCAGCGCTGCGGGTGTCGCAGTCTGAGAAGCCAGCCGTCCTGGGCGAGGTGACTGGCAAGCGTGCTACTCAGCGCCTGGCTTTCTGCGTGACTGAGTTCGAACGAGGCGGCATCAAACAGCACAAGGCCGGAGGCGTCGGCGCGCAGGTGCACCGGATCGGCGCGCAGGCAGTAACCCGCCGGCAGCTCGCCGAAGTCCTCGAGATACGTGGGCGCGGCGACCGGTGCCGTTGCCGAACGGGTGATACCACACAGCACGGCTATTGCCTGCTCGTTCAGCGTGGCCGCAAAGTCGCTGGCCGCGGCGCGTCGCAGCCACAGTGACAGCGCCGGCGCGGCCGGCAGGGTACCGGCGGCATAGCCCGTGAAGTCTGCGGCGAGCCCGGGAACCAGCAAGCTGACCGAACGCGTCAGGCCAGATTCCCCACAATGGCTTCGCGCACCGGACCCAGCGCGGCGTCGATGGTGACCACACCCTCAGTGCACTGTTTGATAGCCGTGTCCGGATCCTTCAGTCCGTGTCCGGTGAGGGTGCAGACAATCGTGCTGCCCTCGGGAATCTTGCCGTTGTCGATATCGCGCAACGCGCCCGCCACCGAGGCCGCCGACGCTGGTTCACAGAAAATGCCTTCGCACTCCGTCAGCAATTTCTGGGCGGCGAGAATCTCGGCGTCGGTGCACTCATCGAACCAGCCGTCCGATTCCTGCTTAACCTTCCACGCCTTGTCCCACGACTGCGGATGGCCGATACGGATGGCGGTCGCCACGGTCTCCGGCGTGTCCAGCATCTCGCCACGCATAAAGGGGGCCGCACCGGCCGCCTGATAACCCACCATGCGCGGACGGTTGTTGACCATACCGTGTTCGAAGTATTCGGCGTAGCCCATCCAGTGGGCGGAAATGTTGCCGGCATTACCCACCGGCAGGCAGTGAAAATCGGGCGCGCGCTCCAGTTCCTCGATGATCTCGAACGCCGCGGTTTTCTGTCCCTGCAGGCGGAACGGGTTGATCGAATTGACAATGGTCACCGGAGTGTTGGCACCGACTTCCTTGACCAGTTGCATACCTTCGTCGAAGTTGCCGCGGATCTGCAGCACCACTGCGCCGTGGATCATTGCCTGCGCCAGTTTCCCGAGTGCGATCTTGCCTTCGGGGATGAGCACGAAGGCGGTAATGCCGGCGCGTGCGGCATACGCCGCTGCCGACGCCGAGGTGTTGCCCGTCGAGGCGCAGATGACCGCGCGGCTGCCCTCTTCCACCGCCTTGGTCACGGCCATGGTCATGCCGCGGTCCTTGAAAGAACCCGTCGGGTTGAGCCCTTCGTACTTGACGTAGATGTTCACGTCCTTGCCGATATCGCGCGGGATATTGTTGAGGCGGATCAACGGCGTGTTGCCTTCGCCCAGACTGATAACCCGAATGTCATCGTGAACCGGCAGGCGGTCCCGGTACTTGTCGATCAAACCGGTGTAGCGCGGACGAAGTGGCATAGCTAATTACCTTTGACGATTGTATAGTTGCTGCTTCTTAAGGCCGTAGGTTGGGCTTCGCACGCTCAGCCCAACCTACACCTGCGAAGCTCCGCGCCTGCTGTTGTCAATGACTGCTCAAATGTTCCATACGTATGCGCGTCACACGGCCTTCAATGCTATCGAGTGCCTCGATCTGCTCAATAGCGCCGTTCATCTGCCGTTCGCGCACGGCGCGCGTGAGCAGGATCACCGGAACGCTCTGCTGGCCCTCCTGCGGTTCCTTTTGAATGATTGCTTCGATACTGATGCCGGCATCACCCAGTTTGCGGGCGATATCCGCCATCACGCCGGGCCTGTCCCTGGCGCACAAGCGCAGGTAGTAGGCCGTTTCGACATCATCCATGGCGAGAATCGCCGCGTCCGACAGGGCGTCCGGCTGAAACGCCAGGTGCGGCACGCGGTTTTCGGGATCCACGGTCAGGGTGCGCGCCACATCGACAATGTCAGCCACGACCGCAGAGGCCGTCGGCTCTGAACCGGCCCCGGCCCCATAGTACAAGGTCGGGCCTACCGCGTCAGCGTTCACCAGCACCGCGTTCATCACGCCGTCAACGTTGGCGATCAGCCGCCGGTCAGGAATCAGCGTCGGGTGTACGCGCAACTCGACACCGGCCGCGCTGCGGCGGGTGATACCGAGGTGCTTGATACGGTAACCCAGCTGCTCGGCGTAACCAACGTCTTCGCGCGTGATGTGGCTGATACCTTCCGTGTAGACCTTGTCGAACTGCAAGGGAATACCAAACGCCAGCGAGCCGAGGATCGCCAGCTTGTGCGCGGCGTCGATACCTTCAACGTCGAAGGTGGGGTCGGCTTCGGCATAGCCCAGCCGCTGGGCCTCTGCAAGAACGTCGGCGAAATCGCGGCCCTTGTCGCGCATTTCCGTGAGAATGAAATTGCCCGTGCCATTGATGATGCCGGCGATCCAGTTGATGCGGTTGGCGCTCAAGCCTTCCCTGACCGCCTTGATGATCGGAATGCCGCCAGCTACCGCGGCTTCAAAAGCCACCATCACGCCGCGCTGCTGCGCGGCGGCGAAAATTTCGTTGCCGTGTACCGCGATCAGCGCCTTGTTGGCCGTCACCACGTGCTTGCCGTTGGCAATCGCCTTCAGTACCAGTTCACGCGCCGGGTCGTACCCGCCGATGAGTTCGACAATAATATCGATATCCGGGTCATCGACCACTGCAAAGGCATCCCTGGTGATCGATAGCGCGTCAATGCCCGGCAGTCGCGCCGGGTCGTAGTCGCGCGCCGCCACGCGGGTGATGACGATACCCCGCCCCGCGCGACGGGCAATCTCCCCGGCATTGCGCCGTAGCACGTTGAAGGTACCGCCACCGACGGTACCCAGGCCCAGCAATCCTACTCTTACAGGTTTCAAGAAGCCCCCTCGTTCATCGCCCCGCGTTGTCTCCGGTCGTGCCGGAACATGTCCCGTATACCGCGCACGGCCTGGCGGGTCCGGTGTTCGTTTTCAATCAGGCCGAAACGCACGAATCCGTCGCCGTACTCACCAAAACCGATGCCGGGTGAGACCGCCACTTTGGCGTCCTGCAGCAGTTTCTTGCAAAACTCCAACGACCCCACGTCCCGATATACCTCCGGTATGGGTGCCCAGACAAACATGGTCCCGCGCGGTCTATCTACGTTCCAGCCGACGCTGTTGAGTCCGTCACACAGCACGTCGCGGCGCCGGCGGTAGGTTTCGACAATCTCGCGCACACACTCCTGTGGCCCTTCGAGTGCCGCGATGGCAGCCACCTGTATTGGTGTAAACATGCCGTAATCGAGATAAGATTTCATGCGCGTGAGCGCCGCGACCAGGGTCTTGTTGCCGCACATGAAGCCGACGCGCCAGCCGGGCATGTTATAGCTCTTGGACAACGAGAAGAATTCGACGGCAATATTTTCGGCGCCGGGTATCTGCAGAATGGATGGTGCCCGGTAACCGTCGAACACCAGGTCCGCATACGCCAGATCGTGGATCACCCAGATATTGTGTTCGCTGGCAATATCCACGACGCGCTGGAAAAAGTTGAGCTCCACGCACTGGCTGGTCGGATTGCTGGGAAAATTCAGTACCAGCATTTTAGGCTTGGGCCAGGAGTCCTTGATGGCCTTTTCCAGTTCGGCGAAAAACAGCTCGTCATCGCCGATCAGCGGTACATGGCGAATATCTGCGCCCGCAATCACGAAACCATAAGGATGGATCGGGTAGGCCGGGTTGGGCACCAGTACCGCGTCACCCGGCCCCACTGTGGCCAGTGCCAGGTGCGCCAGACCTTCCTTGGAACCGATGGTGACAATTGCCTGACTTTCGGGATCCAGGTGAACATTGTAGCGCCGCCGGTACCAGTCGCAGATAGCCTTGCGCAGGCGCGGAATGCCTTTCGACATGGAGTAACGGTGAGTGTCCGGTCGCCGGGCGGCCTCGATGAGTTTGTCGACAATGTGCTTAGGCGTCGGCCGGTCGGGATTTCCCATACCGAAATCGATGATATCTTCGCCGCGCGCGCGCGCCGCCGCCTTCAACTCATTGACAATATTGAAGACATACGGAGGCAGGCGTTTGATTCTAAGGAATTCGTTCACGCTTGGTTGGCTCAGCCATGTACCGGAATGGGAACATAAAGCGCGTAGGGTACTGAAAATGTTGAAATGTAACAAGCCGGGGAAGTATTCTCGCCAACATGCATTTCGCACGCGAAGATTGCCGCAGTGAAGGTCTGATCCGGGCTTACGAGCTGGGCCGAATCACGGTCGATGACCAGGAATACGCGCACAGCCTGATACTGAGTCCGGGTCGCGCGATAATGGCCTGGCGGCCGCGGCACGTTGACGATTTGTCGCACGCGGATTTTGATGCGGTGGTGGCGCTGCAACCTGACATACTGCTGCTCGGTACGGGCAACCAGCTGAATTTTCCAGCACCGCAGGTCACGGTCGGCTTGCTGCAGTCCCGTATCGGCGTGGAAGTCATGGATACCGCAGCGGCCTGTCGGACGTACAACATTCTGTTTGCCGAGCAACGCCGGGTGGTGGCCGCCCTACTGCTTGACTGACGGGGCTGGACGCCGGGCCTCCAGGGTGAAATAGAACGTCGCACCGTCACCGATACGCGACTCCGCCCAGACATCGCCACCCATACGCTGTACCGCGCGCGCCACGGTAGCCAGGCCGATTCCGGTCCCTTTGAAACGCCGTTCGCTGTGCAGACGCTCAAACGGGCGGAACAGCTTGTCACTGTAGGCTTCGTCGAAACCGACGCCGTTGTCGCTGACGTAGTAAACCGTGGTTCCGTGACTGTCCGTGCAGTTGAACTCGATGCGCGCAGCAGGATTTTCGGTGGAATACTTCCAGGCATTACCGATGAGATTATCCAGAATGATGCGCACCAGTCCCGGGTCGGCCTTGCGCTGCATGCCAGCGCCGATCTCCACCTGGACACGGTGCTCCGGCTGGCTAGCCCGCAGGTGCTCTACCACGGCGCGGGCTTCGGCGGACAAATCGACATCCCTGTAGATGACCTCGGAACGCGTGATCTTCGACAGTTGCAGCAGGTCGTCGATGAGACGGCCCATGCGCTGCGCCGCCTCGCGCACCCGCCTCATATGCCCGTGCGCTTCCGCGTCCAGTTGATGCCCGAAGTCCTCGAGTAACAACAGACTGAAACCATCGATGGCGCGCAACGGTTGGCGCAGGTCGTGGGCAATGGAATAGCTGTAGGCTTCGAGCTCCCGGTTGGCTGCACTGAGTGCCTCGGTTCGCTCCTGCACGCGTATCTCGAGCAAATCGTGCTGCTGCTGCAGCGCGCGTTGTGACTCACTGAGGTCTTTGAGCGCCTGTCCGGTCGCACGCTGTTCGTTGATCAGATTATCCAGCGCAGTATTGATGAACTTGGCCATGTAGCCAAGTTCATCCCGGCGGCCTTCATTAAACCGCAGCTGCGTTTCTCCGCAAGAGAAACGACTGGCCACCGACACCATGTTCATAATCGGCTTGCTGAGCACGCGCTGCAGAATCTGTTGCAGGATAAAGCCAAACAGAAACACGACCGCGCCGATGGTGACGAATAACTCGTTGCGCTTGCGGATCATCGTCTGTTCGAAACTCGGATAGTAGAACTGTAAGTCAACAGGGTGCTTGGGCAGCCAGCCGTACCAGTGCATTGGCAGCGACATCATGATGCTGTCGCCATCGGGCGGGATAGTGCCGATAACGATTTCATCCTTGCCATATGCGAGCCTGATTGCCTCAAAACCGCGCTCTGGCATCGCCTGGAGGATCAACTCTATCAATGCGTCACGGTTCTGGCTTAGCAGATCGTCGTGTGGACCGTGTTCAAGTAATTCCTCGATGGCCGCCGACAGGATCAGGCCATTGAACTCGATGTCACGCCTCAGGCCTGCCTCCTGCTCACGTGAAATAAACACGATCGCTAACAGGCCGACCAGTACCATGCCCCAGAAGACGATGCCGGACACAATCACCGGCAATCCGCCCACAACCGTGCCCTTGATCGGAATCAGATTTGTGAATCTGCTAGGAGCCTTTCCGAGTAATCTTCGCTTAGCGAAAAAGTGGGAGAGTGAGGACAGTTTCATGAAGGTTTGAGGAGCATGGCAGTGACCCTGTGACGAAATACTTCGGAAAAATGGACCGATCTTCCGCTTTAGCAGCAGCAGAATGATTACTCGGACAGCCTCCTAGCGGAAGCCTAACCATTTCAACAGCGACAGTGACGGGCAGACGCCACTGACGCCCGCGCCAAACAGGGCAAAGCCGATGAACCAGGGCATAAACCACAGGTTCTCGGGCCACAGTACAAACGACAGACTCAGTACACAGGCCGTCAGCAGCCGCAGGGCGCGCTCGGCTTCGAAGCTGAACCGGCACCGGCTCGGCGCGACGGTCAGGTTCTCCTGCATCGGCACCTGTCCGCCCAGGCTGCTGCGCAGTCGGGTCACGGCAACCGACACCCGCAGATTGGTCAGGCCTTCGATGACCGCAAGGATAATCAGTGCGTAGACGACCTCGTAATGCTGGAAATACAACGCAACCAGCAATACCAGACCGAACAACAGCCGGTAGCTTCTGTCACTCATGATACGTCGCCCTTCAAAACGCGTCCGGCGCTAGGAGGCTGTCAGCCAAACAGAGTATCGGAGGAAAAACCTTCGCTTTCGAGGATTTCGCGCAGACGTTTGAGCGCGTCCATCTGGATCTGGCGCACCCGTTCGCGGGTCACGCCGATCTCGTTGCCGACCTCTTCCAGGGTGGAAATCTTGTACCCGTGCAGACCGAAACGCCTTTCCACTACTTCACGTTGTTTGTCAGACAGGCGGCTTATCCAGGTCTCCAGGTTGGCCAACACGTCTTCATCCTGCAGCAGGTCGGAAGGATCCGGATTACTCTCATCGGGTATGGCGTCGATCAGGGTCTTGTCCGAGTCCCTGCCGATCGGCACGTCCACTGAGGTGACTCGTTCGTTCAGTTTGAGCAGGCGTTTGACATCATTCAGCGGCTTGTCGAGGAGGTCGGCAATTTCCTCAGCGTTGGGTTCGTGGTCAAGGGACTGCGCGAGGCGACGCGCCGCCTGTAGATAGCTGTTCAGCTCCTTGACTACGTGAATCGGCAGGCGGATGGTGCGCGTCTGGTTCATGATGGCCCGCTCGATGGTTTGCCGGATCCACCAGGTGGCATAGGTGGAAAAGCGGAAACCGCGTTCCGGATCAAACTTTTCCACGGCGCGGATCAATCCGAGGTTACCTTCCTCAATAAGATCGAGCAGCGCCAGGCCACGATTAATATACCGGCGCGCAATCTTGACCACCAGGCGCAAGTTGCTTTCGATCATGCGCTGCCTGCCCGCCTGATCGCCTTTTTGCGCCAGGCGGGCGTAGTGCACCTCTTCTTGGGCGCTCAGCAGCGGTGAGAAACCGATCTCGCTGAGATACATGCGGGTGGCGTCGAAATGCGCTTCCGTTTCGGGAGGTTCCCGCTGGTGGTCCTGTTCGTCACTATCCACCGGCGTTGCGAGCTGGTCCGGCTCAGCGTCGTCGACGACCGCCTGTTCTGATTCCTGGCGTTTTCTGGGCATGCACAACCCTTTTCTACAATGATGCGTCAATGAACTTATGGTTCACCCGCGTCAGCGGTGATCGCGGCTAATGCCGGGGCAGGTACTGCAGGGGGTCTACCGGCCGACCCTGCCTGCGGACCTCGAAATACAGCTGAACCCGGTCAGTTCCGCTGTTACCCATCTCGGCGATAACCTGATCCTGCTCAACCCATTGACCTTCGCTGGCAATCAACATTCGGTTATGGGCATAAGCACTAAGAAAATCTTTATTATGTTTGATGATGATAAGCCTTCCGTAACCGCCAAGTCCACTCCCCGAATAGACCACCTTGCCGGCCGCGGCGGCGCGCACGGGTTCACCGCTCTTGCCACCGATACTGACACCCTTCCTGCCGCTGCTGGCGGCGTCGAAGCGCTGCAGCAAGGGCCCGTCCGCGGGCCAGGACCAGGTCAGCGGCCGGTTTGCCGACTCCGCCTGGGGTTGTGCTTGTGCCGGTGCTTGTGGCTGCGCCGCCTTCGCCTGGGGTGGTCCGCGTCGGTGCGGCGGCGGCGCAGTTGCCGTTTTGGGCCTTGAGGGCGCTACCGGCTGCGGTTTTGGCCGGCTGGGACTGACCCTGGTCAGCGTTGTTTTTGGTTTCGGCCGCGAGTGCGGGATGCTGCGTGCCGGCGGAGGCTTCAGGCGCAGGCGCTGACCCTTGTAAATCGTGTAAGGTGGACGCAGGTCGTTCCAGAGCCCCAGCTGCTCAATCTGGTAGCCATACAGAAACGCCACGGAATACAGGGTATCGCCCTGACGCACGGTGTGGAAATCGGGGTTGCGGGCCGGGCGTGCGCTGCGGTCGCCCACCGGCGCCCCGACCGTTGCGGCGGTGCATGCGCTCAATAACCCGGCGAGCAGCAGCAGGCACAGCGGGTAACGCATTCGCTTACAGCTTGATAGCGATATAGGTCGCCACCCCCACACCCACCAGCGCCCAGCCAATCCGTTCCACATACCGGCGTACGCGCGCTTCCATCGCCGCCCCCCCCCAGGACAGCAGGCCGGACACCAGAAAAAACCGTGCGCCACGCCCCACCGCGGACGCCAGGACAAACGGAACAAACGCCATCGACAAGGCGCCTGCCGAGATGGTGAACACCTTGTAGGGAATCGGGGAAAATCCCGCAATCAGCACCGTCCAGAACCCCCACTTGCCGAACCACTGGGACGCCTTACTGTAGGCTGCCGCCCAGCGGCCACCTTCGTGGATCAATGGTGCGACCCAGTCGAGCGCGAAATAGCCAATAGCGTACCCCGCAATCCCGCCGATGACGGAAGCCGCCGTGGTTAGAGTGGCAAAGTACATGGCGCGCTGCGGTTGCGCCAGGCTCATGGGCATCAACATCACGTCCGGCGGAACGGGAAAAAACGACGACTCGGCAAAGCTCAGTGCGACCAGGTAGCGGGGCGCATGGTGATGTCGCGACCAGCGCAGGCAGGCGTCGTACAGGCGGGTAAACAAGGCCATTAAGCGGTACCGCCGACCAGCGGTACAAACACCACCGGTTCGAGATCAACGCGCTCATAGACGGTCTCCGTGCGAGTAACCGCGACCAGCACCTGACGGGTGCGGTCGCCGAGTGGCATGACGAGCCGTCCACCCAGCTTGAGTTGCTCCAGCAACGGCTGCGGAATCTCCACGCCGCCCGCGGTGACAATGATCGCGTCGAAAGGCGCGAACTGCGGCCAGCCCCAGGTGCCGTCACTGTGCTGGACGCGAATATTGCGGTAACCCAGCTGCCGGAAGCGCTGCCTCGCCAGCGTCGCCAGGGGCTCGATGCGTTCGGTGGAATAGACCTTGTCCACCAGCCGGGACAGAATGGCCGCCTGATAGCCCGAGCCGGTACCGACTTCCAGCACGGTATGCAGTTCGACTCGCAGCAGGAGTTCGGTCATGCGCGCCACGATATAGGGCTGTGAGATCGTCTGGCCGTAGCCGATTGGCAGGGCGGTATCCTCGTAGGCGCGGCTGGCGAGCGCCTCGTCCACAAACAGGTGTCGCGGGGTCGAAGCAATGGCGTCGAGTACACGGCTGGCGCGGATGCCTTCGCTGCGCAGCCGCTCGACCAACCTGTCACGGGTGCGTTGGGACGTCATGCCAATGCCCTGGTTAACCGCCTTCACCGCGCCTCCACCTGGTCGTCAAGGCAGGCGCGTATGGTTTCGAGCACCTCGTGGCGCGTCAGGTCGACATGAAGGGGTGTGACCGAAACGAAACCATGCCGCACCGCGTAAAAATCTGTCCCTGAAGCGGCATCCTGCTCAGGACCCGCCGGTCCCACCCAGTAAATCGGCCGGCCGCGGGGGTCAGTCTGACGGATCACCGGCTCGGACTTGTGCCGGTGTCCGAGGCGTGTGACCTGCCAGCCCTGCAGAGCTTCATAAGGCAGGTCTGGCACATTGACGTTGAGTATGGTTTCTGCGGGTACCGGGTGAGATTTGATGCGCTTCAACAGATCCAGCACGACCCGGGCCGCGGTCGTATAATGCTCCGGCTGATGGGATACCATGGACACCGCGATGGCCGGCAGCCCGAGGAAGCGCCCTTCCATGGCGGCGGCCACTGTACCGGAGTAAATTACATCATCACCAAGGTTGGCGCCGGCGTTGATGCCGGAGACGACCATATCCGGCTCGACCTCCAGCAGCCCGGTGATCGCCAGGTGAACGCAATCGGTGGGTGTACCCTCCACGTAGGTAAATCCATTGTCGCCCTTACGGGCCCGCAGGGGACTGTCCAGGGTCAAAGAATTGCTGGCGCCACTGCGGTCACGATCCGGCGCGACCACGGTAACTTTGGCGACGGACTCAACCGCTTGCGCGAGACAGCGGATACCCGGCGCGCGGTAGCCGTCGTCGTTACTGATAAGGATATGCATGACCGAGCAATGATACCGGACTTGACCCGTCGCGCCCATTATCTGTTAACTACCGGTAATGAAAAAACCTGATGCAAAAGATATTCAGCTGTTTCGCGACAGCGTGGGCCATGTCAGCCCGGTACGCCACGACCGGATTGTGCCGCCGCGCCGCCCGGTCAGCACCCGACCTGAATTCCGCGAACGCGATGAAGCCGAGGTCCTGCGGGACCTGCTATCCGAACAATTTGAACCCGCGGAAACGGAAACCGGCGAAGAGCTGCTGTTCATTCGCGCCGGCCTGCAACGGCGCACCCTGAAGAAGCTGCGCCGCGGCCTGTTTGTGGTCGGCGCCGAACTGGACCTGCACGGCATGACCGCGCCCGTCGCGCGTCAGGCAGTGGCCACTTTTCTGCACGAGTGCCAGCGGCGGCGCATCCAGTGCGCGCGCGTCGTGCATGGCAAGGGGCGCGGCTCACGCCACCGCGCGCCGGTCCTTAAGCAGAAAGTCGGCAGCTGGTTGCAGCAGCGTGATGAAGTGCTTGCCTACTGTTCGGCGCGCGATTGCGACGGGGGCACGGGGGCGGTGTATGTTCTGCTGAAACGCAGTTGATGCGTATCGCAGGTGCACCTCGGACAGCCTGCCAGGCACCTGTCCGAGTAATCATTATCTGTTCATCACAGAGTCACGGCTCAGCTCCTCAAACCTTCGAAAAACTGTCCTCGTTCTCCCACTTTCTCGCTACGATCACCCAAGTCCGACAGCCTCCTAGCGACGGCTCCCGAACAGGGCGGTGCCGATCCGTACCATGGTCGCGCCTTCCTCGATCGCCAGCTCAAAATCGTCGCTCATCCCCATGGACAGTTCGCGGAAACGGTCGCCGAAGCGTTGCCGGCAGCCTTCCAGCAGATCCCGCAGTGCCGCAAAACTAGCGCGCGTCTGATACTCGCTGGCACCGAGGAAGCCGATCGTCATCAAACCACACAGTTGTATCCCCGGCAGCTGTTGCTGCAGCAGATCCTCTACCGTGGGGTAGAGTGCCTGCGGCAGCAGACCGTGCTTCGCAGGATCCCCGGCGACGTTGACCTGCAGCAATAATCTCAGCGCTGCCTGTCCCGCGGGCAGCGGCTGTGCCAGGCGCCGGGCCAGTCTGACGCTGTCAACCGAGTGTACCCACTGGAAGCGTCCCGTCATGTGCCGGGTTTTATTGGCCTGCAAATGCCCGATGAAGTGCCAGTTCAGCGCCGCGTCCCGGAAGTGTTGCATCTTCCGCCACGCTTCCTGCACCTGACTTTCGCCAAAATCGTGCACACCCAGATCGACCAGTGACTGCATGGCCGTCAGCGACTGCGTTTTGGAGACGGCGATCAGGCGTACCTGCTGCGGCGTGCGCCCGGCGCGGCGGGCGGCGTCAGCGATTCGCTGACCGATTGCGTCCAGACGTTCTCCGGCGGTGGTCATGGCACTGGACCGGTAGCAAGGATTTCACCCAGCAGACTGGTGGCATAACTGCCCGCGGGCAGGTAAAACTCCAGTCCCCAGCTGCCATCGGCTGCGGCCGTCCAGCGCAAGTCACGCGGGATAACCCGCAACGCCCGTCTGGCCACGGCAAGCCGTGCGCGCCGCAAGCCGTCGATCCAGTCCTGACAGCCCTGCAGCTGCTCAGCTTCGAACGCCAGCGCTGCACCGCGGCACAGCGGTTCACCGGCACCACACAAGGGACCGGTCGGGTGCAGTTCGAGCGCAGCCAGCCGTTGCTGTGTTTCGCTATCGGTGGCGTCAGCGACAAAGCAGGCGGACTTGCCTTCGAGCTGCAGCGCATCACCGGGGATGGCCTGATTCCATGATCCGGCGACAACGCGCGCCGCGAGTACGCGGTTGAACAGTGCCGAGCGCACCGCCGACAGATAGAGACCATGTTTAGCGTGCAGCACGCGGCGTCGCGGCTGCTGAAAAAGCCGCGCGGCCTGATCGAGGTTGCTGTCCTGCAGGCCGAAACGCTGCTCGCCGAAATAGTTCGGAAAGCCGCCGCCGGCTACCCGCTGCAGACGTTCCTGCAGCCTGTCACCGTCGGCGGTCACCGAGCGAATACGCAGTTGAAAGCGGTTGCCCAACAGTGCGCCGGTCTTCAGTTTACGTAGATGCCGGCTGGCCAACAGTACCTGGAAATCGGCGTGCTGCAGGGTCCGCCAGTCGGGACCGGTTTGGCCCGGAAGCTGCACGGAAAACCACTGTTCGGTCACGGCGTGCCGGTCTTTGAGGCCGGCGTAACTCACCGCTGACACGGGCACGCCGGCAAATTTCGCCAGCTGACTCGCCACCCACTGGGTATTGCTGTCACGCTTACGCACCAGCAGCCAGCAATGTTCACCCTCGCCACAGGGTGTGACCAGCGCCACTTCGAACACCTGGAAGTCTTCCGGCGTGACGCGGATGCGCCCGCTGCCGACCGGACCGCCCCAGGCGTGCCGCAGGTGCCGGCCAATCGGTCTGAACTGCGCTGCCGTGGCCGTCACAGCGCCGCCGGCTGCTCCAGCAACACCACCGCCAGCGCAGCGATGCCTTCGCCGCGGCCGGTGAATCCCAGCTGCTCGCTGGTCGTGGCCTTGACACTGATGGACTCGATGCCAATCTGCATATCTGCGGCAATCGTGGCACGCATGGCGTCTATGAAAGGTGCCAGTCTGGGCGTCTGTGCGATGACGGTAATGTCGGCATTGACCGGCCGCAAACCGCGCGCGTCGAGCTTTGCGCACACCTGGCGCAGCAGGTCGCGACTGTCGGCACCCGCATACGCCGCATCGCTGTCGGGAAAATGCCCGCCAATGTCCCCGAGTGCAGCTGCGCCGAGCAGCGCGTCGCACAGCGCGTGCAACAGCACATCGCCGTCGGAATGGGCCCTTAATCCGTCTGTGTGCGGAACGTGCACACCACCCAGTACCAGCCGTCGGCCAGGCTCGAAAGCGTGCACGTCAAACCCCTGTCCGATTCTCACAGCCGCCCCTGTTGTTTGAGGAAAAATTCCGCCAGCGGCAGGTCTGTCGGGTGGGTGATCTTAATATTGTCGGGGTGTCCCTCGACCAGCAGCGGCCGGTGACCGACGTGCTCCATGGCGGAAGATTCGTCACTCACCTCATAGCCGTCCGCCAGTGCTTTTTCCAGTGCCGCGTGCAACAGACCGTAGCGGAACATCTGCGGGGTAAAGGCGTGCCACAACCCTCGGCGTTCCACGCTGGTCTCGACCAGGAACTGGTCATCGACGCGTTTCACGGTGTCGTGCACGCGGAAACCGAGCAAACCGCCCACCGGGTGGTTATGCAGCAGCGCCAGCAGGCGGTGCAGATCCTGCACCCGCACGCACGGCCGCGCGGCGTCATGCACCAGCACCCAGTCGTCAGCCTGCGCTTTGTTGCGCAAGGCCTGCAGGCCATTGAGCACCGAATGGCAACGCTCCCTACCGCCCGGTGCGCGCAGCAACCGGTATGCGGCAAAACGCTCCTGTATCGAGGCGAGCGCCGGGTGGCCGCCGCTCACCAGTACTAACCCCTTGAGCTGGACTCCGTGCCAGAGGGATTCAAGGCTGTGTTCGAGTACGGTCTGTTTCCCCAGGGCCAGGAACTGTTTCGGCAGCGCTCCGCCCATACGCTGGCCGACACCCGCTGCGGGAACAACCGCCCAGTAGTTCGCTGTTAGGCTCATCGCTGTGTTACGCCCTTGGCCGGCGGTTCTTCGATAATCTGGTAGAAGGTCTCGCCGTCCTTGATCATGCCGAGTTCTTCGCGGGCGCGTTCTTCAATGGCGTCCAGACCCTGTTTAAGATCCTTGACCTCGGCTTCCAGCGCCTGGTTGCGTTCCAGCAGCCGCTCGTTTTCCGCGCGTTGCGCTTCAACCTGCTGGTATAGACCCCAGACTTCCGCCAGGCTGCCGTCGCCCACCCACAAGCGATACTGCAACAGCACCAGTAGCACGACCAGTAACCATAGCAGCCAGCGCATCGCGTTCTATCGTCCGCCTTATCCAGCGGTCGGTGAGCTACACACCGGGTAGCATGCTGCAGGACGCACCGTGAGCAGCTCCTGCGGCGGTTGGCAACCACTGCCTGAGCGCGGATTCCCGCAGGAGCACGGCCCGCGACTCCGCAAACCGGCGGGCGCTGTACAGCGTCTCCATTACCTGAACTGGTTAAAGGCGTCCCTGCCGGCGTAGCTGGCAGCATCGCCCAGCTGCTCCTCGATGCGTATCAGGCGATTGTACTTGGCAACGCGGTCGGAACGCGACAGCGAACCGGTCTTGATCTGCGTGGCCGAACTGCCAACAACAATATCGGCAATCGCCACGTCTTCGGTCTCACCGGAGCGGTGGGACAAGATAGCCGCGTAGCCGGCCTGCTCAGCCATAGTGATCGCCGCCAGTGTTTCGGTGAGGGTACCGATCTGGTTCGGCTTGATCAGTATCGCATTGCCAATATGCTGCTCGATACCCCGTTGCAGAATCGTCGTGTTGGTCACGAACAGGTCGTCACCGACCACCTGTACGCGCCCGCCAAGCTTCTCGGTGTGCAACTTCCAGCCTTCCCAGTCATCTTCGGCCATACCGTCTTCGATGGAGATAATCGGGTACTGATCCACCCAGGCTGCCAGGTAGTCACCGAACGCCGCTGAGTCCAGCACTTTGCCTTCCGAGTCCAGGTGGTATTTGCCGTCGCGGTAAAACTCCGAACTCGCGGGGTCCAGCGCCAGGTAGATATCCGCACCGGCCTTGAAACCCGCGTGTTCGATGGCTTCAAGAATGACCTCTATGGCCGACTCGTTGGACGGCAGATCGGGTGCAAAGCCGCCTTCGTCGCCCACGGTGGTGCTCAGTCCACGCCCCGCGAGCACTGACTTCAGGGCATGAAACACTTCCGCGCCGTAGCGTACCGCCTCGTGGACACTGGGGGCGCCCACTGGGACAATCATGAACTCCTGGAGATCGACGCTGTTGCTGGCGTGCGCACCGCCATTGATGATATTCATCATTGGTACCGGCAACTGGAAGGGCCCCTGCGGCCGCAGGTGCTGGTACAACGCCAGGTTGGCCGAGTGCGCCTGTGCCTGGGCAGTCGCCAGGGATACGGCCAGCAAGGCGTTGGCGCCGAGCCGCCCCTTGCTGCTGCTGCCGTCGAGCTCGATCATACGGTTGTCAACGTCGGCCTGGGCGGCGGCGTCCATACCGACAACGGCGTCACGGATTTCGCCATTGACATTGGCGACCGCCTTGCGCACCCCCCTGCCGAGGTAACGACTGGGGTCGCCGTCACGCAGTTCGACCGCTTCACGGGTGCCGGTCGATGCGCCGGAGGGCACTGCCGCACGCCCCATTGAGCCATCATCGAGCAGTACATCGGCCTCGACCGTGGGATTGCCACGCGAATCGAGAATCTCGCGTCCCTTAACATCTCTTATAGTTGCCATTATTGCTCTCCCTCACGCTAGCGTAGATGACTGGTCGCGGAAAATCCCGAGCCCCCAGACGCACCACAAGTTCATGTCCGCGGACGCGCACAGCCGCTCGTGGCGTGACCGCTACAGCAGCGGTCATCCGCCGAGCAGCGCAGTTTCTGGAAATGGCCGCGATTTTACTGTCTCGTCGATAAGCTTCAATATTTCCAGCAGTTCTTTCACCTGATACAGCGGCCAGGCATTCGGGCCATCGCTCAGGGCGCGCGCCGGATCCGGATGGGTTTCCATGAAAACGCCCGCAACGCCGGCGGCGACCGCGGCGCGAGCCAGCACGGGAACGTACTCGCGCTGTCCACCCGAGGCACTACCCTGCCCGCCCGGCAGCTGCACCGAGTGCGTGGCGTCAAATACCACCGGCGCCCCGGTGTCGCGCATCGCCGCGAGTGAGCGCATATCCGCTACCAGGTTGTTGTAACCGAAAGACACGCCGCGTTCACACACCATGATCTGCTCGTTGCCGGCAGCGCGCGCCTTGTCGACCACGTTCTTCATGTCCCAGGGCGCCAGGAACTGGCCCTTTTTGATATTCACCGGCCGGCCGGCCCGGGCCACGTTCTGAATAAAGTTCGTCTGGCGGCACAGGAATGCAGGTGTCTGCAACACATCGACCACTGCCGCAACCTCGTCGAGCGGGGTATCCTCGTGCACGTCGGTGAGCACCGGTACCCGCACCTCATCCTTGACCTTCTGCAGAATACTCAACCCGGCGTCCAGACCCGGGCCGCGAAAACTCCTGGCGGACGAACGGTTCGCCTTGTCGAAGGACGATTTATAGATGAATGGAATGCCCAGCGCCGCTGTGATGGCTTTCAATTCCGCCGCCGTCGACAGAGCCAGTTCCTCGGTCTCGATAACGCAGGGACCGGCGATAAGAAAAAATGGGGCGTCCAGCCCCACTGTGAATCCACATACCTTCATGCTTGCAGCATCCTCATCAATCCAGACCACTCAAAAGGAAACGTGAGCCGCTAAATGTCGGCCTCTGCAAGGCTGGGTTGCGCGGCCTTAACCTGCAGCGATTCACGGTGGCGGATGGCCGCTTCAATGAAACCGGTGAACAGCGGATGGCCGTCGCGCGGTGTCGAGGTGAATTCCGGGTGGAACTGGCAGGCCACAAACCAGGAATGACCGCTGATTTCGACCACCTCCACCAGGTTGCCGTCCACCGAGGTACCGGAAATCGTCAGACCGGCTTCTTCCAGGACTTCGCGATAGGCGTTGTTGAACTCGTAGCGGTGACGGTGACGCTCGACGATTTCGTCCTTGCGGTATACCCGGTGCGCCAGCGTGCCCGGCACCAGTCTGCAGGTCTGGCCACCCAGTCGCATGCTTCCGCCGAGGTCACTGTGTTCATCCCGACGTTCTATTTTTCCGGTATGGTCCTGCCATTCGGTGATCAGTCCGATGACCGGATGCGGGGTGTCGCGGAAGAACTCGGTACTCTGGGCGCCTTCGAGGCCGGCAACATTGCGGGCAAACTCGATTACGGCAACCTGCATCCCCAGGCAGATACCCAGATAGGGGATACCGCGCTCGCGCGCGCAACGTACCGCCATGACCTTGCCTTCAACACCGCGTTCGCCAAAACCACCCGGCACCAGGATGGCGTCCGCCTTGCCGAGCACGTCCAGCCCCTTTTGCTCGATCACCTCCGAGTCGACGTAGCGGATCTTCACCCGCGTCCGTGTGCGGATACCCGCGTGGATCAGCGCTTCTGACAATGACTTATAGGATTCGGTGAGATTGACGTACTTGCCCACCATGGCAACCGTGACCGCGCGCTCCGGGTGCTCAAGACTGTCCACCACCCGTTGCCATTCGGACAGATCCGCCGCAGGAGTGTCCAGGTGTAACAGGTCTACGGCAATATCGTCCAGGTGCTGCTGGTGCAACAGTAACGGGATCTTGTAGATACTGTCGACGTCCACGGCGGAAATCACCGCCTTGTCCGGCACGTTGGTGAACAGCGCGATTTTGCGTTTTTCATCTACCGGAATCGGACGGTCGGCGCGGCACAGCAGGATGTCGGGCTGGATACCGATCGAGCGCAGCTCTTTTACCGAGTGCTGCGTGGGCTTGGTCTTGATTTCCCCGGACGCGGCAATATAGGGCACCAGCGTCAGGTGCATGAAGATCGCGTTGCCGTGACCGAGTTCGACGCCCATCTGACGTATGGCTTCCAGGAACGGCAGGGATTCGATGTCGCCGACGGTACCACCGATTTCCACCATGGCGATGTCGGCCCCTTGGGCGCCGGCGCGCACGCAGCGCTTGATTTCGTCGGTGATGTGCGGGATGACCTGCACCGTACCGCCGAGGTAGTCACCGCGCCGTTCCTTGCGAATCACGCTTTCGTAGATCTGGCCAGTGGTGAAATTATTGCACTTGCCCATGGTGGTACGAACAAAGCGTTCGTAGTGACCGAGATCGAGGTCGGTCTCCGCACCGTCATTGGTCACAAACACCTCACCGTGCTGGAAGGGGCTCATGGTACCCGGATCCACGTTGATATAAGGATCCAGTTTCAGCAGCGTGACCTTGAGACCGCGCGCCTCCAGCAGCGCACCGAGCGACGCGGCGGCGATGCCTTTCCCGAGAGAGGAAACCACGCCGCCAGTGATAAATATAAATTGGGTCATGAAGCTCCAAAGAGAACTGGAGGTTACAGCACCTGGACGGGAAACCACACTACCAGATTAGCTCCGGGGTCACAATGCAACCGCGGCCGAATTCGCGCTGCGGCTCCAGCGCAACGCACAGCCCGGTTGACCGGACAGCGCCTGGAAACCTTCACAAACACAGAAGTCCGCCACCGCCACCAGCACACCTCTGCGGAACACCAGGGGTACGCGGCTGCGTTCCCAGTCCGGTAACCGCCACTCCTGGAACAGCTGTTTCAGTGCGTGGTGACCCTGGCGGCCAGCCGGTTGCAGCACTTCGCCGCCCTGGCGAAACCTGATTTCCAGCCACGCGTCTCCATCGACCCGCAAGCCGCTGCCGGTGGCTGCCGTCGCAGTGAGCAGGCTGCCGTCGGGCAATCGCAGGGGCTCATTGATGTTCCAGGTAAAGCGCGCCGTGTTGTCCGTGGGCGGCAGAGGCGGCATGGCATACAGATGATCGCGGTACCGGCGCACTTCCGCCCCCGGCCACTGCAGCCGGGGGCTGGCGTCGCGGCGGGCCCACAGGACGCTGTCCACGAGCTGGTCGAGCACGGTCCGGGCGGGAATCGGCAGGCCATTGCTGTCAATCCAGTGGCGCAACAGATTGAATTGCCGCGCCCGGCTCATCTCGAGCAACGGCCGACAGGCCAGCTGGCCGACGTGGTCGCCGCCGCGGCAACGCTCCAGGTCGATCTGTGCGAGTGCCGCTGCGAGCTCCGCCTGGTCGGCCTGCAGCCTCGCAGCGCGGGCCAGCACCTTGTGGACGCCGCGCCAGCGCTGGCGGATGGCGGGCAGCAGTTCGCGCCTGAGCAGATTGCGATCGTAGCGCAGGTCGTTGTTACTCGGGTCTTCAACCCAGCGCAGGCGCTGCTGGCGCGCGTACGCCAGGATGTCTGCCCGGCTGTGCTCCAGCAGCGGGCGCGCCAGCCTGCCTGCGCCGAACGGCGTCACCAGCGGCATGGCCGCCAGGCCACGCGGTCCGGCACCCCGAAACAATTGCAGCAGGAGTGTCTCGGCCTGGTCCTCGCGGTGTTGCGCGGTCAACAACACGGCGTCCCCGGGCAGCCAGCCGGCCAGCGCCTGATAGCGGGCGCGCCGTGCGGCGGCCTCCGGACTCTCGCCGCCCGCCGGACTGGCGTCGACCTGCAGGACCTCGAACGGTACCCCCAGTGCTGCGCACACTGCGCGGCAGTGCGTGGCCCACTCGCCCGATTGCGGCAGGAGCTGATGGTCGATATGCACGGCCGTCAGCGCAGCCGGCAGTGCATCGGCAAGCAGGGCCATGGCGTGGAGCAACACGTGGGAATCGACGCCGCCACTGTAGGCGATACAGTAAACCGGCGCCGCGGGGAGCTGGTTCAGAAGCGACGCGCGGAACGTTTCACTTTTCCAGGTACTCACCGTAGGACATGAGGCGCTGGTAGCGGGCGGCGATCAGTTGATCGGTGGGCAGCCGGGTCAGCTGCTCCAGTTGGTCTACAAGGTGGGCCTTGAGCCGTTCGGCCATCGCGTCGGGGTTGCGGTGGGCCCCGCCCAGCGGTTCCTCGACGATGTCATCGATCAGATTCAGGTCTTTGAGACGATCGGACGTCACGCCCATTGCCTCAGCGGCGTCGGCTGCCTTGTCGGCGCTCTTCCACAGAATGGAGGCACAACCCTCGGGAGAAATCACCGAGTAGATGCTGTACTGCAGCATCAGCATGCGGTCACCGATGCCAATTGCCAGGGCGCCGCCCGACCCGCCCTCACCGATGACAGTACACACCACTGGCGTTTTCAGGTCCGCCATCACGTACAGGTTGCGGGCGATGGCTTCGCTCTGACCGCGCTCTTCGGCGCAGATTCCCGGGTAAGCACCGGGTGTATCGATGAAGGTGAGCAGCGGCAACTTGAAGCGTTCGGCCATCTCCATCAGGCGCTTGGCTTTGCGGTACCCTTCGGGTCGCGGCATACCAAAATTGCGGTGGATCTTCTCCTTGGTGTCGCGTCCTTTCTGCTGACCGATGACGATTACCGGTGCGCCGTCCAGGCGCGCCAGCCCACCGACAATCGCCGCATCATCGGCGAAGGCCCGGTCGCCGTGCAGTTCCTGAAACTCGGTAAATATCTTGTCGATGTAATCCAGCGCGTAAGGGCGCTGCGGATGGCGCGCCAGCTGGGCAATCTGCCAGGCGTTGAGGTTGGAGAAAATCGATTCGGTCAGCGACTGGCTCTTGGCCTGCAAGCGGCCGATTTCCTCGTTGATATTGATCTCGGCGTCGTCACCCACATAGCGCAGCTCCTCGATCTTCGCTTCGAGTTCGGCGATGGGCTGTTCAAAATCCAGAAAATTCAGGTTCATCGGCGGCGATTTTACGCAAACGCCGGCACAAGGTCACCCCCTGAATGGGGCCGGTGCTGATGCGCCGGCACCGGCCCCCACATCGGCGCAGGTTCCCGCCCTCCCGCGCGGTACGCACGCAGTGGCGTTCCTGGGGCCCGTCAGCTGCGCTTGGCAGATCTGCGGGCGAAACCGGCCAGACTGGCCAACCCTGCGCCGAACAGCCAGGCGGCCGCGGGCAAGGGTACCGGTCGAAAGTCGGCGCGAATCAACATGTCCTCAAAGTCCTTATCGTCGTTGAACATCTGATCGTTGTAGCCCAGCACAACCCGCTGCAGCGAACCCGACTCGCTACTGTCAACATAGATACCCAGACCCTGCAGGTTGGTGTTGTTGAAGTTGTCCACTGGTGTGAGGGCATTCGCATCATCGCTGGTAAAACTGAAATTCAGAATATCGTTTGCCGAAACGGCAATGGTGAAACCGGCGTAGCCCGAGAAGTTAAACCCTTCATTGTTTTCGGTGAAAAAACCTTGGCTGTTTCCCGACAACGCATTACTCTGCGCTGTAAAGCGGTTATTGTAAGACGATTCAGCGCCAATATAGTAAAAATCTATAAATCCGTCCTGGCTGACGCTCAGCTGGGCGCCGCTGGTCATCTGGTCGAAGCCAAGTGCGATCAACTCGCTATTGAAGTCATTGCCTGTAATTGGCAGGTTCTGGGTCGAACCGCCCTGGATCACAAACGCCGCGTGCGCTGACATCGAAGCGGCCATCGTCAGCAGGCACCCACACGCTGTGGCGAGTGTCAGTGTCTTTGCTCGGTTCATCGTCATTACTCCTCCGTTATTGATTGTGTTCAGTCTGTTAGGGTTGCCGATCGGGATCTCAGCGTTTCATCGTCTGCTGGTTCGTCATCAGCGCAATCGGTTGCCAGCAGAGAAACAAGGGAGTTGAGATGGTTAAAGGTGTTCTCCGTCTCCTGTTCAATGGATTCGAAAACACCGACAACCTTGTGGGGGTCAGTCGCGTCGCGCCGATAGATGCGCACGATGTAGTTCTCCATAGTTTCCTCCAGCGTTGCTCTACGTATTGTGATTTTGTAGTTATGGCTGCGGAGTCGACTATGGCAAAGCCTCACTTACAAAAAGCTTACGGGGGTGCATAACGTGCACAGGTACTCGCGCCCGGTGCCGCAGGGGCACTGGCTGTGGAATCTGGCAGGCTAAAAGGCGGCGGAACAGCGCCGCAACGGACTCAGGTTTTCAGGGAGGAATACAGTGCGAGGGTTGTCGCCGACGGATCGATCTGGAATTGTCGAGCCAGTATCTCCCGGCAACGCTCGAACACCGCCAGCGCATCGCCACGGTGGCCGGTTTCCCGGAAGCAGATCATCAGGCGCTGGTAGAGGGCTTCGGTCAGCGAGTCAATTTCCAGGCCCTTGCGGTACAAACGTATGGCCTGCTCCCACTCACCCAATCGCTCCCAGACCTGCCCGCTTTCGAGAACGTGGCGCAGCAACTTACTGCGCAGACGCTCCCGCAGTGTCAGTGACCAGGCGTTACCCGCTTCGCGATCCAGGAAGTTGCCCTGGTACAGCGTGGCCAGGCTTTCGCTGACTCTGGCGAGCTGGCGCATAACCACTTCGTCTGCGGCAAGCGGTAGCAGGCGTTCGGCGTGATTCACCAGCCGTTCGAACGTCCACACATCCACCCAGGCCAGGTCGCTGTTCAGCGTCAATCGTTGATCGGACAACCGCAGCAATTCGTTGATGCCGAACAGGCGCCGCAGGCGGTGCAGGGTGACATCGAAGTTATTCTTGGCGAGGTCTCCATCGGCGTCCGGCCACAGCGCCTGACTAAGAAGCTCGACACCAACATCGCGTCCGCCCAGTGCGATCAGCGCCTGCAGCAGCTCCATCGGCCGGTGCTGGCTCGACTGTTTTGGAGAGACCGCGTGACCATTCAGCTGGACGCTGAAGCGCCCCAGGGTATAAATGCGCACCGGGTAGTCTCGACGCGTGCGGTCCGGCGAACGGCTCCAGCCGCTGATCGGATGCCGCTGGTAAAGGCGACGAAGATTCCCGCTTTCCAGATTCACGCCCATATTTCAGACTCCGCGTCGCACTGCCGCTGTGCCACCTGTGAGAAACCCGTACTCACATAGCTTGTTCTTGAATAAATCAGGCAAGTGAGCAGCATAGAAACTGCGTGTGTGTCGCATTCTTAAGACAGCTGCTGCCGCCGCCGACTGTGGCTGGATTCGTCCCGTCGCCATGTGTTCCCGATCGTCCCCAGTGTGTTGGTTCAAAACACCAGACAATTATAGCATTCGTCGCTGTACGGCAACACCGGCTCAGGGCAAATTGCTGCCATATTTACGCTGCGGACTGCTGGCTATGGGCCGTACATGACCTTGACCTGGTGCTCGCCGGCCAGTTCGCGCAAACGGTGCAGCAACTCATCGGTGGGATGCACGCGCCAGCCCTCTCCCAGGGTCATATGCGCCTGCGCGGACCCGTTCTGGTATTGAATACCGACCGGGCAGCTGCCGTCGCAAAAAGGGCCGAGCACCGCTGCCAGCGACGTCAGGAAACCATTGCCGGCTTTCTGGGCACCGACACTGACGACCAGACGCCGTGCATAGACCTCTCGCGCCTGATCGATTTCGTAGATCTTTTTGGCGTTGAGACGCATGCTGCCCGAGAAATCGTCGAAGGCCAGCGCGCCCTGCACCACCAGCACCTTATCGTTGGCGAGCAGCGTCCGGTACTGGTCGAATACCCGCGAGAAGACCCTAATTTCCATGCGCGCGGTACGGTCGTCGAGAGTGACAAAGGCCATGCGCCCGCCACTCTGAGTATTGCGGGTCCGCAGTTCGACCACCAGCCCGGCCAGCACCACGGCCTTCTCCTTGCCGCGCTGCACGCCACCGCCGGCCGCGGGCGTTTCTTCGGCCAGTTCCGCCAGCGGCGCGGTGACCATATTGGCGAGTTCCTCGCGATAGCGCTCGATAGGATGACCGGTCAGATACAGCCCCAGCGTTTCCTTTTCGCCAGCGAGGCGCGTTTCCTCGTCCCACTCGGAAACAGCGGGCAGCGCGATCTCCGCAGGTCCCGCCGGCGCCACTACGCAGCCGAACATGTCGGTTTGACCGGCAGCCGAATCGCGCAGGTGCTGCTCCGCGGATTTCAGCGCCTCCGGCAACTGCAGCATGAGCGAGGCGCGGTTTTCGCCCAGCTTGTCGAGGGCGCCGCATCGGATGAGGGCCTCGTAGACGCGCCGCGTCACCTTGCGCGAATCCACGCGCCGGCAAAGATCGACCAGCGACCTGAACGCGCCGTTGGCAACACGCTCCTGGATGATCACTTCAATGGCCGATTCGCCGACCCCCTTGATGGCCCCGAGGCCGTATACCACGATGGTCTGACCTTCGACGCTAAACGCATAACCGGAGCGATTGATGTCCGGCGCCACGACATCCAGCCGCATGTGGCGGCATTCCTCGATGAGGTTGACGACCTTGTCGGTGTTATCCATGTCCGCAGACAGAACGGCCGCCATGAACGGCGCGGGGTAGTGCGCTTTCAGCCACGCGGTCTGATAGGAAACCAGCGCATAGGCGGCCGAATGCGACTTGTTGAAACCATAGCCGGCGAATTTCTCCATCAGGTCGAAAATATAGGTTGCGGTCTTCTCTGCTACCCCCCTGCATAGCGCTCCCTCGGTAAAAATGGCCCGCTGTTTGGCCATTTCCTCCGCTTTCTTCTTGCCCATGGCACGGCGCAGCAGATCAGCACCGCCCAGCGTGTAACCAGCCAGCACCTGGGCGATCTGCATGACCTGTTCCTGGTACAGGATGACGCCGTAGGTGGGCTTGAGAATCTGCTCCAGATCCGGATGGGGATACTCGACCCGGGCACGGCCGTGTTTACGGTTGATGAAGTCCTCCACCATGCCGGACTGCAGCGGACCGGGGCGAAACAGCGCCACCAGGGCGATGATGTCCTCGAAACAGTCGGGTTGCAGGCGCTTGATGAGGTCTTTCATACCGCGCGACTCGAGCTGGAACACCGCGGTGGTCTGATAAGCCTTGAGCAGGTCGAAAGTCGCTTTGTCTTCCAGGGGAACGGAACTGATATCGAGCGCCGGTGCGCCCCCATCGCAGCGCTGCTTGTTGATGGTCTGCAGCGCCCAGTCGATGATGGTCAGCGTACGCAGACCGAGGAAGTCGAACTTGACCAGGCCCACGGCCTCAACGTCATCCTTGTCGAACTGACTGACGACATTGACGCCGCCCTGCTCGCAATAGACGGGCGTAAAATCGGTCAGCTTGGTCGGCGATATGACCACGCCACCGGCGTGCTTGCCGGCGTTGCGCGACAGGCCTTCGAGGGAGCGCGCCATGTCGAGCAGGGCCCTGACGTCTTCATCGTCGTCATACAGTTGCCGCAGCGCTTCTTCCTGTTCCAGCGCCTTGTCCAGCGTCATGCCGATTTCGAATGGAATCAGTTTCGCAATACGGTCGACGAAACCATAGGGGTGGCCCAGCACCCGGCCGACGTCGCGCACCACCGCCTTGGCCGCCATGGAGCCGTAGGTAATGATCTGCGAGACTTTCTCCCGGCCATAGTGCTCGGCCACATAGTCAATGACCCGGTCGCGGCCCTCCATACAGAAATCAACGTCGAAGTCGGGCATGGAAACGCGCTCAGGATTGAGGAAACGCTCGAACAGCAGCTCATATTTGAGCGGGTCGAGGTCGGTGATCCTCAGTGCATACGCAACCAGGGAACCCGCGCCGGAACCGCGGCCGGGGCCGACCGGCACGCCGTTGTGCTTGGCCCACCGGATGAAGTCCGCGACGATCAGGAAGTATCCCGGAAAGCCCATGGATACAATTACCTCGAGTTCCGTTTCCAGGCGCTCATCGTAGGGCTTGCGCTGTTCGACGAACTCGGGTGCCTGCGGATCGAGCAGCGTCGCCAGGCGCTGTGCCAGTCCTTCGCGGGCCTGCCGGCGGAAATACTCATCGATCGTGAGTCCTTCCGGCACCGGGAATTCAGGCAGATAGTTCTTACCGAAGGTCAGCTCCAGGTTGCAGCGCCGCGCGATCTCGACACTGTTTTCGAGCGCTTCCGGCAGATCGGCAAACAGCGCCTGCATTTGCTCGGGCGTGCGCAGGTATTGCTGGTCGGAGTGGCGCCGCGGCCGACGCGGGTCGTCCAGCGTGCGGCCGTCGTGGATACAGACCCGCACCTCGTGCGCGTCGAAATCCTCGGGCCGGATAAAATGCACATCGTTGGTGGCCACCACTGGCAAACCGCGTTCAGCGGCCAGCGCCACCACTGCGTGCAGATAGTCTTCCTCGCGTTCGCGGCCGGTACGTTGTACCTCGAGGTAGTAATGATCCGGAAACAGCGCTTGCCAGAAGTCGAGGTGCTGCTCCGCCAGTTCGGCATTGCGTGCGAGCAAGGCCTCGCCAACGTCACCCTCGCGACCGCCGGAGAGCACAATCAGCCCCGCGTTGTGGCCCTGCAGCCACTCGCGATCGACCATGGGGACCGCGTGGTGCTGGCCTTCCAGGTAACTGCGCGATACCAGTTCGGTAAGATTCCTGTACCCTTCGCGGTTCTTGCACAGCAGCAGCAGACGCCAGGGCTTGGCCGGTTGATCGGGGTTGCGCAACCACATATCGACGCCGATGACCGGTTTCACGCCGGCCGCCATGGCGGCCCGGTAGAACTTTACCATGGCGAAAAGGTTGCTCTGGTCAGTGACCGCCACCGCCGGCATATCTGCGCCCGCCACGGCTTTCACCAGCGGTTTGATGCGCACCATACCGTCTACCAGCGAATACTCGGTATGCAGATGCAGATGAACGAAGACGGGGCGCATGCCGGGAGTTTCCGGTTTTGCCGCCGGCGATTCAAGGCTTGACAAGCCGCGGGCGCCGTTACCGGGCTTTGGCGCCGCCACCGCGCTATATGCCGGTGGCGGCCATGAAGTCACGCAGCTCGCCGAGCAGCTCCTCAAAGAGAGGATTGTAGGTCAACCTGCGGATGATCTGGCAGTCTGGTGACTCGTCGAACATCTCGCCCAGACAATCCTCTTCACCGGCCTTACAGCGTAGGTACTTCCAGCGATCAAGCCGGTAGTAATGGGTGCAGAACCGGTAAGTGCCCCGGGCGCCGTAGTGCGGATTGGCGGGCGACTGAATCAGTGCAGTGTGCGAGAAACTGCGGATACGGTGTTCCGGAAAACACGCAGGAACACGCTTGACCAGATCCGGGACGCGTGGCTGACCCGCGCTGTAATACAGCATCCGCCGCGGCCCGGTCTGCCGGGCGAACCAGGCGAGGCTCGCCGCAGAATTCAGGGTGGCGTCGCGTTCGCTGGCGGCGACGAACAGCGGCACACTGCGTGCGCTGATTTCGCTCAGCTGCGCCAGCGCCTGAATCATCTTGTACACTTCGGCAATCGCGCGGTTGGTGAGCGATTCGTACTTGAAACAGTCGCTGTCAGGCTGCACATCAAACCAGGCCAGCCGTCGCCAGCGCCGTCCGAGAGCCGCCAATGGCAGGGTGAGCCGGGCCAACGGCGAGACGCCGAGCGCCGGCGCGAACAGAAACAAGCCCCTGATGGCCGGATTCAGCGTGCTCTGGTATAGACTCAGGGCCGCGCCGGCGGAAAAACCGCAGGCATACACGCGGTCGACCTGTTCCGACAGCAGGTCAAGCAGCCGCTGGTGGGCCCGCACCCAGTCGCGCCAGCACACCCGCAACAGATCGCCCGGCCGCGTGCCGTGTCCCGGTAACAGCATGGCCAGCACATAGAAACCCTGCCGCTGGAAGAACTGTGCCATGTCGCGCATGGCAAATGGTGAATCCGTCAGCCCGTGCGCCATGAGGATGCCGCGCGACGGGCGCCGAACGGTGTCCGGTGTCAGCAGGAACGGGCTGTTGCCCTCGATAATCCAGCTGTCCTCCCGGCCGCCGAGATCGGTGCGGTTTTGTTCCACTTGCCGCCGTGCGCCATCGAGGTAGGCACCGATAGACTCTGATCGATAATGGAAACTGTCATCGCTTGTGGATGGGAGATGACGCGCCGACCACTCGCCAGCCGAGGGCCGTGAGCGCAGCAGGGTCCACAACTGGTTCTTGCGGCTCAGCCGCCACCTCCTGGGACATCTTCGAGCACCCGTCTGACCGGCGCGTAAGAACGACGGTGAATCGGGCTAACGCCCAGCCGCTGCAAGGCTTCAAGGTGCAGTTTGCTGGGGTAACCTTTGTGACCTGCCAGTCCGTAGCCGGGATAGAGCCCGTCCAGGGTGATCATTTCCTGATCGCGACTCACCTTGGCGATGATGGACGCGGCGCTGATCGCGGGAACCAGCGAATCACCTTTCACCACCGCCTGTACCGGGCAGTCCACGCACGGACAGCGATTGCCGTCGACCAGTACCAGTTCGGGCACCAGGCCCAGCCCGGCCACCGCACGCTGCATGGCCAGCAGGCTCGCCTGGAGGATATTAACGCGGTCGATCTCCTCGACCTCGGCGCGACCCAGCGACCAGGCCAGCGCCCGTTCACGTATCTGCGCGGCCAGCGTCTCGCGGCGCTTTTCACTGAGTTGCTTGGAATCTCTCAGGCCTTCGATGGACCTGCCCGGGTCCAGAATCACCGCGGCGGCCACCACCGGACCGGCCAACGGGCCACGGCCAGCTTCGTCGACACCGGCCAGGCAGACCGGCAAGTATCCAAGATCAAGACCGGGCAGCTGCATCGGTAAATACCTCACTAATTGGCATTATTGTGCGCAAATCCTTTCCAGCACCGCGTCAGCTACCTGACCCGTCGCATCCCGCCGCAGGCTCTCGTGCAGTGCGGCGAACGGTTCCACCTGCCGCGCGGCGGCCGCGGGATCCTGCAGCAACTCCAGCAATGCCGTCGACACATGCTCCGCTGTTACGCTTGACTGCAGGAACTCGGGGACCTGTCCGCGACCCAGCAGATTGTTCGGCAATGACACATAAGGCACCTGCAACAGACCGCGCACCAGCAGATAGCTCACCGGGTGCAGCCGGTAAGCCACCACCATGGGACGCTTGAGCAACAGGCACTCCAGCGACGCCGTACCAGAGGCCAGCAGCACGGCATCGGCAGCGCACATGGCACTGCGGGCCTGGCCGTCGAGCAGGATCGTACCAAGCTCTGCGTATTGCGGCTGCTGCACAGTGGCGCGGCAACGGGGCAGCAGCGCGGGCGCTGCCACCGGCAGGACGAACTGTAAATCAGTTATGGCGCGCCTGCATAGCGTGGCGGCCTCCAGGAAAGCGGGCAAGAGGCGTTCAATTTCAGTCTTGCGGCTGCCCGGAAGCAGCGCGACACACGGCCGGGAGACGGCCAGACCCAGTGCGGCGCGGGCGGCCTCACGTCCGCAGTCGTCGGCAATCTCATCGGCCAGCGGGTGTCCGACCCAGCGGGCCTGCACGCCGTGGTCCCGGTAAAATGTCGCCTCGAACGGAAACAGGGTCAACATGCTGTCGACACTGTGGCGGATCGCTCTCAAGCGGTAGCGGCGCCATGCCCAGACCGAGGGACTGACCCAGTGCAAGGTATCTATACCGTGCTGTTTCAAACGCTTTTCCAGCCCGAGATTGAAATCGGGAGCGTCGATACCCAGGAACAACTGCGGCCGCTGTTCGAGAAAACAACGCAGCAGGTGACGGCGCAGGCGCAACAGCCGTGGCAGTTGGCCGAGCACTTCGGTGAAACCCATCACCGCCAGCTCCTCGGCATGCGCGAACGCCGTGCAGCCGGCAGCACGCATGCTTGGACCACAAATACCGCAAAAGTGCGTTTCGGGGTGGCGCTGGCGAATACGCTGCATCAACGCGGCACCGAGCTGGTCGCCGGACAGTTCTCCGGCCACCAGGCCAATGCGCAGCATAGCGGTCATGGGCTAACGCACGATACTGCGTTGCCCATCTCGCAGGAAATCGCGCAGATGGCGCACATCATCACTGGCAGCGGCAGGCTCCCCGAGTTGCTCGATCGCCTCTTCCAGTGTCAGGTCCGAACGGTATAGCAGGCGATAGGCGTCTTTCAGCGCACGGATACGCTGCTCATCAAACCCGCGCCGTTTCAAACCTTCGATGTTGAGGCCCCGTGGCCTGGCCCTGCCTTCACAGACAGTGACAAATGGCGGCACGTTCTTGTTGATGCGCGCGCCGAAGGCGGCAAAGGCGTGTTCACCGATATGGCAGAACTGGTGTACCAGGGTTGCGCCCCCCAGCGTGACGTAGTCACCCAGGTGGACATGTCCGGCCAGCGTGGCGTTGTTGGCGAGCACGGTGTGGTTGCCGATCTGGCAGTCGTGGGCGATATGCACATAGGACATGATCCAGTTGTCATCACCAATACGCGTTACGCCCGCGTCTTGTACAGTGCCGCGGTTGATCGAGACGTATTCGCGAATGGTGTTACCACGGCCGATCTCGATACCCGTCGCCTCTCCCGCGTATTTCTTATCCTGCGGGTCCTGGCCGAGCGATACGAAGGGGAATATGCGGTTGTCGGGGCCGATGCGGGTGGCACCGCCGATGACCACGTGTGAGCCGATCCAGCAGTTCTGGCCGATCTCCACGTCGGGCCCGATGACCGAATACGGACCAATAATGACATCTGCGGAGACCCGCGCAACGGGATCGACCAGAGCGGTCGCATGAATCAGTGAACTCCCCATCAGACCAGTCATGGCGTATTACGCTGCTGGTCTATGAAACCGGATGACGTGAAAATTGGCCCGCATGATTGCGAGACTAACCGTTGATCTTGCGTTCGGTGCACATGATCACCGCGCTCGCCGCGGTCTTTCCGTCCACTGTCGCCTCGGTATCGAATACCCAGATACCGCGCTTTTGTTTGGTTACGCTAACCGACAGGCGCAGCTGATCGCCCGGGACTACCGGTTGCTTGAAACGTGCGTTGTCGATGCCGACGAGAAAGTAAAGCGTATCGCGCTCGGCGCCGCGGCTCTCGGTATGGAACGCCAGTAAACCCGTCGCCTGTGCCAGCGCCTCCAGAATCAGAACGCCCGGCATAACCGGCTTTTCGGGAAAATGTCCCTGGAAGAACGGTTCGTTGAACGTCACATTCTTGATACCCAGTAGCGAGACACCGGGTTCGAACGCCAGTACGCGGTCGACCAGCAGAAAGGGATAACGGTGCGGGAGCAGATTCTGTATTGCTGTTATGTCCATATGCGTTATCCTGAACCTGATTCTTGTTTATGTATATAATAACCTGTTTTATATATTTTTTTCAATTCTACTCACGCGCCGCACCAGCTCATCGAGCTGTTTCATTCGCACCGCGTTGCGACGCCACAAACGTGTTTCCATCAACCCGGTGCCGGCTGAATAGGTGCCTGCCTGGCGGATCGAACGCGTGACCATCGCCATACCGGTGATGTGTACATGGTCGGCGATATCCAGGTGACCGACCACCCCGACCCCGCCCGCGAGGGTACAGTGCCGGCCGATGCGCGTACTGCCGGAAATGCCGACACACGCGGCAATCGCGGTGTGCGCGCCAATGAACACATTATGCGCGACCTGGACCTGATTATCGATTTTTACGCCGTTCTCGATGACTGTCGCGCCCAAAGCACCGCGATCAACGGTAGTATTGGCACCGATTTCAACGTCGTCACCGATGCACACGGTACCGACCTGCGGCACTTTTTCCCAGTGCTGCTCGACCCGGGCCATACCGAAACCGTCGCTGCCGATAACCACACCGGGGTGCAGAATGGCGCGTCTGCCAATGCGCGTGCCGGCCAGCACAGTGACTCGCGCCACCAGCCGGCTGTCCTCACCGACAGTGGCACCCGCTGCGATGACGCAAGCCGGTCCCAGCTGCACACCCGCAGCGAGACACGCATCTGACTCGATCACGCAACCGGCATCCACCCAGGCGCTGGGGTCAATGCGCGCACCGGCGGCCACCGTTGCCGCGGGGTGAACACCCTGTCGCAGCGCGGGCGGGGGATACAGTGCCCGGACCGCCCGGGCATACGCTGCGTAGGGGTTTTCGGTTACCAGTACTGGCGTCGTCGCGCGGGCGACATCTGCAGCGGAGAGGATCACCGCCGAGGCCTGGGTATTCGCAAGATACCGGCGGTACTTCGGATTCGCGAGAAAGCTGACATCTCCGCGACGAGCTTCGGCCAGCGCCGCCACGCCGCTGATCGTCAAGCTGCCATCCCCCCTGAACTTGGCGCCCAGCTGTTCCGCCAGCTGTGCGAGGGTCAGTGTCATCGTGGCAACTGGCTTAGTTGTCCGATTTGGCCTGGGCCTTGAGTTTGTCCAGTACCAGGTCAGTAATGTCGACGCTCTTGTTGGAATACACGACCCCCTGGCCGAGGATCACGTCGTACTGTTTTTCCTTGGCGAGCGCCACGGTCGCCTCATACATCTGACGCTGCAACTTTGCCAGCACTTCGTTCTTGCGAATATTGAGGTCATCTCGAAATTCATCCTGGGTCCGCTTGAGCTCACGACGCTTGGAAAGAATTTCACGTTCCAGCTTGCTACTCTCCGTTTCACTCATGACAGCGCCATCACGCGAAGCCTTGTCTTCCAGCTCGCGAATCTTTTTCTGCAAACCCAACAGCTCCTGCTCGCGCGGCGCGAATTCCGTTTCAATATTGGCCTGCGCGGCCTTCGCTTGCGGCGCTTCTTCCATCAGGCGCACGGTATCGACCACGCCGACCTTGGTCTCGGCCAGAGCCGGCGCGGAGAAGACCACCAGGGCGGCCAGAGTTGCAAGTAGTTTCTGTGCTGTGTTCAAAACGCTTCTCCTTACGAAATAACTGGGTCAGATTCCAAGCCGTTACCGGACGGATCAGAATCCTGCGCCCAGGGTGAACTGAAACTGCTGAAGATTGTCGCCCGACTGGTCGTTAAACGGCTGGGCGATACTCACCGCCAGCGGCCCGACCGGCGACAGCCAGATTGCTCCCAGACCCACCGACATGCGCAGATCGCTGCCCGACCAGCTTTCCGCGCCGGCGAATACATTACCGATATCATAGAACAGGCTCAACCGGACCGCGTTGCTCTCGGTCAAGAAAGGCGGCGGAAACAGTATCTGCGCGGTTGCGGTGGTCTTGAAGCTGCCGCCAATAGGGTCATTCTGGCTGTCTCTGGGGCCCAGCGAGTTATCTTCGTAACCGCGTACCGAGCGGACACCACCGGCGAAGAAGTTCTCGAAGAAGGGCAATTGGCTGAATTTGCCATAACCGTCCCCGTAGCCGATATCCGTTTTCGCCTCAAATACAAACAGTTTGGTCAGGGGCACAAACTGATCCAGTGAGAGGTTCACCTTGTAGAACTTCAGTTGCGATCCGGGCACCTTGGTTTCAGCGCTGATACGCCGCAAGCCACCGTCACTGGGGAAAATCCGCCGGTTGCGGGTGTCGTAGGCAAAACTCGCGGACAGCCCCAGGCTTTTGAAGTTATCACCGTACTGATCGAGGAATTGGGTGATTTCCTCGGAGGAAAAGTCTGATCCTTTCAGCTTCAGACTGTCAGCCAGCACTGTAAACTGGAACGAATTGAACTCGCTGATCGGGAAGCCGTAGGTGACGCTGGTCCCGTAGGTGTCGGTTGAATAATTGGATATGTTGGCATTGTTGGCGTCTGTGGCGCGGTAAAAGGCGCCGAAACCGCGGCTGATGCCGTCGACCGTGTAGTAAGGGTTGTCATAGGAAAAACTGTATACGGTGGTGACATCACTGGTGTTCAGCGCGGCGCTCACGCGGCGACCGGTGCCCAGGAAATTTTCCTGAGCGATGCTGCCGTTGAGGATAATACCCGAGGTCTGGGAGAAGCCGATGCCGAGGGAAATACTGCCGGAGGGCTGTTCGGTCACCGAATAGTTGACTTCCACCTGGTCGGTGAATCCGGGGACTGCTGGTGTTTCGACGTTGACCTGTTCAAAAAACCCCAGCCGCTGCAGGCGCGTCCGCGAGCGTTCCACCTTTTCCGCGGAAAACCAGCCGGCTTCCATCTGGCGCAATTCCTGTCGCAGCACTTCGTCGCGCGTTTTACTGTTGCCGGCAAAATTGATGCGCCGCACGTAGACCCGCTTGCCGGGGTCGACGAAGAAAGTAAGATCCACCTCCCGCGTTTTTTCGTCAATATCCGGGACCGTGTTGACGTTGGCAAAGGCATAGCCCTCGTTGCCGAGTGTATCCGAAATGTGCGTGACCGTGTCGGTGACACGCTTGCGCGAAAACACGTCGCCGGCGCTGATCTTGAAATCGGGGTAGAGTTTTTCCGGTGGTACCACCAGCTCGCCCGACAGGCGCACCTCGCGCACCTTGTACTGTTTACCTTCTGTGACATTGATGGTGATGTAGATATCCTTTTTATCCGGTGTGATCGACACCTGGGTGGAATCGATATTGAACTTGATGTAGCCTCGATCCTGGTAATAGGAACGCAGCGTTTCGAGATCGGCCGCCAGCTCCTGCTTGGAATATTGATCGTCTTTGGTGTAGAAGGACAACCAGTTCGGCGTGCTCTGGTTGAAGTTCGAGAGCAGCGTTTTGTCGTCGAACACGGCATTGCCGACAATATTGATCTGCCTGATCTTGGCGACAGAACCCTCGGAGATATCAATCAGGATATCCACACGGTTGCGCTCCAGGGGCGTGACCGTGGTCTCGATTCTTACACCGTACTTGCCCCGGCTGTAGTACTGCCGCTCCAGCTCCAGCTCCACTTTGTCCAGCAGCGAGCGATCGAACACCCTGCCCTTGGCCAGGCCGATGTCCTTTAGCGAATCCAGCAACGGTTCGGTTTCCAGGTCTTCGTTGCCCTGGATCTTGATGTCGGCGATCGCCGGCCTTTCAGTGACTACGACAACCAGGACATCGCCGTCGCGTTCCAGTCGAACTGTCTTGAAGTAACCCGACTTGTACAGTGCCCGTATAGTGCGCTCGGATTCATACTGGGTGAACTGATCGCCGACCTGAACCGGCAGGAAGTTGAACACCGTGCCCGGCGAAATTCGCTGCAGTCCCTCCACACGGATGTCACTTACACGGAAGGCGTCGAAGGCCAAGGCCGGTAGTGACAGCAGGTACGACAGGCAAATCAGTACCGGCAGAACACGACGCGATGACACTTCCAAGATAGTCAGGCTCCGAATAGCCGGCTTAAATCGTTGTAGAATGCGATGCCCATCAGGGCGAGCAGCACCAGGATACCCAGCTGCTGCCCGATCTGTTGGGCGGGCTCGGACAGGGGCCTGCCCTGGAGCCACTCGATGAGGTTATACAGCAAATGACCACCGTCCAGAACCGGGACAGGCAACAGGTTGAGCACGCCCAGACTGATGCTGACAATGGCCAGGAACTTGAGAAAACTCGCCAGCCCGATGCGCGCCGAATAGCCGGCATACTGGGCGATGCTGATCGGTCCGCTGATGTTTTCTAAGGAGGCCTTGCCGGACACCATGCCCCACAGGGTACGCACGGTGAGCGCCGTCATTTCCCAGGTCGTGCCGACTGCCTTGCCGACAGACTCGAGCGGACCATAACGCACTACGGTGCGCGCCAGGTCCTGTTCACCGCTCGGCTGGCGGACATAGGCGCCGATCTGACCAATCGTTTTGCCCCCTTCCTCGACCGCCCTGGGCGTCAAGCTAAGGTTCAGCTGAGCACCCCTGCGTTCAATGCGCACCTCGAGGCTGTGCTCCGGATGGGCGCGTACGTACTCGACCCATTCGCTCCAGTCCTGAATCGCCTGACCGTCCACCGCGACCATACGGTCCCCGGGCTTCAGTCCGGCCTGTTCCGCCGGTCCGCCGCTCACCAGCCGGTCGACCACTGCCGGGACACTGGGGCGCCACACCGACAAACCCAGGTTGGACAGCAGGCCACCCTTTTCCAGGGCGCTCTGGTCGCTGGAAAAATCAATGCTCAGCACCCGCCGCATACCGTCGGGCCCGCGCACAACGATGTCCACGTTCGCCGATGCCAGCGCAGCATCCAGCAATTCCAGCGTGGCAGCATCCCAGGTCGGTGTCGGTGTTTCGCCAACACTGAGCAGTTCATCGTTGGCGATGAAACCCGCTGTGGCGGCTGTCGACTGAGGTGCCACTTCGCCGACAATCGGTTTCATGCCCGGTATACCGCTGACGAACATCAGCCAATAAGCCACAACGGCAAACGCGAAATTGAACAGCGGGCCGGCGAGTATCACTGCCGAGCGGGTTTTCAGTGACTGGCGGTTGAACGCGCGTGCGGCCTGATCCGGCGCGACCGGCGCTTCCCGTTCGTCGAGCATTTTGACATAGCCGCCCAGTGGCACGGCGGCAATGGCAAACTCGGTACGGTCGGCGCCGAAGCGGTGCAGCCAGACAGGTTTACCGAAGCCAATGGAAAAACGCAGCACCTTTATACCCAGCCGCCGGGCTACCCAGAAGTGCCCGAACTCGTGCACAGCGACCAGAATGCTGATGGCGACGATGAACGCCAGCAATGAAGCGCCAAACCCGCTCATGAGTACATCCGGCGACGGAGTTGTCCTGCGACGAGTTGTGTGGCGCAGTCACGGGCACGTGCATCGTCTTCGAGGATAGCGTCGATCGAGTCTGCCTCCCTTGGCCTGAGTGTCTCCAGGGTGGTTCCGATGATTCCCGGAATCCCGGTAAACCCCAGACGCCCTTCGAGGAATGCCCGGACCGCCACTTCGTTGGCGGCATTGAGGATCGCTGGTGACGTACCACCGCGGCGCCAGGCCTCTTGCGCCAGACGCAGGCAGGGAAAGCGCTGCGGATCCGGCGGTTCGAAATCCAGGCGTCCGACCGCGCAGAGATCCAGTGCCTCGACGCCTGCATCGATACGTGCCGGCCAGGCCAGGCAATGGGCGATGGGCGTACGCATATCCGGCTTTCCCAGCTGTGCGAGCACTGAGCCGTCCTGGTACTGCACCATCGAATGCACCACGCTTTGCGGATGGATAATGACCCGCACTTTGTCTTCCGGCATGGCATACAACCAGCAGGCTTCGATAACTTCCAGCCCCTTATTCATCATGGTCGCCGAATCTACAGAAATCTTGCGGCCCATCGCCCAGTTCGGGTGGGCACAGGCCTGTTCCGGCGTAACATCGTCCAGCTGTTCGAAAGGCGTGGTTCTGAACGGGCCGCCGGATGCGGTCAACATGATTCCCGTCACCCCCTCGGGTCGGCCCGAACCGGGAACATAGGCGGCCGGCATACCCTGGAACAGGGCATTGTGCTCGCTGTCGACCGGCAACAGCGTGGCACCACCCTGCTTCACGGCCTGCATGAACAGTGCACCGGACATTACCAGTGCCTCCTTGTTGGCCAGCAGGATGCGTTTACCAGCACGCGTCGCCTCCAGTGTCGGCAGCAGACCGGCCGCACCCACAATAGCAGCCATCACCGTATCGACCTCCGGCAGGGCGGCTACCTCGCACAGTGCCCCGGCGCCACCGAGAATGCAGGTATCCGGCGCGTCATGGCGCAATTGTTCCTGTAACTGCTGGGCGGCACCCGGGTCAGCCATGGCAGCGTAGCGCGGTCGATATTCGCGACACTGCTGGGCCAGCCGTTCGACATCGCGGTTTGCCGTCAACGCAACGACACGGTAACGGTCACGGTTGCGCCGGATCACGTCCAGCGTATTCACGCCGACGGAACCGGTGGCTCCGAGTATGGCGATTGCCTGCCGGCGACTCAAAGTCCGATCCACCGCATGCCGAAAAGGAACACCGGTGCCGCTGCCAACAGGCTGTCAACGCGGTCCAGCATGCCACCGTGACCCGGAATCAAGGTGCCGGAATCCTTTACGCCGCGCTGCCGCTTAAGCAGACTTTCCAGCAGATCGCCGACGATGGAAAACAGCACGGTTACCAGGCAGACGAGAATAAAGCTGCTGAACACCGGGCCTGGCAGTTCAAGAAATCGGCCATAACCGAATGCACATACGGCGCTGCCCAGCAGCGCCCCAAGCACGCCTTCCCAGGTCTTTCCGGGGCTGACCGCCGGCGCCAGCTTGTTGTGGCCGATCGCCTTGCCGACAAAGAAAGCGCCGCTGTCCGCGACCCAGACCAGCACCATGACATACAGCACCCAGTGGGGGCCCTGGTCGGGGCGGCTGTGCAGGACGACCAGTGCCAGCCAGGTACTGACCAGCAAGCCAAGCCCCATAACCGCCTTGGCCGTCGTGTGCAGGGCGCTGGCCCCGCTTCCCAGCACCGGACGCGAAATCCAGAACAGCACGAACAACCACCATGCCAGTGCGAGCCATAACACGGCATTAACGAAGACCTCGTAGCGGGCAAAGTACCAGGCGATCGCCGTCGCAGCCGCGGTACCCAGCAGGTATGCGATGCGTGAACCCGCCGCGTGCAGGGGCACCAGCGCACTCCACTCCCAGGCCGCGATCAGCAGCGTCAGCGCGACGGCTATCGCGAACGCAGACGGCTGCAGGAATAACACGCACAGCGCCACCACAGGCACCATGACAAGTGCGCTCAAGATTCGCTGGTTAAGCACGCCGCGACTGCTCCACCTGGTCACCGGTCTGGCCGAAGCGCCGCTGCCGACCGGCAAAAGAACGCAGCGCCTCGTCGAGCGCGGCGGCGTCGAAGTCCGGCCACAGCAGATCGGTAAAATACAGCTCGGTATACGCCAGCTGCCAGAGGAGATAGTTACTGATGCGTTGTTCGCCACCGGTCCGGATGAACAGGTCCGGTTCGTGCAGATCGGCGATACACAGCGCCCGGCCCAGCGTGTCGGCATTGATGTCTTCAACCCCGATCTCGCCAGCGACCGCCTGCGCCGCCAAACGCCGGGCGGCATCAGCGATATCCCAGCGGCCGCCGTAATTGACGGCGATCACCAGGGTCAATTGCCTGTTGTCAGCGGTCTGTTGTTCCGCCGACGCCATGAGGGCACGCATCTTTGGTGCGAAGGCACTGCGATCGCCGATAAAACGCATGCGCACGCCGTTGCGGTGCAAGTCGTCCACTTCCTTCTTGATGGTGCGCACAAACAGGTCCATCAGCAGGCTGACCTCGGTTTTCGGGCGTCGCCAGTTTTCGCTGGAGAACGCGAACAGGGTGAGGACTTCGATGCCGCGCTGGCGGCAGGCTTCCACGATACACCGCACAGCTTTGACGCCTTCGCGATGCCCCCAGGGCCGCGGCAGATTTCTGCGTTTGGCCCAGCGGCCATTGCCATCCATGATGATGGCGACATGGCGCGGTAACTGCTGAACAGCCTGCTCCGCCGCTTTGACTGTTTCCCGAGCCATGTCCCTGTCTAGATCTCCATCAACTCCGTTTCTTTTCCGGCCAGCAACTTGTCGGCTTCCTGGACAAACCGGTCGGTGAGTTTCTGAATGTCGTCCTGGGCGCGGCGCTCGTCATCTTCGGAAATTTCCTTTTCCTTGAGCAGGTCCTTGAAGTCGTTGTTGGCGTCACGACGGATGTTGCGGATGGCGACGCGCGCAGCCTCGGCCTCGGCGCGCACCACCCGTACCAGGTCCCGACGGCGTTCCTCAGTCAGTGCTGGCATGGGGATACGGATAACCGTACCGGCGGTATTCGGGTTCAACCCGAGGTCGGAGGTCATAATGGCCTTTTCTATTGCAGATACCATCGATTTATCCCAGGGCGATACCGTCAGGGTACGCGAATCCTCGATGGTAACGTTGGCGGCCTGTGTCAGCGGCACTTCGGACCCGTAATAGTTTACTCTGATGTGGTCCAGCAGGCTGGGGTGAGCCCGACCCGTGCGGATCTTGCTCAACTCCGCCTTGAAGGCCTCGACGCTCTTGTGCATGCGGTTGCGCGCGTCGGTGATAATGTCATCTATCATGTTTCGTTACTCCACCAGGGTACCGACATCGCCACCACTGATTATCTGCTGCAGGTTGCCGGGGGCGAGCAAATCAAATACCCGCACCGGCATGCCCTGGTCACGGCACAACACCAGCGCCGTGGCGTCCATTACACCCAGCTTCCTGGCGATCGCTTCGTCATAGCTCAGTTTTTCATATCGAACAGCGTCCGGATTATGCACCGGGTCCGCGCTGTAGACGCCGTCGACCTTGGTCGCTTTCAGCATAATCTCGGCCCCGATTTCGATGGCCCTCAGGCTGGCCGCCGAATCGGTAGTGAAGAAAGGGTTGCCGGTGCCGGCGGCGAAGATCACGACACGTCCCTTTTCCAGGTGGCGAATTGCCCGCCGGCGGATGTAGTCCTCGCACACCTGATTGATCTTCAGGGCCGACATCACCCGGCAGGGACTGCCGAGTTTTTCCAGTGCATCCTGCATGGCCAGCGAGTTGATCACCGTCGACAGCATGCCCATCTGGTCACCGGTCACCCGATCCATTCCACCCTGGGCAAGCCCCGCACCGCGGAAGATGTTACCACCGCCGATCACCAGCCCTACTTCCACGCCGGCATCCGAAAGCTGGTGGACTTCCCCGGCGATCCGCCGGATAGTTGCGGGATCGATGCCATAGTCCCCGTCACCCATCAGGGCTTCACCACTCAGTTTCAGTAGAATTCGGTGGTAGGCAAGTTCATTCTGTGGCATCGCTGTGATCTTTATTCAGTCGCAAAATGGGGTCGCAGCGCGACCCCATGAATCATACCGGGAAGCAGCCTGCGCGTCCTCCCGGTCCGGCACGCAGGGGTCAGCTGCCCTTAACCTGAGCCATGACCTCCGCGGCAAAATTTTCCGTCTTTTTCTCTACGCCTTCGCCGAGCTCAAAGCGGTCGAAACTGATCACCGTTGCACCCGCAGCTTTCAGCAGCTTGCCGACGGTCTGATCCGGCTCCTTGACAAACGGCTGGCCGACCAGGGTAATTTCCCCGAGGAACTTGCGGATGCGGCCACTGACCATCTTGTCAATGATGTCTGCCGGCTTGCCGCTGGTCGCCGCCTGAGCGGTGAAGATTTCCTTTTCTTTTTCGAGCATGTCCTGGGGCACCCCGGACTCGCTGATGCACACCGGCCTGCTCGCCGCAATGTGCATGGCGACGTCCCGGGCCAGGCCGGCATCACCGCCGTCCATTTCGACCAGCACACCGATGCGGTTGCCGTGTAGATAGCTGGCTATATTGCCGCTCGCGGCCTGGCGCAGGCTGAAACGCCGCACGCTGATATTTTCGCCGATAGTGGCGATGAGCCCGCGGCGCGCCTCCTCGACAGTCTCGCCGCCGTCTTTCAGCGGCAGCTCCAGCAGCGTCTTCAGGTCGGCCGGCGCATCCTGCATAATGCGTGCCGCCACGGCGCGAGCGAAATCCTGGAACTCGTCTTTCTTAGCGACGAAGTCGGTTTCGGAGTTGACTTCCAGCATAACCCCTGTCTTGCCGTCACCGCTGACGTCCACCACGATGACACCTTCGGCCGCGACGCGACCGGCTTTCTTGTCAGCCTTGGCCAGCCCGGATTTGCGCAATTCTTCCGCCGCGGTATCCATATCGCCGTTGGCATCGACCAGAGCCTTCTTGCATTCCATCATGCCGCAGCCGGTACGCTGGCGCAGTTCTTTGACCTGCGCTGCATTAATTGCCATGCCATTTACCTCGTTAACGTCTGTGCTGAATCGGTTGCGTCGGTTCGCAGCGGCTCATTCGGCCGCTTCAGCGCCGCTGCCACCGGCGACTTCGACGAACTCGTCTTCACTGGTACCACCGACCTGGGCCATCGCCGTGCGACCTTCATCCACAGCGTCGGCGACACCCTGAACATACAGCTGGATCGCGCGGATCGAATCGTCATTGCCGGGAATAACGTAATCGATGTCATCGGGTGAATTGTTGGAATCGACGACACCCACGACCGGAATACCGAGTTTCCTCGCTTCGGCGACTGCAATCTTCTCGTGGCCGACATCGACGATGAAAATGGCGTCCGGAAGACGATTCATGTCCTTGATGCCACCCAGACTGCGGTCCAGCTTTTCCTTCTCCCGCCGCAGCATCAGCGCTTCCTTCTTGCTCATCTTGTCGAAGGTACCGTCCTGCTCCATGAGTTCGAGGTCCTTCAGGCGCTTGATGGACTGGCGGACAGTCTTGAAGTTGGTCAGCATGCCGCCGAGCCAGCGGTGGTTGACATAGGGCATTTTGCAGCGCGCGGCCTCGGTGCGGATCGTGTCGCGGGCAGAGCGTTTGGTGCCGACGAACAGCACGGTTCCCTTGTTGCCGACCAGTTTGCCGACGAAGTTCAACGCATCGGTGTACAACGGCAGCGTCTTTTCCAGATTGATGATGTGGATTTTGCTGCGCTCGCCAAAAATGAACGGTGCCATTTTCGGGTTCCAGAAACGTGCCTGGTGACCAAAGTGCACGCCAGCTTCGAGCATCTGGCGCATGCTTACAGTAGACATAAGAAACCTCAATTGTCAGGGTTAAGCCTCCATACGCCCCATGCGGCAACCCGGTAAGCCGGGCACCCGGCCACACGTGCCGGCGTATGTGTGGATTCAAACGGGCCCGGATTCTTCATAGAGCCCGCGGTTAACAAGCCGCGTGTTATACCATACACTACCGCTAACAGCAATCATTCCGGCAACTTAGCCGGACCTCACGGGTCACTTTATTTCAAAGTCTGCACCCGCATGACGGGGCGGGTACGGGAACTCATGGCAACCACCATAAAGACCAGCGAAGAAGTTAAGAAGATGCGCGTCGCCGGGCGACTCGCGGCCGAAGTTCTGGAAATGATCGAAGAACACGTTCGGCCCGGCGTCAGCACCGCCGAGCTCGATCAGATTTGCCACGACCACATCGTCAACACCCAGAACGCCGTGCCGGCCCCGCTCAACTACCGCGGCTTCCCGAAATCGATCTGTACCAGTTTGAACCAGCAGGTGTGCCACGGCATACCCGGTGACCGCCGTCTGAAGGCCGGCGACATGCTGAACATCGATATCACGGTGATCAAGGATGGCTTCCACGGGGACACCAGCAAGATCTTTTTCATTGGCGAGCCGTCGGTGATTGCCCGGCGACTCGCGGCCGTCACCTACGAATGCATGTGCCTGGGTATCCGGACTGTCAGACCGGGTGCCCACCTGGGCGACATCGGCCACATCATCCAGCGGCACGCCGAAGCGCACAATTACACGGTGGTCAGAGAGTACTGCGGCCACGGCATCGGCCGGGAGTTTCACGAAGATCCGCAGGTACTGCACTATGGCCGGCCCGGAACCGGCATGATGCTGGAGGAAGGCATGACATTCACCGTCGAACCCATGATCAACGTCGGCAAGCGCCATACCAAGGTACTCAAGGACGGCTGGACGGTAGTCACCAAGGACCACAGCCTGTCGGCACAATGGGAGCACACGGTGCTGGTTACGCGTGACGGTTACGAGGTACTGACGCTGCGCCGCGGCGAGTCGATTTGATGACGCTGGAATCCGTTCACGCCGCAACAACCATCCCCGGCACCGACAGCGAGAAGACCTTCGCACAATGGTTTGACCTGGCGCTGCTCGACAGCGCCCATCAGGCCATTGAGCCGCACGCTGTCTACCGGCAGTTCCTGAAGCACGTCCGCCAGGTGCTGGCGGAGCGCTTTGTGGCGGATACCGACATCATCGCCCTGATCCATGCACGCAGCTGGGCCGTCGATCAGGTACTGGTGCGCTGCTGGCAACGCCGACTGGGTACGTTTGATGGGGCCCTGCTTGCGGTCGGCGGTTATGGCCGCAGTGAGCTGATGCCGGGCTCCGACGTCGACATCATGCTGTTGCTGGCAGACACCGAGGATCTGGCTACGGCCGCGAAGATCGAAGCGTTTCTTACCAGACTGTGGGACATCGGCCTTGAAGTCGGACACAGCGTGCGCACCTTGCAGGAATGCCACGACAAAGCTCGCGACGACGTGACCGTGGCTACCAACCTGATGGAGGCGCGGCTGCTGTGCGGCTCCGCGACACTGTTCCAGCAGATGCGCGAACGGGTGGGGCCCGATCAGGTCTGGCCAAGTCCGGAATTCTTTGCCGCCAAACTCCGTGAGCAGGAGGAACGCTACGCCCGTTTTGACGACGCGGTCTACAACCTGGAACCCAACGTGAAGGATGGGCCCGGCGGCCTGCGCGACGGCCAGACGATTGCCTGGGTGTTCAAGCGCCATTTCGGTTCCGATCGCCTCAAGGATCTCATCGCCAGGGGTTTTATTACCGACGCCGAGTACCAGCGGCTGATGGACAGCCAGCGCTTCCTGTGGCGCGTGCGCTTTGGTCTGCACCACATCACCGGACGCCGCGAAGACCGCCTGCTGTTCGATCACCAGCGGAGCCTGGCAAAACAGTTCGGCTACCAGGACCGGCAGCACAGGCTGGCGGTCGAGTGGTTCATGAAGGACTACTACCTCGCCATCCGGCAACTCAGCCGCCTCAACGAGATGCTCCTGCAGCTGTTCCAGGAGGTCATTCTCTATCCGGACGACGGGGAGCCGCCGATGGTGATCAACCGGCGCTTCCAGTCGCGCAATGGTTTTCTCGAAGTCACTTATCCCAAGGTGTTCGAACACTACCCTTTTGCCATGCTGGAGCTGTTCCTGTTGATGCAGCAGAACCCGCAGCTCAAGGGCGTGCGCGCCGCAACGATCCGCCTGGTTTACCAGTACCGCTACCTTATCGACGACAGCTTCCGCGACGACATACGCTGCCGCAGCCTGTTCATGGAAATCTTCCGCCAGCCGCGCGGATTGACCCAGCAGCTGAGGCGTATGAATCGCTATGGCGTTCTTGCCGCCTATTACCCGACTTTCGATCTGATCGTCGGTCAGATGCAGCACGACCTGTTTCACGCCTACACCGTCGACGAACACACTATTTTCGTGATTCGCAACCTGCGGCGTTTTGTCGTCGAACGCCACGCGCATGAATTTCCGCTGTGCAGCCGGCTTGCACAGAGCATTCCCAAGCTCGAACTGCTTTACCTCGCCGGCTTCTTCCATGACATCGCCAAGGGCCGCGGCGGCAATCACGCCGAGCTCGGCGGCGCTGACGCGCGCAAGTTCCTGGACCGGCACGGGCTCAGTGATTACGACTGCAACCTGGTCGCCTGGCTGGTGGAACGTCATCTGCTGATGTCGCAGACCGCGCAGCGCCGGGATATCTCCGACCCCGAGATTATTCATGACTTCGCGCGCCAGGTGGGTGACCGCACCCGGCTCAATTATCTCTATCTGCTGACGGTTGCCGACGTTCGCGGGACCAACCCCACCTTGTGGAACAGCTGGAAGGATGCCTTGTTCAAAGAGCTCTACCACGCAACGGAACGTGCCTTGCGCCGCGGCCTGGAAAACCCGCTCCACCGCGAAGAACTGATCAGTGATATCAAGAACGCCGCGCTGGCGAAGCTGACCGAAAAAGCGATTGACACGGCCAGGCTTGAAGCCCTGTGGAAGGACTTTCCCGAGGACTATTTCCTGCGTCACAAGGTCAACGAAGTCATGTGGCATGCCGAAACCATCCTCGCGCCGGGACACAGCGACGGTATCCGCATTGACCTGCAGCCCCGTTCGGAACGCGGCGGCAGTGCCCTGTTCATCTATACGCCGGTTATGGACCGGCTGTTCAGTCGCACCACCGGGCTGCTCGACCAGCTTGGCCTGAACGTGACCGAAGCACGCATTGTCACCACCGCGCGGGGCTACGCGGTCGATACTTACCAGCTGCTGGACGCGTCCGGCGAACCGCTGCTCGACCGATACCAGATTCAGGAACTGCTGACGCTGATGAAGCAGGAGTTGGAGTCGCCCGACAGCGGGGTGCCACCCGTATCGCGCCCGGCCCCACGGCGGTTTCGTCACTTCAGGGTCGAAACCCGGGTGATTTTCCATTACGACGATGCCAGTCATCGCACCATCCTGGAACTGTTCACCACCGACTATCCGGGTCTGCTGTCGCGCGTAGGAAGGGTGTTCTTTGCCAGCGGCGTGGATCTGCAGAATGCGAAAATCGCCACCTTCGGCTCACAGGCCGAAGACGTTTTCCATGTCACCGACAGGCAGGGTAAAGCGCTCAGCGAAGCACAGCAGGAACAGCTGCGTAAGGCGTTGACCGAGGCGCTGGATTAGGATCCGCACGCTGGTTGGGGTGAGGATCACGTTGGTTGTGCTGAACATCGCGTAGGTTGGGCTGAGGTACGAAGCCCAACAACTTCGCGGGCGGTAACGTTGGGCTTCGCTGCGCTCAGCCCAACCTACCGTTCGCAGCCCAAGCTACAGCCCGGTAAGCGGCTCAGCCCGCGTCGATCAATTCCACGGCGTTGCCGTCCGGGTCACGGCAAAATACCGCCCGGCGACCAGAGCTGCTGCGCCTGAAGCCGACGCCAGCGCGTTGCAGACGCTCGACAAGTTCATCCAGACCACTGACCAGCAGCGCGGTATGCCGGTCACGCCCGGGGTGCGCCGGACGTCCGTTGACCGGGTCCGGGTTGGGCAGTTCCAGCAGGTGGAGCTGCTGGGGACCGACCTTGAGCCAGGCGCCGTGAAACGCCATCGTCGGCCGGGTCGTGTCGACGTCGAGACCCAGCACGTCGACGTAAAAATGCAGCGCCCTGGAGACGTCAGCAACAATCAGGCTGGCATGGTGCAGCTGCAGAATACGACTCATCGTGCCTCCCCGACCTGGGCAGTTGCGGCCAGGTAAGCCGCCAGCACAATCAGAGCACCACCCAGCCATTCCTGCGGCAGCACTCGTTCTTCAGTCAACAGCAGCGCAGAAACCGCACCGACCACCAGTTCGAACAGCAGGATCACTGCCGAGCGATGCACCGGCATGTGGGTAACGCCATAGACCACCAGCACCGTCATGATCATGAACCCGAACCAGCCGAGCAGCAGCGCTCCCAGCCAGACCAAAGCCGCCACCTGTGGAAGTGGCTCCCCCGCGACCAGTATCCCGATGGCGGCTACCACGGCTACGCCCAACCAGTCAGCCGCCGCTTTGCTCTGCACCGACACGGCCGGCATATGGCGCACCAGAACGTTGCCGAACGCAAATGCAAAGCCCGAGGATACCGCCAGCCAGTCTGCCTCGTTACGGGGCCACGGCAGGCCCATGGCCGGATCCCATAACATGGCAAGCGCGCCGACAATCGCCAGTACAAACACCAGCAGGCCTTCGCGTCCGGGAGTTTCGCCCAGCATCACCCAGCCCAGGATCAGAGCCCACAGCGGTGACAGGTAGAACAGCAACAGCACCCGCACCACGGTGCCGTCGAGCACGGCCAGTACAAACGCGACATTGCACCAGCCCACCGCGATGGCCATCAGACCCAGCACCCGACCGTGAGTGCGCCAGGATGGAGCGCTGTGCCACAACCAGCCAGCACCGGCCAGCAAAGCCGCGGCGTAACTTGCCAGTGATGTCCACAGGCCACTCAGGCCCTGCGCTTCCAGCAGCCGCAACGGATACCAGACCAGACCCCACATGCTGGCCGTAACCAGCAGGCTGATGATGGGGAGTAATCGGTGATTGGAGCGCCCCATCAGTTTCCGTATACTTTCGCTTTTGTTGTCAAGCTTTGTTGTCCTTCATGAACCCAGACCTGGCCCGCCTGCAACCCTATCCCTTCGAACGCATGGCGAAACTGCACGCCGGGCTCAGTCCACCGGCCTCGCTGCCGGGCATTCACCTGTCGATCGGTGAGCCGAAACACCCGGCACCCGGTTTCATTACCGAAGCGCTGATCGAACACCTGCATGGCCTGTCGCAGTATCCGGCGACCCGCGGCAGCGACGCGCTGCGCGGCGTCATCAGCGACTGGCTGACCCAGCGCTTCGCCCTGCCCCCAGACAGCATTGACCCGGCGCGCCAGGTGCTGCCGGTCAACGGCACGCGTGAAGCGCTGTTTGCCATCGCCCAGTGCGTCGTTGACCGTAGCCGCAATCCCCTGGTACTGATGCCAAACCCCTTTTATCAGATCTACGAGGGCGCTGCATTACTCGCGGGAGCGCAACCTTACTTTATTAACGCCTGTGCAGGCAGCGGGTACCTGCCCGACTTTGCCAGTGTGGCAGACGCTGTCTGGAATCGTTGTCAGCTGCTGTATCTATGTTCCCCGGGCAACCCGACTGGTCAGGTTATCGACGTGCAGACCTTGCAGACCCTGATCGATCGGGCCCAGCGCCACGACTTTGTTATCGTCGCGGACGAGTGCTACGCGGAGATCTACGCCGAAGAAGCTGCGCCGCCACCGGGCCTGCTGCAGGCAGCCGCCGCCATGGGCAATGACCGCTATGAACGCTGCCTGGTGTTTCACAGTCTGTCCAAACGCTCAAGCGTCCCGGGCCTGCGCTCCGGTTTCGTCGCCGGTGACGCAACCCTGATCGAACCGTTCTTCCGCTACCGCACCTACCATGGCTGCGCCATGCCGCCCGCGACGCAGGATGCCAGCATCCGCGCCTGGCGCGATGAACGGCACGTGATTGAAAACCGCCGCCTGTACCGGGAAAAGTTCCGCGCCGTTGTCGATATACTCGGCCCGGTAATGGACGTCAGCGCACCACCGGCAAGTTTTTACCTATGGCCGCGGACCCCGATCGACGACGAGACCTTTTCCCGCCGTCTGCTGGAAACCCAGAATGTGGTCGTGCTGCCCGGCACCTACCTGTCGCGCAGCACCCCTCGCGGCAACCCGGGCAGCAATCACATCCGCATGGCATTGGTCGCACCTCTGGACGAATGCCTAGAAGCAGCGGAGCGGATACGTGCCTTTACGCAAACACTGTAACCAGGAGAACGACATGAGTGACCTGCAGGCCACCATTGAAGAAGCTTTTGAGCGGCGCGCCGATATCACCCCGCGCAGCGTCGAAACCCACGTCAAGGAGGCTACGCTGGAAGCCATACGCATGCTGGACAGTGGTGAAGCGCGTGTGGCCGAAAAACGGGACGGCGCCTGGGTTGTCAACGACTGGCTGAAAAAGGCCGTGCTGTTATCGTTCCGCATCCAGGACAACCAATTCATGAAGGGCGGTTTTGCCAATTACTACGACAAGGTGCTTTCCAAGTATGCTGACCACAACGCCCGTGAATTCCGCGCCAGCGGTGTACGCGTGGTGCCCCCCGCCACAGCACGCTACGGCGCCTATATTGCGCCTGGTGTGGTGCTGATGCCGTCGTATGTCAACATCGGCGCCTATGTCGACAGTGGCACCATGGTGGATACCTGGGCAACAGTCGGTTCCTGCGCGCAGATCGGCAAGAACGTGCACCTGTCTGGCGGTGTTGGCATCGGCGGCGTACTCGAGCCGGTACAGGCGGCGCCCACTATTATTGAGGACAATTGTTTCATCGGTGCGCGTTCGGAGGTCGTCGAGGGGGTCATAGTGGAGGCCGGTTCGGTGATCTCCATGGGTGTCTACATCGGCCAGAGCACCCGCATCTATGACCGCGAGCAGGATGCCATCACCTACGGCCGGATTCCGGCCGGCTCAGTGGTGGTGTCCGGCAATCTGCCGTCCAAAGACGGCAAGTACAGCCTGTACTGTGCGGTGATTGTAAAAAGAGTCGATGAAAAAACGCGCGGTAAGGTCGGCATCAACGAGCTGTTGCGAGATATCTGACAGCCGCCAGGCCGCTGCGCGGCCCTCGTAGGTTGGGCTGAGCTGGCGAAGCCCAACGGGGAATGTCTTTTAGGCGGCGTAACGTTGGGCTTCGCCTCGCTCAGCCCAACCTACGCAGCTCTTGTTGCAGTGCCGACGGGTGCTCGGGGCGACGCCTTGCGCCACCATCAAACCAGGAAATGACATCATGATCACGGTCTATGGCATCAGCAACTGCGATACCATGAAGAAAGCCATGCGCTGGCTGGATGAGCACGGGGTTGTCTATCGATTCCACGATTACCGCAGGGACGGCCTTGACGTAAAGCAACTCAAGGTCTGGGAGAAGGAACTTGGCTGGGAGGTGTTACTGAACCGGCGCGGCATGCTGTGGCGCAAGCTGCCACACAAGACGCGCGACCAGATCGATCGCGCCACCGCGCTGCAGTGCATGCAGGACAATCCGGGCATCATCCGGCGTCCCGTCCTGGATCTCGGTGACCGGCGCATCGTCGGCTTCAGCGCAGACGACTACGCTGCCCTGCTGCGTAGGTTGGGCTGAGCAAAGCGAAGCCCGACGTCGCGCCGCCACATGGACATCCCCGTTGGGCTTCGCAAGCTCAGCCCAACCTACAAAACCCGATGCCAGGCTTTTGCTGGCGAACCGCCGGCGCTCTGCGCGCGCGCTTCAGGCTGCACTATTTGTCCACCGGATAACTACTGCCGCTGGCGCAAACCAAGTACACTAAAGGCCATGTCAGCAACCCTGGAACTCGCTAAAGCGCTCATCAGCCGGGCATCGGTTACGCCGGAGGACGGCGGTTGCCAGATGCTTATCAGCCAGCGGCTGGCAGCCATGGGCTTCAGCTGCGAACACCTGCCCTATAACGAGGTGAGCAATCTATGGGCACGCCGGGGTAACACCGCTCCCCTGCTGGTGTTTGCCGGTCATACCAACGTCGTCCCGCCCGGACCGGCGGACCGGTGGCTGTCCGACCCCTTTACCCCCGCGGTGCGTGACGGCCTGCTCTATGGTCGCGGCGCAGCAGACATGAAAGGGTCACTGGCAGCCATGTTGACCGCGTGCGAGGCGTTCTTAGCCCGGCACCCCAGACACCAGGGTTCCATCGGCTTCCTGATTACCAGTGACGAGGAAGGTCCATCTGTCAATGGTACCGTCAAGGTCGTCGAACACCTCGGCGCGCACGGTGAACGTATCGATCTGTGTCTGGTGGGCGAACCATCCAGTCGCGACCGTCTGGGCGATACTGTCAAGAACGGGCGCCGCGGTTCGCTCAACGGCCAACTCACCGTCAAGGGCAAACAGGGTCACGTGGCCTACCCGCATCGGGCCGCCAACCCTATCCACCTGGCTGCGCCGGCGCTGGTCGAGTTGGCGGCCATAGAGTGGGACCAGGGCAACGAGTTCTTCCCGCCCACGAGTTTCCAGATCTCCAACATACACGCGGGTACGGGCGCGGAAAACGTTATTCCCGGCGAGATGCAGTTGCTGTTTAACCTGCGCTACTCCACACAACTCGACAGGCAGGCTATCAGCAGGCGGGTGCTGGCCGTGCTCGACAGCCATGACCTCGACTACGAGCTGGAGTGGCGTTCGTCTGGAGAGCCGTTCCTGACGCCGGCCGGTGAGCTGGTGGCGGCGGCGCGTGCGGCGATTCGGGAAATCGCCGGCATTGAAACCGAATTATCCACCAGCGGCGGCACATCGGACGGACGTTTTATCGCGCCGACCGGCGCGCAGGTGCTGGAACTTGGGCCATTGAATGCCACTATTCATCAGGTCAACGAGTGCGTGGCGGTCGACGACCTGGACCTGTTATCCGCCATGTACTGTCGTATTCTGGAAAGACTGTTGACCTAGGAGGCTGTCGGACTTGGGCGATCGTAGCGAGCAAGGTGGGAGAGAGAGGCCATTTTTTCGATCGTTTGAGAAGAATAGCCGTAGCTATTTGACGAAAAGGATCGGGAAAATGGGGCGCTCTCCCACCGGTGAAGTATATCAGCCCCAAGTCCAACAGCCTCCTAGCTGGGCTGTCGCTGGCCGGGAATCGTTGCATTATTCGGGAGGTTGTCGATGAGATTGCATACTCGCTTGCGCACCCTGGTGCTGGTCGCGCTGGTCCCGTGGCTGGGCGCCTGCAGTATGGGGCAGATGGTTGCCCGCACTTCCGAGTCCGTTATGGACGGCAACATTGACGCTATGAACCACGAAACCGACCTGGTGCTCGCGGAAACCGCTATTCCAGCCAATATCAAGCTCATCGAAGGCCTGATCATCGAAGATCCGCATAACCGGGTACTGCTTACCAATGCTGCGCAGGCCCTGTATGGTTATGCCTTTGGTTTTGTGGAACTCAATGACCCGGAGCGCGCAGACGCCCTGTATGCCCGCGGTGTGCAGTATGGTGTCCGGGCCCTCAGGGATTTCGGTTTCCAGCCTGACCTGGCGCGCGCCAGCCCCGACGAACTGGATGCCGCGCTCGAGCAGCTCGACCGTAAGGCGGTTCCGGCCCTCTTCTGGACAGCGACCAACTGGGCCAAGCAGATCGACCTGAACCGCACAGATCCGGAACGCATCGCTCAGCTGGCCAGTGCCGAACGACTGATGCACCGCGTGCGTACGCTCGACCCGGACTTCTACTATGGGGGTGTCCATGTGTTCTATGGTGTGTACTACGGCAGCCGGGCACCGATGCTGGGTGGCGACTACACTCAGGCGGAGCAAAGCTTTGCCGCGGCGCGCGCGGTCACCCAGGGGAAACTTCTGATCGTCGATGTCTTGCAGGCCGAATACCTGGAACGCCAGCGCCTGGATGCGGATAAGTTCAGCCAGTTGCTGAACACGGTTATCGTTACCCCGCTGGGCAGTTTCCCACAAATGGCGCTGGCTAATCAGATCGCCCGCGCCCGCGCCCGCGTGTTGCTGGACAAACGCGACGACTGGTTCTGAGGCAAGAGGAGGATGATGATGACATTGCCGGGCTGGTATCGACTGGCGTTGCTGATCGTGGCCTTGGTGGCAGCTCCGGCCAGCCCGGCGGCGCCCGAGTACATCATAAAGTTCGCCACACTGGCACCGCCGGGTTCGACCTGGATGAATCTCCTGCAGGACTGGGATAGCGAGCTGCGGACCAAGAGCAATGGCCGAATCGGCTTCAAATTCTACCCGGGCGGCGTACAGGGCGACGAACCGGAGGTGTTGAAGAAGATGCGTTTCAACCAGCTGCAGGGGGGCGCCTTTACCGGTTATGGCATCGGCCGGATGTACTCGCCCGCGCGCGTGATGGAACTGCCGTTCCTGTTTCGTGATACCGATGAAATCGATTACGTGCGTGAGCGGTTCATGTCGCAGTTCCGCAAGGGTTTCGAGGACAACGGCTATGAATTACTGGGATGGATGGAGGTCGGCTTTGTACATATCTTTTCCAAGCAGCCGCTGCGTTCCCTGGAAGAAATGAAGTCACACCGCGTCTGGCTGTGGCAAGGTGACCCCATGGGCGAGGCCTTCTTTAAGGCCAGCGGTATTTCGCCTGTGCCTTTGTCCATTGTCGATGTCTATACCAGCCTGTCCACCGGGCTGATCGACACGGTGTATGCCCCACCGCTCGGTGCGATCGCCCTGCAATGGTTCACCAAGACAGCCTACGTCAGTACCGTGCCGCTGACTGATGGTATCGGTGGCCTGATTGTCAGCAAGCGTTTCTATGACACTCTGCCCGCCGATCTGCAGGCCCTGCTGAGTGAGACCGGACAGGCCACCGGCGAAAAACTGATCGCCGCCACGCGCGTCGACAACCAGAAGAGTCTCGAAACGTTGAAGGCGCGCGGCCTGAAGTTTGTCGAACCCGGCGCAGGCATGAGTGAGACCGTGCTGCTGGACCTGCGCGATCGTGCCGCCGCCGAACTGGTCAAGAGCGACTATATTCCCGCATCCGTATTCGACAAGACCCGCCAGCTACTGGACGAGTACCGCTCCAAATATGCCGACGCGCCGCCGCGAGACTGACGGCCGCCGCGAACCAGTGATCGTGCCGCTGCTAAGGAAAGCCCGCGCAGGACTGACACAGGTAGAAACCTGGCTGGCCGCCGGCAGTCTGCTGCTGCTACTGGTGCTGGCGCTGCTTCAGATTGTGGCGCGCAACCTGTTCGACACCGGCTTTGTGACCGCCGATACCTTGAGCCGCTACCTGGTGCTGTATGTGACGTTTTTCGGTGCGGCGTTGGCCATCGAGCGCGACCGGCATATCCGCATCGATGTCGCCTGCAGTTTTCTTTCCCGAGCCACGCTGAACCGCCTGTACCGCCCGATGCACGGTCTCGCTGCGCTGGTGTGCCTGTTGCTCACCTATGCAGCGATTCGCTACTGGCGCGACGCCTGGCAGTATGCACCGGCGCAGGAACGCTGGCTGGTCCTGGTCGGGCTGGTCATTCCGGTCGGTTTTGGCCTGCTGACGCTGCAGTATCTGCTTGCCGCATTGCTGGGCGAGGACGACGACCCATGATAGTAGCGATCATCGTGCTCATCGTACTGGCACTGTTCGGACTGCCGCTGTTCACCGTGCTTGGTGCGGGCAGCCTGCTGTACGCCCGGCAAAGCGGGCTGGATCCGGCAATATTGATCGTCGAAATCAACCGCCTCGCGACCTCTCCCAACCTCACCACCATTCCCCTGTTCACGCTTGCCGGCGTCGTGCTCGCGGCCGGTGGTGCACCGCAACGGCTGATCCGTCTGTTCAACGCCCTGCTCGGCTGGCTGCCGGGCGGACTCGCGGTGGTTGCCATCGCCGCCTGTGCCTTCTTTACCTCATTTTCCGGCGCCTCCGGTGTAACCATACTGGCGCTCGGCGGGCTGCTGTATCCGGTATTGAACAAGGTGCACTACCCGGAACGGTTCAGCCTCGGCCTGCTCACGACCTCGGGGTCTCTGGGTCTGCTGTTCCCGCCCAGCCTGGCGATCCTCCTGTACGGCATCGTTTCCGGTGTGAATATCGACGATCTCTTCCTCGCCGGTATCGTACCAGGCACCGTGCTGATGCTGCTGCTCGGTGTGTACGCCGCCATCACCGGACAACGTTTCCGCGTCAGCCACGACCCCTTTGCCTGGGGCGTGGCGTTGCGCGCCATGCGTTCGGCGCTCGGCGATATCCTGCTGCCGCTGTTGATCATCGTGGGTATTTTTGGCGGCTATGTCACCGTCAGCGAGGCGGCCGCCTGCACGGCCCTGTACGTGCTGGTGCTCGAGGCCGGTATCCACAGGTCCATCGATCTGCGACAGCAACTGGCTTCGCTGCTGGCCGACACCGCCATTCTGGTCGGCAGCATACTCATTATTCTGGGGGTAGCCATGGGTCTGACCAACCTGCTGATCGACGCCCAACTGCCCATGAAGCTTCTGGCGTGGATGGAGCAAAGCATCGATAGCCACATCAAGTTTCTGATAATAATGAATCTGTTTCTTCTGGCCGTGGGTGCGATGATGGATATCTTTTCGGCCACCGTGGTCATCGTGCCCCTGCTCCTGCCGCTGGCAGGACGTTTTGGCATCGACCCGGTGCACCTCGGTATCATTTTTCTCGCCAACCTGGAGATCGGTTATTCCACCCCGCCGGTCGGCATCAACCTGTTTATCGCCAGTCAGCGCTTTGAAAAGCCGATCTTTGCGCTGTTTCGCGCCACGTTGCCTTTTCTGGCGCTGATGCTGGTCTGGCTGATGATGGTCACCTATCTTCCTGTACTTTCTCTATGGTGGCGATAACTACCTAATTATAAAGAATAACATTGAAATGTTACCGCTGATTCTCTATGGTTAGCGGGAGGCACTGATAGCGGATTCTGACTGGACGATGGCCGAAGCAGCACTCTACATCCTCACCGGACTGACCCTCTACGGTGGCGCCCACCATCTGTATCTCGGTGCCCGTCGCCCCGACGATTACCCGCAGTTGCAACTCGGCGGCCTCTACCTGCTGGTGGCCGGCTTTGCCTTCAGCAGTGCGCTGACGTATCAGCTCGCTGCCCTGGGCGCTTTGCTGCCGAGCGGCAAGCTCGATATCAGCTTCGGGATTTTCGTGTGGGTCGGGCTGGTATGGCACGTCGCCTTCCGTACCGGTTGCAAGCCGCTGCTGTTGCTGGACCTGCTGACTGCCGTATGGGCGATCTTCCTGATCCGGAATCTCACCGAACCCAACAGCCTGCTGTACGCCGCGGTCGCCCCCGTCTCATCCGCAGAGACTCTGGGTCCGTTCTTCACCACCGTCAGTCCCTGGTGGACGGCGATGGAGCTGGCCATGCTGGCCTCGCTGCTGTTCTGTTTCTACGCCTGCTACTACCTGTATCGACGCGGGCGCCGGGCGCCGGCGCTGGTAACCGCGGCAGGTCTCGGCCTGCTCAGTGTGGTGACGTTGTTCGACCACCTCGTCAGTATTCAGGTCATCCACACCAGCTACCTGGCGCCGTTCGGCTTCGTCCTGTTTCTGCTGCCGGCGAGCCTCTATCCGCTGGTCAGGGACTGGCGCCAGCAACGCGGTCCGGTTGCGCCACCGGTCATCTACAACCTGACCTATATGCCGGACCAGGCCGCGTTTCATACCGACGTGTCGCAACTGCGCACGCCGCTGCCGGGTAATCCAAGCCAACCCGGGGATAACCAGTCAGGCCGCTGCGTCACGCCAGTCCGCGGTGCATCTTCGCGCGACGACAACCGCCCGCGCAGCACGCTGGTGGAAATGCCGGCATTCAGTCCTGCAGCCGCGGTAACAGGGCCACAGCTGCCGGCCGACAGCCGGCCGCGAGCCGCAGCCCCCCCAACGCCCGTGGTCGACTCCGTGGTCCTTGGCGCCGTCACCGACAACCTGATCGATATCGCTGTGTATGCCACCATGGCGCTTAACCGTTTCAAACGCGGTGACGCCGACCCGCAAACCCTGGAGTCGCTCTGCAAGAAGGTCCGCTCCCAGGCCATAGAGACCCGTCGTCTCGTCACCCGGCTGGAACCGTCGGGGTCAGGCGTCAATCACGCCGCCGGCCGCGACGACTGAATCAGCCTCGCACCGGAGGCTCACGGCCAGCCCCGTCAGTCGGCGGGGTCAAACTCTGGTAAGCTACCGGCCAGGAACCTGTGCGAATCGTCTTCGCCCAGGAGTCTGTCCGAGTAATCATTCTGCTACTTCGAAAGCAGGACAGCGGTCCATTTTTCCGAGGCTTTTCGTCACATGGTCACTGCTATGTTCCTCAAACCTCGGCAAAACTGTCTTTGCTCTCCCCTTTTCTCGCTACGCCAAGGTTACGCGGACTGGCTCCTGGCGAGAAAGTGATAGTGCGGGGACAGGCTGGTGCAATGATCCCGGCCGGGATGCAGCCGCGCGGCTGCTGGCGGCCAGACTGCGAGGAGCTTCCTTATGAATGAGTCATCCCAGGATGCCGGCCTGATCGCCGTGCTCATGGAGCGTTTAGAAAAGCAGCGGCTGCCACGGGCGTTGTCGCTCAAGGACAAAGTCGACCGCGGCGAAGTGCTCGACGACTTCGACCTTGCCTTCCTTGACGAGGTGCTCGCCGACGCCAATACCATCAGACCGCTGCTCGAGCGTCACCCGGAATACCAGTCACTCGCGGCACGCGTGCTCGGCCTGTACAAGGACATCACCGACAAGGCCATGGAAAACGAAAAATCCGCCTGACGTGCCCGGGTCGTCGCCTGCTGCTATTGGTATCTGCTGGGTTGGGCTTCGCCGGCAGCCGGTAGGTTGACCCGACGCCGCAACCTGTGCGCCGCAGGGCACGGCGCAAGATACGGCGTTCGGCGGTTACGCAAGGCTCACTAACAGGTCGCGGGACAGCCGCGCAGCTCGTCAACCGCAGCGTCCACGGCCTTGACGACCGCTTCTTCGAGGTCTTTGGCAACAGGCTGCGCTTTGCTGCCGGCAGCCACCACGGTCGGCCGCACAAACAGCACCCGTGTCAGTCCCAGTTGCTGAATCAGCGTAATGTGCAGCGGACACATGGCCAGCATCTCCGGATCGGCATTGCTCACCTGGTTTGCATACCAGCCGTTGCAGAACACCATGGCGCGGATGCCTTCCAGCTTGTTGCGGTTGTAGTTCTCCCCCCAGCGCTCGGCAAAGTGGCTGATGTTGCCTTGAATATCGGGCTCGAAGACCACGTAGAACTTGTTGCTTTCAAGGTGTCGGTAAATCACCTTGTAAGCGACGTCGAGCGTCTTGTCGATTGACCACACGCGGACAGCATCGTTGGCAGCGCCAACCGGTGCCATCCACAGGCAGACACATAGCAGCAAAGCAGTACGTTTCATAGCAGGATCCTTCTGGTCTCGTTGAAACTGTTGCGGCCGGCGGTCAGCCGCACACCGGCCGTTGCCGGGAACAGGGCAGCAGCAGGAGCCTGTCGAAGTAATCATTCTGCTACCGCGAAATCGGAGCAGTCAATTTTTCCGAAGTGTTGCGTCGCCTACGAGGCTGTCGGACTTGGGCGCTCTCCCACCGGCGCAGTAGATCAGACCCAAGTCCGACAGCCTCCCAGTCACGGCTCCGTTCCGCAAACCTTCGAAACACAGGTCTCGCGCTCCCACTTTCCGGCCGCGCCAAGATCGCTCGCACAGGCTCCTGGGCGCCGCCGCCGGACTCAGAGGGTCACGGCCAGCAACGCCATCGCGCAGTCGGCCGATGGCAGCGGAATCTGCACCCGGTGACCGCTGCCGGGCGCCACCGCGGTTATCCCGCCCCGCATATCACGCATCTCCTGCAGCTGGAAACGGCGGTTGCCGGACGGCGTGATCAGTTCGAGTTCATCGCCGACCGCGAAGCGGTTCTTGACGTCCACTTCCGCCATACCGGTACTGTCATCGTAGCCGACCAGTTCGCCAACAAAACGCTGCCGGTTGCTCTTCGAGTGGTTGTCCAGGTAGTTCTGGTAATCCTGGTCGTGGTGACGCTGGAAAAAGCCGTCGGTGTAACCCCGGCTTGCCAGGTTCTCCAGTTCCCCCACCAGGCTGACATCGAATGGCCGTCCGGCCACCGCATCGTCGATGGCCTGGCGGTACACCTGCGCGGTGCGGGCCGTGTAGTAATGCGACTTGGTACGCCCCTCGATCTTCAGGCTGTCGATGCCCAGGCGAACCAGGCGTTCGACGTGCTCCACCGCGCGCAGGTCTCTGGAGTTCATGATATAGGTGCCGTGTTCGTCTTCTTCGACAGGCATCAGTTCGCCGGGACGCTGGGTCTCTTCCATGAGACCCGCCAGGGCCGGACGCAGGTCACCACTGAGGTCTTCTTGCGCGGCGGACACTTTGTAGTCCCAGCGGCACGCATTGGTGCAGGTGCCCTGGTTGGCATCACGGTGATTGAAATAACCGGACAGCAGACAGCGCCCAGAGTACGCAATGCACAGTGCGCCGTGCACGAAGACCTCCAACTCCATGTCGGGACATTCCTGGCGGATTTCCGCGACCTGATCGAGCGACAGTTCGCGCGACAGGATAATGCGCCTGATGCCCACCTGCTGCCAGAACTTCACGCTGGCGTAGTTCATGGTGTTAGCCTGTACGGACAGGTGGATTACTACATCCGGCCAACGCTCGCGCACCAGCATGATCAGGCCAGGGTCCGCCATGATGAGCGCATCGGGTTTGAGTTCGATCACGGGCTCCATGTCGGCGATAAAGGTCTGCACTTTACTGTTATGGGGCAGCACGTTGCTGGCCATGAAGAAGGCTTTGCCGTGAGCGTGCACGTGCTCGATACCTGCAGCCAGGTTGTCGATACGGTTGAAGTCATTGTTACGCACACGCAGGCTGTAGCGCGGCATTCCCGCATACACGGCGTCGGCACCGTAGGCAATCGCGTAGCGCAGGTTCCGCAGTGTACCGGCCGGTGCAAGCAGTTCAGGGGCTTTCATGGTTTACCAGGCGCCGCTCCCGCGGTCTGTTGCTGTTTCATTCCGGGCAGAACCCGAGCCGATTTGTTGGGCTTCACGCTGTTCAGCCCCACCTACGCACTGGTTCGGGCAGAATCCCAGCCAAGACGATAAACCGGGCAGCCCTCGCCGGCAAGCCGAAAGGCCACGCAACTGGCAGGGGAGCGCCCGCAGCTTGGGCTGAGCCCGCGAAGCCCAACGGAACAGGTCGTCCGGAAATCCTGTTGTTGGGTTTCACCCTGTTCAGCCCAAGCTACGCAACAGGTACATGTGGCCGCTTTTTTCCATTCTCATCGTGCTCACCAGCGCATACAGATTGAGACTGGCGCCGAATGATTACTTGGACAGGCTCCCAGCGCCGGGTTTACCGGCAACATGATCACGCAGGTAAACGGGCGCCGCCTGGTCCGGCGGCAGTGCGCCGCCCCGCGCAAACAGTGCCGCTGCCAGCCTGGCAACGTCGGCAGCGTGCGGCCGTGCAGTGTCCATCAGGCCCGCCAGGCTGTATGGCAGACGTGCCAGCATTTGCGGCCCGTGCGCAGACCAGCCGTCGCCGGCCGCGTACCAGTCAGCCGCGGGCAACACCGGTACGACGTCAGGGGCGCACACCACTTCATCGCCGGCCGCCGCGACCAGGCCATCATCGGCACGGCGGAATGCGCCAAAGTAAACCGCCTGCATGCGCGCATCCAGCGCCGCCAGCACTGCCCCGGCACCCCGCTCGCGCACGCAGCACTGCGCCACGGCTGCCAGCGTCGAAACCGGCACCACCGGCAGCCCGGCGCCGAAGGCGATCCCCTGCGCCATGCCCGCAGCGATGCGTAATCCCGTAAAGGATCCTGGCCCGCACCCGAAAGCAACGGCATTCAGCTGGCCGACCGTCAGCCCGGCATCCGCGAGCAGATCCGCAACGAAGGGCAGCAGCAGGGCGGCATGCCGACGGGGTGCCACATCGAAACGTTCCCTGATCTCACCATTGATAGTGATGGCCGCCGAGCAGGCGTCGGTCGCCGTCTCCAGCGCCAGGATACGCAACGCGCTCACGTCGGCTGCGTCGCGTCAGCAGCCCGGAAAAAAGCGGCCACGTCATCGAACTCCCGGGTACGCCGCATCGCCGGAAGACTGTTAATGAACACCTTGCCATAACTCTTGCTCACCAGACGGGAATCGCAGACCACCAGCACGCCGCGGTCCCTGACATCGCGTATCAGGCGGCCGACACCCTGTTTCAGGGTAATCACTGCGTGCGGCAGTTGCTCCTCGACAAACGGGTTGCCGCCACGGGACCGGAGCGCATCGATGCGTGCCTGCCAGACGGGATCGCCGGGCGACGCGAACGGCAGCTTGTCGATGATTACACAGGACAGTGCTGCGCCGCGCACATCGACGCCCTCCCAGAAACTGCTGGTACCCAGCAGGACGGCGTTGCCCAGCTCGCGGAAGCGTTCCAGCAGTTCGTTGCGCGGTGCACTGCCCTGGACCAGCAGCGGATAGTCGCAGCTGTCCTGCAACCGCCGGCGCGCGAGCTGCAGTGCCCGGTAGCTGGTAAACAGGATGAAGGCGCGGCCGCGGGAGGCGCGGATGACGGCTTCGGCCTGGTCGAGCATGCGGTCGCTGAAATCAGCGGCATTCGGTGCGGGTAAACCCTTCGGCAGGTAGAACAGGGCGTGGTGCGGATAATCGAAGGGGCTGTCCAGCTGGAGGGTACGCGTCTCCTCCAGACCCAGTCGGCGCGCGAAATGGGCAAACTCGCCGTTGACCGACAGGGTCGCCGAGGTAAACACCCAGCAGCCGGGTAACACCCGCCGCTGACTGGCGAAGGTATCGGCGACCTCCAGCGGTGTAAGGTTGATGCGAAACGTCGTCTTCCAGGTCTCGACCCAGTGAATGTGGTTCTCCGGCGGTTGCGCCGTGGTCTGTGCGAGCAGCGTCTGCAGCTTCAGCGCCCGCTGGTAACAGTTGTCCAGGCCACGGCTGCGCTCTGCCTGCGGCGCCAGCGCGACCGTCAGGTCTTCGAGCGCCTGGCCCAACACCGCCAGCGTCGCCTGCACGCTCTGGTCGCCGGCCAGTCGCAACCAGGGTGCGCGCTGCTCGTCCTCTCCCAGCGCCACGCGCAATTCGCGCCAGGCTCGATCCAGGCTGCGGGCGAGATCGGGCAGGCCTTCCAGCTGCGCGGTTTCGCGCACATATTCGTTGATGCTGTCCTGGGCCAGCTCCTGCAGCTGGCGGCTGGACAGGCTGATACCGAAAAAGCGTGCTGCCGTCTCCGGCAACTGGTGGGCCTCGTCGATGATGAACGCCTCGACACCGGGAAGCAGCTCACCGAAGCCCTCTTCCTTCAGCGCCAGGTCGGCGCACAGCAGGTGGTGGTTGATTACCACCAGATCCGCGTCCTGGGCGCCGCGGCGCGCCTTGACGACGTGACAGTGCTGGTACCATTCGCACTGCTGGCCCAGGCAGTTTTCCGCTGTCGATGTCACCCGCGGCCAGATGGAGGCATCCTCGGGAATACTCGACAACTCAGCGATATCACCGCTGCGCGTGCGGCCAGCCCAGTCTTGGATGGTTTCCAGCTGGCTCACCTGTCGACGCGATGTCAGGCGACCCTCACTGCGCGTGACCGCGAGGCGGTGATGACACAGGTAGTTGGCTCGACCTTTCAGCAGGGCCGCGTTGACCGGTACCGCCAGCGCCGAGCGCACACTGGGCAGGTCACGGTGAAACAACTGGTCCTGGAGATGGCGGGTGCCGGTGGAAATGATGACCCGTTTGCCGGACAACAGTACCGGCACTAGGTACGCAAAGGTCTTGCCGATACCGGTGCCTGCTTCGACGATCAGGGTCGTCGCGGTGTTCAGCGCCTGTTCAACGGCCTGCGCCATTTCGAGCTGCTGGGGGCGTGCGGCGAAGCCAGGCACTTCGCCAGCGAGTACGCCGCTGTCGCCCAGACAGTACGCGGCCTGTCCTAATCCGTCCACTGCCGGGAGCCTGTCCGGGTAATCTTCGCATCGCGAGAAAGTGGGAGAGCGAGAAGAGTCTTTCGAAGGTTTGACGAGCATAGCAGTGACTCTGTGACGAAAAGCTGCGGAAAAATGGACCGCTCTCCCGCTTTCGCGGTAGCAGAATGATTACTCGGACAGGATCCTAGCAGGGGCATGGGCTGAGGGTCCCCGCGGTCAAGCCCCAGACCGGTTGTCCCAGATTTCGTCTTCGATGACGCCTTCTTCCCGGGTCCACACCGGGCGTGCAATGATCTTGAAGCGTGCCACGCTCATGGCGCCACGCTTTTTACGTTTACTGCTACCGGCGCCTTCAATGGCGTCGATGATGTCCTCGCGCTCGGCTTCGTAGATCTCGAAGGGTTCATAATTTTCATCCATGATGACCAGCAGCACGCTGTCCCAGCACTGGTCCAGTTTCAGCTGGCCGACGCGCTGACCGGACTTCTCTTCGTCGAAAATGACCCGTGCTTTGATCTGGATGCGTTTGCCGTCCCGGCTGCCCTCGCCGAGTGCATCGTAACCCAGCGTACGATCCTCGCTGATCTTCAGGTTCAGCAGGCGGGCGGCATCATGTTCGGCGATTTCACCGCTGACACCGGGCAACGGCTTACCCGTGGTGCGGCGGAATTCAGCCGCCAGGCGCCGCGCTTCGGCGATCAATTTGTCGACTGAATAGATACCCACGACGCCGGCTTTTGTGTGTCTATGGAGGTGACATTGGCCGACGATTGTACACCTGCGGTCTATTACCCGCCCAGGTCGCTGGCTTTTTGCTCTGCGGCACGGGCGCCGGCGCTGTCATTCTGCGACCAACGGGCCCGCGCTACCAACCGCCAGTTGCGGGCCTGCAGAGCCCGGTCGGCTCCGGCCAGCGCGTTGGATTTCAGCGCCAGCTGTTCGGCCTGTTGCGGCCGGCCCTGGTCGAGCCGAATGGCGGCCAGGCGGCTCCACAGGCCGGCGTTTTGCGGATCGATGCGCAAGGCGCGTTCCACAGTAGCCGCTTCGTTGTTGCTGTCACCGGAGCGGTGATAGCCGTCCGCCTGATCCAGCAACGCCACCACCGCACCGCCACTCGCCGACGGCGGTGGCACGGGCACGGCCACGGGTGCCTCAGGAATGTCGTAGGGCACGCCCGGTGCGGGTGCAGGCACCGGCACCGGCTCGCCGCTGCGGCCGTCGATCACCGGCGGCAGATGTCGCGGCGGGGTGCTGCTGCAGGCACCGAGCAGCAGGAAAAGGGGTACAAGTACGCGTTTCATTGCAACCAGTCAGGTAACCAGCCCGGGACGTTGCCGCTGGCACAGGGGGCCCGCACGGGCAGTGTTCCGGATTCGACAAACGGTAATTGTACGGTATCCCTGCAACCCCTGTCTGCCAGCCCGTCACTCTGGCGGTCGACAGCGTGCCAGGTGACGGTCTCCGGCGTCAGTGTCTGCGCCGGCAAGACCCCGGCTTGCGAATACAGATCCGACCATATGCGCATGGCACCGGTAGCGCCGCTCAGACCCATGGGCTGATTGTCATCGCGCCCCACCCAGATAACCCCGAGTTTTTCACCGTCGTAACCGGCAAACCAGGAGTCGCGCAGGTCATTGGTGGTACCGGTCTTACCCGCGAGGCCCAGCTCTGCCGAAAAGCGCTGGTTGAGGGCGCGCGCAGTGCCTTCGGCCACCACCAGCTGCAAGCCCCGGTTGATGAGAAACGCCGGCGCCGGATCGATCACCCGTTCGACACTGAGGTCGTAACGCTGCAGCGGCTGCCCATTGACGTCCAGCACTTCGCGGATACTGCGCAAGGGCACGCGGAAACCGCCGCTGGCGAAGTTCAGGAAGAAACGGGTGACCTGCAGCGGACTCATATCGGTGGCGCCCAGGAACAGTGACGGATAGGGGTTCAGCGGCTGGTCCATGCCCAGACGCCGCAGTGTCGAGACCACCTTGTCAACACCGAGTGCGAGACCCAGGCGCGCGCTGGCCACATTGTAGGAATGCGCCAGCGCCTGGTACAACATGACCTGGCCATGGAACTGGTGATCATAGTTGTCGGGCGACCACACCTGACCCGCCTGCTGGTAGTCGAGTGGCGAGTCGTCCAAAGGTGTCGCCAGGGTGTAGCGATCCGGACGCTCCAGGGCCGTCAGGTAAATGGCCGGTTTAATCAGCGAACCCACCTGGCGGGTGGCGTCCAGCGCCCGGTTGAATCCGGCAAATCCCGCTTCGCGACCACCCGCGAGCGCCAGTACTTCACCGTTGGCGGAATGCGTCACCAGGCCGGCCCCCTGCAGGGCCGGCTGCTGTTTCAACAGGGGCCGGATACGCCGGTCGAGACTCTTCTGCAGGGCCCACTGCAGCTGGGGGTCGAGGGTAGTGAAGATCCGCAGGCCTTCGCCGACCAGGTCGGACTCGTTGTAGTCGCGCCGCAACTGCCTGCGCACCAGGTCGATGAATGCGGGAAAGGTCTTGCTGGTACCGGCAGCGGGCACCACCAGGCCAAGCCCCTGGTTGCGGGCCTTCTGGTATTCAGCCCGGTCTATAATCCCCTGCTCCTGCATGACCTGCAGCACCAGGTTGCGCCGCTCCCGTGCGCGTTCGGGGTGGCGGCGCGGGTCATAGTACGAGGGTCCCTTGACCATGCCGACCAGCAACGCAATCTGTGCCGTGTTCAGCTCGTCCACCGGCCGCTGAAATAGAAAGAGGCTGCCCAGGCCGAAGCCGTGAATGGCGCGCTGGCCGTCCTGGGCCAGATAAACCTCGTTCAGGTAGGCCTCGAGGATTTCGTCCTTGCCGTAGCGCCGTTCCAGCAACAGCGCCATGATGGCTTCGTTGAGCTTGCGCCACAGGCTGCGTTCGTTGCTGAGGAAGAAGTTCTTGACCAGCTGCTGGGTCAGCGTGCTGCCGCCCTGCACCACCCGCCCCGACCGCAGATTCACCCAGAAGGCTCGCGCCACGGAGCGCGGCGAAATCCCCATATGCGCATAGAAACCGCGGTCTTCAACCGCAATCAGCGCCTGCACCAGCTTGTCCGGTACTTCCTCAAGCCGCAGCAGAATACGGTCCTCCTGACGTGCCGTATGAATACTGCCGATCTCCAGGGGGTCCAGTCGCGCCAGTGGCAGCGTCTGGCCGCTGCGGTCATCCTGCAGGCGGGTCAGGTGGGTCCCACTGAAGCTGACCCGCAGGGCACGCGATTCCTCGCGGCCGTCCCAGAAGTCAAACGGCCGGCTGACCAGCTGAAAATCACCGGCGTTTCTCGCCACCTCCCCGGGCTTGAGCGGCCGGCTCACAAACCGGTAACCCAGCGCTTTCAGTTCCGCGGCGAATTGTTCGTCGCTGAGCTGCAAGCCGGTATACAGCTCTAGCGGGCGCGCGTAGACGCGCGCGGGCAGTGACCAGCGGTTGCCCTCAAACTTGCGGTATACCTGAAAGTCGAGAAATCCCACATAGGCAACCACAATCACCAGCAGGCTGATGAGAATTCTGGTCCAAGGCAACGACGAAGACTTTTTCGAGCGGCGCCGTTTCCTGCTGCTGCGGCGTCGACTTTTAGGTTTTCTCGGTGGCATTCAATACAACGATCCGGATCGCGATGCCGACCAGCGGGCGGCGCTTAGCCCCGTAGTATACCCGCGAGAGAAAATTGCTGCAGCGCTGAAACGGACAGCTGTCGGCAAGCGGCAACAGCAGCCAGCGTTGCACGGCGGCTATTTTTCTCCGCTGAGGGCAAGATACTTGGACTCCAGCGCGTTGTATTGCTTTTCGAGCTCTTCGATGGCCGCATCCTTGAACTCGACCAGCGCCTGCAGTTCCTGCACCGTGCTTTCCAACTGGTGCTTCTCTTCCTCTATGTAAAGGCCCCCGGTCCTCTCACCGCTGCCAGCCGCATCGCGGTCAGCGGACACCTCGGTCGCTGCAACCGCGACGCCAGCCTCTCCGGTCCTGGGGCTGGTTTCCCCGCCCGCGGTACGAGCGGCCTTCAACCGCTGGTTTTCCTGCGTCAGCACTTTCAAACACTGCTGCAACTCGGATTCGTGTTGTTCGTATTCGTCGAGCTTGCTGAGTACGCGGTCGAGGTCCTGAACGTCGGCTTCGCGTGCCTTGAGCTCGGCCCGCAAGGCTGCCATGGCATCCTGCTGGTTATTGATAATCTGCTTGAGGCGGTCGAACTCTTCATCGTGCGTATCGCGTGTGGCACGGCCCGCGTCGGCGTTCTTCGCCACGGTTTGCGGCGCGACCGAGGCTTCGACTGAGGGTTCTGCCGCCACCGGTTCGGCGACCGTGGGCGCTGCGGGCCGCAGTTGCTCGATAAGCTCGCTCAGGCCCACTGTAAGCGCATCCTGAAACTGCACCGGATTCTTGTCCACGTCATGCGCCGCCAGCTCGAGTTCCAGAAACTGCCTGCGCAGACGCAGCAGTTCCGCCGCCTTCCGTTCGGCGTCGTCCTGTGCGGCGACAGCCTGCTCTAGCAAGGCCTCGTTACGGATGATTGCATCCCGCAGGTACTGATCATAGCCGACCGGCTCCGGCAGTTCCTGCGCCTTCTTTAACTGCTGCCGTAAGGCCTGTACGCGGCCCGCCAAAGTCCTGCTGCGTAGGAACAACGCTGCGGCCACCACCAGCAGGACGAGCGCGGCTTCGGCGATCGCAAAAAAGGCAAACAGCGCGAGCTGGAAATCGTCCATTGACAGCTTACAGGTCGAAAGCAGAACTTCGCCAGGTCATGACTCGTCGCCACCTTCTTCCGGGTCCGCGGCCCGCTGTTTACGTTGCTGCACAAACCACCAGACACCCAGGCCAGTCAGGGCCAGCAACAGGTTGACCCCCAGGAAGATGGCGATGGCGAGGCCGAGATTAACACCCTGTTTCGTTTTCGCCGGCGCCGGTGTCGCGGGCGGCTCGGCGCTTGCATCCGGCGCCGCTGCCGGTGCATCGGGCTCGGAGCGGACCTCAGGCTCCGGCCGGGCGTGCGCTTGCGGTTCGACGGCTGATTCCTGTGTCGGCTCGACCGCCGCAGCGGGCAATTCGGCCGGCCGTGCTGCCACGTCGAAATGTACCGTCTTCTGGCGTTTGAAGGTCTCGCCCTCGGCGATGAGGTCAATTCGGTAAGAACCCGGATTTTCGTATGACAGGGTGTTGGAATAGACACCGTCGGCGATCTTTTTGTCGCCGAACTCCCCGGTATCGTACAGGTCGAACTCGGCAGTCGCACCGTCGGGCGCTGCGATCTGCATGCGGAAGCGCGTATTGGTCAGCACGGCTTCCTTGTCCAGCAGTTTGCCGTCTTCCTCCAGCCAGGATTCCAGCACCATGTCCTCACCGACAGTCAGGTTCGGCTGTTGAGGATTATGGTTCAGAGCCATGTTGGTAACGATGTAAGCGCGATTCCTGCCGCCGCTGAACAACAGTTTCCAGTTCCCCGGCCGCGGATTGTGCACGGTGATCATGTCGAAATGCTCCGAGAGGAACCACTTGAGCGTATCGTTGGCATCCTCCGCACTGAATTTCCGCCCGTCCGGTGACTGCAGGAAGATGCGTACGTCTTCGCGTTCCTTGGACGCCACGATGGTGACCTCCTGTATGGATGCGTCGACGGTGAATTCTCCGCCTTCGATCGGCAGCATGTCGGGCGACTTGGCCGTTTCGAAGATATCGCTGAACACACTGTGCAGGCCGGTGGTGTTTTTCGCCAGCTTGAACAGGGCGCCACTCTGTTTGGCGATGTCTTTCAGCAGGTCGGTATCCGAGGCCTCGGTGAAGGCGATGGTGTAAACCTTGATATGCTTATCCTGGATGCTTTTCAGCAGTTCACCCTGCAACTGCTGGGTCAGCTTCCAGTCCTCGTCGCTGTCACCGACATCCATTTTGCCGTCCGACATCAGCACCAGCATCTTCTCCTGGCCGGGTGCGCCCTCCTTGTCCAGCATGTTCACCCCCTTCAGCAGCGCGGCATACAGGTTGGTGTACACGCCTTTTGACGAGACCTTGTCGGCCGCTGCCAGGATGCGGGCACTGTTGTCGGACCCGGGCGGCGTAAGGTGCAGGACCGGATAGCCGTTGTCGCTGAAACTGATCAGACCGATGCGGTCGTTGTGGCCGAGCAGCGACATGAACAGCTTGGCCGCAGGCACACGCAGTCTGTGCGGGTCGTTCTTCGCCATACTGCCGGAGCTGTCCATGAGCAGTACCGCATCGACACCGGCGGAGGGATTACCAGCCCAGACGACCGAGACCATCGCAACCAGCAGGACCAGGCCAGTCAGGTAACTGAAATAGAGGGCAAAGTGACGCCAGGGGGCGCCGGCGGATGGAATCCCATTCATGCCAATAACATCCTTATTAAACAATTGATATAACTGAATTTATTTGCAGTCTTCCCGCATCGGTGCCAGGCACAACCCTGTAGCGGCAGATGCAAGAATTAAGTGAGTTTCAGATGTTTAATAGGCAATTCTAGAATACGGGATAACACCCGCCGGTGTTTACTGCCGGACCAGCCGGTAGACGTGCTCCGCGAGCCGTGACAGACCGCGCTCGCGAAATCGAGGCTCATTGTCGAGGATATCTTCCTGCCGCAGGGTTTCGATGTGCCAGTCGGCGGCGAACAGTACCTCGATTTCGCCGCGTTCGACGGAAAACGGCGGACCGTTCATCTGCGCCTGGTCGTATTCCATGGCGATCAGCAGCATCGGGGTTCCCCCGTGGACCAGCCGAGTGAGCTGTCGCGCGTAGGCGGGCCGCAGCTGCGCGGGCATAGCGATCAGCGCGGCGCGGTCATACACCGCAGCAATTCCAGCCGTATGCTCGGGCTGAAGAGCGAAGAAATCGCCACAATAGAGCGTCATGCCCGCGGCCGCATAGACAGAAAACGGCCCCGCGTCGCACCGTGTCGGCTGCAGCCCATTTTCGCGGTAGAAATCCTCCACAGCTCTGGGACTCAACTCCACACCGAGCACCGTGTGGCTTTCCGCCAGCCAGACCATGTCCCGACTCTTGCCGCACAGCGGAGTGAATACCTTACCGCCCCGTGTTGCGCCGACTTGCGGCCAGTACTTCTGCAGGTGTGGATTGACAGTCGACTGGTGAAAGCCGATGAGGTTGTCGCGCCAGCGCTGGTGCCAGAAATCCGCATCCATGCTAGACGTGGGGCTTGCCGCCAAAGGGTCGTGGATCGGCACCCGGCAGCGGCCTGAACCACTGCAGTGTCTTGTGCAGTTCGACCACCTTGCCGACGATGATGATTGTCGGTGGTTTGATCGCTGCGTCCCTGACAGTTGCTTCGAGCCGGTCCAGGGTGGTGACCACTACCCGCTGGTTCTGCGTGGTGCCCTGCTGAATCAGCGCCACCGGCGTGTCTGCTGGCAGGCCGTGGGCGATCAGCTGCGCGGACACCACGCCCACACCGTGCAGCCCCATATAGAAGACAATCGTCTGATTCGGGTGCGCCAGCGCTTTCCAGTTCAGGTCGACCGTACCGTCCTGCAAATGTCCTGTTGCAAATACCACCGACTGCGCGTAGTCGCGATGAGTGAGCGGAATCCCCGAATAGGTGGCGCAACCCGACGCCGCCGTGATTCCGGGTACCACCTGGAAAGCAACACCGTTTTCCATCAGCGTGGCGATCTCCTCACCCCCTCGCCCGAAAATGAACGGGTCGCCACCCTTGAGGCGTACCACGCGTTTGCCTTCCTTTGCCAGCCGGACCAGAAGCTGGTTGATATTCTCCTGTGACAGCGCATGGTTGTCGCGTTCCTTGCCGACATAGATGCGTTCGGCTTCGCGCCGCGCCAGGTCCAGTATCGGTGGCGCTACGAGGCGGTCGTAGACCACAACGTCGGCCATCTGCAGCAGACGCAGTGCGCGGAAGGTCAGCAGATCCGGGTCGCCCGGCCCCGCGCCCACCAGATAGACCTCGCCCACCGGCAGCGGGTTATCCTCGCTGCCGGCCAGTGCGCGTTCCAGCTGTTCGCGCGCCCTGTCGTCACGACCGGCAAACAGCAGCTCCGCCACTTCGCCCTGCAGGGCGTTTTCCCAGAACTGGCGGCGCTGTTCCAGGCGGCTGAAACGCTGTTTTACCCGCTCGCGGAAGCCTTCCACCAGGCGCGCCAGGCGTCCATACGCCGCCGGCACATAGCTTTCCAGACGGGCGCGCAACAGGCGCGCCAGCACCGGTGAACTCCCGCCCGTGGAAACTGCCACCTGCACCGGTGAACGGTCTATCACCGAAGGCACAATAAAGCTGCAGAGCTCCGGCTGGTCGACGACGTTAACGGGAATGTTGTGCTGTTTCGCGAGTTGCGATACCAGACGATTGACCTCCTGTCTATCGGTGGCGGCGATCACCAGCACCTTACCTTCGATATCTGCGGCGGCGAACTCACGCGCGCAATAATGAATGCGTTTGTCACTCGCCAGGCGCGCGAGTTCCTCGCACAGGTGGGGCGCGACCAGCTCGACGCTCGCACCGGCGCGCAACAGCAGCCCCGCCTTGCGCGACGCGACCTTGCCGCCCCCGACCACCAGGCAGTCGCGGTTTTCCAGGTCGAGGAATACCGGGAAGAAATCCACGGCAGTGCCCTCAGGCCTTGCTGGCGCTCAGCACTGGTGCGAGCAGTGGATCGAGTTCACCGGCACGCTCCAGGGCGGCGAGATCATCATAGCCGCCGACATGGTGGTCGGCGATGAAAATCTGTGGCACGGTATTGCGTCCCGTCAGTTCCGCCATCTTCCGCCACATGTTCATATCATGATCGACAGGTATCTTGTTGATGCTGACCCCCTTGGCTTTCAGCAGTCTTTCCGCGCTGATGCAATAGGGACAAAACCGGGTGCAATACATAGTGACTTCAGACATACCTTCCCGACCTGGTAATGGTGAAATAGACGCCGACAATACTGTTATCCACGTTTCCCGCGCAACTGATCCAGCTGCTCCTGAACCCGTGTGGTGACCGGCTCGATCTTTTTGCGCATAAGCGAGCCGATGGCATCGCTACGTGCGAATATGGGGTTGACCAGCGATTCGCCGACCCAGGACAACGTCAGCATTGCCTTGACATCGGCGCGGCATTCCGGTGTGGCGGCGAGAACCTCTTGCACCGCGGTGGTGGTCGGGCAATGGGCCGGCACATCCAGCAGGGCCTCCGCGTCAGCGACAATGGTCTCCATGCAGGCCGCTGAATCGCTGTTGGGACATACCTCGGAGAAATAACGCTGCAACGATTTAAGCAACTCGACCACAACGTCCTGATTGGTTGGCTTCTTCATGGCGATATCGGCGGTTGCCAGGAAGACCTGTCCCTGCGCGCCCACGCAGCGGCACAGCTGACGCGCGACGGGGTTGCCCGATTGCGCCAGCGCTCGCAATTTGTCGTGCACCGCCGGCGCATCCGGACGCGCCTTGCCGGCTTCCGGGAAGTCATCCGGCGCGGCGTCCATAAAGCCGATGTAAAAGGAATTCCTGCGTTTGGCCTGACGCCACAGCTTGTCGCGCATGGCGGCGTCGATCAGTCCGGGCTGCAGCACGAGGCGCACGGTTTCGATCATGGCGCGGTGCTCGGTTTCAAATGGCAGATATTCGATCAGGAATTCGGCCAGAACCCGACCCATCGAACCCTGCACCACGCAATCGTGTTCCAGCATGCGGCGCGCATTGTCCGCCACCGGCATGGCCCACCACGCGCGGCGGGCGATTTCGTCGGTAAGTCCCGCGGCGTGCACCACCGCGACCACCGCCTCCGGTTCACCCAGCAGAAGCAATTGCTCGAGGCTGTGGTCACGCGCCTGCCCCATGCGCGTCCAGCGGCGCAGGAAGATCGGGTAACCGCCTGGCGAGCCCAACACCTGGCTGGACAACAACTCGCGCACCATCTTCAGGTACTGATCATCACGACCACGCGGGTTCAACCTGACGCTGGCTTCGCCCTGTTCCGACAGCGCATACACAGTCATCGAAGACTCGTCGATCCGTACCGCCTGCAGCGGGTTAGCCAGCAGCACATTCAAACGCAAAGCATCTTCGGCCGACAGGTCCACCACGATACTCAGACCACTCTCGCGGATTTAACGCTCGAAACCGGCAGCACGGTACAGCTCATTGGCCTTTTCGATATCCTGTTCGACGCCTTTACCCTCTTCGTACATCATTGCCAGCGTCGTCAGCGACCCTACCAGACCCTGATCGGCCGCCTTCTGGAACCACTCGACCGCTCTGGCCGGGTCTTTTTCGACGCACTCGCCCTCCAGGTACATAAATCCCAGACCGTGCTGGGCAACCGGATAGCCATTCTCCGCGGCCGCTGTCATCCAGCGCAGCGCCAGCCCGTCGTGCTGCGCCACCCCGAGGCCGTTCTGGTACATGATCGCGAGCCGGTGCTGGGCCTCGGGGTTGCCGCGGTCGGCGAACGGCGACAACAGCTGCGCTGCCCGGGAAAAGTGCCTGGCCTCGAACGCCGCCATGCCACTGGCGAACTCGACTTCCTCGTTACTGCTGTTCGACATGGGTCGCTCCCCGCAAAAAACCCGTATTATATTGAAGTTCTGCTTTCCTCACCAATTTACTCAGGAATTTCGGCGTAATCTTGCCCGCACATAACCCTGAAAAAAATAACGTATTATCTCACTCGGGATATATAGAGAAATCCTGATAGACCTGTATACTCCCGCGCCATCCGATGGACACTGGTACCAACCAGCAGCGGGGCGCGCAGCGGGTCGCCATCGAGCCGGTCGATGCGCTCCACCGATGTCACTGCAACCACAGTAGGAGGCTGTCGGACCTGGGCGATCGTAGCGAGCAAGGTGGGAGGGCGAGGCCACTGGTTCGATCGTTTGAGGAGAATAGCCGTAGCTGTTTGACGAAAAGGATCGGGAAAATGCGGCGCTCTCCCACCGGCGCAGTACATCAGCCCCAAGTCCGACAGCCTCCTGGACGTGGTTGGGAATTTTTTATGTCAGCGATATGCTCGCTGTCCAACGACTCAAAACCTGTCGAAGGAGATCGCAACCATGGATCAAACGTACTACGACTTTACCGTCAAATTGGAAAAGGAAGGCGTAAACGATGATTACATCCAGGGCTGGCAGAGTGGGTACATCCTGAACCCGCCGCGTGAAGAACAGCACATGACGGAAGCCTATCAAGCCGGTTACGAAGACGGCAAGGCGCATAACATGGATAACTACGCCAGCTGGAAGTAGTGCGCAGCAGTGAAGACACAAGAACGGGCTCTGGAGGCCCGTTTTTTGTGTGGGCTCAGGGCGACTGCGCAGCCGTCGGTTCGGCCGTATCAGCGGACTTGCCACCCCCACCCCTGACCGCAGCCGTCAGATCATCAAGTCCCTTGTTCAGGGTTTTCAGCATGGCCGGCACTTCGATTTCCATCACCTGATCGCAGATCCACTTGCGGTCCTTGGGCCCCATGGTATTGGTAACGCACTCACCCAGGTAGCGCTTGAAGGCGTAACCCGGGGCTCCATTCTCAAAACGGAACTCGGCGTAATCGGCCATGCGTTTGTTCAGCAGGTCAATGAACGGTTGGCGAAAATCCTGCCCCCGCCCGTCAACGTCAACGCGGTTGTCGTGGTAGGTGTCCGCGAGTTTCAGCGCCAGTGCGACAATGAAGCGCCGACGTTCCGCGTCAGCCATGAACGCGTGCACCAGACGATCGGTGACATGTATCAGAAACGCACAAAATTCCTGCAGAACCTCGAGACGCTGTAGCTGAGTGTCGGTCTGAAAGCCCTCATTTTCGAGGTTGAGCAGCGCCTTGCCGGCAATACGCCATTCGGTGAACGCCAACGCACCCGCGATTTCGTCAAGGGTACGCACCTTTTTCTTGTCATTCCAACGAGTTTTGATACGCACCTGGCTCCGCCCTCCCGTTAGGCTGGCGCCAGAGTATACATCGTGCTAGCATCCAATTCCATACTGTTTTACTCGGGTATTAGTCGTGGAAGAACAGGCACACAGGGTCACACCCCCACACCATTTGCAGCCGCTGCAAGCCGACGTGCAGCATAACTGCCATATCTCCGATGCAAGGTTCGCCAGCGATTTCACCATGTGCGTCTACTTGCTGAAGATGCGCGAATACTACCGCTGGGAGATGGGTTACAACTACGCTACCAGCCTGCGTCATGCCGCAGTGGGCGACTGGCTGACGCAACGCGAACGTCTCTGGGAAACTCTGGAGGAAAAGGCCTTTATTCCGCTGGAGATCGACGGCCACTCGTACGACCCCTTCGATGCCGCCGGCATCAACAAGGCGCTGGAAAAATACCAGCTCATCTACAGTGCCGGTTATGGTGCCAAGGCAAAACCGCATTTCTACCTGGCCCGGCTCGAACGTAGCATCGAACACGGTGGCTACCGCATTCATATATCCGCGGAGGAATACGCACGCGACCTGTCGGCACCGCCCGCCATGTCACAAAACGGCGAGATTTTCATCCGCCGTGAATCGCTGCGGCGTATGCTCTGGGAGCGTCTGGAAGAATGGCGCTGGAACCGGCTGGACAATGCCATGGGTCGCGCACTGCAGTGCTACGACTTCGAGAACGACCTGAGCGGCGCCCTGGAACAGATGACCGACATCGAGATTCACTCGCTGATTCTGCACGAGATCGGTGAAGTGCAGGCCGGTGCGGAGCTCGGCGAGCGCTGGCGGGAAATGATCGACTCGTTTCCGCGTTCCCGCCTGGAACTCATGGCCCGCGCGGTGCGTGACCACCTGGCGGATGGGCTGTCCACCCTGCCAGCGTTGCTGAAGCGAGCGCACCCACCCTCGCTGCACTTTTACTTTGCCAACCTGTCCGGTATGCGCAAGCAGCTCTACCCGGCTCTTTTGGATGCCTACCGCTACTGGGTCGAATACGAGGATACCGGCCGGCTGCAAGACCAGGTCAGCAGCGGTCGTGAGCACTGGCTGCAGGTTGCACGAGACCTGCTCGATCTGCACCAGAGCCGTGTCAAGACAGCGTGGCGGGACATGGAATCGCTGATTGAAGAAAAGCAGCTGTAAACGCAGTTGCCGTACCGGAAACCGGCCAATGCCAAAGAGCAAGCACGTGACGCCGTTGCGCACGATCGTCGAAGTCAAACCTGACACGTTCATCTTTGAAAAGCGCAGCGCCTTGCCCGCGAACGTCTGTCGCAGCGCCATCGAGCGCTTCGAACAGGCTGTTGACGAACAGTACGAAGGCCGTATCGGCCAGCTGGCGGATAAGGATCGCAGCGTGAAACGGACCACCGATCTGGTGGTCAGCGGCAAACCTCACTGGAAAGATATTGACCGGGCGCTGTTCCGTTCTCTGGGGCAGGCCATCGTCGAGTTCCGCGAAACCTATCCGTACTTCAAGGGCCGGTTCAAGGACATGGGCTACGGCGTCCAGCGTTACCTGCCGGGTGAGCACTATCATTGGCATATCGATGGTGGCAGCCATGAATTCAGCCAGCGGCAACTGGTGGCTCTGTGGTATCTTAACGACGTATGCGGTCCCGGCGGTGAGACCGAGTTCCTGTTCCAGGACATCAGGGTCGCACCCGAACAGGGCAAACTGGTATTGTTCCCACCATTCTGGACACATGAACACCGTGCCGTCACGTTGCAGCAAGGCGTGAAATATATCGCCACCACCTGGGTCGTATTCGCTTGACGACAGGCGGGATTGAAACGCGCGAACCGCGCAGCGATGGCGAGTGGAAGGCCTACTATGAGCTGCGCTGGCGGATCCTGCGGGCTCCCTGGCAGCAACAGGGTCCGGAGCGTGACGAAACTGACGACATCAGTATCCATCGCATGGTGTGCAACGTACAGGGTCAGGTGCTGGCGGTCGGTCGCCTGCATTGCGTTGACGGCACTACGGGGCAGATCCGCTTTATGGCTGTCGATAGCGCGCAGCAGCGCAAAGGCTACGGGTCGCTGCTGCTGGCGGCGCTGGAACAGGCCGCAGGCGAACTGAAACTGGACACCATCAGACTGCAGGCCCGGGAAAACGCCGTACCCTTTTATCTGCGGCACGGTTATCAGCTGCAGGAAAAGACGTTTCTGCTGTTCGGTGAAATCCAGCATTACCTGATGAACAAGCAGCTGGATGGCGTTTCATGAAGGGCCAGGCATGGCGTTGTGCAATGAGCGATCGTCGTAGGTCAGGCTGAGTCGTAGCTTGGGCTGAGCGCCAGCGAAGCCCAACAGACCAAGGCCGCTAACGTTGGGCTTCGTTCCTCAGCCCAACCTATCGCTCATCGCAATCTACGGCTGTTCGCAAATATCGCAGGGCTTAATACATGGCCGAGTTATTTCCCTGAGCGCTCCGCTGGCGATTCGTTTCAGAGACAGATGCACGCGGCGAAAGTTGCCCGGCTGGACAGCAGCGACAACCGGTTTCAGCAGGGTCGATAGCCCTCAGGCGACGATCTCGGTAAGGGTGATATCACCGGACGTGTCGACGACGACTTCCTGGACGTGGGGCACGCGGCTAAGAATATAACCGGCCATCAGCAGCAGCATGCGCTTGTTCTCGGTGTGAAAGGCGCCCAGGACGCGGTCGGCGACAATCTGGCAGCGCTGGTTAAGGTCGGGCTTTTCCACCCACAGGCGGCTCATCTGCCAGCCCTTGTCCATATCCCGATCCATCTTCGCGTAGAACTCTTCGGCTTCCTGTATCGCCCCTGCGGGCACCTCGATGTCATAAGTTTGATCGTCGATGGTCAATTTCAATATCATCTCAGCTTCTCCCAATCTTTCACTACAGGTCCTGCCCGATGTTGCTTGTTATTCCCGCCGTTCTCGAACCGGCAAAACTCCAGGAGGTTCGCTCTCTGCTCGAACAGGGGCAGTTCGTCGACGGACGTTTGTCGGCAGGTACCGCGGCAGCCCGTGTCAAACGCAACCAGGAGCTGCAATCCGGCGCTCCGCAGATGGACCAGCTGAACCGGCTGGTCATGGGTTCACTGGTGCAACACCCGCTGTACCAGGCGGCTGCCATGCCTTTTCGGGTAGCCAGCCCCCACTACGCGCGCTATACCCGGGGCATGGCCTACGGCGATCATATCGACGATCCCGTGATGGGGCCGCCGGGCGGCCAATACCGCTCCGATATCTCGACGACAATCTTTCTGAATGCACCCGACGAGTACCAGGGCGGTGAGTTGGTGATCCGCACAGCCTATGGCAAAGAACAGCTCAAACTCCCGGCCGGCGACGCGGTCATCTACCCGTCGTCAAGCCTGCACCATATCAACGAAGTTACGGAAGGCGAACGCCTTGTCGCGGTCACCTGGACACAGAGCATGCTGCGCGACCCGCAACAGCGCGAAGTGCTTTACCAGCTGTACAATGCCAGGGAAAGCCTGCTGCGGTCGCAGCCGGGCTCGGACGTCGCCGTTCAGGTTGACCATGCCTACGTAAACCTGGTCCGGCTGTGGGCGGAACTGTAGGTTGGGCCGAGGTGACCAAGCCCAACAAAAAGCAACCGGCCAATTTGAGATCTGTTTCCGCAGCCGCGGCCTGCCGTTCCGTCGGGCTTCGTCCCTCAGCCCAACCAACATAAAAAAACGGGCCTGAATGCGATACATTCGGCCCGTCTTCTGGCGCAGGTCGCAATACTTAGCGGTGCGAACCCTTTTCAGCGTGGGCCATGTCCACCAGTTTGATCGCCAGTTCGTTGTAACGCTGGCGATAATTTTGCAGCTCATGGCCTTCGCTGGCCGCGAAGTATTCTTCCTGGGTGACACCGTGTTGGTGTTCATAGGCGATGAACTTCTTCTGCATTTCCAGCATCTCTTTGATCAGCTCTTGCTTGTCGCTCATGGTTTTTGCCTCCAAGGCGTTCAATTCAGCGGGTCTGCACCGCACAACACTGCGGGCAACTGTATTACGGCCTACTGGTCCGGGCCATATCCCGAATGGGCAGGGCCGGAACCGATGATCAGTAACCACCCTTACGGGTGCTCTGCGGCAGACCGGCGATCTTGCGGCCCTGCTTGCTGGGCATTCCCGGGAACAGGTTATACATGTCCTTGCTGGTGGGCTTGGTACCCCATTTCTTGGCCATGTCTTTGAGGATGGTGCGTTCGTTGGGCTCGTTGCCAGCGTTGTTGTAGTGCTCATCACGCAGGTAGTTGACGACATCCCAGTGTTGCTGCGTCATTTCCAGCTTATCGACATCCGCAATCGCCTGGGCCACGGCCTCGCTCCAGTCCTCCAGGTTCACCAGGTGACCGTTTTCTGTGGTTTCGATGGTTTTACCGTCGACTTCAAGTGCCATTTAACTTCTCCATAATAATTAACAGGTTAAGATAAATTATTAAACCCGACTCGAAGCGCTGGCTGCCGGGTTGAAACAGAAACTGGCTAGGCCTGTTTGTCGGCCGTCATTTCGTGCACCGCCTTGATCCCCTTGTGTGGAATAAACAGGCCGCAGCCCATTTTGCGGTGCGCACCGATGCCGTGCTGTTGCAGCACAATGGCTTCTTCGACGTCCAGATCCGCCAGCATGATGCTGCGGGTGTAGAGATCGCCGTCCGGGTGCTGCAGGGTGTGAGCGCGTCCACACAACAGCTTGCGCACCCTGATGTTCAGCGTCCTGAGTTGTTCCGCCGCCGCGGTCATGAACGCCGCCTCGTCATCGCGAGCGATACCTTCGGGCACTGCCACGTAGCGTGCAAACTGGGTAGCCAGTGTGCTGAACAGCTTCACCTTGGACGGGCCTACCTCGAGCGAGTAGCCGTCAACATCCAGTGTTTGCCCCGTCAATTGCTGCGCATCGCCGATGCGGTGTTTCGGCAGCCGCAGCGTCATGCGCGAACGCCGCGACAGGTGCAGCAATGCATTGCCGGCATCTTCCGGACGCATCCAGCCGTTGCCGGACTCGGCACCGTGGATCAGGTGGATACCCGCCTGCGCTTCGTCATCGATCCAGGGCAACGCAGCACGCACGGCGGTCGAAAAGCCGTAGGCATGGTCCAGCGGCAGGCACTTGCAGCTGATGTGATAGACCAGATCCACCACGTCATCGGGGACAACGCAAGGCGTATTCTCGTCTTTTTCCTGTTCCCAGAACATCGTCAATGTCCTGTTTAACCACTGAGGCGCACGGAGCACCATCCTGAAAGAAACGAGCGCGAAGCTGCGCTAAGTCGCGCGAAGTTAATTTTCTCGTGGTGTACGCTTAACCTCAGCAGCAACCCTCGGTCACGTGACTGCCAATTACATAACAACCTTGGCGCGACTTGGCGCGACTTCGCGGTCATAGTTACTCTCCTCTGCGCGCCTCCGTGGTTAGTATAGCAACCATCTCAGCGCCTTCCCGCCGCAGCAAAGGCCGCTTCAAGACGATCTTCCCAGCCCGCCGGTGTATCGGGAAACGGCGGGCGCACGTCCATCTGGAAAAACAGCTCACCGTTGCGGGCCTTGTCCTCCACCACCGCCACCAGGTCTTCGAATGACTGCAGTTCATGGTGCTGCAACAGTATCTCACTCAGACACAACATATTGATCAACCACCCTGACTGGTATCGGCAATCCGATCGAAGTAGCGCGCGCGGTACAGCAGCCGCCCGGTACTGCCGGCAGCGGCGTGGCTGAATTCCGTCCGGCAATGCAGGGCATTGTTACTGATCACGCCCTCTCCGGCTGCGAGCCGGTGCCGAAATATATAGGGGGAGTCCTGCTGAAACAAGTTCAGTAGACAGTCCGCCGCCGCCTGTGTGGCTGAATCGTCCTTCCATACAATGTTACGCGCGCGCGCCGAATAGCGCATGTGCAGGTGTCCGCGAGCGTCTATCGAGAATACCGGTCCGGTCTGTTCCGGACGCAGCTCCTCGCCGTTCTGGACATTGGGCGGAATGGTCATGGCATCCGGCGCCATCAGCGCCCTGACATAATCCGGGTCTTCATCCCGCAGGTGTATATAAGCGATTTCATGGTCCAGAAAGGCATTTTCGCCGCCGCTGGCAGCCGGCTGCACGCACTGCAGGATGTAGCCGCGGATCTGTCGTTCGGGACTGTTGTAATACCCGTCCGTGTGCCAGTTGAGGCGCTTGTTGGTGTAAGGGATATACTCGCCCACCTGCCGGTTCTCGACCACGTGCAATGCGCTGATACCGTCTTCGTCGGCGCACAGATTGTTGTCCAGGCGTGCCAGGCCGAACTGGCGTCCCAGCTGGCGAATCACCGCCTTGTCCGTGGCACTTGCCTGCGGCAGCCGGTAAATGGCGATGTTCGCCCGGCGAACGGCCCACAGTACCGCCCGCCGTTCGGTCGTGGTCAGGCGCAAACCGTCGGCGATCGGCACCGTCAGTTCGGCCGCCGCGCGGGGGTACTCCGCGAGCTTCCGGACACGCCAGGGCCGGTACAGGTCGTCGCGCCCCAGTTCGAACGGGCTGCCAGCCGGTGGTGCAGTCAGGTGCTGTGATAATGATGCCGTCATGCCTTCAGTGTGCCTATGGTTCTGCGGGCGAATTTTGAGTGTACCAGATTTGCACGCGCCCTATTCATATAAAAAGTATATTTTTTATGGGCTTATCCCTTTGCACGCAAACTCGTGCGCCCCGCTCGATGCCCATCGAATAATAAGTGTTTGATAATATGCAAATATTCTTCGCGCGTGACATTTTTACATTTCGCACCGTATAATCGCCCGCCGCCAACGACCCGCTGCCCCCTATCTCCAAAGGGATAGTGTTGCCCTAGCGATACACCCCAAGGGTAGGGTTCTCGGGCCCCGTTCAGGGTCCTAGACTTCTACTCGCCTGATAAGGGTGGTTCCCGCATCAGTGGTGCGAGTACCGATACGGGAACTTCGATGCATCGATTCAGGCGAAGTACCGGACAGTGGATTTAGACGTTACGTAACGGCGGAACTGAACGTACGCAGCACCGCCACCCAACAATCTGGAAGGAGACCGCCATGGCTGACAAGCACCACCCAACGCCTATGCTCGACGAACTGGAAAACGGCCCCTGGCCGAGTTTCATTTCCGGTATCAAGCGTCTGCGCGACGATCACCCGGATGAGCGTATCCGTAAAGTAAACAACTCCCTGCTCGGTCAGCTCGAGCACTCCTACGAAACCCGCAAGGGCTACTGGAAAGGCGGTACGGTTTCCGTGTTCGGCTACGGCGGCGGTATCATCCCGCGTTTCTCGGAAGTCGGCAGCGCTTTCCCGGAATCCCGCGAATTCCATACCCTGCGCGTTCAACCCACCCCGGGCAATTACTACACCACCGACATGCTGCGCAAGCTCGGTGACAGCTGGGAAAAATGGGGTTCCGGCCTGCAGACCTTCCACGGGCAGACCGGTAACATCATGTTTATTGGTACCACCACCGAAAACACCCAGCACTTCTTTGACGAAATCAACGAATATGGCTTCGACCTGGGTGGTGCCGGTCCCTGCGTGCGTACCGCCATGTCCTGCGTCGGTGCCGCCCGTTGCGAAATGTCCTGCGCGAACGAGCACGGCATTCACCGTCATCTGGTGAACAACTTCACTGACGACGTGCACCGTCCGGCCCTGCCCTACAAGTTCAAGTTCAAGGTCTCCGGCTGCCCGAACGACTGCCAGAACTCCATCGAGCGCTCTGACTTCGCGGTCATCGGGACCTGGCGCGACGATATGAAGGTGGATCAGGAAGAAGTCAAGGCCTATGTCGCCAAGAAAGGCCGCCAGTACATCATTGATAATGTCGTCACGCGTTGCCCGACCCAGGCACTGGGCCTGAATGATGACGATACCCTGGCGGTGGACAACCGCAACTGCGTCCGTTGCATGCACTGTCTGAACGTCATGCCAAAAGCGCTGCACCCCGGTGACGACAGGGGTGTGACCGTCCTTATCGGTGGCAAGCGTACCCTGAAGATCGGTGACCTGATGGGCACTGTCGTGGTTCCGTTCAAGAAGATGGAGACCGAGGAAGACTACGAGTCCCTGGTTGAAATGGCCGAAGAAATCATCGATTTCTGGGCCGAGAACGGCCTGGAGCACGAGCGTTGCGGTGAAATGATCGAGCGTATCGGCCTGGTGAACTTCCTTGAAGGTATCGGTGTGGAAGTCGACCCGAACATGGTTAACAACCCGCGCCTGTCCTCTTATGTCCGCATGGACGGCTGGGACGAGGAAGCCGAGAAGTGGTTCCAGCGCCAGGCTGAAAAAGCCAGCGCTTAATCACTCCGGTCTTTCAGACCTGGTACCTATGCCCCTGGGCGGGGACAGCCCGCCCAGGGGCATGTTAGACAGCACTCAATTCAGGAGAGCAACATGGCAATGGCAGATATGAGGGAACCGATCGAATCGGGTTGCCCCGACGGTTTCCAGTACATGCATCCGGTGATGCGCAAGAACTTCGGTCAGTGGAAGTACCATGACGACCCGCAACCCGGCGTCCTGCGTCACGTGGCCTTTAGTGGTGACCAGGTTTTCACTGTCAAGGCCGGTACCCAGCGTATTCTCAACGTCTTCACCCTGCGTACCCTGTGCGACATCGGTGACAAGTTCGCCGACGGCTACATCCGCTTCACCATCCGTTCCAACATCGAATTCATCGTCACCGACGAAGCCAAGGTCCAGCCCCTGATCGACGCGCTGACCAACGCCGGCTTCGTGGTCGGCGGCACCAAGAACTCGGTCACCTCGCTGTCCCACACTCAGGGCTGGCTGCACTGCGACATCCCCGGCACCGACGCGTCCGGCGTGGTGAAATCCATGATGGACGAGCTGATCGGCGAGTTCACCGCATGGAACATGCCCAACCGCGTGCATATCACCACGTCCTGCTGCCAGATCAACTGCGGCGGCCAGGGTGATATCGCCATCAACGTACAGCACACCAAGCCGCCGAAGATCAACCACGACCTGGTCTCCAACGTCTGCGAACGTCCTTCGGTTGTCGCCCGCTGCCCGGTCGCCGCGATCCGTCCCGCCATGGTCAACGGCAAGCCTTCGCTCGAAGTCGACGAAAAGAAGTGCATCTGCTGCGGCGCCTGCTACCCGCCCTGTCCGCCGATGCAGATCAACGATGCCGAGCACACCAAGCTGGCCGTCTGGGTCGGTGGTAACCATTCCAACGCCCGTGGCAAGCCGACGTTCCAGAAACTGGTGGCTGCCGGTATTCCGAACAACCCGCCGCGCTGGCCCGAGGCAACCGCTATCGTCAAGCGGATTCTGAAAGAATACAAAGCCGGTGCGAAGGACTGGGAACGCGTTAACGACTGGATCGAGCGTATCGGTTGGCCCCGTTTCTTCGAAGTCACCGGTCTGCCGTTCACCAAGTACCACGTGGACAACTGGCGCGGTGCCCGTGCCAGCCTGAACGCTTCTACCCACATCCGTTTCTAGGCCGGGAGTCGCAGCGTAATGAAGTTATCCGTACTGGTTAACGAAGGTCCCTATCAGCACCAGTCTGCCGACTCTGCAATACAGTTCACCAAGGCTGCGCTGGCGAAGGGCCATGAGATTTTTCGTGTGTTCTTTTACCACGATGGTGTTAACAACGGCACGCGCTTTGCGGTTCCGCCGCAGGACGACCGTAATATCACCCAGGAGTGGACCGAACTGGCAAAGGAGCATGGTCTGGATCTGGTTGTCTGCATTGCCGCGGCGCAGCGCCGCGGCATACTCGACGAGAACGAAGCCAAGCGCCAGGGAAAAGACGGTAACAACATTGCCGACGGTTTCCGGATTTCGGGCCTTGGTCAGCTCATCGAAGCGGGCATTCAGTCCGACCGTATGGTCATCTTTGGCGACTAATATTTGAGGAAACTTGAGTTATGGCAGAACCCTGGGAAGACGACGAACTTGAGGGCCCGGTCCGCAAATTCTTGTATGTGAATCGTCGCGCGCCCTACGGCACCATCTATGCCCTGGAGTCGCTGGAAGTTGTGTTGATCGCCGCCGCCTTTGAACAGGACGTCAGTCTGGTGTTCATGGACGACGGTGTGTATCAGATCAAGAAGGACCAGAATACCGATGCCATCGGCGTGAAGAACTTTTCCCCGACCTATCGCGCCCTCGAAGGCTACAACGTCGAGAAGCTGTATGTGGAAAAGGAATCGCTGCGGTCCCGCGGTCTGACCACTGACGATCTGATTGTGCCCGTCCAGCTCGTGGACAAGGACCAACTGGCCCAACTGATGGAAGAGCAGGAAGTTATCCTGAGCTTTTAGGGAGAGATTGACAATGCCTATGCTACATACGGTAAACAAATCGCCTTTTGAGCGTCGTACACTGGATACCGCTCTGCGCCACGCCGTGAAGGGTGCGGCGATCCTCCTGATCGAAGACGGTGTTTACGCCGCGTTCGATGACACGGTGGTCGCTGAAAAGGTCAGGGCCGCACTGGCAGATCACAAGATCTACGTGCTTGGCCCGGACGTTGACGCCCGCGGCATGTCGGAACATCACGTTATTGAGGGTATCGGCGTCGTGGATTACGGCGGATTCGTGGACCTTGTCGCCGAATATGACAAGGTACAGTCCTGGTTATAAACCGCAAGTGATTTGCACTACAGCTGCAAACGAGGAGAGCTATCATGTCTATCGAAGTAAACGGTAAGTCCCTGGAAGTGGATGAAGAGGGTTATCTGGCCAACCTGAATGACTGGGAACCCGAAGTTGCGACTATCATGGCCCGGGAAGACGGCACTGAACTGACCGACGCTCACTGGGAAGTCATCAACTTCCTGCGCGAGTACTACGAAGAGTACCAGATCGCGCCTGCCGTTCGTGTTCTGACCAAGGCTATCGGCAAAAAGCTGGGCAAAGACAAGGGCAACAGCAAGTACCTGTACGAACTGTTCCCTTATGGTCCGGCAAAGCAGGCCTGTAAGTATGCTGGTCTGCCCAAGCCGACCGGTTGCGTCTAGGAGGCTGTCGGACTTGGGCGATCGTAGCGAGCAAGGTGGGAGGGCGAGGCCATTTTTTCGATCGTTTGAGGAGAATAGCCGTAGCTATTTGACGAAAAGGATCGGGAAAATGGGGCGCTCTCCCACCGGCGCAGTAGATCAGCCCCAAGTCCGACAGCCTCCTAGGTCCCGGCCGCACTCGACCGCGGGGGGAGCTTGCCTCCCCCTTGTTTTGTACAAACCGCAAATGGAAGGAGAGTGACGCGTGACGCTGGTTACGGCACTGTATGTCGGACTGTTCTATGCTGCGACGATTATACTGGTCGTCGGCATCGCAGCGCGTATCAAGAAATACGCCCAGATACCCTCTCCCCTGAAGATCCCCACCATGCCCGCCCCGCGCACGCAGACCGGTGTGGCACTGCGCATGTTCCGCGAAGTGGTTTTCTTCGAAAGCCTGTTCCGCGCCAACAAATGGACCTGGATTTTCGGTTACCTCTTCCACTTCGGTCTGCTGCTGGTGTTACTGCGCCATTTGCGCTATTTCACCGAACCGGTCTGGTTCTGGGTGAACTGGGTGCAGCCATTCGGCAAATATGCGGCCTTCGCCATGGTGGCCGGCCTGCTGGGCTTGTGGGCCCGCCGCTTCCTGGTCGACCGCGTCCGCTACATTTCCACACCCTCTGATCACCTGATGCTGGCGCTGCTGGTCGGTATCGGCATGAGTGGGCTGGGCATGAGCTATGTCGCACACACGGACATTGTATCGGTCAAGGCGTTCTTTCTCGGGCTGATGCGCTTCTCACCCCAGCCGTTGCCGGGCGATCCGCTCCTGCTGGTTCACCTCGGCCTGGTCGCAACACTGATGATCATTTTCCCGATCAGCAAGCTGTTGCACGCACCGGGTGTGTTCTTCAGTCCGACGCGCAACCAGACTGACAGTTCGCGCGAACGGCGGCATATCGCTCCCTGGGCGGAGCAACTGGAAGCAGGGGAACGCTAGGCGCAGCGGAGGATACAGCGTGGCTGATTTTGACGTACCAGAACTGAACGAATATCCCCTCATCCCCAAACTCAAGGAAGGGGTGATGGCGCACTCCTCGCCCTTCATTGCGGCGGAAAAATTCCAGACACCACTGGGCTTTCCGGGTCATTTGCCGGAAAACTGGAAGGAAGTCGCCATCGACAAGATGGGTGAACTGCTGGGCAAGTACCGCTCCCTGCAGGTGTTCCTGGATATCTGCGTGCACTGCGGCGCCTGTACCGACAAGTGCCACTATTACCTCGGCACCAGCGACGCCAAGAACATGCCGGTGGCCCGCCAGGAACTGCTGCGCAAGGTCTACCGCCGTTACTTCACGTTTGCCGGCAAGTATTTTCCCAAGCTGGTCGGTGCGGTCGACCTGACCGAAGATGTGCTGGATGACTGGTACAGCTATTTCCACCAGTGCTCACAGTGCCGCCGTTGCTCGGTGTTCTGCCCCTATGGCATCGACACCGCCGAAATCTCCATGGCCGCGCGTGAAATTCTGGACGCCGTCGGTAAAGGGCAGAAATACTGTAACGAGATTATCGGTAAGGTCTTTGTCATCGGCAACAACCTCGGCCTGCCGGAACCGGCGCTGCGCGACACCCTCGAAGGACTCGAAGAAGAGGTCGAGGAAGACACCGGCGTCAAGGTACGTTATCCGCTGGACGTAAAAGGCGCCGAGATTCTGTTGATCACGCCGTCTGCCGACTTCTTCGCCGAGCCGCACGTCGACGGCCTGATCGGTTATGGTAAGGTCTTCCACGAGGCCGGCGTCTCCTGGACTATCAGTTCCAAGGCCAGTGAAGCCGCCAACTTCGGCATGTTTATCGGCAGCTACGAAAACATGCGCCGCGTTTCCCTGCGCATCCGCGAAGCCGCGCTGGAACTCGGCGTCAAGCGCATTGTATTCGGCGAATGTGGTCATGCCTGGCGCGTCGCCTACAGCTTCCTCGACACCCTGGCCGGGCCGTTCGATTTCCTTGATCCCAGGTACCCGGTGCCGCAGCACATCTGCGAGTTCACCCATAACCTCATCAGGGAAAACAAGCTGCGCCTGAACAAGGAAGAAAACGACCATATGAAACTGACCTATCACGACTCCTGCAACGTCGCACGCGGCGCCGGCATGGGCAACGTCGAGGGTGGCCAGTTCACGATTCCGCGTGAAGTGATCAAGGCCTGCTGTAATTATTTTTACGACATGCCGCAGGACACCATCCACGACGCCACATTCTGCTGTGGCGGTGGCGGCGGCCTGCTGACCGACGACCTGATGGAACTGCGCGTCAAGGGTTCCCAGCCGCGCATGGAGGCACTCAAGCGGGTCACCGAGGACTACGGCGTCACCAACCTGGCGGCCATCTGCGCCATCTGCAAGAGCCAGTTCAGCAAGGTGCTGCCCTACTACGGGTTTACCATGGACCAGATTGTCAGCGTGCACCAGCTGGTCAGTAACGCGATCGTTTTGAAGGGTTCGGAGCAGGAAGCCGAGCTCGACGGTACAGCAGAGTAATTTTTGTCACGGTAACATTTGAATCACCAGCCGGGATTCATATTGATTTAGGAGAGAACGGCATGGCTACTTCTCGCGATGATACGAAACTGACGTTCAGAAAGTTCGAAGACGGCGATCACAAGTGGGATAGCTGGACACACGCTATTTTTGAAGGCGATCACTCCCACAAGTGCCCGACCTATGTCCACCGTACGCCGCCCTGCCAGGGCAGCTGCCCCTCCGGCGAAGACATCCGCGGCTGGCTGGACATCGTGCGCGGCATCGAGCGTCCGCCGGAAGGCGTGAGCATGCAGGAGTATGCGTTCCGCCGCTCCACCGACGCCAACCCCTTTCCCGCGATGATGGGTCGTGTCTGCCCCGCTCCCTGCCAGGACGGCTGTAACCGCAACGAAGTCGAGGAATTCGTCGGCATCAATGCCGTGGAGCAGTACATCGGCGACACCGCTTTCAAGGAAGGCTTCAGATTCGAAGCCGGCGCTGAGCCGATCGGTAAGAAGGTCGCCATCATTGGTGGTGGACCGGCCGGTATGGCAGCGGCCTTCCAGTTGCGTCGTCGCGGCATCGGCTCCACCATTTTCGACGACCATGAAAAACTCGGTGGCATGATGCGTTACGGCATTCCGGGCTACCGTATCCCGCGCGAGGAACTGGACCACGAGTGCCAGCGTATCCTTGATCTCGGCGATATCGAGTTCAAGGCCAATACCCGCGTGGGCCGTGACGTATCCATCGAAGACCTGGAAAAAGACTACGACGCCATACTCTGGGCCCTGGGCTGCTGGACCGGCCGCGATCTGCCGCTGGAAGGCTGGAATGAAACCCCGAACTGCGTGTCGGCTGTCAAGTTCCTGGAACAGTTCAACAAGGGCAACCTGCAGTACACCGCCAACCGCGTCGTCTGCGTCGGTGGTGGCGATACCTCTATCGACGTGGTCTCCGTGTCCCGCCGTATCGGTACGTTGAAGGATCTGAAAGAGAAGCCTGAAGACGTGATAAACGGTCTCACGAACCACGGTGAGGTGGATGCCTCTCTGAAGAAACCCTGTGACAACGTCACCCTGACGGCCCTGTTCCCGCGCGACCAGATGACTGCCGCCGAGCACGAAGTCAATGATGCCATCACCGAAGGCGTGACCCTCATGAACGAAGTGATGCCGGTTGAAATCATCCGCAACGTGCAAGGCCGTGCCACGGCGCTGAAACTGGTCGACTGCAAGTGGGAAAACAACGGCCCGGTCGCTGTCGAAGGCGGCAAGGAATATGTCGTGGAGTGCGACATGATCGTCGCAGCTATCGGTCAGGGCGGCGAAATGAGCGGCCTCGAAACCTACGCCAACGAACGCAACCTGATCGATGCCGACAAGTACTACCAGGTGCCGAGCCGTCCGGGCCACTTCGTCGCCGGCGATATCGTGCGGCCCCACCTGCTGACCACGGCGATCGGCCAGGGCTCGATTGCTGCCGAATCGATCGAGCACTACCTGAAGAACCAGGAACAGAAGAAGCGTCCCAAGGTCGACAAGCATCACTTCTCCCTGCTGGACAAGATGAAGGAAGCCGGCCTCCAGCCCGCTCCCTACACCGTTGGTGAAACCCGCGGCACCGACTTCGAGAAGTTTGCCGTGCACAACTACGAGGACCGCGCCAAGAACGAGGTTATTACCGCCGAGAAGCTGTTCCTCGGACATTTCAAGTACACTCCCCGCAACCTGCGTGAGGAGGACGTGCCGACTGCCGAACAGGTGCTGGGCCACTTCGCTGAACGCACCAGTGGCTTCACCGACGAACAGGCCGTGGCCGAAGCCGAGCGCTGCATGAGCTGTGGCATGTGCTTCGAATGCGATAACTGCGTCATCTACTGTCCGCAGGACGCTGTGTTTCGTGTGAAGAAGGACCAGGCCACGATGGGCCGCTACGTGGATACCGACTATGCAAAGTGCATCGGCTGTCACATCTGCGCCGATGTCTGTCCGACCGGGTATATCGACATGGCTCTGGGTGAATAAAGGAGTCGGCGCATTATGAGCCAATCTTCACCAGCTCGCTGTGCCTTCGCCATCCTGCTGTCGCTACTGCTGTTGCCGTCTTTGGCGGCAACAGCAGTAGCCGATGAGGCTGGGGAAAAGGAATCTCTACCGTTCTCGGATCTCTCGTTCCCGGAGCCCGAACGGCACTTCAGCGCCACCCAGAAGTGCGTTCAGCCCGATGAAGAAATGCGCAAGAACCACATGAATTACATTCTTCACCAGCGCAACGAAACCGTACACGAAGGTATTCGCACCCGTCGGTATTCGCTGGAGGAATGCGTCAATTGCCATGCGGCGAAGAACGACGCGGGGGATTATATTCCGGTCAACGACCCCGACCAGTTCTGTTACAGCTGCCACAGCTACGCTGCCGTTAACATTGACTGTTTCCAGTGTCACGCCACCAGGCCGGTGCGCCCCACGAAGCTGCAGACGCAGGCATCGTCGGCAGTGCGTGCAGGCGCCAGCGAGACGCTGGAGCGACTGGCATCCGAAGGACAAGCGAAATGAGCGAATCCAGCAAGCAGTTTGACACCTCGCGCCGCGATTTTCTCACCCGGGCCGGCGGTGCCGCCGGCGCTGCCGCAATTGCTCCCGGGGTGTTTCTCAGCGTCGGCGCACACGCCAGGCCGGCCGACCAGGCGGTCACCGGTGCAAAACGCTGGGGCATCCTGGTCGACACCAGCAAGTGCGCCTCCGACTGCAACGACTGCGTCACGGCTTGCGAAAAGGAAAATGGCTGGGGCAGTTCGGAACCGGAATCCAATGCCCAGCAGCAGGCACAATGGATTCGTACCGTCGAAATCAGGAACAAGTCGACCGGTTTCGCGAAAACCCTGCCATTGATGTGCCAGCACTGCGAAACGCCTCCCTGTGTGGACGTTTGCCCCACCGGCGCCTCCTTCCGCCGGGCAGACGGCATTGTGCTGGTTGACAAGCACATCTGCATCGGTTGTCGTTACTGCATGATGGCCTGCCCCTACAAGGCGCGCAGTTTTGTCCACGAGGACCTCCACGACCAGAAACCCTGGGCGCCGCGCGGCAAGGGCACGGTGGAGTCCTGCACCATGTGCGTACAGCGAGTCGACAAGAACCAGATTCCGGCCTGTGTCGAAGCCTGCAGCGCGGAAAACCATAATGCCCTGATATTCGGTGATCTCTATGACGAGAACAGTGCGATCTCCAATGCGCTGAGAGAACACGTCAGTGTCGAGATTCGTGCTGACCTGGGCCTGAACACGGGCATCCGCTACCGCGGCATCTGATACCACTACAGGAATTGCGACTGACCAATGAAACTAACGCTTAACTATCGCGAAATCGAAGGTACGAGCACGGGCTTCTGGGTGCTGCTCGGCGGTCTGCTGCTGGTCATCGCGCTCGCCGGCGGAGCAACCCTGTACATGGAGCACGAAGGCCACTACGTGACCGGCATGAGCAACCAGATTGTCTGGGGCATGCCGCACGTGTTCGCGATTTTTCTCATTGTGGCCGCGTCGGGTGCGCTGAACGTGGCGTCTATCGGCACTGTTTTCGGCAAGCCGCTGTATAAGCCCCTGGGCAGGCTCTCGGGGCTGCTCGCCATCGCACTGCTGCTTGGAGGGCTCGTCGTACTGGTGCTCGACCTCGGACATCCGGACCGGCTCATCGTGGCCATGACCTACTACAATTTCAAATCGATCTTCGCCTGGAACATCATCCTGTATAACGGCTTTCTGGCGGTGACCATTGTCTACCTGTGGATGATGATGGAACGTAAGATGAACCGGTATTACAAGCCAGCCGGTTTTGTCGCTTTTATCTGGCGCCTGATACTCACCACCGGTACCGGTTCGATCTTTGGTTTCCTGGTCGCCCGCCAGGCTTATGATGCCGCCATCATGGCTCCCATGTTCGTCATCATGTCTTTCTCCTATGGACTCGCCGTATTCATTCTGGTGCTGATGGCCGCCTACAGCTGGACGAACCGCCCCCTGGGGGATGCCATTGTGTATCGCCTGAAGAACCTGCTGGGCGTGTTCATTGGCGCGGTGCTGTACTTCGTGCTGGTGTTCAATCTGACGAATCTGTATGCCACCGAGCATCACGGTATTGAACGGTTCCTGCTGCTGGATGGCGGGATCTACACCAAGCTGTTCTGGATCGTGCAGATCGGCATCGGCAGCCTGCTGCCGCTGGTCATGATCTACCACCCCACCATCGGCAAATCACGGCCGGCCATCGCCACTGCAGCCGCATTGGTGATTGTCGGTGCATTTGCCCAGTTATATGTCATCCTGATCGGCGGACAGGCCTACCCGCAGGTGATGTTCCCCGGCTATGAAGTCAGCAGCGCATTCTTCGATGGTCAGATCAACAGCTACAGCCCGAGCATCTGGGAAATCACCCTGGGTGTGGGCGGCGTTGCCCTTGCCCTCCTGATCGTCACTGTCGCCGTCCGCGTACTGCGCTTCCTGCCGGAAACGCTGGAAGATGGAGCAGTTGATCCGCACGCCGCCAGCAGCTGAAAACCGGCTCTCTGGAGACGCTCGATCATCGGGGCCGGCGGGCTTGACTGCCGGCCTTTTGATTTCTGCTGACAGGCTTCCCGAGGCGGGTACCGGCGGGAGCTTTGCAACATTGACGCCACGACAGAATCCCCCTGTTGCGGCGTGATGACGAACCAGGCGAAATGTCCCAGATCTTCATTTCCGCAGCCCACAAGTCCTCAGGCAAGACCACCGTCAGCCTGGGCGTTTGCGCCGCGCTACGCAAACGCGGCGTCAGGGTTCAGCCCTTCAAAAAGGGCCCTGACTATATTGATCCCATGTGGCTGGAACGGGCCGCCGGTCGCACCTGCCATAACCTCGATTTTTTCACCCAGGCGCGCGAGGAAATTCGCGACACCGTTGGTTACTACGCGAAGGACGCGAACGTCGCCCTGATCGAAGGCAACAAGGGCTTATACGATGGCCTGGATCTCGATGGCAGCAACAGCAACGCCGCACTGGCAAAGCTGCTGGTGGCACCCGTGATACTGGTCCTCGATGCGCGCGGCATGACCCGCGGCATCGCTCCCCTTATCCTCGGCTACCAGGCATTTGACGCAGACATCCAGATCGCCGGCGTGATACTCAATCAGCTTGGCGGCAGCCGGCACGAAGCCAAATTGCGCGCCGTTATCGAGCACTACACCAATGTCGCCGTCATCGGCGCGGTAGGACGCAGCAGTGACATGGAGATACTCGAGCGTCACCTGGGTCTGATTCCGAGCAACGAACAAAAAGACGCCGAACAGCAGATCGCGCGCATCGGCCGCCACATCGAAACGCAGGTCGATCTCGACAGGCTCATAGCGATTGCCGCGACCAGCCCGGTCCCCCCGGCGCCGCAAACCGCGCCCTGCACCATCGCGCCACTGGACCAGCCGCTGCGTATCGGCATTGCCCGCGATGAAGCATTCGGCTTTTATTATCCCGATGACCTGCAGGCCATCAGCGGAGCCGGCGCCGAACTGGTACCGGTCGATACCCTGCGCGACGCCACACTTCCGGTCATTGACGGCCTGTTTATCGGTGGCGGCTTTCCGGAAAGCCGTATGCAGCAATTACAGGATAACGTCTCGCTGCGTACGGCGATCCGCGATGCCATCGATGCCGGTCTGCCGGTGTACGCCGAGTGCGGCGGCCTGATGTACCTGTCACGCAGCCTCAGCTGGCAGGGCAGGCGTTGCGACATGGTGGGTAGCATCCCCGGTGATACCGTCATGCACAGCCGGCCACAGGGACGCGGTTACGTGCGGCTCGCGCCGACCGCCGCACACCCCTGGGGCGACGCAGCGCGCGGGGCGACGGAGATCTGTGCACACGAATTTCACTACTCTGCCCTGGAAAATCTGCAGGCTGCAGGCGAGTATGCCTTCCGGGTCATGCGCGGCGCCGGCATTGACGGTGCACACGATGGCATTGTGTACAAGAACCTGCTGGCCTGTTACACGCACCAGCGAACGACCTGGAGCAACCGCTGGTGCGAGCACTTTTTGCGTTTTGTCTCCGACCGCAAACTGGGTCGGCATTCGACAGATAACAGACAATCGAAACAACAAAGGTAATGCTATGATCACGGTAACTCCTTCCGCAGCCGAACAGATCCGGCTGTCAGCCGACCAGAGCAGCATGCAGGGCGTGTCGCTCCGAGTTGCAGCCACGCGCTTGCAGAACGGCAGTCTTCACTACGCAATCGGGTTTGACGACCGCCATCACGACGGTGACAAAACCTTTCAATCTGAGGGGATCGAAATCGTTGTCGCGCCGCCAAGCATGGAGCTGCTGTCCGGCACCGTCATCGATTACGTCGATGTCGAAGGCAAAAAAGAGATCATCTTTATCAACCCCAACGATCCGGACCAGAAGAAACCCGGCTGACCGGCTAGGAGGCCACGTCGATGCCCGGATGATGGGGGATCGCAACAGCGGTATACTGTCTGGGCAGCAATGACTGAAGGCACTGGCTTCCTGGATCCCCGATGAACAGCGAAAACGATACTCTGGCTGACCGCCCGTCGAACCGCCGGCGACTGTTCGGCTGGCCGACCACCGGGCAGTTCCTCGGTGCGCTTTCAGCGTTGGGCGTTATCCTGTTTGTTCTCGGCGTGCTGAATATCTGGTTCCTGCTGCACTCCTCCACGGGCAGCTGGCTGCATCTGGCGAACAGTGTACTGTTGCTGGGCGGCGTGCTGTTGCTGTTCTACGCATTTCGTACCGCCCGCCGCAACCTGCTCGCACCGCTCAACGAGTTGCGTAACTGGGTCAACAAAATGCGCGAAGGGCAGCTCCAGGCGCGCCTGCCGAGACCGTATCAACCGGATTTCATCACGCTCTACCAGGATATCAACGCGCTGGGCGAACGCCTCGAATCCCTCTCCTTGGACATGCAGTCCGAAGTCGCGAAACAGACCCAGCGCATTCAGCAGAAAACCCACTCGCTGGAGATCCTCTACAACGTCGCCGCCAATATCAATGCGGCGCGCGACCTCGAAGATCTGTTGACCCGATTCCTGCACACGCTCAAAGATGTGGTGGATGCCCGTGCCGGCACCGTGCGGATGTTGACCAGCGACGGTGACATGCAGCTGATCGCCAGCAGCGGACTGGATGCCGAAGTAGTCAGACAGGAACAGCTTGTCAGTGTCGACCGCTGTCTGTGCGGCCAGGCGGCGCAGCGCGGCGAGGTATATTCCCTAAGCGACCTGACCGGTTGCGGACAGTTTATTGGCCGACCGTTTTTCGATAGCGATCAGGTCGAGATGATCGCCGTGCCACTGTGTTATCGCGGCAAAGTACTGGGCGTATACAACCTGTTCACCGAGCACCTTGGCCTGGTCGAACGTGAAGACATGAAAAACCTGCTCACCAGTATTGGCCACCACCTGGGTATGGCGATCGAAAAGGCCCGACTCGACGAGGAAGCCAATGTCCTCTCCATCATGGAAGAGCGCACCCGGCTGGCCAACGAGCTGCACGATTCGCTGGCCCAAAGCCTGGCAAGCCTGCGTTTTCAGGTGCGCGTACTCGACGAGACACTGCACAGCGGCAAGGAGTCGGCACTCTGGCAGGAACTGGAAATCATCGAAAACAGTATCGACGAAGCCTACACTGAATTACGCGAATTGATCGCCCATTTCCGCGCCCCCATCGACAAGCGGGGGCTCATACCGGCCGTCGAACAGGCCGTTGAGCGTTTTCGCCGCAACTCGGATATACGCACCTTCCTGCAGCTGGAATGGAACGATATCAAGCTGCCGGCGGAAATCGAAATCCAGGTCCTGCGGATCGTCCAGGAAGCGCTGGCCAATATTCGCAAACACAGCGAGGCCAATGCCGTGCGTGTGTTGATGCGTGCCGGCAAGGACAGGAATTACATGGTGATGGTCGAGGACGACGGCATCGGCATACAGAACAAGGTTATGGAAGGTGGCCCGGGCGAGCACCTGGGCCTGAGCATCCTGCAGGAACGGGCCGCGGGTATCGGCGGCGAGCTGAAGATAGAAAGCGAACCGGGTGAAGGCACACGGGTTATTCTGACCTTTCCTTTGCCCGAAGAAACGCCCCCGGAAGACGCACAGATCGAGGTCACCTTGCCGACCCGGACGGTGGGTTGATGGGCCTGCGCGTCCTGCTGATCGATGATCATACCCTGTTCCGCGTTGGCCTCGAAGGCTTGCTGGCGCACCGCAACATCGAAATTGTGGCTTCTCTGGGCGACGGGCGTGAGGGCCTGCTGCTCGCGGAACAACTCAAGCCGGATGTCGTGCTGCTGGATATGCGCATGCCCGACATCGATGGTATCGGCGTGTTGAAGAAGCTACGGGAAAGTGGTTTTCACAATCCGATCGTAATGCTCACCACCAGCACCGAAGAGCGCGACCTTGTGGAGTCGCTGCGCAACGGCGCCCGGGGCTACCTGTTAAAGGACATGGAACCGGACGAACTGGTGCTGGCGCTGCGCGACATCGTCGCCGGGAAAACCGTGGTCGCGCCCGACTTGGCGCCGGTGCTGGCCAAGGTGGTACAGGGTGACGGCACGCTGGCCGACGAAGCTTCGCCGTTTGATGAATTGACGCCGCGCGAGAGTGAAATTCTCAGCCTGTTGGCGGAAGGTCAGAGCAACAAAGTCATTGCCCGCAATCTGGGTATTTCGGACGGCACGGTCAAGCTGCACGTCAAGGCCATACTGCGCAAGCTGGGCGTCCACTCGCGCGTCGAAGCCGCCGTAATAGCCGTGGAACAGGGGATGCGTTCGGGGCGCGAAACCACCGAGTGACAGACAGCGAAGGACAACGATAGTGATAACCTTTGAGCAACTGATCGCCGATGCGCTGCAACGCGTTGAGGAAGTGTATCCCTGGGACCTCGCGCAACAACTGGAAACGGATGCCGCTGGTATACTGCTGGTCGATATTCGCGAACCCTACGAATACGACGCCATGCACATCGACGCAGCCTTGAACGTTCCGCGCGGCATTCTGGAAACAGCCTGTGAATACGATTACGAGGAAACCGTGCCGGAACTGGCCGATGCCCGCTCGCGTGAGGTTGTGCTGATCTGCCGCTCGGGAAAACGCAGCGTCCTGGCGGCCGATGTCATGCAGCAACTGGGCTACGAGAACGTCAAGTCGCTGAAAACCGGCATGCGCGGCTGGAGTGATTACGAACAGGAAATGGTAGACGCCGAGGGCAACAGCGTCGACGAAGACAGGGCCATCGACTATTTCACCCCCAGGGTGCGGCCGGAACAGTTGAGCAGGAAAACCTAGGAGTTTGTCCGAGTAATCATTCTGCCACCGCGAAAGCGCAAGAGCTAGAACTAGTCGTAGCGTTTACGATCCTTACGCCGCGTACCGGCCTTCTGTGACACCACACCGTGAATGGCCGATAATCCCGCTATCTCCACTACTTCAGCGTAGGCGTGGTTCAGGCATTTCAGCAGATAACGCTCGCCCTCAATCTCCAGTTGGCGAAAGAAGAACTCATCGTTGTGATAGGCCACCACAAAGCAGCCGTCCTTCACCAGGCCTTCAGGGTCGACAACGATGATGCAACCGTGCTCGAACTCGGGCTCCATCATGTCGCCCAGCACTCTCAGCGCAAAGGGTTCTGCCGCCGCGCAACCTGTGGAATCCACCGCGCACCTCGCTCGATGAGTGACTGAAATCAGATTTGAGTCTAACATAGACCGGCGTCCGCCACGCCCTCTAAAACCGTATATTTAACGCGAAAATACAACAACTTGAGGCAGCCTGGAGCAGATTGTCGCAGAACCGGGCAGTACGCCTAAAGGAAGCCCGTCCAAAGCCGTCACACTGGGCATTAGATGGATTAAACCTGTTTCATGAGGGCCAGACGTGACTCCAAAGGGCCTGGTATCACGCAACGTACGCCTGGTTTCACTGCCTGAAGTCTGTATACAGGTGCAGGCACTGGCAGATTCACCGCACACCACAGCAGCCGATATCGGTGACGTAGTCGGCAAAGATACCGCACTCACCACCCGCTTGTTGAAACTGGTCAACAGCGCCTATTTCAGCCTGCCGCGCAAGATCGACACCATCAGCCGCGCGGTAAACTTGATCGGCATGCGCGAATTGCGCAACCTGACCATGGCAGCTTCAGCCGCCGAGGTCTTCGCCTGTATTCCCAGTCACGTCATCGACATGGCCGCGTTCTGGCAGCACAGCGTCTACTGCGGTCTGGTGGCCCGCAATCTGGCACAGCGCTGCAATATCCTGCACAGCGAACGCCTGTTTACCGCCGGCCTGTTGCACGATGTCGGGCGCCTGCTGATGCTGATGAAGTTGGCGGACGATATCGGCAAGGCTGAGTCGCTCCGTCAGCAGTCGAAAAAGGATATCTGCACGATCGAGCGCGAGCTGGTCGGCTTCGACCATGCCCAGGTCGGACAGGCACTGCTGCAGCACTGGAATATGCCGGCCAACCTGTGCGCCTCGGTGCTCTACCATCATAACCCTCAGGATGCCGACGATGCGCACCTCGAAGCCGCGTTGATCCATATCGCCGACCTGGTCACTCACTGCGCCCAGGAAAGCAAAGACCCACTGGGCTCGGAATTCTATGATCCCTACGGCGCGCTGCTCGACTCCGACGTCAACGCCGATGACATCTGCACCACCACCCTTGAGGCCTGCCAGTCGAAAGCACTGGCGCTGACGGGGATCGACCGGGAAGACATCGTCGACGCCATTGGCAAGAGCGCCACGGCCTTCAACCAGGTACTTGACCTGCTCTACCCGATGGCCTGGGAAACGCCGCGATAGGAGGCTGTTCCCGCTCTCCCGCTTTCGCGCTAGCAGAATGATTACTCGCACAGCCTCCTAGTCGACCGCGGCCCAGAAATACCAGCTGGCCACACTGCGGTACGGACGCCAGCGCTCGGCCAGCTGCAGATATTCCTGCACGCTGGCATCGTTGGCCATGTTGTGCTGCAGCCTTATGGATCTACGCAGTGCCAGGTCACCTGCAGGCAGGATATCCAGGTGGCCCAGGGAAAACATCAACAGCATGTCAGCCGTCCAGCGGCCCACGCCCGGCAGCTGCATCAACTGCTGCGCGGCGGTCTCGTCGTCGACACTTTCCAGGGCCGTCAGATTCAGTTCACCCGATCGGACCTTGCGGCCGGCTTCACGGATATAACGCACCTTGGCAGCACTGAGGCCGCATTCGCGCAGGCTCTGGTCGCGGACCCGCAGAAAATGCCGGGGTTCGACAATCTCGGTGCGCAAGCGTGCGAGCAACCGGCGCTCGATACTCTGTGCCGCCTTCACCGATAACTGCTGATTGATAATCGCCCAAACCAGCGTATGGAAATGGGGCCTGGGCGCCTGCATCAGGGCACATGGCCCGTGCAGGCTGATCAGTCGGGCCAGTACCGGATCGGCTTTTTGCAAATACCGTTCCGCCGCCCGGATGCGCCCGTCTACTTCCATACCGGCCCGACCGACAAAACCGCGTACGAGATAATTGCCATGCCGGCCGCAGCGACCAGGGCCTGGCGCTTCCAGCCGTACAGACCCAGCAACACCACGATGGTCCAGCCCAGCAGCAGGGGCCAATACTGTACCTCTCCGGGCCTTGTGCATTCGCGGCCTTCCTCGCCGGAAAACCCGAGGTTGGTCACACTGCCCGAATTACCGGAATCGGGGTTATTCCAGGTGTGCTTGTCGCCCTTCCGGGAATCGCTCAGTGCCTGGTCGACAGCCTGTTCCAACAGACGCCAGTCTTCGTCAGTGAAGTACTGGATGGGAGAATACTCCAGCGAGCGCATATTGAAGGCATATGCCGCATGGCAGCCAAGCACCAGGCTCAGTGCTACGAGCCCCCCTTCGACCCATCGACTGTGTTTCACCGCAGGATTCTCTGTCATGACGCGGTCGAAACTATAAACAAGCGCCGGTTGGCTATCGACCCTGGCGGATGATCAGCCTTCCAGTAACTTCATAAACTCGGCTTCGCTCAATACTGGCACACCGAGGGTCTGGGCCTTCGCCAGTTTGGAACCGGGTTTTTCGCCGGCCACAACGGCGGTCGTCTTTTTCGAGACGCTGCCGGCAACCGTCGCTCCAAGCGCCTGCAGCCGTTGCCTGGCCTCGTCGCGGGTCATGCCGCTCAATGTCCCCGTAAGGACATAGCTGCGTCCAGCCAGGGGGTGATGCCGTCCGGCCTTGACCGCCGGCCAGCGGATACCGGCGGCGAGCAGCTTTTCGATAACTTTCCGGTTATGCGGCTGCTGGAAGAAGTGCACAATATGGTTCGCCACCACAGGACCGATGTCGCGTACAGCCTCGAGTTTTTCCGCATCAGCCTGCATCAGCGCATCAAGATCTCCGAACGCCTGCGCCAGCGCCCGTGCGGTGGTGTCGCCGACCTCGCGGATACCCAGGGCGTAGAGGAAGCGGTCAAAGGTGGTTTTCTTGCTCTTCTCCAGCGCCGCGATCAGCTTATTCGCCGATTTTTCACCCATGCGCTCGAGGCCGGCGACCACCTCGGCGTCCAGGGAATACAGACCGGCAACGTCGTCAATCAGTTTCTGGTCAACCAGCTGCTCGACAAGCTTGTCTCCCAGTCCCTCGATGTCCATGGCGCGCCGTGAGGCAAAATGCTTGATGGCCTCCTTGCGCTGCGCCTCGCAATACAGGCCACCGGTGCAGCGCGCCACTGCTTCGTCGTCGACACGCTCGATATCGCTGCCACACACCGGGCAGCGCACCGGCATGACAAACCGCCTTGCCCCGCGCGGCCGCTTTTCCCTGATCACCGATACCACTTCCGGAATGACATCGCCCGCCCGGCGTACAATCACGGTATCGCCGACACGCACGTCCTTGCGGTGCACTTCGTCTTCATTGTGCAAAGTCGCGTTGGTGACCGTAACACCACCGACGAACACCGGGTCCAGCCGTGCCACCGGGGTGACGGCACCGGTACGTCCGACCTGCACATCGATAGCGACGACCCGGGTCATTTCCTCCTGTGCCGGAAACTTGCGGGCGATGGCCCAGCGCGGTGCGCGTGCGACAAAGCCGAGCTGGCGCTGATAGTCGAGTCGGTCGACCTTGAACACCACACCGTCGATATCGAATGCCAGACGGTCGCGGCGAGCCTCGAGATCGCGGTAATAGGCCAGACAGCCCTTCAGTCCGTCGACCCGTTTTATCCCTGGACAAACGCGCAGCCCCCAGCCGCGCAGGTGCTGCAGAATCTCGCTGTGACGTCCCGGCAACTCGCCGCCTTCGACCAGGCCGGTGCCGTAGCAGTAGATCTCCAGGGGCCGTTCTGCCGTGATTCGAGCATCGAGCTGACGCACGCTGCCGGCGGCCGCGTTGCGCGGGTTCACGAACAGCTTTTCGCCCTGTTGCTGCTGGCGCTGGTTCAATCGCCGGAACCCGGCACGCGACATAAACACCTCGCCACGCACCTCCAGGCGTCGTGGAAACCCCGTGCCGATGAGACGCAGCGGGATCGATTCTATGGTGCGCACATTCTGGGTGATGTCTTCGCCCGTGGAGCCGTCGCCGCGCGTGGCACCGCGCACCAGCGCGCCACGCTCGTACAACAGGCTGACCGCCAGGCCGTCGAGCTTGGGCTCGGCGGCGTACTCGATCTCCTCGACCTGCAGGCGCTCGCGCGCCCGCCGGTCGAAGTCGGCAACTTCCTCGTCGTCGAAGGCGTTGTCGAGCGACAGCATGGGTCGTTCGTGCCGGATTTCGCCGAACTCACTGAGCGGTGTGGCACCGACGCGCTGGGTCGGGGAATCCGCGGTTACCAGTTCCGGATACTCGGCTTCCAGCGCCTGCAATTCACGCATCAGGCGGTCGTATTCAGCATCCGGAACCAGCGGGTCGTCGAGGACGTAATAACGGTAGTTGTGGAGCCGGATCTGCTCGCGGAGCTGCTCCACCCGCTGGGCCGGCTTCACAGTGTCAACCCCGGATTACGAAGCGAGCGGCGTCCGCAGCCGGGAGCGGGCCAGGATTTCACGTTTGTGCATCAACGCCTGGTGGGTTATCACGGCATGCTTCTGGTCTCGCAGCTGAGCGCCCAGTTCCACCGCAAGGCGCTCGGCCGTGTGGACGAAATCGTCAAACGCTTCCAGGCCGTCGACCGGCGCCGGCAGCTGCAGGAACAGCGTGATGCCTGGCGTCGTGAACTCGTTCAGGTCGCCCGAACCGAAATCGCCTGGTTTAAACATGTTCGCGACGCCGAACACCGACACATCTTCCCCACGCTGCCTCACGAGGCGGTGAAATATCGATTTATCACCGAAGCTCAGGTTGTTGTTGGTAAACGCCTTGCGCAGAGCTTCGCCGCTGAAGGGTTCGTCGGCCGCCGCGACCACGGAAATCACCAGCAGCTCTTCCACGTCTTCTGCGTCCTCAGCGGCGGCCGCCGCCGGTGCGTCCGCGACATCCTCGTCGCTCATCACCTGCTGCATCCGCTGCAGTTCCTGCTGGATAACCGTTTCGTCAGGCACCTCAGTGCGCTGCTTCGTGGTGGCTGTGCGCCTGGACTGGTGGTGCTTGCCGCCGCCCAGGCCCTGGAAGCGCATCCAGGCATAGATGCCGAGAATGACTGCAGCGCCGATGAGCAGCAGGATAAGGCGAAGGTCATCCATAATCAGAGCGCGGGCTATATCAACAGGATCAAGACTACACCGCAGCCAGCTGCACTGCTTCGTCCACGTCCACGGCCACCAGACGCGATACACCTGGCTCGTGCATGGTCACACCCGTCAGCTGGTTGGCGAGATCCATAGTGATCTTGTTATGGGTGATAAAGATGAACTGCACACGTTGCGACATTTCCCTCACCATGTCACAGAAACGCCCCACATTGGCATCGTCGAGCGGTGCGTCAACTTCGTCGAGCATACAGAAAGGCGATGGATTGAGTCCGAATATCGAGAACACCAGCGCGACCGCCGTGAGCGCTTTCTCGCCGCCCGACAGCAGGTGAATAGTGCTGTTACGTTTGCCGGGTGGACGCGCCATGATGGTCACCCCGGTATCCAGCAAGTCTTCGCCGGTCATTTCCAGGTAGGCGTGCCCGCCGCCGAACAGCCGCGGAAACATCGCCTGCAAACCACCGTTGACCTTGTCGAAGGTCTCCTTGAACCGGGTCCGCGTCTCGCGGTCGATCCTGCGTATGGCCTCTTGCAGTGTGTCCAGCGCCGAGTTGACGTCTTCGTACTGCGCGTCCAGATACTTCTTGCGCTCCGACTGTTCATCGAATTCTTCTATGGCTGCAAGATTGATGGGCCCGAGTCGCTGGATACGGGCGCTGAGATCCTCTGCCTGCTGCGTCCAGGCCTCGACGCTCGCGTCATCGGCGAGCTGTTCGACCAGCGTCGCCAGTTCGAAACCGCTCTGGCCGATCTGTTCCAGCAGGGTTTCACCACGCACCTTAATTTCCTGCCACGCAAGCTTTTCGTTGGACAGTTCATCACGCAATTGCTGGGTCGCCTGTTCTTTGCGATGACGTAGCTGTTCGTCTTCACGCAGCTGGTGTTCCAGTGTTTCCACCTTGCGGCGTTCATCGGTCAGTTCGCCTTCGACTTCAAGGCGTTTCTGCAGCTGGGTAGCGAGCTCCTCTTGCTGGACCTTGAGCGGTGCCTCACCGTCAACCAGGAACTGCTGCAATTCGTCGCGACGCTGTTGCAGCCGCTCCTGCTGGACACGCATGCGTTCCAGGCCCTGGGCGGTTGTTTCCTGCTCGGTGAACCGCGACTGGTATTGGAGCTCCAGCTGGTGGGCGCGGTCACGGTCACTTTGCGCCTGGCTGCGCGTCGCGTCCAGCGTGGCGCGCAGGCGGTCGCGGTCCGCTGCACGCTGTTCGCGTTCATCTGCGAGTGTCTCGAGCAGCGCCAGCGCCTGGTGCAGGCGGGTACGCGCCGCATCCACCGCCTGGTTATCCTCGTCCTGCTGGGTGCCGATCTCAGCCGCCTCCCTGTGCACGGCTTCAATGCGTTTGTGAATCTGTTCGAGGCGGGTACGCCGGGCATCGAACTGGGCACGCGCATCGCTGAACTGGCGGTGGGCCTGGTTGGCTTCCACCTGCAGGTCGTCGCGCCGGCCTTCGGTTTCCTGCAGCTCCGCGCGGGCGTTCTCCAGGCTTTCTTCCAGACTGGAAACAATATGAATGTTAGATTTAAGTTCTTCTTCTAAATTATTGATTTCTCGCTCTCTTTGCAGGATTCCGCTGCGTGCGTCCTGGTCGCGCGCCACACGCAGCCAGCCGCTGCCGATCCAGATACCGTCGCGGGTAATCACCGACTCGTGGACTGCCAGGCGGTCTCGCAGCTGCAAGGCTTCGCGCAGTGACTCGGCCACGTAGATCCCGCCCAACAGGCCGTCCAGCGACCACGGCGCGTGCACTTTGGCGGTCAGCGGCGTGGCCAGACCGCTGGGCTCTACGGTGGGCAGGGCACCGGTATCTATCACTGACAGCGCGCCCTGTGCAAAGGTTTGCAACGCCTCGGCGTAACGGTCGACAGCGTCGACACACACCGCCTCGAGATGAAAGCCCAGCGCGGTCTCCACGGCGCGTTCCCAGCCGGTGTCCACATCCAGCCGCTTGGCGAGCCGCGGTGCGTCCGCCAGCCCCTGCGTTTCCAGCCACTGGATAGCCGCGCCCTCGCTCTCACCGAGGGCCGCCTGCTGCAGCGCCTGCAGCGACGCCAGACGGCCGCTGAGCGACTGCTGCCGGTTCTGTTCGTCGTGCAGTCGGCGCTGCTGGTTACGAGTGGCTTCGCGCAGCGCATCGATACGCGCGCGCAACTGGTCCAGCTGCGACTGCAACTGCTGGCTGTGCTGCTGGCGTTCCCCAGCCTGCCTTTCGAGCCCGACGATTTCCGCTTCCAGTGCCGCGCTGTCAAGCTGCGACTGTTCCTGCTGGTTGCGCTGCAGGCGCTGGTTAAGCTGAATGAGCTGCCGTTCGAGGTGGTCGATACGGGTGCGCTCCACCTGCGCCGTCTGCGACGCCTCATTGCTGCGGCTGTTGCAGCTGTCCCACTCGGCCTGCCAGGCCTGCATGGCCTGCTCGGCCTTTTCCAGCGCTTCGCCCGAACCCTGCGCCTGCTCTCTGGCTGTCGCGCGCAGGGGCGCATTTTCAGCGAGCTCCACCGCCAGCTGCTCGAGGCGCCGGGTATCGATCCTGATATGCGCCTGGACTTCGTTCCAGGCTTGCTCGATCTTTCCCAGTTCCTGCCGCTGGTTCTGGCGCATTTCCTTACCGTGCTGGATGGCCTGTTCGATACGGGCAACGTCGGCGCCGAGCGCATAGAAACGGCCCTGGACTTCGTTGAAGCGATCGGACAACTCGATATGCTCGGCGCGACCCTTTTCCAGCGCTGCTTCCACAGCGCGCAATTCGGCGGTAACCGCTTCCAGGCTGGTCTCCAGCTCGCGGATACGCCGTCGCCTGCCGGCGCTTTCCTCGTGCAGCAGCTGGTAGCGCAGGGTCAGCAACTCGGCCCTGATGCGGCGTTCCTGGTCGCGCAGCTCCTTGAAGCGCTCCGCGCTGCGCGCCTGACGCTTCAGCTTATCAAGTTGTTTCTCAATTTCATCTCGTAAGTCATTTAACCGAGAAAGATTTTCTTGCGTGTGACGGATGCGATTTTCGGTTTCGCGACGGCGTTCCTTATATTTCGAAATACCCGCCGCTTCTTCAAAAAACATGCGCAGATCTTCGGGTCTGGCTTCGATCAGGCGCGAGATCATGCCCTGCTCGATGATCGCGTAACTGCGCGGACCCAGCCCGGTGCCGAGAAAAATATCCGTTATGTCGCGGCGCCGGCACCGCGTGCCGTTGAGAAAATACGCCGACTGGCCGTCGCGCGACACCTGGCGACGCAGGGCGATTTCGTTGTAATTGGCGTACTGCCCGCCAATCGCGCCACTGCTGTTGTCGAACACCAGTTCGACCGAGGCCTGCGCCACCGGTTTGCGCGCGGTGGAACCGTTGAAGATTACATCGGCCATGGAGTCGCCGCGCAGATGTTTGGCGGAGGTTTCGCCCATCACCCAGCGCACCGCGTCGATGACATTCGATTTGCCGCAGCCGTTCGGTCCGACAACCCCGGTGAGTTCAGACGGAAAGTGAACGGTAGTGGGATCGACGAAAGATTTGAAGCCGGAAAGTTTGAGCTTGCTGAGCCGCATGCGCGAAAGATACAGATCCCCCCGGCCAGTGACAAGCGCCCGGCTGGCTCAGCGGCTGGAACTGGGTAAAATTTAACCGGATATTGCATCTCGCTTGAAAGGTTAGATCCCGCTCGGGTAATCTGCGCGCATGTCGACACAGCCCAGCCAAGACCTCGAAACCTTCGACAATCCGCACCCGGGACGCGACTACAGCGTCCGCATTCGCATACCGGAATTCACCTGCCTGTGCCCGAAGACGGGCCAGCCGGACTTCGCCACGCTGGACCTGGAATACGTACCCGACCAACGCTGTGTTGAACTGAAATCCCTGAAGCTGTATATCTGGTCCTTCCGCGACACCGGCGCCTTTCACGAAGACGTTACCAACCGCATCCTGGACAAGCTGGTGGACGTCTGCGCGCCGCGGTTCATGCGGCTGACAGCCGCATTTAACGTGCGCGGCGGCCTCTACACCACGGTGGTGGCCGAACACCGCGCCGCGGGCTGGCAGAGCCCGCGGCCAGTCGAGCTGCCCTGAAGCGCTGTTCCGGTTTTAGCCGGCCGGCGATTCCACCTGCAGGACAAAGGTGACACGGCGGTTTTTCGCGCGGCCCTCCGGCGTCAGATTTTCGCTGCGCGGGCGCGTGTCGCCGTAGCCCACCGCGCGCACCCGTTGCGCGGCAACGCCCTGTTCGATCAACTTGCGGGTGACCATAGCCGCGCGCGCCGCGGAGAGTTCCCAATTGGACGGATACTGGACGGTGTGAATCGGCACATTGTCGGTATGCCCTTCCACCGCGAGCGTATACGGCAGGGTACGTAGCACGCCTGCCAGCTGGTTGAGTAGCGCCATCCCTTCGACAGACAGCGCCGCGCTGGCGGGGGTAAACAGGATGCTGTCGCTGATTGCCAGGCTGACCGCACCCGGCCGCGCCGTCACCTCGACGTGTTCTCCCAAGGCGCTGTCGCGGAAGGTCTCCAGCAGATCCGCGGCGGTTTTGGGGCCAACGGGGGGCAACTCCAACGCCCGGGGCAACGGCTGTACCGGTCGCGCGTGGTTCGCATCGGCAATTACAGCCACCGCCGGTGCGTCAGTGTCACCTGCAGGTTCCTCTGCAGGCGCTTGCAGCACCGTGGCAGCCATGGTGTTGTCGCCGGCCGCGGACGGTTCAGCGGCCACGGGCACCGTACCCGCTGCCGTCCTGTCCCTCGATGGCGGCGCGACCGCCGCCCGCTCGACAATCAGCGGCAGCAGGCCCTCTCCAGGCAGGGCGAACCCCACCGCGTCTTCGGCCACCGTCGGCAACACCGGTCCCGCCGCCAGGCGCCCGGGACCCAGCGACCACTCAATGGGTGAAACGCTGCTGTTCGCGTTGACCGGTGAGGGCTCGCGATCCTGATAGGCCAGCAACAGCACGAACAACGTTAACAGCAAAGCCAGAATATCGACAAAACTGAGCAACCAGGTTTCCTGCCTCGCGGACGCCACGTCGGCTTCCGCTTCCCACGGCAGCAGTATGCCCTGGCCCCTGGCGGTGGGGCCGGGTGACGGAACCAGGTGTCTGGCAGCAGCGTAGTTCACGGGCCGGAGCGTCGCGACTATATCAGGCCTTGACCAGTGTCAGTGGCGGCTGCGCTCCGACCGGTGCCTGGTAGTGCGCACCGTAGGATTCCAGCGCCTCCTTGATGAGCGTCGGATGTCGCTTCTGATGTATCTGCAGCACGCCCTCCATCAGCGACGTCAGCCGCATGAGGCGCTGACCGGTGCGGCGTTCCATTTTCATCGCGAGTGGCTTGAACACCAGGTTGGAGGCAATAATGCCGTACACCGTCGTGACCATGGCGAACGCCATGGAACTGCCAATCTGGTTCAGGCCCGCGTCGCCGATACCGGACAGCATGTGCACCAGGCCGAACAGCGTGCCCAGCATACCGAACGCTGGCGCAAACGCCGCCATGGTGTACAGAATCTGTGTCTGCCCCGTTTCCTGCGAACGCACACCGGCAATCCGCCACTGCAGCGACTTGGTCAGATCTTCCAGACTGCAGCCGTCGACCACCTGACGCAGCCCGGCAGCGACGAACCCATCGCTGATTTCCACGAGGGCGCTTTCTGCCGCCCGCGGCGTGCTGAACCGGTAGCGCTGCGCAAACTGCAGCAGCTGTGCGATATCCCGGTCGATGGTCGTTTCCTCAGGCCGGAACAACTGCGGAATGCTGCGCCACAGTTTGCCCACTTCGTCGACTGGCCGGCTGACCAGCGTGGCAGCGAGTGTCCCGCCGATGACCACAATCAGACCCGGAATACTGAAAAAGGCAGCGCCGCCGTGCGGTGACAGCGCCAGCATGCCCGTCATCAGCAGCAAGCCACCGACCAAACTGATTATCAAAGACCGTTTCATAGTTGCTCCCAGCGTTGCACCCTTTAACGCGGAGCTATGCAGGTTTCGTTCCGACCTCGCGCGGCACCCCCGCCCTCCTGCTAAGCGGCTGTTTTATCGAGACCTGCCAGCCTGTCGCGCGCGGAGCGAAGCACCGGCAGCGGCCGCTTGCCGCCCGCAGTGGCAAACCGTTGCCGCCGCGGAAAAGCGGTTAGAATCCCGGCTGGTGAACACCGGATCCCAGCAGCATGTCGCTCTTCATTGGTATTGATATTGGCACCTCGGCCTGCCGTGCCTGCGCCGTCGACCCGCAGGCCGCAATTGTTGCCGAGTCGCGCAGCGCGCTGCCACCCGCGGAACGTACCCCACAAGGCGTACAACAGGACCCGGCAGTCTGGTGGGAGGCGCTGCTGGCCAGCCTGGATGCCCTGTGCCGAAAAATCGCTGCACCACAGATCAGGCGCATGGCCGTGGCTGGCACCTCGGGGACCTTGCTGCTGTGCCGGCCCGACGGCAGGCCCCTGACACCTGCATTGATGTACAACGACGCCCGGGCCGTTGCCGCCGCTGGCCTGATCGAGCAGTACGCGCCACCGGAAAGTCCGGCCCGCGGGGCCTCGTCGAGCCTGGCGAAATGTCTGTACCTCGCGGCCGGCGACGCCGCGTCAGACTGGCTGGCGCTACACCAGGCCGACTGGCTGACCGGTGGATTGAGCGGCCATTACGGCTGGAGCGACGAAAACAATGCATTGAAACTGGGCTATGACCCGGAGCGACGTCGCTGGTCGACGTGGCTTACCGGCCTGCCGCTGGAACTGCGGCGACTGCCCCGCGTCCTGCCGCCTGGTAGGTGGACCGGCACGCTGCGCTCATCCCTGGCGCGTCGCTGGGGCTGTGGACCCGGGGTCGGCATCGTCGCCGGAACGACCGACAGCACGGCCAGCTTCATCGCTGCGGGCGCCGAGCAGGTCGGTACCGCGGTCAGTGTGCTGGGGAGCACTCTGGTGCTGAAAATACTTTCAGATCACCCGGTTGCTGTGGCCAGGTACGGCATCTACAGCCACCGGCTGGGCGAACGCTGGCTGGTCGGAGGCGCTTCCAACGCTGGCGGGGCCGTACTGCAATCGCTGTTCGGCGGCTGCGATATCAAGCGCTTTACCCGCTTGTTGAACCCGGCAGTGACGACCGGCCTCGACTACTACCCGCTGCCCGCGAAGGGTGAGCGCTTTCCGCTCCAGGACCCGCAACTGGAACCCCGCCTGCAGCCCAGACCCGCGTCCGACGCGCTGTTCTTTCAAGGCATTCTCGAGGGACTCGCAGCTATTGAGGAGCGCGGTTACCGCTTGCTTTCAGAGCTCGGTGCACCCTATCCGTCGCGGGTGCTGACGGTCGGCGGCGGCGCCTCCAATCGTGGCTGGCAACAGCTGCGTGCGCAGCGCCTGCGGGTCCCGGTGAGCCGGGCCCTGCACCAGGAAGCCGCCTACGGTGCGGCACTGCTAGCGCTGCGGGGCCAGGCCATTTTCGCGCACCCATAGTGCCGTCGCTCCGGCCACGGCCGCCGGCATGATGAAGAAATTCAACACCGGCACCAGCGTGAACAGCATCACCAGGCCACCAAAACTCCAGGCCAGCACTGGCCTTTTGCGCAACCGTGCGCGCTGCTCGCGGAAAAACAGGCGGTGGTTGGCCATGGGAAAATCCATATACTGCACGGTCATCATCCAGGCACTGAACAACACCCACAGGACCGATGCGGCCAGGTTGACCGCCGGTACCAGCAGCAATACCAGCAGCGGCAGCGCGCGTAGCGCAAAGTACAACAGTTTGCGCAGTTCCGACAGGATGCTCGGCAGGATGTCGCGCAACAACTGGCGCCAGTTGCCTTCGGGCTGCTGGCCGGTGAGGTAGCTCTCCACCGCTTCGGCCAGCAGGCCGTTAAACGGTGCGGCGATCAGGTTGGCGACCACAGAAAAGCCGTAGAAGATGACCACCAGGCTGGTCAGCACGAACACCGGAACGACCAGGTAACTGAGCCAGTGCAGCCAGTCCGGTAACCTGTCAACCAGGTAACGGGACGAGCCGTCGACCCAGTCGTACGCCAGTCCGATCAGTCCGCCGAACAGCAACAGGTTGATCAATACCGGTATCAGGACAAAGCGGCGCAAGCCCGGTTTGCGCAGCAGACCGAAACCTTCGAGCAGATAGCGTGGCCCGGTAAACAGGTCCTTCACGTCATTCCTTCAGTCAAGCAACGGCGGTTGCGCAGCATACCGGGCAGCCTCACCTGGCGACGAAGTGGGCGATACGTTCCACACCGAGCTGCAGCTGTTCGAGCGATGTCGTGTAAGCGAAGCGCACGTGACGTTCTGCCGCATAGCTGCCAAAATCGATCCCGGGAGTGATGGCGACACCCGCGGTCTCCAGCAGCTCGTTGGAAAAAGCGAAGCTGTCCGCGGTGAAACGACTGCAGTCGGCGTAGAGGTAAAACGCGCCTTCCGGGGCCTGCGGTATGACAAACCCCAGCGATCGCAGTGCCGGCAGCAGGTAGTCGCGCCGCGCCTGGAACTGCTCTCGACGTTGTTCCAGAATCGCCAGCGTTCGCGGCTCAAACGCCGCCAGCGCTGCGTACTGAGCAAGTGTCGGCGCAGCCAGATACAGGTTCTGTGCGAGAATCTCCAGCTGGGCGACGCAGGCTTCGGGCGCCACCAGCCACCCCAGACGCCAGCCCGTCATACCGAAGTATTTCGAAAAGCTGTTGACGACAAATACATCATCACCGAGTTCCAGTGCGCTGCAGGGTTTTTCCCCGTAGGACAGGTTCTGGTAAATTTCATCGACAATCAGATGGCCATCGCGTTCACGAACGGCCTCGAGCAGTTCGGCCATCCGTGCCCGGGAAACCAGCGTACCGGTTGGATTCGATGGGCTCGCGATCAGCGCCGCGACCGTGTTTCCGCTCCAGTGAGCCCGCAGCGTCGCGCTGTCCAGCTGGTAAGCATGCTCGGCGTCCACGGGCACGGCCACCGGTTCACCATCGTAGAGGTAGACAAAATTGCGGTTGCAGGGATAACCGGGATCAGTCATGAGAATGCGGCTGCCAGGATCCACCAGCAGCGCGGTGATCAGCTGCAGCGCGCCGGACGCACCGGGTGTCACCAGTATCCGGGCGGGCGCCACGTCCACGCCGAAGCGCTGTCGGTAGTCGGCTGCTATGATCTCGCGCAGAGCCGGCAGGCCGGCCGCGGGCGTATAGTGTGTACGACCCATCTGCAATGCCTGGATACCCGCGTCGATAATCGGCGCCGGGGTAACGAAATCGGGCTCACCGATTTCCATGTGTACGATGGAGCGCCCTTCGGCCTCCAGTTGCCGTGCCCGCGCCAGCAATGCCATGACGTGAAACGGCGCAATCGATTGGAGGCGTTTTGCTGTCATATGTTTGCCGATTCAGGTGGCCTGGGCATGCAACTCGCGCAGCTGTTGGACGCAAACGTAGCGGTAGGCATCCACGTCACCGGCGATGACCTGGAACGGCCGATCGGGTTCTCCGAGCTGATCGAGAACCAGCGCCGCAGCGCTGAAGTCCTGCCCGCGGCTGTACCGGCTGACCGTAACCAGTGTCTGCAGGCCAGCACCCTGCGCAGCGCGCAAGCCATTTTCCGAGTCTTCGAAGGCCAGGCATTCTTCCGGAACCACCCCCAGTTTCTTCATGGCGTAAGAATAGATATCGGGCGCGGGCTTCTTGTTTGCGACCACGCCACCAGCAGCGATCACGTCAAACCAGTGTTGCGCATCAGCGCCCAGACTGTGTTGCAGCAGTGCGACCACATTCGCCGGTGTGGTTGTGGTGGCAATACCCAGCCGTAGCCCTGCCGCGCGGGCTTCACTCAACAGGCGTCTTACACCGGGGCGCAGCGGTACGTCACCGGCAGCAACCATGCGGGTGAAAATGTCCGTCTTGGCGGCGTGCAGCGCGGCGATAAAGTCGTCAACACTCATTGGCGCTTTGAAACCGCGAAGATGGGTGTCGATAAAGTATTGGATGCGCTCCCTGCCGCCGGTAACGGCGAGTAACTCGGCGTAACTCTGCTCTGACCAGTGCCAGTCGAGTCCCGCCTGTGCAAAGGCCTGATTAAAAGCCGCTCGATGAATTTCCTCTGTCTCCGCCAGTGTCCCATCGACATCGAACAACAGGGTTGTCAGCCTTTGCATTCCGTCCCGCTTCCTCATCTGCTGGCGGGCTAGCGTACCCCACCGGCGAAAGCGCCAACAAGCCCCCGCCAGCCGTGGGAATTTGCACATTTCACCCTTGACTCCGCATAGAGTCCGCCGGAAACTAGCGCACTTGATATCCGGCAGGGCCGGAAAACTTGCCTGTTTTGCGAGATTTTGCTATAGAGCACGGCTACATTTTACGTGGTTGGTTGGGAGAAGTTGAATGGCTGCCAAGAAAAAGGCTGCAAAGACCAGAGCAAAGGCGCAGAAGAAAGTTGTCGCCAAGAAGAGCGTGACCAAGGCTAAGGCGACGGCCAAGAAGAAAGTCGTCACCAAGAAGACGACGAAAAAAGCCGCCGCCAAAGTAAAGATTTCCGCCAATAAGAAAACTGCTGCCGCACCCGCGACCAGTAAGCCGTCTGCGCCGGCAAAAGCCACCGGCAAAGCCAAGGATGCCGTGCCGAAAACGGTAAGAAAATCGCCCACCGCCGCGTCGCAGACGGGGCCTACGCAGGACATCGCGCCCTACCAGAAGAAACACGACGAGGAGTACATGAACGAAGCGCAACTGGGGCACTTCCGTAATATTCTTCTGGCATGGAAACGTGAACTGATGGAAGAAGTGGATCGCACTGTCCACCACATGCAGGATGAAGCCGCCAATTTCCCCGATCCCAACGACCGCGCCACCCAGGAGTCGGAATTCAGCATGGAACTCCGCGCGCGCGACCGCGAGCGCAAGCTGATCAAAAAGATCGATGAGGCGCTGATGAACCTGGAAAACGAGGAATACGGTTACTGTGAAGCTTGTGGCGTCGAGATCGGTATCCGCCGCCTCGAAGCCCGTCCCACCGCCACACTGTGTATAGACTGCAAGACGCTCGATGAAATTCGCGAAAAGCAGATGGGCTAGCTCCAGGACAAAGCGCGCGAGCCATAACGGCAGCAAGAAACCGGCCCAATGCCGGTTTTTTGTTGGCCGCCGCTCTGCCCGTCAACGCGCAGGCGGCGCCCGCGGCAGCGCGATATGAGCGCTGACAGCCAGTGTCGCTATCGTGGGCGCTTCGCCCCTTCCCCGACCGGGCCGCTGCATTTCGGTTCCCTGGTAGCGGCAGTCGGCAGCTTCCTGGACGCACGCGCGCACGGTGGCGAGTGGCTGGTGCGCATGGAAGATCTGGATCCGCCGCGCGAGATCCCCGGCGCCGCGCAGACTATCCTGCGCACCCTCGACGCCTTCGGTCTGCATTGGGACCGCGAAACGGTCTACCAGAAGCGGCGCGACGACCTTTACCGCCAGGCACTGGAAAAGCTCGACGCCGCGGACAGCACTTACCCCTGTGCCTGTTCGCGCCGCGATATAGAGCAGCTCGCGGCCGCCGGCGCCAAGCCGCGGAATTATCCCGGTACCTGCCGAAATGGATTGCCCGCGGGTCGCGAGGCGCGGTCCATCCGCCTGCGTGTCCCGGACCTGGAAATCCGCTTCAAGGATCGTCTGCACGGGGAAATCCGCGAGTGGCTGCCGCGATCCTGTGGCGACTTTATCCTGCAGCGTGCCGACGGACCGTTCGCCTACCAGCTCGCGGTCGTGGTCGACGACGCCCTGCAGGGTATCACCGACGTGGTACGCGGTGCCGACCTGCTCGACTGCACGGCGCGCCAGATTCTGTTGCAGCGCCTGCTCGGCGTGCCCATGCCGCGCTACCTCCACCTGCCGGTCGCTGCCAACCAGCGGGGCGAAAAACTCAGCAAGCAGACGCAGGCGCCAGCAGTCAGTACCGAGCGACCTGTGGAGACGCTTGGCCGCGTATTGCAGTTCCTTGGCCAACGGCCCCCGAGCGAGCTCCATAACGCCACTCTGGACGAATTCTGGCGATGGGCGATCGCCAACTGGGACACTACCAGGCTGCCACCGCTGCCGCTGATAAAACAGCATTGATACCGCTTTCCTATTGTCCGTACAATGGCAACACCAGGCTGAAGGAGCACCACATGTCCGAGGAAAAAATCTATCGGGTCCCCGAATCTTTTGCCGCACAGGCGCATATCAACAAGGCTCGCTATGAGCAAATGTACGCACAGTCCGTGGACGATCCTGAAACCTTCTGGGCCGAACAGGCAGACCGCTTTGTCAGCTGGTACAGGCCGTGGGACCGGGTGCTTGACTGGGACTTCAACAGCGGCAAGATCCGCTGGTTCGAAGGCGCGCAGCTCAACGTCAGTTACAACTGCATCGACCGTCACCTGGCGACGCGCAGCAACCAGGTTGCAATTATCTGGGAAGGTGACAATCCGGACCACGACGCTCATGTCACTTACAGCGAACTGCACCGCCAGGTCTGCACGTTTGCCAATGTGCTGAAGGCCCGCGGCGTCAAAAAGGGCGACCGGGTCTGTATCTACATGCCGATGATCCCGGAAGCCGCATACGCCATGCTGGCCTGCGCGCGCATCGGCGCCATTCACTCGGTGGTGTTTGGCGGCTTTTCACCCGAATCCCTCAAGGACCGCATACTTGATTCGGATTGCCGGGTAGTGGTCACGGCCGACGGAGGCCGGCGCGGCGGTAAGGCCGTTGCGCTGAAAGCCAATACCGACAAGGCGCTGGCAGCATGCCCGAATGTGCATACCGTGGTCGTGGTCAGGTGCACTGGCGGCGATATCCAGTGGCACCCCGAGCGGGATATCTGGCTGCACGAAGTGGCGAGCACGGTAGACACCGATTGTGAGCCGGAACCGATGGATGCCGAGGACCCGCTGTTCATCCTCTATACATCCGGCTCCACCGGCAAACCCAAAGGTGTCCTGCACACCACCGGCGGCTACCTGCTGTATGCCGCGATTACTCACAAGTACGTGTTCGATTACCATGACGGTGAGCACTACTGGTGCACTGCCGACGTCGGCTGGATTACCGGTCACACCTATATTCTGTATGGACCGCTCGCCAACGGTGCGACTACGCTGATGTTCGAAGGTGTGCCCACTTACCCGGATGCATCGCGTTTCTGGCAGGTCTGCGACAAACACCGGGTCGCCACGTTCTACACAGCGCCGACGGCCATCCGCGCCTTGATGCGTGAAGGCGAGGGACCGGTCAAGCGCACCGAGCGCGGTTCGCTGCGGCTGCTTGGCACCGTCGGCGAACCCATCAACCCGGAGGCCTGGGAATGGTATTACCGGGTAGTCGGCGACCAGCGCTGTCCAGTCGTTGACACCTGGTGGCAAACGGAAACCGGCGGACACATGATCACACCGCTGCCCGGTGCAACCGACCTGAAACCCGGCTCGGCCAGTCTGCCCTTCTTTGGCGTAGTGCCTGCGCTGGTGGATAACGAGGGCCGGGTACTTGAAGGTGTCGCCGAGGGCAACCTGGTGATCACCCGCCCCTGGCCGGGCCAGATGCGCACCGTGTACGGTGATCATCAACGTTTCATTAATACTTATTTCACCACGTACCGCGGCAGCTATTTCACCGGCGACGGCGCACGCCGCGACAAGGACGGGTACTACTGGATTACGGGCCGCGTCGACGACGTGCTGAATGTGTCAGGACACCGCATGGGCACTGCTGAACTGGAAAGTGCTCTGGTGCAGCACACGGATGTTGCCGAAGCCGCGGTAGTAGGGTATCCCCACGATATCAAGGGGCAGGGTATCTACGCCTATGTCACTCTGGTCAAGGGGGTCGAACCCAGCGACGCGCTCAAGACCGAGCTGGTGAACATGGTGCGCGAGGAAATCGGCCCGATTGCCACCATCGACGTGATCCAGTGGGCACCGGGATTACCCAAGACCCGTTCCGGTAAGATCATGCGCCGCATACTGCGTAAGATCGCCGCTAACGAAGTCGACAGTCTCGGCGACACCTCGACGCTCGCCGATCCCAGCGTGGTTGGTCATCTTACGGAGAACCGGGCTCATCAATGAGCCTGCTGTCGCTCAAACAGCTGGACATTCTGCTGGTAGAACCTTCCAGCACGCAGCGACGCATCATCGAAGACTACCTGCAGCAGCTGGGCGCAGAACAACTGCACCGGGCGGACAGCGCCGCCAAGGCATTCGAGCAGATGAGCAGACGGCCGCCGGCCCCGGTGATCAGTGCCATGCACCTCCCCGACATGACCGGCACCGAACTGGTACTACAGATGCGCAGCGACAAAGCGCTGCTTGATGTCGCCTTCATGCTGATCTCCAGCGAAACCGACATACGCTACCTTGAACCGCTGCGGCAAGCCCGCGTGATCGCCATTCTGCCCAAACCGTTCAGCGCCGACCAGCTGCGCAAGTCACTGGTTGCCACCCTGGACTACCTGCAGCCCGACCCGCTGCAACTGAAGCAGTTCTCGCCCGAGGAACTGCGCGTGCTGATTGTCGACGACAGCTTCACCTCACGGCGCATCGTACGCCAGATGCTGGAGCGTATGGGCATCGAACAGGTTGTCGAAGTCGAGAACGGGCAGCAGTCCGTTCAACTGATCGAGCGGGAGTCCTTCGATCTCATTGTAACCGACTACCATATGCCGGACATGGACGGCCAGGAGCTCAGCCAATTCATCCGCAACCAGAGCACCCAGCAGAGTGTCACAGTGTTAATGATCACGTCCGAAACCGACCAGAGACGGTTGGCCGGGATTGCACAGAGCGGTGTTTCGGCGGTGTTCGACAAACCCTTCACCATCGACACGCTGCGCAGAACCATTGAGTGCATCCTCTAGGAGGCTGTCGGCGTAACGATGATCTGGCTGCTGCATGCAACGGCGGACTGAAGCTGTTACCAGCAACACCTTTGAGCCGGCCTGGTGGTTACCCGGCGCGCATCTGCAAACGCTGTTTCCCCAGGTGTTCCGCAAGCGCTCTCCACCGCCGCTGCGGCGCGAACGCATCGATCTTGCCGATGGTGACTTCATCGATATCGACTGGGGGACGCCGCGTGACGGACCGCTGGTCCTGCTGCTGCACGGCCTGGAGGGGTCGATACGTTCCCACTATGCAGCCGGTCTGATGCACTCGCTTGGCAACTGTGGCTTCCAGGTCGCGCTAATGAACTTTCGCGGCTGCAGCGGCGAACCCAACCGCCTGCCCCGCAGCTATCACTCGGGCGACACCGGTGATCTCGACGCCTGCGTCAGGCTGCTGCACGAACGTTTCGCCGGACGCACGTTGTTTGTCGTCGGTATATCGCTGGGAGGCAACGTCCTGCTCAAATGGCTGGGCGAGCATCCCTCACAGGACAGGGTGCAAGCCGCCGTCGCGGTTTCGGTTCCTTTCGAACTGAACAAGGCGGCAGTACGCCTGCAGTCCGGCTTGTCGCGTCTCTATCAGAGGCACCTGTTGAAAAAGTTGCGCCGCTCAACCCGCGCCAAAGCCGCCCGTATGCCCATGCCGGTCTCAATCGACCATCTCGACCGACTGACCTCTTTCCGCGCCTTCGACGACAGCATCACCGCGCCCCTGCACGGCTTTGCCGGCGTCGATGACTATTACCGGCGTTCCAGCAGCCGGCAGTTCCTGAAGCATATCCGTACACCCACCGTGATCCTGCATGCGCTTGACGATCCTTTCATGACGCCTGACAGCGTTCCCGGTCACGACGAGCTGGGTCCGGGTGTGACGCTGGAGCTCAGCCGCGGCGGCGGACACGTCGGTTTTGTCGCCGGCAACTGGCCCTGGCGGGTGCGCTACTGGCTGGACGAGCGCATCTGCGACGTGTTGCGCCGACAGCATCCATGAGTTGAATACGCCACCGGCTCAATCTGGTGGCTTCCGGTTACGACCGTAGGTTGGGCTGAGCGTAGCGAAGCCCAACCTACCGGTAGCCATCCGACGCCTCGACATCCGTCACTGCCACCACGTTTGTGTTGGGCCTCTCGTCGCTCCGCACCAGCCTACCCGTCGCCACCGACCTGTCCACCTGCGTGGCCAGACGGCGCGCGGTCTGCAAATCTCCCACCGGCACGTCTAAATGTTAGTTCTAGATATATCTCATATATAATTGATAGTGAATTATTTATTTATTAATCATAAATACATCTTGCAGCTGGACCAGCCACCCGACAGCGCCGGGCAGAGCCTGTCTCAAGCTGGTTGTCCCCTGGCCGATAGCTCCCCCAGATTGTTTCGCCAACCTGGCGCGCGCACGTCTTGGGATAATTCGGGGGCCCGTGGTACTGGTCCCACCTTAAGAACGACTTAGCCGGAACCACACCAAATGAATCTATCGACCCTGTTCACGACGACCACTGTAAGCCTTGCCCTGCTGTGCAGCACGGGCTACGCGGCGGAAGAAGACATATACGCCGTGCATTTTTCCGCCGACGGCAAACACATCATTACCGGCGGCGCCGGCGGTTTCACGCTGGCTGACAACGAGAAATACACCGGCGGTATCAAGATCTGGAACACCGCAACCGGTGCCTTGGTAGAAGCCATGGGCCAGCGCTCGGATCTGGACAACATATTTGGCACAGAATACGGCCGTGTCGGCGACCGCCGCTGGGGCATCAGTAATTTCAAGGACGTGGTCCTGACGGGTGCCTATCCGGACGGTAAAGTATTGCTGCTGCCCAGTTCCCTGGGGCGCATGGTCGACAATGACCAGCAACAGATGCCGGAGTTCATCGGCGGCTACATCGACTTCGGCAGTCACCGTGCCGAGCGCATTGAACTCTCGCAACTGTCCGGCGAAACAGGCAACTGTGATGCCAAAACGGGCTTTCACGATTACGTAGGTCCTGTCGTACCATCCAACAACGGCAAGTTCGCGGCGATCGTGGTCAACATCTGCAAAGCCGTTATGGGCGAGGACGACCGGCAGATCGGCTTCGAGTACCGGTCGGACCTGCGCATCATGGACCTCGCGAAGTTCAAAGTCATCAAAACGGCGGCAAAGATCGAAGCGGGCGTTTACGCGCTGGGGATTACCGACAGTGGCAAGCGCGTCGCTTTCGTCGGTCGAGACCAGTTTGCGGTCATGGATATGGACACTGGGAAGCGCCATATCGTCGAATCCTATCCGCACAGCGCCTTCATGATACCTCGCCAGTTCAGTACGCTGCAGTTCAGCAAGGATGGCAGCAAGCTGGTTTCCCTGCGCAATATCTACGACATTGATACGGGTACTGAACAGCCGCTCAAATGGGCGGAAGGTGGTGTCGAAAAGCCACGGCGTATTTCCAGTATCAGCGTGGCGCCTGACCTCAGCTACTTTGCCATGGTCATTCCCAAGCGGTCGCTGATTATGTTCGGTGACGACGGGTTGCCACACTCCTATGGCAAGGCGGACAAGGTCTTATTGCTGGACACCCGAACCGGCAAGCGCACGGATCTGGAAATCACCCAGTCGATGACCGAGGGTAAACGCTGTGTCACTGACATTTCTCCGGACAGCAAACGCGTTGCCGTCGGCTGCAAAGGTGGCCTGCTGCGCCTCTACAACGCGCGGACCGGCGAAATGCTGTGGAACAAGCAGAACGTCGGCCAGAAACCGGACAACGGTCTGATGCAGGTGCGCTACGATGCCACCGACGGCTTCCTTGCGCTGACGGATAGCGCCACACTGTACTGAACAAACAATTCCTCCTTCACGACGTGGTAAATAAAAAAAGGGGCCTTCGGCCCCTTTCTTATTGCGCCGCAACAGGCCGCCGATCAGCGTTCCCCCACCGCCTTCATACTAAGACGGATACGGCCCTGCTTGTCGACTTCCAAAACTTTCACCCGGATCGTATCACCTTCATTCAGTTTGTCGCTGACTTTTTCCACGCGTTCATCGGAGATCTGCGAAATATGCACCAGGCCGTCCTTGCCCGGCAGGATGGTCACGAAAGCGCCGAAGTCCATCAGTTTGACGACCTTGCCCTCATACACGTGGCCGACCTCGACATCCGCAGTCAGCTGTTCGATACGCCTGCGAGCCTCTTCGCCCGCCGCCTGGTCGACCGACGCGATCTTGACGAGACCACTGTCATCGATATCGATGCTGGCGCCAGTTTCTTCCGTCAGTGCACGAATCGTGGCGCCCCCCTTGCCGATGACGTCGCGGATCCGATCCGGGTTGATCTTCATGGTGATGTAACGCGGTGCGAAAGTGGACATTTCCGCACGTGGCGCACTGATCACCTTGCCCATCTCAGCGAGGATATGCAGGCGTGCCTCGTGCGCCTGCGCGAGAGCAGTTTCCATGATTTCCCTGGTGATGCCGTCGATCTTGATATCCATCTGCAGGGCATTGACGCCCTTCTCGGTACCGGCGACCTTGAAATCCATATCGCCGAGGTGGTCCTCGTCACCCATGATATCGGTGAGCACGGCAAACTGATCGCCTTCCTTGATCAGACCCATGGCGACGCCGGCGACCGGGGCCGACAGTGGTACGCCGGCATCCATCAGGGCCAGGCTGCTGCCGCACACGCTGGCCATGGAGCTGGAACCGTTGGACTCGGTGATCTCGGAAACAACCCGTATGGTGTAGGGGAATGTCTCCAGGCTCGGCATACAGGCCAGCACACCGCGCTTGGCCAGGCGACCGTGACCGATTTCGCGCCGCTTTGGGCTGCCTACCCGGCCGGTCTCACCGACACAGTAAGGCGGAAAATTATAATGCAGCATGAAGTTCTCGCGGTAGGAGCCCTGCAGCGCGTCGATGATCTGGGCATCGCGCTCGGTGCCGAGGGTGGTCACCACAAGTGCCTGGGTCTCGCCACGAGTAAAAAGTGCAGAACCGTGGGTACGTGGCAACACACCGGTACGCACCGTAATCGGACGTACTGTCCTGGTGTCACGGCCGTCGATACGCGGCTCGCCCTTTATGATGCGGCTGCGCACAATATTCTTCTCCAGCTTTTCCATTGCGCCACGGACTGCTTCGTCATTGAACGCCGAAGCATCGCCGCCAGCCAGCTTCTCCAATGTCTCGGCACGAATCGCATCCAGGCGCGAGTAACGCTCCTGTTTATCGGCAATCTGGTACGCGTCGCCAAACGCGGCTGCACTGGCTTCGGCCACAGCGTTGACCAGGGCCTCATTGCCAGGTGTCGGCTGCCATTCCCAGGCGCGCGCGTTGACCTCGGCCGCCAGTTCGCTGATCACGTTGATGGCAGCCTGCATCTGCTCGTGCCCGAACGTGACAGAACCCAGCATCACGTCTTCCGGAAGCTCCTTGGCCTCGGATTCGACCATCAGGACAGCCTTGGCCGTACCGGCAACCACCAGGTCGAGCTGCGACTCCGCCATCTGGCTACGCGGTGGATTGAGCACATATTCGCCATTGAGGTAGCCGACCCGGGCCGCTCCCACCGGCCCGTTAAACGGCAATCCGGAAATCTGACAGGCAGCGGAGGCGCCCAGCAGCGCGGGGATATCCGGATCGATTTCCGGGTCCAGCGACATCACTGTGGCGATCACCTGTACTTCATTGGTGAAACCCTTGGGGAACAGCGGCCGGATGGGGCGGTCGATCAGACGGCTTAGCAGCGTCTCATTTTCGCTGGGCCGGCCTTCACGGCGGAAGAAACCGCCGGGTATCTGACCGGCGGCATAGGTGCGTTCCTGGTAGTCCACGGTCAGGGGGAAGAAATCACGCCCCTCGGAGCCGCGTTTTAATCCAACTGCGGTGACAAACACCACGGTTTCGCCCATCCTGACCATCACGGCACCGGATGCCTGGCGGGCAATTTCACCGGTTTCAAAGGTTACCGTTTGACTGCCGTACTGGAACGTTTTCTTGATCGGGTTCACGGGATAATCCTTACTGCTGCCATCAGCGGTTGATAAGAGTTTTCAGAATGGATCAGCGGCGCAGGCCCAGGCGGCTGATCAGCTCCTGGTAGCGACCCACATCTTTGCCCTTGAGATAGTCCAGCAACTTGCGGCGGTTGCTGACCATACGCAACAAGCCCTGGCGAGAATGATGATCCTGCTTGTGAGTCTGGAAATGTTCGGTGAGTTCCTGAATGTTTGCGGACAACAGGGCAACCTGCACTTCCGGCGAGCCGGTGTCGCCCGGGCCACGCTGGTAATCATTGACAATCTTCTGTTTCTGTTCGGTTGATAAAGCCATGTTTAGCTCCAATGGGTGTGACTGACGGTCCATCCAGCGAACAGGCCAGACGAAACCCGCGTATTCTAACTGCCTAACCTAGTTCCCTCAATAGCTTAGGCGCCCTTCATCAAGCGTCGAGGCGCGACGCGCCCGTCATCCAGAATCTCTCCCATACCCAGGAAATGCCGGTTACCGGCATACAGCCGTACCCAGCCGCTGGTCGGCGCACGCGGCACCAGTACGGCCTGACCCTGCTGCAGGTAAAACGCGGCATCGGCGGACAATTCCACATCCGGCCATTGAGTTAGGGCCGTTTCAATCGGCAGTAACAGCCGGTCCATGGCGGGCATATCAATTTCTTTCAACGCTTTCAGGTGATCCAGGGTAACCAGTTGCTCATCGGTGTACGGACCAACGGCCGTGCGCCGCAGGGCGATCACGTGCGCACCACAACGCAGCTTATCGCCGATATCCTCAGCAAGTGTACGGACATAGGTCCCCTTCGAGCAGTGTACAAAGACGTCAATCCAGTCCGGGCCACGTCCCGTGAGCGTCAGCTCGTAGATCTCCACTGGACGCGCCTCGCGTTCCACCTCCAGACCCTGGCGCGCCAGCTTGTAAAGGCGCTGCCCTTCGTGCTTGAGCGCCGAGTACATGGGGGGGATCTGCTCAATACTGCCGCGGAACTGTTGGAGAACGTCTTCAAGCTGCTGCGCCGAATAATCTTCCACCGGTCGCATCTCCAGGATCTCGCCCTCGGCATCGGCGGTGACGGTGCGCACGCCCAGCCGACAACGCACCTGGTAGCGCTTGTCCGCATCCAGCAGGAATGCCGACACTTTGGTCGCTCCGCCCATGCAGATGGGCAACACCCCCGAGGCCAGCGGATCCAGGCTGCCCGTATGTCCGGCCTTTCTGGCGAAATACAGTCGTTTCACCTGCTGCAGGGCATCGTTGGATGTAATGCCCGACGGTTTGTCGAGCAACAGGATGCCGTTGACGTCTCGGCCTCTAACGCGGCGTCGTCCCATAAGACCTATAACTACCTCAATGATCCGATTCGTCGTCGTCGGCCTGGTCGGCGCGTACGGCGGCGTCGATCAAGGCACTGAGACGCGCGCCTTCTTCCAGGGAGTGATCCTGTTTGAACTGCAATTGGGGGACATGCCGCATGACCAGGCGCTGACCGAGGAGACGGCGCAGGAAACCGGCGGCGCCCTGTAGAACCTGCAGCGACATATCCGCGTCCTGTTGTTCGCCCAGAGTGGAAAAAAACACTTTGGCGTGGGACAGATCGCGGGATACTTCCACCCCGGAAATACTGACCATGCCGAGACGCGGATCGCCGATCTCGTCACGGATAAGGGTGGCCAGCTCACGCTGGAGCTGTTCACCCACCCGCCGGGTTCGGGGAAAATCACGCGGCATGACAGGGATAACCGCTCACGCAGTAGGGCGACAGATACCCGTACCTATTCAACTACGCGCACCTTTTCAGTACGCTCAAAGACCTCGATCTGGTCGCCGACCTTGACGTCGTTGTAGCCTTTGACGCCGATACCGCATTCCGTACCGGAACGCACCTCGTTGACGTCATCCTTGAAGCGCCGCAGCGACTCCAGTTCGCCCTCGAAAATGACCACGTTATCACGTAACACGCGAATAGGGGCGCTGCGCTTGACCATACCTTCGACCACCATACAGCCGGCGATAGCGCCGATCTTAGGCGCCCGGAAGACATCGCGCACTTCGGCCAGGCCAATGATCTCCTCGCTGACTTCCGGTGACAGCATGCCGGATACCGCGGCTTTGACCTGGTCGATAGCGTCATAGATGACGCTGTAATAGTGCAGGTCGATACTGTGCTCTTCGACAATTCGCCGTGCGGCGGCGTCGGCGCGCACATTGAAACCGATCAGAATGGCGTTGGAAGCCACGGCCAGATTGGCATCGGTCTCATTAATACCACCCACACCCGCAGACACAACTTTGACCGCGACTTCGTCGGTCTGGATCTTGGTCAGTGAATCCCGCAGCGCTTCCACACTGCCCTGCACGTCGGCCTTCAGAACGATATTCAGGGTTGTCTGCTCACCGCTGCCCATGCGCGAGAACATGTCGTCCAGCTTGGCCTGCTGCTGCTTGGCCAGCTTGATCTCGCGCTGTTTCTGCTGGCGGAATTGCGCCAGCTCGCGCGCCTTGCGTTCATCATTGATCACCAGAGCGTCTTCACCCGCGTCCGGCGTACCGGACAGTCCCAGCACCACGGCCGGCATCGACGGACCGGCGGACTCGATCGGCTGTCCCGCCTCGTTAAACATGGCGCGAACGCGTCCCAGTTCCTGGCCGGTGACGAGCGTATCGCCACGCCGTAACACACCGTTCTGCACCAGGATAGTCGCCACCGGTCCACGCCCCTTGTCCAGGGTCGATTCGATGACCACGCCCTGGGCGGGACAGTCCACTACAGCCTGAAGCTCCAGCACTTCAGCCTGCAGCAGCAGGGCGTCCAGTAACTCGCTGATACCTTCGCCGCTCTTCGCCGATACCGGGATGAACTGGGTGTCACCACCCCAGTCTTCGGGAATCACCTGCTGCTGCGCGAGCTCGTTCTTAACCCGATCGATATCCGCTTCCGGTTTATCGATCTTGTTGATCGCCACAACCAGCGGAACACCCGCGGCCCTACTGTGCTGTATGGCTTCGATAGTCTGCGGCTTAACCCCGTCGTCGGCCGCCACGACCAGAATGACGATGTCAGTCACCTTGGCGCCACGCGCGCGCATGGCGGTGAACGCCGCGTGACCCGGGGTATCCAGGAAACTGATGGTACCCTTCTCGGTGTCGACGTGGTAGGCGCCGATATGCTGGGTGATGCCGCCCGCCTCGCCGGCCGCAACCCGGGTGCTGCGGATGTAGTCGAGCAGCGAGGTCTTGCCGTGATCGACGTGGCCCATGATGGTGACCACCGGCGGACGCGGCAGTTTTTCGCCGGAGATCTCGCTGGCCGCCAGTTCTTCGATTTGCGACTCCAGGTCTTTCTCCGACACCGGTTTGGCGATATGGCCCAGTTCTTCGACCAGCAGCGCGGCCGTATCCTGGTCCAGGCTCTGGTTAATCGTCGCCATGACGCCCATCCTCATCAGGGACTTGATCAGTTCGGTGCCCTTGATTGACATTTTCTGTGCCAGTTCGGAGACCGTAATGGCTTCAGGTATGGCCACTTCGTGAACCACGGGCGCGGTCGGTTTTTCAAAGCCGTGCTCACCACTGGTACGGATTGTAGCCCCGGTTTTGCCGGTCTTCTTCTTCTTGCGACGGCCACCCATGCCCGCGGCAACGTGCAGTTCCTGGCGTCCATACTTGGTGCCGCGGTCGCCGGCTTCGTGGCGTTTGCCCTTGCGATCCACGTCGGACTTCTGCTGTTTCGCTTCCTGCTCAGCACGCGCCTGGGCCTGGACCTGCTCTTCGGCCTTTTGGCGTTCGGCCTCTGCCTCGCGCGCCGCGGCTTCTTCCTGGCGGCGCTTGGACTCCTCCTGGCGCTGCCGGTCTTCCTCGGCGCGGCGCACAGCCTCTTCCTCGGCACGCTGCAACGCTTCGCGTTCGGCCACCTGCTTGGCTTCGCGTTCCGCGAGCAAACTGGCTTTTTCCTCGGCTTCCTGTTTGAGGCGTTCCTGTTCTTCGGCCATCAGATCGGCGCGCTTCACGTACGTGCGTTTCTTGCGTACCTCGACACTGACGGTTTTTGAACCGCTGCCGCGCGTTGCAGTTGTGCGCAATTCGCTGTGTGACCGGCGTTTCAGCGTCACCTTCTTGGGCTGTGACACGCTCAGCGCCTCGGACTTGCCGTGGCTCTTGCGCAGGTAGCTGAGCAGTTGCATTTTCTCCTTGTCGGAAATCGTCTCATCCGCATCGGAGATGCTCAGACCGGCTTCATCCAGCTGCGCCAGCAGGCGTTCAACCGGCAGACCCACCACGTCCGCAAACTGTCGTACCGTTACATCTGTCATTGCTCGGGCGTCTCCTCGACGTTTAGCCTTGCTCTTGTTCGGCGAACCAGGGGGCGCGCGCGGTCATAATCAACTGCCCTGCCCGCTCCTCGTCCATCCCGTCGATATCCATCAGATCATCGATTGCCTGCTCGGCAAGATCTTCCATCGTGACAATACCCCTGCCGGCCAGCGTGAAGGCAAGGTCCTTGTCCATCCCTTCCATGACCAGCAGATCCTGAGCAGGCTGGGAACCACCAAGACTTTCCTCGTTGACGATAGCGCGCGTCAGCAGCACATCGCGTGCGCGGCCGCGCAGCTCTTCTACGATACCCTCTTCAAACTCCTCGATCTGCAGAAGCTCACTGTTCGGCACGTAGGCAATCTCCTCGACCGAGGAGAAACCCTCCTGTACGAGGATTGCCGCGACTTCCTCATCGACATCCAGGTCATCCATGAACAGCTTCTGCAGCTTCTGCGCCTCTTCCTCAGATTTCTCCGCGGCCTGCTGTTCGTCCATGACGTTGAGCTCCCACTGCGTCAATTGCGAGGCCAGGCGCACGTTCTGGCCGCCGCGGCCGATGGCCTGCGACAGCTGATCGGCGGCTACCGCCACGTCCATGCTGCTGCGTTCCTCGTCGACCACGATCGAAACCACTTCGGCCGGGGACATGGCATTGATAACGAACTGCGCGGGGTTCTCGTCCCAGAGAATGATGTCGACGCGTTCACCCGCGAGCTCAGTGGACACCGTCTGCACGCGCGAGCCGCGCATGCCGACGCAGGCACCAACCGGATCGATGCGTGGGTCATTGGTTTTCACCGCGATCTTCGCACGCAGGCCAGGGTCACGGGCGGCGCCCAGAATCTCGATCAGTCCCTGGCCAACCTCCGGGACTTCCAGCGTAAACAGCTCAACCAGGAACTCCGGAGCGACGCGACTGACAAACAATTGCGGACCGCGCGGCTCAGAACGCACATCCTTAAGATAACCGCGCAAACGGTCACCCGGGCGTACTGCTTCGCGTGGAATCATTTCTTCACGATAGATGATCGCCTCGGCGTTGCTACCCAGATCAAGATAGACATTGCCGCGTTCTACGCGCTTGACGATACCCGTTACCAGTTCACCGATACGGTGCTTGTAGGCGTCTACAACCTGTGCACGTTCGGCCTCGCGGACTTTCTGCACGATGACCTGCTTGGCGGTCTGCGCCCCGATGCGCCCAAAATCCACCGATTCCATGGGTTCTTCGATATAGTCGCCCAGCTGGATATCCGCATTTTTCTTGTGCGCGTCTTCCAGCAGGATCTGCCGTGACGGGTGCCGGTAGCCGCTTTCTTCGTCTTCGGCTTCGTCTTCGTCTTCGGCTTCCGGACTTTCCTCGACCACTTCCCAACGACGGAAGGTCGTGTAGTCCCCGGTATCACGGTCTATTGCAACGCGCACGTCGATATCCTCTTCGTGACGTTTTCTGGTCGCCGACGCCAGGGCCGCTTCGATAGCGCCGAAAATTACTTCCTTGTCGACACCTTTCTCGTTGGAAACCGCGTCCACAACCAACAGAATTTCTTTACTCATTACGCACCCTCCGCGCGATGCGATTTGTAATCCGGGACCAGCCGCGCCTGATCTATCTCGTCTAACGCCACTACCAGTTCTTCGTCATCCAGCTGTACAACCACCTGGCCGTCCCGCAGTCCGCCCAGCACGCCCCTGAACTTGCGACGCCCGTTCAATGGCGCCACCAGGCGCACATCGACCTCGTTGCCGCAAAAACGCTCGAAGTCACGCCCCTGAAACAGCGGGCGATCCAGGCCCGGCGACGACACCTCCAGTGAGTACCGACCCCGGATCGGATCCTCGACATCAAGGAGACCGCTAACCTGATAACTCACCGCCTGGCAGTCATCCAGGCTGACACCGTCGGGGTGGTCGATGTACACGCGCAGCACGCCGCTTCTGCCGTGAATAAACTCCACGCCAACCAGCTCAAATCCCAGCACTGTCACTGCGGGCTCAATAAGCGCACGCAGCTCCGCCGATTCGCGCGGCATTGGGTTGCACCACAAATAAAAAATGGGCCAAAGGCCCACTTCAAATCACGAAATCCGCCAGTAAACTGACGGATCCGTCTGAAATTCCACGCATTGTAGCAGACGACGCAGGCGAAATGTAGTCCCAGACAGCTTTCTTGCGCACACGGCGCTGTTCCGGATCAATGATGACCCACACCGCCGATAAACCGGCGCTGCCGTAAAAATATATTATTTCAGAATTTCAATAACTTTAAACATTTTGTGGATTCATTAACATAACAATATTTGTGAACCCATTGTGTCTGCCATTTATATAACATTCAACTGCTTATATTGCGCGTGGAATCGAGCTCAGCCATACTCCGCGTCCGGGCTGCCGCATCCGTTGACCTGTCCGCGCCACCCAATCGTATTGTGTCCCTTTACGAGGCTCCGCATGTCCAAAGCGTTTCTGTTTCTGAACACGTTCGAAGATGCCGAATACGCAGTGAAGCTTTTGGGGTTGCCCATCGAGCTGGTTCCCCAGGCACCGATAAGAACCGGAGAAAGAATCCAGGTCTATAGTCGGGACGAACTGGAAAACGCCTATCAGCGGTTGTGTCGCAACAATAGCACCGGCGAGTTCACCGCGCTGCGGGTCTGAGGGCCCCGCGCTGGAGCACCGGCGCAGTAGATCAGCCCCAAGTCCGACAGCCTCCTAGAGCTTCCAGGCCGCGCGTTTATTGAGTTGGTGGTGGCTGTGTCTTCGGAGGGTTGGCCGCAACCAGTTTCCACCAGGCTGTACTGCTGCTCCGTCCAGTGGACCAGTGACAGCGTCCCATCGAGCCGCTCCACGAGTGCCGAGCAGTGTTCCACCCAGTCGCCGTCATTACAGTAGACGAAACCATCACGTCGGCTTAACTGCGGTTTGTGGATATGGCCGCAGACGACACCATCCATGCCACGCCTCTTGGCGTAATCCGCTACGACCGATTCGAACATGCGGATATGCTTGTTAGCGTTAGCGACCTTGCTCTTGATAAAGGACGACAGCGACCAGTAGGGCTTGTTGAAGTGTCGTCGCCAGGCATTATACGCGTGATTGATATGCAGCAGCAGGTCGTAGCTCCGCGAACCGAACCATTTCATCAGTCGCGGACACTGCAGCATGCCGTCGAACTCGTCGCCGTGCATCACCAGCAGCTTATTACCGTCCAGTGTTTCGTGTACCGCGGTCCGCACTATGTCCACATTGCCGAACACTTCACCGGCGTGGTCGCGTATGGGTTCATCGTGGTTACCGGGCACGTACACGACCTTGGTATCGTGCTTGGCCTTACCGAGAATGGCGCGGATGACATTGTTGTGAATCTGCGGCCAATACAACCCACGCCGCATGGCCCGCAGATCAATGATATCGCCTACCAGGTAGAGGTGTTCGGTTTGCACCGACAGCAGAAAGTCCAGCAGGAACTCGGCTTTGCAGGCCCGGGACCCCAGATGGACGTCGGAGATCCAGACCGAGCGGAACTTGAGAGGCCGCATGGGATACACCTTGGCCATAACAGATACTCATTCATCTCTCGGCAGGGCTGAGGATGCCCTGCCAGCATTACCATAGCGTTATCCTGAGATGAACTTTTCTTGACGTTTGCCCCAAGACGTCAGGAAACCGTGCGCCACTGCGGCTGCACAGCGCGATGCGATCCGAGAAACTGCTGCGCCTCCTGTTTACCCATATACTTCTGCAGGGTCTTGATGCCGGTATTGCGCAGCGGGCAATGACCTCGCTCTCCCACCTTGCTCGCTACGATCGCCCAAGTCCGACAGCCTCTCATCAAACTAAACGTAACCTATTGGAGTTATCGGCAAAGCATTTGGCTGTTTGCTGCGCGACAGCGCGCCGCCTGCGGGGCGGGTACTCCTAGTGAATCGCGTTGCGGTCACATAAGATTCACATATCGGCTGGATGATTTCTGAGACTCATTTTGATCAGCGGCGGTGCCACCAGGGTGGTGATGACCACCACCAGCACCAGCGATGAGAACAGCGCATCGTTGACCACGCCGAGCTCCTTGCCGATGGCAGCGAATATCAGCCCGACCTCGCCGCGCGGCAACATACCAGCGCCGATGGCGAAGCGGTTGGACGAACCGGCGACCCCCAGCCCGGACACCAGTTTGCCGACAACGGCGGCGACCAGCAGCCCCGAAGCGACCGCCAGAACCTGCCAGTTGAGGAAGGACTCGAACTTGACCTGCAGCCCCATCAAGACGAAGAAGATCGGCACCAGGATCACTTCCAGGGGCATGATCAGATCGCGGATGCTGATCTGGCGGCCGCCGCTATCGCCCCAGTCTTTGAAGTAGGCGTCATGCAGTATCACGCCGGCGGTAAAGGCGCCGATGATGGTCGCCAGCCCCGACAGGTTCGCCAGCCATGCCAGCACCATCACAAACATGTAGGAAACGAACATTTTCGCTTCCACCAGGTCCAGGTGACGCATCATTCTTATAATCGCGCGCAGGAAGTACGGACTCAGATACACGGCGCCGCCGAGAAACACCGACGCCAGTACGACAATTTTGGTGATCTGTCCGAGTTCGAACCCCCCGGATACGACAATGCCGCTGACCGCGGCCAGCATCACCAGGCCGAGGATATCATCGAAGACCGCGGCGCCCAGGATGATGTGCGCGGTACGTGACTGACCGAGATGCAGCTCTGCCAGCACGCTCACGGTGATACCGATGCTGGTCGCGCCCAGCGCGGCACCGAGGAACAGCGCGGTGTGCAGGTCCACCTGTGCGGACAGGCCATAACTTGCGGCGACGCCGAGCACGAACGGGACAATGACACCGATCAGGGCGACCCGCACGGAATCGCCGCCGACCCGCTGCATCTCGCCCATGTTGGTTTCCAGGCCGACCATGAACAACAGGAAGATGATGCCGTAGCGGGAAAACACATCGACGGTGTGTGAAATCTGCAGCAGGTCAGCACCGTGCGGACCGCCAAGCAGGTTCAGGACGCGCCGTTCGCTGCTATCAAGCAGCGCCGCGCACTGGGCACCGTTGATACTCGCCTGGTGCAGGAACTGCTGCAGGGTGTCGAAGACGTGTGGCCCTTCGCGCAGCACGAAAATGAGATCGAAGTCGAAGTAGTAGGCAAGATTGCCGACGATCATGCCAATGGTCAGCTCACCGAGCACTGATGGCAATCCCAGGTTGCGGGCACTGAAGCGCCCTATCAGGGCGACAAACAGCAGCCCGGTCACTCCGAGAATCACCGGTGCAATCGGATCGCCGTGCGACACGGCTCCCGCAGCGACCGCGGTCGCGGTCGCGCTCAGCAACACCGCCACTGCCACTACCTTGCCGGACCGCTGCAAGAGTTCACGCATCAGCAGATCCTGGGCAAGGGGTCGTCTTCCAGTTCATCGAGCATGCGCTCGCCGCCCAGTTCCGTCTGCAGCAACACCGGCGTACCCTCTGCCTCGACCATACCCACAATAGTCGCTGCCTGGCCCTGCGGCAGACTGCGCCAGTGCGTCAGCAGCGCCGCGGCCTGCGCCTGCGCGACTACGGCGACCACCCGGCCCTCGCAGGCGAGATACAGCGGATCGTAACCCAGCATCTCGCATACCGATTGCACCGCGTCGCGCACCGGGATCTGCGCCTGTTGCAGACGTATACCGAGACCGGTCGCCTGCTGGATTTCGTGACAGACCGTCGCCAGCCCGCCGCGCGTCGGATCCCGCATGAAACGCAGTCCCGGGTACTGCATGGCCGCGCGCGTCAATGGCAGCACGCTCGCTGCATCAGACTGCAGGTCACCGCGCAGACCGAACTGTTCGCGCGCCAGCAGGACCGCAATGCCGTGATCACCGACCGGCCCGCTCACCAGCACCCGGTCGCCGGCCTGGATGGTGTCGAGGCCGAGCCGGACCCCCGGCCTGCGAATACCGACACCGGTGGTCGCGAGGTACAGTCCACCGCCTTCGCCACGGCGCAACACCTTGGTATCGCCCGCGACCACCCGCACACCGACCTCACGCGCTGCCGCTGCGAGGCTGGCGACGATACTGTCCAGTCGCGCGACCTCCATACCTTCCTCGACAAATACGTTGAGACTGAGATACAGCGGCTCGGCGCCAGCCACCGCAAGGTCATTGGTGGTACCGTGCACCGCCAGAGAGCCGATGTCGCCACCGGGAAATTCCAGGGGCTGCACGGTAAACCCATCGGTGGTGAACAACACCTCGCCGTCGCCAAGCGCCAGGGGCACCGCATCCGAGTGGGTATCCAGCCCCGGATTGGCGAGGTGGCGGGCAAACACGCCTTCGATCAGTTCCCGCATGAATCGTCCACCGTTACCGTGTGCCAGGGAAATGTATCGGTCCTGCATGATTTCTCTCTTTCAGCGGCCGGCGTACTCGACCACCTGCCCGAAGCTGAGCCCCGCGTCATTGACCGGGACACGCTCCCCAAGCAGGACCTTGAAGCCGTTGTCCTCGAGAAGCTGCACACACGCCTCCGACAGTCGTCGGTTCTGGAACACGCCACCGCACAACCCCACCGCCGCGACCGGGCGGCGGTCGGCCACGCAACGCGCCTGTTGCAGCAGCGCCGCTGCCAGGGAGTCGTGAAAGACACCGGCGCGCTGCTCCACCGGCCTGGCGGCATCCTGCAGGTACGTGAACAGCGGCCGCCAGTCCGTCTCCAGTACGCCGTCAACACGTTCGCTAAGCGGCAGCCGCAGTACCTCGCCGGGCCCGTCGGCCAGGGCTTCGAACCACATGGGACCCTGGCCCTCGAAACTGGCCTCGAAACACACGCGCGTCACCGCCGCCGCCGCGTCGAATAAGCGACCCACCGCGCTGGTCAGCGGTGTGTTGAGACGTTTCTGCCAGGCCTGGTGCAGTAAGGCATACCGGTCCCTCGCGTCCCCGCCGGCCACCGCCTCGACCAGTTCTGCAGCCAGGCGCTCCTCGCCCATGTCCCAGTGAATGGCTATGGCGCTCCGCCAGGGTTCCCTGCCCGCCTTTTCGCCACCCGGCAGACGAAACGGCCGCCAGCTTGCAACGTGCTGCCAGCGCCCGGGGCTGCCGTACAGTGCCTCGCCACCCCACAGTGTACGATCCGCGCCCATGCCGACACCATCCCAGCAGAACACCAGGCTGTCAGTATTGACCGGCACACCGCGCTCACCCAGCAATGCCGATGCGTGCGCGGCGTGATGCTGCACCTCGACCGCCTCCACGCCCTGCGCGCGCGCCCAGCGCGTGGTGGCATAGCCCGGGTGGACGTCACACACCAGCACCTGTGCATCGACCCCATACAGGCGCTGCAAATCCGCACACACCTGCGCGAACACCTCCAGGCTGCGCGCGGCACCCATATCACCGATGTGCGGTGACACCACGGCACGATCGTCCCAGGCAAGGCAAACCGTGTTTTTCATGTGCCCGCCGACTGCCAGTACCGGGCGGTTCAGGGTCGCCGGCAGACGCAGTTCCAGGGGTGCATTGCCCCGTCCGAGCCGCAGTGGCCGGGCTTTGCCGGCAATAGACCGGTAGACCGGGTCGTCGGCCGGCCGCACGATGGGCCGGTCGTGGTGCAGAAACGCCTGCGCGACCCTAGACAGCCGGCGTTCAACCGTTGCCGCGTCGGTGAGCACCGGTTCGCCACTGATGTTTGCCAACGTCGCCACGACCGCAGCACCGAAGTCATTCAGCAACAGGTGGTGCAGGGGGCTGTATGGCAGCATGACACCGATTTCTCTCAGCCCCGGTGCGACGGCATCGAGGATCCGCCCCCCGGGTCGACGCAGCACCAGCACAATAGGTCGTTGCGGACTGAGCAACAGGGCCGCTTCGGCGTCGTTCAGGTGCACCGCCGCGTGCAGCTCCGCGAGCCCGTTATCAGATTGCGGGAACATGAGCGCCAGGGGTTTATGCGGCCGGCGTTTGGCCTGTCGCAGGCGCCCGATGGCCCCCGGGTTGGCGGCAGCGCACAGCAGATGATACCCGCCGACACCTTTCACCGCGACGATATCCCCGTGCTGGAGCGCGTGCACGGCAGCTGCCAGTGCCGCAGGCGTATCCGCACTGCTCGCCCCGCCTTTACGCCATAGCAACTGCGGCCCGCAGGCCGGACAGGCAATCGGTTCCGCATGGAAGCGCCGGTCACCCATGTCGGTGTATTCGCGCTGGCAAGCCGTACACAGCTGGAATCCGGCCATGGACGTGTTTGACCGGTCATAGGGCAGCGCTTTGATCAGCGTGTAGCGCGGGCCGCACTGCGTGCAGTTGATGAACGGGTAGCGGTAACGCCGGTTGGTGGCGGTGTTGAGTTCGGCCAGGCAGTCGTCACAGACGAAATAGTCCGGTGGCAGGTGAACATCGGCCTCGCCGGCGGTATCGCTGGCGAGAATGCGAAAATCATTGGTCAGCACGGCCTGCAGAATTTCGCGCGACTCGATGCTGGGACGCGCAATCAGTGGCGCCCGGCTGATCAACTGTTCCTGGAAAACCTGCAGCCGGGCCTCGCTGCCCGTGGCCACGATCTCGACCCGGCCGGTGCAATTGCGTACCCAGCCGCGCAGACCGTGGGCCGTCGCCAGGCGATACACAAACGGCCGGAAACCGACGCCCTGTACCACGCCCGACAGCAGCCAGCGGACAGCGTCCTGGGCCCGGCGTGCGTCGTGGCCGGTGGCCGACACCAGGGGAGATGTCATACGCCGGCCGCAACGCGGTTGCGCACCCCTCCCGCCCACCAGATGCGGCAGGCACCTTCGTCCGACACCATGCAGGGCCCGATGGGACGCCGCGGGTTGCAACCGCTGCCGTACAGGCGACATTCGTTGGGATAAAGTTTGCCCAGGACCACCTGGGCGCAATCGCAGCCGGGCGGCATCTGCCCGGCGCGCTTGCGTGAATCATCGGCATAGGCGGGAAACCGGTCGCGCGCATCGTGCCGCGCGTAACGCTGTTTGAGCGCAAAACCGGAGTGTGGGATGGTGCCCACACCGCGCCAGTTGGCATCAACAACGTCCATCGCCCGGTGCAGATGCTGCTGCGCAGTAGGGTTGCCGTGTGACCGGACCAGCTCCGGATAACAGTTATCCAGGAAGGTCCGCCCCTCGAGGAGCTGCCGCAAGGTCGAATACATGGCTGCCAACAGGCTCACAGGGGTAAAGCCGGCGACAGCAGCAGGCAACCCGTGCTGTTCAGGGACGAAACGCCACTCTTCGGCACCCATGATCGTGGAAACGTGGCCCGGGGCGATCAAGGCATCGAACCCCGGCGTGCCGGATTCCAGCAACATGGCGACCGCCGGCCAGGTCAGCCGGCCAGACAGTAACAGCGTCAGGTTGTCAGGCATACCTTCGACCACCATCGACGCCACCGGCGCCGTGGTGGTCTCGAAACCGGCAGCGAAAAATACCACGCCGCGCCCGGGTTGTGTGCGCGCCACCCGGATTGCTTCCTGCGGAGATGCGATGGGCCGAATATCGGCACCGGCGGCCCTCGCCTGCTCCAGGGAACGGATCGCCTGTTTGGGCACGTTGACGGGCACGCGCAGCATATCGCCAAACGCCACCAGCGTGATGTCCTCATTCACTGCCAGCTGGATGGCTTCGAAGACATCCTCTTCCGGGCAGATACACACCGGACAGCCTGGACCCGGAATGAGTTCGATCGCTGCGGGCAGGGCCGCACGCAACCCGGCCATGGTGATCGAGCGTTCGTGCCCGCCACACACATTCATGATCTTGACGCGCTGGGGCAGATCCAGTGCGTGAATCGCCTGCAGCCATTGCTGTGCGCTGCGCGACACCGGCTTAACTTCAGACCGCCAGCCGGTGCAGCCGCGCACCGTCGGGCTGCAACTTCGGCCGCAGGCTTTCGCCGCGCCCGCACGCCTCGCGGTGCGCACCGACCTGCGCATCCAGCCAGTCGAACCAGTCGTCCAGGCTGTTCACCCGCCTGGCGCTCACGTCCAGCACCGGTGCGGCGTTGGCCAGCGCCTGCACATTGCTGCGCACCCGGTCGATGCTGAAGTCGTCCAGCACCGCTAACAAATCAACCTTGCTGATCAGCACCAGGTCGGCGGCGCGAAACATCACCGGGTATTTCGACGGCTTGTCATCGCCTTCGGGCACCGACAACAAGGTGATATTGCGATGCTGGCCGAGATCAAAACTGGCCGGACAGACCAGGTTGCCGACGTTTTCGATAAACAGGATGTCAATCGCCTCGAGATCGATCTCATGCAGGGCCGTGTGAACCATGTGCGCATCCAGATGACAGGCAGTGCCCGTCACGATCTGCACCGCCTCGACACCCTGGGCGCGTATGCGCATGGCGTCATTCTCGGTTTCGAGGTCACCCTCGATCACGGCGACACGATAACGCTGCTGCAATCGTTTCAGGCTGGCTTCGAGCAGCGCGGTCTTGCCGGCGCCCGGTGATGACATGAGGTTGAGCGCAAGCACCCCGTGGCGGTCAAAGTGCTCGCGGTTGTGCGCCGCCATGTGATCGTTTTCCGCCAACAGGCCGGAGAGCAGGCTGACAGCGTCACCACGCTGCACCACCCTTTCCAGCTTGCCACCCGGGGCAAGCAGATGCCGGTTGCCGGGCGTCAGATTACATCCGCAGGTATCACACATAAGCTTGCTCCCGGTACAATTCGACACGCGTCAGCAGCAGCTCGTCACCGCTCAGCAGCGACGTTTGCCAGTTGCCGCAATGCCCGCACACCAGCCGGTTGACACTGGCTTCCGAATCCTGCTGACAGTGGTCGCAGTGCACCCGTACCGCCGCCAGCTCAAGACGCAACTCGGCGCCCTCGGCGAGGCTCCCGGCCGCCGCGAACGGATACGCCTGTTCCAGCAGCTGCGGCTCGACACCAGACAGCGGACCAATGGCGACTTCGATCAGGGCGACACGCTGTGCCTGTTGCCGGCGCGCCAACGCTTCCACCTGCTCAACCAGCGCCTGGCAGACCGATAACTCGTGCATGTGACTATCCCGGGTCCCCGGCCAGCATCTGATCATAGAGCTCCCAGGCGCTGCGCGCTTCCTGGGGCGTGATTTTCTGGATGGCATAGCCGACGTGGACGACGACGTGATCGCCGATCTCTACGGGCTCGTGCTGCAACATGAACAGGCTGACGTCGCGTTCCACGCCCTTGGCTTCGCAGCGCGCGGTGTAGCCGTCAATGGCACGGACCTGCATGGGTATACCGAGGCACATTACGATAAAGACTCCTGCTGGCAACCCCGGCGACTGGTATTACGCCCGGCGGTGATTGTGCTAGCTTACGCCTTTCGGTGCGCGTCGCACAACCTGAGCAGGCACATGCAGACAACACTCATACTGGGCATTGGCAATACCCTGCTGGCCGACGAAGGCCTGGGTATCCACCTGCTCGAGCAGCTGCGCGAGCAGCACCCGGAGCTTCCGGGTGTTACCTATGTCGACGGCGGGACGCTCAGTTTCACGCTGGCGCCGCAGATCGAGGACTGTGACAACCTGATTGTACTTGACGCAGCTCAATTACAGGCCCCGCCCGGGACCGTACGCTTACTCGAAGGCGCCGACATGGATCACTTCGTCGGCCACGGTCAACGCAGTGTCCACGAGGTCGGGCTTGTCGACCTGATGAGCATTGCACGCCTGCAGGGTCGCCTGCCCGTCAAGCGGGCCTTGCTCGGTATCCAGCCCTTGCAGCTCGGCTGGGGTGATGCGCCCAGTCACGTCGTGGCGCGCGCCATTCCCCGCGGCGCGGCCCAGGTTATCGGCCTGCTTTACAAGTGGCGGGTAATAACCAATACTTTAGTCTAGTTTGCGCGGTGACTGAAGAATAACAAACTGATGCCTCAGGGTATTTCGGAGGGCGCCATGGAAAAGATCGAAGTGGTTCCGGTCACGGTCGAGCACCGGGACGTGGCCGGCGCGGAACACACCTGCGCCCCGGGTTCGGTACCCACCGGCAACCTGATGCCCCTGCTGCATGAGATCCGCCACGCCCTTGCGCGCTGGCTGGACGGCGGCCACACTCACGCGATTGACCTGCGCAGTATCCCCATGAGCCCCGACGAGGAACAGCGCCTGCTGGAACTGCTCGGTGCTGGCGAAGTGCGCGCCACGCTGTCAGCGCTTGGCCGCAGCGAGATCATCGAAACAGCGTGTCCCGGCGTATGGCTGACCACCCACCACAACGACGACGATGTGCTGGTTGGCCGGCTCCTGGAAATCTGCGAGATTCCCGAAATTCTCAAATCCCAGGTCGAAGACGCCGGTACGGCGCTGCGTCGGCTCGACGATCTGCTGTCTAATGCGGAGACCACTGTATGAAGAAGGATCAGACACTGGGCGAGACGCTGCGCAGCCAGGGCGTTTCCCGCCGCAGTTTTCTCAAGTTTTGCGCCACCACCGCTTCGCTGATGGCGCTGCCACCGAGCATGATTCCGGTGATTGCCGAAGCGCTGGAAAAGGCGCGGCGGCCTTCGGTCATCTGGCTGTCGTTCCAGGAATGTACCGGTTGCACCGAATCGCTGACCCGCAGTTATGCGGCCACTATCGAAGACCTGATCTTCAACGTCATCTCGCTGGACTACCACCACACCCTGCAGGCGGCTTCCGGCGAAGCCGCGGAAGCCGCCCGCGCCGCCGCCATGGAAGAAAACGAGGGCAAGTACCTGGTACTCGTGGATGGTTCCATACCCGTGAAGGATAACGGCGTCTACTCAACGATCGCCGGCATGACCAACGAACAGATCCTGAAGGACACCGCCAAAGGCGCCGCGGCGATTGTGTCGATCGGCACCTGCGCGTCCTATGGCGGCATCCCCTATGCCGCCCCCAACCCGACCGGGGCTGTGCCGGTCTCGGCCCTCATCAAGGACAAACCGATGATCAATGTTCCCGGCTGTCCGCCGATTCCGGCCGTCATCACCGGCGTACTGGTGCAGTTCCTCACCTTCGGGCTGCCGGAACTCGACAGTCTCGGGCGCCCCAAGGCATTCTATGGCCAGAGCATCCACGACCGCTGCTACCGCCGGCCGTTCTACGACAAGGGCCTGTTCGCCGAGAGCTTCGACGACGAAGGTGCAAAAAAGGGCTGGTGCCTGTACAAGCTGGGCTGCAAGGGACCGACCACGTACAACGCCTGTGCCACCACCAAGTGGAACGACGGCACCAGCTTCCCCATCGAGTCCGGACACCCCTGCCTGGGCTGCTCCGAGCCGGACTTCTGGGATGCCGGCGGGTTCTACAAGTCGATCTCTACACCGACCGGCGACATCGGCCAGAAGGCCATCTACGCCGCCGGGGGCGGGCTGCTGGCCGGCGCCGCCATCGGCGGGCTATTGCACAAAAAGAAACAGGCTGCGGTGCACAAACACCAGCGTGCGACCATTGATGATCTGGGCAAGGAGTCTTAAGCATGACCAACGTCGACTTTCTACGCTGGGTACGCGGCCCGATTTTTGACATCGCCACCGTGATTTTGTGTGCTGGCATCGTGGTGCGCCTGCTGGAGATTTTTCTCATGGGGCGCAAGGCCGACCTGGCCGAACCCCGTGGCTCGCAAATGGCCGGCGGACTGGGAACGATGTTCCGCCGCACGCTGCCCGACGCCGGCACCTTTAAACGTTCCAGCCTTATCATCATTACCGGCTGGATTTTTCACATCGGCCTGTTCGTCATCATCTTCCTGTTTGTACCCCACATCCTGGTGTTCGAACGAGTGCTCGGCATCGGCTGGCCTGGCCTGCCCTCCAATATCGTCGATGCAGTCGCGGCGATGACCATCATTACGCTGATTGTCGTGTTGATACACCGCTTGCGTGACCCGGTGCTGCGCCTGCTGTCCGAATTTGATGACTACCTGGTTTGGGCTGTCACGATACTGCCGGTGATAACCGGGTGGCTGGCATTTCACCGCGTCGGTGCCCCGGCGTCGACCCTGATCGGCATCCATATCCTCAGCGTGGAACTGTTGATGGTGCTGTTTCCCTTCACCAAACTGTCGCACGCTTTCACGCTGTGGATCGCGCGCTGGTATAACGGCGCCATCGCCGGTTACAGAGGGGTAAAATCATGAGTGGTCCGTCGTTCGAACGTGGCTACAACGCGCTTAAGGAGCAGATCGATGCGCCGACTGCGGCCTTCTTCAGCAGCTGCGTTCACTGCGGCATGTGTGCCGAAGCCTGCCTGTTCTTCACCGAAACCGGCGACCCGAAATACACGCCGATTCACAAGCTCGAACCGTTGCGCAAGGTGTGGAGACAGGAATACACCTTCTGGGGCAAGCTGACCCGGTCGCTGGGTATCGCCAGACCGCTGACCGATCAGGACCTCAGCGACTGGGAAACCCTGGTCTATGACAGCTGCACCCTGTGTGGGCGCTGTTCCATGGTCTGTCCGGTGGGCAATGACCTGACCTACATGATCCGCAACCTGCGCGAGGGCATGGCCGTGGCCGGCCACGCGCCGCCGGGACTGGTCGGCGCCACGCGACGCGCCGTCAACATCGGCAGCCCGATGGGCGTCAAGTTGCCAGCCCTGCAGGCACAGATTCGTTCCGTCGAAGCCGATACCGGATTAAAAATCCCCGTGGACGTAGAAAACGCCGACTACCTGCTATTGCTGTCGTCCATGGAGATCATGAACTTCCCGGAATTCATCGGCGCTGTCGCGAAGATATTCGATAAGACCGGCGTCAGCTGGACGATCTCCAGTGATGCCTTTGAAGCGACCAACGCCGGCATCCAGATCGGTGTCTCCGATATCGCCGCGGAACTGGTGCAGCGCATCGTCGACGCTGCGGGGAAGCTCAAGGTCAAGAACGTCATCAGCCCGGAATGCGGACACGCCTACATGGCCATACGCTGGGAAGGTCCTAACCTGGTGGGCAAGCCTTTTGACTTCAAGGTTATCCACATCCTTGAATTGCTCGACGACCTGCGCAAACAGGGCAAATTGAAATTCAAGGACAAGGTCAACGAAAAGCTGACTTATCACGACCCCTGCCAGATCTCCCGCCGTGGCGGTGTGCTGGAACAGCCGCGCAATCTGCTCAAGGAACTGGTGAGCAATTTCGTGGAAATGCCGGAAACCGGAAAGATGAACTGGTGTTGCGGCGCCGGCGGTGGCGTCAGCAGTAACGAACGCGCCGAAGACCTGCGTCTCAAGGCATTCCAGCGCAAGAAGAGCCAGCTGGATCAGATCAAGGTGGACGGCCTGGTATCGGCCTGCGCGAACTGCCGCATTCAGCTGGAAGAAGGCCTGGAGGCGTATCACATGGATCTGCCCATCCTCAGCCTGACCGAGACCCTTGCGGAACACCTGGCGGACTAAATAGACCGTCCCAACACAGGAACTGAACATGAGTGAACGCGTCGTTGTAGACCCTATTACCCGTATCGAAGGCCACCTGCGCATCGAGGCGCAGATGGACGGCGACAGTATCGGCCAGGCGTACTCCTCCGGCACCATGGTGCGTGGCATCGAAATCATCCTGCGCGGTCGCGACCCGCGCGACGCCTGGGCCTTCGCCCAGCGCATCTGCGGGGTATGTACCCTGGTGCATGGCATTGCCTCGGTGCGCGCGGTGGAGAATGCGCTGAGCTACAAGATACCGCCCAATGCCCAGCTGATACGCAACCTGATGATCGCCGCGCAATATGTGCACGACCACGTCATGCACTTCTATCATTTGCACGCGCTCGACTGGGTCGATGTGGTCTCCGCCCTGAAGGCCGACCCCAAGGCGACCTCGGAGCTGGCGCAAAGCATCAGCAATTATTCGAAATCGTCGCCCGGTTACTTCGCGGACATGAAGAAAAAACTCAAGGATTTCGTCGAAGCTGGCCAGCTCGGTATATTTGCCAAGGGCTACTGGGGCAACCCGGCTTACAAGCTGCCGCCCGAAGCCAACCTGATGGCGGTCGCCCACTACCTCGAAGCGCTGGCCTGGCAGCGCGACGTGGCGCGGCTGCACACCATATTCGGCGGCAAGAACCCCCACCCCAACTTTGTCGTTGGCGGCGTACCTTGCCCGATTGACCTGAACTCGGACTCCGCCATCAACTCCAAGCGGCTGTCGCAGGTGCAGGATATCATCAACACCATGCACAGCTTCGTACATCAGGTGTACGTGCCCGACACGCTCACCATTGCCAGCTTCTACAAGGACTGGGGCATGCGCGGTGAAGGTATCGGCAATTTCCTCACCTACGGCGACTTCCCCGAAAAAGGCATGGATGACCCGGCGAGCTACCTGATTCCGGCGGGCGTCATCCTCGACCGCGACCTGACCACCGTCCACGAAGTCGATATGAACGCCGGCGACCACATCCAGGAATATGTGGCGCACTCCTGGTACGACTACAGTAGCGGCAAGAACGCGGGCCTGCATCCCTATCAGGGCGAAACCAGCCTCAACTACACCGGCCCCACGCCGCCCTACGAGCAGCTCGATGTCGAACAGTCCTATTCCTGGCTGAAATCGCCGCGCTGGAAAGGCAAGGCCGTGGAGGTCGGGCCGCTGGCGCGCGTGCTGATGCTATACGCCAACAACAATGCGCAGGCTCAGGAACTGGTCAACATGACCTTGAGCAAGCTGGACCTCCCGGTGCGCGCACTGTTTTCGACGCTGGGACGCACCGCCGCGAGGACCCTGGAAACCGCTATTATCGCCGACAATATGCAGACCTGGTACGACAACCTGATCGCCAATATCAAGGCCGGCGACACCAAGACCTTCAACGAGGCACAGTGGGACATTTCGACCTGGCCAAGTAATGCCCAGGGGGTCGGCTTCATGGAAGCACCGCGTGGCGCGCTGGCACACTGGATTGTGATTAAGAACGGTAAGATTGACAACTATCAGGCCGTAGTCCCCAGCACCTGGAATGCGGGCCCGCGCGACGCCGAAGGCCAGCCGGGACCCTATGAAGCCGCCCTGCAGGACAACCACCAGCTCTACGATGTCAAGCAGCCGGTGGAAATTCTGCGCACCATTCACAGTTTCGATCCCTGCATCGCCTGCGCGGTTCACCTGACCGATCCGCACGGCGAAGAGCTGGTCAATGTCAAAGTGTGCTGACAGCAGCACCAGCGGGGCCAATCCACAGGCATTCACGCAAGGGGTGTGCCGGGGCTGCCGTTATCTGCATACGCACTGGCGCACCCCGCATACCGGAATCATGAACCCGGCCGGCGCGCCGGCTTGAACCGTGCCATCAGCGGCTGAGATCAGCTGCTGATACTGATACTGGTTGGTGAGGCAGTGGCTGCACACGCAGAATCGGCGGGCACGCGACGCTGCCATACGAACAGAAGACCCAGCAATCGCCGGGCTCTGGTTCAGCCGGGCACCGCAGACCGTACTCTCTGATCAGCCCGGCTCATCGCTCATGCGGCTCAGCGAAGACGGGGAGGACCGCAGTTTCAGCATAAAACCGAAACCATCGGTATTGTTACCGGAATACATATTGTCGACATACTGATCATAGAAAACTTCAAAAGACCACTTCTTGATGAACGCCTTCGGTTTCATTGCGTCCCAGTCAACACCGAGAGAACTATAGAGATACCCGGTGTCCATGGCCCAGTCCCTGTTTTGCTCTGCGGAATACTCTGTGTATCCGGTGATATTATACCTGCTGGTCGAGGAAGGCTTGTAACTTACCGACATTGATGTTGCATAGCTGTCGGTGGTCACGCCAAATTCCGGGTATTGTTCCCGAACGTAACTGATACTCGGAGAAACACTGAACGTACTGACCGGGAAATACGAACCACCTGCCCAATAGGTACGCACATTCGCAACATCCGTTGTGCCCGCACCGGCAGCATCCTCGACATAGAGCGTACCATTCCAGGACGAGTTGGAATAATACAACGAACTGGCGACGTTACTGACACTCACGTCCATTGATTGAAGACCGCCAGCGTTACTGGAGCTCGAGCGGATACCATTGCCATAATCCAGCGTGACACCCAGTTGGGGCCAGGACGAGATCATGTAGTTAAGTCCGCCTCCCACTTTCTTCGTTGTAAATTGGGGAACAGTACCATCGTCTTCAAGGTTATCCTGGTACATCGACACGAATGTTTTCACGCCAAGGTTCCCGAATTGTCTGGATACCCATGCCTCGGTACCCTTCTGGCCCGTCTGCAGCTCGTCTGTCGGATTGTCTGCGCCCTTGCGCCCCTTGCCGCCTTTTTCATATTTATTGAAGTTGCTCCCGACCGACTGATAACCCACACCAAACCTGAACCCCTGCCAATCGGTCTGCGACCCCAGTTTCATCAACCTGCTTGCTGACGCACCGAAGTCTTCACTGGTGTAGGGATCAAAATCACTCTGCGCAAACTCGGCATACAATTTCGGTCCGGTATCAAGTGGTGCAGAACTCATCTTCATCTGCCAATAGCCGTGGTTATCATTAACCCGATCGTCAAGGTTATCGGCCTGCTCGCTCTTGGTAAATGAGGTTCCGACTGTTAATGATTTACCTCGCCTGTAGTTGCTCTGAACGGAGAGGGATTCATCTTTCTGGTCGTAGGAAACCTCGGTGCTTCCATACTCCCTGTCGGCTGGTTTGGTTGTTGCCGGCGCTTTGGCTCTTGCAGCCAGAGCAAGAAACTTGACATCAGTGGCCTGAGATGGGCTTTCGGGTTGTGAAGAGCTCGCCTCTGCGGCGACAACAGGGCCTCGCGCGGCTTGATCGGGCGTTGTCACTGGCAGCTGCGCTGCGCAGGCGCTAAGGCAGGCTGACAAGCCCACGATTATTGTTCTCAAAACAAATCCTCGTTTTCCGGGGGCAGGATTATGATCAGTTCTTCTAGCTAAAATTCTAACCCCGGCACAGCAGCAGGACAACCTGAAAGCACCCGGCCTGGCGGGCAGTCGCCCTGTATCCTAATTACCCGGCCAGGGACCACGCGGTGTTCCCCCCAGGTAGGCAGGGCACCCATTGATAGGGTCTTGATTATTTTGTCTAATGAAATCCGTTAAATGAGAAGGTAGCTGGTCTGCCATTCACCGGCGTCACTCTGCATCCCGGCGCAAAAATCCGCTTCCCTGGACAGGCACCGGGCATCTGCTGGCGAGATAATCTGCACGCCGCATTGATCCACTAACCTCTTTCGGCGGACGCAACCACCAGCCGGTAAAATCCGTCTCCGGTATGTTCGGTGACAAGCTCCCGGTATTGGCCGCCCCAGAGGACCGGGATAGCGGCCAAATCGGGACTTCCGGGGACGTAGAGCCTGACCGGAAAAGGACGGGGTGGCACAAATGGGCTGCCATTTTCGAGCTTTAAAGCCAGGCCCTCCTCCGTTTCACTGAAAGCAAAGCGGCATTCTGTGAGCGCGGCCAGCTCGCGGTAATCCATCATGCGCCGCGCCCCGCATTCCTGCCAGCGGTCCAGCCAGCGGGTCATCCAGCCCGGGCCTTCAAGCGAAAGCTCGCGGTCGTGAAAATAACCGACCACGGGCAGGCCCGAATCAAACCAAGCCGTATCCGGCTCGTCCAGATAAGGCGCGCACACGTGCTGCGACCAGCAGAATCTATTGCCGGTGCGGATGGCCAGGTAGTAGCTGCTGACAAAGTGCAGCCCCAGATGCAGCGCCTGGCGTATCGCTTCGCGAGTCCATTGGTCACCCGGCGAAATCAGCGTGGTCGCGCGCGCGCCGAAATGCTGTTCCAGCATTTGCATGCCCAGCGCCAGCGGATGCTCTGCCGCGACGCGCTTCTCCAGCACAGTTTCGGCGTTACGGCCCAGTTCGCGAAACCAGTTCACGTTCTCGTAGCGATCGTCAGCCTGGCTCCAGGCCGAAAGATCGGGGTACATGTGCGTGAATCCGTGCAATTCCACGGACGCGCGCCCCTCGGCAACGAGGGCCTGGATGCCGCGGTATTCGGACCGGTAGTCGTGACGCGTGCCCGGCGCAAAACCGTTGCGGTCCACATAATCGACAAGTGGCGAAGGATGAATGTTTCCGGGCACGCGCGGCACTTTCTGTCCCGCGATGTACAGATCGCCGCGCCGGGAATCGCCGTCGTCCACCCAGCCGGCAATATAGCCGAGCGCCACGCTCGCTTCGCGGCGATTCAGGTCCGCGCCGAGGGCGGCCCATTGTTTTTCGTCCAGCTTGGGGTAATACCACGTCTGAAGGTGAATGTTCTGCGCGCCGCCCGGATCGTCCATGCGCAAAATCATGGTCTTTTCCAGATCCAGCCAGACCACGGGCTTTTGCAGGCTGCAGACCAGCATATGCCGCAGCAGCGCCGTGCCCGCGCCCGCCTGATCGCGCAGTTCGCCCGGATGAAACGCCAGCGTGATATGCCTGCCGCGCCCGGCTGCGCGGCTGACGATGCATGGGTGCTGATCCAGCCGGCCTTCCACGCCTGCTTCACCGCCGCATTGCAGCGCTTGCGTGGAAAGCGGCCGGACCGCATTCCAGATTCTGCCGGGCCCCGAGCCTGTCCACGCAAGGGTATGCCCCGCGAGCGTCTTGTTCTGTTGGGCGATGCCGGACCTTTTTGCCCAGGGGGTTTCCGCATGCGCCGCCCTTGAAATCAACAGTCCGCCGTGCGCGTCAATCCGGTCCACGGCAGGCTGGTTCAGCGTGTCCGTATCCAGGGCGAGAATCACGGCATCAAACGCCTGCGCCCGTGCAGAACCAGACAGCCAGGCTTCCAGAGTGCATTCCACGGGTTCCCAGCCCATCCAGCGCACCAGCGTAAACCAGTCAAGCCCTTCGCGATCCGCGGGCTCGATCCATCCGCCGTGGCCCCATTCATCCCCGACGCCCGCGAGTTCACGCGCGCCCGTGACAATCAAGATCTTTTCACTCATAACTTTCCCCTGCAAAACAGGATTTGAGTTGTTGCGCCACAGCGGAAGCCGAAACGCGCGAATCCGCTTCCTCCCGCGCCTTGCGCCGCAGCGCCGCGACCTGCAGCGGATGTGCGAGAACGAATTCCAGTTTTTCTTCGAGCTGATTGTCATCCTGCGGATCGCAAAGCCAGCCGGTTTCACCTTCGCGTACGAGTTCAGGAATGCCGCCGACGCGCGAACCCAGCACTGGCGTGCCGCAGGCCATAGCCTCGCCGACCACCGTGGGAAAGCCTTCGCTTCGGGACGGCAGCACCAAGCAATCCGCGCTGCAGTACAGCGCGGCCTTTTGCGAAATGTCCGAAATCCAGCCCAGGAAGCGCACACGCCCAGGAGCGATTTGCGCGGCAAGCGACTGCAAGACCGCGCAGTCGGGGCCATCGCCGGCAATCAATAGGTCCCAGTCCGGATAGTGTGGCGCAAGCCGCGCAAACAGCCGGACCAGCACACCCACTCTTTTGACGCGGTCTTCCAGGCGGCCGACAAAAAGCAAATAGTGTTTGCCTGGATCCAGCTCCAGTTCCCGGCACGCCGTTACGCGGTCGCCGGGAGCATAAACATCCGTATCCAGCGGCGTCAGAACCACACGGAGTTTTTCGCGCGGCACATGAAAATGTTGTGCCAGCATGTCCTGTTCCGCACGGCTTGAAACCAGCAGGCATGCGGCCTGGGGCAGAGTGTGTTTCTTCAGCCAGCGGCCCATATACCATTCGGGGCGGCTGCCCGAATGGTAGGCAATCAAGGGAATCTTAAACAGGCGCGCCAGCAGAATCAGCACATCAAAGCGCCCGGTCGCGTAGTCCTGGACAAACAGAAAATCGGGGCGCTCCCGGCGCAGCGCGCGCAGAAAAGGCGAGGCAAGCAGCGCACTGTAAGACGCCATCCCGGCATACAGCGGATAGAGCTTGCGCCATTTCCAGGCGTTGCGAGGCAGATAAAAAAGCTTCCAAAGGCAGCGGTGCATGAGAGACGAGGCCAGCACTTTGACGCGAAAGCCGGCCTTCTCATGCCGCAGTTCGCCGATTTGCGGACGGATCGAAAAACTGTACCAGACCACATCCCCAACTTCGCGCTGCAGCAGTGCAAGAAAAGCGTGATTGGCCGTGTCCGCCCATTGCGTGGCAAAGGTGCGCTGATCGATACCATAATGCGGGTAAAAATCCTCAAACACATCCGGATAATCGAAAAACGCAATCAGCGGTCTCTTGCGGTCTCGGTCCATAGTCGCATTTCTTGCCCGCCGCGCCGGGGCCAATACTCCGGGAAGGTTTGCGCCCGAATCAGGCATTCCTGCCAGCTGTGGCTACGGAAGCCGGGGATTGATGGGCTTCCTCGATCAACCGAGACAGGACGCGGGCCGAATCAAAATAGATTTCCGCGGTTTGGCGGGCCATTTTGCAATGGAAAGCGTACCGGCTGCGGATGGCTTCGATACCCGCCGCGGCTTCGGCGGCATCCGCAAAGGCGATCAGGCCGCCCCGCGTTTGCAGCCAGTCGGTGAATCCGGTTTCCTGGTGCAGGACGGGCCGGCCGTGCGCGAGATAACAGGCGCTGCGCTCGCTGAACCAGCCGCTGCGGGTGAGCACATAGCCGTGCTTGGCCACACCGAATTCGGCTTTGGACCCACGGACATAACGTTCGTAAATCCATGGATCGCGCGTCACCTCGAAGGGATCGCACAGGTGCCAGCCCTGCCGGCGCAACATGGCACGTGGCGCGCCCGCGCTGCCGAGCGCGAGTTCCAGCGCTTCCCCGGTCTTCGCGGGCAGATCCAGAAGCGGGCCGAAGGCGTCGGCCTTCAGGCCGTAGCGCACGCCGTTGTATACGCGCGGCGGATAGCTTTCCCATTGCATCACGGTTGTCCAGCGCGCCTGCGCGTTCGGCGCTTCCGGAACAATGTCCTCCAGAACCACGGGCTGACGCGTTGCGCGCCAGGGCAGGCCGTCATCCGGTAGTGTGCAGCCGGGCTTGCCGACATTCTCCGCGAAGGTAAAAAAGGCATTGTGCAGCAGCGCCTGATCTTTCGCGGCGGGATCTGTCAGGTGCCGGATTTGCGTAAACGCCGGATCTTCGTCCACCAGAACGCGCCGCGGCACCGGCATCCACCACGGCCGCAAGGGGTTCACACCACAGAGATTCAGCAGTAAATCCGCGTCCTTGCCCATTTGCACGGCGCGGCGTGAGCAAGGCCCGAACCACTGCTGCGTATGCGCGTCATAATAGGCCCATCGTTCGCCAAACCCGATTTGCTGCAGCGTTTTGCGCGAAAACTCCAGACCGTAATCCGCGTTTTCGGACGTCAGGCAGCGCACCGGATCATAACAGGACGGATAATCGGCACTGTCTTCCATGAAATAAACGTCATGGCCCAGCCGCGCAAGCCCTTTCAAAAAATTCAGATTGCTCCAGACCATGCCGCCCAGAGGCCCGCGCACGATGTATCCCAGAACGAGAATTTTCAAACGGCCAGATTTAATGGACACCGCTCACCTCGCTTTGCATGGCCGTTTCGATACGCGAACGCAGAACCTTGGCCGAATCAAAATACGCTTCGGCAATCTCCCAGGTCACACCACCCAGGGGGTACTAGCCTATAAGGCCGGTCAAGATTACACGTAGTTGACGCCATGGCATTTGCAATCGATACCTAGGAGGCTGTCGCTTGCGCAACCACGAAGCTCGGTAAACAGTGCATCCATGTCGATGGTGACACGGTGCGGCGCCAGGCGGAATTCCGGCAGCGAACAGACACCAACGAAAGGCCGCACCTTCAATCGGGCTGCAACCTGTTTAAGGCTGCTCCGCCCATTACCGTCTCCAGTTTCGTCAAAATGCGGTTTCCGCTGTCAGTTTGTTCGCCGAACTGAGTTGTGTAAAAGCGCCGGTAGAGGGCATTGGCCGCGATCAGTTCCCGGTGTGTTCCGGTCTCGGCGACCCGGCCATCCTCGATCACCAGAATGCGGTCAGCGTTGCGGATGGTCGACAGGCGGTGCGCGATGATAAAAGTCGTGCGCCCCCGCATCAGCCGCTCCAGCGCCTCCAGCAACAGCGCCTCGGTCTGCGCATCCAGTGCCGAGGTCGGCTCGTCCAGAATCAGGACCGGCGCATCCTTGAGCAGCGCCCGCGCAATCGCCAGACGCTGCTTCTGCCCCCCCGACAACGTGGCCCCGCGTTCGCCCAGGCGGCTGTCATACCCCTCCGGCAGGCCGCGGATAAACTCATCGGCATTGGCTGCCACGGCAGCCGCTATAACCTCTTCGCGGCTCGCCTCGGGACGCCCGTAGGCAATGTTTTCCGCCGCCGTCAGCGGCAGTATGAAAGGCTCCTGCAACACCAGGGAAACCTGCCTGCGCAGACTGGCCAGCTCGATGTCGCGAATATCCCGTCCATCCAGCGTCACCCGTCCCGACCAGGGATCAAAAAAACGCGGTATCAATGAAACCAGCGTGGTCTTGCCGGCGCCGGTCGGACCCACCAGCGCAATCGTCTCGCCCGGCTCCACCGCCAGGCTGATATCGCGCAACACCGGACGCTGCGCCTCATACCCGAAACTGACAGCCTCGAAACCAATACGACCCGCCTCCCCCGATGGACGGACCGGCAACACCACCGCACCCGCTACATCCCGAACCTCCTGGTTCGCATCCAGTATTTCAAGAACCCTTCGCGCCCGCGCCGTAGCGGATGCAAAGCTGGAAGACAGGTAAGCGAGTGTCTCCATCGGACCGTACAGCGCCGCGACATAGCTGAGAAAGACGAGAAGGCTGCCGACGCTCAGTGACCCGTCCAGCACCCGGACACCGCCTGCCACCATCAGTACCGCAGTGCCCACCGCGGTTGTTGCATTCACGCCGACCCTGAACTGCAACTGCGAGACAATCGTCTGCAGGTATGCCCTTATGGTGCGTCGGGAAAGGGCACGAAAGCGTTGTTCCTCTTGACCTTCCTGACCGAATGCCTGAACCATGGGAAGCGCGGACAAGGTCTGTTCTGCCAGGGCCATCACCTGCCCTTGCAACTCCTGCTGTACATACGCCCGCTCCGTCATTCTCGGCGCCAGAATACTGATAAGTACCGGCATGGGAATCGCCGCCAACAAGGCGATCGCCGACAGCGGCGGGTCTAAATGCCACATCACCGCGAACATAATCAGGAGGCTGACAATCGCAGTCAGCCCGGGAACCAAAACACCTATTACCAGCTCTCTGATGCAACCACTGTCTGTGATGACGCGCCGCACGAGGTCCCCGCTGTGTTGGCGGTAATGGAAGCGTAATGACAGACGCTGCAGGTGATCGAACAGCTCACCGCCCAGGCTGTAGCTCATCCGGTTGCCAACACCGTCCCCGAGGTAGGCCTTCACTACCTGGACGCCACGCTCCGTCGCGAACAGCAACAGCGTACTTGCTGCCAGCCAGGCCAGCAGCGCACCGGCTGTAGGGGTGCCAGCCAATGTGCTTAACCAGTCAAGATATTCCGGCAGCGGCTCGCCGGTGAACACGTAATCGACAATCAGTTTCATTGGCCAGGGGATGAGGGCCGTCAAACCCGCCCCGACGAGCACCAGCACTATCAGCCCGGCGAGCTGCAGCGGATAGGGTGCGACATGATGGCTCAGACGTAGCCACCAGGTCTTCACGCCACCACCTCACTGCGCCGCTGCGACCTCTGCAGTGAATCAAAGCGGGCGTACGCTCCGTTGGTCGCGATCAGTTCCTGGTGTGTTCCGGTCTCGGCGACCCGGCCATCCTCGATCACCAGAATGCGGTCAGCGTTGCGGATGGTCGACAGGCGGTGCGCGATGATAAAGGTCGTGCGCCCCCGCATCAGCCGCTCCAGCGCCTCCAGCAACAGCGCCTCGGTCTGCGCATCCAGTGCCGAGGTCGGCTCGTCCAGAATCAGGACCGGCGCATCCTTGAGCAGCGCCCGGGCAATCGCCAGACGCTGCTTCTGCCCCCCCGACAACGTGGCCCCGCGTTCGCCCAGGCGGCTGTCATACCCCTCCGGCAGGCCGCGGATAAACTCATCGGCATTGGCTGCCACGGCAGCCGCTATAACCTCTTCGCGGCTCGCCTCGGGACGCCCGTAGGCAATGTTTTCCGCCGCCGTCAGCGGCAGTATGAAAGGCTCCTGCAACACCAGGGAAACCTGCCTGCGCAGACTGGCCAGCTCGATGTCGCGAATATCCCGTCCATCCAGCGTCACCCGTCCCGACCAGGGATCAAAAAAACGCGGTATCAATGAAACCAGCGTGGTCTTGCCGGCGCCGGTCGGACCCACCAGCGCAATCGTCTCGCCCGGCTCCACCGCCAGGCTGATATCGCGCAACACCGGACGCTGCGCCTCATACCCGAAACTGACAGCCTCGAAACCAATACGACCCGCCTCCCCCGATGGACGGACCGGCAACACCACCGCACCCGCTACATCCCGAACCTCCTGCACCGCGTCCAGGACTTCAAGAACCCGGTCAATATTGGCCTCCACACCTTTGAGATTGCCATAGGTACTGAGCAGTGATTCGATTGCGCTCTGCAGCGATCGCAGGTAGGCGACAAAGACCAGCAGGCTGCCTACGGACAGCGTTCCAGAAATCACCTTTTGTCCACCGACATACAGCACGATCGCGGCACCAGCGGTCATGGTCAAACCATTGATGAGGTCAAAGCTGCTGTTCAGCAACACGCTGCGTTGTGACCGGGCGACAGCATCGCTCGAAAGATGCTGGAAACGACGCCGGTTATGCCGCTCGGTTCCGAAAGCCTGGACGACCGGCAGCGCGGTAAGTGTCTGGTGGACAAATGCCATGACGCTGGACTGAGCTTCGCGCGTCTGTTGCGCGCGTTTTCGCAAGCGCCCGCCAAAAAACACGGCCGAAGCTGCCAGAACGGGTGAAAGGAGCAGTGAAAGCAGCGTTAACGCGGTGTCCATCTGCCAGGCAATGAATCCAATAGTCGCAACAATAAAAAGGTTCCGGGCTGGCGTAAGCAGCAACGCCTGCGCAACGGTGAACACACACCAGGTGTCGACGGTCAAACGGCCCAGGGAGTCGCCCACGGATTGTCTGCTTTGAAACAGCAGTGAAAGGCGCTGCAAACGGTGAAACAGATCCGCAGCAAGTTCGTAAACCATGCGCTGTCCAGCGGCGCACCACAGCCAGGTAGTAGCCACTTCCAGGGCGCTATTCAATGCAAACAGTGCGAGACTGATCAGGCTTGCACCGGCGATCAACACCAGGGGCACGGACGCCGGTGAAACAGGTTGGAGCCAGTTGCTCAGAATCTGCGGCAGGGGGGCATCACCCAGTGCATAGTCAACCAGGATCTTGAGGGGCCACGGCATAAGAGCCCCCGTCGCAGCCGCGATCACCGTGAGCAACAGAATCAACGCCAACGCGCGCCACTGTTGCCGGATATACGGCAGGAGGCGGGTGTACCTGTATCCCATCATGTTGTGCACACCCATCACAGCACCAGCCTAGGAGGCTGTCGGATTTGGGACTGATCTACTGCGCCGGTGGGAGAGCGCCCCATTTTCCCGATCCTTTTCGTCAAATAGCTACGGCTATTCTCCTCAAACGATCGAAAAAATGGCCTCGCCCTCCCACCTTGCTCACCACGATCGCCCAAATCCGACAGCCTCTCATCAAACAAAACCTAACCTATTGAATTTATCAGCAACGCATTTGGCTGTTTGCTGCGCGACAGCGCGCCGCCTGCGGGGCGGGTACTCCTAGGTCATGACCTGTCCAGTTGTCCCAGTGCGTCTGAAACGGCGCCGGTTGCAAAACCGCTATCGGCAATTGCGCGCGCAGCCACCAGGGCTGTGCCGAGTGTGGACAACGCACCCACGAACCACGCACCGTCGGCGAATGCCCCAAGCGATATTGCCGCGAAAACGCCGGCGGGGAAGACGCCGAGGACACTCCATCTGGGCCAAACTCGGAAACGCAGCATCTGTCTTCCAGCACCGTGTTCTTCGGTCGCCATGAGCAGGCGGGCACCACCCAGCAACCCGCCACGTACTTCGAGATCCCAGGCATCGTAATCTCCGCCCGCAGTGACGACCCCATCGGATTCGGACAAGCGCCTGCGCAACGTGTCCAGAGTCCGGTCCGGCGCCTCCCACTGTTCATGCCATATGGGCCGCTTTCTTGGCGTTGGCACCTCCCAGAGCTGCATGCCACGTCGGCGCCAGGGGGTGAGTCCGTGCCTCATGCGGCCGATCAGGCGCGCCATGGGCTGTTGCAGGTGCATGAAGGCGGTAATGGCAAACAGCTTTGCGCGTTGAGCCAGGGTCTGTGGCGCAGACGTAAACCTTGCCCGGGTGGCACTGAACAGCGCCTGTGCGAGTGGTAACGCAAGCGCTGCCAGGAAAAGCGGAATCACCATGCCCAAAGGCGGCCAGCCCAGGCTGAGCAGCGACAGGATGGCCAGCAATCCAATCAAAAAATACCATTCAGGCATCAGCGGCAGGGACAGCAGTGTTTCGGGCGCCGGCCGGTACAGCGACTGAAAGGGCGCACTCCCCCAGGTCCCCTGGTATATCCGCCCTCGAAGCGCCCCCAGATCCAGGGTCAAACCTTTGCCGTAGAGACGCCCGCCCCAGCTGGTATGTCCCAGCTCGTTATATTTCGCCGGCCATTTCTCTTCCAGCAACGCCTCTGCCTTGCCGTAACCCTGCTGCTGCTTCCAGTACATCTGCATCGAATTACGCCTGTGATGCCATACCGTGGCTGCGGGATGAAACCCTATTTCCCCGACCTGTTCCTGTATACGCCAGCAAAGATCCACGTCGTCACCGGCGGCACGGTAACGCGGGTCGCAACCTCCCACGGTCTCGAGCGCGGATCTGCGGAAGCTCATATTGCAGCCCGGGATGTGTTCGGCGAGTGTATCGGACAGCAGCACGTGCACCGGTCCACCGGGCGCATTGGCTACGCAGTCTGCGATCTGGCCATCGCCCGCCGGAGCCAGGTTCGGTCCGCCCGCGCCCGCGTATTCTGTACTCAGGTAGGTAAACGCCAGATAGTGCGCCCAGTCAGGGTCGGGATACGCATCATCGTCGATATAAGCGACAATCTCCTTGGTTGCCGCCTGATACCCGGTGTTACGCGCGCTGGACAATCCGCGGTTTTCAGTGCTTATCAGCGTGATGTCGTACTCGCCCGCTATCGCCGGCGTATCGTCCGTTGAGCCATCGTTGACGACGATCACTTCGTAGTCGGGATAACAGAGCTTCTTGAGCCCTTCCAGGGTATCGCGAATGGTTCCGGCACCGTTGTAACTGCACACGACAACGGATATGCCCGGCCAGTTGGTGTCCGCGGGAAACGGCGAATCCGCAAAAACCAGCGCCACAGCGGACAATGCCGGTTTCGGCTGACGGTCACGTGTTGTCAGGCCGAAATCCCAGTCCTCTATGTCGTGACCACCGCGGTACCATTCGTCCGTCCAGGCAAAAACGAAGCTGCCGACACATCCCGAGGTGAAGACACTGCGCAACTGCCAGGAGAGGCTATCCGCCTGTTCGTTTTCACCGTGACGCCGACTGTCGAGGCCGATCTCCGCCATCAACAAGGGTCGCTCGTCCGTCGCGTTTTGAAGCCGCGCCAGGTATGCCTCAAGGCATTGCCGGGATTCCAGATACACGTTGAAGCAGACAAAATCCAGAAATGGCAGCTGCAGATACTCGGTTGTCGGGTAGTTCACATACGTAACAAGAGCGTCCGGATCTTCGCTCTTGACCAGCCGGTACAGGCGCTTGACAAATCGTTCGATATTTCGGCGTCCATGCCAGCGCACGATAGACGCAGGAATTTCGTTGCCGACCGCGTAGCACAGCAGCGCCGGGTGACCGGCACACGAACGCGCCGCTGACCTGACCTGGTTCATAATTGCACGAACTCTGGTCATGTCGTCCAGGAAGGCGATATGCTGCTCCCAGGGGATGCCAACCATAACGCGCAGGCCATTTTGAAGTGCGAGATCGAGCACCCCGCGCGGTGGCACGGTATACGTCCTGACGGCATTGATCCCGCTGGCGGCCATCTGTGCAAAGTCCTTCTCGACCTGATGCTGCTGGGGAAATTGCGCCCCGTTTTCATCTGGCCGGAACGTGCCATAGGTCACGCCCTTGACCCACAACTTTTCATCACCGACAAACAAGAACTTGCCCTCGACCCTGGGTCTTGTCTCTGCGGCGGGCAGACGCCCGCGGGTTGCGCCGGGAAGGTTTGAATTGCCCGCTGGGTCTGGGGATTCCTGTTCAAGCATGGTTTGGGTTTTCATGATTCTAATTGTAATAGCTATTGCATGTGCCAATGCGGGCTCAACTGCTACCCGCACTGCAGGTGGTACGTTCTACATATCAGCGGTGATCGCGGCGTGCCTTTGCGACCCGGTTCGTTGCACTGCCCACGCCCACGCCGTTTCTGTAATGTTTTCCAGGTCCGAATGCTGCGGGGTCCAGCCCAGGTGACGGTTGGCGCTCGCGGCATCGGCGACCAGCTGTGGTGGGTCTCCGGGCCGGCGCGGCGCCAATTGCACCGGGACCTCGCGCCCACTCACCCGCTCTACCGCGGAAATCACTTCCCTGACCGTATATCCCTGCCCGGTGCCCAGATTCAGTGCCAGGCAGTCACCGCCGGCCCGCAGGTATTCCAGCGCCTTGACGTGCGCGTCAGCCAGGTCGGTCACGTGTATGTAATCGCGAATCGTCGTGCCATCCGGCGTTGCATAATCAGCGCCGTATATTTCCACATAGGGCCGTATTCCAAGCGCGGCCTCTATGACCAATGGTATGAGATGTGTTTCCGGCACATGGTCTTCGCCTGTCTCACCTGCGGCATCAGCACCCGCGGCATTGAAATATCTCAAGGCCACCGACTTCATGCCATGTGCGACCCCGTACCATTTCAACGCGCGTTCGACGAACAATTTCGATTCCCCATATGGATTCACCGGAGTCTGCGGGTGTTGTTCGTCAATGGGAACCCTGCCGGGGAGTCCGTACGTCGCACAAGTCGATGAAAACACGATGTGACTGACCGCGGTGATTCGCATCGCTTCCAGCAGATTGAGTGTGTTCACTACGTTGTTGGAAAAATATTTCTCCGGATGCTGCATCGATTCGCCCACGTACGCGTAGGCTGCGAAGTGGATCACGGCTGATACGTCGTGTTCCCGAATCGTCCGCTCCAGCGATTCGCGGTCATTCAGGTCACCCTCGATGAAAGGGCCCCACCTCACCGCCTCCCGGTGACCGTAGACGAGATTGTCAAACGTCACCGGCGTGAAGCCCGCCTCACTCAGCGCCTTGCAGGTGTGACTGCCGATATAGCCGGCGCCACCGGTGACCAGCACCGAGTTCACCCTTACTGCTCCGCGGACTTGAAAACTCGTTCGGAGACCGCACCATCCCAATTACGCCTGCCGCCCGACCTGCTGCGCCGGTCATTCATGCCAACATCAGACCAGTAATCATCGGATGAGATTCGGCGCCTGTCGGCCAGGCCACCGCGCCGGTTGCCGCGAAACGACGTTAATCGACCGACACGGCGGACAGTTCGCAGCAACGAGTCGAAGTGCTCTATGGTTTTCGTCAGACCCTCCTGAAGAGATATTCGGGGTTCCCAGCCCAGTTCCGCGCGCGCCAGTGCAATGTCGGGTTGCCGCTGTTTCGGATCGTCGGACGGAAGAGGCCTGAAATCGAACTTCGATTTGGAGCCGGTGAGGTCAATCACCTTTTGTGCGAGTTCCAGTACAGTGAATTCAACAGGATTCCCCAGGTTTACGGGTCCACGGAATTCATCCCTGCTGCCCATCAGCAGAAGGAATCCGTCGATCAGGTCGTCGACGTAACAGAACGAACGTGTCTGCGATCCGTCGCCATAGATAGTTATCGGCTCATTCTTCAGCGCCTGTATCACGAAGTTGGATACGACGCGCCCGTCTTCCGGGTGCATGCGCGGCCCGTAGGTGTTAAAGATGCGTGCGACCTTTATCAGCAGCTCGTGCTGCCGGACATAGTCGAAGAACAGGGATTCGGCACAGCGTTTGCCCTCGTCGTAACAGGCACGCTCCCCCATTGGATTCACATGCCCCCAGTAGCTTTCCGTTTGCGGGTGAACAACCGGATCGCCATAGACTTCACTGGTGGACGCGTGAAAAATCTTTGCCCTGATGCGCTTGGCCAGGCCAAGCATGTTTATGGCACCCAGAACACTTGTCTTCGTCGTCTGAATCGGATCGTACTGATAGTGAACCGGCGAGGCAGGGCAAGCGAGGTTATATATTTCATCCACCTCAATATAGAGGGGGAAGTTCACATCGTGTCTGATGAGTTCAAAATTCGGATTGCCGAGCAACCCGAAAACATTTTCCCTGCTGCCTGTGAAGAAGTTATCGACACATACGACTTCGTGGCCGTTCCGCAGCAAGCGCTCACAAAGGTGTGATCCCAGAAACCCTGCACCCCCGGTTACCAGGACACGTTTACGACCAATCACTCTCATTGTTGCCCCCATGTTCCGAATAGATTCATCGCAGTCTGCAATGATTGTGTTTCAGTACCCACTCAAACAAAGAACCCTGGACCTGTTGTACTCTTAGTAACTATCTCAAAGATCCATCTCACTCTGTCCGTCAGGAAATGAACTTCTCCACGACGGGAGATACCTTCCCACACCCCTCTTCACCCGTATATGAGACGACCGCATCCGGTCCGATATCATGGTCCGCAGCCTGGCTACTACGGAGCGTACCATAGGCTATTTTGGGAAAACAATCCATATTCATATGGTGCCTCTGTATGGGGAATCCCCATCCCGGAATCAACAGTTGATCGCCAGAACGCCTAATTGAGCCGGACCGACCATGATGATTCAGAGACCCGACTTTTTACCTTAGGGGCCGCCCCGCATGCGTCAGATAGCTTCAGCGGCGTGCAGCGCGGCACCACTCGATCGCAGCCGCCGGGAACTGCGTAGGCTGCGATTTTCGCTTCCCAATCAGGAACTAGGAGGCTGTCGGATTTGGGCGATCGTAGCGAGCAAGGTGGGAGGGCGAGGCCATTTTTTCGATCGTTTGAGGAGAATAGCCGTAGCTATTTGACGAAAAGGATCGGGAAAATGGGGCGCCCTCCCACCGGCGCAGTAGATCAGCCCCAAGTCCGACAGCCTCCTAGGCTGATACTTATGTCTTGTCCCTCAGGAGGAGCAGTTCTACCTTTGCCAAACAGGCCGCCAGCATTAGACCTGTTCCTGCCATGAACATAGTCATGGTCGCATAACCAAACAGATGGAAATGTCCCAACAGCCTTGCCACCCCGGCGCCCAAACATATCATCAGCCCGGTAACAGCGGCCAGATTACCTGCCAGTGCAATCAGCCTTTCCACCTTACTTATCTACCCCTTTACATCAACCGTTACCTGGACGTGCGCGAGTCAGCCGACATACGCAGGGCGACAGACTGTAAGTACGTCCGAGCACGCTCGACGGCCGCGTCCATGCCACCAAGGCTCCTGCACGCTAATGTCGCCTGACTTGAATCCTGTTTAGTATCTCAGTCGACTAAGCGATCCAAGGTCTGCACTGCCTTCTCCAGGTCATCATAATGAAATAAACAGGTGTCGCAAGCGTGTATCAAAGCAGCGACAGTACTGAATCCATTTTCCCCCAGCAGTTCATAGTTGAAGGCATTACCGGCAAGCTTCATGAATGCCCGTGCCTTGGCTAAAGGCCTGAGGGTAGCTTGCTGACCAGGGGTATAACGCGGAAAGACCACAAAACCCGGCACAACCAGCTCCCTGGAACGCTCCACACTCTCGGCGGGCGGCTTGAGGTGAGCCACGTCACCTTTTCGTGTCTTGCGAAAAATTGGGCCGCACACGGCTTCTGGCGCAAAATCGCTCAGGATCGAGATGGATTCATTCTTCAGCGGGATACAGCGTGGAAATGGGATCATGGCTGTCGTGCCCGGCCGGATCAGGCCGAATTCATCCGACAGCAAGCGCCAGCCGCGATACACCAGCGCAGCACACAGCGTGCTCTTCCCCGAACCCGGCCATGCCGGCAGCAGAACTGCTTTGCCGTTCTTTTCAACAACCGCAGAATGCAGCATCAGGAACTGGTGGGAATAGCTTGCCACACACCAGTTGAGGCCCCATTCAAACAACGGAAATGCGTGGTCCACAGGGAAAGGGGCAAACGGCGATTGTCCGTCGGTCAGAAACCGGGCCTGGGGACGATAAACACGCCGCAGGTTTCTCGGCCTGGTCAACTGCACATGAAAGTCTGATAGGCCTCCCGGTGTTTCGAGCTGACAGTCAGCGTAGAGGCGCTGGATCAACTCTCCGAGTTCGTCGATATCAGCCTTCAGCTGGACGAAGAAGGGCCCTATGCGTACGACAAACTCCCCTGAGGCCAACAGTGCTGCCAGCCTGGAGCACGGTATGCTTTTCAGTTGCATGCCGGCAGGCTCGTTATCAGCCCAAGCTCGCTGAGAGTCAGCAGCAACTGACCGATCTGTTCGCGCGTTGGTTGTTCGGGCGCTGACTGCAATCGCGCCCCCAGCTTCTCGACCAGCTGATCCAGATTCAGGTCGGCATCCCGGAGAAACAGTAGGCACTCGGCGGCCGTTGCAGTCAAGAGATGAGTCTGACCTGAGCGGCGATCAAACAACACCGACTCTTCGTCCCAATGTTCCCAGCACAGCGCGTCTGGCGCTGCCATCGTCCAGCGGTCAGTCCGTACCCTTGTTGTATTCAACGTTGGATGTGTTCAAGTGCGCAGGCGCTGACTATGAGAGACAAGCAGTATTCCTTTAACCCCACCAGGCATTCAGCGATTCGGTTCCTATTGAGCACCAGCAGGAACCCGAGGGTGGCTGCAAACCTAAGGCATCGCATTCCTGAGGATAGGCGCTGACGATATTGCCATCGTCGTCCACGCAGGCGAGGACCTCTATTGTCTTATCCCCCGCGGAGAAATCCTGTTCATAGACAACCGGTGAGGAAGGATCGGAGGAAGGATCGATGAATTTTAACGCGCTACCGAAGATACCTGAGCCGCTATCCTCAGTGGTAAGCCACTCGAGGCCATCGACAACCTCCTGCCAGCTGATGCCTGGCGTTGTATTGCCTACGCCCCAATTATTGCCCCGACTGTTGTTCCCATAGCCCCCACGTTGTCCTGATTGATACCCCGCCTCGATATAGTGCGGGACCCCCGCCTTGTCCATAACCATAATCAACCACTTGCCCTCAGTTTTGGGTGAGGTCTTCCTCCCTGGCAATAAGAACTTCCTGTCGTCATCATCCGGATCAGCCAACACGACATGGATCCCCGGCCCATGCGCCAGGCGTACAAAACCGTCGATCACGTGGTCTTCACCCGCGAACTCTTCTTCCCCGGTAAAAGCGTCCCGACTCTCAGCAACACACTGGCGGCTGCTCAGGTTTGCCAGGGCACTCCCGCTGTACAGTGTAAAAATGGCCGGCGCTGCTGCTGCAGCCCCCTTGATCAGGCGGCGACGCCTTAGATTGACAGACGCGGCGGACTCCCCAGTTGGCTTCTTTCCTTGTTTCGCCCGACTCCGATTACTGGTCATGGTTCTTTATCCCCCACGATCTCTATAGTTCTTGATAATCAATTATTCGAGTTCATCGAGCTGTTATCAGCGCAGCTCTGTTTACAAGTGAAAGAATAGATCTTATATTCTGTGTCGTCAATTCTCTGTCGCAAATCCAGTCCTAGAGAATCAATTAAGCAATTTATACGCCACTATAAAATAATTTCCATTTATCAATAACGTCCCAGCTTTACGGACTTCGCTTCAGAAACAAAGCGGCATTGTTTGTAAATTTTTCTGACACCTCCAAATTGAATGGTGTAAGGTAATGTCTGCCGATCCCGACGGCGCAAAACAACAGGGCCGCGGGAACGCGGCGAGAAGTCGTGCTGCCGAGATGCTTCTCACTGCGATACGCTACCCGACCGCAGCCGTCGCATTTTCTGCAGCTGACTGGGATCTTTTCCTTCGTGTCGCGCGCGGCGAAGGGCTCCTGGCCAGAATCGCAATCCAGCTCGACCAGGCCGGCTTGTCAGAACGCATCCCGAAGCAAGCCTTCGATCACATGATCGCCGCACGCGCAGTAGCCACAAACCACTCCCGAATGATCCGTTGGGAGGTCGATCGCATCCAGTTTGCGCTGCGCTCCATCGAGACACCCATACTCTTATTGAAAGGGGCCGCGTACCTTTTGGCGGATCTACCACTTGCGCAGGGGCGCCTGGTTTCGGATGTGGATATTCTGGTGCGAGAGGGTTCATTGCACAACGTAGAGGCGGCTTTACTGGCCGCTGGCTGGGCCCCCCTCAAGCTGGATCCATATGACCAGCGTTACTACCGACGCTGGATGCATGAGTTACCACCGCTTCGTCATCGAGCACGCGGTACAACGATCGATGTCCACCACCGCATTCTTCCCAAGACGAGCAGGCTAAACCCGGACCCCGGGCTGCTGTGGGCAGAGTCCACCGTACTTGCCGACACAAGGCTGCGAATACTGTCACACGAGGATATGGTTTTACATTGCGCCGTCCACCTCTTTCACGATGGCGACCTTAATCACGGCTTGAGGGACCTGGTGGATCTGCACGACATGTTCCAGCACTTTGGCAAGTACTCGGAATTCTGGCCACGGCTGGCCACCAGAGCCAAAACACTGGGCGTCGCAAGGCCCCTCTTTTATGCGTTGAGATATACAGAACAATTACTGGGCACGGAGATTCCGACGCGGGTGCTGGCAACAGCTGGAGCAGCTGCGCCCCCCTGGCCCTTTAAGCAGGTGATGGACCAGTTGGTCGGCGAGGCGCTGAAACCGGAACATCCAGACAACCCGAAAACAGTAACGGCCCTGGCGCGCTGGTTGCTTTACGTCCGATCACATTATCTGCGTATGCCGCTAAGACTGCTGATTCCCCATCTGCTGCGCAAGAGTTTCAGGAAGAGATTGCACCCTGCATGATAGACTTGTTCTCAATCTTGGAGCTACTCATTTAATCCAGCGCGTCTCAATAGTTCTCTCGCGTACTCAATCGGCATTGCATAGCTGATACCGCTGGGTTTAGCGAGGACATTCTCCCGTCCATCCTTTACGAACACCTTATTGATGACACCGATCACTTCCGCGGTTTTGGTATGATACAAAGGGCTGCCACTGTTCCCTGGATAGGCAGTGGCGTCGAGCTGAAAAACTTTATACGGCTCACGCAGGCGGCGAATCTGGGTAGGATCTAACTGACTGGCCGCATTCGCCTGCAGGGCAACAGGAACAATGGAACTGATGATTCCGCGATGAGTCACAGGATACAGACCGAAAATGATCCCCAGCGGGTAACCCGTAAACGCATATTCCTCGCCCTCCCTGACCCGGGATGATTGTCCCAGCAATAATGCCGGCAATGGTTTGCCCTCAAACCTGAGCACAGCAAGGTCATGTCTCTCATCAACCTTTACCTTCACCGCCTGCCGAATGTTCATTTGCTTGTCTTTGCCGGCGAAGATCGCAAGATACTCCAGCTCGGCAGTATTGAGTTCTTTCGGAATGACGTGCGCATTGGTGATGACATAATGCCCATCGGCGACGACAAAACCGGTACCAACAATTTTGTACGGTGGACGTCGGGTTTTTTGTACGGTACCTACACCGACAATGCTCGGCTTGACACGATCGATGGTCGCCGGCAGATTGGCAAGACAGAGGTCAGCCGGCAGAAGGATCTGGGTAAACGACAAAAGCCCTATTAATGAACGAAACCGAATTTTTGCTCTTACGCCACTATATGTCATGATAATGCCTTACTGCTCAAGTGAGCGAGTATATACGACCTTCTGGCTTCAAATCGCCAGAGACAGTGATTATTTTGGAGCCGGTAATACCCGGTCAGTGATTCAAGGCATAACGCTGACGAGAACACCATGTCAGCAAGGCTTTGTCCCGCTGCAGGCATATAAGTGACTGAAACAAAAATATAATACCCCAGGCTTGCCCTCTCAGGAGCGGATTTACTTATGAGCACATTGGATAGCCGACATGCCTTAACGGGACAGGCTATGAATACAGCCCTGTACACTCGGCGGCAGCATCCCTGCTGCCGGCCGTCCCGTAAAGGCATGTCGGCTATCCAATATTCGGCGTAGTAATGGCATACACGAACGCGCTTCGCGTCGTCTTTCGTTGAGTTACCACATGCACACCGGCAGGCACCCCACCTTGAATCACTCAAGGGGTTTCTCGCACATCACACTCTATCTGATGCTGACTTACGTGGTACTGCTGGTCTATGGCACCCTCTTCCCCTTCAATGAATGGCTGACACCGAGCGCCAGCCCGTGGACCCTGATGTGGCAGCACCGACTGTACAACGCCTCCAAAGCAGACATGCTCACCAACCTGCTGGTGTATATGCCGTTGGGTCTGCTCCTCATGCGCACCCTTACCAGCCGCCGTTGTTCGTTGCGCACGGTGTTGCTTGTTACGCTGGCCAGTGCCCTGGTGAGCCTCACACTTGAATACCTGCAGGCCCACCTCCCCAGCCGAGTGCCGTCGTTCGCTGATGTGGTTCTGAATACCTGTGGCGGTTTTGCCGGCGCCCTGCTTGCTCTGGGCATGCGACCTGATACCGCAATTGGTGAGAAGTTATACCGAATACGCTTCAGATATATCCAATCTGGCCCTCTGGCCAACCTGGGTTTGTTGACACTGTGCCTGTGGACCCTTTCACAGATCAGCCCGCTGGTGCCCTCCATTGACCTGGGCAATCTTCGCCATGGGCTGAGCCCCCTGTGGCAAACCCTGATCCATCCCGCCAGTCTGGAATGGGTGCGCGTCCTGGAATATGCCCTGTCCATCACCGCGGTGGGCATGGTGAGCAGCACCTTATTGCGTCTTCGGTACAGGGCGCTGCTGATATTCACAAGTTTTGTCAGTCTCGTACTGTTGTTCAAGATACCGGTTGTCGGTCGGCAACTGTCCCTGGAGGCCGTGCTCGGCCTCGTCATCGGTCTGATCTTCACGGCACTGGTCTATGACAGACCCCAGCGGCCGCGTCTGCTGATCGCCGTCGGCGCACTCCTGGGCGTGGTACTGACCAGCGGATTGTATGTGCCGCCAGCTGCCCGTGCCACAGACCTGGCGACATTCAACTGGATTCCCTTCCGAAGCCATCTCAGTAACAGCATCACTGGACTCATCGACATCCTTGGGGATGTTTGGCCTTTTGTCGCACTAAGTTTTATCGCCCAGCTGGCGAACAGCAAACGCCGGCTGATGCAGATACTGACGGGTACCGTCATCATATTTCCCACGATGTTTGCCCTGGAATGGTACCAGCAATACCTGCCGGGGCGATCTCCGGATATCACCGACGCCATCGTCGCCACGGTCGCCTGGATATTGCCCTGGTTCTATCCGGCTCTAGCAAAGAAGCAGGCAGCAGCAAACATAACCGCGCCCGAACCTGAACCCACGGGCCGCGCGCTACCCCGCCATTTATTGGCCGTCATAGCAGCACTCATGGTCGTCATTATTGCCGGTGTTGCCTGGACCCTTAATGAATCACCGGTTGAACGGCCGCTGGATGAGAGCACATTAGCTCTCTTGCCGGCTCCGGCAGAGCTACCGCCTGTCGCGTTACCCCGCTTCCGCTATAGCCACCCCCGACTGCCGGCCCCCACTGCCGGGGACATCGCCAGACTCAAACGGGAGAACCCAGCCTACCTGCGCAATCATAAAAAACGTGCGGCTGACGGCGCCGGTACATTCTATTCCGCATTTGTCACTGCCTATGTCGAACCCGGCAGCCTGAATCTGGATACGCTCTACCAGCGTCTGATGGCACTCGAAATCACCTGGCGCGGCCACGAACAGGCGAACCCGGTGGCAGTGGCCTATGACTGGCTGTACGACCAGTGGACTGACCAGCAGCGCGCCGGCCTCCGGGACAAGTTGGCGGGCAATTCAGATTACCTGATCCACCGCATTCGGGAGAAACAGCGCCTGTCACCCTACAACGTCTATCTGTACAACAGCCCCTTTCAGGCGCTGATAGCGACGACACTGGCGCTGTACGGCGACGATCCGCGCGGTGAACTTATCATGCGTTACACCCATGACTACTGGAAAAACCGAGTGCTGCCGGTCTGGCGGCAGATCATGGGCACCAACGGCGGCTGGCACGAAGGTGGCGAGTATGTCGGCATCGGCATCGGGCAGGCTGTCTATCGGGTACCGGCCATGTGGCGCAAGGCCACCGGTGAGGACCTGTTCCAGTCAGAACCCGAACTACGGGGCTTTCTGGATTTCCTGGTCTACCGGACACGCCCGGATGGCACCCACTTCCGCTGGGGCGATGGCGCTTTCTTTGATCGCCGGGTACCGGACCGCGTCCCTTTGGCGATCGAATACCGGCATGCGGCTGCCTACAGCCTGAATGGTTGCCCCAGACGCATAGAACCCACCTCCTGGCCCTGGGGCCCGTTGCCGGATAACAGCCTGTGTAATCCGGATGCCGTGTCGCGATTGCCCCTCATCGGCTATTTCGACGGTATTGGCATGCTGGTCGCGCGCAGCAACTGGACGGCGGACGCGACCTACGTCACCTTCAAGGCCGGGGACAACTATTGGTCACATACCCACCTCGACCAGGGCGCATTCACTGTCTACAAGGGCGGGGCGCTGGCTATTGACAGCGGCGCCTACGGCGGCGGTAGAGGATACGGTTCCGATCATCACATGAACTATGCCTACCAGACCATCGCCCACAACACCCTCACCGTGCGGGACCCGGATGACACGGTTCCCGCTCCCCGCAAGGATAAACCCCCACGCCAGATTGCCAATGACGGTGGCCAGCGACGCGTCGGTTCCGGGTGGGGCATCGAGGCAGCCCCCCTTGATCTGAACGAGTGGCAGCGCAAACGCGAGATTTACCACACGGGCAAGATCGAAAACTTCCTGAACCAGGATGGCCTGGTCGTCGCGGTGTCCGACATCACACCGGCCTACACCAACAGATATTCCGGGCAGGGCACATTTTCACACAGAACACGGCGCGTGGAGCGTCTCTGGCGCACATTTGGTTATGATTCGGTGGACGATGTCGTGGTGGTCTTCGACCAGCTACGCGCCACGCAACCCGATTTCAGGAAACGCTGGTTGTTGCATACCATCGAATTACCTGAACGTACCGACCATGGCTTCTCGGTCACCATCATGCCCGACGCCAGGACGGGTCATTCAGGCGGTCATCTCGAGGGCTATATCCTGCTGCCAAAGACACCGCGGGTACAAATGGTCGGTGGCAGCCATGCCGCCTTCCGAGTGGATGGGACCAATTATGACGAGGATGACACTCTGGAAAAGCAAATGCTCAAAAGAAAAAACCTGGAACCGGGAGCCTGGCGCATCGAAATATCACCTTCCAGCGATGCCGCGGATACCTCGTTCCTGGTCGTCATGTTGCCGTCGTCCCTCACATCGTCGTCGGCACATCACGTCCACCTCCTGGAGGAGACAGACAGGGTTGGCTGTGAAGTCACCGGCCCGAAGCGTACGACACGCTGGTGGTTCAGTCCGGGGCGAAACGGTCTGGACGTTGAGGTCATTGATGCAAGCGGAAAAATGACCAGACATCCTATTTGGGTTAAGTAATCCAAAATGGATCACCCCAAATGATACACCATGAGACACAGTCGAAGCCCTGACATTTTTCAATCCCTGAGTGGACCTATTTGCCGAGCCGTTCCGGGGTTAATGAGTAAGCAACACAGACAAGCAACGTGCTGCTGTTGCTCCCCTGACAGCTCATCAGTGTGCAAGTGACCTTTCGGCAGAGGCCTGACACTTTCATTGTTTGCCATATATCGATGCATCTCACTATTCTGATCTGTACCCACAATCGTTCGGCATTGCTGGAAAGGACCCTGGCGTCCCTTAATCGGGCACATCGCCCTTCAAACTGTTCAGTCAATGTGCTGGTGGTGGCCAATGCCTGCACGGACAATACGGCAGCGTTCCTCGAGAATTACCGGGCCCAGGCGGCACAAAGGGATTGGCTGCCAGTTGTCTGGCTTGAAGAAGCGGTCGCAGGCAAATCCCACGCCCTCAATCGAGCCATTCCGGAGCTTCACACGGATTTCGTCGCTTTGGTGGATGATGACCACCGTGTAGATGAAGCCTACCTGACCAGTATCTGTACCGCAGTGGCGTCACACCCTGATGCAACCCTGTTTTGCGGTCGCATTCTGCCGGACTGGGACGGATCGGAACCAGCCTGGGTCCACGACACGGGTCCGTACCGAATTTACCCTCTTCCAGTGCCGCGGCAAGATAAGGGGGACAGCCCGCGGCGGATTGGCCCAGAGGGCCCGATACCCGGAGGGGGTAATCTGTTCATGCGGCGCCAGGTGTTTGACCGCGTAGGCGGCTTTGCCGCGGAGTTGGGACCGCAGGGGCATAACCTGGGAGGCGGTGAGGATACAGACTTCGTGTTGCGTGCGCTGGACGCCGGAGAACAACTGCTTTACATTCCCCATGTAAAACAGTACCACTATGTCGACCCCGCCCGTCTCCGGCTTGCCTACCTGCTCAGGAAGAGCTTTCAGCGCTCACGCGCCGGGGTGCAAACAGGCAGAAGGCATTCGCGGATCCCGCTCTACATGTGGCGCAAACTGGCAGAATATGTTTTTCATGCTTTGTTTTCCCTCCAGTGGGCTAAAACGCGCTTTTATCTTGTGCGGGTTGCGGCCGTTCTGGGAGAGATGCGGGGAATACACGCTTAGCTATATCGGGAGACCGCCGGACTCAGCCGCAAGGGTGGTTCACTCGTAAGCTTCCCCGCCTGGTAGACGGCTAACAAGCAGAGCTTTCTGGCCACAAGCACTGATGGTGTGATCCGAGCCACTCGGCGTGCCCTGTGTGGAGATGGCCTCGGCATATGTCCAGTTAGGTTATGTTATTAGTGCGGGATATGAACAACCGTTACCTGGAAGTGGCGCCCACGAGATGAGGCCTGCCTAGCGGATAGGCTTCGTAGTTCCATCATCTACCGCATTGCGATCGGTCTGGTCCGCAAGCGCTCCTCCAGAACGATTCCTTGCAACGACTGAATTAGCATCAGGATAATACTGCAGAGCGTGATCAACGACTTTCTCCCACGTGAAACCCCTCGCAAAAGCCTTGCAGACGTCACCATCTATATCGACTTCGCCATCCATAACACTTTTCACGGCATCCTTTATCGCAGATACAGCGGGTTCTTCAACAAAAATGCCACTGACCCCCTCTTTCACGGCCTCCACAGCACCAGCCAGCCTTGCAGCCAGCACCGGTGTTCCGCAAGCATTCGCCTCAAGGTAAGCAATTCCGAAACCCTCATGACTTCCCGGAATGATAGAAGATGTAAGCACAAACAAACCGCTCGCCGAGAGCAACCGTTTCAGTTCAGGTGATGATACAAACCCCTTAAAAATCACCCTGTCAGTCAACCCGAGTTCCCGAGTGAGTTGTTCAAGACCTTGACGTAACGGTCCATCACCAACAATTGTATACGTAAACACATACTCGTCCTTCAACTCCGCAAGGGCCCGCAAAACCATATCGACATTCTTGCGCGGCTCTGACAGACGACATACCGTTATCAGACGTGAAACGCAGTTAGAGTCTTCCACACGAACGTGATCAAAAAAGTCGTCCGAGACACCAACAAGCCCGACCGACGTTTTGTTTTCGCAACCCTTAATCTTCTCAAGCAAAACGGTCTTCGTATACGCACTGTTTGTTACAATGTGGTGTGCGTTGGGAAGCGACCGTTCAACCAGCCGCTCTGTTAGCGCCATACCCGCGCGGGCTTCGAGCCAGCGACCGAATTTTGAAAACCGTAGGAAATCGGGCAACCATCCAAAATCGGGGCAGCCAACCGGGATATAAGGCCGAAGAAAGTCATTACCATGGACAGATACAATCACTGGCGCCATTTCAAGTGCAACCCAGGCATAGGCAGCATTCATGATATGCCAGACATCCATACAATGCTCTCTCAACACCGGGCTATCCAGGTAGCGTCGTCTGCTGAGGACAGGCCATATTTTCATCCCCGGAAGCGAAGCTTCGCCGTGCGCGTGACGTAGCGTGAACACATGGACCTCATGACCACGGTTTACCAGCTCCCGCGCAAATTCAGAAGCATAGGTCTCTATACCCCCAAGATCAGGTGGAAATTCAGTCGCCACTATACCAACCCGCAAATGTCCGGCCACGGTCCCTACGCTGCTCCCACAACACGTAACCATTCATGCGGCGTCAGATAATCACGATTGACCCGCTTACCATTACGATCCATCACTGTGGCCGGCACTGAAACGGCGTGATGCCACACCAACTTGACAGGTCGGCTTGTTGGGTTGATCACAAGTATCTCCACTTGCTCACCATGGCATAAATTGGCAACACGAAGATCCGGGTCCATGGCGGCTGGACAAGGATGCTGACAATCCCGTTCGATGACCTCGGCATTTGCCCCGAGAAAAGATGGCGGAACACCTTGCCCCGTGCGATAAAGGTCATGTACTGCTTCAGCGAGCCAATTCCGGTACTCAATAGAATCGGGGAACATCAAACACAAGCGGTATAGCGCTTCTGCCCAGAAGCCAAGCGCATATTTCTCATACTTCAGTTCGCTCCACCGCTTTGTTATACCGCTGTCATAGGTATATCTGGCGGTCTGGTGTATCTGGTCATCCAGAGTGGTATCCAGAAAATAACCTCGGTAGCGCAGCAGGTCCATCAGGTTGATACTCAAATAAGGATGTGCCCAGGTACGCAAACTCAGTTCTCGGTCGATATAGCCACCAGGCATTACAATCCTGGGAAACCGGCACTTGATATCAGGCAGGTGCGGGATAAGGTGCTTCCAGGCCATGCGTTTGATTGCCCGCTTAACTAGCGGCAGACGTACCGCTTCTTCTACCGGCAACAATGTCTGGCCAATCGCCCAGAAAAGTGGTCGATACAACCATTCGGCCGGACGCGCATCAAGCAACGAGCGTGTCGCAGCCTGTGCCGATGATAATAATTCTGCATAACAATCCTCACCGAGTTGATTACCCGCACGCGCTATGGCTACGCTCGCGTCCAGATGGGTATTAAGCACAAGCATGTTGGATTCGGATTTACCAAATGCCCTGCTTCGAACCCAATTAAATGGCCCATGCTCCATGGAGTCAGTACTTTTTTCCAGCTCATCGTGCAGGAACCAGATGCCAAGATTTGTATCATCCGTTTGTTTAGCCAGATAGGTTGCGGCTTGCCGTAGCGCCTGACGACCAATCGGTTCGTCGACCTCGCTCAGCGTATCCATCATCAGATGCATGGCCGAACAGTGTAGCCGATAGTGCGACTCCATCTTTTCAGTCCACTCACCATGCCGAAACCCCCCGTCCTCGCTCTGGCGCGACAGCACCGACAGCAGCAACTGGGTTTTGAACAAGTCGTAAATGCGTTTGCCAGTGGTACGGTGCAAACCGCTGAAAATCAGATGCAGCGCATGCGCGTCGTTCTCCGAACAAATACGACGCTTGTGCGGCCACGCGTAGCGGTCTTCATATACCCAACCGTGGATAAGGTGGCGGTAGAGATCAGCAGGCCGATCGTAGCGTGTGTGTGAGCCAAACAGAAAATAACCTTGGGTTTCGATAGGCGCCAGCGTTTGCAGCTCTTCGATCAGTGCGGGGTCATTGAGCCGCCAGATAATCGCGTCGAGCGTCCAGCCTTCCGGTGTGGACGCAAAGGCCATGACAACGCCGGTTGTATCCAGATCGAAGCTGTCCGGTTCGGTCGCGCGCTCTTCCAGAATGTGGCCTTGTTCACTCACGCGGCGCAAGGTTGCGGAATTGGGTAACCAATAGCTCGATGTCGATCGGTCTCGGCTTGCCAGCAGCCAACCGCCAGCCGCACAGCGTTGCAATATGTAAGTTCCGTCCAGTCGCAAACGAACCGCAACATCGCCGCGCAAAAACAGGCACTCCGCCTCCTCCAGGGAATCCCGCTTCAATCGAAGCCCGCTCGGTCGGGCAATGCTTCTCAAAGCGTGGCCCAGTCGCAACTGTGTCTCACCCTCGGTCAAAAAACGATCGAGATTGAACTCGATCATGACCGACTCATAAACGTTGCTGCAGAAGAGCCCACTTCCTGCTCCATGCTCGCACCTCATCCGGGCAGTCACCAAAGCGGCCGCATGCATAGTCCACGATCGCGCGACGGGCGCACAGATATTCAAGCCGGTTGCCACCCCCAAGCCAGGCGCGCACATAGTCCCGCACAGCCCATAAAAGGCGCTCGATCCAGGGTGCCTGACCATTGGCAATAACGAACTTTGGAACCAGCCGGCGCAGGTCTTTTATCCACAAGCGTAATCGTGCAGAAAATGGAGCATGCCGGCTGAACCACAGCAGTTCATTGCGGATGCTGAAATAGGTGCGCAACGGTGAGGATTCGCCGCCGAATGAAACCCCGATCTTGTGCCAGACCTTTGCAGCGGGAACGACGATATTCCTCCAACCCGCCTTGCGTGTGCGGAAGCACCAGTCCACCTCTTCCCATACCAGAAAGAACGACTCGTCTAACAAGCCAATTTGGCGTGCCACCTCGGAGCGAAAAAAAAGTGCTGCACCACAAGCATAGTCGGTGTCGTGGTCGGTCGTGTCTAGGGTATCTTCTTCCGCATCTTTCCCGGGCCATTCCAGCTGCAAGCAGGACGGGTTCCAGCGCGCTCCGTCAAACCAGACTCGTTGCGGCTCATCAAAATACAAAATCCTTGCGCTGAACACGCCTGCATCCGGCAGGCGCTGAGCAGCCGCTAGCAAGCACTCCAGCAAGTCCGGTGCGACGGTGGTGTCGTTATTGAGTACCAGAACGAAGTCCGCGCCATGTTCCAGCGCATAACGCGTGCCGTAGTTATTCCCGCCGGCAAAACCCATGTTGCTCCCGGTTTCGAGCAGTCTCAGCGGATAGGACGCGTTGCAGCGACGCAGGCGTGCCAGCGAATCGTCAGTTGAGCCGTTGTCCACCACGATCACCTTGAAATTAGGGTATGTGAGCGCGGCAAGCGAATTCAGGCAGGCGAGCGTGTCCTCAGCAGCGTTCCAATTGAGCACCACAATTGAAATAACCGGGCCGCCCTTTTCACTCAAAGTCTCTGTACTCATAGACTCCTGCCAGGTTTCTTAATTTCGTTCCCTTACCCGTCCGCACTTGAATTCTCAAAACAGTTGCAGTTGAGGGTGTCGATGGAGACAGAATGCGGACTCATGCTGGAGGACAGCTAAAGCGATCAGGCATAGTAATAGTGCTCACCTTGCAAAGTCCATTGCACAGGAACAGCCACGATACGAAGCTCGTCTTGCAAAGGCGTATCCATGGATTTTGCTGTCACGTTAAAATACCTGAGGCTTTCGCCATGAAATACAACTCGACCGCGATGATCTATGACTGCGAAGCGGATACCATAGGTACCGGGAACCAGCGGGTAGACGGGTATGAGCTGCTCGATTTCGTGGTCACCCTCGATAAATTCGTGTGACTTACCCAATATTGCTGTGGATTCGCCGGTGAGATATACAAAGTCGGTTGTATGAGTACCAACGTGGAATTCCGGGTTTGACAATGGTTGGCTGAGGGTGAAGCGTATCCGTATCCGTAACGCGCTCCCTTCCATAAGCGTATCAGTTACGTCGCCTTGTGAATCGAGTACTGCAACTTCGACGTTTTGTACCTCGCCCGATGAAATAATTCGCTTGGAGCTGTCTTTGGCTTTTTGATCGTGGATAGTTTGGTTGCTAAGCTGATAAAATCGATCACACGTGGCGTGCGGCTCATCATCCTGAAGGATATTACCATGGTGCATCAGCATCACACGGTCACACATTCTTTCCACTTGCCGGATATTGTGGCTAACTAACAAGACCGTTTTGGCCTGCCGCCTGATTACATCCTCCATTCGGTCAAAGCATTTACGCTGAAATGCCAAATCCCCTACCGCCAGAACTTCGTCCACGATTAGTATCTCGGATTCGATGCTGGTTGCCACGGAAAATGCCAGCTTGACCTGCATGCCTGAACTGTAACGCTTCACAGGTGTGTCAATGAATTCCGCCATCTCGGCAAAGTCAACGATTTCGTCGAATTTCTTGTTGATCTCCTGGCGCGACATGCCGAGGATGGCACCATTGAGATAGATGTTTTCCCGGCCGGTGAAATCGGGTACGAAGCCTGCACCCACCTCGATGAGTGGCGCAATGCGGCCGTTGACCTTGATGGACCCGTGGGTGGGCGTGCTGATCCGTGCCAGCATTTTGAGCAAGGTTGACTTGCCTGCGCCGTTATGTCCGATGATGCCGACCACCTCGCCCTGTTCAATAAAGAAACTGACGTTATCCAGCGCCTTGAACAGGGGTCGTTCTTCAACCGTTTTGCCAGTCAGACGTGCGGCGGCGTTAAGCAGGTTCTGCTTTAGTCCCTGCATGGCGCCCAAACGGTATTCCTTGGTGAGGTGTTCAACTTCAATAATGGCCATGGGTTCGTATTCAGATAACGTCGGCGAAATAGCTTTCGGCGCGCTTGAAGTAAAGGTAACTCAGCGGCAGCAGGATGGCGATAATGATCGCGCCGGGGACCATTGCGTTCAGGTCCGGTGGCGTACTCCGTAGAACAACGCTCTGGAATGCGTCGATGATGCCCGCCAACGGGTTGAGCGTGTACAGGGTATAGAGGCTATCGGACCAGTCCCCGGCGGCCTGTTGCACGAGCAGTTTGTCCTTGACCAGTTGCAAAGGATAGATGACCGGCGAGGCGTACATGAGCAAGGATAGTAACACTGGCATGGCTGCACCCACATCGCGGAAATAGACATTGATGGCGGCGCCGGCAAAGGCAACAGTCAGAGTTGCCAGCACCGTGTAGAGGACGATGAGGGGCGCCCACAGGATGTAAGGGCTAGGCAGCATCTGGTACCAGACCATCAGTCCCGCAAGGATAAGGAAGTTGATACCGAGTTCGACGAGTTTGGTCAGGACCGAGGTAATGGGAAAGATCTCTCGCGGAAAATAGATTTTTTTGATCAGGGCTGCATTGCTGACGACGCTGTTGATGCCATCGGATGCGGACTCCTGGAAGAAGGTCCATGGCATGAGGGCGGCGAAAACCAGGATGGGATAGGGAATGTTGCCGCTGTCGATGCCGACGAAGCTCTTGACCAAAGTGAAGATAAGCATGAGTGTCACCGGCTTGATGATGGCCCAGGCGATACCGAGGTACGCCTGTTTGTAACGCAGCGAGATGCTCTTCCATGCAAGAGTGAAAGCCAGTTCACGGTATTCCGCCAGGTCGCTGAATATCCCCACCCCGGTTGTGCCCCTCGCCGGTTAAATATCTTTAAGCCTGCGCTGCAAACCTTTCGAATTAGGTGCTCTTTTCAGGCCCAGCTCCAGGGTTTTCCGCGCCTCATCATTCTTACCCTGATCTCGGTAAATATCGCTCAACCCGGAATAGGCCTGCGGCAGTTTTGGATTATATTTGATTGCCTGTTCATACGTCTGCACGGCATCGGCCGTCATCTTCAGCCTTTGTAGAACCTTGGCCTTCTCTATACTTGTTATTGCCAGGTAGGTATTGAAACGGCCATTTTTGTTTTTGGCTGCTACAGCTTCCAAAACATAATTAAACTCTCCAATGGCAGCCTGGAGATTAGCATGCTCGTCCTTAGTCCCCAAGCCATTGTTGGCTCGGATGACGGACTTCATTCCATGACAGAAATGTTGCATAGCAGGACCAAGACTAGGGCCCTTGCGTTGCGTTTTAACTATCTTATAGGCATCCGGCTCGAAGTTTCCCAACGTCATCCTAAAACAGCTTGGCGGAAGCAGCATTACCTCATTGGAGCGGATTGCATATCCTGCAGCTGCATCTAATGTGTGTACAAGACCCAACACTAGAACCAGCATTTTGAGATTATTCGCGGCCATTTTATGCATAATTACTCTGTCTTCTTTACAGCTCAATCTAAGTTAAGTCCTAGAAATTTACACTAGGTTTGCATTATCATGCCTAAATTGGACTAAGGTTTCACGCCATCAAGCATTCGATTGTCCACCAAGAAATATTAAATCGTAAAAAATAGAGGCAACCCGCAAGCCACTGCTGGCATACACTCCCATGCTGTGCTGTCATCGCCCTGAACAATAGGCCATTGAGCCCGCGGGCAGGAGATACTTTGGCACTAACGATTCCTTTATAAACTATTGATTATTATCAAATAAATATAAGGCCGCACGCCACTTAATGTTTTCCAACACATTATAACAAAGAAACAAGCGCTGCGAAACGCGATACAGAACCGCTAGGAACAATAGCTTGATACCTCTTTTGGACACGACCAAACGCGAGACTGATGATCTGATCTCTGTCATCATGCCATGCTACAACGCTAGCGCCTTTATCGAGCAGGCGATAAAGTGCGTACTGGAACAGAGTTACTCCAATGTCGAACTGATCGTCATTGACGATGGCTCATCGGATGAGAGCATTATCATTGCAGAGCGTCTGGCATCCCGACATCCGCAGAAGATCTCAATACTACACCAGGATCATAAGGGCCCCTTCCCCGCGCGCAATCTAGGCCTTGCGGCCGCAAAAGGCGAATTCGTCGCATTTCTGGATGCTGATGACTGGTGGCGCAAGGACTGCCTCATAGAACTCCATGATGCAATCATTAGTCACAACGCAGACTTGTCATACTGCGGATGGCAGAATATCGGCAAACTCAGCTCAGGCAATGAACCATATATCCCACCTAAATATGAAGATGGAGACATTGCCGAGGCATTCCTGCGGTCCTGTCCGTGGCCAATCCATGCGGCGCTCGTCCGACATGAGGTAATTGAGGCAATAGACGGCTTTTCCGAGCGATGTTTCTCTGCCATGGATTACGATTTCTGGTTGCGCATTCTCGGCTACACAAAAAAGCTGGTACAAGTGCCTGAGGTTATGGCTTTCTACCGTTGGCATGACAAAGGCCAGATTTCTGCTGATAAATGGCGTCAGGTGATTGATGCCTTTGTTGTACGCCAGGATTTTGTATCAGAGCATCCTCGACTGGTGTCCCATCTTCCCCGCAAGCGGCTCTGGCCCCTTACCCATGGATCTTTGCTGAAGGAGGCCTACACAGCCTTCTGGAAAAGGGATCTGCTTACCTCCCAGACGCTGTTCAGGTACGCCTTTAGGCATGGCATCTGGAAGAAAGCCGATCTCAAATACATACTTCCCAGTTTGCTGCCAGGGTTCATTTACCGATTTACTGTCAATACTCTCGGTCAAACAGGGGAAGACAAATCTGCATGAGTGCTCAACGAGTACCAGTGCTCATGTATCATCGAATTGGTGACGCCCACAATGATTGGGAGCGCAAATACTGCGTATCACCGGAACGATTTGTCGCGCATATGCGTGCACTTGCTGATAGAGGCTACAGAGCCTGCAGCATCGGTGAATTTATCGATTGGTTGAACGGTGCTATTCAGTTACCGGACCGATCGCTGCTCATCACCTTCGACGACGGTTTTTTGGGCGTGTTGGAACATGCTGTCCCGGCATTAAATCGGCATAATTGGCCCGCCGTAATGTTTCTTGTTTCCGGACTAATTGGGAAACGGGATATCTGGTGCCACAACGAGAATCCCTCTGGACAGACCTACCCCTTGATAGGTCTAAAGGAGATCGAGACCTTACGCGCAAATAGATTCAGTTTTTTTTCTCATTCTCGAAGTCACGCTGACCTGAGCCGACTCGATGATCAGGAACTTGAAAATGAACTGCGGGGATCGCGAGAAGATCTGGAGAACCTATTGGGGGCACCCGTACCTTATTTCGCATATCCCTATGGACGCTACAATGAACATGTACTCGATAAGGTTAAAGCAGCTGGTTACAAGGCCGCATTTTCGGTACACCCGGGCTTCAATCGTCCGGGAATGGATCTCTTTCGTATACGTCGTATCGATGTGTTTGGCACTGATTCCCCCGCACAGCTACTGCGAAAGATCGCTTTTGGAACGAACGATGGTTCATGGCAACAGGCTCTTCGCTACTATTCCAGTCGTTTTCTGGTATATACCGGTATCAGTCCAAAATAATGGAAGACTCAACCTCCATCGAATATTCAGTGGTTCTATGCACGCATAACCATGCTGATCGGCTGAGAACCACACTTTCCAGCTTGAAAGACCTGCTACCACCGGAGTCCCCCTGGGAACTGCTGATTATTAATAATGCCAGCACGGATGAGACTGAGCAGGTATTGAGCAATACCGGTTGGCGGCCCGAAGGCGTAACAGCTCGTATCATCATGGAACCAAAACTTGGGATTTCCCATGCCAGGAACAGAGGAATCCATGAGTCTGTGGGGAAATACATTGTTTTTTTTGACGATGACGAGACTCCACACACAAACTGGCTAGTCGAATACGAACGCGCCATACGCACCTGGGCTTCGGATGCGCTGGGTGGACGCATTGAGGCCCTGTTTGAGGAGGGGAACCGACCACCCTGGCTCCAGGATGAGCTGCTTGGCTTCCTTGGACAACTGTCCCATGGCCTTGAACCAAAAAGGCTAACCGAACGCGGCACCCCTATTTTCACGGGGAACTCTAGTTACAGAAAGGCGATCTTCGAGGCGATTGGTCAGTTTGACACCGATCTCGGACGCAAAGGCAATGATAACAGCGGTGGTGAAGATACAGATTTGTATCGCCGAATGATTGATGCCAACATGAATATACGCTGGGTTCCTGATGCAGTTATTTACCATCGTATTCAGTCCAGTAAATTAAGGAAAGCCTATTTTCTTGATCTACATTTCCGTCAGGGGCGTATGGAGGGACATCGAGAACGGGGAAGTCAATCGCGAATTCCGCCCTTTTACCTTTTTCCGCAGTTGATGCGGGCTGTTAGCGCTGCCTTGCGCCAGCGAAGCCGTTTCGGCAGCAATTACAGTCTCCGCAAGGAAATGAATGTCGCTTATTTTATCGGCTACATCGCGGGATGGGTGAAGAAGGAAGTATAACCAAAATATATGAGGTGGCGATCTTGACTATGTGCGACGGAGATGCTGATCCAGCAGTTCACCATAGAGGGCCGATTTTTATTGTCGGGGCACCGCGCTCGGGAACTACGTTGCTGCAGTACATTCTGCGGTCGCACCCACAGATTTCATTGCCAACGGGTGAGTCGCACTTTTTCATCCCGCTGTACCGTAATGCTGACAAGTATGGTGATCTTTCAAAGCGTGAGAATATCCGCGCCGTTCTGGAAGCTATGTACCGACAAAGCGCTGATTTTCTTGATACAGATCTGCACGGCGTGAAATTCGACATCGAAAAGCTGGCGGATGAGTTCCACTCTGAAAAGCGATTTTCCATGCAATTTATCATTGCCGGTCTCTTTGAAAAGAATGCCATCCTTGAGGGTAAGGTACGTTGGGGTGACAAAACGCCTTATTATGTATTCCATATCCCCAAGTTGCTGGAATGGTTTCCAAACGGGCAGATCATCCATTTAATTCGCGACGGTAGAGATGTCGCATTGTCACTCTTTGGACGACGGTATGACTTCAGCGTCTACAACACCTATTTTGCTGCAAAATACTGGCAACAATACGTCGACATGGGACATGCCTGTGGCGCATGTTTACCTGAGAGCACCTATCTAGAAATCCGTTATGAAGATATCCTTCGAGACCAGAGAGCTGAAATGCTGAAAATCTGTCATTTTCTGGGTGAAGATTTTTCCGAGTCGCTGTTGAATTTCAAAAAGGCGGGCCAGGCGGGCAAAACACCATTAGTCCAGAAAGATGTCCAGCCCGCTAATGCAGAAAAGTGGCGGCGCCGTATGTCCAAAAGACAGATCAGGATTTTTGAGAGCGCGGCGGGTGATACGCTTTCCAGTTTCGGTTACCCCGTAATTAACGATATCAAACCACTGCCACTTGTGCTGCGAGCTGCTTATCGGGCACACAACAAAGCACTACAACTCAAGCACAGGCTTGGCACATCATGGAATCCCTTTAATTGATGCATCTTGATCCTGCCCACCAACAACGGACACGCGGCTAAGCGACCTGTTGAGCCTCAAACGCCATCGGGCTGATGTAGCCGCAGGCAGCGTGTCGGCGGGTTCGATTGTAGTCCACTTCGATGACTCAAACACTGTTTGTCGCATGAGCGCACGGGTTGGGAAACGCTCGCCGTGAATGGCCTCCACCTTCAAGGTGTGGAAGAAACTCTCCGCGACGGCATTATCATAACAATTGCGCTTAGCACTCATGCTGCACAGCAGCTTGTGTTGCCGGATCAGTGACTGATAGTCCTTCGAGCAGTACTGGCTGCCACGGTCGCTGCGCACGGTGACGCCTGTCGGCAGGTGCCTGCTCCACAAGGCCATGTTCAGTCACGTTAAGGCACCATGCGCATGACACATAGGGGTTTCGGCGGCATGGTAGATTCGAAAACTGTATGCTTTTCTGGTGGTCAGATTTGCTTTGTCGTAGAAACTCTCGACAATTCAGCTGGAACCTTGTCCTTTGGCTCGGGACCAGTTGAGCGCTATCTCCCTCATCCAGGTAATTGAGACTGTATAGTTCACGATTTGACCGATACGGATTAGCCGCCCTTCCGGGCCAGCAGAAAATCAGTCATCGCATTGATGGAACCGAGATTGTCGATGTTGATCTCTTCCTGTTTGAGGGGTAAGTCATAGGTCTCTTCATACCAAACGACCAGCGCAAGGATAGCAGCGGAATCCAGTACACCAGTGGCGGGAATGATGTCCTCGTCGCCGATGTCGCTCGCATCCTCTCCAAGCTCATTGGCCAGAGCGATCACTTTTTCGTGGATGGCGGTTTTTATGGCGTCTCGTTCCAGTGTCATTTCCTATTCCTGATTCAACGTAGGTATCGCTTGTGCCCCCCTGGCTTGAACCGGGATAGATATCCATATTCTTCGCTCCAGGCCTGGTGGGCTTATGGTAATTCCATCAGCAAGGACGATGGCCTGGTTTAACCGATTACTCATCAACCGGCGGCTGAGACAGGCTCTGCAGTACCTGGGCCACATCGAAACCGGACAACAAGCGGTGGTCATAACTCGCGCCCAGCACTGCCCGGCCCGATCCCTTGGGTGCCGCGTGGGCCACCATGAGCCCCGTATAGGGTGGCAGAATGGGGATGTGGCGGCTGACTCTCCACCTCGCCATGCTGGAAAAGGTGAGTGTTGCGCCGGCGGCTTCATTGGGCTTGAGCTTGTGCGCGATAGCGTGGCGCTGTACGGCACCCAGTGCTTCGATATATTCAGATGCGCTCATGGACTGGGCATCGCGGACCACAGTCAGGTACAACGTCTTATCTGCTTGAACCGTAAAACCCAGGTTGATCGGTGTATACAGGTAGTGGCGATCGTTGACGACAGTGGCATTGATCTTTGGATTGTCCTTGGCCAGCTCTACCAGCCGGTAGGCCAGCAGGGGCAACAGGGGCGAAAGCATGAGCTTGTGCTGCCGGGCGTATTCCTCGGCATACGCCTCCCAAGGCTCGGGGTCGTACTCCACCTCCAGATAGCCGGCCGCCGCCTGGTCACGGTGCCATTGCACGGTAACAAGCATAGCGTGAGCCTCTTCGGAAAGCTCGTGGTACTCGCCAGGCACATCCGGTGTCTGCTCCCGTGTCTTTACATGCCTTTCGAGCGCCGCTGTTGCCGTGGGCATAGCCTGTTTAGCCAGGTATGCCTCGATGTCCGTCACCGCCAGTCGCTCGCCGCTACACGGGATCTGACCCGCATCCAGCCCAAGTTCTTTCAGCATCACCCGGGCTTTTGCCGTAGGTCGTGCCGCACCGGCAGAAGCTGACCGAACAGGTGCAGCGGTCTCCTCGGGCACGACTTCGTCGGGGGAATCACCGAACCAGATCACGACCGAGCCGACAGCCACCTTCTCGTCCAGTTCGGGCGGGATCCTGAGCACATAGCCATCGCGCTCGGCTTCCACCTCAACAATCGCCTTGTCGGTCTCCACCGCCGCAACCAAATCACCACCTTTGACGAAATCACCCACTTTGACACTGAGGTCGACGACTTGCACGATGTCATCATTGTTGTTTACGCGGGGCGCACGCAACGGATAAGGCATAGCTCAGCTCCTTCGCCTATATCCAATCCAGGATCTGCTTGATGAGCGTCTCCTCATCCGGGAGTATCTGCCGTTCCAGGCTGCGTGCCGCGGCGATGGGAACGGGCGGCGTACCGATGCGCAGGAACCGCCCCCTATAGCCGCTGTCGAGCAGGGAAGCGCCAATCTCCGCGCTCACGCCGAAGTTGTGGTGGCTCTCTTCCACCATCACTATGCCCGGCCGGTCGAGCAGGTGGCCGATCAGGCCGGTTCTAGAAACAGGGGATAAGAGCGACGGTACGAGGATCTCGACATGCAGCTCCTCCTCGTCTTCCAGATATCTGGCCGCAGCTTCCACAACCGGCAGCATGCCCCCGTAGGTCACCAGGGTGACATCCGGCTCATCCCGCCCCCGAACAAGCGTCGGGAACAGGTGGGCCGCCACGTCCCCCGCGCTTGCCGGCAACTCCCGGTAATCGGCTCGATCCTGCTTCTGGCCGTAAAGCAGCTTGTGTTCCAGGAACAGCACGGGATACGGCCAACGCAGTGTGGCATCAACCAGCAATCGGCTCATGTCATGTCGATGGCTTCCGTAGACCACGGTGAGCCCAGGGACCGACGTCAACAGATGCTCCGGGCTCTGGCTGTGGGTTGGACCATAGCCACGACGCCCGCCGCAGGGGGCACGGATCACCAGCGGGACCGCCATATCGCGGAACATCCCGGGAAACTTCACCGCATGGTTGTACAACTGATCCAGACAAAGAGTCAGGAAATCGGCGAACATGATTTCCACCACCGGTCTGTAGCCATCCAGGGCTAGACCAATGGCGGCACCGGTGATGCCCGCCTCGCTGATGGGTGTGGAAATCACCCGATTGCTGAAGGCTGTAGAGAGCCCCTGGGTCACCTTGAACGCCCCGCCATATGGATCGTGCAGATCCTCACCAAGGATCACTGACTCGGGCGACACTTCCAGAATATGTCGAAGCGCAGCATTCAATGCTTGGCGAACATTGCTGCCGGCCGCCAGATCAGGATAACTCACCGGCTCATCACGCGGTCGGGTGTCATTGAAAATATGCTGTGGCGGTTCTTGGAAAACAGCCTCGGGCGAGACATCGACGGCTTCCCGGACGGATTCCATAAAGGCAGCATTGCGTGTCTCAATGACTGTCCTGATCTGTTCCGGAAGTCTACGGCCCAGTGCAGCCAGCGGGTCACGCGCACGGATTTCGTTGAGCTCTTCCCCGTCACGCAGATCATCGCCCTTGCTATGTGGCCCAATACGCCGCGTGTCGATCACCAGAAAACCCGGGCGCCTGCTGCTGCGCACCTCCTGCACAACGGATTCCACCTTCTGAAAAAACTCCGGGTCGTCATCGCTGTAGCGCCAGGTCCCGAGCCCAAAGGCGGCACCCCGCTGTTCGATGCTGCCACCGATGGTCGCGTGGGTGTAGGTGGTTTGGGCAATGCCGTTGTTTTCCACTACCACCAGCAGCGGCACATCCCAGACAGAAGCCAGATTCATGCTCTCGTACAGCAGTCCCTCACCCAGGGTGCCGTCGCCAATGATAACCGATACGATCGCCCCACTTTCCCGATGCTTCCGTGCCAGCGCCAAGCCCGCGCTAATCCCAGTCATACCCCCCTGAACACCGTTACTGTGAAAGTGGCGGTAAGCCAGATGTTGACTGCCCCCGTAGCCGCGGCACACACCCGCCTCACGGCCCATAATTTCCGCGACCAGGCCGACGAAATCCCCTGAATAGGTGAGATAATGACCATGGTTACGATGATTGGAGAGCACCGCGTCTTCGGTATGGTTCATGGCCCGCACCACCGCCATGGCGGTCAACTCTTGACCGATACAGGTGTGGGTGGTACCCGAAACCAGACCGCGGGAAAACTGATCAAGAATTAGTTGCTCACATAGCCGGACAAGATGGCCAAAGGCATAGAGGCTTTGCGCATCCAATCCGATGCGGGGCTTACCCTCGGGCAATCGGTCGATGCCTGGCAGGTCTAGCGAGCTGCCATCAGTTAAGCCGGACTCCGCTGGCTGGGAGGTGGCAAGGGTGTGGGTCATGATTGCGAACTGTCTATTATTATAATGCTACGAACATGCTGTTTTCTTTCGCCATGTCGACGGGCATAGCAGAATGTCGAACGATATTAAAGATCGTTGATTGATATGTAAAGGCTGAGCACGGGGAAGACTGTTTGGACGCACAGGATTGCTAAAGAATGGAAATTCTTTTGCGCAGAAGCGACAGTCAGTCCTTAAGCTACTGATACTTATCGCGAGTTCGTTTTCTGTGATCGCAGTGAGCTCTGTGGTAATTTATCCGCTCCAACTCAGCCGTGGACAATCAATTTCATTATTTCCTCAAGAAGCGCAAGGGAGATATAAAATCGCTTTAAATAAAAATCAAGCAGTTAGTGGATTGTGAAATAGATCCATCTATTTCCCCCTGAAAAATCAGCCTTCGGCCGGTAAATCTGCTATTGGGACTCTTGCCCGCCTTCATGCGAACGGCGATCGCGGACGGCATCTCAGGCTCTTTGGTTTTTTCACCCTGATTTTACCTAAAACACATACAGTTATGAACAAACCTTGCGTCGCGCCAATCAAAGATGAAGAACTCCTGGACTTTTGTCGGTTTCTCAATGAAAACCTCAGTCAGGAGCGTTCACCCGAGGACTGGGCCGAAGCCTTCAGGCAGGACTGGGGGGTGAAAAAACCCAACAATGGCTTTCTGATACGGGTCGATGACCAGATCGTGGGCGGAATCGGCGCCATCTATGCTGAGCGCGTGCTTCGAGGAAAACTGGAGAAGTTCTGTAACATTACCAGCTGGTGCGTGCTCGACCGGTACCGTTCCCAGAGCATGCGCCTCGCCCTCGCCCTCACCTCACAGCCGGGCTTCCATTTCACCGATCTCACACCTACTGAGGTGGTTTCCAAGACGCTGCAATTTCTCAAGTTCACGCCCATGAACGAATGCCAGGCCGTGTTCGCTAACTTTCCCTGGCCCTTCAGCATGCTTGCGGGAGTGCGCGCCATCACCGACCCTGACAAGATCGAGCAGGTCCTTGCGCCTGAGCAGAGAAAGGCCTATCTAGACCACAGGCATTTACCCTGGCTAAGCCACGTGGCAGTCGGCCGCACCGGCGCCTATTGTCATGTGGTGTACAAAACAACACAGTTGAAAGGTGTGCCGGGCGCCTTTGTGCTCGCCGCAAGCGACTCGCGACGTTTTCTGGGCTACCGCTTCGCCTTGGGAAGCCATCTGCTGTTCAGGCATGGTCTGCTCTTTACCCGGATCGAGTCCCGGCTGCTGCCTACAGTCCCCAGACCCTTCATCGAGCTTTGCGGCTACCGTAACAAGGTCTTCCGCAGCGAGACTCTATCCGAGGCGGACATCAGCAACCTGTATACAGAGATCGTGGCCCTCGATCTGTAGCCTGGAGCCTCAAGCGACTAACATGCGACGCGAATTGATTCACCTTCCTGCGGAGACTCTCCCTATCCTCACAGTGGTAATCCACACCGAAGAGGAGTTCGACTGGAGCAAAGCACACGACCGGAGCGCCACCGGCGTCGAGCATATGCGACACATCGACCGGGCCCAAAGTCTGTTCGATGAGTTTGACATCGTGCCGAACTATGTCATCGACTATCCCATCGCGTCCCAGGAGATAGCCATTGCTCCACTGAAGAACATTACCGACTCAGGTCGAGCCCTGATCGGTACCCATCTACACCCCTGGGTCTCACCGCCTCACGATGAAGAAGTGAACGCCAGAAACTCCTATCCCGGCAATCTACCGCGGGAGCTGGAGGCCGAGAAGTTGCGCCTGCTCACCGCGAAGATCGTTGACTCGTTCGGCACGCAACCCGTTACCTACCTGGCAGGTCGATATGGTTTCGGTCCCAATACTGGAGACATTCTTGAGCAACTCGGATACGAAGTGGACATCAGTCCCGCGGTCCCCATCAACTTCTCCGCAGATGGTGGGCCTGACTACTCGCAATACACCAGCCACCCCTATTGGTTTGGGAAGGAAAGAAAACTATTGGGCCTACCCGGCACCGGCGGCTACGTGGGCGCATTGCGTAAGGGCCGCACACCGCTCTACAACTGCGTGACTCATGCCTGGCTTCGCAACACGAAAGTTTCCGGAGTCATCGCGAGGCTTCGCCTGATGGAACGCATTCGCCTGTCACCGGAGGATTACACCGAACCGGAGATGCGGCGCCTGACCTCTACTCTGATCAGCGAAGGTGTCCGCATCTTCGTGTTCAGCTTCCATTCTCCATCCATTCAACCTGGCGGCACACCCTACGTGCAAAGCCAGGCGGAGCTGAGAATTTTCCTGAACAAGTGCCGCCGTTACTTCGATTATTTCCTCAACACACTGGGTGGAAAGGCCATGACGCCAGTGGAGGTCAAACGCTTTCTAAATGGAAGAACCACTGCGATCAATCAATGATCTGACAAAAACTTATCGCCTAGACCGTAGTTCCCTGCAAGGAATCAGCCTAACCGACTGTTAACATGTAAGAATCAGCCATACTCAAATTCCCTGTACTGGCAACAAACAGGTCAGCTCCAAAGCACGAGCCTGAAGCGGGGTGGGGTCAGTATCCTGAAAGATAGGGAGGCATTGTGGATCTGATTTGACTCGGCAACGATGGCGGCAACGGGTACCCATCTCAGCCATGAGCGTTTTGAAGCTATGGGTTGGCAGTCCGTTTTCGGTGACGCGTGCGACCTTCTTAGTCTTTGCTGCAATAGACGACTCAGCAGGCGCAACGGGGTCACGTTGTTTTCTATCAAGCGCTAATGTTTCATCATCGAACAACAGGGGCGCCACCACCTGACGTAGATGCCATTCGACATAATAAGCCAGCAGGCAGATAAAGATGTGGGCGCGAACCCGATCTTCCGTACGGTGATGGATGGGTCTAATGCGATTATCCAGCCCTTTGAGCGTGCGAAAGACACGCTCCACCTGAGCCAGAGTTTTATAACTGCGCACCGCATCTTCGGCGGATAAGGCGTGTTTGGGTTCGCTGGTACGAATGACGTAGAGTCCGTCCAGTTCGGCCTCGCGCTCAATCGCATCCGTACGTCGGGAATAACTTAATTGTCCATCGGTGATGGACAGTTCAAAATGCTTTCCCATCTTGAAGCGGGTGATGATCTTGCCGACTTTCGTGCCGATCTCAGCGGCGCTCAAGGGTGTTTTGGTTCTGCGTTTAACCTCTTTGCTGATTTTCTCAAGCGCCTGTTCTGTCGCGTCCAGGAGTTCCCGTCGCTTACGTTTTCTTTCCTGTGCAAGCAGGGGGTTGAAACAGGCCATGAGGCGTTCATCGGGAAAATCAGGAGAATGAATCTCCGCCAGGTTCTGCTGATCAAACAACGACAGCTGCAGATACTTTTGATCGAACAGCTTGCGAACCTTTTCACTGCGCAAGGCCGAGATCCAACCCACACCGGGATGGCGTTTCAGCTCATCAATCTGGGTTTGCGTAAGCATGCCTCTGTCACCCACCAGGATCACCCGATCAAGCTCAAAGTGCTGCTTGAGTGTGTTCACCTGACCCGGCACCGTCGTTGGATCACCGGTGTTACCCAAATAGACCTCCACCGCAAGCGGACAGCCTTGAGCGTCTGTCAGCACCCCATAGACCACGATCGGTTTACCGCGCTTTTTGTCACGACTGTAGCCGGGGCGAACCAACGGGCAGGTGTGGCCTTCATAGTAACTACTACTCAAATCATAAAGCACTTTGCACCCTTCACTCAGATGCCGCTTCGCCATTCTCTTTTCGATGCGTGACTGGCGCGCTAAAAGCCAATCCATGGCGGCATAAAGTCCATCCTCATCGGCATCACCGACCTCCAGCTGCTCAGCCAATGTGGTGCTATGCCAAAGTCGAGTGTTGGCCAGCTTCGAACAAGGGTGAATCAATCGCTCAATAATCATCGCCAACACGAGATCCCGCTCACGCGTGCGCTTGGCGCTGATCACGTTATCAAGACCTATCCGCTTGACCGCTTCCAGAATGAGTTCCACATGGCCATGTGGTAAGGAGCGTTCAATGGAGAAGGCTTCGTCCGGAGACACCAGTGTTTCTTCTTTGAGCACCCGGCGTAAGGCATCCACCTTCTGGGCCGGCCAATCCGTGAGGTTGGCCAGCGTGCGCTTGCAGACCTTCTTTCCTTCGCGCCACCCTTCGCGCAGCAGAACCGCCGGCCGGGAGTTACGATTGGGGACAATCTCGATGTACATGGGAACTCAATATATCACATTACCGGAATATTTCCAGTTTATTATCAACGACTACATGGGAACATTATGAAAGTGGCAAGAGAAGGGATTGGCAGGCAATTCAGCAGATTATACTGATTTTACGCCGATTTTTAGGGGGAACTTCGGCCTAGACGGACCAAAGTGGTCGGGGCATTCGCGGATGGTTACTCCGCCTTGATGCTGGTGCCTGCCCGACTGCGACACGTCTCGGCCATCACGTGGCACACTCGCAAGTACATGAACATGAAGTTGCTCGAGGAAATGGGCAAAGACGGCCGGTAGTGTCCAGAATCTTTGCAATATATGCACGCAGTCTACTGTTCACACATCGTGTTACTTGACAGTCGAGGGAGGTCCATATAAGCGAAAAAACCCGGACACTACCCTAAGAGTCCCAGTGAGAGAGGTCCTTGCCGAGAAATTCGGCAAGCTCACGGTTTGGTGTTTGAAAGTAAGTTAACAGGTGCGCTCGGGTTTCCGGAAGCATTTTGGGTGGGATAAATGCTGTTTCTATTTTTCTCCGTACCGGTAGTCTATGCAATATTGCGTAGATTCTATCTCGGAACCCCTGGGGAAGAATTTCCGCGACCAACTCGGCTCCAGGTATGGCTTTAAATGGCGCCATCAACCGGGAACGGATGAGCCAATCTTCCTTCTCCTTATTTCGATTTTCTTCGACGATACCATCTGCCATTAACTCGACTTCGTTGCCAATATTTAGGAATTCGGCAACGGCTGACAGGACCTTTTGAGGATTTTCTATAAACTCCTCTAAGAACAGGAACAGAAACCGATGACGCGGGTAATATTTGATAAAGCGGCGTATTTGTAATATGTAGTTACTGCTTTGGATGACGGAATCATCCTTTTTTATGTGTTGTTCAAAGGTATCTGTGAATGTGAAGTCTGCGACTTTCACGCGAATATTATTGATTAATTGAAGGTAGTGGGAATAAGACCGGTCCACGGGATGGCGCATTATGTAGATAAGTTTGATGTTGGGCAGCAGTGCATGCATACGTTCCGCAGTATGAGGGTAAAGCGGCCAATTCGTATAGTTGGTAGAGGCCTCGGCACACAGCTGGGTTTCTCTTGCTTTGGAAAATAGCGACAGATACCAATCAACCCCCCTGTCAAAGCGGTCATCAAATGCGAAATACGAAGGCTCCTTTGGCGTGGACATGAATATAGAAGGATGCCGAATTAAATAATGGTACAAAGAAGTAGTGCCACTCTTGGCGGCGCCGATGATTATAAAGTCGGGTTTTCTACTAATCACCTAAAGCTTTCCATTTTGCAAAGACACAAGGTAGGAAATCTATGACTAATTCTTGGCATAGCTCAATAACAAATCCTCAAATTGCCTCGCCGGTAGACTTGCGAAATTGTCTTCCACAAGCCGCCTTCCTGCGTCTCCCATGCGTTGTCGCTCTTTGGCATTATTGATGAGATGGCTTACTCTGGCAGCCAACCCCTCTAAATCTCCGGGCTCAACCAGATAACCGTTATCCCCGTCGTGTATGACTTCAGGAATACCACCGACCCTTGTTGCCACCACGGGCTTGGAACAGGCGCCGGCTTCCAGGTTAATCAGCCCAAGTGGTTCTTGCCAGCGTGATGGTACCACTATGATGTCAGCCGTATGGTAGATGTTTTCGACTTCTTTTATATAGCCTACGTAGCGAATGCGGTCATCCTCACCTGACATATCCTTCAGATCTTCTTCCGAATAAGATCCCGGGAATTTCTCTAGGTCACGGCACTCGCCGGCAATTAGAAAACGGATGGCTGGGTCTGGAATCTGCCGGGCCATGGCGATGAAATCTGCTACGCCTTTGATGTCACGGATCTGGCCAAGAAAGGCTACCACCACTTGGTCGGAGGTGATGCCCAATGTTCCACGCAGGCTTTGCCCGCCATCGAAGCGCTCCAAACTGATCGGATTATGGATCACTGGTTTTGGCAGGGTTGCGGGTAATGACCGCTCAGCGGTGTAGTTGGAGACGCTGATTGCAGCTCGGCACAGCTTCGTAAATGGTCCTGGTTGGTCGTTGACAACGTGGTAGTGGATGACGATTGGTATACGCAATGCCCAGGCGGCTAACAATTCGGCAGGTCGCCAAAAGTTAGCGCCATTGACGTGAATCACCGCTACGTGCTCGCTCTGGAAAAAGCGCACGGCCCGAAAGAAACTGCGCAAATAGGCAATTGGATTCCCCGGCTCCGTGAAGGAGCCCCAAATGGTATACCGTAGACCATGCTGTCTTAATTCTTCCTCGATCGGGCCTGTGCGCGGCAAACATAGCAGAGGCGTCAACCTGTCTTGATTCAGAAGGCGGAGGTTAGTAAATAGCACCCGACTAGCGCCTCCCCAGTCTCCGGCACTCATCGTAAAGAAGCAAATAACTGGTTTCTTGTTCATTTCCTCAAAGTCTTAGGTGGTGTCGCATTTATGTTCAAGCTTCGCCGCATTGGCATTCGGTGCCCCACCCCGTGAGAGCGCAAAGGCGAAACGCCGGCGTCTAAGCAGCGCTGGCAGCGGATAAACTGCCGCATTCGCCAGTGAACAATCGTTCAGGGTTACTGCTTGATGACATGGTATTTCCAAGTGCATTTCGAGTGTTGCTGGACTCGTTCGGGCTTATAAAGAAAAAATTCGTTAATTGCCTTAGTGGCACCCGGCCAGCGCATATCGCCGTACTCGTCAAACATGGTAATTCCGCCACGCTGGACTTGATCGTAAAGGGTTTCCAGCGCGAGTTTGCAGGATTCGTAGAGATCGCAGTCAAGGTGCAGTAGGGCGATCCGTCCCTCATACTTGGGCAGAGTCTTCTCAAACCACCCTTTTACAAGACGTATCCTTTCACGGATGACCTCATCACTAAGACGCCCGTCGCGCAATACCTTCAGCACTGTGTCGACCGGGTTGGCCCAGAATCTCTTCCCCTTAATTGGAGTTGTTTCATCTTTTTCGACCGGATCAGGGAATCCTTCGAAAGAATCAAAACCGTAATAAGTCAGAGGCTTTCCGATGTAGTCACTGAGCAAAGTAAATAGCAAGGCCCCATGCCCGATAGATACGCCGCATTCGACAATATCGCCCTCCACGTTTTGAACTTTTTCAACCACATCCTTGAAGTAAAGATACCGATCCAGTGCACCGCGATAGATGCGTGGCAAAAAAGGTGAGTGGTTATAGGCAGCGGGGATGCTCTCCTCCAGTGGGTCAATTTTCTCGATCTTGTAACCGAAGGTCCGCAAGAATCTCTTGATCACGGACTTAAGCATCTGGTTCTCCCTGCGAAATGTAAACGATTGAGCTATACTTCATGCGGACGATCTATCTATCTAGACAATTGGTCCCATAATGCTTGAGCCAATTTCGCCCGTCTACCCGGTCATGCCGGGACATCTGCGCGTAAGACTGCCCTTGCGCTACCGTGGCTCAGCGAGGGCTAAACTTCCCTGTCGGGTCGACTCCAGTCCTTTAGTAGAGAATACTAATGACGATGGTAGATTAGTCAGGTGTTCCCTAGCAAGGCACTGGTTCTTCCCGCTACCACCTCCCAGGCAAAGTCTGTTACGGCACGTGTATATCCCTGTCTACCGAGACGAGATGCGTACTCCTGATCGGTCAGCAATTTTTGCAGGGCAACGAAAATATCATCAAGCTTTTCACCATCGACTCGGAGGCCGGTGACGCCATCGACAACGGCGCTACCAGTGCCCCCCGCCGTCCCAGCAATGGCCGGCTTTGCGCAGGCCGCCGCTTCCAGATATACCATACCGAAGCCTTCAGTATCGCCCCTGATATCGCGGTTCGGCATCGCAAAGACGTCACAGGCGTTGTACCAACGCGGGAGGTCTTCCAAATTCACATGCCCCAACAGATGCACCCGCTCCTTGACCCCCAGTTCTGTCGCTAGTCCAGCGAGGTAATCAACGTCCTCACCGATACCGATCGATGCGTAGTGTACATCCAGGCCTTGCCCGACCAATTTAGGAAGAGCACGGATCACCATGTCAAAGCCCTTGCGGCGCGAGAGGCGGCCAACAGATAGCACAAGTCTCTGCCCATCCCGTAATCCGAGCCCCTCAAGCAAGTCATCGCATGGCAAATCTGGTCGGAAAGAGTGGATATCAACGCCAGGGTAAATAACCGTGATCTTCTTAGCGGCAACACCCATCAGCAGGAGTTCGTCACGGGTATTGCCGCTGTTGGCAACGACCTTGTCCGCATGGGTTAGCGTAAAACACATGGCCTTGTATTTCGCCCCGCGGCCCCAGCTCGTCAGCTCTTCCCCATGCGCGTATATGATGACGGGTAGAAAAGTCATGCGCGCTACTGCCCACGCGACCAACCCTTCCGGCAGCGAGCGGATGGCATGGACCGCCTCGAATCTCCTTGTGACCGCAAGCCGTAATGATGTCAAAAACAGGCGAGCATACATACCGAGGGATTCGGGCCTCAGCCACCACACCCGACTTAGATTGAGGCGGTGGATGCTATTGGGGTGGACAGCATCGACCTCCGCTGCTCCCGGCACATCAGCGGTCACGATATGTATACCCTTTCCCCCGAGGTACTTGAATACCTCACTGACCCAGATCGCGGTCCCACCCTTGGTGGGCAGGAAGAGTTCCGTGATCGCCAGGTAGCGGTGCTCGCGCTCCGTCATGTTCAGCTCTATCCCTTAAGGATGCTCGCAAGGTTGCGAAGCGCTGTCCATCCCGGCGTTTCCACCAGCGACGGCAGCACCGCAACTATTGCCTCCCGCTGTCTGCCGGCTCGAACCAGGGCATAGGCGAGATTCAGCCGGCCATGGCTCAGACGTGTCATCATGCCTTGCCTCACCGGTTTGGGAAAGTTTCGAGCGAGCCGTTTGAGATCCAGTAGCGTCTGCACATTGTATTGCTGGGCCGCTAAAGTGTCAGCGCGGGTCGCACTGGCGCCGTGAATCAGGTAAGCGCCCATCGGAAGGCAAAAAACACCCGCCCGCTGGCTTACCGCACAGAGCCGAGTCAGAAAATGGACGTCCTCGCACACCCTCAAGCCGGCCGGATACCCCCCCAGCCTGAGAAATGTTTCGCGCGGCACACTCAGGGTATGAGTATCACCAAAATGGTCCGCGACAAAGGATTTGAATTCTCGCGCGCCCATTACCACTTCATAGGCTCCAGTGGACCTAACAAGCACTGCCCTGCCCGACGCATGCACCGCCATCGAGGTGCCGATCAGACCTCCATCCTCGTCACGATAATCATAATCCCCGGTCAGAAAATCCAGTCTGTCATCGCGCGCAATCCATTCAGCGTGCCACCGCAGGCGATCGGCATAGTAATAGTCATCGGCATCCAGAAAGGCGAGCCAGTCCCCGGTCGCGGCTTCCACGCCCCGGTTGCGAGCTATGGAAACCCCGGCATTGATCTGGTGTATAACCTGGACCCTATCGTCAAATTTACGTGCCACCTGCGAGGTTTCGTCGGTCGAACCATCGTCGATTACGATAATCTCGTGAGCCGGCCAGGATTGTGTAAGCACCGACTCCACCGCCCTTGCCAGCGTTGCTGCCGAGTTATAGGCCGGGATAATTACGGAAAATCTTGGCGTCCCCTGACTGCTCAAGCCAAGCATATTCATGCAGTCAGCCGCCATAACACTCCCGCGGGCACTATCCAGCCAGTGAACCAGGCCAGCTTGCGCACGCGCTGAAGTTCCCCAAGACGGGTTATCCATAGATGCAGTCTGCGCCAGAACCGGAGCTCTAACCATTCAGGGTCCTGGTTTTTCAGAATCGTTGCCAGTTTCCCACTCGAGAGAAATGCCAGGTCCGGATAATCTTTCAAAGACATCTGCAGCAGGCGCTCAAGTTCTGCCATCGACCGACTTCGCTTTTCTTGGTTGCCAAGGAAATTAAAGCGGTGGGTCTCAAACAGCGCTGGTCGACGCAGCCGTACTTTTGATGCCAATGCCGTGATAGCCTGCTCTGCCGTTTGTCCAAGCGATGGTTCGAAATAGGCATCCCGCACCAGATAAATTATGCCTCTCTCCCCAACCTGGCCGTTGTATATCCGGGTTCCAGCGTTTGCTGGTCGGCCCATTTCGTCGCGCGTCTCGAATCGCCGCCCCGGCGTTACAATCACAGCCACACCCGCCTCAGCCCATGCCTGCTCCACATCACGATTCCATACGAACGTTGGCGGGACCGCAACCTCCGGGATGACAGCGAAAACCGCTCGAAAGACATCGACCTCTTCCCGCACTGCCCGTTTAACATCCATCCTTGTCAGGGGGCGCGCGGGCAGTACCGATGCGTCCACCCAACGACTTTGAAGTGGTGATGGCAGATCTTCGGTAGTGGCCAACGGTGCATTGTTCAACCATGCCTTAACTGCCGTATTGCCCTCGCTCGCTGTCATCAACGCCGCGGGCCAGAAATGTTCCAGGCCATGAAGTTGAACGCTAAAGACGCCGGCCTCAATCCCTTTATTGATCACTTCCAGAAGTGGTCTATACGACGCTGCCGAGATCGACTGGCGCTGATAACTGCCGTTTGACCTGAACTTGCTCCCGTCCGCCGAAGCCAGGATTATGCCAAGCGTCATCACCGGCCGTCGCCCGTCACAATCCGAAAAACTCGCCAACAATCGGTAGATTTCTTCCAGAACACCAGTCTGGTTGTATGGGCCCGCTCCCCAGTCGTCGCTTTCGATCACCAGTACAGGACGGCGTAACAAGGGCTCCCGCCAGACGGCAACCAGTTCCCGTCGGCTGTAAATGAATATCAGCGCCCCGGAGATAAAAAACCACAATACCAAAACCTTAAACAACATGGTTCTAAAGACCCGTGTTAGACGGTAGCGCCATGCGTTTCATCACCGGCGTAAGTGTCGTGTCACCGATACATTAACGGCAAAGATACCTCGATCAAGCAGTCTCTGCCGAGCAATGTCTAAATAGGTAGTTATTCTGGGTATCCCATCAAAACGGCCGTTTCCTGCACCTTGGGCAAGACAAGTTTGATTCGCTCAAGATTACGGCCATCCTTCCACTTGTCTACACGGATTTCTGAAAACGCATTGTACGGAATGTGCAGAACGCCCTCCGTGTGGCGCTTGAGGTGTCCGCCGAACTGAAGATCACAATACTTGAGTGTATCCCGAAAACTGCCCACCGGATCCCGTACAAGATCTTCATAGAACACTTCGACCCACTGCTTCTTCGGAACCAGGTCTCTGGCATCCAAAATCGCTCTGTTAATCGCGTTATACTGAAAGGCGCAAACCTCCTCAATACTGGCCGTAATAAATTCCCGCCAACCATCGGCAAGAAAAAAGCACCAGCGCTTGTAGCGACCACCGTTAATCGCAATCTTGGCAGGCAAATCGTCAGACCAGGTGGCGAACTCATCCGGCTTGCCCCAGCCTTCGATGAGGGAATTGAGGTTATCGCCCGGACTGCGCTTCACATAGATAAAACAGGCATCGGGGAACAGCGAATAAAGGTAGGGTACGCATAGGCCATTCTGGTTATTCTTGTCGACAAAACGCGTGTTTCCTGTCCATGCATAAAAATAGCGGGTGACATAATCACGGTCCCGATCACTCGCATCAGTCGCAGTAAGAGCATGGGTTTTCCAGTTCTTCTCCTGCAATGGGTGTAATTCTGCCCAGAAGTCGTGAGTTTCCCGCTGCAGAGTACCGAGCTCATGCGATTCGGACAGGGTTTTGTAGACCAGGGTGGTACCCGCCCGCGAACATCCAACAATAAAGACTGGCCGTACTGCCTTGACTGGATGAACGACCCACCATGCTCCGCGCAGCGCAATGGCTGTCTGCCTGCCATGGTGACGCACGGTCTTATCGACCTTATGCCAGAATTCGCCCATACATATTAGCATCTAATCCAATAATTGATATTATACGATAATATCACCCGGACCAAAAAAGGTTGCTAATGGGCAGTATCTGCGGTTGGAGCGGCATGGACCTTGGGTCGGACAGGTCACAGCAAGCTATCAGAAGCATGCTTGCAGAACGTGGGGGGAACACGAGTACCGGTTCTAACAGTGACTACGACGACACCGGTGCACTTGGTATCCGTGAGGGACTCTATGCAACGAGGTATCGTCAGCAGGACGGCATCAGAGCAGCTATTGTCGGGTCCCCAACGTGGGACGACAAGGATCTTTGCAATATCGCAACAAAACAGGGTACTGATGCTGCCCTGATCAAGGCCTATCGGGATTATGGAAAGGGCCTGCTCTCCCGCCTCCACGGCCCTTTTGCACTGGCAATTCTGGATGGTGACAAGACACTTGTTGCCATTGACCGCATTGGCATTCACAGCCTGAGTTACTCTGTTCAAGACGGGGTGTTCGTATTTTCGACCTCCACTGGCAGCGTTGTCAGGCATCCGCGAGTCAGCCGGCGCATCAATTCACAAGCGATTTTCAATTATCTTTATTTTCATGATATACCAAGTCCCGGAACCATTTTTGAGGGGGTAGAGAAACTGCTACCCGCACAGTACATCCAGTTCCGAAACGGACAAATCGAAAAAGACTTCTACTGGAAGTTGCACTACGATGAGCATAGTCAAGAATCATTTCAGACGCGACAGCAGCAGTTCCATGACCTCCTTCGACAAACTGTTGCATCGTCATCCCAGGATGGCCCAATTGCCACCTTCCTGAGTGGTGGCACAGACAGTTCCACGATCACAGGTATACTTGCAGAGCTTCATGAGAATCCCGTGGCCAGCTATTCCATCGGATTTGGCGCCGACGGCTTTGACGAAATGGAATATGCACGGCTGGCCGCGCGACGCTTCGGCGCCAGCGCCCACGAATATTACCTTAAACCCGACGATATCCTTGAGGCGATCCCCCTGATCGCAAGCACATATGACGAACCGTTTGCCAACGACTCAGCCGTACCCACGTATTTCTGCGCTAAACAAGCGGCCCGGGATGGCGTCAAAATCATGCTGGCAGGGGACGGGGGTGACGAGATCTTTGGCGGCAATGAGCGCTATGCCAGGCAAATGATGTTCGAACACTATGGCCGGCTCCCAGTTTTCTTGCGAAAAAGTCTGATTGAACCGGCTGTCAATAGCATCCCGGGCGGTGATTCCCTCCTGCCAGTCAGCAAACTGAGAAGTTATATCCGCCAGGCTTCCATACCCCTACCGGAACGCATGGAATCCTATAACTTTATCTATCGTCAATCTCTGAATGAGATGTTCGAACCGGAATTTCTTGCCTCGGTGAATCCCGAGATACCGAAAGAGATGTTACGGGATGCCTATTTCCGAGCCGATTCCGAACACGCGATCAATCGAATGCTGCATTTGGATCTAAAATTCACCCTGGCTGACAATGACCTGCGCAAGGTAAGCGGTATGTGCGAGGCCGCCGGTATCGAGGTACGTTACCCGCTGCTGAACGAGGCATTGGTCAATTTTTCAGGACGGTTACCTATTAGCTACAAGATCAGGGGGCAGAGACTGCGCTGGTTTTTCAAGGAAGCATTGAAGGACTTCCTACCCCGGGAAATCATCACCAAAACCAAACACGGTTTTGGGCTTCCGTTTGGCGTTTGGGCGTTGTCTCACCCGCCACTCACTGCACTGGTAGATGATACCTTGAAAAAGTTACAGTATCGCGGCTACCTACGGCCCGCGTACATTCAGAATATTCGAAAACAGCATGCCGACGCGCACGCGACCTATTTCGGCAAAATGATCTGGGTCATGCTTATGCTGGAACAATGGCTGGAGATACACCGGGCCGATTAATCACAGGGCGAGCAGTGCGACGAGAGTGCTAACCTGATGGTTGCATAAGTTTCGGTCTGCATACCGATTTCACCTTGTGAAACATAGAACGTACCGGCTATTGCTACGGCTTTCTGGAATTCACCAATAGTGGGGGCCTCATTAATTTGCAGGAGCACCCGTGCCGGGCATAAACGCCGTCCCCCGGCCCGAATCGCGGCAAGGAGGCCGCTCCCACAGCGAGATTTTTGCAATGATTGGGTTTACTCAGTGACTCCGTTAGCTCCACTCACCTGAGTGTCTGGCACAGCCTGCATGTCGAGAATTTGCTGCTTAAGGACCGTGCTACCAATCACCATGAGGGCAATAAGGTCGTAATATAAATCAAAATACGCGAGCCCCAGAAAGGCCCCACTTGCAGCGTAGCCAATCATACTGACCTGAACCATACCGGCCAGATCAGCCACCCATTTCGTTTCCATCTGGCCCTTGGCCTGCCTTCGCATACGGTTCCCGGTGGTCCATGTGAACCAGCCCAGCAACACGAACATGCCAAAACCGATCCACCCATGCTCGCCTATAACCTCAAAGTATATGCTGTGCACATCATGCACATTCCCCGGATCCGGGGCATACATCCTGAAAAACCCTGGCTTGAAAGTTTCGAACCCCCCGCCCGTCACACGGTCATTTGCAACATGATATGCTGCCCACCACGCATTGATACGCCCCTCGGCCGATGCGTCCTGCTCATAGGTCTTTATCGTCCTCATGCGATCGTACCACGTCTGCGGCATGATAGCAGCCACTGCACCAATGATGACGACTAAATACACCAGGGTAAAAAGCTTGTTGCGGCTTTTCAACCAAAGCAGGGACCCCATAGCCGTTATGCCGACAAGTGCACCCCGTGACTGGGTCCCGATGGCAGCGATGCTAGTCAGCAACATCGCCACAGTCACACCCTGGTGTATCCATGCAGTTTTTGCCTGCAGCTGCAGATAACGCATTAAGGGGATAGTCATAATCAGAGCCAGCCCCGTCTCATTATTACCCTGGATAAAGGACCCCCATGGCCCTTGCACGCGATACACCCCACCGTGCAGGATGGTAAAAATCCCGCCTTTCACGCCATAGAAACCTAACGACAACACGATCACCCAAATCAGCCAGTCCAGTTTCTGCCTGGTATTGATCAGCATCATGGTGACATAAACCATCAACATGATTTTCCAGACCTTGTTCAACTGTGCCCATGCATGATCGGGGTACAAGGCTAAGAATGTGGTAAACAGGGTCCACAGAGTAAACACAATTAGCAGCACTGTTTCCCGGGTCCAGGGAATTCGTTTGGGCTCCTTTGACGCAAAAAGTGAAGCCAGCGTCACAAGCGCAATAATCTCGGCGAAAGGGAAGTCGAAAGCGAATCCCCATGTCAGGCGGTGGGGATTCATGAGGCTAAACCAGGTCCAGAGATAGATGCCAACATAAGGTCTGGAGAACACGAAGGGCAGAATACCGAAAAATATTAATGTTAATGCAATATCGCGCATAGTTCCCTGGCCTTCACTATAAAATTCTGGTTCGCAAGAGGCACTGTAACGCCGGATTAACAGCAGAAGACTGGAACAGCTTCAGCAACATCAAAATAAACTTATCATCAGGTGTTATCAGATGACCCTGGTTGGTATGCACCAGGCGAGCTGCTATTCTGCTGGAAACCATCTGACCCTCAGCCCCAAATTCAGGTTGCGCAACAAACCGTCTCTTAACATGCGATCAACCGCCAGTTCCTGGCGCAGGCCGCGCTGTTTGACCTGGTATAATCGACCTTTGCCGTGCTGGGCCGTGCCCAGTGATTCTCCCTGCGCGAGCCGCTGCATCAACTCCGTATATACCTGCGCGCTTTCCTTTACACTGCGCCAGAACAGGGCTAACTCGTCATCACCCGGTCTAAGCTCGGGACTCACGTGCGCAATCAGGCGACCGGTATCGATGCCGGCATCAATGTAATGCAGCGTGCAACCGATCTTCTCCGGTTCTGCATTATAGAGCGCCCAGAAGGTGCAATCGGCGCCGCGGTACTCGGGTGACAGCCCACCGTGCAGATTGACAATACCAAGTCGCCCTTTCTGCAGCAGATCTCCATGTATCAGTGAAGTACCGAAAACAGCGATAAGATCAGGATCGAGTTCGTCAGCCAGTCGAATCACTTCGGGGTGATTGATATGGAGTACTTCTTTGGCCAGTTCCGGATAATCGAGTACAGGTTGCCCATCAGTGAAGAAAAACCGGGCTTCGCGATTACCCGTATAACGCCGGCGGTCGCGCAACCAGCGCCACACCTTGCGCAACAAATTGTCCGGGCGCAAGGTCTTCAGAACCTTGCGTGCATTCCACTCGCTGCCGGTCTCCTGCACAATAGCAAGGACGTCCGCGGCTTCACACAAGGCGTTGGCCACGTAGAGGTGTCGGGGTGAACGACCGCAAAGCACCATTATCCTGAGCCTATCCATGGCTTTCCGGACTTCGACTCTGTTGCACCGGTGGCACTGCCTTGTCTGTCATATCCACCATTAGTGCATCGGCAAAGAACTTTGCGGCCCAGTTGGGATATTCGAAGCGCGAGTAGTCGCCCCAGATGGGTGAGGAACCGGCAATACCACCACGCACTTCAGCATCAGGCGCTGCCAGCTTCTGGGTAGTTTTTACGTAGTCCAGCCCCGCCCTTGCCCGGGCGCGGAAGCTTTCCTTACCGGTGATCTGACTGAGCCGGGTCCAGTTGAGACTCATCTGCGCAAGACCCGTGAGACAGCAGTAGCCGGCATCGGCAACCCAGCCATCCGAGTAAGTACCCGCCAGCCAGCCGTCCTGCCGCTGAACCTTCGCCATGGCGCGGGCGGCTGTCACGGCGGCCTGCAGGTAACGCTTCTCACCGAGTAGTACCCCGGATTCCATGAATCCCCGAATGGCGTAAGCGATGGTATGGGTGAACGGCGAACGCCCCGGAGTAAAGGCATTGGAGGCAAACCAACCGCTGGCCGTCTGCTGGGCCAACGCCCACTCCAGATTGCGCTTCGCGCTACTTACCAGCTCCCCATCGCCTGCCAGCAACCCCGTTGCCAGCAGGGCCCAGGTAGTTCGAGTGTTGTACACGTGCGGCACGTCGTTGTGCTCGAACCTGCGCCAGCACCCATCGTCATCCTGCTGCTGGGCTAGCCAATGGCCCGCCCTTACGCCAGCCTCCAGACATTCCTCTCTTCCCAGTTGCGTAGAGCCGGCTATCATTCCGTGCATGATCTGGCCCGTATTGAAGACCACCGGGCGGCTGCCCGCCTCCCCGAAATGACCGGGAAAGGCCCCGTCTGGCAGCTGGATCGATAGTTCCCAATCAATCATGCGGCCGGCGCGTTCGATCAGTTCTGGCTGTTTCAGTACATCCGCGGCGGCAAGAAAGGTTTCGATAATATACCCCGTGGTTTCCGGATAGCTGGGCAACCAGCCATCCTCGAAACTCCAGCCGGCAGATACGCCGCCGGCATCGGACTCTCCGTTTCGGACGTCCTGAGCACGGCACAGCCACTCTATGGCACCCCGCAAATGCACCTCGTGCTCCTGCCGGGACTCTGACGCCGGCTTGAACAAGTCCCCGACAATCAGCCTCGCATGGCGTGGTTGCCAGGGACGGTAGCGGAACGGGAGGGAGGCAAGTTTGGCGATATCCATCGTCTTCAGGTCTATGCGTGATTAATCAATCGGCACCTGGGTGGCCGCCTTAAGGCTATCTGACAGGGACACCCGGCTGACCACATAGCGATGCTTGCCGGAAGCCTCTGCCGGGATCGATTCAACCAGCCGCAGATCGATGTGGCTATCGCCGCCCAGGCGTTTACGCAATCCCGCTTCGATCTCTGCACGGCCAGACTCCCGCCAGCTCGCGGTGGGCACCACCAGAACCTCGAGAGCACTCACTGAATGTTGCAGGATCTTGAACTCCCCCACGCCCGCCACCGCGCGCATCACATAGATCACCGCCAGCGCGTGCATGACGGTGCCATCTGCCCGCACGACAAAATCTGTGGTGCGGCCCACCACCTCGGCGATGACACCCAGTCCGCGCCCCGCCCGGCAGGATTCGTCCGCCACGCGAACCCTGTCGCCGGTGCGGTAGCGTATAAAAGGCTGGGCAAAGGTCTCCAGCGCGGTCATTACCGCTTCCCCCGTTTCACCCGCAGGGACCGGTTGACCCTGTTCATCCAGCACCTCCAGAATGATGCTCTCGCTCATCAGCAGCATCTGTCCTTCCGGCGATTCGTGAGCAGTGAAGCCAATATCGCGGCTGCCGAATTCATTCGCCACCGGCGCTCCGAAGGCCGCGCCGATAAGCTGCCGTTGGTGGTCGAACAATGGCTCTCCAGTGGTACACACAACCTTCAATTTTGGTAACCGAAGCCCCGTCTTCCGATCGAGAAGATAGGCTGCCAGTAGTGCCAGCGAACTTGCATAGCCGTAAATGCAGTGTGGCTGGAAAGCCTGGATAGCCCGAGCATACCCATCCATACCGGCAGGCGACATTTCAAAAGCATTTAGAACCAGTTGGTTGATCAGGCGATCGCGCAGCGTCTTGATCAGGTCGGTCTTATTGAGCTCTACCGGCGCACCCCACAGATAGACTTCCCGGTCGCCGGGTTCCACACCCCACCAGCGCCGTGCCCGCATACGGCCAGCCGCGTCAGAGGCCTGGCGCCGGCGACCGTAGTAAAAGATCAGCGGCTGGCCGCTGGATCCACCGGTGTTATATTTGAACGCACCGCCGGCAACACCGTGCCACACCATCTGCTCACCATGGGCGGCGGCATCCTGTTTGTCCATGGTAGGCAGACGGCGCAGATCGTTGAGCGTCACAGGACCAGCGGGGTCGATACCGGCCACGGCCATTCGCGCCCGATGCCAGGGGCAATGCGCATAGGCCGATTTCAGCAGGTTGGCCAGTTTGTTTTCCTGCAACTGCTGCATACCGGCCGGCGACAACCACTGGCTACGTTCGAGTTCCGCCAGATAGGCAAAGGTCGGCCGTTTCATGAGGCGCTCGTGGAGCGGGTATATCAGGTGCCTGGCAAGGGAAGACCTGATCATTTGCCCATAACCTCTGTATTTCCGGTTTCCATCAGGGCATCGATATAAACCGATTGCAGACTTTGCCGTACACTGGGCCAGGTATATTGTTGAACCTCCGCGAGTCCGGCCACCACCAGCCGATCTGCCAGATCCGGGTCTTCAAGCACTCTGATCACCGCTTTTGCCATTGCATCCACATCGCCAGGCGGAACCAGTAATGCTGTCTTTCCATGCTGCACCAGATGGGGCACACCACCGACCCGGGTACTTACCACCGGCACACCACTCGCCAAAGCCTCTAATACAGAGATTGGCATGTTGTCGGCTAAACTCGGATTCACCATGACATCGGCCGACCGGTAGAGCTCAGCCATCTGTTCATTGTCTACCCTGCCGGTAAAAACAACCGCCGCCCCGATCCCCAACCCCTGCGCCAGAGCCACAAGTCTGTCCCGCTCAGGACCGGATCCGCAGATGGTTATGGTTGCTCCCGGAAAGGTCTTGCGCACCTGCTGCAACACACGCAAAACCGTATCGATGTCATAAATGGGTTCAAGATTGCGGGTCACGAGCAGCCGCGGGCTGCTTCCCTCCCTGGCGTGTGAGTGGCGTCCGCTAGCGGTAAAACGCTGGACATCCACAATATTGGGCACAATCCGGGTGGCAACACCCCGGCGTTTGAAAACATCCGCGAGAAATCCGGAGGGCACGATAACCGTTGTGACCCTCTCCAGGCTTGGCCGTATCCAGCGGAACGAACGTCTGAAAAATTCCTCAGCCTCCCCGCCCCGGTAATTTACGATAACCCGCACCCCCCTCAACCAGCCGACCCAGATCGCCGGCGCCGCGAACAGGTGCCATGACCACCCAGAATTGGCCATGATATGGAAAAGCCTGACCTTTCCGGCGGTGCCCCATAACTGCCAGATATAGGGAAACAGTCGAAACAGCGCCCGGACACCGCGCAGCCGGCCGGCCCAGGCGGGTCGATATGGGGCATTGACCTGTACCAGCCTGACATCTGCGCCCGCGGCACGCAGTAATTCTGCCAGCTGCTTCGTCTGATTGGCCATGCCACCGGACGGAGGCGGCCAGGGGCCGATTAACCCTATGGCTAAACCCTGCATAGTCAACCCATCACCGTTGCGTATATGCTTTCATAACGCGCTACGCTCCGTGGCCAGGTACGCTCGGAGTCGACGAAATGACGACCGCCCTCTCGCAGGGACTGCCAACGCCCCCGGTTCCGTGACAGGTCCAGGACGGCAGTGGCAAGACCAGCCACATCTCCGGCACGGAATAATTCACCATTCACGCCAGGACGTATGAGCTCCCGGTGCCCGCCGACGTCGGATGCCAGCACCAGGCGCCCTTGCGCCATTGCCTCCAGTGGTTTCAGGGGCGTTACAAGGTCGGTCAGCCGCATCGGCAAACGGGGATAGACAAAGACATCAATCAGGTTGTAATAGGCCTGGACCGTATCGTGCGACACGCGCCCGGTAAAGATGACGCTCTCACTCAGGCGCAGCTCATCGACCCGCTCGCGTAAGCGGTTCTCCTGTGGACCGCCGCCTACCAATAGGACCCGTACATTCGGAATTTCTTCCAGCACCCTGGGCATGGCCTCCAGTAACAGCATCAATCCTTCATACGCATAGAAGGAGCCGATGAATCCGAGGACCATCTTACCCGTGATTCCGAGATCCGCCTGGAGTCCGGGATCTGCCCGCCCGTTCATGGAAAACCGCTGAGCGTCCACTGCATTTGGAATGACAGTCACTTTATGCGCTGGTATCCCGCGGTCGATGATATCGCCACGCAACCCCTCACAAATTGTGGTAATAGCATCTGCTCGCTCCAGTACATAAGTCTCCAGGCGGCGGGTCAACCGATATCGCACGCCCCACTCTTTACTGGTTCCGTGATCGACTGCAGCATCCTCCCAGAAAGCCCGGACTTCATAGACCACCGGTAACTTAAACCGGGCCCCGGCGCGTAATGCCGCGACACCATTCAGCCCGGGCGAGTGCGCATGCAGGATATCCGGCTTCACCTCGCCAACGATCTGGCGCAACGTCCGCTCCAACCTGGAGATCACGGCCAGTTGTTTGATTACTGGCAGTCTGGCCACCAGCCCGGATAGCGGCGGCGTGCGATAGAAAACGAGGCCATCGACGTCCTCGACCTGCGTCTCTGTCGCTCCCTGTTTTGCACCGGTTACATGGATTGTTTCCCAGCCCATCGCCCGCTGCTGCTCAATGATGGCCCGGGTGCGGAAGGTATATCCACTGTGCAAGGGGATGGAATGGTCCAGAACATGCAGAATACGCATACGGCGATCTACCCGGCAGCAGCACCAATCGGGCGATGTTCGTGGATAGAATCGGGATGCAGGTACAAACAGCAGTCAACTACACCCCGGCGCACCTGGATCAGGCCCATATCGAGGGGATCAAATATGCCGATAATTCCGCGCATAGCTTATGTATAAGGAAGTATTTAATATCTTGTTTTCTTGCCAGACTTCATCGAAAGTCTGGTTCTCGTATAATTTCAGTGTGTACCTGCCACGCCAACCCATGGTGCGTCAAACGTCCCTTTCATTCAATAATTTTCTCTTTCTAACGCGGCGATAGGCTTACTTCCGCAGGCTGAGATTAAGGCGGGTTAATCGCAGGCTGCTATCCAGGAATTCATCATAGATGTCCTGATAGCGCTGTACCATTGTGTCAATACTGAACTCGTCTTCGCTGCGCTTGCGCGCAGCGGCCCCATGGCGACGGCGTAAATCCGGGTCATCCACATACACCCGGATGGCATCGGCCAGCGCAGCCGGATCATTACGGGGCACCAAAAAGCCGGTCTTGTCCTGATCGACCAGCTCGTAGTTGCCGCCGACGTCCGTCGCCACGATTGGCAGGCCGCTGGCCATTGCCTCCAGGATAGTATTCGAAATCCCTTCTGCGAGTGAAGGCAGCACAAACACATCCATGGCCCTGAGTAGGTCGGGAACATCCTCCCGCTCACCCGGTAACCAGGCGGCATCTGCCAAGCCAGCCGACTCGAGTATCGATCGGGCGGGTTCACGCAGCGCGCCGTCACCGACCATGATCAGCCGCAGCCTCTCGCGGCCCCGGGGGTGTTCCTTCACCAGGCGGACAAATGCGTGCACCAGCGTGATCTGGTCCTTGACCGCTTCCATGCGACCCACCGTACCGATGATGACTTTACCAGCCCCGGAAAGATCCCCGGGCAGCACTGTCCTTGCCTGCCCACTCGCCGGCATGAACTTCTCTGTATCCACGCCGTTGCAGATGTGGGCGATTTTACGTTCAGGGACCCCAATCTGATCCTGCAAATAGCGCTTCAGATCAAGGGACAGCGCAATATAACGCTGGATCACTGGTCTGAACAGCCTGCGCAGTAGCTGGTATTTCCTGTTGGTACCGTCGAGATCATCAATATCGCGCCCATGTTCACCATGAATCCGGTGCGGTACACCGGCCAGCAGTGCCGGCAACTGTGATTCCAGCGTGGCAAGATTCCGCGTATGTACAATATCCGGTTTCAGGTGGCAGAACAGCCGCCAGAGTTTCCCATAGAGCCGCAGGTCCTTCCCAGGACGCTTGTGCAACACGTGCACCTCAACGTTCGGGTTGCGTATTCTGTTGCGGAAATCCGTGTAGTCGGTCAGACAGACAATTGCGTGTCGGTATCGGTCTTCGGGTATCCGGTTGATCAGGTTCGCGAGGCCGTTTTCAAGCCCGCCAACCGCGAGATGGTAAATGACATGAGCGATAAGCGGCACAGACTGTGACTGGCCGTCGTGCACCTTTATATCGGGTCGGCTTACCCAGCTTGGATTGTCCGGAGTAATCCACCGGAACCAGTCCATAGCCCCGGATACGACAAGCCTAAAATACGCAGGATTGATCTTATTGTCGATATACAGGTAGCCAACGTCTTTACGGTCCAGCCTCAGGAGGTCCGATTTATGTGAATTATTCGAAAAACGTGTCGTTACCGCATACTCAACTCCGCATGCCCTGGCAATCTCTACCACCTCGGCCGTATAGGCACCGCCGGGATAAGCCAGTCCTAGACACTGCTTCCCGGTTGTCTGCTCTATAACGGCTTTTGCAGTCGATATCTCTTGTTGTATTTCTTGTGCATCCAGTTCGTCCAACAATCTATGGTTGACTGTGTGGTTCGAAATCTCGATCAAGCTCGACATCTCTCTCAGGTGGTCCCATGACAACATGAGCTGTGGCCGAGACGCACCAACTGGAATACTTGATCTCAGTTTTTCGATAAAACGGTTACGTTCCTCAACAGCAATTCCAAGCAGTGTTGTCCTGATAAACGCTTCCATACGTGGCGTTCTGTTATCTGACAGACGCGTCATGAGTTGAGCGGCCGTTTTCAGCTCTGCCGAGAAACTCTCATCCAGCTCGGGCATTGCCAATCCATCGGTCCGGCAGAAATAGTCAACCTCATCCCACCAAAGATATTTGCACTCGCTTCCAATTACGCCCGTTGTAAGAAAAAGCGTCGCGGGGATACCATATGCCTTCAGCAGTGGATAGGCATGCTGATAGACATCAAGATAGCCATCATCAAAAGTGATCGCTACCGTACCTGACGCGAATTTCTGTCCCTCCCTGATTTGCTGTACCGCACCCGCAAGGGAAACCGGATGGTAATTCCGGCGAATCATGTCGAGCAGGGATTCGAACTGCCCTTCTGTGACCATCATCGGTTTGTACAGACTTTGCGCCCACCCCTCTTCCGTCACAACCCGGTGTAACGCCAGGATTGTCAGATTCCTGGTGCTGTAACGCCGGCCAAGCGATAACAGCCCCGTCTTGCACAACGCGTTCGCAGAAGACTTTTTTAGAAGATTTTTCAAGTCTATTATTCCAACTGCAAAGGTATCGTAGACATCTGCAGGCCAGGTCTGTTGGTGAACTCACTCGACCTCAAGCGGAGCATGCCTGGTGAACTCGGTGTTGAGCTTGAGCTTTAGCAGCAGGGTTCTGCGCATGACTTTGCCGGGCCCGCCTGCATCAATTTCCCGAATAGCATGGGCCTTCCGCCCATGATTGTGACACTGGTATTTATAACCCTCACGTCCCCCTCTAACATTCGGCGTGCAACACCAGCAAACACAGGCAAGTCAATGTGGTTATGCTGCTTTTTATGTACCTACTTGCCGAATAATAATACCATTAAGCTCCCGTAAAGGGTTAATTATATGCAATTATTTGAGTAAACTGGGAATATTACGGTAAGCGCAGCAGGAGTCCTCCGGGATCAGTTAATCGAATGCCTGTCCTGAATACCTCCATCAACGAAACCATGCGACAGGCTTCAGACACACTGGCGAAGCTCAAAGCCCAAATCGCATACAGTTACCCGGATCTACTCGCTCGACATCCCGTCGTGGATTATGTACATACTCTGGATAGTTCAGATCCACTGCAGGGTTACGGTTATGCTTCCCCGCTGGCCCACAAACGGTGCAGTCAAATTGAGGCTCTCGGTGGATCAAGTGCTATCGAAATTTACCACAAGATGGTTCTCGCGCATTTGATTACAGACTTCGATAGCCGGATTGAGGGCCTGCGGGTTCCCAACTCGATCCTGACCCTCCTTGCTGTTTCTTTCCAGCGAATCCTGGCGCAGCTTGAGCATGTCGAAGAAGGTTTTTATCTGCATAGTAACGAGCTGTTTCGCAAGGATCTCGCGCTGTGCCGCCTTAAGCTTCTGCCTTGCGGATCGGAACTCGTCGATGTTTACTCCGGCGTGCCGAGAAGCATCCTGTTTCGGGATGCTTTCCAACAGTTTGTACGCTGCACAGGCTTTCTTTTGCGCGAGGCTAGCGGGTTCCGGCCCTGGTACGAAAGCCACTGGGACCGTCGACTTATACCTTCGTTCACGCCTCAGGGCTATGATCAGTGCTATCTACGCATCGCAGAACTGTTACAACTCAATCCGGAAATCAAAGGGATGATGGGCTCCAGTTGGTGGTTCGACCCAGCCCTCGAGCCTGTCAGCCCCAACCTGAGCTTCCTCCGCAAGGTACCGCTCGACAATGGCGCACGGCTATTTCGCGTGGGCACCAGCGCTGCCGCGACGCAGGCTGCGATCCAACTCTCGTCTGAACGAAGACGCTTATACGATTCGGGAGAATATCATCCAACAATATACCTCCTCGCCTGGACTCGAAAAGACATGCTGGAGTGGGCAAACCAGTACTCATCATGATGAGTGGACTCTGCACCCCTGTCATATCAGTGAAACGATAGCCACCTTCAACGCCAGCGGTGTCTCGAAGGTGGACTCGGTGAGAAGAGCATCCGGGAAAACGACCCCGTACATTTCTTCGAGCTCGAGGAGAAGGTTGACGGCCGCCATAGAGTCCAGCCCCAGCTGATAGAGATTTGACTCCATGGTGAGGGAATTCACATCTTCGATCTGCTTTAGATAGTTGCGCAGGATCCCGAGGAACGCATTGACGTCAAGTTGCTTGCTATTATCTTCCATACTTCGTCAGTTTTATCAAATTGGCAACTGAATTCCGATGGCAGGAGCGCCGCCCTTACTTGCACTACCGCGGTCAGCAGACCGGTCCCTCGGGTGCTTAATCGCCAGATCAAGGGTAACGCTTGATCTTTCCAGAGGGGGTTCTTGGCACACTCTCCACTCTAACCACTTCGTCCGCGACTGCATAGCTGGGCAGCCGCATTCGCATGAAACTCAGTACATCCACCTGCGACAGGCTGTCATCATGCACGACTTCAGCCACGAGTTTAGAATCGATCATCAGAACACGGCAGTCTCGTACGCCATCAAAAGATGCAATCACCGACTCAACCTGCTCAGGGCTGACTCGAAAACCACGATTCTTGATGTACAGGCTTTTCCGTCCATTGATCACCAGTTCACCCCCGCCGGTCATGTATCCCGTGTCACCGGTTAACAGGCGGCTGCCACTCTGCCCGAGGTAGCGACCGACACAATCTCCGCTCACCATAATTTCTCCTTCCTGATTTCTACCCAGGATCCGACCTGTCCCGTCAATAATCTCCACATTATAGACTGGGAGCACATGACCGGAGCTCCTCCAGCCCTCCCGAAGGGGCGGCCGGAACACCTTGTGACTCACAACAGACGGGGTTTCCGTCATGCCATAGCGTACGGACACCGTAATAGCCGGGTACACCTGTCTTAGCTTTTCGAAGGCGATATTGTCCACCCCCCCACCACCGACTCCGAAATGACCCAACGCTGGCATCGTGAATCGGTCTACCAGCTTCGCAAGTTGGGAGTAGAAATAAGGCACACCCTCGATCGCGGTGACACTATTACGTAAGGCTGTCTCTCGTAAATCGCCCACCGGACCAAGAGGAGATGTCCCCTGCGGGAAGATTATTGTCCCGCCTGCTGAAGTATATTCAAGGAAGGCACTCAAGCCGTAAGAGTGGTACAAAGGGGGTGTAAGAAAGACAGACTGACCCTGAGCATGATCCAGTGTGCCATTGTGCAACATGCAATGTATGACGGCAGAGAATTGTCGATATTCACACTGCACCCACTTTGGCTCTCCAGCGGTTCCACTGGTCTGAAAAACAAAACCAGCACCGCTTTCACTGGGTCCAGTTGGAAGGGTCTTTACAGACAGCCCTGGTTGATCGCCGCCGGACCACACGCGCCGCAACATATCGCTCAAAGGCAGGCACCACGGTTTCTGCAACAGTACTGGCTCGTCACTCAGAAGCACTTCAACAGAAGCTTCTTTCATGGCACGTCGCATCACATCCGGATTTCGACATAGCGGCATAAAGACAATGCTGATGTCAGCGAAGATCGCCGCCCACACAATGTACGCAATATATTCAGGCGATTCTGTGCTGACGCCGACCGACCGCGTGCTGGGGATCCGGTCAGACAATGCAAGAAGCTGACTGAGTTGCCTCACCCGCGTTAGTGTCTCCGCGTAGGACACCTGCCCGAATTGCCCGCGGAGATAGGTGCGTTCCGGGTCCCTTCTCTCCTGCTGGATCAGTAAATGTGAAAGCGATGCATTCACGATTTAGACGTCACATCGGACTGGATGAACAGTTCGCTTTGAGCCATAGTGCATATTGCGGCTCAAGCGTTTTCAGTACCCCGCCCGCTTCCAGAAGCATTTCGGAAAATGGCCTTTGGCTATTGAAACCCCACATCCCGGTTGTTTGTGTATAAGCACCTGAATTCGGTATCACCACGAGATCGCCTTCATTCAACTTCGGTGCTGCCACGTCCTGCCCGATCAGGTCAGCCGAGGTGCAGAGATTACCGACCAAATTTACCGGACTGCGCATATCTGACTCGACCTGAGTGACAAACAGAAATCTTGGATTGCTCCGCAACAAGCGGCCCAGGCCGACGCCGGGATTGTGGGTATTTAACCCCCCGTCAAGGAACACGAACGACCTCCCGTGCAGCTGTTTAACCTCACTTACACGTGAGACGTAGTAACCGGCTTGCCCGACGAGTGCCCGACCGGCTTCTGACCAGATTTCGACACCCTCCCAAACCGGATCTCTCCACATTGCCTGCATCTGTTCGCGAAGAGCCTCGTAATCGAGCGCCCTATCTTTTTCGAGATAGGGCACACCGCAGCCAAGACCAACGTCAATAACCGGCACCTCCAGTCCTTCGGCTTCGAAGGTCTTGATTGTTTCACCGATGATTTCCAATGTCTTCAGGACAGGTTCGGCCGTCAGGCGCTGTGACCCGAAATAGAAATGAAGACCATGAAAGCTCACGTCGCTGGCAGTGCAGTCATGGGCTACCCTGACAGCCTGATCACAATCCAATCCGAACTGGCTCGAACCCGCCATGTCTAATCCACCCAGCGGCACACCGGGTGCAATCCGCAACAGGACCTTTAGTCGCGGTCCACTGGAACCGATGGTCTTTACCCTGGCCCATTCAGACAGGGAATCAATAACAAGGGCATAACAGCCGGACTCGAAAATGTCCGCCAGATAACTACTCGACTTTGACACCCCACCTACCAGAATTTCTTCCGGTGCTACACCGGCCTGCAGACACATTTGTCGTTCGCCGGCACTCGCAATCTCAGGGCGTATATCTCTGCGCGCGAAGTGCGTAACAATACCGAGCTGCGGGTTGGCCTTCAGACTGTAGAATAATCGCACGCCCTTCGGAAAGAGCGTCACCAGATGCTCCGCCGCCAGGTCCAGCCGTTCCGCGCTGTATATGTAAAGCGGCGTTTGCAAGTCATCCTTTCGTTGGACAATACAATTTAGTAGCTTGTCTTCAGTCACGTTCTTATCTTCCAACCCATAACTTGCGGGCAATTGCTTCTGCTCTAACCGGAGAGCTATTCCCGGATTCGAACGCAGACCGACATCATAAACGAGTTCGTGTCTCGAGCAGGAATTGGCTAAGAAACTCATGTTCTTCAGCCGATAGTTTATCGGTCTCGTTATTGAATAATACGATGACAAGCGCCCCGTTAGTCCGCTTATAGAAAAGTGCATCGATCAACGTGGCAAACTTGACCCTATTCAGGTCGGTCAAGCTCCTCCCGTTTATATCGTAAACAAAGTATGCAGTTTTCGGTCCCGTTTCTGTTTTGACGCTGTTCCTCTTCATCCTGACCGATGATGACCCGGCCGTGACATCGATAACATGAGCACCATCATGGAGCCAGTCGTAACGGTAATCGACCAGCTCGTGTTCCGCATCTTGTGACTGGAAATAACCGACAAACACCTTAACGGTCACCCCCGCAGCATTGCTGTAGCTGGCAATCAACTCGTTCTGGGCCAGACCGATGTAGAAGGGTTCGCCAAGGTCTTTTATTGGCCTACCCTTGAACCCCGCAACTGACATGGGAAACTGCGACAGTTCCTGTTCAAGGTAGACGGGTTTGACGTGCCAGGTATTGAGGTAAACCGCCGCTACAACAAGTAGCAATATGGCAATGAGCGCGGCTGTCTTGTTCGTTCCGCTAGGGGCATTACTGCTGTCTGTTCGATCAGCCGACCCAACATCGGATTGTTGTTCGGGTATCTTCTTTTCCGCGATCGCCAGCGCTACCAGAAAGGTCAGAAACACGCCCACCAGAAAGATGAACGGAAGCTGATAGATATGTTCGGGGCCGTGGACACTCTCTTTAGCAGAATCGTAATTCCAGAGTGCGATCAGAATAACCCTGAGCCAGTTCGCCATAATGCCGAACAAGCAGGACAGCAGCAGAATCGCCAGCCTTTTCCACCATTTGTCGAGCATCGTAAAGGCAATGGGGACCCCCAGAGCAATCGCTGACATCAACTGATTAAGGCCACTGCACTCATCAGCGACTTCCAGTGTGATGTGCGGCAGAAATAATACGTTTGCTTCTCTGTGCACTGCATACCCGAACAATTCGAGCACGTATGCACCAGCAGTGGCCGACGCCAGTTTCAGTGGACCACTCAATCTTGCCAGGAGATCAGTTGGCAGCGATGTCATCAGAATCAGATATGCCAGAGGCCAGAACAGTTTCCTGGTGTATTGGCTGCCAAAGAGAAGAAGCACCAGGGAAAACGCGCTAAAAACAACAGAAATCTCGCGCAAAGTTTGCGTATAACTGATCTGCCCTGCGATTAAGATGGCAATTGAGCAAACAAGCAGTAGCGAGCCCCACAGAATATTCGGCGCGATTTCCAGTTTCGAAAACAGATCTCTTCGATCCCATAACATATAAGCAAAAGCGACCGGAATCAGGAATTGCCAGTTTTGTCCTTGATGCCAGTAGTGCCGCAGCTCTGTGAATGTGTCCGCGTACGCCAAAAAGAATGCGGCCAGGACCAGATAAAACAGGAGCCCCGGTAAACTGAAGGACGCATTAACAAATGAAGTGACGGAACGTTCCATTGGACATACTGCCTGCGCTGTGTAACATATCTGTCGTAATCTACGGTGACACACCCTGTAAATTGCGCTGGAAAGCCTCAAACATCAGTAAAGTCCATATCGGGGTACTGAAATCCCGGCGTCCGGACTGATGTTGATCCACCATCTGCTGCAGAAAGCGGCGGTCAAATATCCCACTGTCCAGCAGGCAGGGGCCAAGCAATGACGTTTTAACCCGCTCGCGAAGTGGGCCACGAAACCAGCTTGCCAGTGGCACCGCAAAGCCCATTTTTGGCCGGTACAGGATCTCGTCGGGCAGCCGGTATTCAAGGGACTTTTTGAACAGGTATTTACCTTGCCTGCCGCGCAACTTGAGCTCAGGTGGCAAACCGGCCAGCCATTCAACGAACTTGTGATCCAGTATGGGCACCCTGACCTCAAGCCCGTGAGCCATGCTGGCACGATCGACCTTTGTCAGTATATCGCCCACCAGATACGTCTTCAGATCAAGATACTGAATTTTCGATAGCGGGTGATCAGGCGCACTGACGGCATGCCGGTGAAACACTTCCACCGCGCGGTACTGCTGCAGTTCCCTGCGAAAATCTGCGTTAAACAGTTTCTCACGCACCGGGTCCCCCAGTATCGAGACACTATGGAAATAACCTTCAATATCGGTCCGCGCCAAGGCCTCGAATGTTGACTTGGCACGAAATATCCTTGGCGCCCAGTCTGCCTTGGGATAATACCGTCCCAAAGCGCCAAAGACGGGACGACGTACGGATAAGGGCAACATAGAACGCAGGCGCTGTTCATACAGATGCCAGCGGTAACGCCGATAGCCCGCCAGATTTTCATCGCCACCGTCCCCGGACAGGGCAACCGTCACCCGCTTGCGGGCGAGTTCGCACACCCGGTAGGTCGGCATCGCCGAGCTGTCAGCATAAGGTTCGTCATAGAGTCCGGCCAGCTTGTCGAGCAGGGAAAAATCATCGGGGCTGACCTCCCCGACCTGATGGTTGGTGTGGTATTGCGTGGCGACCATGGCGGCGTAGTGGCTTTCATCAAACGCCGGATCACCAAACGAAATCGAACACGTATTGACCGGCTCACTTCCCATTCCGGCCATTAGCGCGACCACGGCACTGGAATCAACCCCTCCGGAAAGAAAGGCACCCAGGGGCACCTCGGAGATCAAGCGGATTTTAACCGCCTCGCGCAAGCGTTCAATTAGCTCATCGCTCGCCTCTCTTTGATCACTGATCCCATTGGCAGCGAAATCCACATCCCAGTATTGTCTGGTCTGCAAACTGACATCACCACGCCGCACTGTAAGGGTGTGGCCGGGCTCGAGTTTGAAGACATTGCTGAATATTGTCCGGGGTTCCGGCACGTAGCCAAATCCAAAATAGTCTTCCACCGAGCGTGGGTCGAGTTTCCGTGGCCAGCCATGGTGCGCCAGCAGTGATTTGAGCTCGGAGCCGAACAATAACTGTCCATCGCTCAGCAGGCTGTAGAACAAAGGTTTGATGCCGAGCCGGTCACGCGCCAGAAACAGGGTGCTCTGGTTACGGTCCCAGATGGCAAAGGCAAACATTCCCCGGAAACGTTCCACACACGCCGACCCCCACTCCTCCCAGGCATGGACCAGCACCTCCGTATCGCAGCGCGTCCTGAACCGGTGCCCTGCCGCAAGCAATTCCTCGCTCAGTTCCTGGAAGTTATAGATTTCACCGTTATAGACAACCGCAACAGAATCATCTTCGTTGAACAGCGGCTGATGCCCGCCAGACAGATCAATAATCGACAAGCGGCGGTGTGCAAGTCCAACACCCGGCTCTGTGTGTACACCTCCGTCATCAGGTCCCCGGTGAAACTGGGTCTCGTTCATCCGTTGCAGGAGACCCTCGTCGATCGGGCGCCGCTCACGGGTGTCAAATATTCCTGCAATTCCGCACATGGTTTACCTTGTGCATTCACGCGGTAAAACCGCGCGATAAGCAATCGTGGTCCGTGTCAGTGAATCTAGCTGCATTGCGTCTGCGCAAGGCTCTGCGGTCGATCGGACGAGCCTTCAAACAGTTCATACATCCTGCCCAGGTTGATATCCCAATCGTAGCGCTGGCAGACCCATTGCCTCGATGCCCGTATCGGCTGTGAACGATCCTGCTGTAACAAGCGGGTGGCCCTTTCCGCGAAATGCTGTTCACTGCCACACACCTGCAACCCGGAAGTATCAGTATATTGAATTCCTTCCGCAGCCGCGGGGGTCGCCAGTACCGGTATAGTCATGGCCATGGCCTCCAGCACCTTGTTCTGTACACCCCTGGCAATCCGTAATGGCGCAACAGCCGCACGCGCATGAGCCAGATAGGGGCGTATATCTGCGACGGCGCCTGTTACTGACACACCGGGAAGCGCGGCCAGCTTCAGGACATCGCGCGTCGGTCGTGCGCCCACAATCACGAACTGTGCAGAGGGTATGGATTGCCTCACCTGTGGAAAGGTCTCCAGTGCAAACCAGCGTACGGCATCGACATTCGCCCAGTAGTCCATGGCACCGGTAAATACGAGCACATCGGACTGCCCATTATAGGGATCCTCATAGTGATGGTCCGGCGAGAAATAGGTGAAATCGACACCGTTGTCCATAAAGGAGACCCGGTCCGCCGCTTCCGGCACGAGCAGTTTGAACAAGTCCGCCTCCGCAGCCGATACAAAGACACTGGCATCGAATTTCCGCGCAACACAGCGTTCGAACCGCAGTAAGCGCTCTCCTTCCCGGCGGTACAGCCAGCTTAGCGGCCAGGGCGTGCGCTGCGCATACTGTCGCCACTTGTCCGAATCTACGTCGACGAAATCGACGATACACCGCAAGGAAGACAATTGTTTACCCATGACATACTGGGCCATCGGGGAGGAAAACACGAACACCCGTCGCATATCATCCCGCTTCATTATCGAATCAATCCAGCACTGCATTTTATGGTCATGAAAGTAGGGAAGACTGAGCGCCGAATTGCCGAACAACCCCTTCAGGCTGCGCAGCCTTGCCTGTAGCGGGTACAGCGGCAGCAGGTAAACTGATGCGCACATCGCCTCGAGCTTGGGTTGATAACGCCAGTCATCCGGATCATCCACAAAGGCAGCGAGATGAATCCGGTACGAACGGGCCAGGTGCTTGAGAATATGATACGAACGGATCTTGTCACCTTTGCTGGGTGGGTAGGGGATACGGTGTGCCAGAAACAGCAGCTCGTTCACTGTCTATCCCAGGTTGCGGGCAATCAGAGGGCCGATCACGTGTGTCACAGGCAGCGGCAAGCGCTTCCAGGCATTGATAAAAAACTGGTACTTTGGGTTCATTGGACTGATATCCGGCATCTGTTTCGCCTTGACCAGGTAATATTCGTAATACAGAGGGCTCGGTTCAAAACCCCAGTTCTTCTTGAAACTGTAGGAACCGGTCCCCTGTTTACTTCGTCCATAATCAAACACCCGCAAGCCACGCCCGCAACTGTGACGCATCAGCTCCCAGTACATGAAATCATTGCCCTTCAGCTGGCGCGCAAGCCGCGTACCGCCACCATAATATGGCAGGACTTCATCACGAAAATAGAAATTCATGACACTACTGACCAGCTGACCGTCGTGGGTCACTGTCAGTATGTCGCACTTTTCTTGGAAGACTTCCTGCAAGCGATTGAAATAGGCACGCGAAAATACCGGCGTACCCAGACTGTGCAGACTTTGTGAATAAGCCATATAGAAGCGATCGATTGAAGCATCGAACTCACCTTTCAGGCCCGCCTCGATGCCCTTGCGCACCATGGCTCGCTGCTTGCGCGGTATTGCCAGCATATTTGCTTCGGGGTCAGGCTCCATGGCCTTGCGGAAAGTCACGTAAAGTTGCTTGGTCGGCCAGTCGGGATGACGCGCTTCACGGTTACGTAATTCCAGATAATCGACCTTGAGTTCCTCCGCCAGCGTGCAGGCCGCGGCTTCGAGTCTTGCACGAGCCTCCTGATCTTCTGTGGCCACACCGCCGTATGCGCAGAAAGGCATCGAGATCAGCGCATTACCAAACAGCCAGCTCTTGATGCGAACAAGGGGTAGAACCCCAGTAATTTCGTCGCCGGATTTTGCCAACAGGTAATAGCCGCGGTGTCCAAATGCTGTTTCGATGACATCTTTCCAACCGGCAAGGTGAAAGAATGTGGCATTGGGGCAGGATTCAACAAACGCGTCCCATTGCCGTGTGAAGGCAGGCGTGAATTCCTGTACAGTGGTATCCGGGGCATAAGCGCGCGAAGGCATCGCATGGACTGTGGCTGCAGGCGGGGGCATCAGCAGGTTTTCCTACCTGGTAGAAAGATGCGATCCATACGATTCCAGTGAAAGTCTGTAAGTAAATTGTCTATCCGCCCCTTCATGCGGTCGAGATTGAGATAGTGACGAAACCGGGTCTTCCAGCTAATACCAGACTGCCTCGGCTGATCCGGATCGATCTCCCAGGGATGGAAATAGAATACGCAGGATTCACCGTCTTTACGGTTGACCCGGTTCATTGCCCAGCGAGACATGCAGTAGGGTAACAAGCGGAAATACCCCCCTCCTCCACACGGCAGGTTGTTGTTGAATAAAGATAGCGTCGTAATCGGAATTTCCAGCAACCCACGGTTTTCGGGACAATAGGCAAAACGCGGTGCACCCGGAATGCCATACATATCATGGCGAATCGGATAGATACTGGAACTGTAACGATAGCCTGCTTCCTGCAACAGTTCGTGGGCCCACAGCGTATCCGCCACAATCGAATAGCTTGCAGCCCGGTAACCACACACCTCACTACCACATATGTCTTCGAGCAATACCTTGGTTTTCCTGATATCACTGCTGAATTCGTGCGGCAGTTGCTGTGTTACACGAATATGCGAAAACCCGTGGCTGGCCACTTCGTGACCCAAATCGGCGATCTGGCGCACCAGACCCGGGTAACGCTCCGCTACCCACCCCAGCAGGAAGAAGGTGGCGTGGACCTCATGCTCAGCAAACAGATCGAGGATACGCATGGTATTCGCCTCAACCCGGCAAGGTAGACTGTCCCAGTCTTTGCGATGGACATTCCCCTCGAATGCGGAGACCTGGAAATAATCTTCCACATCGACCGTCATGGCATTCACAATATACTTGTTCTTAACTGCGTTTGTTGGCACTGCAATTAAACCTTCCTGTAGCTCCAGACTTCTTTATCAGAGCTATCTAACCATTCGCTATGGCAGGTCGCTCATCCCGCCGCTGCAACCAGTCACTCAGCACGACCTTGATGCGCATGGCCGCCTTCCCATCCCACAGTTCCGGCGTTCTACCTTGCTTGCCGCCATTCTGGAGCACTTCAGAAACAATGGCCATGATCTGCTTCCTGTCATGACCAACGACCGTGTTTGTACCCTGTTCAACTGTGACAGGTCTTTCGGTGTTTTCGCGGAGCGTGATACAAGCCACACCCAGTACCGTCGTCTCCTCCTGCAGCCCACCGGAATCTGTCATAACCAGCCGGGACTCAGAAACCAGCCCCAGCATTTCCAGATAGCCCAGTGGCCGCAGTTGCCTGATACGGGGAGACTCAATCAGTTTCTGCAGCCCCAATTCAACGATACGGTTTCGGGTACGGGGATGTATCGGGAATATGACAGGGACTTCTTCACTGACCATGCGTACGGTCTCCAGAAGGTTCGCCAACAACTGCGAATTGTCAACATTGGAGGGCCGGTGCAGCGTCAGCACACAATAGCCGTTATCCCCTTTCAGAAATAGATCCCTGTCATCAAGGCCAGTGAGAATATCATTCGCAGGCACCGCCGCGGCCCGGCAGCGGTGCAAGGTATCGATCATGACATTACCGACATGGAATATCCGTTGTTCGGCTATCCCCTCCCGCAGCAGATTTTCACGTGCAGATGGTTCGGTTGTGAACAGCAGCTCAGAGATTTGATCCGTCAATACCCGGTTGATCTCCTCCGGCATGCTGCGGTCAAAACTGCGCAGTCCCGCCTCAACATGAATAACCGGGATACCCTTCTTGGCGGCTACCAGCGCACAGGCAATGGTTGAATTCACATCACCGACAACTAACACCGCGGCAGGTGATTCCGCGTCAACGACCGGTTCAAAGCGCTTCATGATTTCTGCTGTCTGGCATGCATGACTTCCGGAACCGACCTCCAGGGCGATATCCGGCGAGGGTATTTGCAACTGGTGAAAAAACGTGTCGCTCATCTCCGGGTCATAATGTTGCCCGGTGTGCACCAGCTTTGCCGAAATTGGATTAGGTTGTTCATTCATCTTGGCGATTATCGAGGCTATTTTTACAAAGTTCGGGCGCGCGCCTGCGACACAAAGTATGGGGGAGTCGTTGCACATGTCAGAAATAGGCGGTAAGGCGCGCAATCACGCTGTTTTCATCGTAGTCATTCCGGTCGTCATCGGAATCCTGCCTGACAAAACGGTAGGCCAGCGAGCCATCCAGATTCCGTCTGATCTGACGTCTTACCTGCGGTTGCACATACCAGAAGTCACGATTACCGCTGTTGCTAGAACTGTTATCACGTTCTATGCGCTGCCATGAGCCCGTCAGTATCCAATTGGTACGAGGCGCAAGGCGCCAGTCCCAGCTACCGCTGATGCCCCGGGTTGTCTCTTCCTCACCTGATTCCTGAAAATTACGTTTCTCATGAAAGACAGCCACTCGCATGCCCGTCTTGCCGGTGTCGATGCCGACTGATCCGAAAGCGCGTTTGCGTTCGATCACCTGGTCCGTAAGGGTCACAATTGGCGGAAGCGGCACATTAACAACAACGTCACCCGGCTGAGGGTTGGGATTGACCTCTCCGGTAATGGGGTCAATGGCAAGAAACCCCTGACTAGCCAGCAGTTCCTGCTGCTGTGTTGTTGTGGTGTCCTCCAGATATCCCGCACGCCAGTTAGTTCGCCGCGTACGATGCGCAAGAGACCCTGACCACACCTTTCCCGGATTCAGACCCACGTCCCGATCACGGTAAGTAATGAGCAAATCGGTACGTCTGGTAGGATACAGGCCAAGGGTCGCGGTCGTCAGATTTTTGCCTGTCAAGGCTTGAAATGAGTAGAAGCGGCTGGGTTGCCAGAAACCACCCACGGCCCAATAGGTCCCGTTGTTGAGATTCGCATTTGACCCATAATCGTTGTTGGTCCATCCACCCTGAGCCACCAGACTGAGAGTCTTGGTGATCCTGTACCGCGCCTCAGCGTCCGCCTCTTCAAAGGTATCATCGGACGTCGATTTCCGGCTGACATTCCGGTTTGAGTAGTTGGCGGACCATGAAAGCTCTTTGAAAAAACGCCCGCTGACAAGGTTTGCATCAACGCTTGTAACTGTACTATCGCTTGCTCCAGTTCCATTTGCATTACTGGAGGAGCCATCCTTCCCGTATATTACGTCGCTATAACTATATCTGAGCGTACCGTCGGCAATGTTCGAGAAATGGGGCCTGATATACGGGCTCAAGGTGTAGGTAAAAACATTAGTACGGTTCCTGTTATCGTTATAGTTACTTAACGAAATGGTGTCGTCAGCGTTGATGACTGACTGACCCATCCTGCCTCCCGCGTCGAAAAAAAAGAAATTATCAAGCAGCTCTGTTGTGGAATGCGCATCCAGTTGCTGAGATGTGCTGACATAGTCGCTAAATTCATTGGAGATAAAAGTCTGCACCTGGTAATCCAATGCTGCTTCAAACCTGCCACCTCTCCCTCTTATACTGACCCCCGGGGTGAACTCCGTTATCACAGCGCTGCGTTCATTTTCCGGTTCAAGATTTATGTTGTCAGTATAGATCTCCGCCACACTGACACGCGGGATAATGTCCCACACGCCGGCAGTAACAGGAATCGCATAAAACAGCAGCAAGCCCAATGTGAATGATTGACTGCAAAATCCATATTTGTGCCCCAGCCTGTTGCCCGATTGCCAATTCTCAAGGGCAAGGCTAGCCATAGCCATAATACCCGTACCTTCCATAGTAGCCGTCACCGCCACGCCTGGATGCTCTTTTCTTGTTTAAGACAATCCCGATGATCTCATTTGAATCCAGCATGGAGAGCGCTTGCTTGACCGTATGTTGCGATGTCTTACCTTCTTCTACGACCACTACAATCTGACCCATAAGGCCCGCGAGCACCCGGGCCTCGCTGGTTAAACACATCGGAGGAGAATCAAATATCACTATTCTGTCCGAGTAGCGAGTGGAAAGCTCCAGTGTCAATTGCCGCATACCCTCGCTCGCCAGTATCTCCGTTGAATACACGTGCTTGCGACCTGCGGGGAGCAGCGTCAGCTTGGGTATGTCGGTTCTTATCAGGACATCGGGCAGACTCAGATCATCTTCCAGCAATACGTCAATCAAGCCCCTTTCTGCCTGTACGCCCAGACGTGCAGTAACGTCGGGTTTCGCGACATCCGCATCTACAAGCAACACCGTCTTGTCCATCTCCGTGGCGATACTCATGGCCAGATTTATTGCCGTGAACGTCTTGCCTTCACTGGCCAGTGAGCTGGTCACCATAATCATGTTGGCGTTGGAAACAACGCTTGCACCTTTACCATTGGCGTGCATGATCAATGGGCGTTTGATGCGACGAAATTCCTCTGTGAGCCGGTTTGTCTTGCCCGAACGGGGATCGACAAGACCTGCTTCTTTCAGTCGACTCAGGTCCAGCGCAACCTCTCTTCCATGGGCGCCAGGCGGAAAGCCATTGTTACCCGGCATGGACTTCGCCCATTCTCTGTCCGGGCTGGCGGCGTCAAATGTTCCTTCATGCCTTGCTTCACCACCTCTATTGTCATATTCATCAGGCAGACCCTGCAGATCACCAGGAACATTGCCGAGTTTCTCAAAAGCCTTATCAAAAATACTCATTAGCCACGCCCCACTATCGCGTCTTGAATCGCGGCAATATTCAGGTCAAGCCCACCGAGGGCCATCGCACCGCCGTACACAGCAAACAAGCCCACAACTGCAATGCTGTATGCAGCCAGTGCGTAACGCTGTCTTCTTTCCCGCTTCAGTCCGTAAACCATGGATACCGCTCCAAGAAGCGGCACACCCACTGTGGCCATCACGGTATTTGGATTGTCAAAGGTCGGGTTGATCAGATACAGAAGCAACGCCAACATGGCCCCAGCGAGCAGACCGACAATCAGAACGCCTGTCATCAGCAGAGGTCGATTTGGGGATGAGGGTTCAACCGGTACACGTGGAGGGTCAACAACCCGGAACCTGATCTGATCTCCACTGGCCTCTGCCTGTTCAGCTATATTGGCTGCTTCACGGCGTTGGACAAGCGAATGATATTGACTTTGAAGCACACCGTAATCGCGATCAAGCTGTTGAAACTCTGCTTCAACCTTGGGAATGGTATCAACCATCTCCTGCAGGTGCGCAACACGCCTCTGGTATTCATCAACCCTTGTTCGCATGGAAGCGACCAGGCCATCGGCTTGTGACAGTTGCAATTTCATCTGTTGATAAAGAGGATTATCCGTAGGACCCATGTCCATTTCGTCCATCAAGGAACGCTCCTCCTGCCTTTTCTGCTCCAGCGCGGCAATCAGATTATTTATTGCTATGACATCAGGATGCTTTTCTGTGTAGTTGAGCAATAATTCGTCCTTACGCTCCTCGAGACCCTGAATACGCATATCCAGCGCCGACCCAGAATTGGGCATGAGTTCGCTGTACGTGAGATACGAATCCTCATCCGTTTCCATCTGTTCCTTGAGCTGTTTGCGCTGATTCTGTGCTTCACGCAATGACAGCTGTGCCTGCTCCAAGCTGGATTGTGCTGATTTCAGCTGACCGTAATAGTCTTCGGCTGACCCCGGCATCATTCCTACATGAGTCCGCTTGAATTCGGAGAGCCTCCTTTCTGACGCCTCCAACTTGGCCTCATATTCCTTGATTTGCCGATCGACAAATGCCTGTGCGCTGTCGGTATCTGTCCTGTTCTGACCAAGCGTACTCTCGACGAATATGGTCAATAACGACTGTACTACGAGTTTGGCCATCTGCCGATCGTGATGTGAATAGCTGATGGTGTATAGATCCTGGTCGCGGGTGCCGGTTAAAGCGATATCACTGGCCAGATGATCCAGCAACTTGTCCATCTCTGATGGCCCTTGCGCCATCAAATCGAGATCTGTCATGCGCGCCAGCTTCTCAAGGTTTGGCCGGCTGAGCAGGGTGCGCGTCACCAGTTGTATCCTTTGCTCGGTGTTAGTGGTAACCGTTAAGCCCCTCAGTAGTGGCTGGAGCATGGACTGGGTATTGACATTGACGCGTGCTTGCGCCTCATACTGGTCAGGCAGCTGATAGATAATTCCCCAGCCAATAATACTGACCACCCAGGCAAGCGTTATCATGTACCAACGATGACGCCAGATTCCATTTGCATAGGCAACAAAAAGTTCAAAAAGCTCATGCATATTATAATTTGCCCCTATAAGACACATATGACCTGACGAAGCCAATGTGCGGGAAGCGCTGCTTTCTGCCCAATCACGCTGACGGTACCGGCTTATTGACAGCCACTCGGTTACCAATCAGTTATATTATGTGAGTCATTCTCCTAAGCAGTGATCGACCAACTGAATCGTCACAGAAGAACCCTAGAACCAGGACTCAGGTATGATAAGAATATCGCCTGGCAACAGGTACACATTAGCACTGATATCCGCGCCATTGAGTAGATCATCAATGCGCACACCAAACTCCTGCCAGTTGCCATCGACCACGCGCACGATCTTGGAATTGTTACCGTCGGCAAACTCTGTCATTCCGCCCACCGCGATCATCAGATCCAGCAATGACATCTGGTCACGGTAGGGCAATGCCTGTGGATTGGACGCCTGTCCGACCACACGGATCTGTTCACTGAAGGGACCGACAAACCCGTTGACCATCACCGTGACGACGGGATTCTTGACATAGACCTCAAGCTCCTTTTCCATATCCCTGGCCAGCTGAGTGGGTGTTTTGCCACTGGCGGGGACATCCTCAATCAGGGGGGTCGTAATCTTTCCGTCCGGCCGAACCGTAACGGACGCAGACAATTCAGCGTTGCGCCAGACAAAGATATTCACGTTATCACCGGCGCCAATGATGTAGTTAGGCGATGTCAGCGCGGGAGGCGGACCACCTTCAAGCGGGGGGTAACTCTTGGTACAGGCTGACAAAACCAGCGCCAACACAGGCGCAAATCCCGCGATATAGGAGGCGGAGCTCTTAATGGCCTTCATGATTGATCCCCTGATGGATGATTGAGCCGATAATTCCATTATTCGAATTATTAGTCGTCAGACTATTACTTAATTATCAATGGCTGCTGTTAACTGGCCGCAACCTGTCAAATTTTGGGCGCCCCGAACCAAACTATAATACCTTACCGCGAATATGTCACTAGCACCACCCGGAATTGGTTTGGACTGGGACCAAAGTACCTGATATGGTGGAAAATATCGCCATTCCGGCAGGAAAATCCAGCTCCAGGGCCAATGCAGGAAAACTGCACAGCCCGGAGGATGAGTAGTGGTTATCATGCTGTATTATTTGCGTTTGTTCTCATTTTCGGTTCATGGTGAAAGGATAGAATAAAGTTACGCAGCCTGATTTCCGAATAAGCAACAATGCGGTCAGCAGGTCTTCTACTGGTCTGCCTTAGGGAAGAGATAAAGCATGAAAATGTCGAAACGATCAAGTCGAACCAGGCCATGGCTGACTGCGAGCGTTGTGGGGGGGTGCCTTTTGCAGCTTCAGACCATCTCCTGGGCGGATTACAGCATTCAGGTGGGCGCCTTCGCGATCCATGATAACGCCGTTCGTCTTGCGAATCAGATTCAGAATCAGGGTCTTCCCGTCACTCTCAAGCCGTCCGAAACAGATTCGACTCACCTGACCCGCGTTCTGGTTGGACCTTATTCGGACGAGCACACGGCGGACAAAATCCTCTCTGAGCTTCTGGCCCATGGCCAGCAGGGTTTTGCCATCAGCACATCAGCTGGCAGCCGGGATAACGGGGTTACCCATGAACCCCCTGCGATGATCCAGAAGCTCGCCGCTGACGATACCCGCGGCGCCACCAGTGAACCTGGCAGTATTGATGACCTTTTTCTCGATGACGCTGATGACAAATCCGGTTCACCGGCGACACAACAAGGCGAAGATGATCTGCCCTTTTCAGGCGATGAATTGTTTGGTACCAGCGACATCAGCAAGAAATACAGGTTCCAGGGGTTCGTGCAGTCCGAATATGCCTACACCTATCCGTCACCCACCCATTCGTCGGTGTTCCGCAATATGCTGGAACTCGCCGCCACCGGCCGTCTGGACAGTACCAAGGCCTGGAAAATCAGTGCACGGGGCGATTACGACGCCGTTTTCGACCTGACTGACCACTATCCTGACCGCGTGAAGCACAACCGACAGTTCAACGGTGGCCTTTACGAAACCTATATGGACATATCCCGGGGTGATTTTGATTTTCGCCTCGGACGGCAGAATATCATCTGGGGTGAAATGGTCGGCCTGTTCTTTGCCGACGTGGTCTCGGCCAAGGACCTGCGCCAGTTTGTGGCCCAGGACTTCGACCTGATCCGCATCCCGCAGTGGGCAGTACGCGCCGAGCACTTCAAGGGGGATTTCCATACCGAGGTGATCTGGATTCCCTTCATGACGTATGACGAAATCGGCAAGCCCGGTGATGATTTCTATCCCATACAGGATTACTCGGCGCCTCCGGGCTTTACCACAGTGATCAGGGCTAACGACGAGCCAACACGCGACCCCTCGAACAGCGCCTATGGCTTACGGTTCTCTTTCCTCAAAAACGGTTGGGATATCTCCACCTTCTACTACCGCAGTGTAGACGCGTCTCCCGCCTTCTTCAGAACCGTCGAGACAGGCCCAACACCACAGATTATTTTCACACCGAAAAACAAAAAGATTCACCAGGCCGCCGCAACGCTGGCAAAGGATTTCGGTCCTGCGCTGGTGAAAAGCGAGATCATCTTCACCAAGGACCGCCGTGTCAATGTTGTTGATCTGAATGATGCAGATGGGGTGGTAAAACAGGATATTCTCGATTATGTCATCGGGGTGGAACACACCACCCCCAACAACACGCTGCTGAACTTCCAGGTCTTCCAGCGCTGGTACACCAACCACGACTCGGACATATTATTCGACGAATTTGAAACCGGTGTCAGCGTGTTCTCCCAAATTGAGCTCAGCAGCAAGCTGAAGGCAGAAGTTCTCCTGATATCACAACTCAACCGCACTGACTGGATGGCGAGACCAAGGGCTATCTGGACTTTAGGCGGCCACTGGTCGTTGCAGACCGGTGTCGATATCTTCGGTGGTGAGTCTATCGGCCTGTTTGGTCGCTTTGACAACAGTGATCGGGTGTACGCGAATGTGCGCTACGCCTTCTGACAGACAAAGGAACTACTTAGCCGAAGCATACCGGATATCATCAGCAAGCGGCCAGATACGTCCGTAATCGGTAATCGTTTCCCAGACATCTTTTCGCTGAGCATATATACCGGCCAGTACCTCGTCGACCACTCCAATGGCCGGCTGACGTTTGCCATGATAATCAATGAGCGGGCCAATCTTACGGAAATGGATTCCGAAACGCATCAGGAATCGAAGCAGGGTTGGCTCCATGACTGCGAGCCAATGGGTAATATTGTGTTGCGCACTCATCCTGACTATACCGGCAAACAACCCGAGCGTGATATGCGGCAACAAGCGTTTGTAGGAATCAACACATACATCGTCCGCACTGCAAATGGCAGCTGCCGATGCAGCCTTTTCCGAACATATACGCCTCGATTCCTTGGATACACAGAATCGTGAGATCTCGGCGAGCGACTCACGCGGTACAGCGGACAAGTCTATAGCCGCACCTTCGTCAACTGATTCACAGAACTGTTCGATGGGCAGGTGCTTGTTCGGATCGACGGGATCGGGCAGTACCAGCCTGACCAGACCTGCGTGTTGTCCCGATTCCCGGCACTGCACCAAACTGTGAGATGAGTGCCTATCGTATTCATCAATTTCCATCTTGTCTGGAAACGCGTCTGCGTCCTCATAAGGATTTTCCTGACAATACACCTGGTAGCGCAATCGGTACGCGGTCTCCCTCAGACCGATAGTATTAGCGGGGACCACCTCAAAATGGTTATGAAAAGTATTGTAAAGCTCACTCATGCGCTTTCCCTCGGTAGTGCGTAAATCCGATTTACGATTCCTGCTTGCCAGTGCCCGTCTCATGGGATCTGCTTTCTGGCAATAGCCACCGTCTAGATGTTTTAGAAGCGATGCAAGCTCCGTACCATCGTCATGAAAACCATGCGTAAACAATTGATTACACGATTTTTGAATTTCCAGGCAACTCTTTCATCTATTAGAATTGCCTAATTCATCTTGAAACTGTCCCCGATTAGCAACAGCGTTTAAGGTGATTTCGGTATCTTTATGAATTTGTTTTGAAAAAGATGTCCGCTGCCAGCGACAGCCCGGCGAATCATGCAAATTCAGAATTTTTTCGAGCAGGTGTTATCTACGAATGCTCAAAGCGTGATTCCTGGGCGCTGGCCATACCGCACCGTCTGCCGTAATCAGCTGCCAGACATCGAGGCGTTTTTCCCATATTCCGGCAAGGACGTCGTCGACGCTGCCAAGACACGGTTGCCGCAATCCATGGTAATCCACCGGGTCGCCTATCGGCATGAAGTTGATCCCGAAACGGCTTAACAACCGCAACAGGGATACGTCCATTACAGCATACCAGTGCGTAATATGGTGCACTGCGCTCATTCTCACTATTGCCACAAACAGGCCCAGTATCAGATGCGGTATCACCCGCTTACCGCTGAGGTCCTGTTCAAAATATTGGTCATGATCAGGTCCGATGCCTGCAACAGACCTGGCCTCGCCAAGCCTGCGCTTGAAATCCTTGGAGACCGCAAACCGAGATATTTCAGCGATTGAGTGACGCGGAACCCCTTTCAGACGTGCCGAGACGAGTTTCAGGGAGCGACCACAATGCTTTTCGATCGGAAAAGGGGCTCGGGGGTTATCCCGGTCGAGTAAAACCAGCCTCACTGTTGCGGCGGTAATCCCTGATGTCAGGTGACGAACAATGCCGTGTGCAGAACGACCATCAAAATCATCAAACTCCCTTTCATCCTTAAACTGCGAAGCGTCCTCAAAGGCCTGTTCTACACAGTAGACCTGATATCGCAGTTTGAAGGCCTCATCCACGACCCACGACTTGTCATCTGTGATGACATCAAAGTACTTGGTGAATGTTTCGCACAAAGTGCCCATAGTTATGATTCCATCTTTACACCTCTATCGACCCGCATTTGCGCGAACTGAAGAACGTGCTCTGGTTCAAGCCCAAACTGGTTCACATATTTGAAAAATACCGGCGCAACTACTTATGTTATTGTTTTATTATGTTTTTGTTAGACGACACTGCATTGCAGCGATGGATTCACCATCAAGACGATACGGAGGTGAATAGCCTTCATCCGAGGGTCACCACAATGACCACGACACGTTGAAAAACTGCCCCCCCCAATGACCGCATCCTTCTTACCGAAACCTGGATCACAGCCCTTCATAAAAGCATTAAATAGCATTAGACACATTACGCTTCCCAACATATTATTGGCGCCTGACAGCACGCCGCCTGAAACAGTTGAGTGACACTGTTCGCCAAGGAAGGGGCACACATTGACCTCAATGTCATTAATCGCTATCAGGAATACGGAAACGGGTTAATGTCGACAGGCCGATTCGACTATACAGCCGCGTACGCACGCAATATCGGCTGGGTCACATCATCAGAGCAATCCATACTTCGCAGCCAACGTGTCGCTATTGCGGGGCTTGGCGGTGTCGGCGGCAGTCATTTGCTCACGCTGACTCGCCTCGGGATCGGCGCGTTCACGTTAGCCGACTTCGATATCTTTGAGATCGCAAATTTCAACCGCCAGGCAGGCGCCGCGCTGTCTACCCTCGACAGAAAAAAAACCGACGTTCTGGTAGAACATGCCCTCGATATCAATCCGGAACTGGATCTGAAAATATTTTCCGAAGGGATCGACCGACACAATACGGATCAATTTCTGGCTGGCGCTGACCTTTATCTGGATGGTCTCGATTTTTTTACCCTTCAGACACGGCGAGCGGTGTTCGACCGCTGTGCCCGGCTGGGCATCCCCGCGGTTACGGCTGCGCCGCTTGGTATGGGGGTCGCGTTGCTGAACTTCCTGCCTGGTGGGGGGTATGACATTCGAGGATTACTTTCAGCTCGAAGGCCACAATGAGGTAGAACAGCTGCTGCGCTTCCTGCTGGGACTGTCTCCTGCCATGCTTCAGGGAACCTATCTGGTAGATCCCACCGCGGTCCGACTCGCCGAACATAAGGGTCCATCTACCCCAATGGCCTGCGAACTGTGTGCCGGCGTCGCCGGGACACAGGTGCTGAAGATCCTGCTTCGCCGCGGCAGGGTCATAACCGCGCCACGGGGCCTGCACTTTGACGCCTACCGGAACCGGCTGGTGCAAACCTGGCGCCCGGGTGGCAATCGAAATCCCCTGCAGCGTCTCGGTCTGATGATAGCAAGACGCCGGTTCGGCCAGTCTTTGACAACCCGCCCCGTACCCACTCAAGAATCAGCCGCCAACGGAGCCAGTGTTATTCATCAGATCCTGGATCTGGCCCGCTGGGCGCCTAGTGGCGACAACAGCCAGCCATGGCAATTCGAGGTCACTGACGATTTCCATGCTGCCATTCACGGTCACGACACACGCGAGCACTGTGTCTATGACCTCAGAGGCCAAGCCAGTCAACTTTCGCTGGGTACATTGCTTGAGACGATAGCGATTGCCGCAAGCGAACACCGGATGCAGGCTCACTTTCAATCGCGTACAGGACAGCCTGATATCCGCCCTGTTTTTGATGTCGAATTCGAGAAAACTCCGGACATCAAACTGGACCCTCTGTTTCCCTACATCAGCGAACGCACGGTACAGCGCCGCCCGCTGTCAACCCGACCCCTTACCAACAAAGCACGTGATGAGTTGGAGGCCGCCGTTGGCGGCGGCTTTCATGTTGTCTGGAAGGAGACATTCGGGGAACGTTTCCGCATGGCACGGCTGCTGTTCCAGAACGGCGGGCTGCGCCTCACGCTCCCGGAAGCCTTTGAAACACACCGTTCCGTTATCCAGTGGGACACTGATCTGAGGTGAAGACCGCATACCTGCCAAAGCTGTGGGACTGGACCCCGTGACCATGCACCTGATGCGCTGGGCGATGGTCAGCTGGCACCGTGTCGACTTCCTCAATCGCTTCATGGGCGGGACACTGATACCCCGGCTCGAACTGGATTTTATCACCGGGATCGCGTGTGCCTCACATTTCATCATTATGGCCTCGAGACCGGCTGAAACCCTGGATGATTTCATATCCGCCGGCCGGGCTGTTCAGCGCTTCTGGTTGACGGCCACGCGACTTGGTTTGCAAATCCAGCCGGAAATGACTCCGCTGATTTTCCACTCCCGCATCCGGAATAAGGTTGATCTTTCCACGAACGGCACATACAGCAGTCAGAATCCGGCACGAAAGCTTGCGACCAGGCTTGAGGAGATAGCCGCACCGCAAACAATCGAACACGGCGTTTTTATGGGCAGAATCGGAAGTGGAGCCACAGCAACGGCGTGGTCGGTGCGGAAACCCCTGGATGAGCTGATATTACAACGATGAAGTTCGCAAATTTAGAAGACCGGGCCAAAGCTTGATACAGGATCTATTGACTGTCTGGGACAATTTCACCGTCACTGATGCTTATTATCCTGCCAGCCATTTCCATCACCCTGGGATCATGGGTAGAGAAAATAAAAGTGGTGCCCTTTTCCTGATTGATACGCCGCATGAGCTCGAGGATGTTTCCACCGGTCCTGTGATCGAGATTCGCAGTTGGTTCATCGGCCAGCACGATACTGGGTCTGGTAATCAGTGCCCTTGCGATAGCCACTCTCTGGCGCTGTCCTCCACTGAGCTGATTAGGCCGGTGCTTCGCGAAATTTTGCACACCCACAAGTTCCAGATATCGTGATACCCGTTCACGACGTTTCTTCTTGTCGAACCGGAAGCGCAGCAGTGGATATTCCACATTTTCAAATGCGGACAAAACAGGCAGCAGATTAAATGTCTGAAATATAAAGCCAATTTCCTTGGCCCGTAGATCCGCTAATTGATCAGGTGTCTTATCGGACGTGCTTCGATCTCCAATATAGATGCTGCCACTCGTCGGCGTATCAATGCAGCCGATCAAATTCAACAGCGTTGATTTGCCGCTTCCTGATGGTCCGGCAATGGCCAGAAATTCACTTTCCTGAACAGCCAGTGAGACATTTTTCAGTGCCTGCAGTTTCTGTTTCCCGAGGGCGTACTCTTTGGAAACGTCCTCGACCCTGACTAAGAAATCATTTTGTACCGTCATTCTTTGATTGCCTGATCAGATTCAACTGCAGCAAACGTGCAGCCATGCGCATAGCAGGATCTTCCTATGGTATCCTTACGCTAATCGAATGGTATATTCTCCTGAGCTTTGCATTGATAGGCAAATCAAATTTTCAGGCACCTGCTGTCAGCCACATAAGAGGACAACGCTGCTTCGAGCAAAGAACCCAAAGTCATGTCGAAAAGAAAACCTCTGTTGACAACATACCACTTGGTTACCGTTATCATATTTAGCTGGAGCCTGATTGGTCAGCCGTCAGTAGCCTTAGCAGCGCGTGAAACGCAAATAACGCCCGAGCAAATAGTGGAAAAGGCGGATCGTATTCGTTTTCCGGCGGAAGGGTTTCAGGTCGACGTTAAAATCACCACCA
>CAWFEQ010000023.1:0-164109 GCA_963814945.1 uncultured Gammaproteobacteria bacterium
AATGATCACCACTATGGAGCCATTCCGGGATCGCCTTAATGGCGCCACTTCAGGATCGGCCTAATGGCGCCACGCCAGGATCGCCCTAAAGGCGCCACCTGAAGATCGCTCTATTGGTGCCACCCGGTGCCGGTTTCACGTTTCAGACTTTCTGCTCTTTTGCCTTATCGTTGTGGATTTTCAGCGGAGAAAGGCATGACCAACAGGAGGTTTGAGATGTATCACTACCGTCAGGCTCTGGTGCGGATGCGCCAGGGCGAGTCAGACCGGCAGATTCAGGCCACGGGGCTCATGGGTCGGCGTACTCTAGGGGCATTGCGTAAGCAGGCCGATGAGCGAGGCTGGCTCGACCCGGCGCGATCACTGCCACCGGACCATGAACTGGCTGCCGTCCTTCAGCGGCCCAAGCCGACGCATACCCACGCACTATCGAGCCTCGAACCTTACCGGAGTCTGGTCGAACAGTGGTGGTCAGAGGGCATCGACGGCACCACCATCGACGCTGCTCTCAAGCGCCGCCACGGGTACACCGGCAGCTACTCATCGGTGCGTCGGTTTCTGCAGTCTCTGGCAGAGAAAAAGCCCCGAGTCACTACAGTGCTTGAGTTCGCACCTGGCGATGCAGCGCAAGTCGATTTCGGCAAGGGTCCACAGATCATTGATGTCCATACCGGTGAAGTATTCAAAACCTGGGTGTTCGTTATGGTGCTCGCGTGGAGCCGGCATCAGTACGCCGAACTGGTGCGTGATCAAAGCATCGAGACGTGGCTCGGTTGTCACCGCCGCTCGTTCGAACACTTCAACGGTGTGCCATCGAAAGTAATTATCGATAATCCAAAGTGCGCGATCACCAAAGCGTGCTACCGCGATCCACAGGTGCAGCGCTCTTACGCTGACTATGCCGAAGGGTATGGGTTCCTGATTTCACCCTGTCCGGTTGCCGATCCGCAAAAAAAAGGCCGCGTGGAATCGGGTGTCAAGTACGTCAAGAACAACTTCATGCCACTACGCGAGTTCCGCGATCTCCCTGACGCCAATGAGCAGTTGATGAACTGGGTGATGCAAGACGCGGGTAACCGTATTCACGGCACCACACGCATGCCACCACTGAAACGCTTTGTTGAGACCGAACAGGCAATGCTCAAGCCACTTCCCAACAGTGTGCCAGAGTGTGCCCGTTGGGTAACCGCAAAACTGCACGGCGACTGCCACCTTCAAGTGGAAAAGCGTCGCTACTCTGCACCGTGGCGTCTTGTCGGTCAGACGCTCGATGTGCGCATCACTGAGACCACCGTGCGCATCTACCATCAGCACGAACTCAAGGCATTGCATCCACGCCTCACGCATGACGGTCAACGCCATACCATTGATGAACATCTACCGCCGCAGCATGTTGCCTACAAGATGCGTGACCCGCAGTGGTGCCTGAAACAATCAGAGACCATCGGACCGTACTGTCACCTGTTCATACAACGCCTGTTCGAAAACCGTGTCCTCGACCGCCTACGTGCAGCACAAGGGGTTGTCGGCCTTGCCAAGCGTTATGGCGCTATACGCTTGGAAGCGGCCTGTCAGCGTGCACTCCACTTCGACAACATCCAGTACCGCGCCGTGCGCGTGATTCTCGAGAAGTCACTCGATCAACAGACCGATCCCCAGCAATGCTTTGATGAGATGTCGGATGCCTATACGGGTGCCGCTCGCTTCGGTCGCGATACCCGCAAGCTGTTCACCAAGCACTGATCATGTGCCATCCATTTTCCGCCCCATCGATACTTCTCGATGGTTCTTTCATCAACCCACAACATCACATTCAAACCAGAAGGAACTATGCAATGAAAATCACACCATTACCCGAGCTGACACCCATACTCAAACAGCTTCGCCTGTCCGGGCTACTCGATAGCCTCGACGCACGTAACCGGGAGGCGATCGAGAAAAAACTCACCTACCCAGAGTTCCTGGCCCTGGTCATTCAGGACGAAGCCGGGCGCCGTGAACAGAAAAAGTACGGCATGCGTCTGCGTCGTGCCGGCTTCCGCGGTGACAAGACACTGGAAGGCTTCGATTTTGATTTTAATCCGGGGATCAACCAACAGCTCATCAACGACCTCGCTCAGTGCCGGTTCATCGAAGAGAAAGTCGCCGTTCTGATCGCCGGCCCCTGCGGAACTGGCAAGAGCCATATCGCGCAAGCCATTGGCCACTGCGCGGTTCGACTGGGCTACGATGTGTTGTTCACCTCGCAGTCCACCCTGCTCTCGCAGATCAATGCCGCTCGTGCTACTGGCGCCATCGAGCGAAAAATGCAGGCGCTGATCCGCGTCCCGCTGATCATCATCGACGACTTCGGTCTCAAGCCTCTCAAGCCCGGTCAAGATGAAGACTTCCACGACCTCATCGCCGAACGCTACGAACGCACCGCAACTGTCATCACCAGCAATCTCGACTTCACTGAATGGGGTGAGGCGTTTCCGAACAAACTACTCGGGGCCTCGACGCTCGACCGGATTCGTCATGCTGCTTACCGACTGGTGCTCGACGGCAAAAGCTACCGCACGCCACGTGGTGAGGCTGAAGCCGAAAAATCAGTGGTTGCAAAGGCACCCAAAAGCGCGAAATAATCACCCCGTTTGAAGCGCTGAAATCGCGCTCCGCTGTGGCGCCTTTAGGGCGAACATCGGTGGCTCCATTAGCTGATCAGTGACAATGTGGCAGAAGAGATCAACCGAAACATCGTCGCCATCAACCGCGTAACCAACGAAACGGCCGAAGGAGCACAGTTGACCGCTGCCGCGAGCGATGAGTTGGCGGATCTCGCCGGCCAGCTGCGGTCAGTGGTAGGCCAGTTCAAGATATAGACCCGTTTTGAATACGCAATCAGAGCGTTGCCCCTGGTCCAGAGTTCTGCGCCAAGCTGGAGCTCGGGATCGGCATGACCCCGGTCGGCCAGTGCCCGCAGCGGCGTAGAGTGTGTTGACGCAGCAGTTATCGTTATCAGCTAATCATCGGTAATTCGCTACCCGGACGTTCTGTCGTCTGGCGCTTATCCGGCCCCCTGGTGCGAAGGCTCCGCGCGGTTTCAGGACTCGCTATCCCGGAACTGCGGGCAAGGTGAATCCTTGAAGCTGGTTAAATTCCATCCTCTGACTGGCAATTTCTTTTTCTTTAAACGACTTACGTGAAGCCTATCAATATTACAAATATTATCATTGACATATGCGATACTTCTAGTACTGTTTCGAGCCGAAGGAGGAGCTGAAGGAAGAACTGAAGGAAGAACTGGAACCAGGGGTTGGTTCCCGGACAGCGGTAACGATACTGACTATCAATCACGCAAAGGAGACGATCTATGGCATGTTCCACAGGCCTTGTTATGCACATCGCGAACGACCTCGACCTGGCGCAACGTCGTGAACTGGAGAAGAGCATTGAACACCACCCGGGCGTTACCTCGGCGTATTTCAACGAGCGGCGCCCGCACCTGATGGTGGTGGAATACGACCCGCAATTGGTTTCTTACTACCAGATCATGCGTGAAGTGGGCAGTCGTAACCTGCAGGCGGAACGCGTCGGCTGAAGCCGGAAAAATAACGACGCAATACCCTTCAGGGCCACCTCATCGGTGGCCCTTTTTTGTTGGGTTGCCAACCGATGCCATCCCTAGACATCATGTATTGACCTGCCCAACCTCAAGCGACGTGGGTTAAGCTGAGGTTGGAACAATACACCCCGTGGTTCAGAGCCGCAATTGAGGAGGACAGGTCATGAAAGAGTTTAGCAAGTACGTTGGATTAGATACACACAAGGAAACGATAGCGGTTGCGGTCGCCGATGCCTTGGGAGGAAAAGCGCGATATTACGGTGAGATAGCCAATACCCCAGAGGCGATACGAAAGCTGGTCAAGAACTTATGTCCCGATGGAGAGGTTATCTCGTTTTGTTATGAGGCAGGGCCCTGTGGTTATGAGATATACCGGCAGATCAGCCAGCTTGGCCACCATTGCAGTGTAGTAGCCCCTTCACTGATTCCGGTGAAGCCTGGCGAGCGGGTGAAGACGGATCGACGTGATAGTGAAAAGCTCTGCCGGTTGGATAGAGCAGGCGAACTCACACCGGTCTGGGTGCCCGATCAGGAGCAGGAAGCCATGCGTGATCTCACCCGGGCTCGCGAAGACATGAAAGGCTTGGAACGAATGAGCAAACAACGCCTGAATGCTTTTCTGCTTCGTCATGGCCGACTGTACGAAAGCGGAAAAAGCCGCTGGACCCAGGCCCACTTTCGCTGGCTGGAAGGGCTCAAATTCGACATAGCGGTACAGCAGATTGTTTTCCAGGAATACGTGGATGCGGTCAAGCAAGCCGAAGTCCGGGTTGCCGGATTGGAAAAGGAGATGGAGAAGGCGCTGGAGCACTGGGTGTTGGCGCCGGTGGTTGAAGCCCTGATGGCATTGCGTGGCATCAAGCTGATTACGGCGATGACGGTGATGGCGGAGCTTGGGGATATCACCCGATTTGATTCGCCACGCCAACTGATGAGTTTTTTGGGGCTGGTTCCAAGTGAAGCCTCAAGTGGCCTAACGCGCCGCCGAGGCGGCATCACCAAGACAGGGAACGGACATGTCAGGCGAGTGCTGGTGGAAGCGGGCTGGTGTTATCGCTTTTCGGCTCGCAAAACGGCCCATCTTCAACGGCGGGCGGAAAAGTGTTCAGACACGGTACAGGCGATTGCCTGGAAGGCACAGAAACGCTTGTGCGGGCGTTACACGCATCTGCTCGAACGGGGCAAACTGAAGGTGCAGGTATGCACAGCGGTTGCGCGTGAACTGGTTGGGTTCATCTGGGCTATTGCGTGCGAAGTGATGAACAAACCGATCGAGCACGCAGGTTAAAAACGAACTAACAGAATCAATCGAAACAATGGCTACAGGAACAGACAGCGAGTCTTTGGGTCAGGGCATGAGGAGCCGGTTGGAGAACCCTCGAGCCTCCTATGAGGCGCCCAGAACAACGGGACGACCCTCGACCCTAGAGCGAGGCAGCTCCACGACGAAGAGAAGTCAGGCGGTTCCGACCCGCGCATATCAGAGTGATCTACCGTCGTTGATTGCTGCTCGTGCCCTGCCCAAAGGGCTTGCTGTATGGAGAATTAAACACAGAAGATCGAATAGGTGGCACCAGTAGTTGACAGGTCAATACATATCAGGAGGCTGTCGGATTTGGGACTGATCTACTGCGCCGGTGGGAGAGCGCCCCATTTTCCCGATCCTTTTCGTCAAATAGCCACGGCTATTCTCCTCAAACGATCGAAACAATGGCCTCGCCCTCCCACCTTGCTCGCTACGATCACCCAAGTCCGACAGCCTCCTAGTAGTCCGTCAGCAATGTATTGATGGATACAAGCGCTTGAGCTTTATGCGAGCATCTTGGGTAGTAAACCGCCAGTTCACTTCAACGGCCTCAGTGTTCCGGCGTTGCTGCCATGCGGCGACTTGGTCGCGCAAGGTTTCCTGGCCGGGTATGCGGCGGTTCAAACATTGGCGTTGCAAGATGCCGAACTCGATTTCAGCCATATTCAACCAACTGCCGTGTTTCGGCGTGTAATGAAACTCCAACCGATCCAGAATGCGCTTTGCCTCGGAGGCCGGGAATGCCTTATACAGCGACGAAGGCTTGTGGGTGTTGAGGTTATCCATGACCACCACTACGCGCTTGGCGTTGGGGAAATGCACATCAACGATTTCGCGCATCAGCAAGGCCCAGTCATGACAGGTATGGCGGTCAGTAACCTTAACATGACGCCAGCCGATCAGCGGCGCAGAGACCATAAACAGATTGCTGACCCCGTTGCGCTCGTATTCGTAATCGTACTTTTCCACATCCCCGGCACGACATGGCAGGGGCAGGCGCGTCTCCTTCACATGCTGTTTGCTCGTCTCGTCCATGCATACCAGCGGTTCGGACTCCGAGACCGGCCGTTGGTACACCGACAGGACATCCTCCATCGCACACACAAACTCTGGGCTATATCCGGAATTCGCAACGCATGCTCATTAGCTCTGGTCTGACTATATAGCGATTTCAGGTACGTTCATACTGTACGAAATTTCGATGGAATGTGCGCAGGAATATCTACTTCCCCAGCGGTCAAGTAAATCATGTCAGCGAATGCGTCCAATGTACGGAATCCGCTGGCTCTGTTCTTGACGATTTTGACAATTCGGTTGAGGCCCTCGGCAATTGCGTTTGTCAGGCCCGTGTCGATGAATGCCAGAATTCCATCGTAGTGCCGTTGTACAGTCTCCACGAACTTTTTCATTGGCTCCAAGCGGCTTCTCCTTACCGCTGTCATCCAGCCCTTGAGGAATCGTTCCGCAGCCCATCGTGCATTGTAGTTCCAGAAACGTTCAAACTCGTCTTTCAGGCGCCATGCTCTGTAGATTCGCCTGTTGCCTTTGTCCAGAGCTCTAAGTGTGCGGGTATCCTTTCTGGAACGAGTGGAGGAATGGCGATACAGAAGCCATCGTAGTCCCCTGAGCGCCTTACGATCAGTGACGTTGGCCTCTCGCCACTGCTCTTTGCGAACCTCATCGACAGCGCCGTTCAACGCCTTCACGATGTGAAACCGGTCCAGGACCAGAGCGGCATTGGGGCAATGCGTAGTGATAGCACCGATGTAAGCGTCGTTCATGTCACAACAGCCGGCAGTGATCTGCTGCTTCTGATAATCACTGAGCATGGTATCGAAGAATTGGTCGATGGTTGTCCTACCTTTGCCTTCTCCAACCCACAGTACGACGGAACGCTCCAGATCGTAAACCAGCGTGGCATACTTGTGTCCCTTGCAATACGATATCTCGTCGATCCCTATTGTTTTCAGGCCTCGTATCCTGTGACCAGCACGGATGCGCTTGATGCATCGATGAAGCTGATCCGAGAGCGTTGAAGCCGATATGCGCAATAGCCCGGCGGCTGCCTTCTGCGTCATCATCTGGCAGTAACGCAACATGACGTACTCATAGCGATAGGTCACGCGAGCATACTGGTCGGCCCAGGGCAATCGTTCCTCAACACGTCCGTGGGTTGGACAGTGGATCTCTCGAGGAGCGTACATGAACCACACGGTTCAACCACCGACGGGAATATCCCTCCACCAGCGCACCTCCGGTCGAACCCTCACTATCTTGCCGCGTCGCCCGCACTGCGAACATTGACAGCCGTTCTTGAACGGCTTGACGGCTATATGTAGTTCGTCGCCTCTCTTGAATGCCAGATCTACTGCTTTGAACCCTTTGAACTTCAGTAGTTTTCCGATAACCTTGCCTGTGGCCATAGATTCTGTTTCCTCTGTCTCTTGAATAGGTTTGCACCATCAAAAGTACAGATGAATCTATGGCCATTCAACTGCTTATATCCTTTGCGAGATCCGGACAGACCCGATTTTCCGGATTGCGCCGATTGATTTACTATTGACTTGTCTAAAACGTGAACTTTGGAAAAGGATTTTCCGATGCCCCGTCAACCACGTTACCCCATAGCGGGTATGCCGCAGCATGTTATCCAGCGTGGCAACAATCGTCAGACGACGTTCTTTGCCGATGGCGATTACCGCTTTTATCTAAACCCTGTAGTTGCATAACTATGTCGGTGTTTATGCAGAAAACAGGTTATTTATAGGCTCTACCCCCTATAGCGACGCTATCGCTGGACTTCACCAAAAGTGAGATTCAGAACACATAGAAATTGATGCAAAAAAATGGTCTTCCGCCATAAAAAAACGGTCTCTGGCTTGGTAGAATTGTGAACGCCAATCCAGCAACTCAACCAAAAGAGACCGTTTATATGAAGTTTAGCAAAGCCGCCATCCATCGCAAGACCCACCGCATTCCCGAGATCAAATTTGAAGACCAGCGACTAACCTCATTCGCGGGCTTGGTGGTGTATCAATCGCTGTTCAGCCGTATCGGCCTGAAGCAGCAGTTGTCCGGGTGTTTCCGTCATCTGACCGTCAGCCCAATCTTTGGGCACGGCGTCATCCTCCTGTTGTTGATCGTTCACCTCCTGCTGGGCTATCGCCGGCTTCAGGACATGCGCTACTATCAGGATGATCCCATGGTGCGTCGCCTGTTGGGACTTGAGCGGCTGCCGGATGTGGCGACCGTCAGTCGCACATTGGCGACCCTGGATGACCGAAGTGTCACCCATCTGCGTCGGCTCAGCCGGCAACGGGTGTTGGACCAACTCAGTCGTTTGAGGCTGGCCCGCTTCACACTGGACTTCGACGGCTCCGTATTGTCTACCGGCCGCTTTGCCGAAGGCACGGCCGTCGGCTTTAACCGCAAGAAGAAAGGGCAACGCAGCTACTACCCGCTGTTTTGTACCATCGCCCAGACGGGTCAGGTGCTCGATGTCCGGCATCGCCCAGGCAACGTGCATGATTCCAATGGCGCCAAGGCGTTCATACTGGCCTGCATACGGGAAATACAGGCTATTTTGCCGCATTGCCTCATTGAGGCTCGCATGGACAGCGCTTTCTTTAGCGATAATATTGTCAGCCTGCTGGACAGTGAAGGGGTTGAGTTTACCATCAGCGTACCGTTCGAACGCTTTAGCGCTCTCAAGGCATTGATCGAGAATCGAAAGCGCTGGCGTCACTTGAACGGACAGTGGAGCTTTTTCGAAACGAACTGGAAACCATCGAGTTGGAATGACCGATACCGATTCGTCTTTATCCGAACCATGAACCGCCAACAATATAAGGGCGTCATTCAACTGGACCTGTTCATCCCCTACGAATACGGCTATGACTTCAAGGTGATCGTCACCAACAAGCAACTCTCGGCCAAGAAGGCACTGGCCTTCCACAATGGACGCGGTGCTCAGGAAGGTGTTTTCGCCGAGCTCAAGTCGCAGACACAAATGGATTACGTGCCGACCCGAAGCAAAGCTGGCAATCAAGTCTACCTCCTCTCGGCCGTGCTGGGGCATAACCTCAACCGGGAAATGCAGATGCACTGTTATGCCCAGGAAAGAAATACCACCGAAAAGCGCGCACCACTGTGGCGATTCGAGCAACTGGGTACCATTCGCCGCAAACTCATCCAGCGTGCCGGACGGCTGACCAAGCCGCAGGGCAAACTCACGCTGACCATGAGCGTCAATCCCGCGGTGAAATCTCAGTTGTTGCATTACTTGGAGGTCTTGAAGCAGGCCGCTTGACCGTAGTCGAGTCAAGATTTATGCAATGATCGGGTAAACTGTCTCAGCGACGCCGGTAAACGGCACGAATGTCATCTTCATGCCTATGTTTTGATGACGAACCACGTCCACCTGCTCATCACGCCGCAACAACCGGGAGCGATTGCCAAAGTGATGCAATCGGTCGGTCGGCGTTACGTGCAGTATGTGAATCATCTGTATCAACGTTCCGGGACACTCTGGGAAGGGCGCTACAAGGCCAGCCTGGTAGATTCGGAACGCTATCTATTGACCTGTTACCGTTATATCGAGCTGAATCCCGTTAGAGCGGGTATGGTGTCGGAACCGGCAGAATACCGCTGGTCGAGCTACAGGGTGCATGCATTAGGCAAAGATGACGGGCTGGTCATTGATCACGCCGGTTACTTGGCGTTGGGTGAGACTGTTAGAACGCGCTGTGCGGCATACCGCGCTCTGTTCGACCAGGCAATCGGTAAGGACGCACTGCATGCCGTTCGTACAAGTCTGAATGAGTGTCGCGTCTTAGGCGATGAGCAATTAAAGGATGAGCTTGGGGTGACTCTGAAACGGTCTGTCCGAGCGGGCCAGAAAGGGCGGCCACGGAAGCGCAAGGATTCATCAGAAAATCGAGTCTGACCCCATTTCCACGGCGGTGGCGAGTGCGTAAAGTGTGTCCGAGCAGCCTACGTTGCGCATATCGTTCAAGAAAAGGCGTCCCCATTGCCTACAGTGCACGCAGCGCGCTGGTCACGGGCTGGCGGGCCGCGTGGACGGCTGGCAGCAGTCCGCCCAGCAGACCGATGCCGAGCGCGCACAGCATGCCGTTGAGAATAAGCCGCGGCGATACCTGGAAGGCGAACACCACCTGGCTGAAGTTCGCGCCGAGGGTGGATACCGTGTATTTGTCGAAGACCATCCAGGCGATCCCGGCGCCGATCATACCACCCAGTAATGCCAGCAGCGCCGCCTCCAGCATCACCGAAATCACCACCGGCGTGGCGGAAAAGCCGAGCGCGCGCAGCGTGGCGATCTCGCGTGATCGCGTCGAGACTGCCGCGTACATGGTGTTGAGCGCTCCAAACACCGCGCCGACGCCCATGATGGCCGCGATGGCCACGCCCAGGATGCGGATCAGCCGGGACAGGTCTTCAGACTGCGTGGCGTAATAGTCGCGTGTGCGCTGAACGTCCACGGTCAGGCGCGGATCGCTGCTCAACGCAGCCTTGAGCGCGTCGAAGGTGTCGGCGTCGGTGAGTTTGAGTGTCACTGACTGATAACCGCTACGATTGTAGGCGCCCTGCAACACCTCTGGATCGGCCCACAGTTCCGACTCGTGCGCATCGCCCGAGGCGAACACGCCCACCACCGTCCAGTCCTGCAGACCCAGACGGATCGTCCGCCCGACCTCCAGTCCGGCGAACTCGGTCTGCGCGCCTTTGCCGATCACCAGTTCGCGCTTGCCCGTCTCGAAGCGGCGGCCTGCGATGATGCGTGCATCGCTGCGCAAATCCCAGACCCGCTGACCCACGCCGCGGATCTCGATATTGGCGTCGGTGCCGGAGCTGCGCTTGGGCAGGTTTGCCACCACCACGACCTCGGCCGAGGCGATCGGGTTGCCGGCGCTGTCTTTGAGTACGCCCGGGGCCTGCACGATCAGCACGACGTCTTCGCGACTGAGACCGCTGTTGAGTTCGGCGCTGGCGCCCTTGCGGAGCACGATGGCATCATCCAGACGTCCGGCCTGTGCGAGTACGGCCTGAAAGCCTTCGCCCATCGCCAGCAGTGCGACCAGCACGCCGACCACGCCGGCGATGCCACCCACGATGACCAGCGCCGAACCCAGTCGCTGCGGAATGGTCGCCAGGCTCATCCAGGTGATTGCGGCAATCTGTTCGAACCAGTGCACCTGCAGGTTCTCCGCTAATCCTCAGTCAGTGCTCGTTCAAAGCGTCAACAATGCGCAGGCGCATCGCCCGCCAGGCCGGTGGCAGGCCCACCGCTGCGCTCAGCACCAGCATGATCATAATGCCGGTCAGCCAGGATTGTGCGCCCACGGCGAATGCGCCGCCGCGGAAGGCCGCGCTCAGTGCGCCCGCGCCAGCCATCGCCAGCAGCAGCCCGACGCTGCCGCCGATTGTGGCCAGCAGCAGCGATTCACCGAGCACCAGCCATAATACGCTCTGATTGGAAAAGCCGATGGTCTTGAGCACCGCCAGCTCCGGGATGCGCTCGCGCACCGCCTGCGACATGGTGTTGCCGGTGAGCAGCAAAATGGTGAAAAACACCGCGCCCATGATCGAGCTGACGATCAGACCGATGTCGCCGATCTGTTTGACGAAATCCAGATTGAACTGCTTCTCGGTCTGGGTCTTGGTTTCGGCGTCCGAGTTGGCGAACAGGCGGTCGATGCTCTGCGCCGCCTGTTGGGCGTGCTCGGGGTCGCTTACCTTCACCATATACCAGCCGACGGTGCCGTGGCCGAAGGTCCTGCCCTCGTCGAAATACTCGTAGTGGAACATCATCTGATCCTCCTGATTGCGATCGCGTGTCTCGCGTGCGCGAAAGATGCCGACCAGATCGAAGGTCCAGGTGTTGCTGCCGTTCTTGTGCGGAAAGATGGTCGCCTGCAGCGGGATCTTGTCGCCGATCTTGAAGTTGTAGCGTCTCGCCAGATTAGCGCCGACGACGGCGCCGGTGCGGGTGTTGAGGAAGGCCTGTTTCTGTTCCTCGGGCAGCAGAAACTCGGGATACATGTCCAGATAGTTCGGACTCACGGCGAAGTTGGCAAAGAAATTCCTGCGGTCCTGATAAATCCCGCCGAACCAGTTGGCGAACGCCACCTGCTCCACCCCCGGCACGCGCTTAATCTGCGCCAGGTCGGAGTAGGGCAGCGGCTGGATGATCGACAGCTTGGAACTCACCACCAACCGGCTCGCGCCCTCGAGACTGTCGCGCACCGTGAAGGCGACGCGCACCGCATCGAGCATACCGAACAGCAGAAACGCGAAGACGATCGACAGCAGGGTCAGAATGGTACGCACCTTCTTGCGGAACAGGCTGGCCCAGACCAGGTGCAGAAATTTCATGGGGGGTTCCCTGTGGCCTCGGCGTACGACCCGTTTGCTGCGAGTGTGCCCTTGTCCAGATGCAGCTGGCGATGGGCAAACCCGGCCGCCTTGGGATCGTGGGTCACTATCACAATGGTTTTGCCGTGCTCGCGATTGAGCTGCTGGAGCAGACCCATAATCTCGTCGGCGGTGTGGCGGTCGAGGTCGCCGGTGGGCTCGTCGCACACCAGAATCTTCGGATCGGAGACGATGGCGCGCGCGATGGCGACGCGCTGCTCCTGACCGCCGGATAGTTCCTGCGGCCGATGTTGCGCACGATCCTCAAGACCCACCAGCGTCAGCGCGATCGCCGCATTGCGCTTGCGATCGCGGGCGGAGAGTCGCGTCAGCAGCAGCGGCAGTTCGACATTCTTTTGCGCGCTGAGCATGGGTAGCAGATTGTAGAACTGGAACACGAAACCGACATTGGCGGCCCGCCATTTGGCCAGTTCGCCGCTGTCCATCTGGTCGATACGCGTACCCGCGACCTGGATGCTGCCCGAGCTCGGCTTGTCCAGCCCGCCGATCAGGTTGAGCAGGGTGGTCTTGCCGGAACCGGACGGCCCCATCAGCGCAACAAAATCGCCTGGCGCGATGTCCATGTCGATACCGTGCAGCACTTCGATCTTCTGCTTGCCGCGCTGGTAGCGCTTGGTGACGCTGTGGAGCGTGACCAGATTGTCCATGTTTAGCCTCCTTGGAGCTCGCCGCGTCCAGGCGCGCTCAGCCGGGTTGCTCTGCTGTGACCGGGTCGCCGTCCTCCAGATCGCCGGGCGGTGCGAGTATGACACGCTCGCCGCTGGTCACGCCGTCGAGCACCTGGCGCAGGTCCGAATAGGCCTGGCCAAGCTTCACCCGGCGCGCCTGCGCATGCCCACCGACCACAACGAAGACCTGCTGGGTGTCCCCTTGCCTGCGGATCGCGCTGGCCGGGATCAGCACTCCGGCTGGCGTTTCAGTTTGCGCGCCTGTCTGGGCGGTGGTTGCGCGTGATTCCAGAAACGCCACGCGCGCGCCCATGTCGGGCACGATCCGCGCGTCTTTCGCATCGAGGCTGAGGCGCACCTTCACCGTTGCCTTGCTGCGGTCAGCGGCGGGAATGATCGCAATGACTTTGCCGGGGATCTTCCAGTCCGGATAGGCGTTGAGGGTGGTCTGCACCGGCTGGTCGGGCTGTACGCGCCCGATGTAGGCCTCGTTGACCTCCACCTCGATCTCCAGCGAATCCATGTCGACGATGGTGCCGATGCCGGTACGCGTGTAGCCGCCACCGGCAGAGAAGGGCGACACGATCTCGCCCGGCTGCGCCGCTTTGACGGTGATCACTCCGGAAAAGGGTGCCCTGATCACGGTGTTGTCCAAGCCGACCTGGGCGACTTCGACGCCGCGCTCGGCGACCTCCACTTCACGCTGCTGGGTGACGAGGGCGGCATTGCGGGTCTCCGCCAGCGTGCGGGCGTCGTCGGCAGCCTGCTGGCTGGTGAGTTTGCGCGCCAGCAGATCCCGCTGGCGCTGATCATCGCGCCGCGCCTGCGCAAGGAGCAGACGCAGGTCCGCGAGCCGCGCGCGCGCCGCAGCACGTTGCGCACGCGCCAGGTCGAGCTGAGCCTGCGCGTCGCTGTCGTCGAGTCGCGCCAGCACCTCGCCTGCCTGCACGCGCTGGCCTTCTTCGATCAGCACGTCTGTGACCTGGCCTGTCACTTTGGCCGAGACGGTGGCCTGCCGCCTGGCGGTCACATAACCCGTGGCATCGAGCACGGAAGTGCTGCCCAGGACGCCGTTCATTGCCTGTGCCGTGGCGGTACGCACCGTGAATGCTTTGCCCCCGGCCAGCAGGTACCAGATGCCGACCGCCGCGAGCGATAGGACCAGTATGCCGATGATCAGTGGAAGCGCAGGTTTAGAGGCCGTGCCGCGCGCGCTGTCGTCGATACGCAGTTGCTTCAAGAGTTCCGATTTTTCCACGCGAGCGGTTTCCGATGGCGATCTGTGGGAAGCATTGTTCAACCAGGCGAGCCCTGCTCGATGGTGGGCCAGTGGTGTTGGAGATGGTGACAGCCGCTGCCCTCAGCCGCCCCCGCCGGCCTGGCTGGTGGATACTTTACCACTGCCGGCGGCGCGCATCTGCCGGTATGACTCACCGGATCATTTCGCCGTTAGCGGACCGGGACGAGGGTGCCTGGGGTACAAAACGCAGCGCAATGGCGGTTTACCGCCCAGCCGAAAAGTCCCCAATAGGTGATGGTTGAGTGACAATAACTAACGGAAAGATCTATACAATTGCGACGATCGGGGCGCTGGAGCGGACCGAATTCGCGGCTCATCAAACCTCTCTGTCTGCCCGATCCGTGCGCCGCAACCGGATGGCGCGCAGCAAAGAAACTCGTATACTTGGCCTATCCAGAGTCAGTGTACAACGTATCGGGTACATGGTGTGGGTGGGGCATGAAGCGTACATATCTTCTTTTCATCGCAACCCTTCTGTATCTGAGCGGGCTTTCCGTCCCCAGCGCCTCACCGATGGAGTGCAATGGCAACCTGGTCTCCGCCGGTGACACAGAGGAACAGGTTCTGGCAACCTGTGGCGAGCCAACATCACGCCGTGATAATCGCTGGATTTATGAACGGGAGGGCGATCTCCCGAAAATTCTTATATTCGGGAACGGCGTCGTCATGTTCATCAAGGACGGGGATGACCCCGGCTTTAACAACCCTTCACCGCTTGGCGATCACCTCTGAACGAGCACCAGTCCTGACTGGCACGCCGCCGGTCGGGGCGGCGGCATGCGCTGATTTTCATCCGGAATGCCCGGCCCTTTGGCGCCATTATCACACAGGAAGAACAAGGCGGGAGGCGATTCACAAGTGACGACATTACTGATCATTCTGGGCATTGCAGCAGCGGTTATCCTTTACGGTGTCCTGCTGTACAACAACCTGGTCAGTCTGCGTAACCGGGTAAAAAACGGTTTCTCGCAGATCGATGTGCAGCTCACCCGGCGGCACGACCTGATCCCGAATCTGGTGGAAGCGGTCAAGGGCTACATCAAGCACGAGCGCGAAACGCTGGAGGCCGTGATCCAGGCGCGCAACGCGGCGGTGACCGGATTGCAGCACGCGGCGGCCGACCCGTCCGACGCCAGCGCCATAAAGGAACTCGGCGCGGCCGAGGGGGCCCTGAGTGGCGCACTGGGGCGGCTGTTCGCACTCGCCGAGGCTTATCCTGATCTCAAGGCCAATCAGAACATGCTGCACTTCCAGGAAGAACTCGCGTCCACGGAAAACAAGGTCGCCTTCGCGCGCCAGGCCTTCAACGATGCGGTCATGAACTACAACAACGGGCGCGAGAGCTTTCCCGGCTCCGTCGTTGCCAATAGTTTCAACTTCAATGCGGCCGAATTCCTGGAGATCGAAGCGCCGGAAAAACGCGAGGTGCCCAGGGTCTCCTTCTGAGTCCGGTTAGCTCGCCGCAGATGCGCTGTTAAGTACGGACATGGATTTCTTCGCGCACCAGGACAGGGCCCGTCGCCAGACTCGGTTCCTGGTATTCATGTTCATCCTCGCCCTGATTGCCATTGTGGTCGCGGTCGACCTCGTGGTGTTCACTCTGGTTGCGAACATGGGCAACGATACGCGACAGCTGATAGTGCCGGGTTTGCACTGGGCCGGTGAACACACCGGGCTGCTCACCGGAAGCAGCCTGATGACGGCGGGTTTCATCGGCATGGCCAGCCTGTTTCGTATGGCCACGCTCGCCAGCGGCGGCGGCAAGGTGGCGCGCAGCCTGGGCGGTACCCTGATCACCCCCGACACCCGGGACCCGCTGCGCCGGCGGCTGCACAATGTCGTGGAAGAAATGGCCATTGCCTCCGGCGTTCCCGTGCCCGAGGTGTATGTCCTCGAGCAGGAACCGGGTCTCAATGCTTTTGCCGCCGGTTTCACGCCCGGCGATGCGGCTATTGCCGTCACTCGCGGCAGCCTGGAAGCCTTCAACCGCGACGAGTTGCAGGGTGTGATTGCGCACGAGTTCAGTCATGTGCTCAACGGCGACATGCGCCTCAACATGCAACTGCTGGGCATCCTGTTCGGGATCCTGGTGATCAGTCTCATCGGCCGGACCATTTTGCGAAGCGTGCGACTTGCACGCTTTCGCTCCCGCGGCTCGAACGACAAGGGCGGGGGTATCGTCGTGGCGGTTGCCACTGGTCTGGCGCTGGCGGTGATCGGCTATCTCGGCCTGTTCTTTGCCCGTTTGATCAAGGCGGGCGTGTCCCGCCAGCGGGAATACCTGGCCGATGCATCCGCGGTGCAGTTCACCCGTCAGACGGACGGTATCGCCGGTGCGCTCAAAAAGATCGGTTATGGTGCGTCAGCGGAGATTCAGGATGCCGACGCCGAAGAAGTCAGCCATATGTTGTTTGCCAATGGTCTGCGTTCATTTTTCCAGCTGTACGCGACCCACCCGCCGATCGAGGAACGCATCCGGGTGCTGGAACCTGGCTTCGACCCCGAGACCTATGTGCGCGACTTGGCGAAACGGGCCACCGCCCGCGAAACCGCTGCAGAGGAAGAACGCACCGCTGCCGAGCCCTCTCCCGGCACTGCAAGGGCGCAGTGGAGCCGGCTCATGGAGTCGCTGCTGATACTGACGCCCGGTGCCGTCAGCAGCTCCATCGGCAACCCGGGCGAGGAGCACATACAGCATGCCGCCGGATTACGCCAGCTGATTCCCGCCAGCCTGCACAAAGCCGCACAGTCCCGAAGCGGCGCACCGCTGCTGACGGTTGCCCTGTTGCTGGATCAGGACGATGACATCCGCAGACGGCAGCTGACCCGACTGTCATCTTTCTTCGAACCTGAACAGCTGGCACTTATTGGCGAGTTGCATACCGCGGTGCTTGAACTGGGCGCAGCGTTCCGCCTGCCCCTGATGGAACTGGCTTTTCCGGCGCTCAAGCAGCGTCCCCGTGAACAGATCGCTGCGCTACTCGACCTGGTCGACGCGCTGATCCAGACTGACGGCCAGGTGGACAGCTTCGAATACCTGCTCTCCCGGGTGCTGGTAGCGTACCTGCGCGATGCCGACCACCCCCAGCGGGCAACCACAGGACGCGGCTTAAAGCTGGTAAAAAGCCTCAGCGAGTTGCATACCCTGTTTTCCGTCGTCGCCCGTCTTGGCCACACGGAAGGCGATCAGGCCGCACGGGATGCCTACCAGGTCGGCATGCTCGCGCTGCTCCCAAGCCGCGTCGACTGGCCCGACTACGACCCGCCCGAAAAGTGGGTCCCGCGGATGGATGCGGCCCTGGACAAACTGGACAGGTTGCCTGCCATGGCCAAGGAAGAACTGGTCAAGGCATTGACCAGCACTATTTCATACGATGGCCAGGTGACCGTCAGCGAGGCGGAAATGCTGCGCGCCGTCTGTAGCATCCTGCATTGTCCGCTGCCGCCGTTCATACTGAGTGCCCGAACCGCCCCATGACAGACAGCCGTGCTGATCGAGTCTGCCCTGTTGATCCGCTCTTTGTGCTAAGGTTCGACAATCAACCTCGTGCAGAGCACATGAACATGTCTTCGGATCGACTGCTGTCAATCGGTATCTGGGCTGCGCTGACACTGTGGATTACCGGCTGCGCGACCGTGCCGGCCACCACTACACCACCCGATCTGTCGGTGGTCTCGATCGAGCCGGTCGAGGTAACGCCGCTGGAGCAGAAATACCAGCTGAAGGTGCGGCTGCAAAACCCGAACGATCATGCACTCGAGATATCCGGAATGAGCTTTGTCCTCGAAGTCAACGGGCAAGCATTGCTGAAAGGTGTGAGCGATGCTGATGTGACGGTGCCGCGTTACGGTGAGTGCGTTATCGAACTCAGCGGTGTCAGTACGCTGTTCGGCTTCGTGCGCCAGTTCCAGGCGCTGCAGGAGCGCAAAACCCAGGGCATGGATTACAGGCTAAGCGGCAAGCTCAGTCTGGCAAACCGGTTTGGCAGCTTGCCTTTCAGTTATGCAGGAACACTATTGCCGTCCACTACCCGTGCTGGCGACAAACAGGGCTTGTAACGACTATCTATGCGGACTCCCCAAGAATCACCAGCGAGCGACCCGAGGCGCTGCTCAAATGGATCAATGAATTGCGCGCCCAGGTCACGCTAATACAGGTTGATTCCTAACGAACCTGTTGTACCGTGGGCGTGATTCGCAGGCGGGGATCAGGCGGAATCGGCCCGAGGCGGCAGCTCACAACCCGCTACAGAAATACGTCCGCTGGTGTCGCGGTAAAGTCCTGTGCCAGGGTGTCGATCACGGTGCGCATGATTTCGCGCACCACCTTGTCGCGATCGCCGTTGACGATAATGGGAATCCTGCTGCGGTCGGCCTCCGACAGCAGGAACGACTGCAGCTGCCAGATGGCATCGAAATGTTCCAGGTAGCGGCTGGAACGGCGCTGCGGCGTCTTGGTGCCGCGCCCGCGGATGCGCTCCTTGAGGTCTCGCCGTTTGAGCACGGCCAGCATGATGGGCGCGATCACCGCGTCAGTGTCCTGCGGTATCTTTTCGAGTATCGAGGGGTGAATATGCACGCCTTCCAGGATCAGCCACACGCGCTCGCGCAGCGTCCGCTCGATAACCGCTTCGCTGGCGGCGGCCAGGAGGTCCACCTGGGCGCGGTAACCTTCGGCCAGCAGCAGGTCCTCGTCCCGCTCCAGGGTGGTTTGATGGTCAGCCAGTACGTTCCAGGCGCTGAACGACGAGGTATGCAGGATCGGCAACAGGCGCTTGGAGATCATGGTGCGCATCACCTCGCGCAGCATGTCGGTGGACTGCATGCGCACGATGTCCAGCTGGTTGGCGAGCGCCGTGGCGATGGTGCTCTTGCCGCAGCCGCTGGTGCCGCCAATCAGTAGTACCAGCGGCCGGCCGCTGCGCAGAAAGTCGATCCACACCAGCCAGCGGTGTGCCACCGCGGGGCCGAGTTCGGGGCTCTGGCGCAGGGTGCGGTAGGTCAGATGGGCGATGTGCTGGGAGGTCGTTTCGGTAATTCCTTTGTCCAGGAAGTGCTGCCGGATGCAGGCCATGACGGTCATGCCTTCCTCGTAGGTGAGACCGACGGTCTCCAGGCAGCGGCGGTGCTGGTCACCGTAAAACGGGGTGACGTGCCCGTCGGGATGCCTGACCCGGACGGGTGTCACCACCAGTGTCTGCTGCTGGTAGCGTGCGACCCGCTTGCTGCCGTAGTCCCGCTCCAGCAGCGCCAGCACCCGGTCGCGCAGCTCGCCGCTGGTAATCACCGCCTTATCGCCGAGTTCCCTGCGGATCCGGGTGGCCGCCTTGTAGGCTTCCTCGAAGGTCAGCCCGGAGTTTTGCAGCGAGCGCGTCAGGATGCCGCGCAGGAAGGGAAAGCGGGTATTGCCGTCCGGATCTTCGACGAAAATCTTTGCCACGCGGGCTCCTGTCGTAGCGGTAGGACAAAATTTGCGCTAAGAATACTTATGATCGCCTAGTATACATCGCTACCGCCCTGCGTTAGGGTCGTTCCGGTTGCGACAAGCCGCAGGTGTGGCTTTGACAAAACATGGAGACGCAGATGTTCAGAACCGCAGAGCTCGGCAGCAGCATATCCAAGGACGAGTACAGCGAGCGGGAGCCGTTGCTGCGCCAGGAACTGCTGGGCCTGCAGGGTGAGTTGCGCGAGGTCAGCAGCTTCCCGGTGATTGTGGTGTTTGCCGGCGTCGATGGCGCCGGCAAGACACAGACCATCAATCTGCTCAATGAATGGATGGATCCGCGCTGGCTGGTGACACGTGCCTATGACAAGCCCTCGGACGAAGAGCGCGAGCGCCCCGAGTTCTGGCGCTTCTGGCGCGATCTGCCGCCCAGTGGGCGTATCGGCCTGTTCCTCAGCTCCTGGTACTCGCGGCCGGTGCTGGACTGGGTGTACGGCCAGAGCAATACGGCTGGCTTAGTCGACCGCCTGGACCGTATCGTTGCGTTCGAAAACGCGCTGGCCGAAGGCGGTGCGCTGGTGCTCAAGTTCTGGATGCACCTCAGCCGCGAGGCCCAGGAACGCCGTCTCAAGTGTCTGCAGAGAGACCCGTTGGAAAAATGGCGGGTCAGCCAGAAGCACTGGAAGCACTGGCAAATGTACGATCGCTTCATGGAGGCCGCCGAGCGCACTATTCTGCGCACCAGCACCGGCAAGGCACACTGGCAAATTGTTGAAGGCGTCGATCCCTTTTACCGCAGTCTGACCGTCGGCACTCTGATCCGCGACGCCCTGGCCAGCCAGCTGGAGGCGGTGAGACTCCAACAGGAGGTAAAAGTGCGGCTGGTGGGCGCTGCTGCAGAGGGTAACGCAGCCGCTATGGTCAGCGCCGACAGCCCCGGCGCAGCCACCACCGCGGTCGATGTACCCATGGTCAGTGTGCTGCACAGTCTGGACATGGGCCAGACACTCGACAAGAAGGACTATCAGCGGCAGCTGCGGGAGTATCAGGCGAAGCTCGCTGTGCTGTCGCGCAAGGCGTTGAAAAAGAAGCTGTCCACCATAGTGGTCCTGGAAGGGCCTGACGCCGCCGGCAAGGGCGGTGCGGTGCGGCGCATTACCGCGGCGCTGGATGCGCGCAATTACCAGGTCATTCCGACCGCCGCGCCCACCGACGAGGAAGCGGCCCGGCATTACCTGTGGCGTTTCTGGCGGCATCTGTCGCGCGCGGGGCGGGTGACGATTTTCGACCGCAGCTGGTACGGGCGGGTGCTGGTGGAACGGGTGGAAAGGCTGGCCAGCGAGGCGGAGTGGAAACGCGCCTATGCCGAGATCAACGACTTCGAGGAGCAGCTGATCGAGCACGGCATCGTGTTGGTGAAATACTGGCTGCATATTACCAGCGAGGAGCAGCTGGCGCGCTTCACGGCGCGCGAGGAGAGCCCCCACAAGCGCTGGAAACTCACCGACGATGACTGGCGCAACCGCGACAAATGGCTGGACTACGAGCGGGCGGTCAACGACATGGTCCAGCACACCAGCACCCTGCATGTCCCCTGGACGCTGGTGGAAGGCAACGACAAGCGCTTCGCCCGCATCAAGGTGATCCGCGCCCTGTGCGAGCAGCTGGAAACCGCCCTGGCGCGGGTCTGACCGGCGTTCGTCACACCCCAGGTGAGAAGAGCTTCGTAGGTTGGGCTGAGCGCAGCGACGCCCAACGCTACCCCGGCTAAGGGCCCTCCGCGTGCATTCCTGCGCGGCAAAACCAGGCGGTATACCGCTACCCGATTTGCTGTCGATAAAACGGCTTGTTGGACTTCGCTGCGCTCAGCCCAACCTGCGGGTGTCACTCCGGCGTGCACAGGTGGGCACCACGACCTCGCTTCGTTGCCTCGGGCCCGCGGGGCGTTGTCGACCGCCACACCTTGTCACATTCCTGTCATATTTGTCTGTTAGAGTACCCGTCGAACCATCGCTATCCCGTTCCCGTGGAGCGAACCAGCATGCCAGGTCAGATTACGGATATTTCAAAAGGCGAGCCCCTGTCGGAGCGCCGGCCGATTCTGGTGCCGGTGGATTTTTCCTCCTGCTCCGAGGCGGCCCTGCTGTTCGCCGCCCATTTTGCCGGCTGCGCTCAGGCGCCGCTGCTGGTGCTGCATGTGGTCCACGAACCGGGAAACGAACCGGGTTTCTACCAGCGCGCGAGGCATTCCCATGCGGCCCTGATACGGCCCCTGGAGGATGTCGCGCGCGACATGCTGGCTGACTTCATAGCCGAACTGGGCCGGCATGATTCGGTCCGTGAGGCACTGGCGAGCGCCCGCACCCGACTGGTCAGCGGTCTGCCCGCCCAGCGTATCCAGGAGGTCGCGCTGCGCGAGGATGCCGCGCTGATTGTCATGGGAAGTCATGGACGTAGTGCCTTGTCGCGCCTGGCGGTAGGTTCGGTCGCCGCCGAGGTCGCACAACACAGCCCGGTCCCGGTCACGGTCGTGAAAGGGGTCGCGGCGCAGGGCGGGCAGCTGCCCGTTGAGGTCATGGGTTCCCGTGAATGGTGGAACCGGCGCGTCCCGCTGCGCGCGGTTGATACAGCGGAACCGCCAGGCGCCTGAGTGGGGCAGGCTACTCGCCGCGCGCTGTCAGCCGTAGCGGCCCTCGATATAGTCCGCCGTTTCCCGGTGCGTCGGGGTCACGAACATGTCCGCCGTGTCGGCGTGTTCGATTAGCTTTCCCATCAGCATGAAGATGCACTCTTCACTGGCGCGCCGGGCCTGCGCCATGTTGTGGGTCACGATCAGGATGGTGTATTTGCCGCGCAGCTCCCAGATCAGTTCTTCCACGGCTTCGGTGCCCTTGGGGTCCAGGGCCGAGCAGGGTTCGTCCATCAACAGCAGGCTGGGCTTGACCGGCAGCAGCCGGGCGATGCACAGCTTCTGCTGTTCCTCCAGGGACAGTTCGGTGGCCTTGCGCTTCAGGCGGTCCTTGACCTGATCCCATAGCAGCACCTGGCGCAGTGCGTCTTCGATGATGGCATCCTGCTCGCTGCGCGACAATTTGCCACCCGCGCTGTGCAGCCGGTGGCCGAACAGCACGTTGTCACGGATGGAGATGGGCAGCGGATTGGGTCGCTGGAACACCATGCCGATCTGCCTGCGCACCTGCACCAGTTCCACGTCCGAGTCATAGATGTTCTTGTTGAGCACCTCGATGGCCCCCTCGATACGCGCATAACCGAGACGCTCGTTGATGCGGTTGACGCTGCGCAGCAGGGTCGACTTGCCGCAGCCGGACGGCCCGATGAGGGAGGTGATCATTCCTGCCTTGACCTGCAGGTCGACGTTGAACAGGGCCTGGAAAGTGCCATACCAGAGATTCAGCTTGCGGGTGCGGATGGCAATCTGCTGCGCCTGGGCTGCCATCAGCCGAATCTCCCTTCCAGGTAGTCGCGGGTGCGCGGGTCCTGCACCTCGCCGGTAAACAGGGCTTCCGTATCACCGACCTCGACACACCGGGCGTCGAGAAAAAAGGCGGTGCGATCGGCCAGCCGGCGCGCCTGCTGAACCAGGTTGGTGACCAGGATGATGGTCATCTCCTTCTTGAGTTCCTTGAGCACGTCCTCGATGCGCATGGTGGTCACCGGGTCGACCGCAATCGAGAACTCGTCCAGCATCAGCAGCTCCGGGTTCTGCGACAGGGCGCGCGCAATGGTCAGGCGCTGCTGCTGGCCCCCGGACAGCAGACTGCCGAGCGAATTCAACCGGTCCTTGACCTCGTCCCAGAGCGCGGCACGTTGCAGGCAATGCTCCACAATCACATCCAGTGCCGCCTTGTCGCTGACGCCGCGCAGGCGTGGCGCCAGGGCGACGTTGTTATAGATGGTCATGGGTAAACCGACCGGCAGCGGAAACACGACACCGATACGTGAACGCAGTGCGTAGACATTTTTCAGCCGCCGGATTTCCCGTCCGTTGAAACGGATGTCGCCCTCCACGCGCATCGCCGGATTGAACATGTCCATGCGGTTGAGCGCCTTCAGAAACGAGGTCTTGCCGGCATTGGCCGGTCCGATGATGCCGAAAATCTCGTGCTGGCGTACCTCCAGACTGACTCCTTCGAGGGCAATGTGACTGCCGTAGCGGATGCTCAGGTCATTCACTTCCAGGGTGCGCTGCAAAGTGTTACCTGGTGCCGACCCGCCGGGCTTTGCGGCGCTGTCGGAATCCGTGGACGCCCTGCCTACCATTTCTTACGTGCTCGCAGGTGCATGCGGAAGCCGATGGAGATACTGTTCATCAGCAACACCATGGCGATCAGCACCAGGGCAACACCAAAGGGCAGGTTTTCGGGCACGCCCGGCACTTGGGTGGCGACTACGAACAGGTGCAGCGACAGTGCCATAGTCTGGTCGAAAATGCTTTGCGGCAGGAACGGCGTGAAAAACACCGCGCCGGTGAACATGATGGGCGCCGTCTCGCCGGCGGTGCGCGACACTTCCAGAATCACGCCGGTGAGAATGCCGCTGATGGCGTTGGGCAGCACCACGCGGCGAATGGTCTGCCAGCGCGTCGCGCCCATGTTCCAGCAGGCTTCCCGGAACGCTACAGGCACCGCCTGCAGCGATTCGCGGGTGGCGACAATCACCACCGGCAGGGTCATGATTGCCAGCGTCAGGCTGGCTGCCAGGATGCTGGTGCCGAAACGGAAAAAGATGACGAAGGCGCCGACACCGAACAGCGCATGCACAATCGACGGCACACCGGCCAGGTTGATGATCGCCACGTTGATGATGCGCGTGAACCAGTTGTCGGCGGCGTACTCGCTCAGGTAGATGGCCGCCGCCACCCCGATCGGCACCGAGATCAGCAGCGCCATGCCCACCAGCCACACGGTGCCGAGCAGGGCGGGAAAGATGCCGCCGGCCGTCATGCCGTGGGTTGGCGCGGTGAACAGGAAATCGATGGACAGCACCGGGCCACCCTTGTAGATCAGCATGGTCAGGATGATCAGCACCGGCAGAATCAGCAGCCCGGTCATCAGCATGAACAGGATGCGGAACAGGCGCTGGACTTTCTTGTTGCTGGTGTTGAGCGCTGTTGCAGCGAACATGGGCTTATCCTCGATGCACGCCGCGCACGATCAGGTCGGCGGTCATGTTGACGACAAAGGTGATCAGGAACAGGAAAATACCGATGGTGAACAGTACCTGGTAGTGGTCGGAACCGACCGCGGTTTCGCCCAGCTCGGCGGCGATGGTCGCGGTCAGGGCGCGCACCGGGTCGAACACGCTGTGGGGTATGTTGACCGCGTGTCCGGTGGTCATCAGCACCGCCATGGTTTCACCGAAGCCGCGCCCGATGCCGAGCAGCACGGCACCGAGCAGACCGTTCTTGGCGGCCGGCAGCGCCACCTTGTAAATCACCTGCCAGCGCGTCGCGCCCATCGCCTCGGCCGCTTCGCGGTAGCGGTCCGGTACCGCCTTGAGGGCGTCCTCGGCGATGGACGTCATGATCGGAGCGGTCATGAGGCCAAGAATAATGCCCGCATTCAGTACATTCAGCCCGACCGGTACATCGAACACCTGGATGATCAGCGGATTCATCAGGGTGAGCCCGATGAAGCCCCAGACTACCGAGGGAATGGCCGCCAGCAGTTCCACCAGTACCTTGAGGACCTCACGCGTCTTGCCGGTGGCGAACTCGCCGATATAGATGGCGGCGCCCAGCGAAAACGGAATGGAAACGACCAGCGCCAGGCCGGTGACGCTGGCGGTCCCGGCTATCAGCGCCAGGATGCCGTATTCGGGGGCGTCCTCGTCACTGGGCTCCCAGTAGGGCGACAGGAAGAACTCCTTGACGTCCATCGTGTTGACGATGAAGCCAATGCCTTCTTTGGTGATGAAGATAAAGATCCCGACGATGAACACGATGGCCGAGATGCCGCCGATGAACACCAGAATCTGGACCAGCTTGTCCAGGTACCAGTCAAAGTTGCGCCGATCGAAATCGGTGGGGGTGTTGGTATGCATGTGGTGGCAGCCCTGCTCAGCGCGCATCCTTACCGCGCAGTAAGTCCATCAGGTCGCTCACCTCGGCGGCGATCTGCCGGTAGAGGGTTTCCATTTCGTCGGTGCTGAAGCTCTGGTTTGCGTCGTCCGCCGCGGGTTCTACCTCCCATTCCAGTCCGGTGGTGTGGAAGGGCAGTGCCGGTACGAAGCTGCGCACCGGTCCCTGCAGGCTGACGATGACGTGTTTTTCCGCCAGTTCGTAATGGGTCAAATTCAGCCCCCGGGGTTTGACGGCCGCGAGATCGACGCCGTGCTCGCCCATGAAACGCACCATGGACAGGTTGAGGGCGGCCGTAGGTTTGGAACCGGCACTGCTGTAGTGTCCGCTTTCCGGAAAGCTTTTGCGTGCAATCGCTTCGGCCATCGGGCTCAGGCAACAGTTGTGCTCGTCGACGAACAGGATATTGTAGACCTTGGGCGCCTTGGTCTGTCCGGTTACTGCGAACACGGTTTCCTCGCACAGGTTCTTGGCCTGATCCGCCACTCGTTTGAGGTGGGTGAACAGGATGAATACGGCCAGCAGGTCCGTGACCTTGTCCGGCTCGCGGTTCGAGATTAACTCGGCATAGATCGCGTCCAGGTCGTATTCCATGTCACGTTCTATGACCATAGTAGCCTGGGCCGCGGCGGCGTTGAGCTCATTGAAGGCGGTCACGGCCTGCTTCAGCATCCGTTGTGCCTCGCTGCCGAAACGCTCCAGTTCGACGGCGATCCGGCCTTGCGGTGGCGTGGTCAGCTGTTCCGACACCCGTGCAATGGTGACCGCGTAGTCACCGATGCGCTCCAAAGCGATGTTGGCGCGGATCACCGACGACAGCAGCCGCAGGTGCCCGGCGCTGGGCAGGTGCAGAGCGATGAAGGCATGACAGAGCCGGTCAATCTCGCGCATGGCCCGGTTAATCGGGTGGTCGGCGAGAATGGTGCCGGCGGCCAGTTTGTGATCGCCGGTCAGCAGGGCGCGGATGGCGTTGTGCAGACCCTCCATGACGCGCGTTGCCATCTTCGCCATCTCATCCCGGATCCTGACCAGGTCCCGTTCCAGCCTTTCTTCATAGTGGCTCATGCCTGCCGCTCCGTGTGTTTTTGTTGCCAGTCCTGGCGCGTGCCATACAGTCCGGCGAGTCCGTCCCGGTTGTTGCCGCCATGCCGCAGTGGCGTGTGCGCCTTGCGTCAGTCACAGCCGAGGTTGCGTACCGGGGCGTAGCCTTTCTTCTTGATGATGCACTGTCCGGTATCGCTCAGCACCCAGTCCAGATAGGCCTTGATGTCGCCCTGCGGTTTACCGCTGGTATACATGAACAGCGGACGGGCAATCGGATAGCTGCGGTCAGAAGCGGTCGCCTCCGAGGGCATCACGCAGGGGCCGTCATCGGTGGCGGAAACGCAGACCATCTTGAGGTGCGGGGTTGCGTAGGCCAGACCGCTGTACCCGATGGCGCAGGGTGTCTTCTCCACCAGGTCGACGACGTCCTTTGACCCGTGCATATCCAGGGTGCCCTGGCGGTATTTGCCCTTCTTACCGAGCACGGCATCTTTGAAATAGGCGTAGGTGCCGGAGTTGTTCTGGCGACTCACTACCACGATCTGCTGGCCCTTGCAGCCGGGGACTTCGATACCGATATCGGTCCACTTGGTGGCTTTGCCGCCGCGTCCGAAGATCTCTTTCAGCTGCTGAAAACTCAGCCTGTCGATGGGGTTGGCACTGTTGAGGAACACCGCCAGCGCATCGTAGCCGACAATGTGCTCGACCGGTTCATGGCCGCGTTTTTCGGCCAGCTTGATTTCCTTGTCCTGGATCCTGCGGCTGGCGTTGGCGATGTCGACGGTGCCGTTGATGAGGGCGGCGATGCCGGTCCCTGAGCCACCGCCCGATACGGCCACCGCTACCTCCGGATTGACCTGCTGGTAGGCCTCGGCCCAGGCCTGGGCCACGTTGACCAGCGTGTCGGAACCCTTGTTCTGGATTTCGCTGCGGGCCTCGACTGAGGTCGGGAGCAGCAGGGTAGGGGTGAGCAATGCGGTAATCAACATCCAGTTGTGTTTCATTGGCTATCCTCCGGCGTTAGGCTTGATCGTGTTCGCTCAATTATAAAAATATTTATTAATAAATAGGTATCAAAATAAGTTGAGGTGGTTATTAAGGTTTGGACTATGGCATCCATAAAAACTGACGGTAACCCATTTGTAACAGAATTGTAATGAACCCTGTGTTGATGAAGATCAATATCTGTCGATCAGCCACTTGCACAGCGCTGGCAGACTGCGGTTAGGCACGCGTTGGCTCTGCCGTGCGGCGGGTCAGGCGGCCGTTTGCGTCGCCGTCTGCGCGTCCGGCTCGACGCTGTCCGCCGGCATGACGCTTTTCGCCATGCGCTTGGCGAAATAATAGATGCGCTTCAGTTTCTCGATAATATCCATCTCCACGGTGTAAGCGGCAAGCCGGTTGGGTTCCTCCGCCACCAGCCGCCGGGCCTGGTGCAGGGCTGCCGAGGCCATCAGGCGGTTGATGTCGGACTTCATGGCGATGACTTCGCCAGCGGCACGCCGATCCTGTTCCACCACCGCGGTGGTGGCCAGCGCGGCGGTGGATGCAACCACTTCGTGCAGTCCGCTAAGTACCTCGCGGGTCGCATGACTGATAGACACGGCCTGTTTGATACGCTGATTTCCCAGGTGTACCAGGTCGGTCTCGATGATGTCGCCGATGTTTTCCAGGTCATTGACCGCCGCCATCAGGTTGATGAACGCCTGGGTCTGTTCTTCCGTCAGGCGCTTGCGGCTGATGCGGCCCAGGTAAGCGATGATGGAGCGGTGCAGGACATCCACTTCGTCATCAATCCGTGCGATTTCCGTGAGGCTCAGCCGGTCACCGGCCAGGATGGCCGGCATGATGCGCTGCAGCATTTCCTTGACGCGATCACCCATATGCCCGATCTCCATGCGCGCCCGGTCCAGCGCCAGCGCAGGCGTGCTTAGCAGTTCATCGTCGAGATACAGGGGTCTGACGACGATCACTTCCTCGAGCGGCCTGTCGGGTACCAGCCATTCCACCAGTCGCGCGAATTGGCCGGCCAGCCCAATGAACACCAGGGTATTGGTGACGTTAAACAGCGTGTGGGCATTGGCGATCTGGCGCGGGGTGTCGGCCGCCAGACGCGCCACCCCCGACAGGTCCGTATGCGCGGGCGACAGCCAGGTCACCAGCGCCGCCAGGTAGCCGATGAAGCCGACCCACAGCAGGACGCCGAACACATTGAACAACACGTGCACCAGGGCGGCGCGCATTGCCTCGCGCGGTTTGCCGATGGCGGCCAGCAGCGCGGTCACGCAGGTGCCGATATTCGCGCCGAACGCCAATGCGATACCGGTGGGCAACGTGATCAAGCCCTGTGCTGCCATCACGATGACGATGCCGGTAGTCGCTGCCGAAGACTGGACCAGGGCGGTAAACAGTGCTCCCACCAGGATGCCAAGCAGCGGTCTTTCCATGTGCTCCATGAGGTGTAGAAACGGCGCGTAACTGCGCAGCGGCGCCATGGCTTCGCTCATCACGCCCATGCCGTAGAACACCAGCCCGACCCCCATGATCATGGCGCCGTAGTAGCGTCCTTTCTCCTGCTTGGTGGCGAAAAGCAAGTAAAAACCTACGGCGACCATGATCAGTGCATACTGGGTCACGTTGAAGGCGATGAGCTGTGCTGTGAAGGTGCTGCCGATATTGGCGCCCATGATCACACCGATGGACTGGGACATGGACATCAGGCCTGCGGTGATGAAGCCGACCACCAGCACCGTGGTGACCGAGGATGACTGGATGATTGCAGTGACAAAGGCGCCGGTCACCGCACCCATGATGCGGTTGGTGGTGAGCTTGGCGAGAACGAGCTTCATGCGCTCGCCAGCGACCGCCTTCATCGCTTCTGCCATCTGGTCCATGCCGAACAGGAACAGGGCCAGACCGCCGAACAGCTGCATGGTCATCTTCCACCATTGCAGGGTTTCGCCGCCGATATCGGCCGCCAGCACCGGGCCCGCTGCCAGCACAGCGCCGGCCGCGAGTGCCAGCAGCAGCTTGCTGCGCAGTTGTAAGACGGTAAAGGTGGCATTGTGCATCGGGCTCATTCCTTGTGTGGCGATGCTTGTTTCCCGGCCTTGACGATGGTCACCGGGATCGGCGACAGGTTGACCACCTGTTCGGCTTTCGAACCCAGCATGATGTGCTTGAGCCCGGTTCTGCCCTGGCTGCCCATGACAATCATGCGCGCCTGAATTTTTTCCGCCGTTTCGAGAATCCGGTTGACGGGAAGGCCCACCACCAACAGTGTCTTGGCGTTTTCGAGTACCTGGCACTTGGGGTGCGCCTTGCGCATCTTGAGCAGAAACTCGTCCAACATCTCGGCGGCGACATCTTCCATGCGGTGTAGCTGCTTTTTGCGCCCCTTGACCGTGTAGTAACCCGGCGCCTCGCCCAAGTCGTGCACCACATGCAGGACGGTTAGCGGGGCACCGATGAGATCAGCCAGCTCGGCTGCGCACAGCAGTGCCGCCTCCGAATAGGCGGAAAAGTCGACGGGTACCAGGATCGGGTGGTGTTTTTCGTGTGCTGCCATCGTTATTCTCCTTGTCGTCGCCGCCGTGCCAGAGTCAACCCAATCATTGCAAAAAAATGCCGCTGTAGGAGCACCCGTGCCGGGCATAAACGCCGTCCCCCGGCGCGAATCGCGGCCGGGCACCCTAAAGGGCATAAAAGGCCGCTCTACAGGGTTACTGCCTGGCGCGTTCTATGTTTCACCAGGTGGCATCGGTATGCAGATCGAAACATGTGCAATTCCCCGGTTAACACAGCCAAACCGTGCCGCGGTCGCGCACCGACCGGCGCTGCCGCCTGCTCAGTTTGTGCTGTGCAGGCGTTTGTGGAAATAGATCAGCAGCTTCTCGCGCAGCTTGGCCTGTTTGTGCTTGGTGGCCGCCGCCTTGCGCTTCTGCGCCAGGGCGATGAAGGTTTCCTGGGAACTCTTCGATTCCTTACCTTCCACTCCTTGTCGTTCCAGGTAGCTACCATCGGACTGCATCTCCCAGACATTCTTGCGGCTCGACAGCTGGGCATCCAATATCAGCCGCAGTTCCTGGCGCAGCTTGGGGTCTTCCACGGGTGCCACCACTTCCACGCGGCTTTCCAGGTTGCGCTTCATGAGGTCCGCGGAGCCGATGTAATACTCTTCGTCGCCGCAATTGCGGAAATAATAAATTCGCGAGTGTTCCAGGAAGCGTCCCACCACGCTGATCACGGTAGCGCTGTCACTCAGCCCGGGCACGCCCGGACGCAGCCGGCAGGTATCGCGCACAATCAGGTCGACCTTGACCCCGGCCTGGGCGGCGCGGTACAGGGCGCGGGTGATGTCCGCATCCTCGAGCGCGTTCATTTTGAACTGGATATGGCTCGGGGAATCGGGCCCGTGGCACTTGATTTCGCGCTCGATTTTGCTCAGCAGCGACTGCTTGAGCGTGTAGGGCGCGGCCAGAATTTTGCGATAGGTGGGCGGCGGCGAGTAGCCGGTGAGGTAATTGAACAATTCGGTGAGGTCCTGGCCGATCGACTCGTCGCAGGTCAGCATCCCCAGGTCACTGTACAGACGCGCCGTGCCCGGGTGATAGTTGCCGGTGCCGATATGCGCATAGCGGCGCAGTCCGTTGTAATCGCGGCGCACCACCAGAATGATCTTGCTGTGGGTTTTCAGCCCCACCACCCCGTAGGTGACGTGGATGCCGGCGTTTTCCAGGCGTCGCGCCCAGCCGATGTTGGCGGCCTCGTCAAAGCGTGCCTTCAGTTCCACCAGCACCGCGACCTGTTTGCCGTTGCGCGCCGCACGGATCAGGGCATCGATGATGTTGCCTTCCGACGAGGTGCGGTACAGCGTCATCTTGATGGCCAGCACCTTGGGGTCTTCGCTGGCGGTGCGCAGGAAGCGCTCCACGCTGGTGCTGAATGACTCGTAGGGATGCTGCAGCAGCACCGACCCGCGTTCGCGGACGATATGGAAGATCGAGCGCGAGTCGAAGGCCATGCGCGTGTTGTCGATCGGAATATGCGGCGTGTCATGCAGCTCGGGTATTTCCAGCCCGGCGATTTCGAACAGATCGCGCATGGCCATCAGCTCTTCGACCTCGAACACGTCGGCTTCTTCGTTCAGCCCCAGTTCCGCCGCCAGCATGCCGCGGCGGGTGGGGTTCATGTCTTTCAGCACTTCCAGGCGCACGATGGGGGCGAAATGACGGTGCCGCAGCTCGGTTTCGATCATCGCCAGCAGGTCGTCCGCTTCCTCCTCGTCGACTTCGGTGATGGCATTGCGCGTCACCCGGAACAGTTCGCAGGCAACGATCTCCATGCCCGGGAACAGCAGATCAAGGTTGTTGGTAATGATATCGTCTTGGGCCACAAACACGTTCTCGTCGCCGACGCGCAGGAAGCGTGGAGCCATGTCTCTGGCGACCGGCACCTTGACCCGGGCGATGTGGACGGCGCTGCCGCCGGGATGGCGTAACGTCACCAGCAGGTTCAGGGCCAGGTTGGAAATCAGCGGGAACGGGTGCGCGGGATCCAGTGCCAGCGGTGTCAGCAGGGGGAAGATATTGGTAATGAACTCCTGGCGCAGGGTGTCGCGTTTGGCCGGATCCAGCTCGAGATATTTCACCAGGCGGATGCCCTGCGCATCGAGCAGGCCGAGCAGCTGACGGTAAATGCGGTTCTGTTGTTGATTAATGTTGCGCACCACGCTCTGGCACTCGGCGACCTGCTCGGCTGGCGTCCGCCCGTCGACGGTGGTGGTGCGAATGCCGGCGGCGATTTGCTGTTTAAGGCCGCCGATACGTTTCATGAAGAACTCGTCCAGGTTGCTGCTCACAATGGCGAGGAACTTGAGGCGTTCCAGCAAGGGCGTGAGTTCATCCTCGCTCATGTGCAGCACGCGCCGGTTGAAGTCCAGCAGTGTCAGCTCGCGGTTGAGATACAACTCCGGCGAATCCAGATTGAACCCCGCCGTCGCGGCGGCGGATTTTGCCTCGACGGGCGGCCGGACCTTCAGGTCCGGCTGCGCCTGTTGTGGTGAGGGAGTGGCGGGAGCGGTCAGTGGCTCGGCTGTTTTCTTCATGCGTAGACCCTGTATCGATATAAATGCTCGCGTATAACAATTAAAGTATAGCAATTTGGGTGGTTGTAAGCGGTGTTAAATTGCAGCTGTTCGACGGAAAATGGGCCACCGGCAGGGCATCCGGGGTAGCGCTATTTACTCCGTGGATGCAGGCTGCTATGTTGGAAATTATGCGTGCCATTGTCGTCAGACACTACAAGACCCTGCTCAACAGTGCGGGTCAGATCATGGGGTGGAAAGATGCACCCCGGCACAAGGACTGGATGGCCGATGTCGCGTTTGTGGACAATCGGCTGGGTAAGCACGACATAAGGCTCGATGCGATCCACTCGAGCGATCTGGAGAGAGCGCGCCAGACCGCTATGTATTATGGCCGCAGTCATGGCATCCACATCGTGCACCACTCATCGGCATTGAATGAACTCGATTACGGCCTGCTGTCCAGGAAAAGCAAGAAGTGGGTTGAGAAGAATGTTCCCGAGCACAAGAAGGATCCCGACTTTGTCTATCCTGAGGGCGAAAGCTTTCGCCGGATGCAGCAGCGCAGCGTCGCCTTTCTTGCTGCGCTGGCGGAATCAAGGCCGGCGGATACGATCCTGCTGGTGGTGCACGCAGGGGTGATCCGCGGGCTGGTCAGTCATTTCCTTGGCCTTGAATACGCCGATCATCTCAAGCGCAAGATCTCGCACCGCTATATTGGCGAGTTTCTGTTTACAGGCAGGAACTGCGTGCGTTACGACGAACTGGGAAAGCTGTCCGGCTTTGTGCGCGACCAGGGTGGGGTGGATATTCCCTGGGATCTGTCTGTACCATCGAAAAGCGCGGCGGCGCGTTCGACAGCGCTGCCGCTCGGTGCCGCCGGCAAGTAATCGCTCGCGTCCGGTGCGCCGCTGCCGGAGGCATGGTGGTCTGCGACGACCGTCTTCATGCCTCCGGCTTCTGCGCGGAGCACATGGTCCACCGCATGAAACGCTGGCATAGTCAGCATGGAAGAAGAACCGGTCACGTCGTAGCGGCTGCGTATTCCGGCGAAGTTGAACATCGAATCCGGACGAACGCGAGCGTCGTCCCCCGGCGCGGATCGCGGCCAGGAGACCGCTCCCACAGCGTGATTGTTGCAATGATCGGGTAGACACTCGTCACCAAGCCGTCCCAGCACGGTTGTCAACCTGGTTTCCCGCCCCGCTCGCAGACAACAGCGCGGCCGCCTGAGCCTGCGGACCAAGTCCGGTATCAAAGCGGTACATGTCAGGGCCATCCACTTGTTCTGCAACCGATGCATAAACGTATGGGCCTTGCTCGCTAAAATAGATCTCGGGATCCTTGCGGTTGACCTCCCGGGCATCGCTGATCTTTCGATACAAAGGGTCTACTGGATCTATGTCTGTGAGCCAAATCTCGCTAGGCACCGTGAGCGACTTCTGGTCATCGGATGTCGAGGTCACCATCATTAGGTAGCTCTTACCCTGATAGACGAACGGCTCTGGCGACCAGATGTAGTCTCCAGTGGAAGGTGGGTCGATAATCTGTATGCGCGTCCATTCCGCGATTCCATCACCGTCTTGATCCAGTCGACGATAAAGACCAAGCTTCTTTTTTCCTATCAATGCGAAGAATACGTACTCATCGTTATACTCTGGTGCCTGCCACATGAAGACTGCGATCTTATTCCCAGTATCAAAGGTCAACTGCTCCAGTTGCTGCAGATCCATGTCGTACGAGAACACCTGCCGCGGCGGCAGAGTGCCGGAGGGCATTGGGCGGGTAAAAATAGCGGCATTTTTGCCGGGGATCCAGCGGGCACCGGGCGTTCGGAACATATCCGTCGTGGGGATCATCTGCTCGGTGCTGGCGTCTGTCAGATCACGCACGTAGATGGCTCGGGTTCCCCCATTGTTGGGGCCCTGATAAGCAATCTTCGGCGTCGTGTCTCCCCGGTCGAGAGTACCAATGGGGCCGAGGCGAAAATACCCGTTCTCCAATAAATGATTAGTCCACACGCCACCCCCTTGGTAATACGCCCTGGCCAGAGCTACCGCGGGGCCGACGTGCTTTGTGTACGCAATCTGCGGCCCCACATTTGTATATACCCACTCTGGCCCGTTACCAATTTCGCCAACGGTCACAGCATCAGTATCAATCAATCGACCACGGCCATTCGTCGGATCGAACAGACCTGTTGCCGGATCAATGTAGCCCACCCACAGAGAGCCCCGTCGATCGATCCAGCAGAATTGGGAATTCAGACTGTCTACTTCCGGATCAATAATTCCCCTTAGACCCATGGTGGGATCTGAAACAAGAACCTCATTGGGAACAAAATTGAGGTCTACCTCCGCACGACCTGGCAGGGGTAACAGAAAAAACACTAGAATTGGAACGATTCCTAAGATGACACGATGATTCATTACTTTTACTCCACGAGTTAGGTCATCGCGGGCCGTCTTTCGTCAGTCAGGAGGAAATCAATGGGAGGGGTGTTCCCTTATCAGCAAGTCGATTAAGAACTCGCTTAGAACGCTCGGGCTGTTGATCTGTCTGCCAAACACACCACCACGGCCCGATAACCCCTTACAGAGGCGCCGGTATTCACACCTCTTGCGCTTGACGAAGACTCCCGAGTGGCCGCATAAACCATGCTTGTTATACTGTTAGAATTCTCTCAGTACATGTGCTACTGCACTTGGACTGGCTGCGTTCGGCGTCCTTGTCAATCATCTGGAAGATTACCACCCACGCTTGGGCTGTTTCAACTCTCCCGATGCGTGCGTAGTTTCAGCATTTTCAAGCCGCACAGTGTGTGGCTCACGCGACAGCGCGTTCTTTTGAAACTGCAACCGACAATGGAACTATGGTATGCAATCACCTCGGGAATTGATGGTACGTCCAAAAGCGAAGTGCCAAAATCCCCGTTATTCAGGGATATGCATGCCATCGCTCTCGTACTTTGCCAACATGTCTGGTATCTCATGGTAATCAGCCTGGAGATCACGGTATCGATCAAGCATGGTCCTCGGACGCACTGCGCCCAGTAGAGGGATTCCTGAAAACGGTACTTTGGATATCCGCCTTCCGACTGAGCGACCATAGGGTTAAGCACCAGCAGGTGCCCTGGAAATCAACGCCAGACATCCGACAATTTCCTTCCGGGGCCCATGGTTCCAGGCGACGCGCACAGCGTTGTGTTTCGGTATACATGGACGTTGGTAGATGGTCCCCACAACCGATGATTTTCGGGTAGTTCTCACTCAAGACCTTGTATTAGCCACAATATCCACCCCGCTCGCTGACCATCTCTTTTCACTGCCGTTGATCTGTGTACCCTGTTGTGTTCGAATCAGAACAAGCAAGTGCGGGGATCGTGGCAGAGGCGCACTACTGCACACTACTGAAAGACTCGGTGTATGGAGCAATAATAACGATGAGGTGCAGATTGATGAAGGTAGTTACCGCGAAGTCCTTCCTCGCGGCCGTGGCTCTGAGTTCTGGGCTACAGGTCGCCGCAATCGCAGCCCAGACCTTCGAAGCGGAGGCGATACTCGTCTCTGATCCGGAATCCTTCATTCCCGACTTTGAACCCGAACCGGTGTATGGCAGGTTCGCGTGGGTTGATCTTAATCAGTATTTGTGGGTAGGCAGGGTCGACCCTCAAACCGGTTATCTTGTTCCTCCCGATGGGCGCGGTACCCTGTTGGATACCCAGGCGGTCCTGGCCCGGGAGTTTTACAACGGGCCGGAGTGGGCGCTGACGGATACGGGTCCGCAACTTGTGTATACCAAGAAACTGTCCGTCGGCTATCTACTGGCCAAGGCCTATTTCGATGTGGGCGGATGGGTGACGGAGCCGTTACAGCGGGGGCTCTATCGTTACGGTCCGTACGGCAGCCTGGATAGAGGCGACGAGAACGCACGTATATTCTACAAAGGGCCGGAGGACCCGGCAGATCCTGAGTCGCAGGATGCGTTTTATTGGAGACACCTCAAGGATCCTCAGAGCGAGGTGCAGTTCGGCACCCGCATCTCGCCTACCCGATGGATCCCGGGATATCGGCAGCTCCTTTATACCGCGAGGCCCGGTGGCGACGGAGGGTTTGATTCTCAGGTTTTCCTGCTGGATATCGACACTGGCGAAGCAAACCAGATTACCCACAACAGTGGGAATAAGGAAAGCCCCAGGGTCTGGACTGCACCGGATTTCGGCAACCAAAGGCTAATGTCCGTGCCGCGAAACCGGGATGTTCTGGAAATCTATTTGGAACAAGTGAATCCCGTAGATCAGGGAGTTGAATGGGTGTTGTTCCGTGAGTTGGTCGTACCGCCGGAGGCGGTCGGTCCATACATATACAATGCCCGGCCATTCGTTCATGCGGGCAAGTCATACATCGTTATGCTGGCAATGGAATGTGAGAAAACCTGTGACGGTAAGTATAAGCGCCGCGGCGGATTGACAGAGGTCTGGTTGACTGGGTCGCTGGACAGCGGGCCTTTCTGGCGCCGGATCAGTGAAGACATCGCTGCGTTCAGAGAGGATCCGGAGACCTTGGAGGTTCAAGGCAGCCCCTATGTCTATATCTCCCGTTTTGAAGCTCTCGACGGGAGTCCATCAGGGATTTACAAACTGGCAACGGGATTGTGACTATGATGCCGTCGATGCGACAAGTCGCCCCGACGTAACAGGTGGCCGTGGATGGAGGCTATGCCAGCAAGGATAATCTTGCTAAGGCCAAGGCCTGCGGCGTCGCGGATGTTGCGTTTCATAAAAAGCGCGGATTACGTATCGAAGAGATGGTGAAGAGTACCTGGGTGTACCGGCAGTTACGTAAGTTTCGCGCAGGCATAGAGGCGGGCATGTCCTGTCTCAAGCGGGCTTGCGGACTGGGGCGCTGTACCTGGAAGGGGCTGGTCCATTTCAAGTCGTTCGTATGGTCTTCTGTTGTGGCGCATAATCTGGCGTTGCTGGCGCGATTAAAACCGGCCTGAAGCGGCGCCAATGCTTGATGGATTGTGATGAGCCAGCCTGCTCAGGATTTCTTTTGCATGCTGTAGGCAGATCAGCTGATGTGTTGGCAAAAACGTGTGCGTCTTTAACGTATGCATGCGCGGTAAGATCAAGCGTCGTTGGCTCAATCGTGAAAATTGAGCTGCGCGAGTGTTTGAGATTCGGGTCTTTATGGACGGACACTAACTAGGACAGTTGACTAGCGTGAGTTCTCCAAACACCTGGGACCAGCCCGTAGCACCTGGTGGTACAGGCGCACGCGTCCGCATTAATCGGTCACCTTCAACGTTTGGTGACGGGGGGCGGGTAGACTTGTTCGACACGCAGCGAATCATGGGGAATGTGACCGAAAAACCGCCGCTGAGCGCGGTGGAGATTCTTGTGGTGCCGAAGGTGACAAGATGTTTACCTGCGTGTCTCCCGGTTCATCGGGGGGATGCTGTCCGGGATGAGCATGGCCATTTCGATGGCGGGTACTCCTAGCCGAATGTAATACCGGTCCGCCCGATATCGAAGGGGATGATGCTCCGAGCAACGGCCGCGACAGCTGTCTTTCTGTCGCTGGCGCAAATCAGGTGGACAGGGACAACGGTGCATCCGGCGATTCATGCGACCTGGCACGAATGAAGGATGTGGCCCCGTCTGATTCTATTAACTATTTCAGCCGTATCCGGGCTGGCCCGCAGTTCTCACCAGGATAGCCAATTCCGGATGCCGGGCACGGCCCGGACAAGAACTCCCACGCCCGGTTTGATAAATCCCTCGTAAATGCCTTATATTGTGGCTTCAGAGAGTAGCGCGCATACATAAGATAGAAGACCAGCGCAACAGTTGTCTGGATGTACTTCGGGACTTTGTAACCTAATAATACCTTAAACTTTTTTCAGCACCCGGAGATCTTGCCCATGAGACGCCAGGCCGGCTCGACAATCCTACTGCTCAACTTGGCTCTTCCAATGTTACTCACGGCTCAAGCGGGCTTTGGCGCCTCCACCGGTGCTCATGCCGTATTCGATCAGTCGAACGCTGACGCGGCGTTTCAGCCTAACGAGGTAATCGTCTCTGACCCCAACCTGACCTTTCTCGACGGCATTGTTGATATGGAGTTTGACGGCCTTAGTCGATTTGTCTGGGTTGACCGGACAGGAAACGTCTGGATAGGCAATGTCGACAAGACAACGGGGCTCTTTGATCCACCGGATGGCCGTGCGGAACTGGTCGATGCCGATGCCGTCACCGTTAACGAAATCGGTAACGGACCGGAATGGGTGTTCACGGATGCGGGGCCGCAAGTCCTCTATGCCAAGCATATCGGATCGACCACCGCGCTCGCCAAAGCGAGCTACAGGGACGGCGTATGGCACCCCCGATTCTTGAACCAGACCCTGGATCGCGTGGGTCCCGTCGGTAGTTTGGATCGCCACGACCCAACGGCCGCCATCGCATATCGCGGACCGAATTATCTGGTGGATCCACCCAGTATCACGGCCCAGTATCTCAGAGACCTGGCTGATTCGGCCTCCGAGCAGATGATTCCGACAACGGATGAGTATCGTGTCGCGGCCGTGCGTTGGGTGCCAAACACGAAATCCGTGATATTTACCCGGCCGATGCCCAATGAACTATGGCCGCCGCGGCGGCAGGTGTTCGTTTATGACATGGAACAGCAGCAGCTCGAGCAGCTGACGGCCGACGCGGGAACCAAGTCGGCGGTATTCATGTTGCAGGCCCCGGAGTACGCGGATGAATATGTACTTGTCACTCTCATCGACGAGAAATTTCTAGGCATTTACCGCAAGCTCGATCTGGACGGCGACGGTATCCAAGAATGGACCAGGGTGCAGGAGATAGACCCCCCTGGCCTGGATTTCATCTGGTCGCCGGAGCCATTCGTTTTCCGGGGCAAGAGCTATGTTGTGATGGTCACCTCGCCGACGGACGATCAGCGGGACCTCACGGTCCCAACGGAAATATGGATGGCGGACTTGGATCCTGCCAATACGCTTTACCGCCGCCTGAGTGATGACCGCGAACTCGTGCGCAAGGATCCGGAAGTATTTATGAGCAGACAAGGGCCCTATGTTTATATCCAGGTGGCGGCTGATGGAAACTCTGACATTTACCGCCTGGACACTGGACTCGGGCCCCAGTTCTGAGGAGTTGGATCGCCCAACGGTTCCGTGCCTTCCGAACCGGCCGGGTGAATATGACTCAAATTCGCGCGTCGTGCCACGGGGTATCTGAGGCAGCACGATACTGGGATGTTCTACGCGATATTGCTCTGAATGTTGATTATGCCAATGATAATAAGGGGAGGGATAACATGCGCATATTCAGGGAGCCGCTGCTTCATTTCTTAATACTCGGCATTCTTATCTTCGTAGCGCACGCGCTAACCCGGGATATACCCCTCAGCACCATTGTCGTGGAAGCGGCACGCCAGGATGCCTTTCGGCAAGAACTCTTTCACGCGCTCGATCGCTGGCCCACCGATGATGAGATCAATGCCCAGATCGAGAGTTACGTCGAGCGTGAAGTCCTGTTTCGCTCGGCCAAACAGCTAGGGCTCGATCGGGATGATCCTGTGATTCGCCAGCGGCTAATACAAAAAATGCGCTATTACCTCGACGCCGAACCCGCGCAGACGGTCATCAGCGATGAAGAGCTTCGCGCATACTTCCAGACACACCGCGATCGATACACCAAACCGGCTAGGTTCAGCTTTACCCATGTCTACCTTGGCGCAGCAGAACCGAACCATGAAAATTTAAAAGCCTACGAGCAGATAAAGAAGTCCTTAGAGCAAGGGGAAGATCCACAGTCCGTTGGAAAGCCGTTCCCACTTGGCCAGAGGTTCGTGGATATCGGTGGACCGAAGCTTGCGCAAACCCTTGGCGATGGATTTGCGTCTTCTCTGGCTGCCCTGGAGCCAGGCCGATGGCATGGCCCCGTCGAGTCGCGTTATGGATTCCACCTCGTGTGGCTCGACCATCAAGAGCCTGCACGGCGTGCAACCTTGGACGAAGTGCGTGGACCGGTGCGCCGCGACCTTGGTGCCACGCGCGTCAGGCAGCAAGAGCAGGCAGCGTTAAGGACGCTCCGACGAGACTTCACTGTTGTAATCGAGAACAGCGCGGGGCCGGCATACACTAAGCATGTCGCTCAGCGTGACGTGGAGTAAGGCCATGGACCTGAGATATACGCGATTCGGCTTCGTTCTCTCGCCGGCACCGTATAGAGGTAATGCTTTGACCTGGTGACACACTGGATGGTCTACTGCGTTCTCTGGTCAATGCAATAGATGAGCGCGAAGTTATCGATATTCTTGGGCTTGCTGGTAGCTTGACATAATGAATTGGAAGGGTTGGAAAAACGTCATGTGGTATACACGCCGTCTGCGCCATCATACAGTTATCGCCAGCCTGGCAGTGCTCCTGGTGACCGGCAACTCATCGTCGGCGCTGGGAGGTAGTTCCTGGGCCGGGACGCCAACACCAATGCCATCTCCTGCATCGGCTGCCACCTCTGACATTGTGTGTCCGGATGCCAGATCCCAGGTGAAGAATCTTTACTTTGGTGACCTACACATACACACCAGCTATTCCATGGACGCCTACATCCGCGAAACGAGAGGCACGCCGTGGGATGCCTATGCTTTCGCGAGAGGCGGGCTGATCGGCCTCGGCCCTGTCGATGTAAACGGGGAGCCGACCCGCACCAAGAGGCTCCCGCCCGGTCGTGAGCTGGACTTCGCGTCAGTCACCGATCATTCCGAGTACCTCGGCGAGGTGTTAATCTGCACCGACCCGGACTTGGACCCTCAAGCATATAACAGCTCAAGCTGCATTTCGTATCGCGACGAAGGCAAATTCGGTCAATTCAAACAGTTGTCGCCCGACAGACTGCCGGCGGTCTGTGGCATCGACGGGCAGAACTGCGACGATGCCGCTTCCCTCGTCTGGCAGGACACCATAAATGCCGCCGGCGTAAGTAACGTTCCCTGCGAATTCACGGCGTTCGTGGGCTATGAATGGACCGCGGCACTCTATGGCGCCAACCTGCACCGTAATGTCATTTTCCGCAACGATCAGGTGCCTGCACTGCCCTTCAGCGCCTTTGCATCCAGCGATCCCCAGGATCTGTGGGACATGCTGGACCTGAGCTGCCCGCCCGGTTCGGGATGTGAGGCCATCACCATACCCCACAACACCAACCTTTCCAGTGGCGTGAGCCTGCAAATCCAATACTCTGGGGCGGCAACGCTCGAGGAGCAACGTGTCCTGGCCGCTCAGCGCGAGCGGCTCGAGCGGCTGTTGGAGATCACACAGCACAAGGGTACCAGCGAGTGTCTGCCAGGCTTTTCCAATGACGAGTTCTGTGGCTTTGAACTTTTCCAGCCCAATCCTCCCGTATGCGACGCAGGTGTGAATGTCCCCGACAGAAACGTCAACTGCGTGGCCGAAATTGATACCCTGCGCGGCGCGCTTAAAGAGGGTCTCGCGGAGTATGTCCGGATCGGCGTCAACCCACTCAAACTCGGGGTCATGGCGTCGACAGACACCCACAACGGAACCGCCGGTGACGTCATGGAAGTCGGTTTCAAAGGCCATAACGGCGCTAATGACGCCACGCCTTACCAGCGGCTTACACGAAATCCGCGAAACTCGCCGGGCGGCCTGATTGCGGTGTGGGCAACGCAGAACACACGGGACGCGATCTTCGATGCAATGAAGCGTCGAGAGACGTATGGAACGAGTGGTCCGCGGATGACAGTACGCTTTTTTGGTGGTTCCAGCTTTCAACCCGCCGATTGCCAATCCCAAAGCATTGCAGTCACGGGTTACCGCAAGGGTATGCCGATGGGCGGCGAGATGATCGACCAAGTGGAGCCGCGTATGGCCTTTCTCATCCAGGTCCTAGCCGACCAGGCGCCCATCGACCATATCCAGATCATCAAGGGGTTTATCGATGACAATGGCACCCTTCAGGAAACGATCCTGGAGGATCCGACCCTCCGCCACCCCCTCGCCCAGCAAGCGCCGCCCTCCTGTGACGACCCGGATGTCGATTGCCCGCCACTGTGCGGGGTAATCGAGGATACGGCCTTCCAAACACACCAACCCGCATTTTACTATCTGCGAATATTGGAGCACGCTACGCCCCGCTGGAGCAAGGCCGACTGCGCATTCAGCTCCCGTACGGCAGCCCTCTCCGTCTGCCAGCCCGGCGCCGTTGCCTTGCCCGAGACCATTCAAGAGCGCGCCTGGACATCGCCGATCTGGTATTTGCCTAATATTTGAGAATCGTAAGGTGATGCGCTCGCAGCCCTTCATCGGAACCGGTGTGTCGCGTGTCACGCATGGATGCATTCTCAGGAGCGGGTCCGTCACAAAATATCGGATCTTGAAGCAGGCGCAACGTCAAACACTGTTTGCCTTGCTTGGCGCTCTCCTCCTTCCTGTCTTAACGGCACGCCGCTCGACGGAGCGGGCATTCCTTAGAGTACACAAGGTGCCCTTAGGCAATGGCTTACCTACCTCAGGCCGGACTCTCGTCGCAGCGGAAGAACGACTGATGCCATGAGAAGACTATTGCTCGTTATCTGCTTATTGGGGGTCGTCGGATCAGATCCGGTGACGGCCGACGGAATTGGCGTTGCGCGCGCCCAATTGACTGAGCGTGACGGCAACCACTACACACTCAGTGTCCAGGCGAACCTTACGGCAATGTACCCACTCACTGCGCCGTTGTTACCGCCGCGGTGCAGATTACAAGACAGCGAGAGGGGAAGCGGATGGCTGCGTTCCAGGTTCAACTGTGATGAAGCACTTACCGCAGATGACACGCTCATTCTTCCCTGGCGCGGTGAGGGGACGATAGTTACTGTCAAGTGGCTTAACGGCAATGCTACCAAACGCTTCTTCCGCCCCGCTGGTGGGCATACCCCGGTACAACTGGCAGAGCTTCAGGCGCGTTCGGGATCGCGGATCGATGCCGCAGACCGTTATGTCGCTCTGGGTATCGAGCATATCCTGCTAGGTCTGGATCATCTGCTATTTGTGCTGGCATTGCTGCTGATAGTGCGCGGACCCTGGATGCTGGTAAAAACGCTTACGACGTTTACAGTCTCCCACAGCCTTACACTGGCCCTGGCCACTTTGGGCGTGGTCCGTGTACCCTCGCAGCCGGTTGAGGCCTTGATTGCGCTAAGCATCGTATTTCTCTGTGTAGACATTGTCCACGCGCGCCAGGGGCGTATCGGTGTGACTTTTCGCTATCCCTGGGTGGTGGTATTCGTCTTCGGCCTGCTACATGGACTTGGTTTCGCTGGTGCGTTTAGCGAGGTTGGTGTTCCGCAGCAGGAGATTCCACTGGCATTACTGTTCTTCAATGTTGGCGTCGAAATCGGACAGGTGATATTCGTAGTAGCGGTAATGGCATTGGCCAGAGTGTTACGGAGCATAACGCTCTATTCGTGGCCCTGGGCGCGCGAAATCCCGTGTTACGCGATTGGAATCTTGGCGGCTTACTGGTTTGCGCAGCGGGTGGCGATGATGTATCCGACAACATAGCGAAGCGCTATGAGGTACCAGGAAGTCTTGTGATTCTCTCGGGCTAACTATTTGCTGCATGTAGTCAATCTTGACCAACGATATCAACCGAGACTAGGGACCCAGGAGCGTTTCAAAATGCGTAATCTCGGGTCCCGTACTAAGGCCTCACTTCCAATTGCCGGAAATCTCCCGACCGTCGTGTACTGTCCTAATTCAAACCGACCGGTTTCCAAACCCGCTGCACAAAGCTATGGGTCGTATTCAACTCACTTGTCAGGGAACGTGTTTAGGACAGATAGTGCACTAGGTAGCAACCCGGTTTCATACTTCGCCATGATCCGCGCCCGGTCACTGCTACAACTCCAGGGCACATTGTTCTCTGTAACCTTTGAGACGGTGTTGGTCTTCCGTTCTTGTTTGACATGGTTCCTGCGTTATTGATGGCGTGATGCTTCCGAAAGTAGGTCCAACAACGACCGCTCAAAAACACTGAGCAACTTTGTGGCTAAGGCACACCAAGAAGGTATTCCATGAAAAGATGGTCGCTCCAATCCGGATCTCTAAGAGTCTGACCAAAACGTACTGCTACGAGTTGGAGCGATGGGATTACGTAAAGCCGTTGCGTGCCGGTACCGGCAGCCACAACCATGTCCGTGGGAGCATTGCTGGCGATCTGGTTGCCATCTCCGGTCACTTCACTAGGTACCTGGTCAATGGTTGGATCATAGGTGCCATCAGTGGGAAGATTCAGCCACCAGGCAAGCCCGAACCCCCGAAAAGTTGGATTGTCGTAGCCAATGCACTGCGCAAGTGTATCAGGATCGATTAACTGCTCATTGTTCCACTGGCCATTTTGGAGCAAAAGCTGACCATAGCTTGCCCATTCACGTGCGGTCAAGTAGGCTCCACCGCCCATTTGGGGTTTTCCAACCTGATCGCGGGTCCACATGAAGATGTCTTGAATATCAAATCCGAGCTTTGAGAATAGCTGGGTGTAGAGGTAGTCCACCGGATCCATCCCGTTTGTCTTACGCTCGAACATTGCTGCAAGGACCTGGAAATTACTGGGTGCGTAGATAAACGCTTCTTCCAGAGCATAAGGGGTTGTGGAATCGTTAATCGCAAGAGCATAGGTATCAAGAAATCTAACATCCCGGGCCCTGTACTCAGTCGAATCAATAAGGCCGCCACTGAGACTGAGCAGGTGTTTCACGAGGATCTTGGATTTTCTCTCGTCAGCTGCCCATTCAGTAATGGTTGCAGAAACGTTCTCGTCAAAGGTCCAGAGTCCGTCAGCTTCTCCCAAGGCAAATAAGGCACAATTAAAGGCCTTGGTGCCAGATGCCAATTGGTGCGGGGTGTTGACATCCATAGGTGAGACGTAGTGCTCGAATACAATTTCTCCACACTTGGATACGAGCACCGCCTGTCCATCCAATGAGTCGGAGTACTCAGCCATCCCCACGTAGCGCAGCGATTCTTCCGTTGAAACCGTTGGGTCACATTGGCTACTAGTGCCCACGGACGGATCCTCGACCGCAATCAGCGCAGGTTGCGAATTCGACCCGGATTGGTCACTGATACATCCATGCGTGCCAAGTAGGCCCAACGCAACCATCAGTACCAATGGGAATTGGCCAATCTGTGTTTTCATATAAGCGACCCTAAACGCTGTACAAAGCAATACTAGGTCAGGAATTTACAAGAATATGAGAGAGAATGCACAGAGTATGAAATTTCTCGCATATAAACAACGTTGTGGCGCAAACTCCAGAGGAAATCCGTTCATATCGGCGGGGAGCTCCAGTGCCAGGGTATTTGGCTGCCTGGGTCGGTAGCCTTTTAGCCCCTGCTTGCGGAGCAGCTCCAGACTGATGGTCGACTTGTCGCGCGCCAGCCGTTCGGCAAGCTGCGCCTGGCTATGTTCCGCCTTCTTCAGAATCTAAGTTTGGTGTCGTTCCTCTTGGGTAAGCTGCGTGTAGCTCATTGGCGCTCCTCTTACTTGGCGGCCAGAAAAACTCGATACTACCGCAGCTTGCCCTCTGACCGGCCAAACAGAGTTGCACTTACAAATTGAAGTCACGACCAAGAGCACAGGCGCTTTGAAAAGAGCTTCCATTTCTTTCATACTCTGCGAGGATAGAGTCATTAAGACGCAACAATCGACAAACAGGAGTGAAGACAACATGTCCAGAAGTTCAATACGGTGGCTGATCAACGCAACCGCGGCGATCATCATTTCAGCGATATCAATTGGAGCGGCTGCGGCACCATCAGCCGACAACGATATGCAAACCCTGCTAGCAGAAATCAGCAAACCGCATCCCAACGGCGCCGCCTCCTACGTCGACGCTACTGAACTGCATGGCAAACTCCACAGCGCACGCGGTGACTCCTATGCGCGCGCAATCGAGGCGGTGGAGTACTATCGCAACAGGTTCGGACTGGACAATCCCCGCAAGCAGCTCACACTGAGGATGATACAATCTGACGCGGCCGGCAACCGTCATGTTCGTCTGCGCCAGGTCAACCGGGGTGTCAGCGTCGAAGGTGCCGAACTGGTGGTCCATCTCGACCGCAACGGTGAGCCGGAAACCATTACCGGCATCGTCGTACCGAACCTGGACATCGACATCACGCCGTCTATCTCTGCGAGGCAGGCGGGCCTCAATGCCATAGCTGCGGTTGCAGTCGACAACTCTGCGAATCTCGGGATCGGTGACGCCAGCCTGGTGGTGTACAACGACGGACTGGCAAGTGGTACGGCCGGCAACAGCTCGCTGGGTTTCAAAATAACCGTGATCGGTCCCGGCGTTCGCGAGTTCGTATTCGTCGATGCCACGAGCGGCTCAATTCTCGACCGCTTTACCGGTATCTATGATGCCAAAAGCCGTTCCACCTACGACATGCATAACGGCACCGCCTACTTCGCCGCCACACTCGAACGCGTCGAAGGCCAGGGCCCAGTGGGTGATGTCGATATCGACAACGCGCACGATTACGCGGGCGACACCTATGACTACTTCTTCAATGGCTATGGCCGCGACAGCATTGACAATGCCGGCTTTCCGTTGCGGTCCTATACACACTACGGTGTCAGCTATCAGAATGCCTTCTGGGACGGCTCCCGCATGACCTATGGTGACGGCTTCGCGGTGGACGACGTGACCGGGCACGAAATTTCCCACGGCGTAACCGAAAACACCTCCAATCTTATCTACAGAAATCAATCCGGTGCGCTGAACGAAAGCCTGTCCGATATCTTCGGCGAGGCCATCGACCAGGTAAACGGCAAGGGTGACGACAGCGCCTCGGTGATTTGGCTGGTCGGCGAGGAAATCCCGGGCATTGGCGCAATTCGCGACATGGCCAATCCGCCGGCCTTCGGCGACCCTGACCGTGTCGGCAGCCCACTGTATTACTGCGGCGGCGCAGACTACGGCGGTGTGCACACTAACAGCGGTGTGCCCAACAAGAACTTCACCCTGTTGGTGGAGGGTGGTACTTTCAATGGCAGGACCGTCAGTCCAATCGGTCTGGTCAAGTCTTCGGCGATCCACTACCAGGCTGAGACCAACTACCTCGTGCCGTCATCGCAGTTTAAGAACTATTTCATCGCCCTGTGGCGTTCCTGCAAAGATCTGATCGGCGTGCCCTTGAACGATCCGACAACCGGTCTACCCGCGGGGGAGACTATCACATCTGGCGACTGCGTGAATGTGCTGCGTGCGGGCCGTTCGGTCGAGCTTCTCGACCCCGTCTGCCCGTAAATGGCCAGATACGGTTAGAGCAGGGCCCGGGAATAAACGAAGACGCGCGCGGCTGTGCGCCTTTTCTTTAGCTGCCCGCGTGACGGCATCAGGCTCAGACATACAACAAATTGATAGCGATACGAGCGTCAAATCATGTTATAAAGTCCACCGCAGTAAAGGGTGACGATGTGGTGGACGGCGGATAGCATAATCGAACGTGACGATCGGGGCACCCAAGCCGTTGTATCCAAAGTTTATCACTGCGTCTCCGTGCACCTTGGCTTAATGAAGGGGAGTCAAGTATGAACATCAGAAAGTTCGCTATATCAGGAATATTGCTGGGCCTGGTTGCTACCGGTGTTGCGGTCGGCGCCGACGAACCGGCTGCAGGCGGGTGGTGGAAAAGTTTGACGCCTGATCAACAGGAGGCGGTTAGAGAGAAATGGAAAAGCCTTACTCCGGACCAACAGGAAGCGGCAAGGCAGCGCGCGGCCAAAAAGAAACAGAAATGGGAAAACATGACTCCTGAGCAAAGGGAAGCTTATAAGGAGAAAAGACAGGAGCGCAAGCAGGAATGGCAAGGTATGTCCGATGAGGAGAGGGAAGCCGCAAAGGAAAAGGCGAAGGAGCGGCGTGCAAAATGGCAGAACATGAGTCCCGAGGAGCGTGAGGCGGCAAGAGAAAAGGTGCGTGAACAACGCGCGCAATAGCGCGCGGATTCAACTTCGAAGCGCAACGGTTAACGAAGTCCGGGTTTGAAACAGGCGTTCACGTTGCCCCGGAGCCGGTGTACAACTTCGCTGGAATACGCACCCAGCGAAGCCGTTCTTACGGTGTCTAGACTTTGTGACCGGAAGCAGCAGATCGAGCTCCGATCCGGTGACGTCCCTTACGATCGCTGGGTCTTCTGTGTCTATTTTCAGGCCATTACATCCGTTGTTTCGCTCGGCGGGCCGTTTCCTGCATGCTGAGGGTCAGCGCTCTCAATTGTTACGCCATAACCTGCTTCTAAACGGCTCTGAATTCGCTCTATTGCCCGCGCCGAGATCAGTGAGTTGCCTGGACAGTTCATCGTCCAGCCCGTGCTCGATCACTTAACACCGGCAGGCACGTAGCGTCCGCTCGTATTGTCCAAGCTGGGCGTGTAGACGGCTGAATCCGGTGCGGTTGATTGACACAGCCGTTCAGTGATTACAGGGGATCATCACCGCTATTCCGTCCACATGCCCATCCTTAGGACATCATGATACTTGCCGTCCAAAAAGACTTCGTTGCGTAGAATACCCTCGAACTTGAAACCGAGGTCCTCATTGAGCTTGATATTTGCGATATTTGTATTCAGCGTGTTGAGGTAGATTTTCTTGAGGGATAAAGCTTCCACACCATGTTGTATCCATAAACGTGTCGCTTCCTTCGCAAGACCTTTGCCCCTCATGATTGGCTCACCAATGAGTTTGCGCAGTTCCGCCTTACGGTGCACGGGATCATAATCAAGAAAGGCAATCGAACCGATAGGCGTGTCATCGGATAATGCAATCAGGCCGAAAATATTCGAGTCACTGTCTACAAGATCATCGAAATCCAGATCTTTCGACGTGCCTCTCGATAGCAGGAAATGGCGTCCGTGTTTATCCGGCAGCCAGCTTTTTACCAGTTGTCGATGCCGGTCATTTTGAAGAGGTATGATCTTGAGCCGGTCTCCGCTGATCGGCAGTTGACCGTGCGACAGGCACGTGTGACCGTTAAGCCCGTTCGGATTCCTCTCCACGGTTTCACGGTTCGATAAGGTGGAACCCTCATGGCCGTGCATCGAGAATTCCAGCAGCTGATTAACAAACCGCAGGTAGTCCAAACGCCCGAAACCGTATGCAGAAGCTTCTTTGAAAAAACTTTTTGCAAACGCCTCTATGGCCTGGTCCGGAATGGATTTTTCTTGCGAGCTCATATTCACGGTGCTCCCCCTTATTCTTTGTGAGTAACTTACACAGACGCCGGTTGGTGTCTTTTAAGGCGGTCAAGCCGGAAAACCGCTTGTAAAGAACCGGCCAGTTACTGGTTTATTATTTACGGCAGAGGTACCGTTAACAGCGATTTGAAGAGCATTTCAGGATGCTACGTTCTCTCACAACTGCCAGTTAGAATCTGGCGCACTGGAACGGTTACCTCTTTGGAGCTGCTCCATCCGCAATTATTATAGGCCTCTTGTGAGCTCCTGCAAACGCTTGATGGGACGAGTGGGAATGCTGTCTCCCCCCGGATGTGGGGGCATACACTGCCAGGAACGTCCCTAGCATTTGAATTTACTGGAATGTTTCAGTAAAGCCCTGCGGTCACGAGCGCAAATGGGAAATGATTCAGGCTTTGTACAGGGATGTTTTGATCCCCTGTAGTGCTGCAGGTCAAGGACAGCCTGACTGGAATCGATCCCCGCAGGCTGGGCTCTGGAAGGCGGGTATCCCAACGGGGAGAACACCTGGTTAGGAATGTCTGGACAGTCGCAAACAGCTTTGTACAAAATGACCGGATAACTGATCCAACAGGAGTCATTTCATGACGGCTGACAATACACCTAATGTGATGTTTATCTTCCCAGGACAGGGTTCCCAGTATGTGGGCATGGGAAGCGATATATACAAGGAATTCTCATCCGCCCGCCAGATCTACGCGCGGGCCAGCGGGGCGCTCGGATACGATGTCGCCAAACTCTCGTTCGAGGGGCCGCGGGAGCAACTGGACAAGACGGAATTTACGCAACCGGCTCTCCTGACGCATTCGGTTGCCTGCCTGGAAACATTCAAGGAATTGACCGACGGCCAATGGACCCCGGCTGTTGTCGCAGGCCACAGTCTTGGCGAGTACTCTGCGCTGGTCGCGGCTGATTCGCTGACATTCGAAGATGCCGTAAAGCTGGTTCAACAGCGGGGCATACTTATGTCGACATACGGCCGCGGTAAGATGGCCGCTTTTCGTCTCGACCTGGAGTCGATCAAGTCCATTGCTGACGCTTACTACTGTGGTATTGGCGGGTGCAATCTTCCCAACCAGACAGTCGTTTGCGGTTTCAAGGAGGATCTCGAGGCCCTGTCAGAAGAGGTCGTCAAGATTTACGGTAAATCCAAAGCGGGGTATTTCCTGAATACGGAGGGAGCGTTTCACACCTATCTGATGATCAACGCCGCTGAGCGCTTCCGGCAGCATCTGGATGCCACGACCGTGCGTCCACCAAAACTCAAGGTGTTATCAAATTATACGGGCGATTACCATGTATTCGATCCGGCGAAAATCAAGGCCTCACTGTTTTTTCAGATGTTTCACCCGGTAAAGTGGATGTGGGGTCTGGAACGAGCGATCGCGGATGGTGTCAACACGATTGTCGAGTTGGGTGGTGGAATAGGAAAAGACCAGCCTGGTGAAGCACAGAATCCGGCTTACAGAAAACCAAATCTCGAAGGAATTACGCGAAAATCCCAACGGGGCAGCGGACGGGAGGGGTTGTATTTACCCGCAATTAATTCCGCAACGTTGCGTCGGACTTCAAGAATCTTCCATACATTAAAACATCTGACAGACCTATCGCCGGGGCATGGACAGGAGGGTGATGGCATCCACATCGATGACAAGGTCTTCCGCCTTTATGTTCCTGTGCGCGATGGGATTCCAAGCCTCGAAGCTTTAGACTCGAGCATCCAGGTTCAGGAGATGGGCCTTGATAATTTTGTGCAGATCATCGGCGAATCCTACGATCAGAATATCCGGATGCTGCAGTCCTGCTGCGATGCCGATATCACGAATGCAGAGTCCTACCTCGAAGTCTTGATCGATGGTACTACCGGTGCGGTTCTCCATTACCATGGAGAGCAAATTGCCCGGGAACTGAGTGAATTGCGAAACACGCTTCAGCAACGAGGTCACGATTTGCTCGCGGAATCTCAGTGACCAATCATCGTATGCCAGAAGCAGCTGTTCTATTGTACCCATGCGTCTATGTCTCATCGTCTCATTGCAGCGGCACTGTTCAAAAGCCGGTCTATGTCAGCGCGGGCGCTGCTGGTGACTTTCTGGCCTTGGACGACGTCTTGTTCGTGGCTGGCCGGTTTCAGCCGCCAAGTTCTTTCCATGGGTGTGTCGGCAAGATTTACAATCACTCTTTGATTATTAAATCGACGCGTCGGCGCGTCGGAAAGATTTACATTTGGGAATTGATTAGCGAATAGCGTTAAGTATCTGATAGGTCTGTTGTTAAGTCTGAAAGTCTGTGTCCGGCCAAGGCCGCTTTGTCGAGGAATCTATCATTATCGCGTTGAGTCATTCCCGCAAGATCGATAACCCTATGTTTCTGCTTCAGGGTTATTCTTTGGCATAAAAGTTGCCGTTATTTGGCTTGTCATAAACTTTAACAAGCAACCGTATCAGCACCGATAACGACAAAACTCACTGAACACATAATCTTGAGTCTCGCCGCCGGTCGTTTCAATGGGCGGTTGCAAGGAGAGTCTGCATGCATTTCACATCGTTTTTGAAATCGAATTTGAGAACAAACAGCGCATCTGTTTCAGCCGCCTTGGCGCTGGCGATGGTGTGCTCGAGTAGTGCCCACGCCTACATGTGCTCGAATACGGCGCTTAGCCCCAATGACGGGTGTTCCAATGGAACCACAACGCTGGATACGGTCGCTAACGTGAATGCCGATGCGCCGTTTGGGAGCGCAAACTGGATCCTGTTGGACGATTCGGATTCCGGCGGAGGTAATCCGAATGTTACGTTGACAGCAACGGACAATGTGTTAAATGGCGCCTGGACGATCACCTTCAGCGGACCGAACCCCTGGAATACTTATTCAGATCTCATGATCACGATGCAGGGCGCGCCCACCAACTACGTGTCCTATTCGCTCGACAGCGTATCAATGCCCCTGAATGGTAGCTTTGCTATTGCCAATGTGGGATTGCCAGCATTGGGTCACGCGCGACTTTGGGCCAGCCCGGTGCCGGTACCCGCCGCCGTCTGGCTGCTTGGCTCTGGTCTGCTTGGACTTGTCGGTGTCGCACGCCGGCGTAAGTAGACCAGGCTGGCGGTAAATACACTCGAGTCTCGGTCACCACAGCGGCACCTGCAATGCCGCTGTTTTTCTTTTGGCCCATGATGGCTTAGACTCACTTCATGCCGTTCGTTAATCTACCGCAGCTCAAGCTTCACTATGTTCAAATGCGCACGAACGAGCAGTGCGGTGTTGCCGATAACCTCGTTATGGTTCACGGCCTGGCAGCGAACCTTGCATTCTGGTATCTCCGTATTGCCCCGGCATTTACCAACGATTTCAAGGTCACGCTGTTTGATCTGAGAGGACACGGGCGATCCGGGAGACCTGCAACGGGGTACACGCCGGCGTCTATGGCGGAAGACATGCGCCTTATGGCAGACGTACTCGGCATAGAGCGCATGAACATTTTGGCGCACAGCTTCGGAGGTTCGGTTGCGCTGCATTTTCTGCGCAGCTACCCGCACCGCGTTGAGCGGCTTGTGCTAGTCGACACTCACCTGGGTATATTCCGTCAGCGCCAACAGCTCAAAGACTGGCGCCGCGGCAAGGAAATCAGGGCCCGACTGGCCGCAGAAGGGATACATCTGGCCGCAAACGAAACCAATTTTGGTTTCGGGTTACTTGAGCAAGTTGCGCGGCTACATGTCGAGGATCCCGACAGGGCTGAACGCTTCGAGGGGGTTTTGTCTCCCTTCGTCGGCAGGGGCGCCCGCGCAGGTGCGAGGCGATGGCTGGAACTACTTGACAAGACCTCTGCCCGTAACGATCTTTATGGGGAAGATGGATTGACACTGCCCTCGCTTACCAAACTTCGCGTGCCGACGCTGGCCATTTATGGAGACCGATCGCATGCCCTGGCGAGTGGCCGTGCGCTGGCACGGGTCTGGCCTCACGCGCATCTTGAACTCATTCCGGACGCCGGCCATTTTTTTCCTCTGTCCCGACCGGAGGCATTAATTCAACACGCACAACCTTTTCTGGCAGGATCTGTTCCTGGAAGGCAATTTGATAACGCGCTGTAGCTGGCTTTGTCCCATCGATTGTGGTTTGTCATTTTGATCTCAATGACGAAGGATCCTGTGCGACATTCATTGGTGAAACATGATTATTAAGGCTTATAAATCAGCGATTTTGCTGATTCTGTATCTGTTGCCGCTGGTAGCCACCAGCACCATTGCTCAGCAAAATGTCCAGGAGCTAGGTAAGCAGTCTTCGCTAAACCTGTCGCATTCGATTTATGCGATTGATCTGAGCTCGGTCGATAAAGTCCTGCAAGACGCAGTCGCCAGTGAAAGCGTGAAAGGTATCTCCTTGATGCTTACCTTTGACGACGAGGTGATCTTCAAAAAAGCATACGGGAACCTGACAACCGATCAGCCTGTCCGGATCGCATCAAGTTCAAAGCCAGTGGCCGCTGCAGCGATAATGATGCTTGTTGATGAAGGGAAGCTATCCCTGAACGACCCGCTCTCAAAGTTTTTACCCGAATTCAGGGGAACCAGAGTGGAAAATGCAACGCTGCAGCAATTACTCTCGCACACTGCTGGTATAGGAGGCTCCTATCCCGGCGGTCGACCACGTTCGGGAACACTTGCTGATTTCTCACGTCTTGTTTCCGAACGTGGGAATCTCGAGACGCCAGGACATTTCAGTTATAGCGGCGTCAGCATCGATATCGCCTGCAGAATGGCGGAAGCCGCAGCCGGTAAGCCCTTTGAAGAGTACATAAAAACACGCCTGTGGGCGCCGCTGGGGATGAATCATACAAGGTTTGTCATGGCCGCTGAACCCGGGACGGTTTCTCAAGCCGATTTACGCAGAGGAGAGGGCCGTTATGTCAGTTGTGGTGGCGGCATGGAGTCCACCCTGAACGATATCACTGCGTTTTACCAAATGCTGCTGCATGGGGGCACGCACAACGGGCAAAAAATACTCAGTAAAACAGCCGTAGAGGAAATGTTCAGGAAACATACGACAAACCCGCGCAAAGCCAACGGCCAGTATTCGACGGGAGAATACGGGCTTGCACTCTATCGTGACAGGGTAGCGGTTGATGGAACTGCTTTGACCGTCAGTCATGGTGGTGCGCTGGGAACCATGCCGTGGGCAGACCTTGACCGCAACCTGGTGGGCGTCCTGTTTACCCAGGAGCGCCTCAACAGGGTATTGCCAATTGCGCACGCGGTACAAGAGGACGTGCGCAAGTTAATTCCCGGGAGCAGTTTCGTCGGGGAAAAGAAAAGAGCCGTGACTGCGCACGAAGAATCACCGCACCCCGTACCGGGTCCTGCTGATAAAATAGATCACGGTGGATCTGCTGCTTCTCACGATCCGGAGGATACTTTCAAGAGAATATCCGGGGGGGATGACAGCATCAGTAGTGAAGAGTTTAAGGAATTTTTCCTTGTGAAACTGCCCAACAGCAGGTTCAAAAACCGACCTGAGATGGTCGGCAGGGTATTTTACCGTCTTGATGAAAACCGGGATGGTTATCTGACGCTTGATGAGTACAGGAAAATAAGAAACCTGAGGCCGACGCGCGACAGGATGTGACCAGGGGCGTGCCAATCGACGGAAAATCGTATCACAATTGCATGGACAGGTATCGATTCAGCCACCTGTGAAGATGCGCAGGTCACGTCTGGTGCATGACTATTCAGTTTCCCCCAGATTGGTGCAGGCGGCATCGTTGACGATCCTTGTGCACGCCAGGTAGGCGTCGATATAACCTCCAGTCACTATTCTGCGCGATGATCGATCGAAATATTATTGTTCAGCAAAAGCAGTAGCATAGTTCAGATGCTGTGGTGAAATAAGTGCAAGGTGACTCACAGGTGCCAGAGTCACATCAAATTATCACCCGCTTAACCCAGGCTCGTGATCCGTGGACTGGTTCTTGCAGATGCATTTTTTGCAGCATCTTTGTTGCAAATTTCAAATCAATGTAACTTTCATCTGGCAAGATTGAGGCGTACGGAATATGTCTGCAAATGCAAATTTAGATCGAGCTGATAACGAAGATGTATGTCGAAAGAGTTTACAATTTCACCTACGTTAAGAAACAGATATAACTTGCTAATATATTGTATGTTTTAGCTCACGGGCTCGCCTTGGGTGAACGCGGTCGTGTCGATAAATCTTCCATTTTAATCCTAAGTCATTCACACAATTGAGATAACCCCATGTTTTGCGCCACGGTTATTTGTAAGGCATGCAATTTGCTAGGAATTTGTGAGGACTGTCGCTTTTTTATGACAATGAAACTGAGTCCCGAAAGATGTTTCAAGCCCCGTGGCCATCCAACAAATAATAAGGGGGTCTGGCTTGCTTAGGACATTCTGCATGGCTTTCACTTCATTCCTGAGAAGAAGAGGTACACCTGTTTTCGGGACCTCAGACAGCTAACAGGTTATTGACTGGCGCAGGCAAGTTTTGAGTTCGATTACTCGGCCCCGACAGTTGACTGTAAGGTGGATTACAGCAAATTAAATGGGATTCACAGAACGGCCCGGTCATTCATTAGGTAGAGAATGAAGAACAACCTTGTATTGGTGATCATGGACAGCTGCCGCTTCGATGCGTATCTGTCGGCAGCGACTCCTCATATGAACCGTTTGGGCAAAGTTCAACGGCGCTGGTCATATGCGTCATGGACGAGTCCCTCACACATGGTTTTCCTGATGGGGTTGCTGCCTCACACCAATCCCCGGCATGTCTTTGCTTCAGAGGTGTATAAGCAGGAATTCGTGCAGTGGGCGGTGCGGTTGGGCATTGATGATATTTCGTTTCGGGATTTTCTGCCCGAGATCTCGCTGCCCAAGGTGCTGAGCAAGCTTGGGTACCGGACGGTGGGCAAGGTGTCCATGCCTGTTCTGAACCAGTATACGCTTATCAATCAGCACTTCGATGAATACAAGTTAATGGACAACCATAATGATTTTTCCGGGATGATTGATGAAATGGAGTTCCCCGAGAATGAGCTCCAGTTCTATTTCCTCAATCTGGGGGAGACCCATTATCCGTATATGCTCGCTGGTGATGATCTGCCGCACATATCGGGTGTTCATGGTGTCTTCAAGGCCCTGGGGCAAGAACAGCAGGGAAGCGGAAAGCATGTGTCAGATGAGGACAGATTTTTTGATCAGGAAAAGATGGATTTTCTTCGTAACCAGCAGATAAAGACGGTCGAGTATGTGGACGGGCTGATCGGCGAGCTCTTCGCCAAAGCACGAGACAATACGCACTTCATTATTACAGCCGATCATGGTGAGTTGTTCGGGGAAGGCGGCTTTTTTGGCCATGGGCCCGTGATGCACGAAAAGGTGTTCGAAGTCCCCTTTGTAGAAGGTTTGAAGCGGTAACAGCAGATCAATGCGGGTATCCGATAGGCAAGGACACGAGATTATGAGAAGAGCAGTGACAACGTTTCGGATCCTGACATATACCCCTCTCGCACATGACGATCCGGCGTTCGCAATCGCCGGAAGTCGTGCAGGCGGCATCGGTGTGTTCAATGCGCAGGCGCACGGCGATACGTCAACTGTGCTCAGGGCACTCAGGGATCTTGCCCGCCATGGTAAAGGTGACCTGGGATTGAGATTGCCTGACAATCACGAAACCAGCACCGCCGTCCTGCAGGAACTTCCCGAGGCCATCCAATGGGTGGTCACGGGTCCGGAGCATTCGGAAACAGTTGACGCGATTCTCCAGCCACTTCGCTCGAGAGGTGTCAAGGTTCTGCAGGAAATCATTAATTGTGATCATTTTTCCACAAGCAGCCACGTCGACGGTTTGATTGTGAAGGGCCATGAGGCCGGTGGGGTCGTCGGAGAGGAAACCTCATTCATTCTCCTTCAAAAGGCGATTGCGGCTTCTGATCTGCCTGTCTGGGTACACGGTGGAATCGGGCTTCATTCCGCCGCTGCCTGTTTCGCCGTCGGTGCTGCGGGTGTGGTGCTCGATAATCAACTGCTGCTTACACGTGAATCGCCGATCAAGCGTTACCTCGAACCAGTGCTGAAAAACCTGGTTGGGACGGAAACGGTTGCCCTTGAATCCAGAGAGAAGAACCACTATTTCCGCGTGCTTGATCGGCCCGGCTTCATGACAGTCAAGACGCTGCGCAAGGAGGCGGGAACTCTGGCGCCGCAAGTTCTGATTGAACGGTGTCATGCTGCCTGTGGATGGGAAGAGATGGGCCGCGAACTGCTGCCCCTGGGACAGGATGCCGCATTTGCGGCAAGTCTGGCGGCGCGTTTCAGAACTGTCGGCGGAATCATGGCTGCTGTTCAGCGGTCTGCGCGGTCCTCGCTTGAGATGGCGGAACGCCATGATGTTTTCAATCAGAATACTCCCCTAGCGAAATCACTGGGAACCCGTTACCCGATTGTCCAGGGTCCGATGACCAGGGTCAGTGACTCAGCGGCCTTTGCTGCAGCGGTTGCGAAAGGCGGTGCCTTGCCGATGCTTGCGATGGCTTTGCTGAAGGGGCCGCAAGTGGAAAAGCTTCTGCGGGAAACAGTCAAGCTCGCCGAGGGCCATCCGTGGGGAATAGGCCTGCTGGGATTTGCGCCATCCAAACTCCTCAAGGAACAGGTGGCCGCGAGCAAACCGTACAAGCCCTCATTTGTACTCATTGCGGGAGGGCGCCCGGATCAGGCCCTGGCATTCGAGAAAGAAGGAATCCCCGGATACCTGCACGTCCCGTCACCGAGACTCCTCGACATGTTCATGGAACAGGGGGCACGGCGTTTTGTCTTTGAAGGCCGCGAATGTGGCGGACACATTGGCCCGCTGAGCAGTTTTGTTCTGTGGGATTCCATGGTGGATCAACTGCTTGTCAGTGCCAGCGACGAGAAGATTGCTAAGCAAACCGAAGTGCTCTTCGCGGGAGGTATCCACGATCGTTACTCTGCCGCCATGGTCGGGGCAATTGCGGCTCCATTGGTGGAGCGGGGTATCAAGGTAGGCGTGCTCATGGGCACGGCATACCTGTTCACCAAGGAGATTGTGCAATCAGGGGCGTTAGTAGAGGATTTTCAGGCACAGGCTGTCAGGTGCGATCGCACGGTCAGTCTGGAATCAGGAACAGGGCATGCGACGCGGTGCGCCTTCTCACCCTTCGCCGAGCAGTTCATCGCAACCAAGCGGCAACTCGAGGGCGAGGGCATGGATCCGGACAGGATCCGTGAGCAACTGGAAGAGATGAGCCTGGGGCGACTGAGGATTGCTTCAAAGGGTCAGGAACGCCGAGCGAAGGACGGCAAGCTGGTCAATGTGGAACCAGGAAAGCAACGCGACCTGGGCCAGTACATGATAGGCCAGGTTTCCATCCTTCGGCATGAGTTGACCAGTGTTGCAGAGCTTCACAGAGAAGTGTCCGAGGCGGCCAGCAGCGTCATTGGCGAGCGTGCGGCAGAGGTCCGCCGTGGGCAAGAGGTATCCGACATGGAGCCTTCTGATATCGCGATTATCGGTATTGGTGCCGCGATGCCCAAAGCGCACAATGCCCGCGCATTCTGGCAGAACATACTCGATGGTCTGGATGCTATTACGGAGATTCCGCAACACCGATGGGATTGGCGTCTCTACTTCGACGAGGCCAGGACGGCAAAGGACAAGATCTACTCGAGGTGGGGCGGTTTTCTTGACGACATGGCTTTCGATCCCGTTCAGTATGGGATGCCCCCCAATACCGTCAAATCTGTAGATCCGCTGCAACTGATGGCGCTGGAGGTGGTTCGGCAGACATTGGGAGACGCAGGTTATGTGGGGCGGGAATTTGATGGTGAGCGCACGTCAGTAATCTTTGGTACGAGTGGAGGTGCGGGAGACGTGGGCATGCAGTACGGCTTACGCTCGGAGTTGCCGCGTTTTTATGGCGAACTGCCGGAGAATGTCAGTTCGCGGCTTCCAACCTGGACTGAGGATTCGTTCGCAGGAATTCTGCTCAATGTGGTGGCGGGGCGTGTTGCCAACAGATTCAACTTTGGTGGCGTGAATTTCACCGTTGATGCGGCATGTGCGTCGTCACTCGCGGCAATCTATCAGGCGGTGGTCGAACTTGAGGATCGGCGCAGCGACATGGTCATTGCCGGTGGCGTAGACACTATGCAGGGTCCGTTCGGCTACCTGTGCTTCTCCAAGACACAGGCCCTGTCACCTAACGGTCGTTGCCGGACATTTGATAAGAACTCCGATGGCATAGTGATCTCCGAGGGTATAGCGATGGTCGCTCTCAAGCGTCTGGAAGACGCCGAGAGGGACGGGGACCGGATATACGCGGTCATCAAGGGCGTAGGAGGATCAAGTGACGGGCGCGCCAGAGGTCTAACCGCGCCTTTGCCCGAGGGCCAGTTGCGCGCACTGAACCGTGCCTATGCCAAAGCAGGCTACTCCCCGAAGAGTGTGAGTCTGTTTGAGGCTCACGGTACCGGTACCGTGGCCGGTGATACTGCAGAGCTCGAGACGATGACCCGGATTCTGCATGAGGTTGGAGCCGATCCACAGCAGTCCGTTGTCGGTTCCGTGAAGACCATGATCGGTCACACCAAGGCGGCAGCGGGCGTGGCGGGCCTGATCAAAACCGCGCTGGCGCTCTACCATAAAGTTCTTCCGGGGCATGCAAATGTAATAACGCCCAATCATCGATTGCGATCCCCGGACTCGCCGCTCTATCTCATCCGTGATCCGAAACCCTGGATTGCTTCCAAACAAAACCCGCGACGGGCATCGGTCAGTGCCTTCGGCTTTGGTGGAACCAATTTTCACGCGACGTTGGAAGAATATCGTGGGGCATATCTCGCAGAGGACAGACGGGTAGCCAGGGATTCGTGGTCGGCAGAGGTCTTCGTGTGGAACCGCCACAGCGGCCTTGCGGGCGAGCTCGAATCGCTGATACGTGCATTGGATGAAGGTGCAAAGCCCGTCCTTAGGGATCTGGCCTACACCTTGTATAAGCGTTGGGATTCGCGTGCGCTGTCCGTAGCAGTCGTGGCGACTAATCTGGATCAGTTCAAAGAACTGGTGGAGAAACTGACGACGCATTTAAGCGGCCGGCAGGGCGAGCTCCCGGAAGGTGTCTATGTTGCCGAGGAGCCGCTGGGTACTGCGGGCAAGGTGGCGGCCCTTTTCCCGGGCCAGGGATCGCAATATCCGGACATGCTCCGAGAGTTGGGTATCCTGTTCCCCGATATAATGGATCTGCTCAGTGAGGCTGATGATATCTACGCGAGCACGTCCGAACAGCGGCCTGACGGTCCGGTGCGCCTATCCCCGGTAATCTTTCCACCAGGCCGCTACGAACCGGATGACGAGAAGCGTGCCCGTGCAGCTCTCATGCGTACTGATGTGGCTCAACCGGCCCTGGGGGCAATTGAGGCGGGTTTGTGGGAATTCATGTGCCGGTGTCTTGGTTTTACCGCGCATATGACCGCAGGGCACAGCTACGGTGAATACGCGGCGCTTTACGCGGCCGGATGCCTGGAGTTCTCCGACTTAATCCGCCTGTCGGAAGCCAGGGGGCGTTTCATCATGCAGGCTGCAAATGGGGCCGACCTCGGTGCCATGGCGGCAGTACAGGCCGAAAGGAAGCAGGTCGAGCGTATCGCATCGGAATTTCCCGGTCTCCAGGTTGCAAACCATAATGCTCCCACGCAAAGCATTCTTGCCGGATCCAGCGATGTCATCGATGCAGTTGTCACGAAGCTGACCGAGAAAGGGTACTCGGCGAGTCGCTTGCCCGTTGCCGCAGCGTTTCACTCGCCTTTCGTGGAACCAGCGAGTAAGGCACTGGAAAAATTCATGGCAGGTATACATATCAAGGAAGCCGCGATGCCTGTGTATTCCAACACCACAGCATCGGCACACCCGACAGATGCCGCGGGCATACGCGCAAACCTTGTCGAGCAGCTGTCGCAACCGGTTGAGTTCGTCGCAGAGATCGAGGCCATGTACCAGGCGGGTGCGCGCGTGTTCGTGGAGATCGGCCCGAAGGGAGTGCTAAGCCGGCTGGTTAGGCTCATCCTGGAGGGGCGTCCGCATCTGAGCATTGCCGTGGAAGGAGCTGACGACGGGCTCATTGGATTGTTGCATGCCATCGCGAGTCTGACAGCGAACGGAGTGCCACTTGATCTGGGAGGATTGTATGCGGGGCGCGATTGCCGCGAAATAAGTTTAGATGATTTGGCCGGATCATCACGGGAACAGATGCCACCTGCACATGCATGGATGCTCAACGGAAGCGGTGCGCGCCGGGTTGGCGAGCCCGTGCGCGAAATCGGAGTGACCCTGGAACAGGTCGCGACAAGGAGCACGACCACAGAGCAACAAGATGTTCGGGGTGCAGAGACAGTTGTTCATGTTGTGTCCCGCGATACAGAGGTAGATGAGTCATCCAATGTGCGGGCACCTGTAATAGCCCGTGAATACAGTAGGAGAGGTAATATGTTAATCAGCCATGATAATTTTCCGGAAGGAGGAGGTGACCGGGGACACGTCCTCGAGTCATACTTCGAGACAATGCGACAGTTCCTGCACGCCCAGGCAGACGTGATGACAACCTACCTGGATACTTCTGCACAGGGGCGTCGACGCGCGTTACCGGCGAGGACCCTGTCAGCTGTGCCTCAACACACCGAGCAGGCACTGGCAAGAACTCAGACCAAGATGGCATCACAGTCTGCAGCGACTGTCCCATTTCGCCAGTCCGCTATCCTCGATCAACCACAGCCTCCGGTCGCTGCTGCGCCGGCGCCCGCTTCCATGCCGGAGACAGCTCAGGCGGATATTACAGGGGCGTCGACCAAGGCGTCACCGCGTGCACAGACCGCCAAACCAGCTACTGGCGATGTCACGGCCAACAAAGGCAACGGAAAGGTTAACGGATTCACCAGGCATTCGCTGGTCGAACGGGTGTTGACGATTGTCGAGGACCGTACGGGGTATCCCAGGGACATGATCGGTATGGATCAGAACATGGAAGCGGATCTCGGAATCGATTCGATCAAACGTGTGGAGATCGCTGGTGCGCTAGTCAAGGAACTTCCCGCTGATGTTCTGGACAGACTCGGAAATGATCGAGACCAGATCAATACGCAGAAGACCCTCGGCGGGATTGTTGACCTTATAGCCGGCAAGGCCCTGGCAGGAGGAGAATCGCGCCCTTTTGATCAAACCGGGGTGGGAACACGCCAACAGGCGAGCGCCCACCTGCCCCGGTTTATCATGCGGGCGCACCCCGAACCCCTGGAAAAGGTTCGGCTGGAATCCGTGAAAACGGGGACCTATTTGATCACGGCTGATGGCAATGGTGTTTCTGAACGGGTCGCAGCACTTCTGGAGAGCCAGGGAAGCAAGGCGGTGATTCTCTCCGAGGAAACTCTGGCGGCGGACCCTGCAGTACTGGAACGAGTGACGGCGGAAGTGCGAGACGATTTGGCAGGTCTGATCCACCTTGCACCGCTTGGCGAGCAGCCCCTCGGGTGGAACGAGGGACTCGATGCCTTCAAGACAAGGGTTGAACGGAATGAAAAGAGTTTATACCGCCTGATCAGAAATCTTACCGAACCACTCGAGCGTGGTGCTGTGATTGCAGTGAGCGGGCTGGGTGGTTACTTTGCCCGTAAAGGGAATAGTGGTGGGTTTCCGGGACTGCGCGTTCAAGGGGGCGCAGTCGGTCTGGTTAAATCCCTTCGCGAAGAATGGCAGGGGGTAAGGGCGAAGGCCGTTGATGTTGATCCTGACCAGACATCCGAGGCCATCGCAGAGCAGGTACTGAAGGAACTGAGATTACCTGGCGGGCGCCTCGAAGTGGGCTATCCGTGCGGCGTTCGACACGTGTTCCATACGGAAGCGGCACCGTTTTCTGAGGCTGTTGCGCTCGATCCGGCAGCCGATTGGGTCGTTATCGCTACGGGTGGCGCAAGAGGGATCACGGCCGAGGTATTGAACGGTCTGGCGTCAGCAGGCCTTACGCTGATCCTCACGGGGAGGACTCCATTCCCGGACGATGAGCCGCAGGACATCGCTGGATTGCGCACCAATGATATGTTGCGGAACCATTTCATCACCAAGGCAAGAGAGCATGGCACCAAGGTAACACCGGTGACCATCCAGCGTCAGATTGATGCGGTTCTCAGGGATCGGGAGATTCGGGACAACGTCCGTGATTTTGAAAACGCCGGCGCGCGGGTCGTTTACAAGGTCGTTGATGTGCGAAGCGAGGAGGAGATGGCCGGGTTGTTTAACGAGGTTTACGAGCGCTTCGGCCGACTTGACGGGATTATCCACGGGGCCGGCGTCATAGAAGACAAGGCCATAAAGGACAAGACACCGGAAAGCTGGTCCCGTGTTGTCGACACTAAAGTGGACGGACTGTTCCTGATCGGACGCCACGCCCGCGCTGACCTGCTCAAATTCCTGATCGTGTTTGGCTCGGTAGCCGGGCGCTATGGCAATAGCGGACAGTCGGATTACGCGACTGCAAATGAGTTGATGAATCGTCTCGCGTGCCAGCTACATTCCCGCTGGCGGGGGCGCGTAAAGATCGGCGTACTTAATTGGGGCCCATGGGCTGCCACGCGGTACGGAAAGGGCATGGTTACGCCCGAGACCGAACGTAAATTCGCCGAAAAGGGTGTCACTCTGGTGAGCCCGGAGGTTGGACAGCAGTTGTTTCTTGGTGAGATCATGAACGGATCTGTTGACCAGGTCGAAATTGTCGACGGAGAAGGCCCCTGGGACTCGTGGGAGACCGAGATCGGTGCCGTGCGGTCAGCATCGTCACTGGATGAAACTTCAGGTGAAAGCAGTCGCACCAGTCCAGGATATCCCATGCTTACTGAGGCACAGGTCGAAACGGGCCCGAAGGGAGAACAGATTCTCTACCACACCTTCAAGCTATCACGGGATCTCTATCTTGATCATCACCGTATCGACGGTACTCCTGTCGTACCTGCAGCAGTTGCCCTGGAGCTGATGGCGGAAGTCGCAGCGCAGCTCTGGCCAGGCTGGTATGTAAACAGGATCAGCGATCTCCGGCTGCTCAAAGGGATCAGTCTCGCAGGTGACCAGGATGTGACAGTCGCCGTCGTGGGGCAGGCCTCCGCACATGGCGATGCAACCGGCTTCGACGTCGCAATGGAACTCCGCTCTACGGGTGATGTGCCGCTGCCCTATTATCGCGCTGTTGTGCATCTGGCGACCACCCCGCAAGAGAGCAGCAAGTTCCAATCGGTCCTGAATACCATAAAGACCAAGAGCAGTCCGATCAACAATCGTCAGGCCTACGATCAGTACCTGTTCCACGGCCCACGCTTCCACGTGATTACACAAATCAAAGACCTGGGTCGAAAGGGTGCGCTGACCAGTGTCAAGCCGACCTATCCGGGGGGCTGGATTGTGGGAGCGGGCGCCTCACCGGGTTGGTTGTTCGACCCGGGGATCATTGACAGTGCTCCCCAGATGAACGCGGTCTGGAGTTGTATCACTCATGACGAATTTGCGCTACCTAACCGGATCGGGCGTGTGACACGTTTCAACCGGACGATGCCAGAGCAATGCCAGATGCACTATCTCGTCTACCCCGATTCGGCCAACCACCGTATAACAGCCGATGTCGCTTTTGTGGATAGCGAAGGACATCTCGTGTTATTGATGGAGGAAGTAGAGGGGACCAGCAACACGGCTTTAAACCGACTCAGGGGAAGGGCCGCGAGTACGGCCAAGTCATCATTATAAGAATAAGACCAATTCCAAGAATGACAGAGTTAAATCTCCGGAATCAGCCACGATCTGCCCATAGAGCAGCGGGCGACACAAAGGGCCAGCCTTCCGCACAGGGCATCGCCATCATAGGCATGTCCTGCATTTTTCCCGCGACACCCGATGTAGAAACCTTCTGGTCAAATATCATCGGCAAGGTGAATGCTGTGGGCGATCCCATTGATGATTGGGAAGCCGAGCGTTATCTGGACCCGAAGCGGCCTGCGTACGACAGAATGTCGACACAGGTCGGGGGGTTTCTGAAAGACCTGTATCGCTTCGATCCGACGGAGTTTGGTATCATGCCGAACTCACTGGACGGGGGTGAACCGGACCAGTTTCTTGCGCTCAAGGTCGCCAGTGATGCTCTCGCCGATGCAGGTTATCTGGGTAATGGATACGACCACAGCCGGACCGGGATTGTGCTGGGACACAGCACCTACCTGCATCGTGGACAGGCAAATGCCATTCAGCATGGTGTGATTCTTGATCAAACCGTTGAGCTGCTTGGGACACTATTCCCTCATTTGACTGATGATCAGCGCAGAGATATCCGCAACTGCCTCAAGGAGAATCTTCCAAACTTCAATCCGGATGTTGCGCCAGGCCTTGTCCCGAATGTAATGACAGGGCGTATCGCAAACCGGCTTGACCTTCAGGGCCCCAACTACATTCTGGATGCAGCATGTGCATCCTCACTGCTGGCAGTGCGTGCCTCGATTGATGAACTGTTGTCCGGCAAGTGTGATCTAATGTTGGCGGGAGGCGTCAACGCTTCGCTACCTCCAGAAGTTTCGGTGATTTTCAGCCAGCTTGGTGCATTGTCTCCGAGTTCTCGCGTGCGACCATTCGACGCAGATGCCAACGGTACCTTGCTTGGAGAAGGGCTTGGCGTGGTTGTGCTTAAACGCCTTAATGATGCGCTCAATGACGGTGACCGCGTCTATGCGGTCATTCGCGGGGTGGGCAGCTCCAGCGATGGTCGTGGGCAGGGATTGCTCGCGCCGCGGCTTGAAGGTGAGATACTGGCGATTCAGCGCGCTTACGAAACAACAGGTGTTGAGCCTGCGTCCATCGGTCTTATCGAGGCACACGGTACTGGCATCCCGCTCGGAGATCAAACGGAAATAACCGCGCTCACCACCGTCTTTGGCGAACGCAATAGTGTGCTGCCCCACATTGCAATTGGATCGGTCAAGTCCCAGATAGCCCACTGCATACCGGCAGCCGGTATCGCAGGCTTAATCAAGACTTCATTGGCCTTGTATCACAAGATCATGCCGCCGACACTGTGTGACCAGGTTAATCCCGCTCTGGGTCTGGACCGCGGACCGTTCTATGTGAATACCGAACCAAGGTCATGGATCAAAGACAAGTCAGCACCGCGTCGGGCCGCTATCGAAGCTTTCGGATTCGGCGGTATCAACTGCCATTGCATTGTCGAAGAGCCACCAGAGAGTGCCGTTCCCGTCATTTCAGAACCCATGCCGGGCGGTGCCGAGCTGGTCGTATTGAGTGCACCGGACAGAATTGCACTAACCGGTATGGTCGAGGTGCTCCTGCAGTTCATCAGTGTCCGCGATGACGTGACCGTGCGGGATGTTGCCTATACTGCCTGGTGTCGGGAGCAAGAACGCGGAGGGCATCCCCATCGTCTGGCCATCGTGGCAACGGGACGTGATGAGCTGGTGAATAAACTTGAGCGGATGCATAAACGGCTGCAGGAGGGGGGGCGTGATCAATTCGCGACCCGAACGGGTAGCTTCTATTGTTGTGAGCCTAAAGCCGGAGAGCTGGCGTTCCTCTTTCCTGGAGAAGGCAGCCAGTACACAGGCATGCTGGCGACGCTGGTTACCCGCTTTCCGGTGGTGCGCGAATGGTTTGACTTCTGGGAAGGACTCTACCCGGAACGCTCCGGCTTTAAACCTTCGGAGGTTGTTTTCCCGCCTTCCACCGGTGTCGACCCGGAACAGTTCAAGGTGCTCGAACAAAGGCTGCATGATATGGATATGGGTTCTGAGGCGGTCTTTATTGCCGCACAGGCCCTGAATGCGCTCCTGGATCGCCTGGGCGTGAGAGCGGATGTGATGCTTGGACACAGTACAGGTGAGAATTCTGCACTGGTTGCAGCGCACGCCATGAAGGCTTGCGACAGAGAGGAAATAGGTGGGCTGATCCTGGCCCTGAACAGGACCTATGAGGCAATCCGGCGTGCCGGGAAGATCACCACTGGCACACTGATGACCGTTGGCGCTGTCCGGCGGGATAAAGTGGCGGCACTGATGGAGGAATCCGGGGGGCAGCTCCACCTTGCAATGGACAACTGCGATAACCAGCTCGTCCTGTATGGCGATGTCGAGTCTATACGCAAGGCTGCAACCCAGCTGGAGGCGGAAGGCGGGCTTTGTTCTTTGCTACCATTCGACCGGGCCTACCATACCCCATTGTTCAAGGAAGTCACCAAGGAATTCGAACGCTATTATGACGAGATCGGCCTCGGTATCCCGAAGACTCCATTATACTCATGTTGTTCCGCCCAACGTTTCCCCAGACGCAAGGCGAATGTTCAGTCGCTGGCAGCGGCGCAATGGTCTTCGTGTGTCCGCTTCACCGAAACCGTGAAGCAGATGTACAGCGATGGTGTGCGCTATTTTGTCGAGGTCGGACCATCGGGCAATCTAACGTCGTTCATCGATGACATCCTCAGGGAAGAAGATTATGTTGCCATCCAGAGCAATGTACGTCAGAAGGATGATCTGGTTCAGCTGCTGCATCTGCTCGGCAACCTGTATGTGCAGGGTCGTTCGGTAGATCTCGATTACCTTTACCAGGGACGGCCGGTAGCGGAGCATGACTGGGCGGACGCGTCACGTCCGCGGATGCCTTCTGGCATTAAACTTCGCAATACACTGCCGGTGCTTCGACTCAGTGCTGATCAGCTGTCATGGTTGCGGACATTGCTTGTTTCTCAATTTGAATCCCACGGGCCTGCGTCCAGGATTGAAGAGCCTTCCGCAATTGATTTGACTGACGAGCCCGCCGAGGCAGAAGTTTATGCGGATGCGCAGATAGAGACGGATGCGGTTATGCATCGTTATCTCGATATGATGCAAGGCTTTTTGGAGGGTCACCATGAGATTCTGCAAAGCGCCATTGGGGTGTCGGAGTCAGATTATGTCGCCGAGCCATTTCTCGATGGCATCCTGAGTGAGGGACAGGGATGGCTGGAAGTGCAGTGCACGCTCCAGGTGGAGACAGACCGCTTCCTGAGGCACCACGTGCTGTCAGGGCCTGTGTCTGAATATGATCCAGATCTGCTGGGACTCGCCGTCGTGCCGCTCACTGTAAGTCTTGAAATGATGGCGGAGGCGGCGCACCGTCTTTATGGTGCGGGTATTCTCAATGCAATCGAAGATGTGTGCGCCTACCGGTGGCTGGCACTGGATTACGGTGAGACCAATGTTGTGCTGCGTGCTGAGCAGCGCAATCCCGCTGAGCCCGCACGTATCCATGTTGTCATTCGTGAGAGCGGGGCGGCCGTGATCGAGGCAGACTATCTGTTCGGAGATATTCCTCTGCCTGCAGCAGAACCGGTAGGGGAACTCGATGACATCAGGCCATTTCGCTGGCGCGACGATGATCTGTACGCCCATGGCATGTTTCATGGTCCACTTTTCCAGTCAGTTGCTCATGTTCGAAGCTGGTCACCCACAGGTATAGACGCAGATCTTAATCCTCCAGTCCTCGATGGCTTCTTTGTTGAAGGGGAAAAACCCGATATGGTGTTCAACCCGGTGCTCCTGGATGCTCTGGGTCAGCTTTCGGCATACTGGATTTCTCAGGAAGCGGGAACCGACTTCAACTCGTTTCCTTCGAGGATAGGACGAGTTGAATTCGGCAATACTCTACCGGATCCATTTTCGAGGCTGGTCGCACGCGGAAGGTTGCACGCAAGTCACGGAGAAGGACGTTTCTACCGGTTCGATTACGATTGTCGTGATGAGAGCGGCCATGTGCTGATACGCGCACGGGACTGGGAGGACATTTTCTTCAATGTACCAAACACTTTTTACATGGCTCGCTGGCGACCCCAGGAGGGATGGCTGGGGCAACCACTGGGTATACTTCTGGGCCATGAGCACGAAACGGTCAGCTGGTGGCTTCATCCATTGCCCGAGGGTCTGCTGGACGACTCGGGTGAGATCTTCAAGCGCGTCCTTGCCCATGCCATACTCGGCAGCGAAGAGCGCAAACACTGGTTCGCGCTCCCGGACAATCCCAGACGACGCACTGAGTGGCTTATGGGCAGGGTCGCGCTCAAGGAGGTTGTTCGACGTTGGATCGCCGATAAGACTGGCCGACGGCTATATCCGGCGGATATAGTGATCGAAACAGATGATTACGGTCGACCCTATGTAACGGGTGAATGGGAATACGATCTCATTGAGGCGCCAGAGATATCGCTGGCGCACTCGGGCGGCTACAGTTTTGCTGCCGCAGGCCGTACCGGGATGCCAGTCGGTGTGGATATGGAGTGGCCCGGCAGAGTAAAAGAACCGCAACTGGTTGCAGAGTACTTCTCGCCAGTGGAACAAACATATCTCGCGCACCTTGCGAGCGCCGACTTCGAGACTGGCATGCTCAGAATCTGGTGTGCGAAGGAGGCGGCCGCCAAATGCATAGGGGTGGGTCTGGATGGACGGGTTGATGAATTTATTGTAGATGTTCATGGCATTAATGAGTCATCAGTACACGTGTTTTACAAGAACACGCAGTTGCGCGTGCATCTTGGTGAATATCAAGGTGCCTTCCTATCACTGGCTTCAATAATGGACGATTATTCATATCATCATGCAATTCAATAAGGCACAAATCCAAGACGGTGTCGTCAAGATTATTGAGGACACAATTCATGACTGGGACGTGGATCTGGATGGGGCAATTGGAACCGATACGAAGCTGGTAGCCGACCTCGGCTTCTCGTCCATCGACATCATCCATTTCACAGTTGCGGTAGAGGAACACTTCAATCGTCCGAAAATGGGTTTTAACGAATTACTCATGGTCGATGGAAAGTACATAGACGACCTGCAGGTGAAGCAGGTCGTCGATTTTCTGGATACCAAACTGAATAACAACTAGAGGACGGAGGGCGCATGACTACCAGAACGCTTTTTATCGGTATGGACGGTGCAACATTTACTGTTCTGGACGATCTTACCCGACCACAGCCCGACGTTGGAGTCGTGATGCCTTTTCTCGCGAACTTTATGAAGAAGGGGGTACGGGCAAAGCTTCGCTCAACACCTAATCCACTAACCCCCCCGGCATGGGTCTCCCTCATGACCGGCCGTTCACCCGGCAATCACGCGGTATTCGATTTCATACGGGCAGAAGAAAAAGACGGCGATGTCTTTTTTACCCTGTATGATGCTCGTGATATACGTACAGAAACCATCTGGTCTGTCACCAGTCGACAAGGCATGAAGGTGGCTGCCCTGAACTTTCCCTTCACTGCGCCTCCACCCCGGGACATCAATGGTTTTGTTGTTCCGGGATTCATTCCGTGGAAGCACCTGCGGCGCAATACACACCCGACGGATTTTTATGACAAGCTGAAAAGTGATGTGCCGGATTTCAATCCCAAGGAGCTGGCATGGGACTTTGATCGTGAAGCGCAGTCGCTGGAGGAACTCTCTGACGAAGATAGGGAAAACTGGGTGCGTTATCACTTACCCCGCGAAATGCAATGGTTTAAAATCGCCAAACATATTGTCACCACGGAGCGGCCTGACCTTATGGCCGTCATGTTCGATGGCGTGGACAAGCTGCAGCATCAGGCCTGGCGGTTTGTCGATCCCGCCTTGTTGAGTGACAACCCGACCCCGTACGAAAAACGGATGCGCGAACTATGCTTCGAATACTTCCGCAAGCTGGACGGATACATTGAAGAGCTGGTAAATACAGTTGGACCGGATACCCAGGTCTTCATGGCCTCCGACCATGGTTTCACGGCAACCACTGAGGTGGTTCGCATCAATGCCTATTTGCAGAAAAAGGGTTATCTGGAATGGCGAAAAGTAGGGGACAGTGAGGCCGAGCGCCGTCGTGACTCCACCATGTTCGCGAATCTGGATTGGGACAAAACGGTTGCTTACTGCCGGACTCCGTCTTCCAACGGCATTTGTATCAGGGTCGCGAAGGAACAGGGTGAAAGCGGTGTACAGCCGCACGAGTACGAAGCATTCCGCGATAAGCTCATCAAGGACCTCGAAGAGCTGAGGGATCCGGAATCGGGCGACCGTATCATCACGGAAATCCATAAGCGTGAGGATGTCTTTCCTGGCCCTGCGATGGAGGATGCACCTGACCTTCTCATGGTGCTCAGGGATCATGGCTTTGTTTCAATCAAGAACTATGAACCGGTCGTAGAACCGAGAAGCGAGCCCGCTGGCACCCACCATCCTGACGGTATATTTCTCGCCGGGGGGAAAGGGATTGCCGAAGGCATCGAGATCGAGCGGCGTAATATTGTGGATGTCGGTGCCACCATACTCTACAGCCTGGGTTTCCCCGTGCCCGGGGACTTCGAGGGGCGAGTACCGGAATCAGCATTCACAAGTGCCTACCTTGCCGAGTGTCCCGTTCGCACAGGTCCTCCAACAGAGGCTGCTGCCAAGAAAAAGGGTGAGAGTGAGGATATGAGTGATGATGAGAAAGATAAGCTGATGGAGCAGTTACAGATGCTGGGCTACATGGAATGATGGTATTGCCGGTCTTGCACCAGCTGCCAGTTAGCTTGCGTCACAAATAGAACGAAAAAATTATCGGCAATGGCCTGAGGAGAGATTGATGTTCTGGCATGACGCTCCCGGGTGTTCTTGGTTTCCATCGGAGTTTTGTCGTGTCCGATTTGTAATACTCGCAATCGATACGAGATGCATGCCGTGCAGCGATATACATGTTTTAAACCTGTTTCATCCAGGTCGCCTTGTGCATGCCGGCTTTGTGATTATTTGAATCGTTGCTGATGAATCTGAGTAAAATCCTCTGGATTGCCAAGACCTGTCCGTGGTGGGGGCGAATTGCGAATCACTGCGACGAAGGCCTTCCGCAAGGCTGTGACAAGGACCTGCCTGCGATTACTGAAGGTTATGGCGCAGAGGGACAATGCAGTGTCGATCTCAGGGAGATCTCCAACCCTAACTGGAAGAGCAGACCCATCGCGGTTTTTCTGCCGCGGGAGAGGCCGCGTCCACTTCCCGTGGTGTTTTTGTCGCATGGTTTTGGGGGCACCAGCTGGAAAAAGGGGTACGCCGAGCTATTGCGGCATATCGCATCTCGCGGGTACCTGGCCATCCATTCGCCTTACAGGACCTTCCGTACGGGTGTGGAGGATCGTTACCGCATGCTCTGGGAGGGGTTCGAGCTGGCAGTCGAGAGATGTGGCGGAGAAGCGGATCTCGATCGTGTCGGATTTGTGGGACATTCATTCGGTGCCGGCGCAGTTCCGGCTCTGGCACATAAGGCGCTGACGGATAAAGGCTGGGGAACGAAGGCGGCATTCCTGTTTCTCATGGCGCCGTGGTATACCTATGGAATTTCCGAAGAAGAGTTAAACGCAGGGTTTCCCGCTCATGTGAAACTGGTCGTGCAGGTTTATGAACTGGATGATGTCAATGATCATCGTATGGCGATAGACCTTTATCGCACCATTGGCATCAGCGAGATTAACAAGGATTTCCTTTATGTGCGTTCGGATAGCCGATGTGGTTGCTATTTACAGGCGAATCACGCAATACCGGCTCGCCACCCATCCTCTTTCCTGAAACAATGGGCGGTGTTTCGCATTCTGGATGCGCTAGCTGACTGTTCTTTTGAAAACCGGCAACAGGGTCAGGTAATGGCGCTGGGACATGGAGGCTGGTCGCAGGCATATATGGGGCAGTGGCGGGATGGAACACCGTATCCACCCCTGGAATCAGAGCGTGATCCGACCCCCAGAATGAGCGAGTCTCGGTACAGGTTTCCCTGGAGTAATACACATTACAACCCGCGCGTCTCTCACCAGGCCTGTTGAGGGTCCGGGCCACCGGAGTGGAATGAAGCGTGCGTTTGCTACCAGATCAATATCTTATAAATAATATTAAATATACTATATAATAACATGAATATAAAGTATAAAATAGACGCAGCAACAGCCATCATTGCACCGTCACGCCCGGCCTGATCAAGCCGGAGCGGCATTGCGTTGATCTGCCACAGATGGAAAGTATGCGACACCCGTCGAGAAGTGAATCTGAACCAGCCGAGATGGCCTACGTTTCTCTCGCGCACTGGATGCAAACCCTGCCATGACCTCGGTTAAGCTAAGAGACGATCTCGTCATCAAGAAGACAGAGAAGGATGGTGTCGTCGTATTCTCGGTCAGTGATCCTGTTTCCGGTGATGAATTTGAGTTTGGCGAAGAAGAACATTATCTGATTACCCAGATCGCTGATGGTGTAGCGCTGGAGAATATCCCCGAGCATTTCCGCGAGCGCTTCGGCATGACCCTGCGCGTCAAGCAAGTCGAGGCCTTTGTCCAGCGTCTTAGACTCTGGGGTTTGATCGAGCATATTGACGCGGCGAAGCCTGGAATCGAGGATAGGGAAGAACATGCACCATTATCACGCGACGACCGTTATGAAATGGATCCGGAAGATAGCGAATTTATCGAAGAACCGGGGTTCGACGGAGGCTTTCCCCAGGGACAGGCCAATCATGCGAAGCCAAGATGGCAACCGGATCGCGCGGGTGTGTTGCAACGGCCTGTTTATTACAAGGTGCTTTGGCATGAGCCTGCCTGGATATATTTTTTCGGCAGGATCTTTCGATTCGTAAAGTACCTGGTACCCCTCATAGCGGTCGCAATGGTTATTGCGTTAATCACCATATTCAACCATCCCCTACTCGTTGAACAGGACTTCGTCCGATTCTGGAAGCCATGGACTCTGATACAGCACCTGGTATTCGGTTTTATCACAGTGAATCTCGCCAGCAAAATTGTGGCCGGTGCAACGTGTGCCGCCTCTGGCGGGTCCGTGCCAAGCTTTGGGATACACCTGGCCTTGGGCATCGTGCCACGTTTTCATGTGGAATTGGGTGGTTGGGGCAATATGGGAAAGCGGCAGATCCTCTGGACCCTTGCCAGTCCGATACTGACCAAACTGGCCTTGTTTTCCTTGAGTGTATTGCTCTGGTACGTCACGCGCGATGTCGATAATCAGCTTCCAGTGCTGGCTTTTATGGTGGCAGCCGTATCGCTGATTTCCCTGCTCATGAGTGCCAACCCCATGGGAACAGGTGATGGCTATGCTGTAATGAGTGCCATTCTGGAGCAGACCAATCTCCGCGGAAAATCCCTGCGGGCTCTCTTCAGTCCCTTATTGCCCAGAAGGATGAAGATAGACATGGAGTCGTCCCGGCTCGGCGCTTTGCGAATCTATGGCATACTGACAATCGCCTATATCCTGACGCTTATTGGACTAATTATTTATTTCTCCGCGATCTGGCTGGAGTCCAATTTCCAAGGCACCGGTGTTCTTATTTTCCTGTTGTTGTTACTGGCCATGATCACCCAGGTCTTTCAGCGTATCAGGATGCGCAGTGCTGAGCGTTCCGGGCGACAGGAATCAAGATCAGTGGCATATCACCAGCAGCTGTCGCGCAGTTCCGGACCCGCAGGCACTCGACGCCGGCAACAGGCAAGAACGCGCGCAGACTTTGAGTCAGCTCCGCACAAATCACGGCGTTTTCCCTGGGTGCGGGTGATCTTGATCACACTGCTTATCATCAGTTTCTTCGTCCCGTATGACTACGAAACCGGGGGTGTTGTGGAATTATCGGCATCGGATCGCCGCGAGGTCTACTCCGAGTCGCCCGGCATCGTGGAAGAGGTTCTGATTGATGGGGGACAGTGGGTCACAGCTGGAACAGTCATAGCCAGGATGAGTTCGTACAGGGAGGTTGCCCAGGTAGAGAGCACCAGCGCCAGTATCAAACGGGAACAGGCGGAGCTGGAAAAGCTCTTGACGACACCGAGGAAAGAGGAGGTTACTCTGGCGGAACAGCAATACGAGGCGGCCCGAATTCGTGAACGATTTGCCAGGTCCCAGTTGGTCCGCGCGCAACAGTTGTACAAAGAGGGTAACGTATCGACGGAGGATTATGAAGAAAAAAAACGCCTTCTCGATGTCGCGGTGGTGGACAAAGCTGAAGCGAGTACGAACCTCGAGTTGGTGAAGGAGGGCCCGCATCCGGAGGAAATTGAAGCGGCACGCGCGGAAATAATGCGCCTGGAGGCGGACCTTAAGGGGTACCAGGAACGACTGAAACGGACCCAGCTTGTGGCGACAATTGACGGCCGACTGGAAAGTCTCAACCTGAACGAGCTGACAGGCAAATATTTGGACAATGGTGACTTGTACACCGCTGTCATCAATGATAGGTTCTTGAGAGCCGAGATTGAAATCCCGGAAGCTGACGTGCCAATGGTGGTTATAGGTGACGGTGCACGTCTTAAGTTGTGGGCCTATCCTGACCGCTACTTCCGTGGGCAGGTTGTCGATATCGAACCCGTGGTTGAACAGGAAGCTTTCGGTCGTGTAGCCAGGGTCTTCGTGGAAATTCCAAATGAGAACGGACTCCTCAAGCCTGGAATTACGGGCTATGGCAAGATCATGGGAGTACATGAAACATTGGCACTGGCATTTACGCATCGCCTGGTACGGTTTTTCAGGGTCGAAATGTGGTCCTGGATACCCTAGCCCAGCACGCAAGGAGTAGTTTCCCGGGTTGCGCTACAGCACCGGTTTCTTCGCCTGTTCGCTCCCCCGGTGATAATCGGGAGACGACATGCGCCAACGATCGCGCAGATCTTCTGAATGATGCATATATCACAGGGGTCGATTCCAGGAATGAAGAAAAAAAGACAAGCAGACCGGGCGTGGCGCAGTGTCCGGGACAATGAACTATTGGTATTGGGAGAGCAACTAATGGCGATTTCCGAAATAGGTGACGAATTCCTGGACGACGATGAGTTTTTGAATGACGACGTTGACTTGCGCCAGGAGCTCGGTCGTGGCGGGGCGGACGAGATAAAAGGCTATTTGCAGCGCGGTAGCAGCTTAGTTGATGCGAAACGTTATGATGAAGCGCTCGAAATGTTTGACAAGGCGATGAAGCTCAACCCGGACATTGCCATTACCTACTTCGCCAAAGGGCGCGTTCATTATAAACAGGGACGCCGTCAGGATGCGTTGGCCCACTTTCGCAAGGCACTTGACCTTAATGACAAGCTGACCCCGGCCCATGTGATGGCTGGTATAACGTATATGGATGAGGGTGACTCCAAACGGGCGCTGAAACACCTTGAGGCGGCCCTCCAACTCGACCCGAACCTCGCCGTTGCACAGTATCGTGTCGGTAAAATCTATGCCGAGCAGGATGACCTGGATGAGGCCATTCAGCTGTTGCGCGCGAGTCTGCGCACGAATCCGCAACTGACACCTGCACACCTGTTGCTTGCGCGAATTTTCCAGCAGCAGGATGATAACGACGCCGCTGTTGAGGAACTGAAGGCAGCGATCCGTATCAGCCCGAGCAGCTGGTCGGGTCATATTCTTTTAGGGCGCAGCTATCTCAAGCAGGAACAATACGACAATGCACTCGAGTCGTTCGACAAGGCCATTGAGATTCGTTCCAGTAATCCTTTTGGTCATTTCTTCCGCGGTTTGACAAGCATGGCGATGAACAATTTCGAGCAGGCGGAAGCCAGCTTCGAAGAGGTGTCGCGTCTCAAGCCAAGCATGACCATTGCCAATATGCAGCTGGCGCGGGCCCGAATGCAGCAGGGCAACCTGGAGGGGGCCCTGAAACCGTTGCAAGCATTGTTACGACGTAAACCAAAATCTTCCGGCGCACACAGGATGCTTGCTGAGGTGTATATGCAGATGGGGCACTTCGAGCAGGCGGTTAGTGAATTCGAAGCTGTTCTCCTTCACGATCCAGACATTGTGGACAAACACCCGGAGGTGGAAGAAATCAGGAAAATGGATAAAACCGCAGATGAAAAAGCCAGTGCCTATCGTGCCTTCTTCGACACGATCAAAGACAGTCTGACTGAACGTAGAACAGAACGGCTGGCCAAGCGTAAATCCGGCCGTGGGACGCGTGGTGGACGGGGAAATCGTAGCAGCATACGTCTCAGTTTGCGGGAGTGATGGATCGACATTCCGGTTGTGCAATGTCACCTATAATTCTATGGGGGTATTAGTAACATGAACGATCGTAACTCAGAGTCCCGAAGGCAACGACTCAGGGAATTGCAGGAGAAACGCGCGTCGCAGGGTGAGGACTCTCATGAGGACTCTCATAATGATAAAAAAGATCGCATAAGACGGGCCCTGGCAGAACGCAAGAACCGGCACCTGCAGGATTCAGATGACGGACAGCGGCCGCTTGAGCGCTTTCCAAAGTTGCGCGAGGCTCTTATGAAGCGACGTCAGGGGGGAGAGGGCGGGGAACAGGCTCGTGGCGGTGGCAGATTTAAGGGACGGCGCGGTGGCAGAGGCGGTGGCAGGGATAGCGATGCGGTGTTCTTTCCACGGCGCTATATCGACATGGATAAGCCTGCAGTCACCGACGATGAGGATATCGATGCTTCTCTGCAGCGCCTCTGGAACCGGGCTGAAGAGCTGAAGACTGAATTATCCGAAATTATGGAAGAAACAGAGCGTTTGCAGCAGTTGAAGCAGGAACAAGAAGCAGGCAGTGACAACGCCGGCAATGAGCAATCGCCAGACACTTAGGCATTAAGAGCGCTTATGACGGTGAATCCTTCGGCTTTTTCGACTCAGATAGCTTGGCCCGGTCTGAGTCGCGCCTTGCCCACGGGACACTTATCACGATTCTGAGGAAGTGACGTGACCGTGCTGCAGGGGGCAGTCGCATCGTTTGTAGGCCATGGGCTCATAGCATGTCACAAGCCTTCATAATACTCAGCCCGCCAAGATCTTTCTCATCCGTCGCCTGCGGAATGCTGGGTCAGCACCCGCAACTTTACGGCGTCCCCGAACTCAACCTTTTCATAGCAGACACCATTGAAGGCTGGTTCAAGGTTCACACCCACCAGCTGAAACGCCCTCAGGGGACGCATGGTCTCGTGCGTACCCTGGCGCAGCTCCACGAGTCAGAACAGACTGAGGAAGGGATACAGCGGGCATGGGAGTGGCTCGCCCAGAGGCGTGACTGGGCCACCGAGCGGCTGTGGGGTTATCTCGAAGGGCTGGTGGCTCCCAGGATCATTGTGGAAAAGAGCCCGATGACTGTCATGAAACTCGAGTTCATCGAGCGAGCCTATCGTTTCCTTCCGAACGCACAATTTCTGCATCTGACGCGCCACCCCGTAAAGACCGCCAAATCACTGACAGAAATACTCGATAAGGCCCATCTGAGGGGACTGGGAGAGCGGAAGGATCTCGACCCATTCGATCTCTGGTGGCGTACGCATGACAGCATACTGGATTTCAGCTCTGTGTTGCCGACAGGGCAAAGTATCCGTCTCAAGGGGGAGTGGTTACTCGAGGAACCGAAACGTTATATACCACAGATCTGTCAGTGGCTCGGATTACGCGATGACGAAAGTGCCATCGATGCCACCCTGCATCCGGAATACTCACCTTATGCGAGAATCGGACCACCGAACGCAGCGCTTGGTAACGACAACAAATTTCTCAGTTCGCCCGAGCTGCGTCCCGTCCGGTTCGATGACCCGAAGATCGACGATGATCCCGTAATCACGGCATTGGATCCGAAATTGAGAAAGAAGGTGCGCGCGATGGCGGCAGAACTTGATTATGTCGAATAGCAGAGTTGATATCGAGCCTGAAGCCACGCACAGTGAGCCGGACGGCATTGCCCCGATGGCGCCATGGTATGCTGCCGCCGGTGAACTGCTGTTTCGTGTTGCAACTGTAAGGGGGCAGATCGCTATCACGCGCTGGAACGCCACCAGTAAGACGTGGATTTCACTTGAGTTGATCACGCGTGGCCGGCCGCACACAGAACACCGGTCAGATGGTGCTAACCATGCCAACAATGGCGTCGGAGCCAGGTTCGCGGCTTATCAAACGCCTGATGCGGCTTTTCCACAACTCTATACGAGCGCTTATTCACCCGCGGGGGTTTCACTGGCGGTGCTGTCATCCGACCTGGCCTTCCACAAGGCGGGATCCAGGCGTAGTCGGCCAGCCAGCCTGGGCCCACTGCTGGTATGGCGTGATCGGCTTGTCGGCGCAGATGGCAAAATCCCGCGCATATGGACAAGCAAAAATCCACTCGGGTCAGAGTGGACAGAGCTGGCAATCCCAGACTGGGCTGAACGTGGAAATCTTCGTATCACTCACTTGGCCGCGCTCGACGGCAGTCTGTTCGTCGTCATGGAAAATCAGCTTACGGGATTCGAGGTCTGGCGTTGCAGTGACGAGCGTGGGGATGACTGGAAGCCGGTTGTGATCTGCGGTGCTTATCGGTTTCGTCGCAACCCGACAGTCATGGCTGTGGCGCTGGGAGACGGACACCTGATTCTGGCTGCGGGTCCAGAGGACCCTGATCCATTTGGCAGGGCGCGCCCGACAGGTTTCGAAATTCTCGCCATCGATACTGCCGGCAGATGGTCTGTCCTCGCCGGCGATTGCCGTTTCACTCCATATGGATTGCACGTTCCTTTGTGGGCTCTCTCACCCGGGCTGGGTGTCGCGGAAGATCATCGTGTAACCGGGCTGGCGAGCGGTGAAAAAGGCATCTACGTGATGACAGCGCAAAGAAGGGTATGGTGCCTGTCCGGTCCCGATGAGTGCGAGCAGGTAATCGCTGAGGGCGAGCGCCCGCCGGATAGCCTCGTCACTCGCAACGGATCTCCGCTGCTGATAGGGACAGCGAACGGCAGACTGCATTTGCAGGCGCTGCTATGAGTTACCCGCCTCCGCTTATAATCCTGGGGTCGCCGCGCTCCTTCACTTCCATTGTATGTGCGGTACTCGGGCAACATCCGCAGGCATATGGAACGCCTGAACTCAATTTGTTCGTCGAGGATACAGTCAAGCAGCTCTGGGCCCGCCTGTCGGGGCGCAGACAATTCATGATTCATGGTGTTCTGAGAATGGTTGCCCAGCTCTATGCGGGGGAGCAGAGTGCATTATCGATCGACATGGCACGCAGATGGTTAATGCGGCGGCTCGACTCGAGCACCGGGGACATCTGCCGCGAGTTGTGCGAAAAAGTGGCGCCGCTGTGTATCGTTGATAAAAGCCCAGTGTACCCTACCCGCTTGCGGAATCTCGAGCGTATCCATAGGGAATTTCCCCAAGCTCGTTACCTTCACCTGTTGCGGCATCCCCGTCCCCAGGGGCAGTCCGTCATGAACCTGTCAGGCGGCATGTTTGCGATCATGGCCGATTCATTCGACTACACCACATTGCCTCCTACCCTTGACCCGCAGTTCTCCTGGTATGAAATTCAAAGCAACATCGTCCAGTTTCTCGAGCATATTCCTGCGGAACAACAGATGCGTATTCGAGGCGAGGATTTCCTCAACGAGCGTGAACAGTACCTCGCGAAACTATGTGACTGGCTGGGGATGACGGTTGATGAACACGCTCTGGATGCCATGCGGCATCCGGAGGAGTCTACCTATGCGACGGAGGGACCTTTCGGCGCCCGACTGGGCAATGACATTAATTTCCTGCGCTCACCTCGGCTGAGAGACTCAAAGATCTCCGCAGCGTCTCTCGATACCCCACTGTCCTGGCGCCCGGACGGGGCCTCTTTCAGGCCGGATGTTGTAGAAATGGCGCAGTCGTTTGGCTACACATAACGCTTTTGCCTGTCGCCCGGTGACAGTAATGAGTATTGGTAGATGGCGCGACCTTCGATGAATGATGCATATAGAAAGTATCGATACGCATGAGTGAGGATACAGACCATGACATCAGTCAGTATGTCCGATCTCCCGAATCGCTTGCAGACGCGCTCCAGCGCTTACGCCGAAAAGGTGAGTTCGGTCTTACCCGGCTGAGTACGACAACATCCCCAGCTGTGCACGCCCAGCCGGCGCCGGGAACCAGCACCGTCATCGATAACGAACTCGCGTTGCCGGTTGCAGGCGTGTCTGATTTTAAATTGAGCCTGAATGCACCGGTAGGTATAGAGACTGGTATAAGCCTGGCGCCACCGCAGGGAACGGCAACGCCTGCCATTAAGCCGGCGAAGTTGCTTGAGCTTATCGAGAAACCACCCAAGATCGATCTAAAAGAGGCGTTCGACCCCGGGACAAGCACTCTGGAGGAAATCGACGAAAAACGCCGTGAACTCCAGTATCGCAAGGACTGGCTGGAGGCCTTACTGGCCGTGACCCGCGATGAACTGGCCGCATTTGATGAGGCAAGAGACCAGCGCCTGATGAAGGACATTGGCACAGAAGATACAGAGAACGATACTGATCAACATTAACCATGGTTGCAACTGATTGACTTTGAAGACAGGGCATATTGACGTGTACTTTGCACGGATTAACGTTTTCGAAAATCTGCGATCATGATCCTCATGATGCGGATTGTGCTGCCTGTGGCGATCCGACATGCACTGTCGCCATGGAAGATGCGGTCAGTTGCCCTAATGACTGCTGTCCAGCAATAGCGGCCGGTGCATGTCAGGCATATGCCGCCTGTGGTGGTTTTAGCGATCCTGCAGATGTCCGCATTAGTGATGACGTCACATACGATTTCATTTACGAAGGCGGAACCTGTTCGCGTACCGCGAGACTTTTTGCGCCTGCGCAAGGTACAAAAAGTGCACCTTGTCCCCTGATTAGCGAGGATGGTGATATCGGATTGCCCCGCCTGCACCAATGTGCCCGGCGTAGTAGGAGGCAATGCCATCCCAATGGGATTCGATCATGGTGCCGGTGAGACATGCGGGCCATCGGTTTAGGTTGTTAAGGGAGCAACCTGAAGTTAGTGCTGCTGACCCCTGTGCCGGCACTGGTGGTGACCAGGATCGGGCCGGTGGTGGCGCCGTCGGGCACACTTACCCAGATAGTTCCGCCAATGGTTGCGAGTATTTCAGCCTCGACACCCGCAAACGTAACGGCAATCAGACCGCTGAAGCCATCGCCTGAGATGATGACGCGGTCCCCAGCCTTTCCTTCCACTGGGTCAAAGGCTGTGATGATCGGCGACGGGACCTGAAAATCGACAGGGCTGACCGCCGTACCCAGGTAATTGCGCACGCTAACCGGGCCGGAATGCGCGCCATCGGGCACCCTCACACGCAGGGTCGACGAGGTTGCGAGAACCACCTCGGCGGGGATGCCGTCGAATGCCACCTCGTCCACCGCTGCGAATCCCTCACCCTTGATCGCGATAATGTTTCCCGGTAAACCGCTGGCCGGATCGAGACTCTCGATGGACGGTCCGGTGACGTTAAAGTTGCTGCTGCTCACCGTGGTTCCCAGGTCATTGGTGACGGTGATTGGGGCGCTGGTCGCTCCGAGGGGTACCTTGAATGCAAGACTGTAGGTATTACCACCGACGATGGTGGCTGGCACCACTCCGACAGACACGCCAGTGACATTGACGAAGCCCTCGCCGTAAACCGTGATCAGCATTCCCGGCGGGCCGCTTAAGGGGTAGAAGTCGGTGATGGTCGGTCCGCCGACCACGAAATTATCGGTGCTGAGACCTGTTCCGGCACTGTTGTTGACAGCGATCGGGCCCGTTACCGCACCGAGCGGAACCGTGGCCCGCAACTGGGCCCCAGAGACCACGGTGAATTCAGCCGGTACACCGTCGATGGTCACAGAGTCGACGGCGACAAAATTATCGCCGAATACGGTCACGCTGCTCCCGGGCACGCCTGAGGCCGGATCGAAGCCGCTCACACTCGGGACCAGCTCCAACTGCGTGGTGGGATTCCGGAAGAAGTCCAGCACCTTATCGTTCAGGTCAGCCATGAATCCGTGTTCGGCGTAGGCCGCCTTCAGCTGGTCACCGATCTGTTTCATGAAGTCGCCGTATTCAGCAGGGATCACGCCTTCCCATCCCGAGGTCTTGGGGTTCCCGGTGAGAAAATCGCCATTATCCAGGAAGCCCCCTGTCCGCAGGGCGAAGTAGATCGACTCAGAGTCAGTGAGGTTCAGACCATCAATGCGCCAGAATCGCCCGGGGTGTACCGGTGTCGGCGAATTGACCCAGATCTGGGACGGTACGCCGCGCCTGACCAGGGTATCGAACGCGATTTCGGCCGGAAAGGTCGCGTCATCGTTCTCCGCTAACGCGAAGATGGTGGGCACGGGGGTGGTCTCCATCACGGTCAGATTGCCGGAGGAAATGTAGATCGCCGCCGCCGATACAGGGAAGTCAAGGGCGGTCTGGACGCTCTGATCGAACAGCGAGACCAAAGTCCCGCCATTGGAGGCCCCGAGCACATAAACGGGTTCTTCCGCTCCCATGCGTCCCTCCGCGATAAGCGCGTGACGCGCCGCGGCTGCGCGTTGAAGATCAGCATTCTCCACCGGGCTGGTGGACTCCTGCCATCTCTTTTCGAAGCGGTCCAGGCTATCCAGCGCCACCACGCCGAAGCCACGCGACAGGGCCTCAGCGACGAAGCTTTGTATCTCGTCATTGGCAAACATGTTGCGGGCGCTGCCTCCCGCACCGTGAAACATGAAGATGATGCCCGTATGTACCGGCGGAATCTCGGCGACGAAGCGCGGCGGTCCCCAGCGGTAGCTGGCTTTATAGGTCGCGGTTAGTACGATATCGGCGGCTGGCATGGTGAGGGACGTGCGGGCGGAATAGACATCCGCAAGCGTCTCTGTATCTCCAACCCAGCGGTCGAAAATCCGGACTGGCTGGTTCGCGTTCGCCGGTTCCAGGCCACTCCGGGCCGGGTCTGTGTCGTCATAGGGAAACGACTCGATAAACACCTCGCTGCCCTGCGCGTAACTGCCTGTGCCAAATCCCTTTACGACATCCAGGGTGAATGCCATGCACTCGGTTGCGGAGACCAGCAGGGTTAGCGCAAGGATCCATAAAAGATTTCGCCGGTGGGAACGGGGTTTCATTAATTTGCTCCTAATAATCTTCATTACACGGTGGCAAGCATCCGCATACCGGGCGTGTGCCGAGCAGCAACTGAACGGGTAGTTATGTGACCGGTGCTGATAGAAGGAGGCCAACGCTGGAGAGGTATCGTGTGAGGTTTCAATTTTTCATCCGTGAACACTAGTATCTACCTACGTGAACACTAGTATCTACCTATTGGCCTGTCCGCGCCGTGACTTTGGTCACGCTGCCGGATCAATGGGGCCTCTTGATGTTGTGCGACGCGAAGGGATTGCCGGTGAATTTGCACAGATTCCGGTACGAGCCAGCGGCGTGCAGGAAGCCACATCCTTCCAATGATTTTGGGCTACTTTGATGCAGCGTTCGAGTGCAGGTCACCCGGTAGAGTGCCCAGTTCCATGTTCGCCCATACCTCTGTGTCTTGATATCATTTTCCTGATGACTGCACTGTCTGCCCAGACCGAACAATACAATAACGGCATGTTTTATGCCAATTTCTGCATATCGATTGTGCCTGGAATAATAAACGGAGCCAAGACAATATTGCGCATGCCAAGGAGCTGCTATTTCAGTTTCTGGCGCGCGGCATCCCCGATTTTGCCGTGTATGCGCTGACGCAGGATAAATCCTCCAGTACTATTGTCGCGGATGTGGCCCGTCAGGATGCCTTTCGGCAGGAGATCTTTCACTTCCTCGATCGCTGACCGAGCAACGATGAAGTCAATGCCCAGATCGGGAGTTACGTGGAGCGTGAGATCCTGTTTCGTTCGGCCCGTCGGTCGGAGCTCGATCGGGATGATCCTACGGTGCGCCGACGGCTGATAGAAAAATGCGCCACTACCTGAACACCGAACCCACACAGACGGTCGTCAGAGATGACATCGGACCCATAGGTCACTCGGCGGTGATACGCCGGCTGAAGTAACTGGTGGCACTCAAGAACTGCAAACAAGGTTAAAAGGTTTCAGTTGGCAGACTCACCGCCGAGCGATCTGTCAGCTTCCCGCAGCGGCTTGAGTACCAATTCGCCGCCCAAGTGTGTCCAGCTAAGGCTGGTCTGTTCAGTGAGAGCAGGGAGCAGGGAGCGGGTGACCGTTCCAGGCGACCGGGTAGACTGTCAGTGCTTTTCCTTACGATATAACTTCACCGCATGGGGCGGACGATTTCTTCGTCGCACGCTTCGGCCCCTGAGCCAGTGTTGCAATCGCGGTTTGGTAGTCGCTGGTATAACAGGGCCATCGACTATCCGGCATACAGAAAATAACCATAGATCAGCTTTTGTCTGAAAGCCGGGTGCAACTGGAGGTTACAGGTACACGTTACTCGTAGCCAAATTTGGTCGCATATTCAACCAGTTCATCTGAAAAGGTTGGATTACCCGGCATTGCCACCGGATCAGTGAGGTTCGCCTGTTTGGCTACAAATTTGCGAAGCTTCGGGTCGCGGATGAAGCCGGGGTCAGTACCGAAAGGTGCATTGCGCGGTCCCAGGCATGCGAAGGGGGAGCGTTCCGGATGTTTCATGGCATCGATCGCGTAATCATCCGCTGCGATATCCAGCCAACTGCAAAGCTCTGCCAGATGGGTATCAGGATCTGAGAGAAACTCCTCGCCCCGGATCAGCAGGTATTGATGCTTCGGGATACCGCCCAGAAACTCGTCGATACGCTTGTGCGGTCTCAGCCAGACCTGGTCCGGATCGAGCTGTTTTGTCAGCGTATGTCCACCCCCGTCCCGTATTGATTGTTGCAGTTTCGAAACCGATTCACACGTGCTGCGGGGATGTCGGATAAGGTGAATGAAACGAGCCTGAGGAAATGATTCCAGCATACGCTCCATCGCATGTTCCTGGTAAACATGCAAGGGGCTCTTGTCGACAAGTCCACTGCCGCCGGCCCAGGCGCCGAGGTCGCGAAAAAGTTCAGAGGTTGGCAGATCGGGGTCCTCCCTCGCCCATTCCTCGGCCGTGGTGATGTTGGCGACCGTCTGGGAACCCAATCCCAGTTCGGAAACAGCGCGCAACAACCCATGGGCCAGTCGCGGGCGAACCCGGAACCAGCGCAGTAAGCCGCCCATAGTGTCAGCTGCAAAAAGATTGACCTCCGGAAGCCCGTACAATTCGGGATGCTGCCCGATCATGGCGCTGATCACCGATGTAAATGATCTCGGCGGTGAGAGGATGAAAACAGGATCTCTCATTGAAGTACCTTTAAGGGTAAATAACTAATGCAGCCGAGGTCATGCCCGATCGAAGGCCCGACTGTGAGACTGACTTGTCGGCGGGGTGATCTGATTCGGATACACACACTATTGCGCAGGCTCTGCTCGACCAGCGTGTACTCGCCCTTGACAGCCTCTAGCGCCACTTTGGCCTTGAGTGCCGGCGAGTGATTCGAGGTTGCTTGTCTGCTCATTCTTTCCTCTTTATTGGACATATCATGCCTGTATTGAGCAGAAAATTCACTTGAGAGACTGTTGAAGGTGTTGGGAGTACGTCTTAACTCTCATGTGCTTGAACTGCCGAAATGATGGCCTGTACTGTGAATACAAAAACTTTAATAAACAATTATATAAATGGGTATCACAGAATCCAGATTACGTTGTGAAAGGTCACGTTGAAGTGCGCAAATACATCGGGCAGGAAGTTGTCCAAAAACAAGTGGATTTGGAAAAGAGGAATGATTTGAGCTGCTTGCCAGTGAGTGTGCTGTTCTTGTTCATCTGACTTTCCACCACTTATCGTCGCTACGTCCGAATGTTCCGTATTATAATTCGCGCAATGACCACGGTAAGCGGAACCGATAGAAATCATCCATCTTTTGTGCGTCCTGGCCTGCGTTTCAGTGATTTCGTGAACATTGCGGTCGGCGGTTTCGGGGACGGAAATAACTGTTACGCGCATTCCATGGCCTGGTTCCGTGACCATATCTACGTCGGTACCACGCGCGCCAATCTCTGTATGCTCAGGAACAGTGTCAGCGGGCGTATCATCAATATCGACATGTGGCCTGTGGATTGTCCCCATAGACCCTATACACCTGAATTCGAGCGCGACCAGGCCCGTGCGGAGATCTGGCGCTACAATCCGTTGCAGGGCGAATGGGTGAGGTTGCAGCGGGCTCCCTTGGTGGTTGGTTCCCATGGTGAGCTTATGAGCCGTGATTTGGGGTACCGCGGTATGGTGATCTTCCAGGGAGAAAGTGATAAAAGCCCGTGTCTCTATTTAACGAACTGGTCGCGTTCGAATGGCAACGGGCCCTCATTGCTACGCTGCGAAGATGGCAATACATTCGAAGTGGCGTCACAGCCAAAGTTTGGCGAGATGCTGGTCAACAGTATCCGGACGCTCGTTCCGTTCAATAACCGGTTGTTTGTCGCTCCCACCGGTGCAGGAAAGGGTAATCCGAATGTTTCTCTACCTGTCATATACGAAAGTCATGATCCCAGCATGGGGAACTGGAAACTGGCAAATCCAGTCGGATTCGGCGACAGCAGCAACCGTGTTATTTTCGAGATGGCCGAGTTCAATGGTTATCTCTACGCGGGCACCGGTAACAACGGTGGTTGCCAGGTGTGGCGGACACGGGCAAATGGGAATCCACCGTACCGCTGGGAGATGGTGATCGATCGCGGAGCGTACCGCGGCAGCCTGAACCAGTGCGTTGTGAGCATGAACGTGTTCCAGGATGCGCTGTACATCGGTACAGGCATCCAGAACGGGGGGTACGACCATGTCAACAAGATTGGTCCTGCGGGTGCGGAGATATTCCGCATCAACGCAGACGGTTCCTGGGATTTGTGTGTCGGTGATTCAAGACCGACCCCGGCAGGTTACAAACAATCGCTGAGCGGATTGCCCGCTGGTTTCGGAAACTTCTTCAGTGGTTATCTGTGGAGAATGGCCGTTCACGAGGGCTGGCTCTATGCGGGCACCATGGAATGGAGTGTGACAATGACCTACACGGATTTCACAAACCGCCCTCCGCTGATCAGGAAACTGTTTGAAGGTGTCGGTGCCGAAAATATCGTTCACCAGCAGGGTGGGTTTGATCTTTGGAGAACAAGTGACGGGGAAAACTGGATCCCAGTCAGCAAGCGCGGTTTCGATAATCCGTATAACTACGGGATTCGCACGTTGGTTTCCACGCCCCATGGCCTGTTTCTCGGGACAGCAAATCCGTTTGGTCCAAGGGTGGCCAAGCGAATCGACGGTAGCTGGCAATATGTAGACAATCCCAGGGGCGGTTGTGAGATCTGGCTGGGGAACAGAACCGATCCCCCCGAAAGATCCAGATAATCCGATCGATAAGGGTAAACTGCCTCCCAGAGCCTGAGGTGTGGAGGTCAGGCAGAGGGCTTCAGTTGAATACGTCGCGCGCCATCCTGATGAAGATCTCCCGATTCATGTCCTCGAATGCCTTGCGGCCATGCATGCACCGGGTGTTGTTGATCATCGCGATATCACCTGTCTGCCATGCAAGGGGTATGGTCAGTTCCTCGGCGACCTCTTGTATTTCGGTAAGGACATCAGCAGGTATGGGTGTATCGTCTTCAAGTATGACCTTGCTGTGTTCCTGTCCACTCGATTGCTGAACGATTACGGGCAGGATGTTGTTAATGAAGGCCGTCCTGCCAGTGTAAATATCCTTGTTGTATGCCGGCGTGACATACGTGGTTGACACGGATTCGTCTGAGGGGTCGAAGCGAAAACCCGTATCGCGTTCCTGGCACAGCCGCTCGACGTCCGCGGGATCCTCTGATTGGTAGATTTTTTGCCAGTCCCCGTGCTTGTAGTGACGCACGTATTTCAGCTGCTTCTTGGCAAACAGGGCCTTGGTCGCCGGGCTGAGCCGCTCGTAGAACTGGATGCCGTCACAAACCGTCGTTTCTCCACCCGCTGCCGGGGGCGTGTTGCAAAAGAACCAGAGCACTGTCGGGCGGTATTTCGTATAAAACATCTCCCCATGAAATGGCACGGCGAAAGCCTGCCGGTTACCGGTCACTGACAGCACGGTGTCATCGCCGTCTATGGGGTCGCGCGGGTAGGCACCACCGGCATAGTTGATGAAGCCGGGTGTGATCCCTCTGGAAAAAGTGACAAACGTATCCTTATCGAAACCGAAGCCGCGGAAGAGCAGAACACCTGCCCGCTTGAAATCCTCTATGACCGCTGTAGTGTCAGGAAAGGCGGGAGGATGCCCCGCAGCGGGTTGGATGAGCATTCCTGTTTCGTTTGTAATGGGTATTTTATGTGTAAGAGTGTTCATCGATATCGCCTGCTCGACTGTATCTAGACCCATAAGAAAAGGGTGTGATTTGCGAATCCGGCCCTCGGGCCGGCGCAGAGGAAAAAAGGGTCCACCTGGCCTTGCCCGTCTGAATGCATCTGGACGCAGTGCCGCTTGGGTTGCCGTAGCTTGATAAATGGCATAAAGCGTTTCTAATTCGTTTTATACTAAAAACATGGACCTGTCAGCTGTAGCCCGATGTGCCTCGGGCGGCAGTAAGAAATGCAATAGCAGGCTCAGAATATACCGTTAAAGAAGCGCAAATGAAACAACGAGACGCGCGCAACGTCGATCATTCACAAGGCCATGAACCGCCCCGGTTTTCCCGGACGTTCGGTCGCCTGAGTGAGGGCACCACGGCCGACTCGTCCAATCGGCGATGCTGGGCCTGTTCCAATTCGGCTGGTGGCACGTTGCCGAGTCCGAGGTCCTCAAAACACCGCGTACCCCCTGGTCGAGCCGGCATCGCCTATTCACTTGCGCAAGGTGTCCAGTGTGCCTGTAACGCCTCCAAGACGCGCAATGTGAGATGTGTGCGGGTCCTTCGGCGAGATGATGGTGCAAGAGCGTGGTGACCGTCACACGCTGCCCAGTTGCAGGGGGACAGCGGCACCACTCGATCACTGCGAGCGGGATGGATGTCTGCGGGTAGGCAATCTCGGGTACTGTTGTTCCCCGACTAGTGGATATTGCTGGACAGCTTACCGTTAACTTCAATAAGATCGCCGCTGCTCAGAGTACCCGCTGCCTTTTTTAACTGTAACTGATGGACGACGTACTGGTATCGTGCGCGCGCATAGTTTAGTCGAGCCAGGTAGTATTCACGCTGAGCATTCAGGACATCAACAATAGTACGGGTACCAGCTGCGAACCCTGCCTCTTCTGATTTTACGGCTGCTTCAGTTGATTCCAGTGTCTTGCCGAGTGCTTTGATTTGAGCGATATCGGTTTCTATGCCGCGGAACGCGTTGCGTGTATCCAATTCGGTGCTAAGGACTTCATCCTTCAGCAGATCCGTTGCTTCTTCAAAACGAATCCGCGCCTCGCGTGCGCGCGAGCTGATGGCTCCCCCATGGTACAAGGGCAAGTTCATCTCCAGACCGATACCAGTGTCGAACCGATTTTGGGGAAGAACGCCGCCGAACTCACGATCAAAGTAGGTGGCATTCGCGGTTAGATCCAGAGTGGGGAGGTGACCAGCACGCTGCAGACGGATTTCCTGAAACGCCGAGTCGCGGGTAGCCTGAGCGGAGAGTATGTTCACGTTTTGCAGCTTGGCACTTTCGATCCAGGCTTCCAGTGAATCCGGCACGGGGCGCGCCAGTTGAAGATCTGCCTTGAGTGGTGCCAGCTGTTCGTGATACGTGCCCACAACTCGCCGTAACGAGTCTTTAGCTTCCGCCAGCTGGCTGCGGGCCTGGATCTCATCGCTGATGGAACTGTCATACCGCGCCTGTGCAGCTTTGACGTCTGTGTTGGTTATCACACCAAGGTCAAACTTTTGCGTCGCCTGTTGAAGCTGGCGACCAATGGCGCTTTTCTCGGAATTGGAATATTCCAGGTTGTCTTGCGCCTCGAGTACATTGAAATACCGTTCAGCTACCAGCACCATCAAATCCTGCTGGGCAGCCGCATAGGCCGCTTCCGCGCCGGCAATTTCGCTGTCCGTCTGTTTAAGTTTGATCCACCTGTCATAACGGAACAATGGCTGCGTCAGGTCAACACTCGCCAACTTGTTGGTGGTGTTCTTTGTGCTGTCGGAGTTATCCAGATCTTCCTGGTGCGTGGTGTCGACGGCACCGTTCGCATCAAGTGCGGGGAGCAGACCTGCGGAAGCTTGCGGGCGCTTTTGGCGGACCGCCCGCAGGTTGGCGTCTGCCGCTGCCAGTGCCGGGTTGGTCTGAACAGCCTCGCGATAGACACTTATCAGGTCGGCAGGCTGAGCGGTATTCGCTACCAGCAATAATCCCGTGAGACAAACAGACCGTAATGTCATAACGTAAAACACTGGTGTTTCAAGGTCGGCATTGCGGGTTCAGATTCAATGTCGTTGTGTTTTTCGGTCATGGGAAAAGGCTGGACTAGCTTTCGCGCTGTAATTATTGCGATCGTTTAATTGTGTTCTGATTCAGGGTACTCGGCAGGACGTGCTTTTGCAATACTTCGGTCTCCATCGGGCCGCTTTCGGTATCGATAGATTTCGGGGCAGTCCATGCCGAGAAGTTACCATCCGCGCTTCACTCTTTCGCGCGCACCGGCACGTCAGGTCAATGCTGTTGACGACGTAAACAATGGCCTCGTGTAAACACAATCGGGTCTTGTTAATATTGTTTCTGGTTACCTTAAACCGGCGATTCGCCCGCGCGCGGCGGACTGAACCTGAGAAGAGCGCCTGGACCGCAAGTCCCTGACGCCACGAGGAGGACTGCGATTGAGAGCGATGCTCCTGAAAGCCCTGACGGACGTCGAGCGCGATGCAGCGCCGCTCGAACTTGTGGATCTGCCCGTTCCGCAACCGCGGCAGGGGCAACTGCTTGTGGAAATTTCCGCCTGCGCGGTCTGCCATACCGAACTGGATGAAATCGAGGGTCGGACGCCCCCGCCGCGGCTGCCGGTCGTCCCTGGCCACCAGGTGGTCGGGCGTGTCGCGGCTCTGGGTCCGGGCACCGGACGTTACCAGGTCGGGGATCGCGTCGGTATCGCCTGGATCCATTCAGCCTGCGGCCACTGCGAGTACTGCCTGGCGGGGGAGGAAAACCTGTGTCCCGCGTTCAGGGCCACCGGGCGCGATGTCGATGGCGGTTACGCCGAGTACATGACCGTGTCGCAAGAATATGCGTACCGGATCCCCGCGTGTTTCTCCGACCTGCAGGCAGCGCCGCTGCTGTGCGCGGGGGCCGTCGGCTACCGCGCACTGCGCCTCTCCGGCCTGCAGGACGGCCAGTGCCTGGGACTGACCGGGTTTGGCGCCTCCGCACACCTGGTGCTGCCAATGGTGCGCCAGCGCTTTCCCGGTGCCAGGGTGTCGGTATTCGCCCGCAGCGAGTCTGAGCGGGCCTTTGCCCGCGAACTGGGGGCAGTGTGGGCCGGCGATACCACGGATACCGCCCCCGAGCCATTGCACTGCATCATCGACACTACGCCTGCCTGGACACCGGTGGTGGAGGCGCTGCGCAATCTCAGGCCGGGCGGGCGCCTGGTCATCAACGCCATCCGCAAGCAGGAAACGGACAAGCAGACCCTGCAGCGTCTCGACTACCAGGTACACCTGTGGATGGAAAAAGAGCTCAAGAGTGTGGCCAATGTCGCGCGCCGCGATGTCGAGGAATTTCTACAACTGGCCGCCGAGATCCCGCTCCAGCCGCAGCTGCAGGTGTTCCCGCTGGAGCAGGCCAACCAGGCTCTCATCGAAGTGAAACGCGGCCGCATTCGCGGCGCCAAGGTGCTCAGTATACGCTAGGAGGCTGTCGGACTTGGGCGATCCTAGCGAGCAAGGTGGGAGAGCGAGGCCATTTTTTCGATCGTTTGAGGAGAATAGCCGTAGCTATTTGACGAAAAGGATCGGGAAAATGGGGCGCTCTCCCACCGGCGCAGTAGATCAGCCCCAAGTCCGACAGCCTCCTAGCCGCGTTCCTGAAGAACCGGCAGGGCTGCAGCTGTCTGGGCTGAGATCCGCGACCAGCTCCGGCTGGTGTTGTTATCGTTATCACCACGGTCTACCCACCGCAATTCGTTTACGCACGGCGTTAACAACCTGAACCACATAGCGCTCACTCGCCCGCGCAAACAGCCAGGCTGGCACCGCGCCCCCGGGTTCCACGTGGACGGAGTAAACAGCATCGCAACCCGCCTGGTCGGGAAGCGCCGCGAGGTGCCAGTAGCCGCTGAATGCAGCGGGCAGCAGGGCGTGCCCTGAGGAAAGCGAACGGGAACGCGACTTGTCCAGTTGCCAGCCGACAGCGATGACACCCGTCGCAACATCAGGCAGATCGTCGATCACTTTGATGACGTAGTGCCGGTCGGCGAGCAGCAGGGGTAGACCGATCCGCTGATACACCCAGGTTGTGCGGGCATTGCGCTCAAGTACCCGACTTTCACTGACGAGCGGTATGAATTCAGCAAAATGGTCATAGTCCGAAATCACTCGAAACGCATCGCTGCTCGCGGCAGCGAAGCGCACATGGCCTAGCAGCGCCGGAATATCCGAGTCCGGCACCGGCCGGCGATAAAGGTCCACATTGTCAACCCGGCGAATAAATAGCCAGCCCTCTCTCGCAGGTTCCCAGACCGCCCCGGTGGTGACGGTGGATGCAAACCAGCATGCGCCCGATAGCAGCAGTTGTGCCCAATGGGATGCACAACGCGGGCGGGAACCATGCAGGGCAACGGCGGTCACAGGCGTTCACGCGGGGATGAGTCGGGGTTGGGCATTATGACGTGCGGACTTGAAGGCAGGCAATCCTGTGCCATGCTTAACCGGCAGGCTACCGGAACGCCATCATGAACCGAATCTTCGCAGCGCAAGCCCCCCTTTTTCGCGCACTGAGCGGCATTTTGGTTGCGGGGTCTCTGCTGAACTCCCCGGGACTGCAGGCGGCGACACCAGCGCGCAACATCCCGGTAAAAATTGGGGATTACCGCTTTTTGCCGGACAGGATCACTGTACAGACCGGGCAAACCGTTCAGCTGGAACTCACCAATACCGACAGCCTGACGCCGCATAACTTTACCTTGCAGGCCACGGAGGCCGGACTGAATGTGGATGTCGATGTCGGCGCAGGCAGGACCGAAGTCGTCGACATAACACCGCTGGCCTCCGGTACGTACAAATTCTACTGTAACAAGAAGTTGCTCTTTTTGAAGAGCCATCGCGACCGTGGCATGGAAGGCACCCTGGTCGTGGGGCCTGCCAGTCCGGAATAGGCCATGCGTGTCTTACTGGTATCGGCGAACCGCGAGCGGATACCCGACCCGATCTTTCCGCTCGGGCTCGCTTATGTGGCGGCCGCCGCGCGGAATGCCGGGCATGAGGTCGCGGTGGCAGACCTCTGTTTCGGCCGCTTGCCGCTCCAGGGCCTGATCGACCAGGTGCGGCGTTTCCGCCCCGGTCTCATCGGTCTGTCGCTGCGCAACGTCGACAATGCCGCATATCCGCGGACGGTCGATTACCTCGATCACCACCGTGCCGTCGTAGACGTCCTGCACAGCGCCACGACCGCACCTGTGGTGCTTGGTGGCTCCGGCTTTTCCATCATGCCGGAAGCCTACATGGGCGCGCTCAATGGCGACTGGGGGATTGCGGGCGAGGGCGAAGCGACCTTCGTTGAGCTGCTGGCGGCGCTGGAGGAGGGTCGGGATCCGGGCGGTATCGCCGGCATCTTCGGCCCGCACGCTCGCCGCGGTGCGGCCGGTACTGTGCCGGCAGCAGCGATACGGCGCCGTGGGTGGAGTGACGGGCTGTGGCCGGCGCGCGACCTGTTCGATTATCCCCGCTACATCCGCCGCGGTGGTATGGGCAACGTCCAGACCAAGCGCGGCTGTGTCTTCAAGTGCAGCTACTGCACCTATCCGCTGCTGGAAGGCAACCGTTTCCGCCGCCGCGAGGCCGGCGATGTCGTCGATGAGATCGAGGCGCTGATGTACAGCTACGGTCCCCATCCGGTTTTCTTCGTCGACTCGATTCTCAATTTCCCGCGCGGTCATGTTGAAGCCATCTGTGAAGAACTTCTGCGCCGCGGTGTCAGGGTCCGCTGGAGTTGCTATGCCACGCCGCTGAAACTCGACCGGCACCAGGCTCGGTTGATGGCCGCGGCCGGTTGTGAAGGTATCGAACTGGGGACTGATGCGGTCGATGATGACCAGCTGAGCCGGCTGGGCAAGTCATTCAACGCCGAGGCAGCCGAACGGGCGAACCGCTACTGTATGCAAGCCGGCCTGCGGGTGTGCCAGAGCCTGATCTTCGGTGCACCGGGCGAAACGCGCGACAGTATCCGCACGACCTGCCGCGCGCTCAGGCGCATGCATCCGACCGCGGTGGTCGCCATGACCGGTGTACGGCTGTATCCGGGAACGCCGTTGACCAACAGCCTGATTGAGCAGGGCAGGGTCGCGAAGGACGCCATCGGTCTGCTTCCGGCATTTTATATCGAACCTGAAATCGCAGACTTTCTACCGGGCTATCTGCGGCAGCAGGCCTTCGAGGCGGGTAACTGGGTACTGCCCGGTCTCGCCCCACCGATTCTGCCCGGCAGCCAACGCCTGTTGCGTGGCCTCGGTATCTCCGGACCACTGTGGCGGCTGTTACACAACCGGTGGATGCACACACTCAACCGAACCCGATTTCGACGCCCGAACACGAGCTGGGGCGTCCCTCACCCAAGGAGGAAAGTCGTATGAAGACGCTATCGCCCGTCCCTGCTGACACCTATCGTCAGTCCATGGGCCAGTTGCTGGTCCTGTACACTCAGGTTGATCGTTTGATCATGGAGATCTGCGCCGAGCGCATTGCCAGCGCGCCCGATGAAGACGCCCGTCTGTCACTCGCCAAACAGGTCGGTGACGAGAGCCGGCACGTCGCCATCCAGCGCCAATGGATGGCGCAGTTCGGCACCGACACCACGCCTCTGATCAGTGCCACCCAGGAGGAGTTGATACGGACACATTTTCGCGCACTACCCTGGCTGGAATTTCTGGCCGATATGTATCTTTGCGTTGAAGCACTCGGCAGCGAAGCCGTGGAGAATGTGGTGCCGCTCGCGGACCCTGGCACACGCGAATCACTGCATGTGCCCTTGAGCGACGAGCAGGACCACATCGCGTTCGGGATTGCCCGGCTCCGACAGGAACTGGCTGTCCTGCCGCTCGCGCAGCGTGAGGCATTTCTTGCAACGATTCCCGCGCGCATCGAGCAGCTCACGGAAGCCTTCCACGGCCTGGGGCTGGAGGTCGCGAGCCTGTTCGAGCAGGTGGGCGCGGACTACCTGGCGCTTTGCGATGCCGTGCTGAAACGGCGCGACGAGGTTCTGGAGCTGGTCGCGGCCTGATACGTCGGTACCGGTATGCGGCAGCGCCTGTAGAACCCTGCAGCGCGGAACCGGTACACTTTCTGCAGATCTGGGCCGGAACAAAAGCTGCCGGGACGCATAAACACGTCTCCGACGCGAACAGACGCGCCGGGGAACGCGGTAGTCGGGCTGTCATGTTGGAGCACGGCCATGGCAATGGTCAAGGTCGCGCTCGACGGTGAGATTGACTCTGTAACGGGCGGTGGAAAACTGCCGCCAGCGTTCATTTTATTTGGTTTTCAGTACCCGACTGTCCGCACCCTCGTAATCACTGCCGAGTTCCATACCCATTTCCTCGGCGATCGCAGCCCAATAGGGCTCGGCTTCACAGGAACAACAATCACACCAGACAGCGATGCCGGCGTGCATGCTCTTTGACTGGGGAAGTTTTCTGTCGCGCGGGGCGGGGGAGATATCCTCTGACGGTTTTCCGTTTACGTTGCCGGTAATTTCGGCAGGCTGTATATGGGCACCCCTCATAGCAGTTCCTCCGTGTCGCGGCTTTCGCAGTCATGCTGAGTCCCGGTAACTGCAACGGGCTCATGGCGGGTTTCGCTCAGCTATTCAGAGTTTAGCAGATCCATCAGTCGAGGGTTCCTCAGGCTTCGTGGCCATCTTTCAGCCGGCGCTGCGCTGGGCTTGTCGCTCGGCCTGCTGTCCGCGCTCGCCAAGATTTAACAGCGGCACGCAGCAGGCTACCGGCCTGTTTCCGTCGTCTGCTGGATGACGGGCGGGCATCCCGGTAACGTCTTGCCTACGCTTCGTGACCTGGCTGGTATCGCCCCATCGTTCCAGCCCGCAGATTTCCGGCCGTCCAGGCACTGGAAATCTTTTTGCGGATAATCTAAGTATGTCTCATGTATTGGTTGCCCTGCGTTATTGCGGTCTCTCTGTGTCTTGTCTGCCGGCCTGGAGCGGCCGCACCGGCCTCGCCGGGTCAGCGGTCGTTCTTCGTTTGCACGGACTATCATTGTGACGTCGGCGAGACGGTAACACTGACGCCCCGACAATGGCAGGCAGCACGTGATCTTTTCGCCGCAGATGCGTCACCGGGTGAAGAACGTGAAGACATTCGCCGGGCGATTGCGTTCCTGGAGACGAATGTCGGCGCCATCACCGGTACCTCGCGGGACCTTGGTGGCAACGTCGCCGGTGCGGGGCAGCCCGGACAGCTGGACTGTATAGCGGAATCCAGAAACACGACGACATACCTGAACCTGCTGTTCGGCGCCGGCCTGATCCGGTATCACGCTATTGAGCCCCGCCAGGTCCGTCACCCCTTGATCTTCAATGTCCACTGGTCCGCCGTCATTCGCGAGCGCGACAGCGGTGAACGCTTCGCGGTGGATTCCTGGTTCCTGGACAACAGACAACCGCCCGCCATCCTGCCACTCGATGACTGGCTGTCGGGGCGGCGCAGCGACAACAGGTGATGATTCCGACAGTTAGCGCTTGCCGGCCGGTCAGGGGCGTCCGGACGAACCGGTACGGACTGAGGGTCCGACGCGCGGAGATGGCAGAGAAACCCCGGATCCTGAGATACCAGCGATGAGAAGCCAGCGACGCTGTGCTGCAACGTTCGTTGTCCTCGCCCTGTCGTGCTGCGCCGCGCCAAACCAGCGACCGGAAACCTATTTATTGCTGCACAGCGCGGTTCCGCAGTCCAGGTCCCGACTGGTCATCTGCACTCGCGCAGGTTGTGGAGAGACCGCTACCATCGAGTTCAGCAAGGCTGACTGGCAGAGCATCGAGTCGGTATTCACGCCGAAGGCAGAAGATGGCGAAACCGAACGCGAACAGATTGCTGACGCCATTGGTCTGATGGAACGCCTGGCGGGCGGCCAGGCGGGCACCTGGGATGACCAGCCCGCCGGGCAGGGCGTGTTCAGGGGAACCCGCCAACTGGACTGTGTCGCTGAAACCAACAACACAACGGCATACTTGCTCTTGCTGCAGCGCCAAGGCCTGTTGCTGAAACACACCACTCGCTACCCGGAACACCGCGGGTTCACGCGTCTGCTGGTTCCGCACAACACGGCCGTGCTGCAAGAGAACAACACCGGCCGACGTTTCGCCGTTGATGCCTATTTTCACGCCAACGGCCAACCGCCTGAAATCTTGCCACTGAACCTGTGGTTACAGGGGTATGAACCGGAAAACAGGTAGGTTCCGGTCAGGCCGCGGTCAGATTTGGCAGAACGGCCCTTGGTCAGTGCGCTCCGAGGAGGGCTGGCAGACCAGCCTGGCAACGGCTGCGGCGTGATGTTGATCACCCATCTCACGAGACTATCAGAGCATTTGCTGCGCGAGATACAGATCGCTTCCGTTGACTTGGGAATTGGCGTATTTTTAGCCGACTGGTAACCAGGAAGACACACGGCGAAAGGGAGCGTTTCAAGACTACTTTATCACTAGTAACCAAGGAGTTTCGCATGATCCGGAAGAGACTGTTAATCCCTTTTATCGTTGCGGCGTTGCAAAGTGCGGCATCGTTTGGTGCTGGAGTAGCGACCTCTGGCAATGAAGTAGCACCCTCTGGCGGTGAGGTAGCACCCTCTGGCAATGAAGTAGCACCCTCTGGCGGTGAACTGGCGCCCTTTAGCGGTGAAGCAGCGCCCTTTACCGGTGAAGTAGCGCCGTCTGGCAGTGAAACTGCCCCCTCTGGCGGTGAACTAACCGCTCCAGGCCGAGAAATAGCTAATTCGCCAGAATATTTCTATGGCAGGTGGAGTCTCGCTGGAAAAGCCGGATGCGGATCGGGCAATACAGACTACGTGTTGTTTCGCGACAATGGGACGCTGGAAGTGCGGCAAGCAGGCCGGGTAAACAGAATCGGGTTCTGGAAACTGGTCAACGACAGCATTGTCGCAAATACCTTGACCGCACCCATGGAAACCGAGCGGTCTTACCCGTTCTTCGGTGAGAGCTATCGTTACGAGTACATCTCATCCAGGATTGCCGGTGCAGATCAGGATGCGTTCTCAGTGTCCATGGGTTCGGACCTTGAAAAAGAAAAACGCACGGCGACGTTGACCCGCTGCCCTTGAGGCGTTTCTGTCCGCATGCAGCGAAATCGCTGTCGGACGCCTGGCGCGCAAAAAACCGGCGGACAGGTTCGGTGCCCGCTTTGCTGGGTGCCGTTCTGCGGAACGGGGACCCCCGCCACGGGTGTGGGAAGCCACCGATCCAGGTGCCGCACCCATGCCGTGCTGTCCCGAAAACCGGCACAAAGTTAGAGGGTTATGTCCTCCGCCCGGAGTAACCTGCTTGACTCGTCCCGCGGAATATAAGTAAAATGCCAGTTGCTAATATAGCCTATGTTCAGGGTTGACAGTCTGGGAGCGGAAACGTGGAAAAACTCAAACAGTGTGCGGCTTGCCGCTATTGCCGCGTGCAGACCTTCGTCAAGGTCAGCGCGGTACTGCTCATCGGTGCCGTCGCGACGATCGTCATGATGTTCGACGGACGCGTCTGAGCCCGCGGTTGGCTGCCATGGTCCAGGAGGCTGTCGGACCTGGGCCTGATCGATGGCGCCGATGGGAGAATGCTCCATTGTCCCGATCCTTTTCGTCAAACAGCTGCGGCTGTTCTCCTCAAACGATCGCAACAATGGCTTTGCCCTCCGACCTTGCTCGCAACGATCGCCCAAGTCCGACAGACTCCCAGTGCGGAAAGACGGCTTGGGGTCACTTTTTTGGGCTACGGAGCAGGACGTTAGTCCGTCTGTACGGCATGAACTGACGTTTGAATATGTCCCCGCTATGAGTGTTGTATCCACATCAGTGACCCGCTTCGATGCTGACGTGATTGCGGCTTCCGTGCACCGACCGATACTGGTCGATTTCTGGGCCGAGTGGTGCGCCCCCTGCCTGGTAATAGCACCGGTGCTGGAACAGGTGGTCACCGACCTGGAGGGCCGCCTTGGGTTGGCCAAGCTGGAAGTGGATGAGGGTGAGAACATGAAGCTGGCGGGGCATTACCGGGTGCGCGGGTTTCCGACTGTCATGCTGTTCCACCGGGGTACAGAGCTGGCGCGCTTCAGTGGCGCCCGTTCCCGGACGCAGGTTATGGAGTTCCTGCACAGCCATTTGCATCTGGGTGATTGAGTGTGATGGCACACACGCGGGCAGTCATGGACACCTAAGGACGGGCGCCAGAAGGTCGTGACCTATAAGGGCTGATCGTCACTCGTATCCCAGGCGTCGGGCACGACAAACCCGCGTTCCACTTCGACTCCATCGATAGTTGCCGCAAGGCAGGCCGGATGGCGGTGCGGGTCGTCGCGCCACCACTCGCGCAGCTCGCGATTATCCATCAGCGGCGCCGTTGGCCGCAGGACCGGCGCGAGCCACTGGTGCTTCTCCAGTAGCACCCAGTACGCCGGCCTGAGGCGGTCGAGCCGGCTGCCCGGTACCCAGAAGCCGCGCAGGTGCCTTGGGTTGGCCCCCGAAGGTGCGCTGGCGGTCTCGCCGCAGGGGTAGAACAGCCGGCCTTTCATGATCAGCCAGGTCGCGTCGATCCGCAGGCCGTGTTCGGCGAGCAACGCCTGTGCCTGCGGGTGCCGCGACAGTCGGATCTGCTGGCCCAGCAGGTGACCGGTCTTGATGTCCAGGCGGTCGCGTCTGCCGGGTCCCCACCAATTTGCGGTTTGCCCGGTATTGCCACTGCCGAGATAGAATTTTACCGCGAGTTCCCAGTGCAGGATCTCGCCGCTGTGCCGGTCCTCCACAATGAAGTCGAATTCGCCGACGGTTTTGCCGCCGGCGTGCACCGGCAGGTTGGCGTGCAGCAGGCGGTAGCGCGGATTGTGGTCAAGCCAGTAGCGCCAGAGCATTTCGAAATAGTTGCCCAGGCGGTGGTCTCTGCGCCGCGCCAGGACATCACGCAGCGGTTGCGGTTCGGCGTCCAGTTGCACCAGGCTGGCGCGAAACTGCTCTTTGATGGCCTCGAACCAGTGCTCGTCCGGCCAGCGCACCTCTGGATCCCGGCACTGCAACAGCGGAGGACTGGCGAGGGACCAGGCGAGGTCGCGGACCTCGGGATTCGTATAGGGTAGCGGGTGCATCACTGTTCATTGTAGCTGTTCGCTCTGCTGCGGTGATAAAGCCGCTGCCGCGTCAGTCACTGGTGGAGGCGGCCACGTGATTGCGGGTAGTATTGACGGCCACGCATCTGACCGAGCATCTGGACGGGACCAAGTCACTATGAAGATCAGCATTATCAGCGGTAGTCACCGCAAGTTATCACAGAGCGAAAAGGTTGCGCGCTTCGTGCAGCGCACCCTCGAAGACAAAGGGCTGTGCGATGAGAGCTGGCTGTTCAGACTGGCGCAGAATCCGCTGCCGCTCTGGGATGAAAGCATCTGGGAAAGTAACCCGGAATGGCAGACGCGGCTGCAGCCGATTGGTGACCAGCTGGCATCGAGCGACGGCTTTGTGGTGGTATCGCCGGAATGGCATGGCCAGGTGCCGGCGGGGCTGAAGAACTTTTTCCTGATGTGGGGTAAGGGTGAGCTGGCGCATAAGCCGGCCCTGATCGTAACGGTTTCCTCGGGCGACGGCGGTGCTTACCCGGTGGCCGAACTGCGCATGAGCAGTTACAAGAACAATCGCATCTGCTATATCCCGGAGCACGTCATCGTGCGTAACGTCGAAAGCGTGCTCAATGACAATGAAGCGGACAACAACCCCGTCACCGACCAGTATTTCCGCGGGCGCTTTGCTTATGCGCTGGGCATCCTCAGGGAATACGCCGTGGCGATGCGCCAGGTCCGTGCCAGTGGCGCAACCAGTCTGAGTGTGTTCAAGAACGGTATGTGAAGAACACCGCTGTGCGGCCTGACGGACAAACGCTGCGGCAAGCGCCTACTGGAGTGGCGGCTCCGCCACGCACACCTGGTTGCGGCCATTGCGCTTGGCGCTGTATAGCGCCTGGTCGGCGCGGGCGAACAGGGCTACCGGGGTATCGGTGTCCTGCAGCACGCTGACTCCGAGGCTCACGGTCATGGCCAGCTCAGTGCCCGAACAGGCGCAGGCATTGTCCTCAATATAGCGGCGCACCCGTTCGGCCAGCAGGAAGGCGCCGTCGCGGTCTGTGTCGCGCATCAGGACGACGAACTCTTCGCCACCGTAGCGGAACAGCAGATCGCCGTCGCGTTTGCAGTTCTTGATCATCGCCACAATGGCCTTGAGGGCGCAGTCGCCGATGATGTGCCCGTACCTGTCATTAATCGCCTTGAAGTGATCGATATCCAGCACGACCATGGCGCAGCTGGAGTTTTGCCGCCGGGCATGACTGATTTCCCGATGCATCATTTCATCCAGCGCGGCGCGGTTGCAGATACCGGTCAGCGGGTCCTTTTGTGCCAGCTGCAGGGCGTCCTGGTAGAGCAGGGCGTTACGCAGCGGATACAACAGGCTGCCCAGCAACTGTTCCAGCGTCTCCATGTCAGTCTCGCTGAATTTCTGACTGCGGCGGAAGGTCAGCTTGCCCAGGGGTTGGTCGCCGATGTTTAATCTGTAGCTGCAGCTGTGGCGCGCCTTGAGCCCCAGTTTCACGTCCAGATCGAGGTCATCGTTGCGGTAGCGGATGCCCTCGTGCGCGATCAATGCGGCGACTTCCAGACTGAACAGTTCGATGAGCCGCGTCGGATCCAGGCTGGTCTGCAGGCTGCCGACAATTTCCAGCGCCTTACGCGCTGTCAGTTCAGACAACAGGGCGCGGTCAGCCGACGGCGACGGCGGGTGCGGTGCTTCTGCCAGGTGGTGCAACGGTTTGTTCATGGGGGTTTCCGGTTGTGGTACTCACTGGCGAATACAGATGCGAATTTTGTGCCACACCAAAATGAATCTGCAAAGTAAACAAAAAAGAGATAGTTATATAAGCTAGCGGGAGGCAGGACGACGCGCACGTCAAAAATATGTCGAAAATGTTGCCACCGCATTGCCGCCGGTAAACGCCGGATTTCCGTCGTGCGGGAACTTGCGACGGGTGAGTGGACTCGACACCATAGCAGCCATGCAGGCGGCCGAACGTTCGGCCCGGAAGTGCCCAGACCCATGCCGCAACTTATCTGTCTACTGTTACTGCTGATCCAGGCCCCGGGCTTTGCCGCGCCGATTACAGCGCCCGACCAGGCCTTACAGGCGGGGATGGTCAACCCCGGTTTTCACGAACAGCCCGCCTGGTTCAAACGGTCGTTCCTGGATATCCGCGAAGACGTCAGCGAGGCCAGCGAGAGCCACAAGCGCGTGGTGCTGTACTTTTATCAGGACGGTTGCCCTTACTGTAAGAAGCTGCTGGAAACCAACTTCGGCCTGCGCGATATCGTCGAACGGACCCGGCGCTACTTCGATGTCATCGCCATCAACATGTGGGGTGACCGCGAGGTCACTGATTTTGCCGGGAACAGCACCACCGAAAAGCAGTTCGCGGCCACTCTGCAGGTCATGTTTACGCCAACCCTGTTGTTTCTGAACGAGCGCGGCGATGTGCTGATACGCCTGAACGGTTACTACCCGCCACACAAGTTCGCTACCGTCATCGATTACGTCGGCGAGCACAGAGACACCGAACTGACTTTTCGCGATTACCTGGCAAAACATTCGCCGGTCGTGGCCAGGGGTGCGCTGCACGACGACGCCCACTATCTCAAGCCACCGTACCGGCTCGCTGAACGCGCGGGCGGCAAGCCTCTGCTCGTCCTGTTCGAACAGCAGGACTGCGCGCAGTGCGATGAACTGCATGCTGACATTCTCAAGCGCCAGGAGAGCACTGCGCTGCTGAGCCAGTTCGACGTGGTCCTGCTGGACATGTGGGCGGCCACACCCGTGCAGACACCGCGCGGCAAACAGACCACCGCGTCCGACTGGTCGAGGGCGCTGAACGTTCAGTATGCACCCACCATGGTCCTGTTCGATGCGTCGGGTAATGAAGTGTTTCGCACCGAAGCTTACTTGAAGGCGTTTCACCTGCAGTCGTCCATGGATTACGTGCTGTCAGGCGCCTATCGCGAACAACCGAGTTTTCAGCGCTATATCCAGGCGCGCGCCGATGCGCTGGAGGCGCAGGGTGTGCATATTGATCTGATGGAGTAGGGCCGCCGGCGGAAGCCCTGCGTTCCGGGTCTGCCCGAATCCGGCTACTGACTCTCGAACCGTTGTCCGCTTATTCCGCGGCTGTCTGCACCCAGAAGGTAAAGGTACGGAAGCAGCACATCTTCGGGTTTCGCCAGCCGGTCAGGATTTTCACCCGGGTAGGCCAGCGTGCGCATCGCCGTTGCTACCGCTCCCGGGTCGACGCTGTTGACCCGGATCGGCGTGTTGGTCTCCAGTTCGTCGGCGAGTATCTGCATCAGGTTCTCGGCGCCGGCTTTGCTGACGCCGTAGGCACCCCAGTAAGCCTTGCCTTGGTGGCCGACACTGTCCGAACTGAAAATAATCGAGGCATCCTGGCTTTGCATCAGTGGTGCCAGGCAGGCGCGGGTCAGCAGGAACGGCGCGTTCAGATTGATCTGCAGGATGCGGTACCAGAGTTCAGCCTCAAAATGTGCCATCGGCACCAGAGCAGCGAGCATGGCGGCGTTGTGCACCAGGCCATCGAGTCGGCCGAACTCTCGCTCCAGGGTAGCTGCCAGGTCGAAGTAATCCTTCTCGGTGGCGCCCTCCAGGTCCATGGGGTAGATCGCGGGCTGCGGAGCACCCGCGGCTTCGATACGGTCATAAATCTGTTCGAGCTGGCGCACCAGTTTGTCGAGCAGGACGACGGTGGCGCCGCGCAGGGCGCACGCGTGCGCGAGGGCAGCGCCTATGCCGCTTGCGGCGCCGGTAATGAGGATGATTCGGTCTTGCAGGTAGGTGTTGGTTGGCGACCAGGCGTCCGGTATATACATCGCTTGAGTCTACCATGGTTCAGTCTGTCAGCGCGTCGATGACGGCCTGCGCTGCACTGTGCCCGCTGCGAACCGCGCTTTCCAGGCTGGCGGGCAGACCGGTGGCCGTGTAGTCGCCGGCCAGCCAGAGGCCTGGCACCGGTGTGCGGTTTGGCGGGCGGATGGCGTCGATGCCGGTGCGTGCGCAAAAGGTCGCGCGTTTTTCCCGCAGCACCTGGCTGTGCTGGGGGCGCGGCCAGCGGCGAAAGCTGCGCGCGAGTTCGGCCGCGACGCAGTCGACGAGCTGGGCAGCCGGCAGATGCTGGTGCTCGCCGCGAGCGCTGATGACGACCGCAATCAGCCCCGGCTGGTTACACACCCGGCGGTCGAACGCCCATTGCGCAACGCTGTCTTGCAGGCCGACCATGGGAAGGGGCAGGCGGGTTTCTGGCGGATATTGCAGGTAGACCGTGGTAACCGGTTCGTGGCCGAGTCCGGACAACTGGTCAGCCAGCGCGTGCAAGGTCGGATGTCGACACAGCAGGCGCCGGCTGATGACGTGGGGCGTGGCGAGGATCAGCTGTCGGCAGGGCACGGCGCGGCCAGCGACATGGACCGCCTGTATGCCACGCACATCAATCGCCAGGTCGGTGACCCGCTGGCCCAGTTCGACATGTGCACCCTGGCGTTCCAGGAACTCGGTACAGGGAGTTGGCAGCAAAGCGCTGAGTTCTCGGCGGGGGACAAGCAGGTCTGAGTGGCGGGTCAGCCCGCCGAAGACAATTTGCAGTGCCCTGACAAACAGGCGCGCCGATGCCACGCTGGCCGGTGTGTTCAGCATCGCTATGCACAGGGGATCCCACAGCTTGCGGATCAGCCCCGGCGTTTGCGCCTGGCTGTGCAGCAGCGCCTGGACGCTGATGTCATCACCCGGGCTGATGTCCAGGCGCAGCAGTCGCCGGCCGAAACGCAGCGCCTTGAGTTTCTCACTGGCACCCAGGCCGCGCGCGCCGACGACAGCGGCAAGCAGGTGAAACGGTGCCGGCAGTTGCGGCGTCCGCAGGCGCAGGCTGAGTTTTTTCCCCCGGTATAACTGCAGCGTCAGCGGCAGGCGTTCAAAGGCGTCGTCGACATCGACCCCCACCTGCTGCATCAGTGTGAGCGCCGACTCGTAGGCACCGATCATCAGGTGCTGGCCGTTGTCATAAACCTGGTCACCGATACGTACGCTGCGCGCCCGGCCACCCAGCTGTCGCGCCGCTTCGAGCAACAGCACCGGCACCCTTCGTGTGCACAGGGTCACCGCAGCTGCGAGGCCTGCCCAGCCCCCGCCCGCTATCACCACGGGTAAGGGCGTGCTCGTGTGCTCAGGCATCCGGGGCCTGCTTCTGGTTGCGGCGGTGGCGGTGCCGTTCGCGCCGGGCAGTCGTCCAGGCGATCCACAACTTGCGCAATGGTGTCAGGCCAATGCGCTGTTGCATCACCCGGTAACCGTCGGCTTCGATTTCGCCCAGCAGAGTCTGATAGATGGCTGCCATGATCAGTCCGCTGCGCTGTGCGTATCGGTCCTGCTCCGGTAACTGCGCCAGCGCCCTTGCATAGTAGTCGCGGGCACGCCCGGCCTGGAACTCCAGCAGGCCGCGCAGCTTGTCGCCAGCGCAGACGTTGAGTATGTCCTGAGGATTGATGCCGTAGTCATGCAGTTCGTCGAGGGGCAGGTAGATGCGCCCGCGTTTGGCGTCCTCCCGCACGTCACGAATGATATTGGTGAGCTGACAGGCAGTGCCCAGTGATTCAGCGTATTTCAGGGTTTCGCGCTGAGTGTAGCCGAAGATCTCGGCTGACAACAGACCGACTACGCCCGCCACGCGGTGACAATACAGTGCCAGTTCGCTGAAGGATGCATAGCACCGCTGATCCAGATCCATGGCCATGCCATCGATGACTTCCTGGAAATATTCGGCGGGCAGGTTGTATCGCTGTAGTGCCGCTTGCAGCGCCCGGGTCACCGGGTGACTGGGCTGGCCGCTAAAGCAGGCTTCCAGTTCCTCACGCCACCAGTCCAGTTTGCGGCGTGCGATGTCGACGTCGCGGCACTCGTCGACGACATCGTCGATCTCGCGGCAGAAAGCATAAAGCGCAAAAATCGCACGGCGTTGTGTGCGCGGCAGGAACAGAAAACTGTAGTAGAAGCTCGAGCCGCTGGTGGCGGCCTTGTCCTCGCAGTACTCGTCGGGGGACATACGCAGTTTATCGTTGTACCGGTGCACCGATTCTAAAGGGCCGTGCAGCTCAATTGAAACCCTGCCACAGTGCTTTCCAGCTAATGGCCAGCCGGTCGCGGCGTGCCAGGCGTGGCCGGCTGAATATATCCTCCTGTCCGTGCAGTTTTTCCAGAACCCGCAACCCACCGAGAATGATCGCCCGCAGCTCCAGTCCGAAGCCGCCCGTCAGCCGTGTACCGAGCGGGCTGCCGGCGCACAGCAGCTGGGCCGCCCGCTGGATCTGCAGCTGCACCAGAGCGCGCATTGCGGGACTGTTCTGCTGCTGTGCGATCTGCGCCTCGGTCACACCAAGGTGGGCCATGTCGTCGGCCGGCAGATAGACGCGGTTGTGCTCACGGTAGTCCTGCGCAATGTCCTGCAGGAAATTGATCAATTGCAGCGCACTGCAGACGGCGTCCGACAGCGCGAGGTTGCGTTGCGAGGCTTGACCGCTCAGTTGCAGCATCAGTCTTCCCACCGGATTGGCGGAGCGCCGGCAATAGTCCATGACGTCAGCAAAGCTCGCATAACGTTTCTTGGTCACGTCCTGGCGAAACGCGTCGAGCAAGTCCTGGAACGGTTGCAGTGGCAAGCGGTAGCGCGCCACGCTGTCAGCCAGAGCCAGGTACAGGGGTGCAGCGGGAGGGTGGCCTGATTCGATGGCCTGTACAGCGGCCGCCATGCCGTCAAGTTGCTGCAGACGCTGGACATCGCTCAGCCCGCCTTCGTCGGCAATGTCATCGGCGCTGCGCGCAAAGGCATATACGACGGCAACGGGATCGCGCAGCCGCGCCGGTAACAACAGTGAGGCGACCGGAAAATTTTCGTAGTGCGAACGCGCGAGTTGGCGACACCAGCGATAGCCGGTGCGACGCGCGGCTTTGTCAGTGGACATCGTCCGGCTTGTCGGGGTCACCCTGAACGGGACGCGGGAGGCGCTCGACCGGTTCGGGCTCCGGCAGGTCTTTCTTGCGCTGTATACCCATCTCGCGAAACTTGCGGGCCCCCGGCAAAACACGGCTGTCGAAAGAACCCACGGCTTTGTTGTAGCTTTCCACGCTGCGGGTCAGGTGACTGCCGAGCCTGCTCAGATGGTCGGCGAAGGTACTGAGACGTTCGTAGAGTTCTTCTCCGACGCTGCGGATGTGCTCGGCGTTTTCCGCCAGGGCCTCCTGGCGCCAGCCATAAGCCACTGCGCGCAACAGTGCCACCAGGCTCGAGGGGGTTGCCAGCACCACTTTGTCGGCCATGGCGTCTTCCAGCAGTTTGGCGTCGATTTCCAGCGCCGCGCTCAGAAACTGGTCGCCGGGAACGAACAGCACAACGAAATCCGGTGACTGCGGAAACTGTTGCCAGTAGCCCTTGCCGGCCAGTTCGCGCACGCGGTGGCGTACGTTGCGCGCGTGGCGCTGGATTTCCAGCGCGCGGGTGTTGTCATCCTGGGCCTCAACTGCGCCCAGGTAGCCGTCCAGGGGCGCCTTGGCGTCGACGATGATCTCGCGGCCGCCCGGCATGCGTACCACCATGTCGGGCCGCTGTCTGCCGCTGTCGGTGTCCACGCTGCGCTGCTGCTCGAAGTCGCAGTGTGCGACCATGCCGGCCAGTTCAGCAACGCGCTTGAGCGTCAGTTCACCCCACTGACCGCGTACCTCGGGACGACGCAGGGCCTTCACCAGATTTCGGGTTTCGCCCTGTAACTGTTCCTGGGCCTGGGCCATAAATCTGAGATGCTGGGTCAGCGAACCGAAGGCGGCTTCACGCTCCTTTTCCATGCGGCGGATGTGCTGGTCGGTCTTGTCCAGCGCTTCGCGGATCGGTTTGACCATGCCCTCGACGGCTTTTTCGCGCTGTTCGAGTTCACCGCTGGCCCGGGTATGCAGGGTCTTGAAGTTGGTTTCGGCCAGTTTGAGAAATTCGCTGCTGTTCGATTTGAGGACATCACTGGCCAGCGACTTGAAGCTGGCTTCGATGTGCTGGCGTGTCTGTTCCAGGGTGCGCGTCTTTTCCGCCATGGCGTTGCGCTGCGCGTCCAGCTGACTGCTCAGACGGACATTATCCTCGCGCAGCCGGCTGATGTCGCCCTGTGCGCGCTGTTGGGCGATCAGCCAGCCGAGCAACGCGGCCAGCGGTACGCCTGTCAGCGGCACAAGCCAGTGAGAGAGTTCCATGCCACGGCATCATACCGAATCCCGCAGCACTTCGCTCAGACCAGCTCCGGCACCTGCAAGGCCACTGCGGCCACCAGGGTGCCGATCGCGGCGCCCGCCAGCACGTCGCTGGGATAGTGCAGCCCCAGCACGGGGCGTGACACCGCGACCATGGCCGTGAACCACGCCAGCGGCAAAGCGAGTTCGGGCAGATACGCACTGCAGATCAGCGTGAAGTTGACCGCGTGCAGCGTGTGGCCGGAAGGGAAACTGTACTGATCGAGGGCGGCGGTTTTCTGCAGTATGCGCGGGTGCATCCTGCAGGGGCGCCGCCGCGACGTTGTTCTTTTCAGGATCTTGTAGATCAGTAATGCGGGCACCGCCGCCGCGAGCATGTGAACGCTTGTCTGCCAGCCGGGTGTCCCGTACCTAAGTGGCAGGAGCAGCATCAGGCTGTACCAGAAGATGCCGTTGCCCAGCCGGCTGACTGCGCGGAACAACAGTTCGACCTTGCGGCAGGCGCTGATGCGGTTGAACTGAATACACAGGTCCAGATCCCATTGGTGCAGTCTGTTCATCGTTACCTCCCCCTTATCTGCCGGTCAAGTAATTGAATGAAGCGTTCCACGATGCCTTCCCAGCTGAGCGACACGGCGTGGTCGACCGCCTTTTGGCCGATGCGTCTGAGCTGCGCGGACTGTTGCGCGAGCTCTAAGGCCCGGCGGATGAAACTCTCTTCGCTGTCGTCTTCGGCCAGGGCGCCATTGTCGCCGTCGCGGATGTGTTCGGCCGCGGCAGCCTGGTCATAGGCGACGACTGCAAGCCCGGAAGCCATGGCTTCGGTGACCACGTTACCGAAGGTTTCAGTCTGGCTGGGGAACAGGAACAGATCGCCGGAGGCAAAATGCCTCGCCAGGTCTTCGCCACGGCGCACGCCGCAGAACACGAAGTCGGGGTTGTCGCGCGCCAGCGTTACGTTCAAGGGGCCATCGCCCACCAGCACCAGGCGGGCGTCGGGTTTGCCCCGCTGTACGGCGCGGTACGCGTCGACAGCGGCAATGATGTTTTTCTCGGCCGCGATTCGGCCGACGTACAGACAAACGAGTTGACCGGGTTCAACGCCCCACTGGCGACGCAGCTCGTCGCTGCGACGCGCGGGGTTGAACAGCCGGTAGTCGACACCACGCGGCAGCACGTCCACGCAACCGAACCCCTGGTCGCGCAATTGCTGCGCGAGCGCCCCGGTGGGTACCAGCGTACAGCCCGTGCGCCGGTGCAACGTGCGCAGATAACGGAGGATTAATGGTTCGAGCAGTCTGAGCCGGTAGTGGCGGCTGTAGGTATGGAAATTGGTATGAAAACCGCTCAAGGTCGGGATGCCGAGCCTTTCGGCCGCGCTGACGGCCGACCAACCCAAGGGCCCTTCGGTGGCGACGTAGATAGCATCCGGGCGGTGTTCGCGCCAGACGGATTGCAGGCGACCGACGGCAGGAAATCCGAAACGCAGTTCCGGGTACATGGGCACCTGCGTGCCGGCCAACAGGTACTCAGCGTAGTGACCGTTGCGCCGCCGCTGCCCCTCAACCGCCTGGCGCGGCCGGAATACGTTCACCCTGTAACCCCTGTCCAGCAGGCCGTCGACCAGCCTGCCCAGGGTCATCGCCACGCCGTTGACTTCGGGGGCGAAGGTTTCAGTGACGAAAGCTATGTGTTGCGCATCAGCCAAACGTTGACACCGCTGTATTACCGCGGGCAGTGTCGGCCTTTTCAATGAACGATTAATGTACGCCGTGTGAAGGTTTCATGACAGCCAGGCGAGGATATCCTGTGGCCGGTGGATCAGTGCGCTGGCACCCCAGCTTTCCGGACGGTCGCCGTCCATCAGGTAGCCGAACAGGGCCACCAGCGTGATCATGCCGGCGTTTTGACCGGCCTGTATATCGCGTTCGGCGTCGCCGACATAGAGGCAGTGCTGCGGCTCAGTCCCGATGAGGCGGCAGGCGTGCAGCAGTGGCGCCGGGTGCGGTTTACGCTCCTTCAGCGTATCCCCCGAAACGATGCCCGCGGCGCGCCTGGTGAGATCCAGGGCATCCAGCAGCGGTTCAGTCAGCCACGCCGGCTTGTTGGTGACCACACCCCAGTTCAGTTGGTGCGCTTCGATATGCTCCAGTACTTCCTCCATGCCGGGAAACAGGCGGGTATGCTGCGCGATGTTGTTTTGATAATAGTCGAGCAGCTCCTGCTGCACGGCCTCGAAGCCAGGGTCGTCCGGCCGCAATGCGAAACCGAGTTCGATCAGGGCGTTGCCACCGTGTGATACCACGGGTCGAATGATGTCGAACGGCAGAGGCCGCCGGCCGTTCGACTGCAGGACCGCGTTCAGGGCATTGGCAAGATCGGGCGCGGTATCGAGCAGGGTGCCATCGAGGTCGAACAGCACGGTTTTGTACGGCCTTGTCATAGTACAGTACCGGCGGGGCACAACACTCTGGACATGCTTGACTCTGACACCTGGTCGTTTACTGGGGCTTACTGAACCAGGCGACGTAATTCACCGCCACATCGTGGCCGAGTTTGTACTCTGCGGTTACCGGATTATAGGTCATTCCCGTCAGATCCCGCAGTTGCAGACCCGCGGCTCGCGCCCAGCGTTCCAGTTCCGACGGGCGGATAAACTTGCCATACTCGTGCGTGCCCTTGGGCAGCATTCGCAGGACGTACTCGGCGCCCACAATGGCGAACAGGTAGGCTTTCGGATTGCGGTTAATGGTCGAGAAGAATACCTCACCACCGGGTTTGACCAGGTCTGCGCAGGCCTGGATCGCAGAGGCCGGTTTGGGGACGTGCTCCAGCATTTCCAGGCAGGTACAGATGTCGAAGGCGGCGCTGTTCTCAGCCGCCATCTGTTCGGGGGTTTTGTGCCGATAGTCGACCTGAACGCCGGACTCGTGCTGATGCAGCCGCGCCACGGTGAGCGGTGCTTCACCCATGTCGATGCCCGTGACCTCGGCACCCAGCCGTGCCATGGATTCAGAGAGCAGGCCGCCGCCACAGCCGACATCAATGACTTTACGGCCTGCAAGCGGGGCATTGCGGTTGATGTAATCGAGGCGCAGCGGGTTGATATCGTGCAGCGGCTTGAATTCGCTGCGCGGGTCCCACCAGCGTGAGGCGAGTTCCTCGAACTTGCTGATTTCTGCGTGATCGACGTTGTCGGCAGTCTGGTTCATAGCGACAAGATACCGGGGGCGCACAGCGACGGCAAGGTCGTTCGCCGTCGTGGACTCGCGCGTGCCTGCGGGAGCTCTCTTCGGGCGGCTCAGCGTGTGTGATCAAGAGCGGAAATGCGCTGTTGCCTGCCACGCACGCGCTGCATAACGTCCGCGGGGCAGGCTCTCGCCGGCATCGAAGACCGATGGTCGTCGAGAAGATACTGACTCATTCAGGCGCGGATGGCCCGAATGATGAGGATATCGGCCAGGAGCGTAATGACGGTTTCCCGACCCGGTCGCAGTTCCCTGGCTTCACGGGCGACAAAGCGCAGCGTACTCTGCAGCCAGCTTCCCTCATCATTGTTCCAGGTGTCGATCTGCAACACCCGGGGGCGAGCAGGGCGACGAGTTGCCGGCCTGCGACGTGGTCGAAGCGGCCCACACTGCAGGTCAGGTGGGTGAACTCACCCGCGCCGCCGTAACGCATGATCTCGTAGCGGTCGCTGATGTGCTCGACCGGGGTACCGTACCGCGGAGAAGTTCAGTCGTCCCGTCGTATACCCAAAGCCGCCGGACTGAATCGGCAGAACTGACGAAGGCTGCATAAGGTGTTTGCGCCGAACAGCAAGCACCGTGCATAGGCGACGCCGGCTGGGCGGGGTAGGGGCAACAAGATCCCAAAGCTAGCGACGAGGGGCAGTAGCCAATTCCCGCTGAGTATCGATGAGCTGCACCCAAAAGGCATAAAGCGCGCACCAACAGTAGGCCCTAGGAGGCTGTCGGATTTGGGACTGATCTACTGCGCCGGTGGGAGAGCGCCCCATTTTCCCGATCCTTTTCGTCAAATAGCTACGACTATTCTCCTCAAACGATCAAAAAAATGGCCTCGCCCTCCCACCTTGCTCGCTACGATCGCCCAAATCCGACAGCCTCCTAGAGCGGACGTCTCAAGCGCGTATTCAACATAGACGTCGAAACCTGCCAGGAATGAGGCGGGGCCGTGAAAGTCATCGCCTGCATCGAAGACACGGGGGTGATCGAGAAGATACTCAAATCATCTGCAGTAAAAGCTTACCTCGGCCCCAGCAGGTCTGTGGCCGGCAAGCCGCGCTACGTCTACCGGCCAGGCCCCGCCATCGTCTCGTCGATCAGCCGGCTCAGGACCTTGCCGGCGTCGAACCATTCGACGGCGATCTCGCGCGCCGCCAGCGCGTGGCGCGGGTAGTGCGCCACCACGTCGCGCACCGCGGCCGCGGCCTCGTCCAGGTCACGAAACGCCAGCAGCCCCTCGCCCACCGGCAGTACCGACGAAAACCCGGTCTCCTGCGCCACCACCGGCCGGCCCGCGGCGAGGTAGCAAGCGGAGCGGCAACTGAACCAGCCTGGCTCGCCGACCACATAGCCGTTCTTCGCCACGCCCCATTCGGCCTTCGAGGAGCAGATGTACGACCGGTAGGACTGGAACTCGGAGCATACGTCGTCCGGGTGAACCACCTGCCAACCCTTGTGGGCGAGCAGGGCACGTGGGGTGCGGCGGGTCTTACCGGTGTTCACCGCCAGCTCGAAGGCCACATCGGGGACGTGGCTGGGGAGATCCAGGAACCGCTGGAGCTCCACGTCTTTCTGGCCGTACACCTTGCCGTCGTGCTCCACCGGTTTGTAGCTCGTCCAGTTCATCACGGTGGTGAAGACCTGGCGCGGGACCGGCGCCGGCTGCCACTCAGCCAAAACCACGGGCTGGCGGGTCGGGCGCCAGTCATGGCCCGTAGCCGGCACTAGCGGCGAAAGCCGCTCGCCGAAGCTGAAGTGGACGTCGTGGAGATTCACCAGTTTGCGGAAATCGGTTTGGCCGCGGGCGAGCTTGATCTGGGTGAAGACCGGGTCGGTGTCAATGTACGCCAGGCGCTGCGCCCCGCGGTACGCCTCGGGGTGCTCCAGAGTGCCGGAGACGTTAATCACCAGATCGGCAGACTCCACAACCGCCTTCCGCTCGCGGTCCGTCAGGCCGAACCACTGCGACTCCCACGGGAACCGGTACGCCCACCGCTCGTCGAGATCGAACGCCGCCATCACCCCGGCTAGGTAGGCGACGTTAAACCGGTGGTCCTTGGCCAGGCCGCCCTCCTCGGGGTTGTACGGCCACTGCCCCGAGTCCTCGATGTAGTAGACGTCGTGGCCCAGGTCGCGTAACCCGAGGACGTATTGCAGGTAATCCCAGGTAACGCCGCCCAGAGGGTACTGAGCGATCAACCCGGTGACGATGATGCGCAGGCGCGACGCCATCTACCCGAGCGCCAGGTCGCGGCCGAGGGCCTGTAGTGCCGCGAAGCGCCAGCGTAGGCCACTGTCACCAACGCGGATGAATTCATTCCGGTCTCCGAGCCAGCGGAGCTGAATGTAGATCCGTGCCATGGAGAGCCGCGCCCGATGCTCCGGCGGCGGGCCCGCCGGCCAGCGGGCCTCCCGGTAGGCGGATTCACATTGCCGCGTCACCTCCGCTGGCCAGCGATCCGTGAGGGCAGCGAGGTCGATCTCGCCGCTGCCGATCGCTGCAGACTCCCAGTCGATCGGATAGACCACCCCGTCCCGGACCAGGATGTTCTGCGGGTAGTACTCGCCGTGGACCACCGTGGGCGGTGCCGCCGTGAGGACCTGCAGCAACGCCACGAAACGCTCGCACAGCACCGCGACCCACGGGTAGGTGTGATGCAGCTCCACCGCGTACTCGGCGGTACGCCGCGCCCAGCCGGTGTAGTAGAGGGCGTCGTAACGAATCAAGTCCGGCCATCCCCCGTCGTCGAGGCGCGACTCCTGGGCGGCGTGAAACTGGCCGATCCACCGCGCCGCCTTCACGATCGCATCGGGGTCGGGAGACTTGCGCAAAGAGCACGCGCCATCCAGGTATTCGAGCACCAGCCATGTCGTGTCGCATGCGACATCATTGTGGGTGCCGAAACAGCGCACCGCAGACGGGGCGACCGGTGCCACGACCTCTCGATAGACCTCCGCCTCGTAGGCGATCCCCCCCCGGTGGCCGTGACCGTCGTCACGAAAACGCCCGCCATTGTGGTACTTGCACAGCAGGCGCAGGGAGGCGCCGTCGCCCATCCGGCAAGTGACGATCTCGCTCGGGAAGGTGCTGGCATAAGCGTTGCGCTCCCGGTCCACCACCACGACCTCGGGGTCCCCGAGGACCTCGCGCAGGCCAACAGTCAGGGCCTCCGCCTCCGGCACCTCGGCGCGGCTGGGCTCCCTCGCGCTCATCGTCCCATCCCGGCCTCCTTCACCGCTGGTCGCCCTCGCGCGAGGGTCGGGGTATCCCGCGAATCGCCGCGGTGACCACCACACCGCCCTCGGCCACCCCCATGGCCGAGGGTACCTGCGCCACACGGCCCCCCTCAACCTCCAGCAGGACCTCGCAGGCGGCGAGGCACCTTGCCGGTGTCGCCAAGTCCGACAGCCTCCTAGCTTCTACTGCTGTCTGGACGTTATGGCGCACGCGTGCGTTCACTCGGGTCTTCATGGAGCGTGCATCCGGATCGGTCAGTGAGATCTGCTGGTCCGGCGCCTTCAGCAGCGGGGCTTCAAGTCTATTCAGGCGCTGCATCTCCTCCTTGAACTTGCTGTTTTCGGCGTGATCGCCGTTGTCGGCAGTCTGATTCATAGCGCCAAGATACGGCGGGCGCACAGCCACGGCAAGATCGTTTGCCGCCGTGGACCCACGCGGCTTGCCCTGGGGGGGCTGTTTTGCGGCGGCTCAGCGTGCGTGATCAAAAGCGGAAATGCGCTGTTGCCAGCCACGCACGCGCTGCATAACGTCCGCCAGATCGATCTGCGTCAGCTCGCGCTTTCTGAGCAGGTGCTGGCCGGCGACCCAGACATCGCTAACCTGTTCGCGAACGGCCGCATAGATCAGTTGCGACACCGGGTCGTAAAGGGGCTGGGTTTCCAGACGGCCGAGGTCAACCGCCGCGATATCGGCCCATTTGCCGGGCGCGAGCGAACCAATGTGATCGGCCAGACCGAGCGCCCTGGCGCCGTTGAGGGTCGCCATCTGCAGTACGTCTGCGGCGGGCAGGGCGCTGGCATCAGCGTGTACGGCTTTGCCAAGCAATGCCGCAGTCCGCATTTCGCCGAGCATGTCCAGGTCGTTGTTGCTGGCGGCGCCGTCGGTGCCGAGGGCAACATTGATGCCGGCGTCGAGCAGTTTCTGGGTCGGGCAAAACCCACTGGCCAGTTTCAGGTTGGATTCCGGGCAGTGCACGACGTTGGCGCCACTGTCTGCAACCCGTTGAATGTCTGCTTCCTCCAACTGGGTCATGTGCACCGCCACCAGGGAAGGTGATAACAGCCCCAGCTGCTGCAGGCGCTCCAGTGGCCGCTGGCCCCCGGCCTTAAGACTGTCAGCTATTTCGCCGGCAGTTTCGTGGACGTGCATATGTATGGGTAAGTCGAGTTCGTCAGCGAGCACCTGCACGCGCTTAAGCGGTTCGTCGGAAACGGTATAAGGCGCGTGCGGCGCAAAGCTGAAATGCACCAGCGGGTGGTGCCGGTACTCATCGTGCACCGCGAGACCTTTCGCGAGATATTCGTCGGAATTGCCGGCGTAAACCGTGGGGAAATCGATCAGGATCATGCCGGCACAGACACGCATGCCCGCAGCCGCCGAGACCCGTGCGGTGACATCCGGGTAGAAATACATGTCACTGAAACAGGTGGTGCCACTGCGCAACATCTCGGCGATTGCCAGCTGCGTGCCGTCGTGGACGAACTGTTCATTGACCCATTTCTGTTCCGCCGGCCAGATGTGCCGCTGCAGCCAGTCCATCAATGGCAGGTCATCTGCAATACCCCGCAGCAGGCTCATTGCCGCGTGGGTGTGCGCATTGACAAACCCAGGGACCAGGGCATGCCGGTCAAGTTCTATCGTGGTCTGCGCCTGGAAGGTCCGGCGGGCATCGCTGCTGGGCAGGATGGCGGTGATGCGGCCCTCGTCGATGGCGAGACAGTGGTGTTCGAGCACGGTACCACGGGGCTCAACGGGAATGATCCAGCGGGCATGCAACAGCGTTTCGGTGGGTGTCATGGCGCGGAGTATAGCGGCCAGGCGATGGATCAGGAACTGCACCTATGCTAAGACGCCGGTCGGGCTAAGCGTAGGTTGGGCTGAGCGAAGCGAAGCCCAACAGGGAAGTCTCGGCGATGCACCGTTGGGCTTCGCTTCGCTCAGCCCAACCTACGGGTTCACACGAAATACTTTGCGCGACTTATTCGACTTAGCGGTCAGCGTCTTTGGCCGGCAAAGCGACGGCTGAGGTACAATAGGTTCCCGATGTATCTGCATGAGCTGTGTCAATGACCGACAACCACGACCGGGTACGCGCCGTCCAATGGCTGCCGGGCGGACTGCAACTGCTGGATCAGCGTCGTCTGCCCGCAGAGGAGACTTACCTGCTGCTGACCGACGCCGCTGCGGTTGCCGACGCGATTCGCGACATGGTGGTGCGCGGTGCGCCCGCGATCGGTATCGCCGCGGCCTACGCTGCCGTGCTCGCGGCGCGTGATCGTTACCGGACCGACCCGCAGGCATGGCGGGAGCGCTTCCTGGCCGACATTGACCGCTTGCGCCGCGCGCGACCAACGGCCGTGAACCTGGGCTGGGCGCTGGAGCGCGTCACCGGTTGCCTGGACAGCGTGGCAGACGATCCCGAACCGGCGTTGCTGGCGCTGGCCAGGGAAATACACCAACAGGATATCGCCGCCAACCGGCGCATGGGGCAGCTGGGCGCGGCGCTCATCGAGCCGGGCAGCGGCGTGTTGACCCACTGCAACACGGGCTCTTTGGCTACCGGTGGCTACGGCACTGCCCTGGGCGTGATTCGCAGCGCCTGGGAGGCGGGCAAACTGCGAGCCGTGTTTGCCGATGAAACCCGGCCCTGGCTGCAGGGGGCGCGGCTGACCGCCTGGGAGCTGGTGCAGGATGGTATCCCGGTCAGTCTTCTGGTCGATGGCGCCGCGGCGCACCTGATGAAGTCGGGCCAGGTGCAGTGGCTGATTGTGGGCTCCGATCGTATCGCGGCCAACGGCGACGTCGCCAACAAGATCGGTACGTATGCGGCGGCGGTGGCGGCCCACTACCATGGCGTCAAGCTGATGGTGGTGGCGCCCTGTTCGACGGTGGATATGCACACGGCGAGCGGCGCGGATATACCCATAGAAATGCGTCCCGCGGCCGAGGTCCTGGAACTGGCCGGGCAACCGGTGGCCGCCACGGGCGCTGGTGCCTGGAATCCCGCCTTCGATGTCACCCCAGCGGACTTGGTGGACGCCATCGTCACTGAGCGAGGGGTTGTCGAACACCCCAACACGGCGCGCATGACAGCACTCATGGGCTGACGGGAAATTGACGCGACTGCCCTGAGGCCGATTCTAAGGCGATCTGAGCAGTCTTTGTTCTGATGCAGTACCCCCCGGGCATATGTTAAGATGCCGCTTTTACGCGCGCTCGATGTCTGGCGCGTTCACGGAACAGCAAGCCCCAGAAACAATAACACTGGATATCCATGGCTGATTTCGCCAAAGAAGTACTCCCGGTCAACCTGGAAGACGAAATGCGGCAGTCGTACCTCGATTACGCCATGAGCGTGATCGTGGGGCGCGCCCTGCCGGACGTGCGGGACGGTCTCAAACCCGTCCACCGGCGCGTGCTCTACGCCATGAGCGTGCTCGGCAACGACTGGAACAAGCCGTATAAAAAGTCGGCACGCGTGGTCGGTGACGTTATCGGTAAATACCACCCGCACGGCGACACGGCCGTGTACGACACCATCGTGCGCATGGCACAGCCGTTCTCGCTGCGCTATATGCTGGTCGACGGCCAGGGTAACTTCGGTTCGGTCGACGGCGACTCGCCGGCGGCGATGCGGTATACCGAAGTGCGCATGGCGAAAATCGCCCACGAGCTGCTCGCCGATCTGGACAAGGAAACCGTTGACTTCGTCCCCAACTATGACGAATCCGAAACCGAACCATCGGTTTTTCCCACCCGCGTTCCCAACCTGCTGGTCAACGGTTCGGCGGGTATCGCGGTGGGCATGGCGACCAACATCCCGCCACACAATCTCAACGAGGTCATCAACGCCTGCGTTGCGTTGATCGATAACCCGGAGCTGTCCATCAAGGACCTGATGGGGTACGTGCCGGGCCCGGATTTTCCCACCGCCGCCATGATCAACGGCGTGCGCGGCATCCAGGAGGCTTACGCCACCGGCCGGGGTCGCGTCTACATCCGCGCTCGCTCGCACGTCGAGGGTGAAGAGGGCGGCCGGCAGTCGATTATTGTCACCGAATTGCCCTACCAGGTGAACAAAGCCCGGCTGCTGGAAAAGATCGCCGACCTGGTCAAGGACAAGAAGATGGAGGGCATCAGCCAGTTGCGCGACGAGTCCGACAAGGACGGCATGCGCATGGTCATCGAACTGAAGCGCGGTGAAGTCGCTGAAGTGGTGCTGAATAACCTCTACCAGCATACCCAGATGCAGAGCGTATTCGGCATCAATATGGTCGCCCTGGTGGACGGTCAGCCGCGCCTGTTGAACCTGAAGCAGGTGCTGGAAGCCTTCATACGCCACCGTCGTGAGGTGGTAACCCGGCGCACGGTGTACGAGCTGCGCAAGGCGCGCGAGCGTGCCCACATCTTGGAAGGTCTCGCGGTTGCACTGGCCAACATCGACGAAGTCATCGGACTGATCAAGGCGTCGAAGAGCCGTGCCGAAGCGCGCGACGAACTGGTGCGCCGCGAATGGATGCCGGGGATCGTCACCGATCTGCTGCAGCGTTCCGGCAGTGAAGCGTCGCGCCCGGACGGACTGGACGCACGCTTTGGCTATCACGGTGATATCTACCGGCTGTCGGAAAACCAGGCACAGGCCATTCTTGATCTGCGCCTGCACCAGCTCACCGGACTGGAGCAAACCAAGATTGTCGACGAGTACAAGGAAGTGATCGAACGCATCGACGATCTGCTGGACATCCTCAGCAATCCCGACCGGCTCATGCAGGTCATCCGCGACGAACTGGTCGCGGTGCGCGAGCAGTTCGGAGACGAGCGGCGTACCGAAATCCTGGTCGATCATCTCGATCTGAGCATGGAAGATCTGATCACTGAAGAAGACGTGGTGGTGACACTGTCGCATTCGGGCTATGCCAAGTCACAACCGTTGTCCGACTACCGCGCTCAGCGGCGCGGCGGACGCGGCAAAGCGGCAACCCGGGTCAAGGAAGAGGACTTCATCGACAAGCTGTTTATCGCCAGCACCCATGACACCATTTTGTGTTTCAGTTCGCGGGGCAAGGCTTATTGGCTCAAGGTTTACCAGTTACCGCAGGCCGGGCGCACGGCACGAGGCAAACCGATCGTCAACCTGCTGCCGCTGGAAGAGGGCGAACGCATCAACGCCGTGCTGCCGGTGCGCGAGTACAGTGAGAACCAGTACGTATTCATGGCGACGGCCCAGGGCACGGTCAAGAAGACCGCGCTGGCGGATTTCTCGCGGCCGCGCACCAGCGGTATTATCGCCGTGGACCTGCGAGACGACGACTACCTGGTGAATGTCGATATCACCGACGGCAGCCGTGATGTCATGTTGTTCAGCAATGCCGGCAAGGCCATCCGTTTCCAGGAGAGCGACGTTCGCCCGATGGGACGCACCGCGTGTGGCGTGCGTGGTATCCGGCTCGCCCCAGGACAGAAAGTCATCGCTTTGATTATCGTAGAGGAAGGCACGGTGTTGACTGCGACCGAAAACGGTTACGGCAAACGCACGTCGGTGTCCGACTACCCGATACACGGCCGTGGCGGTCAGGGCGTGATCTCGATCCAGGGGTCTGAGCGCAACGGTAATGTGGTGGGCGCCGTGCTGGTGAGGGACGAAGACGAAATCATGCTGATCAGTAACGGCGGCACACTGGTGCGCACGCGCGTCAACGAGATCTCGACCATGGGTCGCAACACCCAGGGTGTGCGCCTTATCAGCCTGCAGGGTGACGAGAGACTGGTCGGCGTGGAGTGCGTGGTTGAGGAACAGGAAGCGGACGCTGCCGAGCTGCAGGAATAGTACGGTGAAGCAGCGTTGCCGAGATTTGCACGATTGGGAGCATATGTATGACAACCTATAACTTCAGCGCCGGCCCGGCGGTGTTGCCCAGAGAAGTTCTGGAGCAGGCAAGCGAAGAACTGGTCGACTGGCACGGCTGCGGCATGTCGGTCATGGAAATGAGCCACCGCGGCAAACAGTTCATGTCGATTGCCGCACAGGCCGAAACCGACCTGCGCGAGCTGATGAAAATTCCCGCCAACTACAAGGTGCTGTTCCTGCAGGGCGGTGCTTCCAGCCAGTTTGCCATGGTGCCCATCAACCTGCTGCGCGGAAAGACCGGCGCCGACTATGTCTGGACCGGCGCCTGGGGCAAGAAAGCCATCGCTGAAGCCAGGCGTTACTGTACCGTCAACGTGGCGGCGAGCTCCGAGGCCGACGGTTTCAACAGTATCCCGGATCCCGCGGGCTGGCATCAGGACAAGGATGCGGCCTACATTCACTACACACCGAATGAAACCATCGGCGGCGTCGAGTTTCACTGGATTCCGGATGTCGGCGACGTGCCGCTGGTGGCCGATATGTCGTCAACGATTCTGTCGCGTCCGCTGGACGTCAGCCGTTACGGGGTGATTTATGCCGGTGCGCAGAAGAATATCGGGCCAGCGGGCCTGACTGTGGTCATTGTCCGCGATGACCTGATCGGTCAGCCGGTCGCCGGTCAGCCGGTGATGTTCGATTACGCGATCCATGCGGACAACGACTCCATGTATAACACCCCCCCGACCTATGCCTGGTACCTCGCCGGGCTGGTGTTTCAATGGCTGAAGGCCAGGGGCGGACTGGAAGCCATGGCCGTGGTCAATCACCGTAAATCCCGGCTGCTGTATGACGCTATCGACGCGTCCAGCTTCTACACTAACCCCGTCAATCCGGATTGCCGCTCGTGGATGAACGTGCCGTTTACGCTGGCTGATCCCGCGCTGGACGCGGCCTTCCTCGAAGAGGCTGGCAAGGCCGGACTGGTGACGCTCAAGGGGCATCGCTCGGTGGGTGGCATGCGTGCCAGTATCTACAACGCCATGCCTGAAGAGGGCGTGCGGGCGCTGGTGGATTTCATGCTGGACTTCGAGCAGCGACGCGCTTGAGTCGCTCCCGTATCAGCCACGGAGAAACGCCGTACCAGGCGGTCTTTGATTAAACAAGGTAAAAAACAGGATATGTACAAGATTCTCACCCTGAACAACATTTCCCTGGCCGGACTGGAACGTCTGCCACGTGACAAGTATGAGGTGGCATCGGAGATTCCCCACCCGGATGCGGTGCTGCTGCGCTCCCATAACATGCACGACATGGATATTCCGCAGTCGGTCAAAGCCATCGGCCGTGCCGGTGCGGGTGTCAACAACATACCGGTCGATAGAATGAGTCGCCGTGGTGTGCCGGTGTTCAATGCCCCCGGTGCGAATGCCAATGCCGTGAAGGAACTGGTGCTGGCCGGTATGCTCATGGCTGCACGCAACCTGGTGCAGGGCTGGGACTTCGCCAGAAGCCTCAGCGGTGACGATGCAGAGATCAGTAAGCAGGTCGAGTCGGGCAAGAAACAGTTTGCCGGCATGGAGCTGCCTGGCCGTACGCTGGGCGTGATCGGCCTGGGTGCCATCGGCGTGCAGGTGGCGAATGCCGCCCACTCGCTGGGTATGAAGGTGGTCGGTTATGATCCTGACATCACCGTGCAGAGCGCCTGGCAGCTGACCGCCGACGTTGAACAGGCGACCAGTGTCGACGACCTGCTGTCTCAGGTCGACTTTGTGACTTTCCATGTGCCACTGGTCGAGGACACCCGGCATATGATCAATGCCGAGCGTCTGCGCCACATGAAAGACAACGTGGTGCTGCTGAATTTCTCCCGTAACGGTATTATCGACGACGAGGCGGTGGTCAAGGCGATCGATGAACGCAAGGTGTACGCCTACGTCTGCGATTTTCCCAGCAACGTGCTGAAGAGTCACCCGCGGGTGATCGCCCTGCCGCACCTGGGGGCCTCGACTAAAGAGGCCGAAGACAACTGCGCCGTGATGGTCGCTGATGAAGTCCGTGACTATCTGGAAAACGGCAACATCCGCAATTCAGTCAATTTCCCCAAGGTGTATATGAAGCGCTACAATGGTTGCCGCCTGTGTGTGGCCAACGCCAACGTGCCGAACATGCTGGGGCAGATATCCACGACGCTGGCAAACGCCGGGCATAATATTGTCGATATGATCAACAAGTCCCGTGGTGAGCTGGCCTATACGCTGGTGGACGTCGAGAGCCGGATTGGCGAGGAGTGTATCGACCGGATCGCGTCTACCCAGGGGGTGTTGGCGGTAAGGGTTATTGACTGAGTCATGGCGTTCCCGCACTACAGCTTACGGCATTAGCCATGCCCGACAAACTTGAAAAGCTGCGCCGACGCATTGACAGTCTGGATGAGCAGATCCAGCGGCTGGTGAGCGAGCGCGCTGCATGTGCACAGCAGATTGCTGAGGCAAAACGCCGGGCAGACGGCCGTGTCATGTTCTATCGCCCCGAGCGCGAGGTTGAAGTGCTGCGGCTGGTGCGCGAGCGTAACCAGGGCCCGCTGTCGGACGACCAGATGATGCGGTTGTTCCGTGAGATCATGTCGACCTGCCTGGCGCTGCAGCAGCCGTTGTCTATTGCCTACCTGGGACCGGAAGGCACCTACACCCAGGAGGCGGCACTGAAACATTTTGGCCACTCGGTATCGCTCAGACCACTTGCTGCGATCGACGAAATCTTCCGCGACGTTGAGGCCGGCAGTGCCGATTTTGGCGTTGTGCCGGTAGAGAACTCCACCGAGGGCGCCATCAATCATACCCTGGACATGTTCATTCGCTCGCCGCTGAAGATTTGCGGTGACGTCGAGATGCCTATCCACCACCAGTTGCTGTCCCGCGTGCCGGAGACCGGCGCAATCCAGAAAGTATGCGCCCATCAGCAGGCGCTGGCGCAGTGTCGCGAGTGGCTGGATGCGAATCTGCCGCATCCGGAACGTGTGGCCGTAAGCAGCAACGCGGAAGCCGCCCGCATTGCCAGGGACGACACATCGATCGCGGCAATCGCCAGTGATGCGGCTGCCGAAATGTACGGTCTGAATATCCTGGCATCGAACATCGAGGATGATCCCAACAACACCACCCGCTTTCTGGTGATCGGCAGGTACAGACCGGGGCCGAGTGGCAGCGATAAGACTTCGCTGATGTTCACAGTCCACAATCGCGCGGGTGCCCTGTATTCGCTGCTGGAGCCAATCGCGCGACACGCTGTCAGCATGACCAAGATCGAGTCGCGGCCATCGCGGGTCAATAAATGGGAGTATGTATTTTTCGTCGATGTCGAGGGGCATATCGAGGATGACAATGTGGCCGCGGCAGTAAAGGAGCTGAACGAAACGGCATCCGCGCTGACGGTGCTGGGCTCCTATCCGCGGTGTGAGCTGTGAGCGTGTTGGTCATTCGCGACAAGCCCGCTGCGCGACCAGGGGATCCTGCGTAACCAGGGCGCGAACTGATGACGTCATCCATCTTGAACTCGGCTACCGTCGGCGTGCAGGCGCTGCGGCCGTACGCGCCGGGCAAGCCGCTTAGCGAGCTTGAGCGCGAGTATGGCATCACCCATGCCGTCAAGCTGGCTTCCAATGAAAACCCGCTGGGTCCGAGTCCGGCGGTCCTGGAGGCACTGCGTGGCGAATTCAATGACCTGGCGCGCTATCCCGATGGTAACGGCTTTGCGTTGAGAGCGGCACTGTCGGTGCGCCTCGGCGTCGAACCGGCGTGCATTACGCTAGGTAACGGTTCCAACGATGTGCTGGAACTGGTGGCGCGGGCGTTCCTGTCGCCGCAGTCATCGGCGGTATTTTCAGCACACGCCTTCGCCGTTTACCCGCTGGTTACCCAGGCGATCGGCGCGCGCAGCAACGTGGCCGCGGCGCACGATGGCCGCCGCGGCCCGCGCTTTGGTCACGACCTGCAAGCGATGCTGGACGCCATTGACGCCGATACCCGCGTGATATTCGTCGCCAATCCCAACAATCCGACCGGCACCTGGGTCAACCGCGCCGATCTGCACGCTTTTGTCGGGGCGGTACCCCCGGACATCGTCGTGGTGATTGACGAAGCCTACTTCGAGTACGTCGACCAACCGGACTATCCGAACGCCATCCAGTGGATTGACGAATTCCTCAATCTTCTGGTGACGCGCACCTTTTCCAAGGCATATGGCCTGGCTTCCCTGCGTATCGGCTACGGCGTTTCACAGCCACCGTTGACGGACGTACTCAACCGCGTGCGGCAGCCTTTCAACGTCAACAGTTTTGCCCAGGCCGCGGCGGTGGCGGCCCTGGGCGACGACACACACCTGGCCGCAGCCATCGATATCAACAGGCAGGGTATGCAGCAGTTTGAAGCGGGATTCAGGCGCCTGGGATTCGATTACATCCCGTCAGTCGGTAACTTCGTCAGTGTGGACGTGGGACGTGATCCCGGTCAGGTGTATACCGCGTTGCTGCGCGAAGGTGTCATTGTAAGACCGGTGGCAAACTACGCCATGCCCGGTTACTTGCGGATCAGTGTCGGCCTGCCGGAAGAGAATCAGCGTTGTCTCGACGCCCTGGCCAAGGTGCTGGTCGAGTGATCGAACGGCTTTGCGTGATTGGCGTCGGTTTGATCGGCGGCTCGCTGGCGCGTGCCTTGCGCGCGGCCGACCAGGTGCGCGAGATCGTCGGCAGCAGCCGCAGCGCCGATCATCTGCAGCGCGCAGTGGATCTCGGTGTCATCGACCGCTTCGATACCGACCCTGCCCGGGCTGTAAAGGGCGCTGATATGGTTTTTGTGTCAGTCCCGCTGGGCGCCATGGGCGGCGTGTTTACCGCTATCAGGCATTCGCTGGATGACAATGCCGTTGTCACCGACGGGGGCAGCGCCAAGTCCAGTGTCGTTGCGGATGTGCGCCGGGCGCTGGGGACAATCCCGCCATGGTTCGTTCCCGGGCACCCCATCGCCGGCACCGAGCAAAGCGGCGTTGAGGCGTCTTTCCCGGAGCTGTACCAGGGGCGTCGTGTCATCCTGACGCCGCTGCCGGAAACCAACCGCAAGGCTGTCGAGCGGGTGCGCGCCATGTGGGAAGCCGTGGGTGCGGTCGTCAGGCAGATGGACGTTGTCCACCACGATGAAGTCCTGGCAGCAACCAGCCACCTGCCGCACGTGCTGGCGTTTGCGCTGGTGGAAAGCCTCGCGCGCATGAGCGAGCAGCGTGAAATTTTTGACTATGCAGCCGGCGGGTTTCGTGACTTTACGCGGATTGCATCCAGCGATCCGGTGATGTGGCGCGATATCTGCCTCGCCAACCGGGATGCGATTCTGGCGATGATCGAGCGCTTCGAGGAGGATATCGCGGCGCTGGCCGGCGCGATTCGCGAGCGTGACGCCGAGCGGTTACTGGTGCTCTTCCAGGATGCAAAGACGGCGCGTGATGCATTCGCCGACCAGCAAGCCGCCATGCCAGAAGAAGACGACAGATGAGGCGCACCGTACTCCGATCCGGATTTCCCGGCCGCCGGCTGCAGGAGGGCAGCCATAGTGCATGCAGCGAACTCATTGCGGAGGGTCCCAGCCAGTGATATCGCGGCATGTCACGACGGCCGAAAATAACCCCGTAGGTTGGGCTGAGCGGAGCGAAGCCCAACGTTGTGGGTCCAACATGTTGGGCTTCGCTGTGCGCAGCCCAACCTACGCCCAACCGACCGGTTTTCCTCGCAGTCAGTAGCGGTTGAAATGAGTCGACAGCAGAATATCCGCTTTCAGGTGCAGCCCGGCGGTTCGCTGCGCGGCCGCATCCGCGTGCCGGGCGACAAGTCGATCTCGCACCGCTGCATCATGCTCGGTTCGATTGCCGAAGGTACTACCCGGATCAGCGGTTTTCTGGAGGGCGAAGACAGTCTCGCTACCCTCGAAGCGTTCCGTGCCATGGGGGTCCAGATCGAGGGCCCCGAAAATGGCCGGGTAGTGGTGCACGGTGTCGGTTTGCACGGACTCAGGCCGCCATTGCAGCCACTGGAGCTGGGTAACTCCGGCACGTCCATGCGCCTGTTGGCCGGGTTGCTGGCCGGTCAGGCCTTCGATACCGAACTGGTGGGCGACAACTCGCTGATGAGCCGGCCGATGCGCCGCGTAACCGGCCCGCTGGCGCAGATGGGTGCAGACATTGCCACCACCGGTGCGGGTACCGCGCCGCTGAAGATCAGCGGTGGGCGGCGTTTGCAGGCCATCGATTATGCCATGCCGGTCGCCAGTGCTCAGGTCAAGTCATGTTTGCTGCTCGCAGGGCTGTATGCCAGGGGACGCACCTGTGTCCATGAACCGGCGCCGACGCGCGACCACACCGAGCGGATGCTGCAGGGCATGGGGTATGCCGTCAGTTGCCGCAAGGGCGTCGTCTGTCTCGAGGGCGGCGGGCAGCTCGCAGGGACAGGCATCGACGTGCCCGCCGATATTTCATCGGCGGCGTTTTTCCTGGTCGGCGCGAGTATTGCGCCGGGGTCGGATCTGGTACTGGAGCATGTGGGCGTCAACCCGACGCGTAGCGGCATATTGTCAATCCTCAGGCTCATGGGCGCCGATATAGAGCTTTCCAATCGGCGCGATGTCGGCGGTGAGCCGGTGGCCGATGTGCGTGTGCGGTCGGCATTACTGCAGGGCATCGATATTCCGGTCGAACAGGTACCGCTGGCGATCGATGAATTCCCGGCGCTGTTTATTGCAGCGGCGTGTGCCCAAGGCCGTACCCTCTTGACCGGCGCGGCGGAATTGCGCGTCAAGGAGAGTGACCGCATCCAGGTGATGGCCAATGGGCTGCAGGCGCTGGGGGTCGAGGCGCAACCGACGGCGGATGGCATGATCATCAGCGGCGGGCCCCTAAAGGGCGGAGCGGTAGACAGTCACGGGGATCACCGTATCGCCATGTCGTTCGCCATGGCGGCGTTGCGGGCTTCGGGGCCCGTTGCTATCGACGACTGTGCCAATGTGAACACGTCTTTCCCGGGGTTTGTCGAACTGGCGGGTGGGGTCGGCCTGGGTATCGAAAGCTGATTTTCCAGTTTAACCACAGAGGCGCGCGGAGGCGCACTGAGGGAAGGAAAAAATTACCGCCAAGTCGCGCAAAGCTACTTGAGCAGGTGCGGATGTCGGATTTGACGAAGTCTGGAGCCGCTGGTTAGGCCGAGCTTGCGAAGCCCAACAAGGTCGGGCGTTCGGCTTCGCGTGCGTTCGGCCCAACCTACCCCAGCTGTCAACAGGTCTTAGAAGCCTTTGTCAACTTGGTGCGACTTGGCGGTTCAGCTGTCTTTGCAATAGCTTCCTCAGTGCGTCTCCGCGCGCCTCTGTGGTCAAATTCTATGATTAAATAAAGATTCTTTTCCCGGTCCGAAAGCAAATGCATACCACGAACCACGCCCCAGTGATCACCATCGACGGCCCCAGCGGCTCAGGTAAAGGCACTATCAGCCGTATGCTGGCGCGCGAGCTGGGTTTTCACTTTCTCGACAGCGGTGCGCTGTACCGCCTGCTGGCTTACGCCGCAGAGCAACGTGGCATGGCCCTGGACGACGAGGCGGGTCTGGTGCGTCTGAGCGGCGACCTGGATATCCGTTTTCCGGCGGACGGACGTGACGACGAGGTGTTGCTGGACGGTGAAAATGTCGGCCGGGCAATTCGTACGGAAACGGCGGGCGCTGGCGCATCCCGGGTTGCAGCACTGCCCGAGGTGCGCAAGGCCCTCTTACAGCGCCAGCGAAATTCCCGTACCGAGCCGGGGCTGGTAGCGGACGGACGCGACATGGGCACCGTGGTGTTCCCCGATGCCGATCTCAAGATTTTCCTGACAGCGAGTTCGGAAGAGCGCGCAAAAAGACGTTGTAAGCAGCTGAAAGAAAAAGATATAATCTCCGATTATGCAGCTGTTCTTGCCGATATCCGGAGGCGTGACGAACGCGACAGCAAGCGTGTCGTGGCGCCTTTGCGGCCTGCCGATGACGCCATTGTGATCGACACCAGCGTGCTGGATATCGAGACCACAGTGCAGCGCGTCCGCGATTTGCTGGCAAATCGTCTAAATCCGTGAATTCCAAAGAATATACGTTTATAATTACAGGTTACGTGGCCCGGCGACTGCGCTAGTCGCCGGTAATTCAACTGCAACCCGCCGTCGGGTGACTCTGCCGGACGGGCGATTTTGTATGCCGTTGCAAAAAACAACGGAAGGATTTTCACCCATGTCTGAAAGTTTTGCTGAACTGTTTGAACAAAGCCTGGTTAACAAGGAAATGCGTCCAGGCACCATCGTCACTGGTACTGTTGTTGATATCCAGCCTGACGCCGTTATCGTCAACGCCGGTCTCAAGTCAGAAGGCGTTATCCCGATTGAACAATTTTACAACAACCAGGGTGAGGTCGAAGTCGCCGTGGGCGACGCTATAGAGGTTTCTCTGGATGCCGTCGAAGACGGCTTTGGCGCCACGCGTCTGTCACGCGAAAAGGCCAAGCGTGCGCAGGTCTGGAAACGTCTGGAACAGGCGTTTGAAGACAGCGAAATCGTCAAAGGCGTGATCAGTGGCAAGGTCAAAGGCGGCTTTACTGTCAACGTCGATGATATCCGTGCCTTCCTGCCCGGCTCACTCGTTGACGTGCGTCCCGTGCGTGACACGGCCTATCTCGAAGGTAAGGAACTGGAATTCAAGGTTATCAAGCTGGACCAGCGGCGTAACAACGTGGTGGTTTCACGCCGTGCGGTGGTCGAGTCGGAATACAGCGCCGAACGCGAGCAGCTGCTGGAAGGCCTGCAGGAAGGTGCGACGGTCAAGGGTATCGTCAAGAACCTTACCGACTACGGTGTGTTCGTCGACCTCGGTGGTATCGACGGGCTGTTGCACATCACTGACATGGCCTGGAAAAGGGTCAAACATCCTTCCGAGATTGTCGAAGTCGGTCAGGAGATCGACGTCAAGGTGTTGAAGTTCGACCGCGAGCGCAACCGCGTATCACTGGGGCTCAAGCAGTTGGGTCAGGATCCCTGGGCCGATCTGGCGCGCCGTTATCCGGAGAACACGCGACTGTTCGGCGCGGTCACCAACATTGCCGACTACGGCTGCTTCGTGGAAATCGAAGACGGTGTCGAAGGCCTGGTACACGTCTCCGAAATGGACTGGACCAACAAGAATGTCAACCCCGGCAAGATGGTGCACATCGGCCAGGAAGTCGAGGTCATGGTGCTGGATATCGATGAGGAACGTCGCCGTATCTCGCTGGGCATGAAGCAGTGCCACCCCAACCCCTGGGAAGAATTTTCAGCCACCCACAACAAGGGTGACCACGTTAAGGGCACCATCAAGTCAATCACCGACTTCGGCATCTTCATCGGGCTGGATGGCGGCATCGATGGCCTGATCCACCTGTCGGATATTTCCTGGAACGAGCCTGGCGAAGAGGCGGTACGCACCTACAAGAAAGGCGAGGACCTGGAAGCTGTCGTCCTGTCGGTGGACGCCGAGCGGGAACGAATTTCGTTGGGTATCAAACAGCTTGAAAAGGATCCTTTCTCTAATTTCTCAGCAGATAACGCTAAAGGTTCCATTGTTAAGGGCGTTATTAAGGAAGTCGACGCCAAAGCGGCGATTGTCGACCTGGGAGACGGTGTGGAGGGCACCCTGCGTGCTTCCGAACTGGCGCGGGATCGCGTCGAGGACGCGCGCACCGTGCTGAGCGTGGGTCAGGAGATCGAGGCCAAGTATATTGGCATGGATCGCAAGACGCGCACCATTGCCCTGTCGATCAAGGCCAAGGACAGCGACGAGGAGGCGGCCGCAATTGCCGACTACTCCAAGAGCGCCACCGGCGGAAGTTCCAAGCTCGGCGATGTACTGAAGGAACAATTGGAAAATAGTGGAGACTAATCAATAAATTGGTCTATGATTAGGTTTGGGGCCGGGGTGGCCGGAGGGCCACCCCTAATCATCGGGGACAACCATATGACGAAGTCTGAGTTAATCGAAATACTGGCAGCCAAGAATGGTCATCTGAACCATAAAGATGTGGAATTGGCGGTTAAGAGTCTGATCGAGCAGATGAGTCAATCGTTGTCCACGGGGCATCGCATCGAAATCCGCGGATTTGGCAGCTTTTCCCTGCACTACCGTCCGCCGCGCATGGGACGCAACCCCAAGACCGGCGACGCTGTCGCCCTGGCGGCCAAATATGTACCGCACTTCAAACCGGGTAAGGAACTGCGCGAGCGGGTCAATATTTACGAGGGCCCGATCAGCAGTGACCACGGCGAACCGGTTGACTCGGAAGATGAGGTCGAGCCCGCCGGTGGTCGCAGTCTGTTCTGATTTCCACCCGGTTCCAGGCCGGAACGAAAGGGAGCGGATAACAGCCGCTCCTTTTTTTGCGTGATTTGCCGACGGTTGGCGAAGCACCCATAATGACGGCCTGGTGTATCTCCCTGGAGAAAACGGAATGGGGCGCCTGATCGGCTTTCTGTTTCTGGTCGCCCTGGTGGTGATCGGGCTTTCATTTGCGGTACTTAACTCGCAGCCCGTGTCACTGAATTATTACTTCGGCGAGCTGGATATTCCCCTGTCGATGATTGTCGTACTGTCGCTGGCAGCAGGCGCGGTGATTGGTGTACTGGCGAGCGTCGGGCTGATCCTCAGACTGAAGGCCCAGGTTGGACACCTGCGCCGCAAACTGCGTAACGCCGAGAAGGATATGGATCAGCTGCGGGTGCTGCCGGTGAAGGAATGAACGGTTCAGTAAGACCCCCGACGCAGCGGCATGCATCGGGCGTAGGTTGGGCTGAGCAAAGCGATTCCCAACATTTTGGACCGGCGACGTTGGGTTTCGCTGTGCTCAGCGCCACCTACTATGCATTGATCTGGTAAGTTAGCGTATATGTACACACTCCTTTGGCTATTGTTACCTGTGGCCGCCGCATCCGGCTGGTGGGCCGCGAGCTACAGCCACAACAAGCGTAAATCACGTGCCCGGGCGCAGTTCAATTCTGCGTACGGACAGGGTCTCAACTACCTGCTCAACGAAGAACCCGACAAGGCCACCGGGGTGCTGGTGCAGCTGGTGGAGGTCGATCCGGACACGGTGGAGTTGCACCTGGCCCTGGGCAGCCTGTTCCGGCGGCGCGGCGAGGTCGATCGGGCCATCCGCGTGCACCGCAATATCATCGACCGTTCGCGCCTCAGCGAACCCCAGCGCAACCAGGCCGTGCTCGAGCTGGGGCGGGATTTCCTCAAAGCGGGGCTCCTGGATCGTGCGGAGCGCCTGTTTGACGGTCTGCTGGGATGCGGGCCCGACGACCAGGCGGCCTGCCAGCACCTCGTCGATATCTATCAGCAGGAAAAGGAATGGGCCAAGGCCATCGACGTGGCCCGTCGGATCAAGAGCAGCGATCCAGCGCACTGGAAAATCCGCATCGCTCACTACTATTGCGAACTGGGCGACGCGGCCCTGGTGCGCGGTGACGTTGCCCAGGCGCTGGTCGAGGCGGAACGGGCGCGCTGCGAAGATGCGGGTTGCGTACGGGCGCTGTTACTGAAGGCAACCGCGCACCAGCACGCCGGTGATTTTCAGGCCGCTATCGATGCCTATCAATCACTGGGCGGACAGAGCCAGAGACTGATTCCGGGCATCGGCCAGGAGCTGCAAGCCTGTTATGTGCGCCTCGCAGACGGTGGGGCCGTCGACCCTGACCTGCACGGCGGCAACACCGGTACCGCGGAGCAGCACGACCGGGTCGAACCTGTTACCCGTTTTCGCTGCGAGGAGTGCGGGTTCGGCAGCAGGAAACTGTTCTGGCAGTGTCCCGGCTGCCGATCCTGGAGCAGTGTGAAACCGCTCGTCCAGGACCGTGCTGAATGAAACATGAGATGAGCGACGAGCCCAGAGTGATCGTGGCGCTGGATTTCTCCCGCGGTGAGCAGGCCACTGTGTTTGTCGATGGGTTGGCACCGGGCAGTTGCCGGCTGAAAGTGGGTAAGGAACTTTTCACCCGTGAAGGGCCTGCGCTGGTGCGCCGTTTTGTCGCCCAGGGCCACGATGTGTTCCTCGACCTTAAATTCCACGATATCCCCAACACGGTCGCCAGGGCGTGTGAAGCTGCCGCCGCACTGGGCGTCTGGATGGTAAACGTTCACGCTTCCGGGGGCAGCAGGATGATGCGGGCCGCGAAACAGGCCCTCGACACGGTCGAAGGACGCCGCCCGCTGTTGATTGCCGTCACGGTGCTCACCAGTATGGGTAACGACGATCTGGCCGAACTGGGCATCGCGGTTGAACCCGAACAGCAGGTCTTGCGCCTGGCGGCACTGACCCGGGCATCGGGTCTTGATGGCGTGGTGTGCTCGCCGCGGGAGGCAGCGATGCTGCGTCACGCAATCGGCGATGACTTCACGCTGGTGACACCGGGCGTTCGTCCGCTGGGTGCGGCCCGGGACGACCAGATGCGGGTGCTGACGCCGGCCGAGGCTGTTCGTCAGGGTTCTGACTACCTGGTGATGGGGCGTCCGATTACGCAGGCCAAAGATCCGATGGCGGTGCTCTCTGCGGTAAACTGCGAGTTGCGGGCTGCGCTGGGGTAGGTCTGGTTGATTCCTCGGCTGACTGTGACGCGGACCGCCTAACGTGGTTGTGGCCACAACCGAGGGAGGTCGGCAGAGCGTGGGCCGGGCAGAGCGCAATGGGTAAGCGATAAATTATCGCTGTAAGAAATTTCTTACAGGAAAATCAGAAATTTGCGCATTGTGCTGCCGGTATACAGTTGTATGATGCGCATGCGTTTCGACACCTGGTCGATGTACCAGGGGGAAATGGACGTTTCCCGGGTCGAGTAACTTTCACGGAGGATTGAAACCATGCACTCACTGCGCAACCTGCTGGGCGCCTGCCTGCTTACGCTGCCACTGGCTACACTGGCCGGAGCTCCCATCGATATCAACACCGCCGATTCCGAGGCGCTGGTCGACGCACTGAATGGCGTCGGGCCGCAAAAGGCGCTGGCGATCGTTCGCTACCGACAGCAGCACGGCCCCTTCAAACACGTCGAGGACCTCGCGCTGGTCGACGGTATCGGTGCAAAAACCATTGAGCAGAACCGTGCGAATATGACGGTCGCGGTTCCAGCTGCAAACAAGAAATGACCCGGCGCGCGCCTGGCCGGGACTCGAGTCCCGGCCAGGGCGGCGTCCTGCATTCGGCATCCACAGCATCGTTATACCAGGAGCAGCAAGCGGTTATGCCTCTGTGAGGGGCGGGAAAAGGATATTTACCGAGATCACAGGGACGTGGTGCAGTTCCCCTATCAGAGGCATATCCACTGGCTGTTCGCTTGCAGATTGTAAGCAAATTTAACGAGATAGCTATACCTCTCTGGCATTTTGCCGGATTGACCGGTCAGGCTGTTTTGGGTATCGTCCGGATACTTCGGGCGTGTATCAGAACTATTAGAACTAATCCAAAAGCTGACCAGTATGAACTTTTATCCAGTCGTCCTGACAGGGGGCGCCGGTAGCCGCCTGTGGCCGGTATCCCGCGAATTCTATCCCAAACCCTTGCTGCCGATTCTTGGCGACAGGACGCTTTTGCAGGACACCTGCGTGCGGCTCGATGGACTCGCCGGTGTTCGTGCGCCGTTGTTGGTCTGTAACGAGGAACACCGGTTTCTGGTCGCCGAGCAGCTGCGCGAGCTGGGCAAGCAACCGGAAGCGATCATGCTGGAGCCGCAAGGGCGCAACACCGCGCCGGCATTGACCATCGCCGCGTTGTATCTGGTCGACAGGGACGCGGACGCGGTCATGGTGGTGATGCCGGCCGACCACGTGATTCCAGACGCGGCGGCGTTTACTGCGACTGTAGAGCAGGCAGGGAGCCTCGCCGCGGCAGGTCACCTGGTGACATTCGGCGTTGTGGCGGACAAGCCCGAGACCGGCTATGGCTATATCCGCCGGGGCGACGACATCGAAGGTAGTGGCGGGTTCAGGGTCGACCGTTTTGTCGAGAAGCCGGATGCGGAAACTGCGCAGGCCTATCTCGACGCCGGCGGCTATTTCTGGAACAGTGGCATCTTCGTGCTGCGGGCCGACCGCTGGCTGGAGGAGATCGGAAAATTCCGGCCGGACATTCTCGCGGCCTGCAGCAAGGCGATGGCCGACTGCACCCGCGATAGCGATTTTGTGCGGGTGAACAAGCAGGCCTTCCTGTCCACTCCTTTGGATTCCATTGACTATGCGGTCATGGAAAAGACCGACAAGGCAGCTGTCGTTCCCATGAATACCAGCTGGTCAGATGTCGGCTCCTGGTCTTCGATCTGGGAAGTCTCGCAACAGGATGGTCAGGGCAACGTCGCCAGGGGCGACGTACTCACACACGACACCACCAACTCCCTGTTCATGGCCGGCGATCGCTGTATCGCGGCCGTGGGTCTGGATAACATCGTTGTTATCGAAACGTCGGACGCCGTGCTGGTTGCCGACAAGAGCAAGTGCCAGGACGTCAAGGTGATCGTCGGCAAGCTCAAGGAAACCAACCGGGAGGAGCACCTCTTTCACCGGCGCGTGTACCGGCCCTGGGGTGACTACGAAGGCATCGACACCGGCGGACGCTACCAGGTGAAACGCCTCAGGGTGAAGCCAGGCGAGAAGCTCTCGCTGCAGATGCACCACCATCGCGCGGAGCACTGGGTTGTGGTTTCTGGCACGGCGCGGGTTACCCGCGGAGACGATGTGTTCATCCTGTCGGAAAATGAATCCACCTATATTCCCCTGGGGACCACGCACCGCCTTGAAAATCCGGGCTCGATACCGCTGGAAATTATCGAAGTGCAGTCGGGCAGTTATCTGGGTGAGGATGATATTGTGCGGTTTGAAGACCTATACAACAGGGTTGAGACGACATGAGGTAGGCGAACCACCGCCGCTGTTAGACTGAAGTCGGCTGTTACACGGGCTTTCGGGGCATGGTTTGTTGGTCCCGCCACAGTCAAGGTAGACTTCCAAATGAAATCAAGTTACCAGCAACTTGGCTGAGTTTATTACAAGCGCTCAAGGCCGTTCGTTCGTCGCGCGCTAAAGACGAGGCCTCTCAATCGCCTTAAATGCGCGCACAGTGTTTGATCCACCGAACGCGAGGGTAGGGCATATCCGTGACGCGACCGAACCGACCACTGCGGGCTGGGGTATAAACGCCTAAGAGGTGGCGCTGCGCTATTGGCCACAACTTGCTGGTCAATGGGGAAAACACACCACCCCTTTTTCGAGGATACAAAAATACTGCCCTCGATGGCGAATGAAAATTGTTTTGCAGAAGGATGGGCGGTTTTCAGATAGAGAAAAATGCCCCGGAGAGAAGTGATTTGAGTAGACAGGCGTTTTTTATTTTGGGGATGCACCGCAGCGGTACATCTTTCCTTGCGCATGCGCTTAGCATGATGGGGCTCGAGCTCCCTGTATCTATCTCAGCCGGTGCCCCGGATAACCCGAAGGGCCATTTTGAGTCACTCAAAATCACCCAGTTTAATGATGAGTTGCTGAGTCAGTTGGGTGTGTCGTGGGATACTTTTGTCTCGCCACCAGAGAGCTGGTCTTCATCAGAGTTGGTGGCAATGGCAATACCGGCATTGATTGAGATAATACTGACCGAGTTTCCTGGAGACGGCCCTTTCGTTTTGAAGGACCCGAGACTCAGTCTTCTCCTGCCATTGTGGAAAAAAGTCGCCAAACAGGCGGATTTTCAGGACCACTATATTATCTCGATACGTCATCCCTCAGCGGTGGCGGCCTCGCTCGATAAGCGTAACAAAATAAGCAAGATTCGTTCTTGCTTGATCTGGCTAAATCATGTTTTCAGTGCAGAGGAACATAGCCGAGGTGAAAAGCGCTCCTTCGTTTGTTTTCCTCAATGGACTGGGAATTTCGCCATAGCAATGGACAAACTCGAAAATGATCTAGGCACGGAGTTTCCCGGAAAATTCCGGATGAACGTGATCCACGCAGAAGCAGAATTCGAGCGAAGCCTGGTTCACCATGAAGGTAGCTGGCCGGAAGCTGAGCGCGACAGCATTGAGAAGCTGTGCGTTGCAACGTTTTGCACATTTCAAAAGTTAATAAACGCCCCTGGCGACGCAGGAGTGTTGACCGAGATCGACGCCCTTAGAGAAGAATTTAGAAATAAATCTCCAGTATATGCAGAACTGTTTCTTGATGTTCAGCGTCACAAGGCGGAGGAACTCAAAGCTCAGTTAGCTGATTTGCAGCGAAATAACGCAGAGTTAGAGCAACAACTCGGCGCTGCAGTAGGGCGGGTTGCCGAACTGGAACGGCATCTCGATATGTATCGCCAGGAACGCGAACAAACCAACGCCCAGATCGCAAAATTGAAGCAGTTCCTGAAGGCGGAGAAAATCGCTGCGAAAGCAATGAAAACAGACCATGAAGTACTCCTGGCGAGTTACCAGAAAGAACGACTCACCGTCCTAAGACCTATTGGCCGAAATGTTTACAGGCGTGCCGGCCCCCTTCTCCGTAGAGCGCTTCCTGCCGATTGGGTGGACGCTATCAAGAGGCTGGCGCCAGATCCGGATGGTATACCGAAGCGCTTGACCTACCAACCTCAACCGGGGAAACATCTCAGTGCAAGCTGTCACGAATTTGAGGCGCCGACCGTTGCAACAGAACCGGATATATTCGTTCTGTCGATTATTAATTGGGATTTCCGATATCAGAGGCCACAACACATCGCCAAAGGTTTGGCCGACTGTGGAAGACGCGTCTTCTATGTAGAGATGCAATTCGCGGGGGACGAGCTCGAAATAGTGACACACGGTGACAAACTGTTTCGGGTTAGGCTGTCACTAAGAGATGTCGGCTACATCCAGCCCTACACGGGGCGCCCAAATCCGGAACAAACGCAGCGATGGGTGAGCGCATTTCATCAGCTGTGTAGCTGCGTCAAGGCGACATCATTCACACAAATTGTGATTCAGCATCCCTACTGGTGGCAAATGGCACGGCATCTCTCGCCGGAGTTCCAGGTCGTTTTTGACTGCATGGATGACATATCTGGATTTTCCAATACCGAGCAGTTTCTGCTGGATTTGGAGAGCGATTTGCTGAGCAAGTGCGATAAACTCATTGTGAGCTCGCGGCACCTCTTAGAAAAGTACGCACACCATCGACCTCCAACGCTGATTCGCAACGCCGCCGAAATCACCCATTTCGCAGGGGCGGATGGAGGGGCGAGGTCGTGTTCCTTTTTGAAAAATCAATCGGTGAGCCGATCCCGTGATGTGATTAGGGTGGGCTATGTCGGCGCAATTGCAGAGTGGTTTGACACTGATCTCGTCAGGGAGGTTGCACTCAGCGACACCGGCTGCGAGTTTCATCTCTGCGGCGCCGTGTCGGTGAAACAGCCGGTAGAACTCGCAGAGATCCCAAACATATTTATGCATGGAGAAATCCCATATTCGGAGGTGCCGGGATTTATCCAGGCAATGGATGTTATGATCATTCCATTTAAGATACTGCCTATTATCCAGGCCTGTGATCCAGTCAAGTTTTATGAATACTCGGCCATGGGAAAGCCAACTGTCAGTACAGCCTTGCCCGAGCTGGCTCGGGCATCACACCTGGCATTATTTGCCTCAACGCCTGAAGAGTTTTCGCGACAGATACATGAAGCCTGTAAAAAAGCCAAAGATCCGGACTTTGTAAGACAGCTCATAGGCTTTGCTGCGCAGAATACCTGGGAGCATCGTTGCAGGCAGTTCATCTCGACGCTAATGGCAATGCCGAAGGTATCGGTAATAATTCTGTCGTACGGAGACCCGGAATTGACGAAGAGCGCGCTTTACTCATTATTCGACGGGGGTGCGAACTATCCAAACATGGAAGTCCTTGTGGTTGATAACGGCTCCGCGACCGCGGAGTTGGAAGCTATAAAACGATTCGCAGCGCAATATCCAGATGTCACCGTGCTTGAGAACGGCGAGAACCTGGGCTTTGCCAGAGGGAATAACGTCGGTCTTAAGGCAGCATCTGGTGATTATGTCATGTTGCTGAATAATGACACGGTTGTCGCCCCCGGCGCTATCAACGCAATGGTCAGTCACCTGGTGAACAACGCGCACATCGGGGCGGTAGGGCCATTGACCAATAATATCGGCAATGAAGCAAAACTGTTTGTGGAATATGAAGACATTGAGCAGATGAAGGATATTGCCCGCCAGGCAACCACAGGCTATCGCGGGGTATACACGCCAATCAATGTGCTGGGGTACTTTGCCGTAATGTTCAGACGGCGTGATCTGGAAGTATTCGGTCTGCTGGCTGAAGACTACGGGCGAGGGATGTTCGAGGACGACGATCATTGCGCGATGATCAAACTCAACGGTTTTCTTTGTGCGTTGGCGGAGGATGCCTACGTACACCATCACCTCTCAGCAACATTTTCCAAGCTTGGTGGAAGCGAGAAGGAAACTCTTTTCGAGAAGAACAGGGTGATATTTGAAACAAAGTGGGGTCCATGGCAGCCACATAAGTATAGAGAACTGCGTCCCGAGTCATCGCTATCGGAACGAGGTTAGCAATGCGTACAGTAATCTGCCACTATCATATCTACAAGAATTCCGGTAGCACGTATGATGCCTTACTTGCGGAAAACTATGGTGACCGTCATATATGTTTTGATGGACCATTCCCGTTTTTCTCTATTGATCAGGAGCAGCTTGCTCGTATCATTGAACGCAAGCGGGATCTGATAGCATTTTCGTCACATCAGATTCAACTGCCCGTCCCCGTCTCCCTTGATTTCCATGTTCTGCCCGTTGTGTTCGTCAGACAGCCATTGCTTCGTGTACATTCAATATATAAGTTCAAGCGCCAGGCCTATGATGGAACGGTGACTTCAAAGGCGGCCAGGGAAAAGTCATTCGATGAATGGCTGCAATATTGCTTTTCTGATCGAGCGGAGATAACGCATATTTCAAATGCGCAAACACGCATCATGGGCGCCGGCTACCGGCAGAGACCGCTGATGCGCAGGACCAGTTCTGGCATGGAGTATGATATCCACCAAGCAATGCGAAATCTGGAGAATGTTCGCCTTTTGGCAAGGACAGAGTGTTTTTACGAAGATGTCGGGCGTTTTCCGGAAATACTGCGCCAGCACGGTATTGCGTTTGAGTTTAGAAAGATTGCTCCCCGAAATGTCACCAGCAACGATCATGGTGCTTCTGTCATTGAGAGGGTAGCACAGGTCAAACAGTTGCTTCAGCAGACAACTTATCAGCAGCTTGTGGACGCCAACTGGCAGGATGTCGCGCTCTATGAATCTGCCTGCAGCTTGATTCAAGAGCGCCCAAAACAGGCAACATATTCGGGTGGGTTTCAGCGTGATGCGAGTCCACGATGAACGTGCTCGGGAAGGTGGCATCGACTGGGGGGTGCTGCGCGGGCCAATGCTGGAAAAGACGCACGGTATCGGCTTTGATTTAACTGGGAGTTAGTGCAGAGTATGTCCAAGATCGTGTGTATAGTGGGGACGCGTCCGGAGGCCATTAAAATGGCTCCCGTAATAAGGGGGCTGAAGATGCAGGATGGAGTAGAGTGCAGGGTCATCGCAACAGCGCAGCATCGCGAGTTAATGGATGATGTCTTCACTCTGTTCGGAATTGTCCCGGATATCGATCTTGAAATCATGCGACCCAACCAGGGGCTTACCGAACTTACCAGCAGATGTCTGGTCAAGTTGAATGACTGGATTGTCCGGCTTAAGCCGGATGCAGTTCTGGCCCAGGGCGATACCACTACTGTTATGACCGCTGCAATGGCGAGTTTTTACAATAAGATCCCTTTTGGGCATATTGAAGCGGGACTGCGCTCAGGTCATAAATACAACCCGTTTCCAGAGGAGATGAATCGAATTGTTGCCGGGCATATGGCGCATTGGCATTTTGCTCCTACAGAGCGCGCGCGCAATAATCTCTTGGCGGAAGGTATTTCGGATGAGCATATCTTTGTGACAGGAAACACCGTTATTGATGCGCTCCTTGAAGTAGCTTCGAATGTATATGATATCAGCTTACCCGTTGACGCGAGTAAGAAATTAGTACTGGTGACGGCCCATAGACGGGAGAATTTCGGTGAAGCGTTCAGCGGAATGTGCCGAGCGCTAAGGCAGCTGGCAGATATACACCATGACATCAACGTGCTTTATCCAGTTCACCCGAATCCCAATGTGCGGAATGTCGCATACCAGCTGCTTGGCGACCATCCAAACATTGTTCTTTGCGACCCGTTGAATTATCGCGAGTTTGTAGCGGCTATGAAACGTAGCTGTTTGATACTAACTGACTCTGGGGGTGTGCAGGAAGAAGCGCCTGCGTTGGGCGTACCGGTGCTCGTATTGAGGAATACTACGGAACGACCCGAGGCGGTTGATTGTGGCGCAGCCCGTCTTGTCGGAACCGAGCCGCGGACTATTGTCGAGGAGGCCTCCAGGGTTCTTACAGATCCGCAAGTGCACCAGGAGATGGCGATTGGGGCTTCGCCCTATGGCGACGGCAAGGCCGCGGAGCGTATTGTTTCCATTGTAATCAGCGGTCTTGAAGATCTTGGTGCGGTGGCCTGATCCGCCAGAGAGAAGCATCTGTTTCCTATTACATGGCAACACAGGGGCTTCCTTGGAGGGAAGCCTGTTTGAACAATAGATGTCACTTCTTGAATGAGACATAATTGATCTCGATGGGCCGTTCCCCATGGCTTGAAGCATAAACAATTGCATTGACAGCATCAGCTGGAGCGACAACCTCCTGGGAGACTATGTGCCATTCATTGCGGCACGCGTATACTTTAATGTTTGTCGAAAGGAGGTTTCCTTTTTCATCCAACCAATTTACTTGAACACGTCCCTGAGTCGTTTCGTCATGGCAACGACTCTTAACTGAATTCAGGTAAATCGTGCCGCTTCGTACCGAAACATATTGGGTCGCTCGAGAAGCCCCATTGACAATCAGAAATCCTTCATCTGTCTGCGCGACGCCTTGAGTGAGAGTCCATTGTTCCAGATTAGAAAAATCCGGGCTTGCGATCAGTTCATCCTGGAACTCTAATTCGTCTTTTAGAACCCGCACGCTGGTTGTTCCAAAAGTTGCAATTAGTCTGGTGGAGCTTTCCACGATGTCACGCTGCACGGTTGTGCCGAACGTCGAATCAAGAATCACATAGCGAGAATTATACTTCTCAAGTACCTTTGCCAGAGATAGCGGGCTATCGATCATTGTTACGGAATTCTGAAATTCCTTGTTATACCAGGAGGCATACAAAGCGTCAGCATTGATGCCTGCGCCGCGTGTGGGGCAGAGGAATGCAACAGGTGAGTGAGTTTCATTGAAAAGGTTCACTACTGCTACAGCTTTTCGGATGGGTTCTTTTTTCAATATCAACCGATCAGGTCCCGCCTGACGGAAAACCTCCATGACAGGTATATTTCGATAGCGCCAAACACTTGACCCGAAAAATATTAGGTTTAAGCCAATGGTTCCAGATATAACAATCACCATGCCAATATTCAAGAAGCGGCCAAGGCGGCTGGCCGACGACATGGTCACGCCTATCAAGGCGCATAGTAGAATCAGTACTGGAAATGCATAGCGGAGGTAGCTTTGGAAATGGAACAACAATATCAATGACAATGTTCCAACCACAATCAGCATCATAGATCGCCGGTTCTTTAATAACATTTCTATTACAAGAGCCGGAATTAACAGCATTAACCACTGAAATCCTGAAGCCCCAGTGGTGCCTTCTATGTATTTGCCTGTGGCAAAGACAAGTTGATACGGCAAATCCCAATGTGCTGCTGACTTGAAAAGGAGATTATCAAAATTGACCGAGGGAAAGAAAGGGGAGTTGAAATAAGCGTTGTAAAAGGGAAATACTGGGTTGCCGGATATCGAATAGGCGGTGATATAGGGGATCGAGCCGAACATGACAAACAGCGTGAGGCCCTTGGAGACGGGCAACCAGAGAGACCTCGAGACGATCTGTCGTAATCGGATCAGAAGTGGTAACAAGAACATGAGCAAGTAGATGAAAGTTACAGATTTCGCAGCTGTCGCAAAGCCCAGTAACAATCCTCCTAACACTAAGCCAGAGGTGCGATATTCATGTTCGGTTGAAAACCGCAGGACCAGTAGCAGCCCGGAGATCAAGTAGCATGCCCAGATCGATTCAATATGCAGCGAGCTGCCCTCCATGAACGTCAAAGGCGTCGACAGGAATAGTAGCGCGGCCCAGGTGGCCCCTTTCTCGTTACCGCCTGCCCATAGAACAAGGTCTCGAACCAGGTATGTGACGAGATACAGGAATCCAACATTGATCAGTCGAGTTCCCGTCTCACCCGCGATTAAGTAACCGATGCTGTAATGCCAATCGCCCAGCATAGGCATGAGCGCCCAAACGTAAAGTGTCGGGTCAAAACCCCATTCGTTTCTCGTGGCAATATGTGTCGGAACGAACAAATGCATAGCCAAGCCGTCGTGGGTGAGTTCAGGCAGGAAGGCAAAGGCGAAATACAAAAGGCACAGGGTTGCGAATACAACGTTTGGCCAATCCTGATAAAGAGAAGGGGGCGAAGATTGGCTGAGGCGGGTCGTCAAATCCTTCATTTTATCATAGAGCCAACGACGCTCGACAAATACGGGGGTCATGAGGCCAAGTAAGTAGACCCATGAATAATTGACCGGCAGATGAGCGGTAAGGCTGATCAAAGACGCGTACAGGCCGGCACCGATAAGGAGCTTGTACACATCGTCTATGGAGTGATCCGAAATGTGCAACACACGGAATGCAATATGCCCCAAAGCCAGTGACGCCGCTGCGTAGAGCAGAGTTGCCAATAGCGGCCAGACTGAACCAGCAAGAATTGAAATTAGAATACCCAGGATGATGGCGATCGCCGCGACACGCCGATTCGTTAAGCGCTGTGCCACGGTTATGATAAGAGCGCAGCCAATAGAAAAAAGGAGAAAATCAGCCGCGTCATTCCAGCTCCTGACAGGCAAGGTGTCTGGCCATTTCTGGTGTAGAAGCCCCCAGACGGTTAGACCGACACCAGCCAAGATCGCCATCCCACTGGACAGGGATAATACGGTTCGGCGCGATACGCTTATCAAATGCATACTCCTACTGGCTCGCTAATTCCATTGCCAGTTTCCTTCCGATCCGGTCAGCATTGGCCATTATGGTCAACGTGTGGGATTTTTCGGAAAGCGAGGACAGGCTTGCGCCATCGGCAACGAATACATGATCCAGTCCAAAAAGTTCACCAAACGGGTTGGTCTCACCGTAGACTGGATGTGCTCGCATCGGCAGCGAACAGGCATAGTGCACATCACTACCAGGTAGCCCAATGGTAAAACTCTTTGGGAGAAGCAGTGCTCCAAGTGCTCTGAATGCTTTTCGGAGGCGCTGCTCAGCATGGCCCATCAACGCGCCAACCTCGTTTCGATATTCACCCTCCACACGTAAGGCGCCTTCAGGGTTCAGGGACAGATGCACTTTGGTGAGGTGACCAGGTAGAAACAGGTTTCCAACCGCGCAAGAGCGCAATAAGGCCTGGAGAAAATCAATCGCGTAGCGTTTTCGGAAAGGCATGTACCTGGCGAATTCGGCAACCGGGATACCCGTGGTGTTGAACAGAGAGCCGAAGCCAGAGGGACCGTCCGGCAATGCAATAACAAATGACAATTGCCCGAGACCGAAAGCAGGAACCCGTGCTGCACCGAGTGCTGCTGGTAACCAAAGCATGAACGCAGCAGTAGGACAGGCCTGCATGGATACCGGTTTGTCAAGGTTGATAGCCTGCATAGCGAGCCGCGTAGTAGCAAGAGTTCCGGCAGCGAGGATGATTGTTCTGGCCGTGAGGGTATGAAATCCCGATGTATCGCTCCCCTCGGCTACACGGTATTTCCCCGCACTGGAAATCCGGTCAACAATAAAACCGCTCTTGTAGCTGAGATTGACATACCGCTTGAGGTGTTCGAGGTCTTCGATTGCAGAGTACAAGGCCCGCCGGTGACATCCCCATAAGCAGTTCCCGGAAATATCGCAGGCCTTGCGGTCACCCCGGTCCTGTTGCAAGGCTGCCACACGTGAACGACCCAGCCTAATACCCAGCGCCGCCACTTTGGACTTGTGCTTCCGGTACCCATCCGATATCCGGCTATGCAATGCATCCATCTGGATTGGCGGATCCGCCCACTCATCGAGGCCGAAATATTCCGAAAGGTCATCTCTCACGCTGCCACTCACGCCCATACGCCGAGTGACCTCCGCATAGGATGCTTGAATCGCCGATGGCGAAAACGGAAAGTCACTCAGCTCCTCTGCCGATAACCGGGCGACTCCGCAGCCCCATGCATTCGATAATCCCCCTTGAGCCAGAGAGCCCACGGCGATGAAACTGTGGGCGTCGATACCGTTAGCAGCTTCGAAACCCTCAAAAACGTACGAAAGGGTAGGAACCCGGAATTTCGGCGATGCAGCACTGACGTGTCGTAGGGCGTGGTAGTCCCGTCCAATCATCCATTCCCACTGGTTCTCATCCGCGATACGGCTAACGAGATAGGGACTTGATGGCGGCGGAAATGACATCTTCGAACCGCCATCGACGAGAAGTACCTTCAGACCGGCTTGAACCAAAGGAAAGGCTGCAGATACACCGGCCGGACCACTGCCTACCACAATTACGTCGAAGTCGGCGCTCATTGTCACAATGCCGGCTGACGCAATAAAGCTCTCATAACCGGGCCAGCAACCAACCTGGCCACCCACCACAGGAGTTCCAAAGCAACTGCACACGTCATGTGTGCGAGGTCGTTGACCCAATTGGAAGTTTTACCGATTGCAAGGAAACGGCGCGCGCCCTGAACGCTGGCTTCGGCAAGAACGACAGCCGTATTCAGCCGCCAGGTGAACTCCGCACCGCCGGGTGTCTCCAGTACGGCAGAATCGTCCAGTAGCGCGATGGTCACAGGCAGCCGAAGCACGACTTCCGGAAGGTGCAGCGGCTGCCCTCCCCTAAGGCTCTCGATACCGCGCACATACCGCCGGACAAGAGCAGGAGCCGGCCGGGCCTTCAACACATATTTCAGAAGAGCCTGTCCCTCGTGGATCAGGCGACGACGCCGTCCATCCCCCGACCGAGTCATGCCGGACGGCAGCGGACGCAGTGAAACGCCCAACAGCAGCAGGTCGCGCCGAGTTTCCATCGCGGGGAGGTCGAATAAGGACGTCAGCCTGTCCAACCCCAGTCTGGCCCGCAGACGTCCTCCCAATACGGCGCTTGCAAGACGGATCAGGAGCACCGGGACAGGGATCGGCAGGCGATACCGCCGCACGCGAAACTGTGCGATGGTGCGAAGAAAGTCTGTGAATGAAACCGGCTCCACCGCTCCGATGCACAGGACCGAAGACGGAACGCTGTTCGACTCGGCACAGTGCAAGAGCGCAGCAACCAGATCATTTACGTGGACAGGCTGAACTTTCGGCGGCGGGAAGAACGCGGGTATTACGGGTATGCGCCGAACCATACCGACGAGCATGCCAAACAGTCCCCTCTCGGGACCACCGTAGACCTGCCCGGGCCGCACCACCCAGCCACCTGCGGCAAGAATCAACCTTTCAATTTGCCACTTTGTTCGACCGTAAGCCGTTGGGGCGTCTTCGCGCGCCGTCTGGCTTGAAACAAATACAATTCTGGCTCCTGTTCCAGCTGCAGCCGCGCTCAGCCGTCGTGCTGCCCCCAGTTCTATGTCGGGATCGACCGCGCTCGCAGACGTCACTGCCGCAAGGTGAAAAACGACATCGATCCCGTCGGGTATTGCAATTTCAGAGGTGGAGGAGAGATCAAATGGGATCCAACCAATTCGGGCGCTCGAAAGGCGTCGTGATGCTGCGATAACTTCGTGGCCCCGCGACAGGGCAACGCGCACCAACTGTTCTCCAATATATCCAGTTGCACCCGTGACTAACAACCTCATGAGACGCCACTCCGCTGGATAGTCGATTCCGCAGAACTACTACTGCCCGGGGCAAATACGTACTTTTTGCTCAACCAATAAGTAATGAATACACAGACCACATCTGCGATCAACTTGGCTAATACCGGAGACGAAACAGCAAACAAGACAAGGCCAAGCGCAGCGGACGATAGCGGTACGTTCAGTGCCAGTAACGCGAAATACATGGTCGCCTGACGACCAGCCTTTTCTCCGTTTTCCACGCCGAAGGTAAAACTACGGTGCGCAAGGAACGCAAAAACACCGGCCAAGATCTTGCCGAAAACGTTGGCGGTGATTGGCCCCGTCGCCAAAAGATTAAAGATCAGGAGAAAGCCGCCCATATCCAGGGCGTAGGCGACGACCTGAACAGCAATGTAACGGACAAACGTCATGCCGGCTCTTTACGGAGGACGACCACGTGATGGAGAGCCAACCAACGGTTGAGAGGAGACAACGCCCATTGGATAACGGAGATCGTCGATCCAGCCCAATCCGGACACATCTGCCTGAAATTGAGCCCACCGGAAACGAGGTATTTCAAGTAGTTGGCGCATGGCTCCTGGTGAACAATCTTCAAGCGCGGAAACCTGCGCGCGAATTCGTCGCGGTCCCGCACGAAGACAATGTAGCTGAGGGCCTGGTTGGCGCCATTCATTGGACCTGATACAGGCGTTTGCCACGAAAGGCAGCCCTTGTCGTAGCCCTCTGTTCGGAAAAGCCGCTTGAAAAGAAATGCGGCGAACGGTCCATAGTAGGGCTCAAGTAGAATTGCGCCCCCGCCGTTGGGAAGCACTCTGTCGAGTTCCTGAAAAAAACGGTCCGGGTGCGGAAAATGATGGAAACAGTTCTGACCAAACACCACCCGAACTGATTCATCGTCCAGGTCCATATCCGCTGCGTCGATCACACGATCCAGCCCTGGCCCAGGGACAACGTCAGTTGCCAGCACATCAGGGTATGAATTCCTGATCGGTGACACACCTGCCCCAATCTCAACCCTGAGGCCTCTGGCAGAGAAGAACTTTTCATCAAGACGGTGAAAGAGATGGTGGAATTCAGAGAACACTTCCCGCAACAACGGCTTACGCTCCAGCATCCGGGCGTGAACTGTGAGACGATTCTCGTCATCAACGTTAATGTTCTCGACCGCAGGTTCACGCAGCAAATCGACCAGGCTCTTCAATGCTTGTCCTCTGTCTCGTGAGACAAGGCGCTGAAACGCTTTCTGTGCAGGGGGCGTCTAGGCACAGAGGCGATGTCATAGCCGAGGAATGCGAGCACGAGTTGCAGGCCCATAAGCATGGGCATAGCGGCCAGCATCACGGTTCCTGCGGGTGTCGGCAGCCCTGCGTGTGCAGACTCGATCCAGTGGAAACTGCCAAAGCCGATGCCGAACAGTAACAACAGCAGGCCAATTGGCAGCTCAATTGATGCCAGAGATAAATCGCGCAGATAGTAGTTGTAGAAGAGCCTCTTGAGAAAGTTACGCAGGTGCTTGAACAAGAATTCGCCGACTATTCTTGATATCTTCAGATTACTGACTTCGTCGCCATATTTGGCATCCATCGGGATGTCAACCACTACGGCACGCAAGGTGTTAAGTCGAAACAACACATCGGTTTCGAAGAAATAGCGCCGACTGATTTTCGAAAATGGCAAATGCCTGGCAACATCAGTGTGAATGGCGGTGTATCCATTAGTTGGATCAAACAGGTTCCAGTAGCCCGATGAAAGCTTGGTCAACAATGACAACACCGCATTACCGAACAGCCTCACAGATGGCATTGCACGAACTTCCTCCAAGTCAAAGAACCTATTCCCCTTGGTGTAGTCGGCCTCGCCGGCCGTGATCGGCGCCACGAAGTCCGGAATAAGGGCGGGGTCCATCTGACCGTCACCATCTATCTTGACGATGATGTCCATTCCTCCGTCGAGCGCAGCTTTGTAGCCTGTCATTACCGCGCCACCGACACCTTGATTCTCCGGGTTTCGGATTACGCTGACGCGCCCGTCTTGGCAGTTGCTTTGTACGAAGGTACCTGAGCCCTCAGGGCAGGCATCGTCAACAACGAAAATCCGACTAACCTCTGGGCCAATCTGGCTTATGACGTTGAGAATGTGATTACGTACCTTATAACTTGGCATCACAACTGCAATTCTTGGAGCTGTATTCATTACGTCAGTGTCTGCGCGTTTTCACAGTGTTCGCGGTTAATAATGTGCAGCTTGCGTACGCGCTACGTGAAAATCGTCTCATTTTAATCTGCAGGGGAGGGGTACGTCACACTGCTGGGCGAAGGTACGTTTCACCAGATTCATGGCAAAACATAACGGAAAGATCACCACTTAACAATTAAACTCTTTGCTTAACGTTGAGCAATGTAACTTGCTCGCCGAGGGGTCGGATCCTCTAGAGTCTCGACGTCACCATAGCCGAGAAGTTTCAGCATCTCTTCTATGCACGAGGCCGTTGGAAACCACTTGGGAATATGGTGAATTCCGGGTTGCGGCGGCTTAAGGTAAAGGTAAGGCTTCTCGCCGAGGTCAATAGCCGACTCCAAATAAAGTTTATCTGAGACTTTTGAAATTCGTTCAAGGCCGAGGAATGGATGCCTCAAATGGTACAGTAGCCCAAGACAAAGAACAAAATCATAGTGTTCGTCCACAGAAAGATCGTCCACTGTACCAACGCGACAGGAAATCCTGTCGGAGAGGCTCAGTTGTTCGGCAGCCCAATCTAGGCGCTTAATCATCTTGCCTGCGGCGTCGTGGGCAACTACATCTGCGCCGCGCCTGGCCATTTCAATGGTAAAAAAGCCATCGGCGCATCCAATATCGAGAACACGCATACCGGTCAGATCAGAAGGGATACGGTGCTTAAATACCTGCCAGCGGTTATAGGGGTGATTGACTGGCTGCGGCCCCTCGCTCGGCGCTATATCTCTTGTATTTATGCCGGGCGCTATCTCGATTTGATGAAACCAGGGTCCGAGTTCATCAATCTTGCTGATCAAATCATCTGTATTCAATTTCGACATAGCATTTACCGTTGCAGCTGGTGCAGGTTGCGTAACTCGAAGGCGGGCCAAAAAATAGCGCGATTACTTTTGCGATGCAATGTCGTTCTCATGCGTTAGTCGATTCCAGGCGTTCTTCATAAACGGCAAGGATCTGGTGTGGGGTGCCAACCGCGAAACTGATCCCCTGATCGACAAGTACGGCCCTGTCACACAATCGCGCTATCTGTTGATGCGAGTGAGACACGAGAACCACCGTTTGCTGCGAATGAATTTTTGCCGCCATACTGCGTTCAGCCTTTTCTCGAAAGTGTTTGTCCCCAACGCCGAGTACCTCGTCGACCAGCAATACATCGGGACTTATTATAGTGCTAATGGAAAAACCGAGTCGGGCGCGCATGCCGGTAGAGTATGTTCTCACCGGTTCATAGAAGAAATCGCCCAACTCGGAGTATTCATGAATCTCATCCAGACGTGCTTCCACCTCTCGGCGAGAGAAGCCCTGGAGCATACCGGTGAAAATCGCATTATCCCTCCCGTTAAGGTTCTGGTCAAAACCGGCTTGCAGTGCCAGGAGGGACACGCTGGCCCCACGATTGATGACCTTTCCATGGTCGGGTCTGATGACGCCGGAAATAACCCGCAACAAGGTCGATTTGCCGGCACCATTTCGCCCCAGTATACCCAGTGTTTCACCGGGATAGATGTCCAGGAATATGGACTTCAGGGCATCGAAATAACTACTGCGCTGGAATATGCTTCCGCTGCGCTTGTAGCGAACCGCCACGTCCTGCAATGAAATCACCGGCTGCATATCCGTGGCTCTACTCCATGACGATGCGCGGGTAGAGGTAGCGCAGGCGCTGGTACGCCAGCGCCGTCACAGCACAGGCCGCGGCCGCTCCGAGGCCCCACCAGCCGAGCGCCTGCATATCAGGCATAGAGTCCTCGATAAAGATTTCCCGGTAACACTTCAGCAGGAACGCCACCGGGTTAAGCAGAAACAGCTGCTGCCATTGTTGCGCGACGATGCGGTAGTCATAGAAGACGCCGGAACAGAACATCAGAAACATCAGACCGGTGGGAACAAGGTAGCCGAAGTCACGAACAAAGGGGACCACCGCCGCGACTGCACAGGCAACGGCCGTCATTAGCAGGATATGGACCAGAACCACAGGCAGAAGTCCCCACCACTGGTAACCGGGACTGAAACCCTGTAACCAGAGAAAACCGAACAACAAAGCAAAGACCGGCAGCTGCTTGAGCGTAGTTTGCAGCACACTAACCAGTGGAAATACAAGTGCCGGCAGTCCGACCTGAATCATGAGTTGCTGTCCGCGAAGGATGCTGCCGCTGCTGCTGCTGACTGCCTTGCTGAACCACATCCAGGGAATCAGACCAGTCAGCAGGAACACCGGATAGTTTTGACCACCGCGCCGGAGCAGGAGGCCGAAAACGACGTAATAAACCGTCATATGCAGCAGGGGTTCCAATAGCCACCATGCATAACTCAGATAGTTGCGGTGCACCTCGGAACGCAGGTTGAAGAGTGCTTTGGTCCAGACAAGTTCGAGAAAGCGGATCAGTCGGCTGTGTGTGCGGTGCTGGCCAGCGGATCTCTTTGTGTGGACAACCTCGTCGAATAGATCGGCGCCATACTGGTGAGCCAGAATCAGTTGGCGCGCCTCCTGGTGGCGGTTCAGGTGGCGTGCCGCCTCGGCGGCGCGCAGGTAGCCCGCTGCGGCAGCCGGGAAGCGCGAACGCACGTCTTCCCAGCGTGCCAGTGCGGATTCCCAGTGTTCGGCGCGCATCGCCAGCTCTGCATACTGAATGAACGCGTCCGGGCAGTCAGGAAAACGCGCGCGAGCCGTTTCGTTATACTCGAGCGCGCGTTCCAGTGCCCCCTGGTGTTCCGCACACTTGCTGGATTTGAGCCACGTCTCCATCTCGCCCGGGAACTGCTCGCGTGCCTGGCTGAGGAACGTTTCCGCCACGCTCCATTCCCGCTGCCGTAACGCCAGCTCGGCAGATTGAGTCAAGGCGTTGGGGTTGCTCGAGAAACGCTGACGGGCATACGCCAACAGCGCCCCGGCCGCCTCCAGTTCGTTGGCCTCCATATGCGCGATGGCACCCTGGACCCAGGGCGCGGGATGTCGTGGGTAGGCCTCGCGCAATACGGCCCAGCGCCCCGACGCCTCGAGCCAGTTGCGCTCGCGTATCGCCTGGTATGCCCACTCGAACACCTGACCGGGCGGTGGCAGTGCGACTTTACCGGATTGCCGCGAATTGAGGTTGGTTGCCATGGTCTGTTAAGACATCGCCGGCTTGCATGGGACGGGCCGTCTGGTGTGCGGGAAAACGGCCGCTTACCGACGTCCCCGGGGCCGCGGCATGGTGCCAGATGGCGTCGCTATTTGTCATGAGTAGGTCAGGCATTGCAGATTCAGGTCCAATTTGGCATTGTAACGTATTTGGGGATGAAGACGTAAAGGGCAACACTCCGTAATAGCCGGCATGGCGGCAGGCTGCGGACGCGATGAGACGCCCGGCAGAAGACGACCGGCTGTCAGAGGCTCGGACTCATGCGAACAGGGAGTGCGCGTGTCAGGTGGTCATGATCTGGAGGCGGCCCGGAAGCGCCTTGGGTCGTTGCGGATGGCGTGAATGGTTCCCGAGGTCAGTGTAGTTCTGTCAAGTTACAATGGCGCCGCCTACCTGCCGGAGCAGCTTGAAAGTCTTGTCGGTCAAAGTTATCCCAATCTGGCAATCCATGTCCGGGACGATGGCTCGTCTGACGGCACCCGGCAGCTACTGACAAGCTATGCGGCGAGCTATCCGCACATTCACCTGACTTTTGGCGCGCGATTGGGGATTGTGGGCAGCTTTTTTTGTCTGCTGCAGCACTGTGGGAAGGACAGCCAGTACTTTGCCTTTTGCGACCAGGATGATGTCTGGTATCCGGATAAGATCGAAAGGGCGATTTCCAGGTTGTCTCCCGTTGACCCGAAAATCCCTGCACTCTACTGTTCCCGCCTCGAGTATGTAGACCGGGATCTGGCGCATCTAAAGTACTCGACAATTCCAGCAAGGGGGCTGTCGTTCGAAAGTGCGCTGGCGGAGAACAGCGCCACCGGTTGCACGGTCGTGCTGAACCGGGTGGCCCGGGATATGATCGTGCGTCAGCTTCCTGAGAAGTGCATCATGCATGACTGGTGGTGTTACCTGGTCGTCGCCGCGTTTGGCGTCGTGATATTCGATGAGTCACCCGGGTTGAAGTACCGGCTGCACGCCGGCAATGATACCGGCGCGGCCGTGTCGGCCAGCGGGGACTTCGCCCGGCGTGCTCGCCGATTCTGGACTGACCGGCGCAACGCCTTCACGATCCATGCACAGGCACAGGAGTTTGCCGCCCTCTATGCTGAACGGCTGGCGGATGACAAAAGGCGCCTGCTGGACCGTTTCCTGGCATCAAAATGCTCCCAGGCCGCGCGGATCCGCTACGCGCTGAACCCCGGTGTGCATCGCCAGTCGCGCCTGGATGATTCGATATTGAGGGCATTGATCGCACTGGGTTGGTATTAGCCGTTCCGCCGATCGGGAACCTGTGCGCGGATTGAGAATGCGGATGGCCAGGCCTTGCTCACCGATACAGTGCGTTTGGTCGCCGATGCTAAGGTTATATAAAAAAGCATTTAAACAATGATATACGGATCATAATTAAAGCTATATGTTCGTTCAATGGGGGCTCAAGGTCCACCGTCGTGTTGCTGACAGATTGATGCCATCGCGGTTCTCTTGTCCACTAGGTGAGCACCTGGGAGGGCTGGCAGACGGATTATTAATCCCGCGGTTTAACCATGACGCCCTGCACGCTGGCAAGCACGGTTGTCCGCCGTATTGACCAGCAGCCCCGCAGAGAGTTCTCACCCGCGAGGATGAAGCGAACCGTCCGCGCCCCGGCGAAATCCGCCGTACGCGGGGCACCCGGCCCAGCCAGAATGCCTGTTGCCGCTACAGTGTTATCATAGTGCTCCGCGCACGGCTCGCCACGGCGTCCCGATGGTGGTCCATGACAGCGAAAATAACAGAGACTGTGGTATTTGAGGGATGACGCAGCAGCCACCCGGTCTGCTTTTTCTGGTTACCGAAGACTGGTACTTCTGTCTGCACCGGCTGCCGATTGCCCGCGCAGCGCGCGACGCTGGGTTCCGGGTTATGGTCGCGACGCAGGTGCGGGATCATGGCGACGTGCTCGAACGGGAGGGCTTCGAGCTGATTCCCATGCGCTGGACACGCGGTTCGCTGAACCCCTCGCACGCGCTGTCCGAGCTGCACCAGATCATTCGCATCTACCGCGACTATCAGCCGGACCTGGTGCACCATGTGGCGCTGCGGCCCAGCATCTATGGGTCGATTGCAGCGGCCGTGAGCGGCGTTTCTCCCGTAATCAATAACCTCGCCGGGCTGGGGCTGGCGTTCTCCTCGCGCGGCGTGTTGGCCAGCCTGATGAAAGGCATCCTCTCGGTTGCTTTCCGACTACTGTTCAGTCGGGCCGGTAGCTACACACTGGTAGAGAACCGCGACGACAGGGATTTTCTCACCACGCAGGTCGGCCTGGAAGCGGATTCCGTGATCCTGATTCGCGGCATCGGCGTCAATATCCGGCGTTTTGCACCGGCTCCGGAAAACCTCGAGGGCGTGCCGGTTGTCACCCTGGTGTCGCGCATGCTGTGGCCCAAAGGCATCGGCGAGCTGGTCGAAGCCGCCCGTATTCTGCGCGAGCGGGGTGTGCCCGTGAAAGTCCAGCTGGTCGGCGTGCCCGACAGCACCAGCCGCGTATCGGTTCCGGAGCAGCAGCTCGCAGACTGGAACGCCGAAGGCATTGTCGAGTGGCTGGGGCATCGCGATGACATCCCCGACCTCTGGCACCAGTCGAACATCGCCATTCTGCCGTCGTACTATCGCGAGGGCATTCCGCGCAGTCTGCTGGAAGCGGCGGCTTGCGGGCGGGCGATTGTCACAACCGATATGCCCGGTTGCCGCGAGATTGTCGAACACGGGCGCAATGGGCTGCTGGTGCCGCCGCGCGATGCGCAGGCGATCGCCGCTGCCATACAGCAACTCGTGGAAGATCCGGGGCTGCGCCAGCGTATGGGGGCTGTGGGAAGGGTGAGAGTGGAGAAGGAGTTCTCCGAGGAGTACATCGTCGAGCAGACGCTGGCGGTCTATCAGCGGCTGGTCGGGGACCGGGCCGCCATTGTCTCTACGTGAGGATTCCCGACCAGCCGCTGAATTGTCTTTTTCCCGCGAAGGGGTGCAGATACGTTCTTGAACCGGCATACCGGCAGGTGATCTGATTGTTCCGTCACACTTGTTACAACCTGATCGGCCTCGGCTTGCCACTGCTCGTGGCGATAATCACCATACCCTTGTTGATCGTTGCCCTTGGCGTCGACCGGTTCGGCGTTCTCACGCTGATATGCCAGCTACAAGCAGGGCGCGAAACAGAGCAACCCATCGTGAACGCAAATTTCATGCATCAGGCGATAGATATCACTTATCAGGCTGGAACTCTTCATGAGAATCTAACGCAGGATAAATCAGGCTATGGATGTGATAGATATGGCAGATTGGGCATCCATACCAAAATGATCTATCTCGATCTATCGGTTAATCTGGTTAAGGCTTAAGCATGAGACAATTTTCACTGAATATTCATGCTTGGAACGATTCGCCATGAAAGTTGTGTTCATTTACCGGCAACAACGGCGGGGCGCTTACAGCATCGAAGAGCTTTTCCACACTATTGCAAGCGAACTGGGTAAACAGATCGAGGTCGTCGAATATGTAGCCGGTTCACGGAGCAGATTGCTCCTGGATGCATGGCGACTGCGGAAGCTGAATGCTGATATCTACCATGTGACGGGCGACATCAATTACATCGTGAATCTACTCCAGAGCAAGAAAACGATCCTCACCGTTCACGATATCCGCCACTATCTGGATGACCTGAGTGGTACTAAACGCTGGCTGTACAAATGGATCTGGCTGATCTTGCCAATCCGAAGCACCCGGGTAATAACTGCCGTATCAAGGGAAACCGGCGAGGGTATTTACAAGCATCTTGGCATAACAGACAAGCATATTGAAGTGATCGAGAATTGTCACAGCGCAATCTTCAAACGCGCGACAAAGCCATTTGCAGCAGAATGTCCTGTCATCCTTCAGGTAGGCACAAGCCCTAACAAGAATGTATCTCGTCTTGTCGAGGCATTGAAAGGTTTGCATTGCCGCCTGGTTTTGATCGGTAGAATTGACGACGAGTTAAAGCAAAAGCTGGCCGAATGCGGTGTTGTCTACGAAAACCATACTGGGGTCACCCATGAGGAGTTAAACAAGCAATACGTCAAATGCGATGTTGTATCCTTTGTTTCGCTGGGCGAGGGATTCGGTGTGCCGATTATTGAGGCGCAGGCCGTAGGCCGACCGTTGATCACCTCAAATATTTCACCCATGCGCGAAGTGGCGGGTGATGGGGCGTGTCTTATCGATCCGCTTGACGTATCGCAGATTCGTGAAGGTATACAGCGGATCATTGGTGACCCGTTTTATCGTAATCGTCTGATTGAGAGTGGATTGCATAATGTCAGTCGGTACTCGCCCGCCACGATCAGCAGCCATTATCTTGCACTCTATAAAACAATGACGCGCACATGAAAAAGAACTCTACAAGGTCATCTATGCATGGGCAACGTTTTATTGCGACACAAAATTGAAATGAGAGGGCGCTCGTTATTGTCGGACGGTGCTTGGCTTACCGGTTTGCAAGGCTTGGCTGTATTGGGACAGTTGGCGGGGATACGCCTGCTGACAGAAATTGTGCCGCCGGCGGTTTTTGGAGAATTCAGTCTGTGGCTGGGTATCGTCGCACTCGCCGCCGCCGGTCTAGCCAATCCAACCATGCAAGCCATGCTGCGCTACTACCCCGAGTATGCCTTGCAGGGGAATGGCGGGCTCGTGAAGACTGTGGCTCGCGAACAACTGACCAAACTCATTACATGGACACTTCCGGCGTTCTTGGCAGGCGCAATTGCAGCGCTGATGTTTGGCTGGGCCAATATGACCGTCTTAGGTTTGTTGATTGCTCTGGTTGCTGTTGAAATCGCCCGGATGCAGAACACTGCATTATTGAATGCGGCAAGAGCGCATCGTGCCTATGGAATATGGGTAGTTGCCGAAGCATGGGGGCGGCCATTCCTGGCATGGACTCTGGTGAAATTGATGGGCGTAAGTTTAACCTTGGTTCTTGCTGGATTCCTCTTGGCATCATTGTGTGTCTGGGCTGCGATGCGAAGATTTGTTCCTCATGACAGAACAGTGCATATCGCAATCACAGAACAATCCGCTCTTGTTGACCGGTTTTGGAAATATTCCTTGCCGCTTCTGCCGCTTGGTCTGCTCGGCTGGGTCTCCGGCATGGCAGACCGCTACATGATCGGCGCGCTTCTGTCTCCAGCGGACGTGGGTCTGTATGTGGCCATTTACGGCCTTGCCAGTCGGCCCATGCTAATGTTTGGTGGGATTGTAGAAACCACGATTCGCCCAGCTTACCAGAGCGCCTTAGTCGAAGGAGATAATCGACGCGCCCACAATTACTTGCGCAAATGGATGTTGTTAATTGTTCTGGGTTCAATTATGGCCATCGCTTTCACTTGGGCCGGGCATCCGTGGCTGGCCCATATTCTGCTGGGGGAACGGTACCGAAGTGTGTCATACCTGTTGCCTTGGATCGTTGGTGGTTATGCGCTGCTCATTCTCTCCCATGTGGCGAATAGAGTCTGTTATGCCAACGAGGCAACACGGAGTATTCTGTTGATTGAGTCTACTGGTGCGTTGCTCGCCATTGTTTTTGGGTTTATCTGCATTGAATGGGCAGGGTTAAAAGGTGCCGCTGTTGCGATTTCTCTCTACTACGGCGTGCAGCTGATTATGTCGTTCCGATTGGCGTGGCATTGGCTGCCAGTCACTAGACTGTCTGCTATTGAAAGACTCTAAGTGCAGGAAACGTAAAGTGAAAATAGATAATCAATCATCAAATTACCGCGAGCGTATCTACGCCAGCTATGGAAAAAACTTTCAGAATGCGCCCGAAAACTTCGACTACAACGCCTCGCTTCGGTGGGGGAAGGCGCGGCGCTATCACTTGCGGGGATGGTTGCCTGAGAACAATGCTGCACGGATCGTGGATCTCGCCTGTGGCGATGGCAAACTCCTGCATTTTTTTGTTGAGCAGGGCTATCAGCGGGTAGAAGGCGTGGATATCAGTCCGGATCAGGTGGCATTGTCGCGACAGGTCACTCCCAACGTCACCCAGGGGAACGCCATCGAATTTCTGGAGGCGAACCCTGGTCAGTTCGACCTGATTACCGGCTTCGACATCGTCGAGCATTTCTACAAGGATGAAGCCCTGCGCTTACTGGATGTCGCCTACGCTGCACTAAAATCAGGCGGTCGTTTGATCTTGCAAACCCCCAATGCCGAGGGGCCATGGGGTGCGCAACATCGATATAACGACTTCACCCACGAGCTAGGCTTTAACCCGAATGCGCTGGGCCGCCTGTTACGCGTGGCCGGGTTTAGTCGCAACGAGGCACGGGAGTGTGATCCGCCGCCTTATGGCCTTTCCTTGTTTTCCAGTATCCGCTTCGTGCTGTGGCAAGTAATTCGCCTGCAACTGATGGCCTGGAACCTGATCGAGACCGGGAGCACGGGGGATCGCGTGTTCACGCGGGTGTTCCTGATCACGGGCATTAAGGCGCCTTGATGCGTATTTATTACATCGGCGAGATTTGGGAGGGTGGGACGTGCCGGGAGCGTATGCACATGTTACGGAGCTTCGGGCATGAGATTGCATCATTCGACACTTCTCCTTGGACTACGGGCGGGAATCGTGTATTTCGCTTACTGGCACACCGGATGAATTTTGGTCCGCATGTCTGGGATATGAACCGGGCGCTGGTCGAAAGTTCTCGCTCGATGGGGCCGGTTGACCTGGTTTGGATGGACAAGGGGCGCTGGATTTATCCAGCGACGCTGGACGCGATTCGAGAGCAGACGCGAGGACGATTGCTGCATTACACTCCTGATGCACAATTGCTGTTTCACAAGTCTCGGCATTTCAAGCTTTGTATCTCTATTTATGATTGGGTTGTGACAACGAAGCCATTTGAACGGGAGCTATACATGGAACTTGGCGCAAACAACGTTTTGTTTGTACTGCAGTCTTTCGATACTCGCTTTGTTGAATATCAGCCACTTCAACAAGAAGCTGCATCGTGGTCATCGGATCTATGTTTTGTCGGCCACTGTGAGAAGCACTATGCAGAACGCTTGAAATCGGCGAGTGAAATCGTTTCTCGATTGAGGATCTGGGGGCCAGGTTGGGAGCGATATGCAAAACATAATCACTGGGCGCGCACTTATGTCAGTGGTGGCGGAATTTGGGGTGATGACTATCTCCGCGCCCTGGCGCATACGAAAATTGCAATCGGTCTGCTAAGTAAGTGGATCCCAGAGACCACCACCACCCGCAGCTTTGAAATTCCGGCAATGGGTATATTCCTGTTAGCTGAGCACACGGATGATCACCTCTTCTTGTTTGAAGAAGGTAAGGAAGCTGAATTTTTCGGAGATGATGAAGAGCTGAAAGACAAAATACGGTTCTATCTGGCAAATGACGAAGCGCGCAAAAGAATAGCGGCAGCTGGACGGGAGAGGTGTTTACGCAGTGGGTATTCAAGTACCGATCAACTCGCGAATATTTTAGCCAAAGTGAATCCACAAGGGGAATGTCGCCTATGAATATACGGCGAATATTTTCTCTTCCTGCGGTTACTCTTTTTGTGCTGGCGTGGCTGCCTTTTCATTTGCTAGCAGGCTTCAATCCTGACTGGATGCGATTGGTCAATCTTGTGACCTTGTTCGTGATTCTTGTGGGTTGTTTGGGTGCGGCGGCCACCAGTATTGCAGTTTCACCAGTCCGGATATGGTTCCCTGTTACGTGGTTTCTGCTTACTGCGGCGGCGTATTATGGCTTTGGGCCTTTGCTTTATTATTTTGGCACAGCGGAAACCATCGAGTTTTCGGATGCCTACTCTTATGTTGGTAACGGTGAGCTATATCGCGCAAATTTGCTCAACCTCGCGGGCATCGCGTCCGTAATGGGTATGTATCTACTGCTCGGCAAATACGCTACAAGAAGTCGTTTTCATCAAAGAACGGCAGACTATCGTCGCAAAGATTTTGAACTCACTTTATGGCGGGTTTCTGTTATTTTTGTTTTGATTGGTATACCTGTTAAGTTCTGCTCGTGCTTCCACTAGCTTTGGGCCTATTAGACGTGGTGCTGCCTGGCAGTATTGAGTATTTTGCGGTGCTTTCGACGTTGGCTCTTGTCTCGCTGTTTATCTTGTATCGATCCAACAAGATAAAATATGCGCTTCCTTTTTATGCGTTGTTCCTTATTGAAGGAGGGGGGGCGTTTGTTACGTTGAGTAAACTCGCAATATTGAAAGTAGGTATCGCGGTGATGCTGGCAGCGGTTCTGACCGGGACACGATTCAAAGGGATTGTAATTGTCGGACTGATTGGCGGCTTGCTATACGCAGTTGTGTTGACGCCTTTGATCACCCTGTCTCGCATGGCTTACGGCGTAAAAGGATTGACGAGTCTGTCTGATACGCGATCCGCAATCGAAGAGTTTGTCCAGTGGCTGGGATGATGCGGCAGACCTCCTACCCGGCGTACAGAGTTGGTGGTGCCGATTAAATTACGCAAATGCTCAATCCTTCGCCATGACGGCTTATGACCAAGGTGTTTCAGGCAACACCTTCGCGCTGGCGCTTTATGTATTTGTTCCAGAATTATGTATCCCGATAAGCCAATTATGACCCAGGGGTCGAATTTAATGTGCTAGTCAACGGGAATCACAGTCAGAGTGCGCCCGGGATGTTTGCTGAGGCGTATTGGAACGGGGGTTGGCCGCTTGCTGGGTTGACTTTCCTCTTCATGGGCGCGTTTTATTGGGCGTGGGAGGTATACGCAAGACGTAAGTTGGCATTTTTACGCTTGGCCTATATTCCGGTAATATGGCTCGGCTTATTTTCGGCGATCCAGCAGGACGCATGGTTCATATCAGGAACGATCGGCATACTCCCAATCGCGCTAGCATTTCACTTTATGGCGTCCTTGTTTTTGGAGAGAAACTCGAGGACACCAATGGTGGCGTGAGTGATTGAAGGATTGTGTATGAATGTGGCGCAGCGAGCTCCGAAGAAGCAACCATCTGCTAGGGCGCTAAAGCAATCCAGACTATTCATTTACGCAACGAACGTCCACCAAGGCGGCGGACGACCGCAACTGCTGCTTCCGGGCACGCCGGTTTATTTCCACGTCGAAGGATTGCCTGACCGCGGTGTCTACTATCTGATTGCGCAGGTCCCTTCGTTACCGGTGGATGATCCGTTGACCAGTGATGAAAAGCGCGTTTATCTTTCCTATGTTCCCGCTGTGGTGGTCCAGAGAGGATAATTACTGATGGAGAGGACAGCTACTTAGTGCCCCTGAATGACGCTGTGACGATGTCTTCGACAATTGCACGATTGCTGAATGATG
>CAWFEQ010000024.1:0-85000 GCA_963814945.1 uncultured Gammaproteobacteria bacterium
GAAACACCTCACGCCGACTGCCACAAGATATCCAGGCGATTGCACGCCGAAAGTTACGTATGCTGAACAATGCCCATAGCCTGGACGATCTCCACATTCCACCGGCCAATCGACTTGAGGCGCTGAAAGGTAAACGTAAAGGCCAGCACAGCATTCGTATCAACGATCAATGGCGGATCTGTTTTGTTTGGGCTGACGGTAATGCTAACAAAGTCGAGATCGTGGATTACCACTAGGACAGGTTTATGAAGAAATTACCTAACATCCATCCCGGCGAAGTGCTGTTGGAAGAGTTCCTCAAGCCGCTCGATATCAGCCAGAACAAACTGGCTCGTGCGATGGGAGTGCCACCACGACGCATCAACGAGATTGTTCATGGCAAGCGGGCGGTGACAGCGGATACTGCTATTCGCCTCGCGCGTGCGCTGGGAACGTCGGAACAGTTCTGGATGGGACTGCAAGCTGATTACGATCTGGAAGAAGCGCGCAAGGTGGCTCGGAGCGAACTAAAAAAGGTTGAGAATATCGCCGCATAGTGCAAAAAAATAGTTAGAAAGGCGCCCGACCACTTGTCCGAAACATGATGGCCGACCTAACCACAGCAGTCGACTATTAAGCGATTATTAAGATGGTGGCCAGGGACAGAATCGAACTGCCGACACGGGAATTTTCAGTCCGGGGTTGTACTCAGGAGCAGCGGGACGACTGATACACCCCGCGCTGAGATCTCGCCGTTCCCGATAGGCAAAAGAAAGCGGAGGTCCGAAGACCTCCGCTCTGGCTTGCCGTGAGTTCAAGGATCCGCGACTGTCGGTGCGGATCGCTGCCTCTCGTTAAGCCTGCACACCCGCGAAGTTGCCCAGGCCGGCCGCTACGTTGGTGATATCGGTAGTTTCCAGCTTGAACTTGTTGTCGATGGCACTGTTCTGTGAGAACAGGACATTGTCGTTGTCGACGATGCCAACCAGGCCGCCGACTGCGAATCCCTGGTTGCTCTGGGCGTTGGTGGAGTAGACATCGCCACCGCCACGCACTTCGCTCATGGCCGTACGGTCGAGGTCCTGGCTTGCGGAAAGATCTTTGATGGTCAGCATTGGTGTGCTCCTATAGTTTCAGTGGTCATAACAGGTTTAAGGGTTTGGGTCATGAGTGCCTGGGCGCTCATGACTGGGATATTGCAGGGGGCGTGCCAAACCGACGAGGCATGCCGATAAACTGTTGCAACCGGCTGTTTATAAATTATTTTATTCTTTATGGCAGCAACAGTTGCAGAGCCATGCGGCGCTGGACAGCAAAAAACGTTTGCGCAGGCCAAACACCATCGGGCCTGAAGTTTGTGCCACAACAACGCCAACAGTCGATGCGTGCATGGCTGAGCACGTGACCCGTGGCCGTCCGAGACGTGCGTTGCGTCGCGGCTTTATGAGCCAGGAGTATATATGAAGCCGGCCGTGGCCATGGCCCCCGGGCAAACCCGACGCGGCCTTCCGCTGCAGTGTCCTGGAAAGCCTTCAGACTTGGCCTGAACGGTGTAGGGGCGTTGAACAAGCGTTCATGGAGGGGCGGTGAAGTGCTTCCCGTGTTCGCCGGCACGCACAAAAAAAGCGGAGGTCCGCAGACCTCCGCTCTGGCTTGCCGCGAGCTTAAGGATCCGCGACTGTCGGTGCGGATCGCTACCTCTCGTTAAGCATGCACACCCGCGATGTTGCCCAGGCCGGCCGCTACGTTGGTGATATCGGTTTGTTCCAGCTTGAACTTGTTGTCGATGGCGTTGTTCTGTGAGAACAGGACATTGTCGTTGTCGACGATGCCAACCAGGCCGCCGACTGCGGCGCCCTGATTGCTCTGCAGGTTGGTCGAATAGACATCGCCACCGCCACGCACGTCGCTCATGGCCGTACGGTCGAGGTCCTGGCTTGCGGAAAGATCTTTGATGGTCAGCATTGGTGTGCTCCTTTCGTTTCAGTGGTCATAACAGGTTTAAGGGTTTGGGTCATGAGTGCCTGGGCGCTCATGACTGGGATAGAGCAGGGGCCGTGCCAACTCGATTCGTTTCGCCAGAGAAAAATCATAACCAATTGAGCTTGAACAAATTTAAAGTTTTATCGTCAATCCTGGCAAGGAACGCAAACGCCATTCGGCAAGCAGATGTTCGCGCTGTCCTAACGATCCAGGCAACTGTGTTTGGTAAGAAGCAACTCGGAACAGTCCAAGGCAGCGTGACAAAGAAGGTGCTGTGCTCGGGAGTACAAGGAGGTGGGTCATGAAGTATCGTAGTTCCTCTATATCGACATCTCGCTGTTCGTTACGAATACCGGGCACGGATTCTTGAAGACAGTCGAGGAAATTAATGGGCGGCCTGCTTTCCGGAGGGCCTGAACCGGCCGGTCCACTGTGTTCTCAGCCTGAAGCCCAATGCGGTCTAGGAGGCTGATCGTGGCAGAATCTGGTGAATACTTACCCATCTTCTTTGGTTGCTTCTCGCGAAATCGGCGGGTTATGCTTCATATACATTCACAATCCCACCTGTTATGACGACGCCCGTGTTGATCTGTGACGATTCGAGCTTTGCCCGGAAGCAGATGGCGCGTGCGTTGCCGAAGAACTGGGATGTCTCGGTATCGTTCGCGACCAACGGCGCCGAAGGAATCGAAGCCATCAAGTCCGGCAAGGGCGACATTATGTTTCTCGATCTGAACATGCCGGTGATGGACGGGTATGAGGTCCTGGGAGCGATTCGCGATGAAGACCTACCCGCGATGGTCATCGTCGTGTCCGGCGACATTCAGCCAGAGGCGTATCAGCGCGTCATAAAGCTGGGCGCACTGGACTTCATAAAGAAGCCCATCGATGAAACCAAGGTTGCGGAGATCCTGGACAGGTTCGGGGTGCTCGGCGCGCCTGGGGAAACCCAGGGGGACCTCGATATCCAGGTAGATATTTTCGATGCCTACCAGGAGATTGCCAATGTGGCGATGGGCCGGGCCGGGGACCTGCTGGCGCGCCTGCTGAATGCTTTCGTCCAGCTTCCTGTGCCTAGCGTGCGCATGCTCGAAGGCAGCGATCTGCATATGACACTGCAGGCCATCGAGTCGAATCAAACCGTGTCGGCCGTATGCCAAGGATTCATCGGCGGCGGCATCGCGGGCGAGGCGTTGCTCACCTTCACCGAATCCAGCTTCACCGACATCGCCGAACTGATGGTGTATCAGGGCGAAATCGACGACAGGATCGAACTCGAACTGCTGATGGACGTTTCCAGCATGCTGATTGGTGCCTGTCTTACGGGTATTGCCAAACCGCTCGATGTGAACTTCAGCTACGGACACCCGGTGGTGCTCGGCCGGCACGTAAAAATCAATGACCTTTTGGCCCGCAATGCCTCACGCTGGAATCGGACCCTGGCGATAGAAATGGGCTACAAGATCGAGAACCGGAACATCAATTGTGACCTCTTGCTACTGTTCAGCGAAGATTCGCTCGATGTGTTAAACGAACGCGTGTCGTACTACGGCTCTTGACGATCGATGGACGACAGTAACATCCACATCAAGGAAATCCACTGGCTGATGGATATGCTACAGACCATCGACGTCGGCCTCATCGTCCTCGACCGAGATTACCGCGTGCGGGTCTGGAACGGATTCATGGAGAATCACAGCGGCCGGAAGTCAATGCACGTCATCGGCACCAACCTGTTTAAGACCTTTTCCGACATCCCCGAACCCTGGTTCCGACGCAAGGTCGATTCCGTGCTCACGCTCGCGAGCCGTTCGTTCACCACCTGGGAACAGCGCCCCTACCTGCTCCGCTTTAAGAACTACCGGCCGATCACTGGCACAGCAGAGTTCATGTACCAGAACATCACCATCATCCCGTTAGTCTCGGCCGATGCAGCGGTCAATCATGTCGGCATCATCATCTACGACGTCACGGATATCGCTCTCGGTCAGACCGAGCTTAAAGACGCCAACGCCAAGCTGGCCCGGCTGTCACGTACCGACCAGCTTACCGAACTGAACAACCGCGGCTATTGGGAAGAATGTCTGCGCAGGGAGTTCGCCCGCTTCCGGCGCACCCGGCACGTCAGCAGCCTGGTGATGTTCGACATCGACCATTTCAAGAAAGTTAACGACACCTACGGCCATCAGGCGGGCGACGAGGTCATCCGTACGACCGCCCGAGTTTTGCGTGAGACTACCCGCACTACCGATATCTCGGGCCGTTATGGCGGCGAGGAGTTTGGCATCATTCTGCTCAACACCAGCGCCGAGAACGGTATGATTCTCGCAGAACGCCTGCGCAGAAAGGTTGAGGCTACCACGGTCACCTTTGAACAGCGTGAGATCCGCTACACCATTAGCCTGGGCCTGGCCGAAGTCAGCGAGGGCATGAAGGATTACACCGAGTGGCTGGGTTGTTCCGATCAGGCCCTGTACGAAGCCAAACGCTCGGGACGCAACCAGGCTGTTGTTTTCACCGGCTGACTGGCAGTACCCGCCCCGCAGGCGGCGCGCTGTCGCGCAGCAAACAGCCAAATGCGTTGCTAATACATTCAATAGGTTACGTTTTGTTGCGTGAGAGAGGCTGTCCGGCTTGGGGCTGATCTACTGCGCCGGTCAGAGAACCCCCCATTTTCCCGATCCTTTTCATCAAACAGCTACGGCTATTCTCCTCAAACGCTCGAAAAAGTGGCCTCGCCCTCCCACCTTGCTCGCTGCGATCGCCCAAATCGGACAGCCGCCTGGTAAGACTCCTGAATCATCGGCGCTGGATTGCCCACGTCAAGGTCACGGAACATCCGGCTGCTCCGCGCGTATCTCGCCTATGGGCATGCTCAAAAAGGCGTTGAGGAAAGGACGATATGCTATTATTCTAAAATGATTATTTTTTCACTCCCCGGCCTATTTAGGATTGACAGGGAAAGTAAGGAATAGCAACGATATCCACAAAGTACGTAAGGGAACAAGAGGACGAGAACAGTGACCTGGATTCAGGACCAAGTGCCGGGCCGAGCGATCAAGTCCGTTCAGCCATCCCATTCCTATGTATGAAGCCTTCTATCAGTTAAGCGCTGATCCATTCCGCTTGAGCCCGGATGCCTGGTTTTCCTTCCAGCACCGGACCTACCACAAGGCGATGACCTACATGCTCCACGCCCTCCACCGGGCGGAGGGGTATATCATGATTACGGGTCAGCCAGGTACGGGAAAGACTACCCTGGTCAATGATCTTATCCGGACACTTAAGCCGGGTCAGGCGGTTGTTGGCAAAATCGTAAGTACCCAGCTGTCGGCGGATGAGTTGCTCAACCTGGTGGCTTATTCGTTCAACCTGGACGTCGATGGCTGCGGCAAGGCTAAAGTGCTGGTTCAGGTGGAGCGTTTCCTGAAACAACAATATCAGCAGCGACGACGCGCCTTGCTGATTATCGATGAAGCCCAGGACATGGGTTACGATGCGCTCGAAGAACTCCGCCTGCTAACCAATATACTGGTTGGCAACCATCAATTGCTACAAGTCTTTCTGGTGGGTCAGGAACAGTTACGGGATACGGTGAATACGTCAGCCCTGGAGCAGTTACACCAACGCGTGATTGCCTCAACGCTTCTGGAACCCCTCGATAGAGATGACACCGGGGCCTATATCAAACATCGGCTACGCCGCGTGAGCTGGAAGGGCGATCCTCTGATCAGCGCGCAAGCTTATGCCATGATCCAGTGGTACAGTCATGGTATACCACGCCGGATAAACCAGATCTGCAGTCGCCTTTTCTTACACGGCTGCATCGAAGAAAAACACCGGCTTGGCGTAGCCGACGTGACCGTGGTTGTGAAGGAACTCCAACAGGAATTGTTGCTGCCAATGGAGGTGGAAGCCGTCGACGGGGTAGCTCCATGGTCAGCAGAGCAGAATGAGGAAACCTACGAAGAGGAGCCCCAAACGAGTTCTCCAGCGCCGAAAACCGTGCTGCCATGCGCAAAACCACTCCCGGCAACTCAAAGAGTCGAGCAGAAACCGTCTACCGCGGTAACTGATACAGCGCTCCACACGCCTGCCAGGGGCCCTGTTTCTGTTGCCGGCCCTGGCCCGGAAGCAGGCAGCAATCAGGCGGCGGGGATTCGCCACCAGAAACACAGATGGCAGCTGAAGCTTTTGGCGTTATTCGCCGCACTGGACGCTTATCGCTCCAAAGCTGGAATTCTACTGCGCGACAGGATCGGAAAGCTGAAGCTCCCGGCGTTAGTCGCCGCACTGGACGGTTATGCCTCCAAAGCTCGAATTCTACTGCGCGACAGGATCGGAAGGACGAGTGTACCCATGGAGTGGAGCAGGCCAGTGACCGCGCTGGTGCTGATCGCAATCATACTTACGGCATACTTCAGTAACAGTGACAGTGACAGTGACAGTAACAGTGACAGTGATCAGCCTGCACGTGATCTGGAAACGTTGGCCTTGAACCAGGCCGGAACACAGCAGCCAGTACAACCCGCCACCGCAGACAAAGAAGTTACATCGGTTCCACTACAGCCGGACACTCCAGCAACCGAGGAACAGGTAGACAGTGACACCGGCAACGGCGCGAGCGAGGCCGTCACCAAGAACTGGGAGCGTGAAGAACTATTTGCCGCACCGGTCGTGGAAAACCGCCAAGCACCTGCGCTAGAACTCGCCAGCATGGAAACTTCACCGCCCCCATCCCGGTTGGCCATCGTTGATACGGACAAAACACCGACACCTGAGACCGCGAACGACGCAAACGCCGAGCAGAGCAGGCACGGCCAGGACGAGCCGGTGCCCGCTCGAGAAGCCGATCCCGTTATTGCGCCATCACAGCGCAGTCAGACAGGCAAAGCAGCAGACCCGCTGCCTGTTAAACCGGTGCCTGTTAAAAAGGTTAACGTAGCACCGCCGTTATCTAAGGAAGAGAAAATTGCGAAGCTATTGGACCATGGCTGGCGTTCACTAAGGCAGGACCGACTGATGGTCCCGAAAGATAACAATGCCTATCATTACTTTCAACGGGTCCGCAAACTGGATCCGGGAAACAGTGATGCGCGCTCGGGTATAGACGAGATCGTGGGACGCTACACCAAGCTGGCCACGGATGCGCTAGACGAGAATGACAAGAAGAAAGCCGAACAGTATGTCGCACGCGGGTTGAGTATCAGTCCGAATAATAAAGGCCTCATGGCATTGCGCGACCAGATGCATGCACCTCCGGTCGCGGTAGTTGCTGAACAGCCACCGCCGATAGTAACGCCTGCTCCTGAGGCGGAAGCGCAGGAGCCCCCGAAACGCCAGAGTTTCTTCAAGCATATCAAGGCTTTCTTTTCGAGGCAGCAAGACGACAAGCTTGGAAGCCGGACTCAGACGGACGAGCCATAAGAATTAGTGCACGATTAAGGCTGCCTCCAAGCATTGAGAGGCGTGGTCCGCCGAGTTCAAGAAGCTGCACACGGACGTCAGCTTCGATCTGACCGCCGCCGGCTCCTCGACTGCGCCGCCCGCGCTGGTCGACGGCAGCTCCCAGTTCGGGCCCATGAGCCGTCAGATGAAGCCCAAAGAGGTCAAGGCCTTCGAGGTGAAATACGGTTACAAGCCCACCGCGGTGCGGGTAGCCATCGATGCGCTGGCCGTGTTCGTTCACAAAGACAACCCGATCCAGGGCCTGAGCATCCAACAGGTGGACGCGGCGTTCTCGGCCAACCGCAAGTGTGGTGGGGCCAAGACTATCACCGCTTGGGGTGACCTCGGTGTCCTGGACGGACAAAGCGTCGCCCTGTTCGGCCGCAACTCCAAGTCGGGCACCCATGCTTACTTCCAGAAGAAGGCGCTGTGCAAGGGCGATTTTGCCAGCTCGGTCAAGGAGCTCGCCAGTTCGGACAAGGTCGTTGACATCATCGCCAAGACGCCGAATGGCATGGGCTATTCGGGTATCGGCTATAACAAGCCGGGCGTGCGGGCGCTGCCGCTGTCCAAGAAGGCCGCCGGGGCCCTTTTGTGGAGCCGAGCGCTGAAAACGCCGCTAGGAGGCTGTCGGACTTGGGCGATCGTAGCGAGCAAGGTGGGAGAGCGAGGCCATTGTTTCGATCGTTTGAGGAGAATAGCCGTAGCTATTTGACGAAAAGGATCGGGAAAATGGGGCGCTCTCCCACCGGCGCAGTAGATCAGTCCCAAGTCCGACAGCCTCCTAGTGCTGAGTACCCCCTGTCGCGCTTCCTGTAAATCTATGTGAACAAGAAACCGGGCGAGCCGCTGCCGCCGATGCAAGCCGAGTTCCTGAAACTGGTGCTCTCGGAAGCCGGTCAGAAGATCGTCGCCGATCACGGCTTCATCTCGCTGCCCAGCGAGACGGTCAGTAAGGAGATGCAGGTCGCCCAGAATTAACAGTCGAGACAGGCGCCGGGAATAGCTGGCGCCCGTCCTTCAGAACGCCTCTACTCGCAGTGGCAAGCACCCTCACCTGACAGTCCAGGACGATATGAAAAACCTAACCATCAAGCTGCGCATAATTATCGGCTTTACGCTGGTAGTATCGCTGCTGATGCTGATCAGCATCAGCAGCCTGACAGCGCTGAAAGATATCGAGCGTGCCATGAGTGTGGTCACGGAGGAGACCACGCCCATCGTCGTGGTCGGCGGTCAGATGATGTCGACCGTGCTGGAAGCCAACCGCGCGGTGGTACAGCATGTCGGCGCGCAGTCGGAAGACAAGCTGAGCAGCTTTGAAAGCCGATTCGACGGCCTCATGCAGCAGGCCGCGGAGCAGCACAGTGCACTGCAGGAGATGTCCAGCCACAGTGCGGCGCTGGGCGAGCACACGCAGGCTTTGCTGACGCCGTATGAACGATTCGCAGAACTGGGGCCAGCGATATTTCAGACTCATCATGAGGCCATCGAGCTCAAGAAGCGGGTTGACACCTTGGCGGGCGACTTTGAAGACACTGCCGGCGAGCTGCTCCTGACGATCGATTCGCAACTCGACGACGTGCAGGGTGAGCTCGAGGCCGTACGCGCCTTGTACCAGTTGCGCGAGCTGATCAACAAGGACACCAAGCTGGTCATGAAAGCCCACGCCCGTCACGACCTGGTGGCGCTGGAGAGATTTTCCCAGACGTTACCGGCGCAGGTCGGTAAAATGGGAGAGGCCCTCAGCCTCCTGGAAGACGACGGCATCGTCGAGTCGATCAAGACCATTATCGATATGTGCAGCCAGAGCGCCAGCGCCGTGGAGCAGCAAAGTGCCACCACAGAGGAGATTGCCAAGAACGTTAATTGTATTGCGGCCATCGCCGAACACACCGCCGGCAGTGCGGTGGAGGCCTCGCAACGGAGCGACGGCCTGGCAGACCTCGCACGCCGCCTGCAAAGCCAGGTGAGCCATTTCACCATCGCCGACGGCATCGAGCAAAAGAACTGAGTGTCAGTGCTGCCGACTCAGGCGCTCGCCTTACTGCTGTTGGGCATTCCTGCAAATCAAACTGAAAATAACAATGTCAGCGTAATTCTTATCATGCCATTCATGCTCAAACCCAGCAGATTTTCCGTTCTTATGTTTTATGAAGGTGTACTCGCTACTCCAGTCGTTTGTGGTGTATTTGATCCCATTTGAGTCCACCATATTGCAAAGGATACCAGTCTCGTCTCCGGTCAACGCAAGAGATTCAGCTATTGGCGCATATCCGATAGGAAACGGCGCTAAAATATAGGTGGCACCTGTTCCAGTCCCATCATTATTCTGTACGATTGAATTTCGGCAGTTGGCGAAGAACACCTCATTATGTGCGTTGTTTGCATTGAGGACGAAGTGACAAAATCCGTTGTTAGTCTCGAAGCGCTGATCTGCAATCACTGACATACACGCAATCATTGATACCGCCAAGATGATATGTCTCATGTTATGCGTCCCTACTATTATGGTTTAAGCAATACACGCTCTCGCGTATTCTCGTATCTGGACGAAATGCTGATATGCATACAGATAGCATCAATCTTCATAATGAAAAATTTCGTAAGACCTTACCCAGATACGCGAAGCAGTAAGGGCAAGTTTCAAGCCAACCACCGACAACTCAATAGTGAACAAGCACTTGGGAGATTTAAGCCTGAAGCCAGAGAACGCCTGGTACTGAAAGTCGTTATTTACGTCGCTGATAGCGACGCAGGATATCGCTGATCTGGTAACACTTTGAAAGGTATGAGCTTAACCTGTCGCCACCGGGCGATAGGAAATCTGTGAGTGGGGTCTCCACTGTAATCGGAACCGTACGACGTAATCCGGCCATCCCTATTCTGTTTGACGGGCGTTGACGGGAGATTATAGCCGATAGCGCCAGTTAGATTGGCGGAATTCACTGATCACTTTCATTCATTAATAATGTTGGGCGCGTGTCCTCTGCATGGCGCGAATGATAAATTGTCGCCCGAATTCGAACACTTAGCTAGTCCTGTTCCAGAAGGCAACCTTCCCTACTCTACCCTATATGCGGCTATTCACCAAAGACCATGACCGAGACATCATATGTTAACCTGTTGTTATATCAAAGCGGATGAGTTTTTTGACCTCGCGGGTATTAGGGCCGCTTGCATTTAAACGCCTCTTGCGCGCTGTCTATCAAAGGGAAGATCGGGAAATCATGCAGGCGCTCCGAGTGGTTATCCATGTACCCGACAAAGACTCTGATCATTTGTTCGGTGGTAACCCCATCCGGCCAACATAAGGGCTGTTTTCCAGATGCAGTCAGATCGAAGCCATATGCTGCCCGAACGCCAAGGAAGAATCCCACACAGTAACAAGTATCGAATGGATAAGCGAAGATGTCGTTATCCAGGTCCGGCTCCGCATGCTTGCAATAGGAATATAAAGACGAGGCTTTCTCCACATCCTGCATCTCAGCGCCCTGCACCATGGGCGCAAGCCCGAGGATGCCCCAAATCGATACGATACCTCTAAGCATCAGTTGTGTCCCCCGATCTCTGTTTTACAACCAACCACAATTCTCATATTAGCAATGCACCGCGCAGGCGCCCGATGAGCAAGGCGCCCTTAGTTAAGCGGTGGCCGGCCACGTCTCACGCGAGGTGCGAGGGAGCTGGACTGCCGGCGCTGAGAGGTTACTTAAGCACGGCACTCTCACAGTTGCCGCGCCGGGGGTTGAAGAGTCGCAAAAAGACCCGGGAATCATTGCTATGAAGTCGTACCTGTTAGTACAACAATGGCCGTTTCCTGTCCTACAGGCTTTGCTTATATACGATTTCTAAAGGACGGGAAACGATCCAAACCGGTCTGTTGGCCGTTTCTTATATACTCAAGTTTCGGAGTTCAAATTCAGCACATAGATATCGATAACTTATTGAGTGTATAACGAAAGAAGCCTCCTGCATGGTAAAATGTTGGTGTTCGAATCCAAACACCAATACCACCGGAGGCCCAAGTGAAGAATGGCACAAACGCGGGTGCGCTGCCACCGCTTATCGGCGATGTGATCACGGATCAAAAGCACTATATTGATAACCTTTTTGCCGACACCTGGAAGAAGCTTAAGATTAATGCGCGGATAAAGGGGGCGGGTTTCACCAGGCGAAGTGGGATAGACATAACGGAAGTCGTTTTTCTTTTGCTGCTCTGGAAGTGGATCAATGTGTCGTCGATAGCGATGTTTTCCAGGAACGCCCTGGGGATGTTTTCGCGGGCGAAGAAAGATGTGATGTATGACCTTTTGAAGCGCGAGGATGTTAACTGGCGTGCATTTAACCTGCAGACAGCCAAAGGCGTCTATCAACAAAACACCTTGAGCCAGAGTCGCATCAGAGCCTTTGTTCTGGATGACTCCATCAAAACACGCAGTGGCAAGAAGATGGAAGGTGTCTCCAGTCACTTTGACCATGTGACGGGCCGTCACGTCATGGGGCAGCAGGTATTAACCCTGGGGTTGGTGACGGAAGAAGCGTTTCTCTCATTGGATTCTCAGATCTACATCAGTGAGGTCAAGGCCCGGAAGTTGATCACTGAGCACAAGGACAATCGTAGTGCCCTCTGCAAGCGCTACAGTGAGGCCACCACGCAGAGCAAACCACAGATGGCGGCTAATATGATGAAGCGTGCTACGCGCTGCGGGATTGAGGCAGACTATGTCATTGCCGATGCCTGGTTTGGAACCAAGTCGATGATGCGTACGGCATTGGGACTGGAGATGTGTGCGATCTTACGCATGAAGAAAAGCAAGATGAAATATCGAGCCATCATCAAAGGGCGCAAGAAAGAGTTGTTGAATGCGCAGGAGCTTTATGCCTGTGTCGTCAAGCGGGAATGGAAAAAGGTGCGCGGTCTGCCCTGGAAGGCCGTATCACTGGATGTTGAGTTGGATTTGGCTGAAGACGACGAAAAGACGCCACGGTGGCAAGCGGTACGCTTGCTGTTTGTGCGGGGCTTGACCGAAGCCGGTGAAGCGGATGCTGGTAAGAAAGACTGGGCGTTATTTTTGAGCACCGATGTGCATCTGAGCATGAGTAAAATGCTGGAGACATACGCATTGCGCTGGGGTATTGAGGTGTACTTCAAAGAGGCGAAGCAGCATCTTGGCTTTCTCAAGGAGCAAACGGCTACCTTCGCATCTCATACGGCATCGATACATCTGTGCGCCATTCGCTATTTAATGCTCATGCATAATAAGCTGGCGGGTGAAGACAGTCGCATCGGGGATATTCGCTCTACTATACAGGAACAACTGGACACGCTGAGTTTTGCCGGACGTCTCTGGCAAATATTTCGTTCAATCATATCGGGAGCGCTTCATGACTTGCGCAAAAGGCTAGGGTGTTCAAAGGAGACCATCATGGAAATGATAGACGAACGAGTGAATACATTTTTTGTTCACAGTCTTCAACTGGATGCCGTCACCCTGCGTTTGGAGTATGAGTGAATGGGTAACTCGACTGAATCTTGGCCATTTTGAACTCCGAAACTTGAGTTATATAGCCAATGCCTTAGGGACAACAAACACCCACTCCCGCCGTTCAGCCTAAAAGCCTGGACGGCAAATATGTAGCGGAAATGGTCATTCGGCTGAGTATTCGCTCGAAGGCAACTCTAGAACAGCCGTGTAACGTCAGGTGTCGATGATCTGGGCGCAACGCCTGAAACGGGTGTTCAACGCCCGTCGCCGAGCAACGTCCGGGCGAGTTCCTCCGTATATTGAGGTGCTCGGTCGGCGTGATACAGCACAGCAATAAGCACCAGCGTCGCCGCCACCATGAAATGCGGCCCGAACAGCCAGAACACCAGCGGCACGGAATAGTAATAAGCGCGCATGCCCAAACTGTAGTAGTAGCCTGCGCGATTGAGATGGATCGCAACATTTTTGGGGTTGATGGACGGCGGACGATCCTTTGCGGGCACGTTAATCTGATAACCCACATGATTGTAAAGCCGCACGGACATGGCGAAGCTGAAAAACGCCATAAAGAAGTTGGACAGCAGGAACAGTACTTTGGCGGTCCACAGGCCGGGATGAAGCGAGCCGCGCGTGTTCAGCGACTGCCAGGTATTTATCAGCTTGTCCGTCTGCCCGCTCAGAGTGAGCGTGCCGATAATGAGCAGCACCGCGGTCGATGCCAAAAAAGTCGCCGCCATGGTCGAATTGCGCAGTGTCTGTACACCGAGAATGCTTCTGGATTCATCCTGCATGATACCTTTCACCCAGGCGCTTCGGGCGGCGCGATTGACGGCCTGGATAGTATAGTGGGGATTGCGGCGCAGCTTTATCCGCAGATAGAGATGGTAACCTGCGAGCATAACGATACTCGCGGCGACACTCGCAATGTCATTGATGACTTCGATCATAAGTTACGAATTATACCTGGAACGCTCGAAACCCGCAGAGGGAGCAATATTCTGCACCGTTGTGTTGCGCCGACCTGCCGAGCTCGGTTTTGCCCCCAATCGGCTGACAATGTCGTCATGACGCGATCTAGGGCGTACAGGAGCCCCGCATCAGCGGGTTTTCTGTTTCTGAGAATGACCGTTTCTGGCCGACTTCCGCCGTTTAACGGTTGTTAATATTAGCGGCTGATAAACTTCCGAGTACGTTAAGGGTTGTAGGATGCCTGCCCTCAAGCACAGGCCGGTCAGATACGCACGTACTTACCGGGCAGGCATCCTACAACCCTTAACGATCTCGGTCGCAATGAAAATTCAAACCCCTGATAACGATTTTATCGGGCTCGGCTGTGTGGCGCGGTGGCTCACTACCTCGCCGTCGTGGAACAACCACAGCGAGCCGGGCGCCATGGTGACCCAATCCTCATTGTCAGTGAGCGGCTGGGTGGCGACTACCGCCACGCGGTCATTTGGCGTGGTCACGTCACTGAAATCCACCATCACGTCTTCGTCCTTCAGGTGCGCCGTCTTGAAAGGTGCGCGCCGCACGATGTAGCTCAGTTCGGTGGAACAGTGCGCAAACAAGCAATCGCCGTTGCACAGCAGGAAATTGAAGATACCCATGCCGGAAAGCGTGTAAATCAGTTCGTGCAGCGCAGCGAACAGCGCGTCGCGTGTCGGCGGCGCATCGCCAAACCGTCGGCGCAGGCTTTGCAGGAGCCAGCAGAAAATGTGTTCGCTATCGGTGTCGCCGACCGGGAGAAAGCTGCCGTCGAGTTCGGGCTGGAACTGCGGCAGGTTACCGTTGTGCGCATAAACCCAGTATTTTCCCCAGAGCTCGCGCTGGAACGGGTGGGTGTTCTCCAGCGACACGATACCCTGCGTCGCCTTGCGGATGTGCGCGATCACGTTGAGCGAACGGATCGGGTAGCGGCGCACCAACTCGGCGACTGGAGATCGCGCCGAAGGCTGCGGATCAAGGAATAGCCGCACCCCCTTGCCCTCGAAGAACGCGATGCCCCAGCCGTCGGCATGCACGTCAGTGTCGCCGCCGCGCTTCTGGAAGCCGGTAAATGAAAAACAAATATCGGTGGGGATGTTGCAGTTCATCCCCAACAGTTGACACATGGCTCAGCTCGCAAACCTCATCGACAAATCGATCGCAGGTATATCCTTGGTCAGGCTGCCGATCTAGATGCGATCCAAGCCGGTCTCGCAAGCGCCAAGGAACTCCACGACGACCGCGGCGACTAAAATCGTCTTTCGTGCTCTCATCGTTGACTCGTCGTAAAGGGCTGGCTGAACTCGTCAGGTCACACGCAATCGTAAATGAAAACCGTTGCAACTGCGAGTCCGAGGCAATGGTGGGCACAGCCCTGACCCCGGGCCGGCGCCTCTCCCCGATCAATTGCGGAAAACGGATCGCAACGACCGCTTTGCGGCAGGCGAACCGATGTCACGTGTGCATTGGCTCACAGGCGAAGTACAAAAGCCAGGATGGGAACGACCGGATTGGCCGGTTCTCGTCCTACAGGGTTTGCTTATATGCGATTTCGCTAAAGGACGGGAGCCGACACCCGCATATTACCGGGTACAGAGCGGGCTTTGCGCGTGCGTGCTGGTGTATTAGCACTCCATCGACTCCAGGACCGTGATCGCGCGAGCCCCTTGCGGGTCGAGCCGTTCTGCGGGAAACTCGGGCTCTCAGGGGCTTTCCGCGTGGGCAATCCCAGATGACATCTGTCAGCTCGCCGAAGACCGAGGTGCGGATCATCGCAGCTGGTCTCGAGTTTCCCGAGGGTCCGGTCGCATTGGCGGACGGATCCGTGCTGGTGACCGAAATCGCGGCTGGCACGCTCGCGAGAGTGTCACAGGACGGTAACATTGAGCGCATCGCACATCTCGGCGGTGGACCCAATGGTGCGGCGATCGGGCCCGACGGCGCCGTGTATGTCTGCAACAATGGCGGCAGCTTTTCGTTCCACCGCCAAGACGGTCTTCTGGTCTTTGGACTCGTGGCACCGCCGACCTATTCGGGAGGCCGCATTGACCGGGTTGATCTCTCGACAGGCGAGGTCACCACCCTTTACCGTGCTTGCGGCGACCGACCGCTGCGCGGTCCCAACGACCTCGTCTTCGATGAAACGGGTGGCTTCTGGTTCACCGACCACGGTATTCGCACCGCGCGCTCGAGCGATCGCAAGGGGTCTTCTACGCCCAACCCGACGGCTCCAGCATCACCGAAAAGATCTTCCCGCTCGACAGCCCGAACGGCATAGCCCTGTCTCCGGATGGCAGTCGTCTCTACGTGGCCGAGACGCAGGTCGGGCGGATCTGGTATTGGGACCTTGATGGTCCCGGCAAGATCGCCACCAACGCGGATGGCGAGTTTCATCCGGGAAAGTTGCTCTACGGTGCGCCGGGTTATGCGCTGTTCGACTCGATGAAAGTCGACGGGGAGGGATGGGTCTGTCAGGCGACACTGATCGACGGCGGCATCACGCAGATCTCCCCTGATGGCCGAATGGTCGAGACCCTGCCACTGTCCGATCCCATGATCACCAATCTCTGCTTCGGCGGCCCCGATTATCGCACCGCGTTCATCACGTGTTCGGGCACAGGACATCTGATCGCGGTTGACTGGCCGCGCGCTGGCGGGCGGCTGGCGTTTCCCAGAACGGTGCCGACCTGATGCGAGTGGCAGACTACATACTTTCCGCGCTTCGCGATCAGGGCGTGAGCCACTGTTTCATCGATCTCGGTGGCCTCAATGACAACTTCATGCCGGCGCTGACCGGGACCCAGGGCCTGAGGACGATCGTCGCCGCGTTCGAGGGCGGCGCGGCCTATATGGCCGACGGCTACGCGCGGGCCTCGGGCGGTCTCGGCGTGTGTTTCGGAATCGGCGGGCCGGGGGTTCTCAACATGACGACTGCGCTCGCCGCGGCGCGGGCCGACCGCAGCCCGCTCCTTGCGATCAGCGGCGAGGTGGCGCGATCGTGGGAGGGTATGGGCGGCTTCCAGGATGCGTCCGGCGCCGGGATTGACGACATCGACGTGCTCAAGCCCATCACCGGATTGTCGCTATCGGTGTCCTCGAGCGCGGTCGTATCCTCATCATCTGCGGCACGCAATCACCTATGCTTTCACGCGTCGGTCGCCGGTTCACGTGTCCGTGCCCGTTGACGTGCAAAAGGCCGAAATCGACGCTGCCTGGCAACCGGTTCCCGAATCGTTGTGGTCGGCGCGGTTCGTCGACGAAAATGCACTTGATCGCGCAGTCGATCTGCTCAACGCAGACGGAAATCAGAAAATCGTTGTGCTTGCCGGTCCCGGCGTGCTGCATGCGCACGGCATTGACGCACTACGCGCCTTCGCCGAACGCTTTGACATCCCGGTCGCGACCACGCTGTCGGGAAAAGGGTTGATCTCCGAAAGTCACCCGCTCGCGCTCGGCGTGTTCGGTTACGGCGGCTCGCGCTGGGCGATTGACGCGATCCGTTCGGACGAGACCGACATACTGCTCGTGGTCGGTTCCGGACTGTCCCAACGCGATACGATGCAATGGGACCCGAAGATGCTGCCTTCAAAGGCGCTGATCCAGATCGACGCCGACCCTCTGATTATCGGCCGCACCTGGGCGGGCGAAGTGGCAGTGGTCGGGAATGCGGGCGAAGCGCTGCAACGCCTGGCAGCCATCAAGAACGCGGCGGGGCTCGAGGTCGGGCGCGCGCAACGCCGCGCGTTCCTCGCGCGAATCCGCGCCAGCGGGCCGAACCAATACCAGCCGGAAGACACCAAGAGCGACGCCGTACCCATGCACCCGGCGCGGGTCGTGGCGGAGCTGCGAGCCGCCTTCCCCGACGACGGCGTGTTGTGCGTGGACTCGGGCGCGCACCGTGCATGGTTTGCCGAGTACTGGGATGTCCGGAAGTCGGGTACCCACTTTTCGCTGACCAACCTCGGGCCTATGGGCGGGGCGATCCCGCTCGGCATTGGGGCAAAGCTTGCCCGGCCCAATCGACCGCTGATGGTCGCCACGGGAGACGGCTGCATGCTGATGCACGGTATGGAGGTGCATACGGCGGCGCGCGAGAGCGTCCCGCTCGTCATCGCTCTGATGAACAACCGCTCCTACGGCAACATATACTATCGCGCTGCTAAGATGGGACCCGGCCCGGAACGCCTTACCGATATTCCCGGCATCGACTGGGTCGCCTTTGCCCGGTCAATGGGTGGTGACGGCGAGCGGGTGGAACAGCCCGAGGACATCGCGGCGGCCGTCGGCCGCGCGCTCGGCGCCACGGGCCCGTACCTGTTGGATCTGCATACCGATAAGACTTATCCCACGCCCGTAAAAGTCTGGCGGGAACGTCAGCAGGAATGGGAGGACAACGACTAATGGCTACGTTAAAGGATCCCACGGCGGCGCTGAAAGGCGCCGACCGCGAGCTGTTCAGTCACATGGCGTCCGCGCGGGCTTACGCCGAGGGCCGCGCGCATCTCGGCAACGTCTATGTGCGTATGTTTAACAATCCGGGTGTCACGGCGAAGGTGGGCGCGCTCGGCGAGCATCTGCGCTTCCACGGCGTTCTGCCCGACGCGGTGCGCGAGTTGGTGATCCTGCGGTTTGCTGCCCGGCAGCGCTATGGCTACGAGTGGTCGCACCACCAGCGTCCCGCCAAGCTGGCCGGTCTCGACCAGGACACGATCGACGCGCTCACAGCCGGGCAGCTACCCGACAGCTTGCCCGACGCCTCCCGGGCGGCGCTCGAGGCGGTCGACGCGGTCGTGGCCAAGCAATCGATCCCGGCGGAGGTGCAACGCCGGTTTGTCGAGGTCCATGGCAATGCGGGCATCGTCGAGCTCGTTGCGCTTTGCGGCCTTTACACCATCATGGGCAATATGACCACCGCCTTTGATATCGAACTCGAAGAAGGGTTGCCCGCCCCGCCGTTCTGACTCGCCGCACGGCCACCTTCGCTGCCAAGGCGAAACGGAAATTGCGGCACACGACTCGTCAACGCACTGGGGAGCGGCAGTTGCCGCGGAATGTGCGGCCTTCCGTTCAGGCTTCGTGCGGCGTCACGCCGCCTGGTTGGTAGCCAGACTAAAGCATTTAACTTAGTTTATTAATCAGTCACTTGATCAGTCACCTGCGGCGCTTGCCCATCCAATACCGCAGTTGAGTTATCAATCACTTAGCGTTCACTGGCATTGGAAGTTAGCACAAAGCCAGCACAGTTCTTTTTGCCCATCGACATCACTCAACTGCCAGATGATTTGGAATTAGCCATATGCAACGCCCCATAGAACTTCGGATTCCTTTGAAATGAGAACGGCTAATGCCGTATCAAGCTGCCAACCTGAAGTGTGCCTCGATTTCATCCCATGGAATCGTTATTTTCCCATCTTCTGTTTCCTGAATTATTTCCAGTTCGGACAAGGCTTTCACATCAGTATGGACATTCTTGTAATCTCTTTGCAAAAGCTTTGCTAACGCGTAGATACTCATGGGGCCATCGTGATGCAGACACTCAATCAACTCCCAGCGCTTCGGTGTCAATGTAGAAATCAATTCCGCCATGCTCTGAAACCCAACACTATAGAATGGCTCGACTTCGTCACCCTGCTCGGCTCGATGCCATGCCTCCGCAAACTGACGCAGAGACTCGTCAGGTGAAGAAATCTCAATATGCAAAACCCGCCGTTCAGCCATCTTCACACCTCTTCACATCATTCCAGAAATCCTCAGGCAACTGGTCTTCGCTTTTGAATACGTAAAGCTGTTCCTTCTTACCAATATGCTTATGGTCACCCTTCCCGCGCTCGTTATCGTAACCTACCAGACGCTCACCATCTTTCACGTAAACCAATCGATATTTCAATCGCTGCGGGCGTTCTTGATCAACGCCAGGCAACCGCCAGATTACCATTTCGAGAATCCCACCACCGCCAGCATATGGTTTAGCATACCATACTACCGTATGGTCTTTTAAGCCATATGGCATGAGAGGTTAGGCTCGAAAACTGGCACCGACACGTTGCCGACGGTTCGCGCAGTTTCCGATGGCAGCCGCTGGTACGAATTCGAGACCCGCACGTTGTTCATTGGCCGAACAGATTATCCATAATGTTATTTGATAACAATATGATACGGTTCGTTCGAATACTTGCACCATACGGGATGGCAGGAAAGTACTGTAATCGGACCTTTTTGAGGCAGGCCGGGAGAAGTCCGACCTTCTGACGATGCGGCACTGGCCCAGCCTGTCGTCCACCGCGGACAGATTGAAATTCACGCCTTCAGAGTGTTCGCATGTCGCATGCTTCTTCAACGTTGCTATTCGATGACATAAGAAGCCCGTTCTTTTGGGTGTCTGTCTCACTGGAGTCGAACCCCATTCACTTATGCCTCTGATATCTAATGGCATGTCAATAATTGGTATGGGAGTTGCTGTGCTTCAGGGCTATTGGAAGCAACGCGTTTAAAATGAGTCGCCTGTTATCAAAGGTCGGCTGTTTCCTCGCCCAGGATTAGGGCTGCCTAAAATGAACAAAGCAGGAGTAGCAAAATGGAACACCGATATTACCCGCGCATAGCCGTTCAGAACAGGCTTCTCATACATGTGTGCAACAGTACATGTATCAGTGGGGTCATAAGGAATATCAGTAATGGTGGTCTAGCTCTGGAAACTGTTGATTCAGCGAATCTGAAGAGGAATCTGTTGGTCAAGGTGGCGCTAACGGTCAATGGAAATCTCGTAATTCTCCCGTCGCAGGTTATACGCACGGATGAAAAGGAGGCGGCCCTCATGTTTATCGAGGAAACATCGCCGCACAAGCAAGTACTCAAGGATTGGTTGAATGATGCGGTCCCAGCCTATATGACCGCATCGAACACGTAAGTTTTTTTCCGCGGACTTGTTTGGGGTGTCGGTCGGAATCTGGCCGAACTGAGACCTTCGTACTCAGGCACAAGCCGTAGTCCTGATGTATAGGTGCTGAAAATCGGGTCGGTACGCAGGCCGTAACCTCGGGACCAACCTAACGACTCGGACGTCTCCGGTCTCTTTGGAACCGCGGAGGGAAATTCCGATGAGTTTGCCTTCAAGACGCACGAGCATGGCAATCTGCTTTTGCCTGTATAAATTGACTACGGTTCGGTTGGCTAAAGACCCATGGATTTCACCGCTACGGTAGCCCATAGGTAGCCCAGCAACTTAGTAACACACGATAGAGCAATAAAGACTGGTTAAATATTATTTATTATCAATGCATTATGGTAGCAAGGGGCGGATTTGAACCGCCGACCCCAGCATTATGAGTGCTGTGCTCTAACCAACTGAGCTACCTTGCCAGAAATCGATTTCCGCGCGGCGCACCGCGAAAGAGGCAAAATTGTAGGGATTTGGTGCGCTTCTGTCCAGCTACACATTGAACCGGAAATGCATGACATCGCCGTCACGGACCACGTAGTCCTTGCCTTCCAGCCGCAGTTTACCGGCTTCCTTGGCCCCCTGCTCACCGTGGCCGGCGACGAAATCGTCGTACGAGGTCACCTCGGCACGGATGAAGCCCTTCTCGAAATCGGTATGGATCACGCCCGCCGCCTGCGGCGCGGTGGCGCCGATTTTCACGGTCCAGGCACGCACTTCCTTAATGCCGGCGGTAAAGTAGGTGTGCAATCCCAGCAGGCGATAGCCCGCGCGGATCACCCGGTTCAAGCCCGGTTCATCCAGGCCCAGTTCGTTGAGAAACGCACCTTGTTCGTCCTCGTCGAGTTCGACGAGTTCGGACTCGATAGCCGCGCACACAGCCACGATTTCGGCGCCTTCGGCTGCCGCCAGCTCGCGCACCACATCCAGACGTGGATTGTTGGCGAAGCCGTCTTCGGCGACGTTGGCGATATACAGGGTCGGCTTGATAGTCAGCAGATGCAGATCGCGCAGCCGTGCGCTCCGGTCCTCGTCCAGCGACAGGGAACGCACCAGCCGCCCCTCGTCCAGGCAGGCTTTGACCGGTTCCAGCACCGCCAGCTTTGCCTTGGCCTCTTTGTCACCGCTCTTGGCGACTTTGGCTGTGCGCAGGATGTTCTTTTCGACGGTTTCGAGGTCAGCGAGCGCCAGTTCGGTGTTGATGATCTCGATATCCGAGAGCGGATCGACCTTGCCGTCAACATGGACCACGTTGTCGTCTTCGAAGCAACGCACCACGTGCACGATTGCGTCGGTTTCACGAATAGTTGCAAGGAATTTGTTACCCAGCCCCTCGCCCTTGGAGGCACCGGCGACCAGCCCCGCGATATCGACAAATTCCATGGTGGTGGGGACCACCCGTTGCGGTTTGACGATCTCGGCCAGTTTATCCAGACGCGGATCGGGGACCGGAACCACACCGACGTTCGGATCGATGGTACAGAACGGATAGTTTTCCGCCTGTATTCCGGCCTTGGTCAGGGCGTTGAACAGGGTTGACTTACCCACGTTCGGCAGGCCGACAATTCCGCACTTAAAGCCCATAAGTTTTCATCTAGTTGGTACGGCTATGCAACCTGTGCATGGCCTTCTCCATGTGTCCGCCGATCACCGCGGGCATGACCTCCAGCGCCGCGTCGATAGCGTCATCGGTCAACCGGCGTTCCTGCTTGCCGGGTTGCCTTAAGACATAATCGACCACCTGGTCCTTGTGGCCGGGATGATCAATGCCGATGCGCAGACGATAAAACGCTCCACTGCCCAGGTGGCTGATCAGATCGCGCAGACCGTTGTGACCGCCGTGACCGCCACCCTTCTTCAGCTTTATTGTGCCCACGGGCAGATCCAGCTCATCGTGCACGACCAGTATCTGCTCGACGGGGATGCGAAAAAACTGCATCAGTGCGCGCACGGCCTGTCCGCTGCGGTTCATATAAGTCAGGGGTTTCTGCAACCGGCACTCGGCGCCCTGCAATTCGCAACGTGCGACCTCACTGTGAAAGCGCGCCTCGACCCGGAAGCTCTGCTGGCAGCGCCTGGCGAGCTCGTCCACAAACCAAAACCCGGCGTTATGCCGGGTTGGTTCGTACTCGGTACCGGGGTTACCCAGTCCGACGATCAGCTGGATTGCCGGCACCGATCCGACTGTCAGCTTTCGCCTCCGGCGGCTTCGGCGCCTTCGCCTGCCGCTTCGGTATCTTCACCACCGCCGCGGCGGGCATGAATGGATACCACCGGCTGGTCATGGCCTTCACCGCGCGCGAGCTCGACCAGGCTGCCGGTCTCCGGCAGCTTGAGATCGCTCAGGTGCAGCGAATCGCCGACTTCCAGGTTGGACACATCCACCTCGATGAATTCCGGCAGGTGCCCGGGCAGGACTTCGAGCTCGACCTCAATCATTTCGTGCGCCACCAGGCCACCGCCGGTCTTGACACCAGGCGCCACCTCTTCGCCGATAAAATGCAACGGCACGTGCACGCGGATCGGCTGGTTCTCGTGGATACGCTGGAAATCCATGTGCATGATGATGGGCTTGGAAGGATGGCGCTGCATGTCACGCAGCACCGCCTTGGTGGCCTTGCCGTCGACATTGACGGTCAGGATATGCGAGTAAAACGCTTCGTGGACAAGGCGCTTGAGCAGTTCGTTTTGCGCCAGAGTAATCGACTGCGGTTGTTCGTCGCCACCGTACATGATGGCCGGGACTTTGCCGTCACGACGCAGGCGGCGGCTCGCACCTTTCCCCGTGTCTGAGCGTGACTCGGCATCGAGTTCAAAAATAGAAATCACTGACTGTCTCCACTTGGGTTAATCACTCTCCCGCGACCAGGAGAGACCGTTGGTCTTCTGTTTTCAGGCAGAAGACCCGTGTCAGTCCATAAACATCGAACTGACGGATTCCTCGTTGCTGATGCGACGGATCGCCTCAGCCAGCATCTCGGCGATACTCAGCTGGCGGATGCGCACACAGGCCTGCGCGTCGGGCCGCAGCGGGATGGTGTCGGTCACCACCAGCTCGTCGAGCTCCGAACTGCTGATGTTAGTGATGGCCTGTCCCGACAACACCGGGTGCGTACAGTACGCCACCACTTTCGTCGCACCATGATCCTTCAGTGCCTTGGCGGCCTGGCACAAGGTACCGGCGGTATCCACCAGGTCGTCCACCAGTACGCAGGTACGACCTTCAACTTCGCCAATGATATGCATGACCTTGGCCACGTTGGCCTTCGGCCGGCGCTTGTCGATGATCGCCAATTCGGCGTCGTCCAGGCGCTTGGCCAGCGCCCGCGCCCTGACCACGCCGCCCACGTCCGGTGAAACCACCATCAGATTCGGGTACTTCTGCCGCCACACGTCGCCGAGCAGGATCGGCGACGCGTAGACGTTGTCCACCGGTACGTCGAAAAAGCCCTGAATCTGCTCCGAGTGCAGATCCACGGTGAGCACCCGGTTGGCACCCACATCACCGATCATCTTGGCCACCACTTTGGCCGTTATGGGTACACGCGCCGACCGCGGGCGGCGGTCCTGCCGCGCGTAACCGAAGTAGGGAATTACGGTGGTCACACGGGCTGCCGAGGCGCGCTTCAGCGCATCCACCAGGACCAGCAACTCCATGAGGTTGTTGTTGGTCGGCGCACAGGTGGGCTGAACCACGAACACATCGCGACCACGGACGTTCTCCATGATCTCTACCATGTTTTCGCCGTCGCTGAACTCGCTGACCACGGCCTTGCCAAGTTTGAGGTGCAAGTGGTTGGCAATGGACTGCGCCAACGGCCGGTTGGCATTGCCCGAAAACACCATCAGGCGATTGTCTGCATCCGATGCGGGAATGCCTCTCATAGTCCTGCCACCCGTATTACCAACTCATCCTGCGACCCGGCCGGCTTCGCCGTTCAAATCCGCTGCGCGAATTTGTCGAACCTTCACGGTTCAAATCCCGCCGCCTTGCCACCTCAGGCGAAAATGTCCAGCCAGGTGACAACGCAGCCCGTCCAAACTATGGCTGGGGCGGCAGGATTATTCGGGACTGCGTCCCTCACCCCTTCGGGGCCGGCTTCGCCGTTCAAATCCGCTGCGCGAATTTGTCGAACCTTCACGGTTCAAATCCCGCCGCCTTGCCACCTCAGGCGAAAATGTCCAGCCAGGTGACAACGCAGCCCGTCCAAACTATGGCTGGGGCGGCAGGATTCGAACCTGCGGATGCTGGTACCAAAAACCAGTGCCTTACCGCTTGGCTACGCCCCAACGTTCATTAACTTCGCTGCGCCGCGAGTCGCTCCTGCAAAAGAGAACGGTTACAGCCGCGCGCCAGGAATCCGTTCCAGCCGGCAGGCAGTTGCCTCAATAGGCGTTGCGCCTGCTCGCGATCAGTACAGCGGACAAACACACAGGCACCACTCCCTGTCATGCGGGCAGGTTGGTGTTTTGATAACCATTCCAGTGCTTTACCGACTTGCGGATACCGCCGCACAACCACCGGCTCAAGATGGTTGACTCCCGCGCCCGAGAGAAAGTCCGCTATTTTGAGCCTGGGGCCGTGACGTGTCAATCCGGGATCGGAGAAAATCTCGGCGGTTGATACGCTTACCCGCGGATCAACGACCAGGTACCAGGGCTCGTCCAGCTGCGGCAACGGGGTGAGTTTTTCACCGATGCCTTCAGCCCAGGCCGCCGTGCCGCGCACGAACACCGGTACATCCGCCCCCAGCCGTGTGCCCAGTTCCGCCAGCCGGTCGACCCCAAGCCCCAGACCCCACAAATGATTCAGCGCAACCAGCGTGGTGGCCGCGTCCGAGCTGCCACCCCCCAGCCCGCCACCGGGCGGCAGGCGTTTCTGCAGGCGGATGCGCACGCCTCGCCGGCAACCGCCGAGTTCACGCAGGCACCGCGCCGCGCGTTCGATGAGATCCTCGCCAGGCTGAATGCCCGGCAGGCCTCCAACCAGTTCGATGTCGGGCCGGTCGAGAATCTCGAACCACAAGCGGTCACCGAAGTCCAGGAACTGGAATACCGTCTGCAGCTCGTGGTAACCATCCGGGCGCCGCCCGGTCACATGCAGAAACAGATTGAGCTTCGCTGGCGCGGGCCAGGCGTCGGCATAGGCGCCGGTTATCACGGCACCTGCCATGCATCGACAATAACCTTGACCTGCAGCTGATCGCGCAACAGTTTCAGTCTATCCGGCAACTGGCGCTCGCCGACGTCCCGGTAGCGGCCATAAGCGATTTCCCAGCCGTCCTGCTGCAGGGTCTGCAGACGACCCTGCTGGTCCCAGTCGAGCACCGCCGGTTGCTCGTCTGCGGGCAGGCCGCGCAACCAGTCACTGAGCCCCAGTACGGGCAACTGCCAGCCGGTTTCCGCCTTCAGCAGCTGCTCGACGTTGCGGGCATATACAGGCGCTTTGTCCTCGCGCTTCAGCCAGACACCCAGGCTGTCACCGTGCAGTTCAATACCCCCCTGACCGAAAGGACCGCGCAACCGGATGCGGTAGTTTTCGCCGCGCTGCTGCCAGTCAAAAGCGGCGTTCCAGCCATCGTCGTCGCTGCGGATCGCGACACGCCCGCGCGCCTGCCAGTCAGTCAGCGTCACCAGCGTGGCGCGGTGTTCGAGCCAGACCGACTCGGGAGCAGTTTCGGTAACGAGCGGGCGTGTGGCGCAGGCACTGGCCAGGATCACACCGGCCAGCGCCAGGCCGCGCAGCAAAGAGCCAGGGAAGTTACGCAAACCAGACCGCGCCCGCGTGCAGCTCACATCAAGGCTGATAACGGCGGAGGGTCTCTTCGAGCACCGGATCGTCCGGTGTGGCCTTGCGCGCACTTTCCCACAGCGCTTTGGCCTGTTCGCGGTCACCCATGACCCACAGCACTTCACCCAGGTGGGCGGCGATTTCACTGTCCTTGGTCATGTCGTAGGCTTTCTGCAGATAGTCGCGCGCCTCCTGCAGGCGGCCGAGGCGATACATCACCCAGCCCATACTGTCGATGACCGCCGGATCATCCGGTGTCTGCGCCAGCGCCTGCTGCACGTACGTCAGGGCCTCCTGGTAGCGGTCAGTGCGGTCCGCGAGGGTATAACCAAGGGCATTCAGCGTGCGGGTATTGTCCGGGTCGATCGCCAGGACCTGGAGAAAATCGCGTTCCGCCTGATCGACGCGGTCCAGGCGCTCCGCGACCAGTGCACGCGCGTAGAGAATCTCGATGTCGTCGGGCTGGTTTTCCAGGTACTGGCTGTAGAGCGTGTAGGCCTCCTCATTCAAATCGATCTGCGAGAGAATTTCACCCTCGACCAGGAACATCCTCTGGGTTTCGCCGGGATGCGCGAGGCGCACCTTGCGCAAGCGCTCACGCGCCGCGGTGACATTACCTGACTGCGCCTCCAGGCGCGCCATACGTATCTGCACCTCGATCCAGTGGTCACCCTCGTCGATCTTGTTGTACCACTGCATGGCACGTTTGCTATCCTTCCGCTCTTCGGCGATCGCCCCCAGGTAGTAATAGGCCTGCTGCGTCTGGTAGTCCAGCCCTATCAGCTTTTCAAACAGCGTTTGCGCCTCCTTGAGCTCCCCCGCCTCCAGTGACAATAGCGCCAGGGAATACACCACCTGCCCGTTGTCCGGTTGCGCCTTCATCAGCCTCTTGTACTCGTTGCGCGCGCCGTTGAAATCGTCCAGGTCGACCAGCAGGCGCGCATAGCCGATGCGCAAGTCGGCATCGTCGGGATTGCGCTTCAGGGCGGATTCCAGCTGCTGGCGGGCGATATCCCCATGGCCCTGCTTGAGGTTTATCTGGGCCTGCAGTATCAGCGCCTGCGTCCAGTCCGGCCTGAGCGCCAGCGAGCGCGCCACTTCCTGTTCGGCCAGCGACCACTCCTGCGCGTGCACCGCCAGCCGGGCGTAGGCAAAGTGGGCGTCAGCATCGCCGGGGCGCATCGCCACCAGCTGCTGCATGACGTTCAGTGCCAGCTGCCTGTCCGGTTCGCGCGCCAGCAGGACCAGCATGGACTGGTAGGGGTCACTGCTGTCGGCGTCGCCGTGCTCCAGGATGTAGCGGAATTGCTGCAGCGCCTCTTCCTGATCATGGGCGCGCAAAGCCAATACTGCGAGCGACTGGCGGGCCTCGACGTTGTCCGGTGCCAGAGTCACCCAGCGTCGCGCAGCTTCCAGCGCCAACTGCGGCTGTTTGCCATACACGGAAATCTTCAGTGCGCGTTCGGCGATGCGCGGGTCGTCACTCTGCCGCGCCGCCTCGAGGTAACTGGATCCTGAGATATCCAGCAGCCCGCGCTGGCCGGCGATTTCCGCGAGCAGCACGTCGTAGAGGAGCTGGGCGGTCAGCGTTTCGCCCTTTGCCGGGGGCGCGGCCGGTTTCACCGGTGCTGCGGTGTCTCGCGTCACGGGCTTTGGCGTCTGCTGCACCGATTGCGCCGGTTGCGACGGCGCTTCCTTGACCGGCGGCTGCACACAGGCGACCAGCCAGCAAGCGATAACGGCCAGACTGAGGAAACGTAAGAAAGAATTTTTGTATTTAAAACCAATCATCTTGTTTAGAATCAGGTGTATTGGAAACCATGACTGCACTATACGGCAAACCTCAGTGAAGCTACAGCAACACGATCTGTAGCTTGTATTCGCCCCACCCATAGCTCAGACTTTCCGGTTTGTGTCTACCATCCAGCCCACATGTCCCTGATCGCGCTCGGTATCAACCACCGTACCGCCCCTGTCGAGCTGCGTGAGCAGGTCGCCATCACGGGCGAGCGCATTATGGCCGCCCTGCGTGACGTCGCTGCACTGCCCACGGTAAGCGAAGTCGCCATCCTGTCGACCTGCAATCGCACGGAACTGTACTGCGACCTGCAGGACGATCATATCGAGGCACTCTGCGAATGGCTGGCACACTTTCACGCCCTCGACCCGGCGAAGATCCGCCCGCACTTGTACAGCTTTCCCGACGCCGATGCCGTACGCCACCTCCTGCGGGTGGCCGGGGGCCTGGACTCCATGATCCTTGGCGAACCCCAGATTCTTGGCCAGATGAAAGAGGCCTACCAGAATGCCACTGACGCCGGTACGTTGGACGCCGCACTGAAACGTTTGTTCCAGCATACCTTTGCGGTGGCCAAGCAGATCCGTACCGATACCGCCATCGGCGAGAGTCCGGTGTCGGTGGCCTTCGCGGCAGTCAGTCTGGCCAAGCAGATTTTCAGCAATTTCGAAAAGCATACCGCGCTGCTGATTGGTGCCGGGGAGACCATCGAGCTGACCGCCCGGCACCTGCATGAGCAGCATCTCGGCCAGATGATTATCGCCAACCGCACGCTGGAACGCGCGCACCAGCTGGCCGCCCAGTTCAACGGTTATGGTATCAGCCTCGAGGAAATACCGGCACACCTGGCCGAAGCGGACATTATCATCTCCGCCACCGGCGGCAACCAGACGATCCTCAACCGGAGCATGGTCAAGCCCGCGCTAAAACAGCGCAAGCACCGTCCCGTGTTCATGGTAGACATCGCCGTTCCCCGCGACATTGACCCGGATGTCGCGAAGTTTGAAGACATCTACCTGTACACCGTTGACGACTTGCAGGAAGTGATCCAGGAAAACCTCAAGTCGCGGCAGGCGGCCGCACGCCAGGCCGAGGAAATCATCGACGTGCAGGTGGAACGGTTCATGGCCTGGCTGCGGGCCAAGGGCGTCGTATCGAATATCCGCAGTTACCGTGAACGTGCCGAGCAGCAGCGCGACGAAGTACTGGTCAAGGCCAGACACATGCTGGCAAAAGGCAGGGATCCGCAGGACGTCCTGCAGTTTCTCGCCAACACGCTGACCAATAAACTGACCCACGCACCCTGCGTACAGCTGCGCCAGGCCGCCGAAAGGGGTGACACCGCGCTGCTGCAGATGGCACTGCAGCTATTCAATCTCGACCGGGACTAATAAGTGAACCCGTCCCTGCAACGCAAACTGGAAACCATCGTCGAACGTGCCGAGGAGGTCAGCGCGCTGCTGACGGACCCCGAGGTTATCTCCGATAGCGACCGCTTTCGCGAGCTCTCGGTCGAATACTCGCAGCTCGCACCCGTGGTCGGTTGCTTTGCAGCGCTGCGCCAGACGCGCGAAGATGAGCAGTCAGCCAGGGACATGCTCAAGGATCCCGACCCGGACGTGCGCGACATGGCCAACGATGAACTCCAGCGGGTGCAGGCGCGGCTTGAAGAGCTGCAAAACGACCTGCAGACCTACCTGCTGCCGCGAGACCCGAACGACAACAGAAATGCCTTCCTCGAAATCCGCGCCGGCACCGGCGGGGACGAAGCAGCCCTGTTCGCTGGCGACCTGTTCCGCATGTATGCGCGCTACGCGGAACACCAGGGCTGGCGCGTTGAAATACTGAGCGCCAGCGAAGGCGAACACGGCGGCTTCAAGGAAATCATCGCGCGCATCAGCGGCCAAGGCGTGTATGCGCGGCTCAAGTTCGAATCCGGGGCGCACCGTGTTCAGCGCGTCCCGGAAACCGAATCCCAGGGGCGCATCCACACGTCCGCAGCCACGGTTGCCGTGCTGGCCGAAGCCACCGAACAGGCTGCCGTGAGCATCAGTCCCGCCGACCTGAAGGTCGACACCTATCGCGCCTCCGGTGCTGGCGGCCAGCACATCAACAAGACCGATTCCGCGGTACGCATCACCCATCTGCCCACCGGTATCGTGGTGGAATGCCAGGATGAACGCTCGCAGCACAAGAATCGCGCCCGCGCACTGTCGCTGCTGGCGGCACGCATGCAGGCCGCAGACGATGAAAAACGCCGCAGCGAAGAATCGGAAACGCGGCGCAACCTGGTCGGCAGTGGCGACCGCTCGGAACGCATCCGCACCTATAATTTTCCCCAGGGCCGGGTCACCGATCACCGCATCAACCTGACGCTCTACAAGCTGGACGAGATCATGGAAGGTGCGCTAGACCAGGTCATCGAACCACTGAGCAGCGAGGACCAGGCGGACCGGCTGGCCGCCCTCAGCGCCCAGGACGCTTAGGAGCCCACCCGCCATGACGACCCTTGCGGAGGCACTGAAGCAGGCAACCGAGCGGCTGGCGGCACACGACAGCGCGCGCCTGGATGCGGAGGTCCTGTTGGCGCACGTGCTCGACAAGCCGCGCAGCCACCTGCACGCCTGGCCGGAAGAGATCATGGGCAGCGCCGCACTCGCACGTTTTGCCGCACTGGTGACCCGCCGCGCCGTCGGCGAACCCGTGGCCTACCTGACCGGACGACGCGAGTTCTGGTCGCTGATGCTGGAAGTCACGGCCGACGCCCTGATTCCGCGCCCCGAAACCGAAATCCTGGTGGAACAGGCGCTGGCTCTGCTGCCGCAGGATGAGCCGCTGCGGGTCGCCGACCTCGGAACCGGCAGTGGTGCCATCGCCGTCGCCCTGGCCCACGAACGACACCACTGGCATCTGTATGCGCTGGACCGCTCGCCCGCCTGCGTCAGGGTGGCGCGGCGTAACGCCGTGCGCCTCGGCGTGCGGCAGCTGCGCTTCCTGGTCGGCAACTGGTGCGCCGCGTTCGGCGCTGCCACGCTGGATGCCATCGTCGCTAACCCACCCTACGTCGACGCCAACGACCCGCACCTGCAGCAGGGTGACGTCCGCTTCGAACCCCCGACCGCGCTGGCGGCCGGCGTCCACGGCCTGGATGCCATTCGGCGGTTGAGCGAAGACGCCTCCCGGGTACTGATTCCAGGCGGACACCTGTTGCTGGAACACGCCCCCGCGCAAACCCGCGACATTGAAAAGCTATTGTTTCAGGGTGATTTCAGAGATATCCATACGGTATGCGACCTGGCGGGCCAGGAGCGTGTTACCAGTGCGCGTAGCTGCTACTGAGACGCGCTCGCTTTGACCCTGTTTTTCCTATAGGATTCAGGCATGGAGCAAGCCAGCCCGGCAGCGGTAAAACATCGGGAGATCGGATTTCGCGATCCCCACCCGGACCCCCAACAGGCGCAGACCGCAGTCCTGCTGCTTAGCGACGTTGAGGGCATCCTGTACGCCTCTATACCCGAGCGGACGCGCAACACGCTGCATATCGGTTATGACCTCGGCCACATCTGCCTGCGGGTTGTGGAGTCTCTGTTGACGGAGCTCGGGTTTCACCTCGACAGCAGCCTGATGGCCAAACTCAGGCGGGCGCTGTATTACTACACCGAAGAAAACGAAATGCAGTCGCTGCTGATCCACGACGACCAGGACCACAGTACCCGGGAAATCTTCATGCGCTGCTACCGTTGCAAGACGCACGGTTGTCGCGACGTACGGCCGGAACACTGGCGCAACTATTTGTAATTGGCCGTGTGAATGATCAGGCGCGCGGGCATCGTGGGCCAAGGGCATTCGACAAGATATAGCGGGCTGCAGCTGATTTCCGCTGCGCTGCGTACTCGGTATGGACGATCAGCAACTGTTACGCTATAGCCGCCAGATCCTGCTGCCGCAGGTTGGCATCGAAGGACAGCAGAAACTGCTCGATGCACACGTGGTCATCGTCGGCGCCGGCGGCCTGGGGTCACCGGCCGCCATGTATCTGGCCAGCGCCGGCGTGGGCCACTTGACGATCGCCGACCACGACGACGTTGATCTGTCGAACCTGCAACGGCAGATCCTCCACGACAGCGGCGCCGTGGGACGCGCGAAGGTCGAGTCCGCTCGGGAGCGGCTGGCCACCCTCAATCCCGAAACCCGCGTTACGCCGCTACACGCACGTCTCGACTCCGCGCAACTGTACGAGCTGGCACAACAGGCTGACGTCATCGTCGATGCCAGCGATAACTTTTCGACACGTTTTGCCGTGAATGCGGCCTGTGTGGCACGGTGCACACCGCTGGTATCGGCTGCCGCGGTGCGCCTCGAAGGCCAGCTGTCGGTGTTCATCCCGGCGCGCGCCGACAGCCCCTGCTACCGCTGCCTGTACCGGGAAGCCGAGGAGCCCGATCAGACTTGTACGAACAACGGGGTGCTCGCGCCCATTGTCGGGGTTATCGGCAGCCTGCAGGCCCTGGAAACGCTCAAACTGTTGCTGGGAGTAGGCGAGTCCCTGTGTGGTCGGCTGCTGGTATTCGACGGCCTGTACCACGAATGGCGCAGCGTCAAACTGGGGAAAGATCCGCAGTGTCCCGTGTGTGCCGGCCAAGGTGTGTCGCCGCAGGCGAAATGACATCCAGAGGAGAGCCCCGTCTCAGCCAGCGGCCTGGCCTGGCCGCGCGGCAGTGTTTAGCGTCGTCGCCACCGGTCTTTTTCCCGCAGCCCCTGCCAGTCGGCAGCGGTCCTTTGGCAGCAGCGCGCCACTGCAGCATAATCTGCTGGACTACTGGCAGTCCGGCCGCCCGGCTGGTTATAGTTGGCAGTGTGGAAACAATTATCCTGCCCCGGCACCTGGTCAACCAGATACTCGACCAGGCCCTGACATCGCCCGACGTTGAGGTCTGCGGACTGATTGCGGCACGGGACGGCCGCCCAGTTCGCGCCATCCCGATCAGCAATGTGTCCGACCAGCCCCAGCGTCTGTTTGTCATGGATCCCGCGAGCCAGATCGATGCCCTGCGCCGGATGCGCGAACAGGGCGAAGAGCTGTTCGGCATCTATCATTCCCACCCGCACAGCCCGGCCGAACCCTCGGCCACCGATCTGGAAAAGGCCGGCTACCCCCAGGCCCTGTACCTTATCGTCTCCCTCAATACCAGGGGCGTGCTGGAAATGCGCGGTTTCCGCCTGCAGGAGGGCAAGGCGACTCAGGTCCAGCTGGAGATCTAGGAGGCTGTCGGACTTGGGCGATCGTAGCGAGCAAGGTGGGAGGGCGAGGCTATTTTTTCGATCGTTTGAGGAGAATAGCCGTAGCTGTTTGACGAAAAGGATCGCAAAAATGGGGCGCTCTCCCACCGGCGCAGTAGATCAGTCCCAAATCCGACAGCCTCCCAGGACTGGGTTTACTCCGCCAACAGTTGCCTGAGCAGCTTGTTGACTTCACCCGGATTGGCCTTGCCCTGAGTGACTTTCATCACCTGGCCAACGAAAAAGCCCAGCAGCTTCTCCTGACCGCCCTGGTACTGTTCGACCTGTCCGGGATGGTTCGTCAGGACGTCGCGCACGATCTTTTCAATCGCGCTGGTGTCGGTGATCTGTTTAAGGCCCTTATGCTCGATTACCGCATCGGCGTCACCTTCGCCCACCCACATGGCCTCGAATACCTGCTTGGCAATCTTGCCGGAGATGGTGCCGTCGCTGATACGCTGCAACATGCCACCCAGCATCGCCGGACTGACCGGACTTTCGGCAATGTCTTTGCCTTCCTTGTTCAACAGGCCGGCCAGCTCACCCATCACCCAATTGGCCGAAAGCTTGCCTTGTCCACCCGCCGCGGCCACCGTCTGTTCGAAGAATTCCGCCATTTCGCGGCTACCAGTCAGTACCGCCGCGTCGTAACGTGACAGGTCGTAATCGCGCATGAAGCGATCCCGCCGTGCATCGGGCAATTCCGGCAAAGTGGCAGCGACCTGGTCAATGAAGACCTGCTCGAGCTCCACCGGCAGCAGATCGGGATCAGGGAAGTAACGGTAGTCGTTGGCCTCCTCCTTGCTGCGCATGGAACGCGTCTCGTTCTTATCGGCATCGTACAGGCGGGTTTCCTGCACTACCTCGCCACCGCCTTCGAGAATATCGATCTGGCGGCCGATTTCGTAATTGATGGCGCGTTCGACAAAGCGAAAAGAGTTGATGTTCTTGATTTCCGCGCGGGTCCCGAAGGCCTCCTCGCCTACGTGCCGGACCGATACGTTGGCATCGCAACGGAAGGAGCCCTCCTGCATATTGCCGTCGCAGATATCCAGGTAACGCACCAGCGCATGGATCTTTTTCATATAGGCAACCGCCTCACCGGCAGAGCGCATATCGGGCTCGGAGACAATCTCCAGCAACGGGGTACCTGCCCGGTTGAGATCGATCCCGGTCTCGCTGTGAAAATCCTCGTGCAGCGACTTGCCGGCGTCCTCTTCCAGGTGCGCACGGGTGATGCCGATGCGCTTGGTAGCCCCGTCCCCGAGATCGATCTCCAGATAACCGTTATGCACAACGGGCAGCTCGTACTGGCTGATCTGGTAGCCCTTGGGGAGATCCGGATAGAAATAATTCTTGCGCGCAAACACCGAGCGCCGGGCGACAGTCGAATGAGTGGCGAGACCAAACCTGGCCGCCATACGCACCACTTCCGCGTTCAACACCGGCAGCACACCCGGCAGGCCCAGATCGACTGCACAGGCCTGGGTGTTGGGCGCCGCGCCATAAGCGGTCGACGCGCCGGAAAAGATCTTGCTTCGGGTGGCCAGCTGGGCGTGGATCTCCAGGCCGATGACGGCTTCCCATTTCATGGGCAGTTTCTCTGGTGACAATGACAACCACGGAGGCGCACGGAGGCGCACAGAGGAAAGCTGGAGGGAATGCTCTGTCTTTCCAAGACACGTGGCGGGGCACCCCGACAGAGGCCCGCCATCGATTTTTTCCTCAGTACGCCTCCGCGCGCCTCTGTGGTGATATGACGCATTATTCAAAACCCGGCGGAACCCGCCGGTGCCAGTCGGTGACCTGCTGGTAACGGTGTGCCACGTTCAACAGCCTGCCTTCGTCGAAATAATTGCCAATCAGTTGCAGGCCGACCGGCAGGCCGTCCACCAGTCCCGCGGGCACGGACATGCCAGGCAAGCCTGCCAGGTTCACCGCTATGGTGTAAATGTCGGAAAGGTACATGGTAACCGGGTCATCGGCTTTTTCACCCAGTTTGAACGCGGTAGTGGGCGTGGTTGGCCCCATGATGACGTCGACCTCGGCAAACGCCCGGGCGAAATCGTCGCGGATCAGGCGACGCACCTGCTGGGCCTTGAGGTAATAGGCGTCATAATAGCCGGCAGACAGCGCGTAAGTGCCCACCATGATACGGCGTTTGACTTCCGCGCCAAACCCTTCGCCGCGCGAACGTACATACAGGTCTTCGAGGTCTCTGGGATTCTCGCAGCGGTAGCCGAAGCGCACCCCGTCCATGCGCGACAGGTTGGAGGAGCACTCGGCCGGTGCCACAACATAGTAGGCGGGCACTGCCAGGGCGGAATTCGGCAGACTGATCTCCCTGACCTCCGCACCGAGCTGTTTGAACTCCTCGATAGCGGCATGGACGGCGGCAGCCACGCCGGGCTGCAGGCCTTCACCGAAGTACTCTTTTGGCAGGCCGATGCTCATCCCTTTCAGGTCCGCGTCGGGCTGCGCTGCATAGGCCTCGACCGGCCGGTCGATACTGGTCGAGTCACGCGCGTCGAATCCGGACATGGCTTCCAGCAGCAGCGCGGCGTCTTTGGCACTGGCGGCGAAGGCGCCGCCCTGGTCCAGGCTGGAGGCAAAAGCAATCATGCCGTAGCGCGAAACCCGCCCGTAGGTTGGCTTGATTCCCGTGATACCGCACAGCGCTGCCGGCTGACGGATCGAGCCGCCGGTATCGGTGCCGGTTGCCAGGGGCGCAAGACGCGCAGCGACGGCGGCTGCCGAGCCGCCCGAGGATCCGCCGGGCACCCGCGCCAGATCCCAGGGATTCTTTACCGGCCCGTAGAAGCTGGTCTCATTGGACGACCCCATGGCGAATTCGTCCATATTGGTTTTGCCCAGCATGATGGCACCCGCATCCTTGAGTCTACGTGTGACGGTGGCATCGTACGGGGCCTCGAAGCTGTCCAGCATGCGCGAACCACAGGCCGTGCGGACACCCTCAGTACAGAAGATATCCTTATGCAGGTAAGGGATACCGGTCAGCACGGCGGCATCGCCACGTTTCAACCTCTGGTCTGCCGCCGTGGCATCAGCCAGCGCCGCCTCTGCGGTAAGCGTCACGACAGTGTTCAACTGCGGATCGAATCGTTCAATTCGCTCCAGGAAGGCCTGCGTCAGCTCTTCGCTGCAAAACTCACCACTCCGAAGTCCGGCCGCCAGTTCGGAAATAGTCTTCTGAAACATAGCGTATCCGTGTTATTCAATGACCTTGGGGACCAGGTACAGCCCGGCCTCGACGTGGGGCGCAACGCGCTGGAATTTTTCCCGCTCGGCGGTTTCCGTCACCTGGTCGGGACGCAGACGCTGACTGGCGTCCAGCGGGTGTGCCATAGGTTCGACACCGGTCGTGTCGACGCCGTTCAGTTGTTCGACGAACGCCAGGATGTCGGAGAGGTTGCGCGCATAGCTGGCATACTCCGAGTCATCGACGCCCAGGCGTGCCAAGTGAGCGATCCTGCTGACGGCCTCTTTGTCCAAAGACATGCGGGTAATCTCGGTTGACTGCTGAAGCAAAAGCGAACGGTAGCATATTTGAACACCCCATGGGTATGCAGGCGAGCATACAGCGACGTAAGTAAAGCGGCAATCTCCTTGCCCGTTTACGCCCATGTTGTGTTAGATTACGCCCTTTTATAACGCTAGGGACGCAGCCCTCCATGTTCAGAAGTCTGATGGGGATGTTCTCCAACGATTTATCCATCGATCTGGGTACCGCCAACACTCTAATTTATGTACGCGGCCGCGGCGTGGTCCTCGATGAACCGTCGGTGGTCGCTATTCGCCAGGATCGCGGGCCGGGGGGACCGAAGAGCATCGCCGCAGTGGGTGCCGAGGCCAAGGCCATGCTGGGGCGCACGCCGGGTAATATCACCGCCATCCGCCCACTGAAAGAGGGTGTGATCGCCGACTTCACCGTCACCGAAAAAATGCTGCAGCACTTTATCCACAAGGTGCACGAGGCCCGCTTTTTCCGTCCCAGCCCGCGGGTGCTGATCTGCGTGCCCTGCGGCTCCACCCAGGTGGAACGCCGCGCCATCAAGGAATCCGCAGCTGGCGCTGGCGCGCGCGAAGTGTACCTGATTGAAGAGCCGATGGCGGCTGCGATCGGCGCCGGCATGCCCGTGGACGAAGCACGCGGCTCGATGGTGCTGGATATCGGCGGTGGCACATCGGAAGTGGCCGTGATTTCCCTGAATGGCATCGTCTATTCGTCCTCGGTGCGCATCGGCGGCGACCGCTTCGACGACGCCATCGTCAATTACGTACGGCGCAACTACGGCACGCTGATCGGTGAAGCGACCGCAGAGCATATCAAGAAGCAGATCGGCTCCGCCTATCCTGGTGCGGAGATGAAGGAACTGGAAGTGAAAGGCCGCAATCTGGCCCAGGGCGTACCGCGCAGCTTCACCTTGAACAGCAACGAGATCCTGGAAGCCCTGCAGGAACCGCTGGCCGGCATAGTCGGGGCGGTAAAAACGGCGCTGGAACAGACACCACCGGAACTCGGCGCCGATGTTGCCGAACGCGGTATTGTACTGACGGGCGGTGGCGCGTTGCTGCGCGACCTCGACCGCCTGCTGATGGAGGAAACCGGCCTGCCCGTAGTGGTCGCCGACGATCCGCTGACGTGCGTGGCGCGCGGCGGCGGCCGCGCGCTGGAGCTGCTCGATGAGCGCGGCGGCGACGTTTTTGCGGTGGAGTAGGCACGGCGACATTCTTGATTAACCAGAAAGGCGTGCCGAGGTGCACTGAGGAAAGCGTTGTCACCGCAAGTTCGAACAAGTGACGCAAGGATTTCTTGATTATGCGACATTTTGTGCGGTCCAGGGTTATGTATTTTTTGTTTCTCTCCGTGCGCCTCGGCGCGCCTCCGTGGCTGGCACCCCCCCGCTCAACCAAGAGTAGAGGTCACTATTAAACAGATTTTTACAGCCGGCCCACCTCTGTTTGCACGTCTGCTGGTACTGGCTTCGCTCTCTATCGCCCTGATGACCGTCGATCATCGCCAGCACCATCTGGACAGTGTCCGCGCGGCCTTGTCAGTACTGGTCTACCCCCTCCAATGGCTGGTGGATCTGCCCGGCACGACCGGCGCCTGGTTCCGCGAATCGCTGGCCACGCGGCGCGATCTGCAGGAGCAAAACGCCGGCCTGCGCACCCAGCAGCTCGTGCTCAATACCCAGTTACAGAAGCTCGAAGCGCTGGAAGCGGAAAACATGCGTTTACGCGCCCTGCTGGATTCGTCGTTCCAGGTCGGCAAGCGCCCCATGCTGATCGCCGAACTGCTGTCGGTCGATATGGACCCCTATCGCCACCAGATCGAGATCAACAAAGGCAGTCTCGACCACCTGTTTGAAGGCCAGCCGCTGCTGGACAGCCAGGGTGTCATGGGCCAATTGATCCATGTCGGACCCTTTACCGCCACGGCCATGCTGATTACCGACCCCAGTCACGCGATCCCGGTGCAAATCAACCGTACCGGACTGCGCACGATTGCGCTCGGGACCGGCAGCATCGACCGGCTTGAGCTGCCGCACATTCCCACGAACGCGGACGTACGCGTCGGCGACCTGCTGGTCAGTTCCGGGCTGGGCGGCCGTTTCCCGCCGGGATATCCGGTGGCCGAGGTGGTTTCGGTGGAGCAGGACCCGGGGAACACCTTTTCCACCGTGGTGGCACGCCCCCGCGCGAACCTCGACCGCAGCCGCGAAGTCCTGCTGGTATGGCCACCCGACCTGACGAGCCCGGTAAGCACCCCGACACCGGATACGGAGTCCGCTGAGACCGAGGAAACCAGCAAGACACCATGACGCTCACCCGGCACCACGGCGGCATTATTATCCTGCTGAGTTTTGCGGCCGCGATGATACTGACGATCGCGCCTCTGCCCGACAGTCTGCGCACGCTGCGCCCCGACTGGGTGGCATTGACGCTGATATTCTGGTGCCTGGCGCTGCCCGACCGGATCAGTGTCGGTTCCGGCTTCATGGCGGGCCTGCTGCTTGATGTGCTCAGTGGCACACTGCTCGGCGAACACGCGCTGTCGCTCAGCCTGATCGCTTACCTGTGTGTGCGCCTGCACCAGCGTATCCGCGTCTATCCGGTGTGGCAGCAAGCGCTCACCGTTATGGTCTTTCTCGTCCTGCACCAGTTGCTGACGTTGTGGATTGACAGCGTCATCGGCCGCCCCATGCCATCGCCGGGATACTGGCTGCCGTCTCTGATCGGCGCCGCAATCTGGCCGTTCATCTACCACCTGCTCACATTGCTGCGCGTCAACTTCTCGGTTCAGTGAGGCCATTCCTTGCGGGTTACGATCAAGGATTACCTGTTTGAAAGCCACCTGTTCATGCAACGCTCGGTGCAGGCGCTGGTGTTCGCGGCGCTGCTGATCGCCATTCTGGCCGGCCGCCTGGTTTACCTCCAGGTGCTGGCGCACGAACACTTTACCACGCTGTCGGACGACAACCGCATCAAGATCCTGCCACTGCCGCCCAACCGGGGCCTGATTTTCGACCGTAACGGCATCATCCTCGCCGACAACCTGCCCTCCTACCGCCTGGAGATCACGCCCGAGCAGGTTCACAATATGCAGATAACGCTTGACAACCTGGCCAAGCTGGTCGAGATCCGGGACGTCGACCGCAAACGCTTCGACAAGTTGCTCGCGCGCACGCCGGCATTCAAACCCATACCGCTACGCTTTCATCTCAGCGATCAAGAAGTGGCGAGATTCGCCATCGACCGGCACCGCTACCCCGGGGTCGACATCGTCGCCGGCCTGTCGCGCCACTATCCGCATGGCCCGCTCGCCGTCCATGCAGTGGGCTACGTCGGCCGGGTGGATGAACGCGACCTGCAACAGATTGACGCTTCGAACTACAGCGGCACCACGCACATCGGCAAGGTCGGCATCGAAAAGACCTACGAAGGAATTCTGCACGGGACAGTCGGCTACCGACAGGTGGAAATCAACGCCGAAGGCCGGGTGCTGCGCACCCTGCTGCGCACACCGCCAGTCCCCGGCGAAAACCTCTACCTGACGCTGGATGCCGAACTGCAGAACGTCGCCGAACAGGCGTTCGCCGGCCGCACGGGTGCGGTCATCGCCATAGATCCGAACAGCGGCGGCGTCCTGGCTTTCGTCAGTGAACCTACTTATGACCCCAATCTGTTTGTCAATGGCATCGACAGCGACGCCTACCAGGCGCTGCGCGATGACGAAGACCAGCCGCTGTTCAACCGCGGCCTGCGCGGTCAGTACCCACCAGGTTCGACACTGAAACCCTTTGTCGGACTCGGCGGCCTGGAACAGGGCATTACCAGCGAGTACGCTCACACCTATTGTCCGGGGTTTTACCAGCTGCCCGGCAAAGACCGCAGATACCGCGACTGGAAACGCGGCGGTCACGGCAGCGTTGATCTGACCAGGGCCATCACCGAGTCGTGCAACGTCTATTTCTATGACCTGGCACTGTCCATGGGGATCGACCGCCTGCACGATTATCTCGCCCAGTTCGGCTTCGGCGAGCGCACCGAAGTCGACATCAGCGGTGAACTGCCAGGTCTGTTACCGTCACGGGAATGGAAACGCGCCATGCGTAACCAGCCCTGGTTCCCCGGCGAAACCCTGATCACGGGCATCGGCCAGGGTTTCCTGTTGACAACGCCCCTCCAGCTGGCCAGCGCCACCGCGACCCTGTCAAAATACGGCCAGCGTATGAAACCACACATCGTCGCCTCGACGCAGATTAGCGACGACCCCGAATTGACGCCTGTGACCAATGATCCGGTGCTCTATATTCCCATCGAAGACCGGGAACACTGGCGCACAGTCATAGACGCCATGCACGCGGTGGTGCAGGGACCACATGGCACGGCGCGCAAGGTCGGCCTCGATGCGCCTTACGCCATCGCCGGCAAGACCGGTACGGCACAGGTGTTCGGCCTAAAGCAGGAGGAGAAGTATGACGCAGCCAAACTGGAGGAAAAACTGCGCGATCACTCGCTGTTTATTGCTTTTGCGCCGGTCGACGATCCCAAGATCGCCGTTGCGGTTATCGTTGAGAACGGCGGCAGTGGCAGCGCTGTCGCCGCACCGATTGCGCGCACCATACTGGACGCCTACCTGATCAAGCCGGACACACCATGAGCACACTCCTCGACAGCCACCGTGAAGACGCCAGCCGGCGCGACTGGCAACATATCCTGCACCTGGATGCCATGCTGCTGTTCAGCCTGATTGCACTGTCGACGCTCGGACTTTTTGTCCTTTACAGCGCGGCGGGCGGCGACGACCAGCTGATACTGCGCCAGTGCATTCGCCTGGGCATTGCCTTCGGCGCCATGGCGATTATCGCCCAGCTGCGTACCCAGTGGCTGGAGCGCTGGACCCCGTGGCTGTACAGCGTGGGTCTGTTATTGCTGATTGCGGTGCTGGCGGTCGGCGATATCGGCAAAGGCGCACAGCGCTGGCTGGACCTGGGACTGGTACGTTTCCAGCCCTCGGAAATGATGAAACTTGCAGTGCCAATGATGGTAGCCTGGTATCTGTCGGACAAACGCCTGCCGCCTTCGCCATCGAGGCTGTCGATTGCTGGCACGCTGATCGTGGTGCCGGTGCTGCTGATTGCCAAGCAACCTGATCTCGGTACCGCGCTGCTGATCGCCGGTGCCGGATTTTTCGTGGTGTTTCTGGCTGGACTTTCGTGGCGGCTGCTGGGCGGCCTTGCCCTGGTGGCGGGCGCGGGCGCGCCGGTGTTGTGGCATTTCATGCATGAGTATCAGCGGCAACGCGTTGTCACTTTTCTCAACCCGGAACAGGACCCGCTGGGCGCGGGCTATCATATCATTCAGTCGAAGATCGCCATCGGTTCCGGCGGCCTGTTCGGCAAAGGCTGGCTGAACGGCACCCAGGCACACCTGGAATTTCTGCCGGAACGATCCACGGACTTCATTTTTGCCGTACTGGGTGAAGAATTCGGCCTGTTCGGCATCGCGGTGCTGCTGACCGTCTACAGCGTCATCATCGTGCGCTGCATCTATATCGCCACCCAGGCACAGGACACCTACAGCCGCTTGCTCGGTGGCAGCCTGGCAATGACATTCTTTATCTATATCATTGTCAATACCGGCATGGTGACCGGCCTGCTGCCGGTGGTTGGCCTGCCCCTGCCGATGGTAAGCTACGGCGGCACATCGATGGTGACGCTGATGGCCGGTTTCGGTATGCTCATGTCTATCCATACACACAGGAAACTGCTGCCTACATAGGGAAGCACGGTGTCAAAAAAACGAACTTCAGTAATCTGGTTAAGTCTGATCGCAAGCCTGTTGGTCGCCACCCCGGGGTGCGCGGGCGATTTCCAGGGCAATCCTGACGTCCAGGCCTTCATCGACGAGATGGTAAAACGCCATGGCTTCGAGCGCGAAGAGCTCGTGGTGCTGTTTGACCGGGCGAATAAGCGTAACGACATCCTCGAAGCCATAGCGCGCCCAGCGGAAAAGACCAAACCATGGTATGAATACCGGAGGATCTTCCTCACGCCCCAGCGCATCAACGGTGGCGTCGAATTCTGGAAGAACAACGAGGCTATACTGCAGCGGGCCGCCAGCCATTTCGATGTTGACCCGGCGGTTGTCGTTGCCATTATCGGCGTGGAGACGCGCTACGGCCGCAATACCGGTTCGTACCGGGTCATAGACGCCCTGACAACGCTGGCCTTCGCCTACCCGCCCCGCAGCAAGTTCTTTCGCGGCGAGCTGGAGCAGTTTCTGATTCTCACCCGCGAGGAGCATGTAGACGTCAGCGAAGTGAAGGGCTCCTACGCGGGCGCCATGGGCTACGGGCAGTTCATTCCGTCCAGCTATCGCAGCTATGCAGTCGATTTCAGCGGCGACGGCAAACGTAACCTCTGGAACGACCTGGATGATATCATTGGCAGCGTGGCGAACTACTTTCATCGTCACGGCTGGAAACCGGGTCAACCGGTGAGCGCCCGCATAACGAGCGGCTCACCGCTGGATAATTTCACAGTGTCCGACAATCTGACGCCGCGCGAGACCACGGCCGGCGACTATGCCGCCAAGGGTGTGACCACCGACCCGAAGCTGCCCGCGGACCTGCCCGTTGCACTGCTGGAACTGGAGCAGGCTGATGGTCCGGAATACTGGCTGACCGGCAACAATTTCTATGTTATTACCCGTTACAACCGCAGCCCGCTATATGCCATGGCGGTCTACCAGTTGAGCGAGGCGATACGCGATGCTTACCAGAAGGATCGGGACTGACAGCCTGTTGAATGTGACTGGGCCGGGCCTGCTCGGCCTGGGCCTGCTGTTGAGCGGTTGCGCCAGCGACCCGCCAACGGGCCGGTATTCGCAGGCACACGACAGCGCGCCCGAGCAGCATATCGATCTTTCCGCGGTCAAGGACGCGATACCCCGGGTTGAACCATTCAGCCGCTACGGCAACCCCCCATCCTATGTTGTGCACGGTGCGCGCTACCACACGCTCAAGAGGAGCGCGGGTTACAGGGAACGCGGTATCGCGTCCTGGTACGGCACCAAGTTCCACGGCCACCGTACCTCCAGCGGTGAGATCTATGATATGTACAAGATGTCGGCCGCGCACAAGACCTTGCCCTTACCAACCTACGCACGCGTCACCAATCTGGAGAACGGCAAATCGGTTATCGTCAAGATCAATGACCGTGGACCGTTTCACGAAAACCGCCTGATCGACCTGTCCTATGCCGCGGCTGCACGGCTGGAAATCCTGGGCAAAGGCACAGGGCTGGTTGAAATTACTGCCATCGACGCGGCGAAGGATCGAAAAACCCCGGCCAAACCGCGCATCGCACCCAGCCTGCCGAAGGTCGCAACTGCCGCGGCCAGTAAGCAGGCGGTTACTACTCCTGCTGCCACGGTCACGCCACCAGCACACGAGCCGCTCCTGTATCTGCAGCTTGGCGCCTTCCAAAGCCGGGACAATGCTGAGCGCCTGCAGGCGCGGCTGAGTCGCGTTGATTTACCGGGCCAGTTACGGATCAGCGAAGCAACCAGCAATCAGCAACGGGTCTACCGGGTCCGTGTCGGGCCGCTGGCCAGCGTCGAAACCGCCGACAAGTTGACCCAGCTGCTCGCCGACCACGGCATCCGCTCCCCCCATGTCGTGATCGACTAGGGAATAACCGACTAACCCAGCATACAGTAGGGCTCATGCAGATATTCCGCCATTTCACTATCCTGTTAACTCTTATCAGCTTTGTTGTCAGCGCCGCCGCCCAGTCAGCGGGCCCGATCCCCAAGCCGCCCGCCGTCGGCGCCAAGGGTTACCTGGTGGAAGACTTTCTCAGTGGCCAGGCCATTGCCGAAAAGAACGCCGATGAGCCGCTTGAGCCGGCGAGCATTACCAAGTTGATGACCGCCTATGTAGTCTTCAAAGAACTCAATAACGGTTCGCTGTCGTTGTCCGACAAGGTGCGCATCAGCGAGAAGGCCTGGCGCACCCCCGGTTCGCGCATGTTCGTAGAGGTCAATACGCAGGTGGCTGTTGCTGATCTCATCAAAGGTATGATCATTCAGTCGGGCAACGATGCCACAGTGGCCCTGGCCGAGCAGGTTGCCGGCAGCGAAGACAGTTTCGCCGCACTGATGAACCAGCACGCGCAACGGCTGGGAATGACCCACACGCATTTTGTCAACAGCACTGGCCTGCCGGATAAGGAACACTACACCACAGCGCGCGACATCGTGCGCATTGCCCGTGCCCTGATCAAGGAGTTCCCCGAGTACTATCGCTGGTATTCGGAGAAGAAATTCACCTTCAACGAGATTACCCAGTACAACCGCAACAAGTTGCTGTGGCGCGACGAATCGGTTGACGGAATGAAGACCGGCCACACAGAGACAGCCGGCTATTGCCTGGTGACCTCAGCCGATCGCGACGGCATGCGGCTGATCAGCGTCGTTCTGGGCACCAAGAGCGAAGAGGCGCGGGCGGACGCCAGCCAGGCGCTGCTCAATTATGGTTTTCGCTTCTATGAAACGCACAAGCTGTATGATGCTGGCACCAAGCTGACGAGTTCCCGCGTATGGAAAGGTGCTAGCGAAAATGTGGATCTGGGCCTGGCGGATACCCTGTATGTGACGATTCCACGAGGGCAATACAAGAACCTGGATGCCAGCATGCAGCTGCACGAGCAGATCATCGCCCCGGTGTCCGACGGTCAGCCGCTGGGCGAAGTGGTCGTCCGACTGGAAGACCAGACCGTGGCAGACAAGAACCTTGTTGCCCTGCAGCCGGTGGCTGAAGGCAATTTCTGGCAGCGCATCGTTGATGAGGCGCTGCTGTACTTCGAATAGCGTGTCTTGCGTCTACCTTAACGGCAGGTTCCTGCCGCTGGAACAGGCCTGCATTCCTGTCACCGACCGCGGCTTCCTGTTCGGCGACGGCGTCTACGAGGTGATTCCCGCTTTCGGTGGCCGCCTGTTCCGCCTGCCGCACCACCTGCAGCGCCTGCAGAACAGTCTGGATGGCATTCGGCTGGCAAACCCGTTGGATGCAGCCGAATGGGAAAGCATGCTCAATGAACTGCTGACGCGAAACCGCAATGCGACCGGGCCGGACAACGACCAGTCTGTGTATCTGCAGGTGACCCGCGGCTGTGCGGCGAAGCGTGACCACAGTTTTCCGGAAGACATCAGTGCCACGGTGTATGCGAGCAGCAATCCGATCGCATGCCCGGACCCGGCCATCGAACAGAATGGCGTGGCGGCAGTCACCCTCAACGATATCCGCTGGCAACGTTGCGACATAAAGGCGATTACCTTGTTGCCCAATGTACTGCTGCGTCAGCAGGCAGTCGATCAGGGTGCCGCGGAGGCCATCCTAATCCGAGACGGACAGGTTATAGAAGGATCTTCGAGCAATGTTTTCATGGTGGACAACAACACGATCATTACGCCACCCAAGAGCGAACACATGCTGCCTGGCATCACCCGTGACCTCGTGCTTGAACTGGCGGGAAAACACGGCCTGCCCTGCGCTGAAAGCGACATTGATGAAAGCATGCTGGCTCAGGCCGAAGAAGTGTGGATAACCAGCTCTACCCGCGAGATCGTACCGGTTACGCAAGTAAACAGCAGGGCGATCGGCGATGGCCGCCCCGGAGCCTTGTGGAAAACCATAACCGGCTACTACCGGGACTACAAGACCGCAGTCCGCGAAGGGCATGCTGAGTAAGCTGTCGGAGCGGCCTTTTATGCCCTTTAGGGTGCCTGGCCGCAATTCGCGCCGGGGGACGACGTTTATGCCCGGCACGGGGTGCTCCTACAGGTGAAGTCCAGAAACCGGTACCAGTTTGCCGTTTAGCGTGCTCGAAACGCGGAGTGGCAGGCAACGCACTGTGCGGTTACCTGTGACAAGGCGCCGATTGCTTTTCTTATCTCGCCGTCAACGGCACTTTCCTCGGCGATGACCGCAAAGCGGCTGGCGGCCTGATGCATCCGGGTACCAATTGCCTGCATTTCATCGGGCATGTAGGCCGCCATGTGGCTTGCGTCGTGGCTGGTGAGCGATGACATGCCGATACGCTTCTCGGCGATTTCTGCAGCCCGGTCAAAGTCGGCGGCAGACAAGGCCTGCTGGATCTCGGTAATGGCGAGCAGATGGTCACGCATATTGCCAAGCATGTGCTGGCGCATCATGGGCGGAAATTCGACCAGCCGGCGGGTATCACTGTCTGCGGCCGCCACGGCCAGGAACAGCGCTGGCAGGAGAAACACCAGTTTCCGGACCACTCGATGCATTTGTGCAGTTATCCCCTTGTTTGCTGCGGTCACTATATATTTAGACCCGAAAACTATAAACCTTCGTCCCGCAGTCATTCAAACAACCCCTGTAAATACCAGCCTCGCTCGCCCGTCAGCTCGCGATAAATCCAGTAACGCGAACCGGCAGGGTTGGTGGCAATGAAGTAATCGCGGGCCACATCCCGCTCATCCCACCAGCCGGACTCGATACGTTCGCGGCTGGACTCCAGCCGCAGCTCACCCTGCAGTTGCGGGCGGCCATCGCGGGTTATAAGCAGCCGTGGTACCGGCAACAGCCATAGTGGCCTCTGCTGGCTGCTGCAGTGTTTTTTGCTATCCCCCGGATCACTGTAACGCCAGGCATATTCAGGCCGGTGTTCAGCAACGGCACTGATACCGGTAATAGCCTGATCTCCCAGCCGCGCTCGCAGGCGGTCGAGCAGGTTGATCTGCTCCGCTTTGCTGTTGTGATCGAACATGTCCCGCGAAGCGGCGTCAAGCCGCACCGTTTCCCCTGCATACAGTTCGACTTCAATAATCGGCGATGGCAGTTCGAGGCGTTCCAGACGTTCGCGTAACAGAGTGGTTAGCTGCTCGGCATTGCGGCCGGGGCTTTGGATGCCCAGACGGAGGTGAGTCACCTGTTGCTCGCGGTGCCAGAGCCTGATGTCGACGCGCTGCACACCGGCACCCAGCCCTCCCAACCAGCCACACAGCTCCAGCAACAGCCGTTGCAGGGTAAACAACAGGGCCGGTGCCTGTTCGACTTCGGCTGGCAACTGTAAACGGTGTCTGAAAATTTGTGGTGGCTGGTACAGCGCTTGCGGATGCGGACAGCGACCGAGCATGCGATCGAGATACAGCAGGCTGTGCTGCCCGAAGCGGCGCGCCAGACCATCGCGTGGCAGGCGCAGCAGATTGCCCAGCCGGCGCACACCCATGCCCTCGAGACGATCGATCAGGCTTTGTTCCCAGTCGAGAACCGAAACCGGCAGCACAGCGAGTGCGGCCGCCAGCTGGTGCGGCGCATCGATGTGTTGTTCGCTGTTACAGCGCGCCAGGCTGAGCGCTGCCAGGGGGGTTGGCGCACTGGCCAGTCGAGTTATGTAGCCGAGCCCATTCAGTCCGGCGCGCACTTTATCCAGCAAGGCGGCCCAGCCACCAAACAGCATGAAACTGCCCGCCACCTCCAGCAACAGCTCACAGGGGGGATAGAGGCTGACCTGGGCGCTGTACTGATAGCTCCAGGACGCAAGCGCGCGCAGGGCGGCCTGTTCGGCCTTGAAATCACGCGGCTGGACGATTAAATCGTGCGCCAGCGCGCGCGCAGCAGCGACACTGATGCCGGGGCGCACACCGCGCGTGCTCGCAGCCGGGTTACACAACAACACACTGGCCCGTCGTCCGTTGTGACTGACTGCCAGTGGCTGCTGTTCACTGCCACTGCGGCTGAAGACATCCAGCGGCAGTTGCGGCATGCGTATGCAGAGCCAGTGTGCCATGCTGCAGAGAGGTGTCGAGGTGTACCGGACCGGCCGCCCAACCGCCGCGGCGCTTGAGGACAGACACCGACAGGTTGCCGTTGATATGGGTGTCCAGCTGGATGCGCAGAGCTGCCGGTGACGACCGTTTGACAAAGCGTTGGGGGCGGAACAGGAAACCCAGTGCATCACCGGCCTCGGCGGCCAGCTGCAACCGACGCATCACACTGGTATCGTCCAGCACCGGCCAGGCCAGCACTGCCCCACAGTTACCCGAACGCAGACTTTGTTCGACCGCCCACAGACCATCCTGCTGTGCCTTGGGGTGAACCAGTAACACGCGGGACAAATCGACACCGGCTGCAACCAGCGCGGGCGCGTAGGGAATATGCGGCGGAGCCACCCAGCAGATCCAGCGGTCATCATGGCTGAGTTGCGCCAGCGCCGGCATCAACAGGCGCAGGGCACCGATGCCCTGGCGCGGCATGAGAATTTCGGTCAGCGCACCCTGCGGCCAGCCACCGCCCGGCAACAGCCCGTCAAGCTCACTGTAACCGCTGGACACAGCCCTGACAGCGGTGGTCAGTCGACCACCGCGCCAGATATCAGCACGTTGTAACAACTGGTCGAGACTCATAATGCCTGGTTACGCAGGATGCCGACGCCCAGGCCTTCGATATCCAGCGACTGCTGGCGCAGGTCGACGCGGATGGGCTCGAAGTCTTCGTTTTCGGGCATGAGATACACAATGGAACCGCGGCGACGGAAGCGCTTGACAGTCACCTCATCATCCAGGCGCGCGACCACGATCTGGCCATTTTGTACCGTGCGGGTACGGTGTACAGCCAGCAGGTCGCCGTCCATGATCCCTATATCCTTCATACTCATGCCGCGCACCCGTAACAGGTAGTGGGCACGCGGATGGAACAGTGCCGGATCGACGGGGTAATGATCCTCGACATGCTCCTCAGCAAGGATAGGCTCACCCGCTGCCACGCGGCCGACTACCGGGATGCCTTCCGGTGCCACCTCACCCTCGAGCACACGGATACCCCGTGAGGAACCTTGCAGCAACTCGATGTAGCCCTTGCGCTCCAGAGCGCGCAGGTGTTCCTCGGCCGCATTGGGCGAACGGAAACCGAAGGCATCGGCAATTTCCATGCGCGTGGGTGGATAGCCTTCGTCGGAGATGTATTCCTGTATCAGGGCCAGGATTTCCGCCTGGCGCGGCGTCAGATCATCCATCGAGTCACCTGCTGGTTATTTATCCAGTATGCTGGAATTATATACAGGCATTCCATGGATGCAAGCGTAGAGCGCCACAAAAAGTGAGATTCGCGCCAGATAAAGTGAGATCGCGCGCCACTGATAATGAGATTATTTCTCCAGAAAACGCTGATCGCCTGCAAAACTAGGCACCTAATCGCATATCATATTGAATTATATAAATATTTATTTTGTGACACGGAGAGCGTCATACAGAATCGGAAAAGAAATGGGTTTATCAGAGGCTAGGAGGCTGTCGGACTTGGGTGATCGTAGCGAGCAAGGTGGGAGGGCGAGGCCATTTTTTCGATCGTTTGAGGAGAATAGCCGTAGCTATTTGACGAAAAGGATCGGGAAAATGGGGCGCTCTCCCACCGGCGCAGTAGATCAGTCCCAAGTCCGACAGCCTCTCTCTCATCAAACAAAACGTAACCTATTGGAGTTATTGGCAAAGCATTTAGCTGTTTGCTGCGCGACAGCGCGCCGCCTGCGGGGCGGGTACTCCTAGGCGTTACACAAAGGTGTTGCGGTCAAACTAGGGAGAAAACCATCCGGCCGCTGTTTTAAGGACATCTGCTTTCATTGCGGCATATGCCTCCCGAATTCTCGGCAGATCAACCAAGCCAGCATTAAACATTTCTTCGACTAACCAAAGCGTACCCCGGACTTCGACACCTTCGCCCAAGGCGATTTGGCGCAGCGCACCGTCACATGGTAACAGAGAACAGTTTTCCTGCCTTGCTAAAGCCAGGGCCATACAGTCGTTGCTACTGACCCCAGTTTTCGCGTGCTTCACATTGAGCTGCATCGTGTAGAGGATTGCCTCCGACTCCAAGCCCATAACGTTCAGACCCAGTGCAGGTAAAGCCGGATGCTTCTCCTATAATTCATACCCGAATAACACATCAGGCACGCCACATTCATAAGCGAGCGCGAACATTTCATCCGGAATTCCACCGGCGACCAAATCTATGAGGATATTGGCATCACTGATTAACAGCTTCCGGCTCACAGCTTCCCATGTTCCTTATGGACCTAAACTCTGAGATAGATTTGCCGAGCAGTTCGGCCGCCTTTGATTCGCCAATCAACTCCTCCGCATAGGCATGAAAAACCAGCTGCATAAAAAGCTTGGATCGCTCAGATGGATATTGGGTGCCTGGCTCCTTCTTTCTCCAGCCCTTCTGACCAAAGAATGCCCACATCTTGTTGGAAGCCACCTGATTGATGATTCCCAAGTCCTGGGCACGGTGCAGCCAACCCTGCATACTCAATCCGTAGGCACTTTTTAAGATACAAAGCTCGCCCGGATCTAACCTTCTTCGCTTGTTTCCCAACTCTTTGAGTACTTCCGAAGCAGGTGCAAGAAAGGCGCCCGCGAAACGGTTTGCGGCCTTTTCGTCGTCCAGATGCGCAGCAGTCCGGCCCGCCAGCACCAAGTGGCCCAACTCATGGGAAAGAGTGAATCGCTGTCGGTCGCCGGGCCAGTCGCGGCCAACCACGATCACAGGGGTCCCATTGATTTGCGCTGCCAGCCCATCAAATTTCTCGCCATGCAGCGCATTGGACTGAAGTACCTTAATCCCTTTCTCTTCCAGAGTGTCGATCAAATCTGGAATCGGGTTGGTTCCCAGTCCCCACGCGTCTCGGATTAATTGCGCAGCGTGCTCAATGTCATCGTAGCAGTCGATGAACGGAATTCCCTCGGGAACCTTGAACGGCTCTATAGGGCTGGCCGGTAGAAACTCTTCCAGCTCTAGAAATCGTTCGAGCTGCTCAATGACGTCGCCCTCGATTTGGTCAAGAGTCTTCTTGGGTAATTTGGAGTGCTTTCGGTATTCGACCGCTTTCAGTTCTACCTTGGAGGTCCGAAAGAAGTACTCTACGCGTACGCCGAGCGCGTCAGCGAGTGACAGCAGTACGCCCGAAGACGGGGTGGACTGGCCGTTTTCGTATTTCGAAATTGCCATGGCTGAAATTCCGGCCTTTTCCGCTAATGCGCGTAGTGAAAGACCGGCAGATTTCCTTGCCTGAAGGACGCGGTCTCCGATCATGTTCACTTTCCATAAAGTTTACACAATTTTACTATAATTCTTATTTTTGTACACTTTAGATCGACGGATATTTACAGTCAAGCGATATCTAACCATTTATTATTATTTTACATGAGGTTATAAATATGGCTACTAATTCCCCAACTGGTGACGGCCACCGCAAAAGAATTCTCATTTTATCTGGCGAAGAGTCTCAATATCTGTGGCGCTGAGCCTACTAAGCACCTGATTTCCTATAGCCCCCGCATCTCACTTATCGTGGCGCTCTACGGCAAGTACCAATCACGAAACAGGGGGTTCTGGCCAGTTGTCATCAGTCACTGTCCCACTCGTGAAGCGGTTTTCCCCGGGGCACGGGTCAATTTCTTGAAAAAAAGTCCTTCAGTCGCTGAAAAACGTTCCTCGGCTGCTCCGCTTTCGGCGGAGGGGGCCCCAGCGGCGCGGCCGGTGCCTCGGCCGGTCGCTCGGGCTGCGTGCTGACTGACACCGTGTTCATACTGTCTTTCAACGCCAGCAGACGCTCGTCGCGGGGCCGGACACGCAGAGCGCGGGCAAGATACCGGTTTGCCTTGGCCTTATCGTTGCCGTGAATAGCATCCCTGATCAGCGTGACATAACGCTCGACAATTTGCCCCAATCCATCGAGGGCATCCGCGTTTCCGGGCTCCAGTGTCAGCACTTGCTGATAATACTTGTAAGCACTGCGCCGCGCCGGGGTCGTCAAGCGGTCTTTGCGCAGGGCTTCTCCTGCCAGCACCAGCAGCCTGCTGATTCTCTCATTGACTGAAACCACTGATCCCACCGCTCGGCCCCTCGAAAGCGGCTGAGGTGAATTGTTCGCAGGGGGCGGGACAGCGCGTGCCACAGGGTCGGAAACATCCGTCACCGCCGTTTCGACAGCAGGACTTGTCGAGTCCGCGGAACGCACGTGCGTAATGACCTGCGCCTGGCCGTCTGAGTGCGATCTGTCCGGCAACGATACATTTGGGCTTCTCACCGCGACAGACTGTGCGCTGTCCTGGGCGCCTGCGTGATCATCATTCCCACCCGCCTGCTCCGCGCTATCCGGCTCGCTGTCGACTTGTCCAGCTGCGGCTGTCGGCGATACCCCGACGGCCGCTGAAGATACCAGCCCGGATGGTTGCGATACCCGCCTGGCGTCGTCGATGCGGGTGTTCTCGTGCATCGCGCCGCCAGCAACCTGCCCGTTGGCCCGTAGGGCAGATGCCACGGCGAAAACATCCTGCCCCCGCAACTCCGGTTCGGCGTCTTGCGAACCGGCTGCCTCGCGGTTCTCACCCGCATGGGTCGCGGACTGTCCCGCTTGCAATGGCTGCGAATGCACGACGAATAAACCATGTTGTTCCGCGGCATAACGCTCGAAATAGGACGTCACTGCCGCGGCGGTTACGGTAATGGCGGCTACCACTCCGAAAAAGACTGGCGGTTTTTCCGGCAGCTTGAGCAGGCTCGGCAACACCCGCGCTGCGAGCACGCTGCCTCTGCGCTGAGCCGCGTTAAAGACAGAGCGCCGGGGCTGTGCCGCATCCGGGCTGACGGATTCCGTCAGCGACGGGCGCGGGGCCGCGACCGGATTTGTTGCCGCAGGCGCCGGTTCGCGGCGCGAACTCGGTGCGGGCGCACTTTTTTCGGCCTCCGGCGGCGCCGGTGGCGGCAGCGCGTCACCGGCACGCTGCAGCGCTCGCACCGCCAGATCAGACAGCGAAATGGAATCCTCCTGCAACGCCACCAGCGCCGCGTCGTCTCCCGCCTCGCCGCGGCGGCTCTCTCCATTACACGCGGGGGCGAGCAGCTCTTCGTCCAGCTCGTGCGCAATACCCAGAACATCATCCTTGTCCAAAATATGTTTGCTTTGCAGAAAGCCGTGCAACAGCAGTCGGGTGCACATTTTGTTGATGTGGCGCGGCACACCGCCGCTGTATTGAAAAATAGCGAGAATCGCCGCCCCAGTCAGTTCGGGATCGCCGGTCCAGCCGGCCCGGCACAAACGGTGCCGTACATAGTCCTTGGTCTCCGCAAGCCCCATCGGCCCGAGCCGGCAGGTCCCGATTACGCGTTGCTGCAATTGCTCCATGTGCGGCTCACGCATGATACTGCGCAGTTTTTCCTGCCCGACGAGAAATATCTGCAGCAGTGGACGCGCACCCTCCTGCAGATCCGCGAGCAGGCGCAATTCCTCGAGCGCGCTGTGCGAAAGCCCCTGGGCTTCATCGACGACCAGCAATACCCGCCGGCCGCGATACATCATTGTGGAGCAATACTGCGCTATACGTCTGAGCAGTGTCGCCTTGTCGAGGCCTTCGGCCTGGATGTCGTAGACAAAAGCAACCGCACGCAGGAGATCAGTGGTTTCAAGATTGGCCGGCGCAATTCTCGCCGCTGCAACACCGCTCGCGTCGAGTTCCCTCAGGAAACTTTCGATCAATGTTGTCTTGCCTGCCCCCGGACGCCCCGTCAGTATGATGAAACCTTCTCCCAGCTCGAAGGCGTATTGCAGGTAAGCACGAGCCTCCGCGTAACCTGAATGACTGAAACAGAATTTCGGATCAGGCGTGAGCCTGAAGGGGGTTGCTGTCAGGTGGTAGAAGGTCTCGTACATAATGCCTTTCGAACATGGCGTATCGGTCCCTCGAATTTCTTGACCTAGTGTCGTTTATCTCGAATCATTCTTGTCATTTAAATATATCACAATAATCGTTGCCGCCCATAAAATGCAGACAACCTCTCAGGCAGGAGACCCAGCGGAGGCGCACGGCGTCTCGCTGCTCGGAAAGAACCGCCAACTGCCTGATTCCACGCGGAATACAATCCAGTATCACGAAGCCTCCACCGCCGGCGAAATGCACACGGTGCCCTAGGAGGCTGTCGGACTTGGGCGATCGTAGTGGGTTTCCTGATCGCGCAAGGCCGACTATCATTGGCGCCTCACCAGCATGCGACGATATTTCTGATGACCGCCAGCGACCAGTGCATTACCCGTCACCGCACCCGGGGCGTAGTGGTCGGTTCGGTTCTGGTGGGCGGGAATGCCCCCATCGTCGTACAGTCCATGACCAATACCGACACGGCGGATGCCGAGGCCACGGCCCGCCAGGTTGCGCAGCTGGCACAGGCGGGTTCCGAGCTGGTACGCATCACGGTAAACAGCGACGCTGCCGCTGCGGCAGTGCCGGAAATCCGTGACCGGCTGGATGCGCGGAGTATCGACGTACCCCTCATCGGTGACTTCCATTTCAATGGCCACAAACTGCTCGCCAGCCACCCGGCCTGCGCCGAGGCGCTGGCCAAATACCGCATCAACCCTGGCAACGTGGGACGCGGCAAGAAGAAAGACGAGCAGTTCGCAAGCATGGTCACAACGGCCTGTCGTTACAACAAACCGGTGCGCATAGGCGTCAATTGGGGCAGCCTGGACCAGGAACTGCTGGCGCGCCTGATGGACGAAAACCAGCAATGCGCCGCCCCCCGGGACACCCGCGACATTATTCACCAGGCGATGGTGGCCTCAGCACTGGAAAATGCTGCGCGGGCTGAAACGCTGGGCCTCGGCAAAGACCGGCTCATCCTATCGGTCAAAATGAGCGGCGTGCAGGATCTGATTGCCGTGTATCGTACCCTCGCCGCGCGCTGCGACTACGCCCTGCACCTGGGCCTGACCGAGGCAGGCATGGGCGCCAAGGGCATCGTAACTTCGACCGCGGCACTGGCGGTGCTGTTGCAGCAGGGTATCGGCGACACTATCCGCATCTCGCTCACTCCGGAACCCGGCGGCAGCCGCTGCCAGGAAGTCATTGTGGCACAGGAAATCCTGCAATCCATGGGACTCCGCTCATTCACCCCGAGCGTGGTGGCCTGCCCCGGCTGCGGCCGCACCTCCAGCGACTATTTCCAGAAACTGGCGCGTGATATCCAGCACTATCTGCGCGAACAAATGCCAGTCTGGCACACGCGCTATCCGGGCGTTGAAGCGATGACCGTCGCGGTCATGGGCTGCGTGGTGAATGGGCCCGGCGAGAGCAAGCACGCCAACATCGGTATCAGCCTGCCCGGCACTGGTGAGCGGCCGGTGGCGCCGGTGTATGTGGATGGGGAGAAAACCGTGACCTTGAAAGGCGAGTATATCGCCGCAGAATTTCAGCAACTGGTCAACGACTACGTAAAGAACAAGTATGGCCAGCGATAGCCGGTGTTGTCGGGACAAATCCGTTGGCCGTGTCACCCGCAGCTATGAAACCATAGGCGTTTGCGCCTGCTCGGGTACGCTGGTCGAAGCCGGGTGAGGCGCAAGGGTCAATGGATTAACGGCGCGGCCGTCGAAAACCCTGCAGATTTCGACCAGCTCCCGATAGGCACGCGCCTTGATCTCTATTCTGTCGTCGTGCCATTGGAGCCAGTGATTCTGCTCGAAGGCACGCAGCAACGCGCTTTCGCAGGCAAAGAAATGCTCGAACCGAATACCCCATTTTTCTTCGATAATCGACACACGGATGCAGGACGATGCCAGTATCATGGCGATAATTTCCCGCTTCAGTACATCGCTGTCTTCGAGCTCGGTACCCTGAACGATCGGCAGAATACCTTCGTCGAGGTGCGCCGCATAAGTCTGCAATGACGCCGCATTAATGCCGTAAAACTCGCACACAGCCGACAGCGCCCCGGGACCGGCACCGATGACATCCGGATGCTGCAATTCGCTGTAACCCAGCAGCGTCCAGTACAGTCTGTCACGGGCTTTGGCGCGCCACCAGCTATCCTCTTCGCGCAGGTACCAGTCGAGCCCGATGTTGCGGTAACCCTGCGACGCCATGCGCTGATCAAATGAACTGCGGCTCTCCCCACTGCCGGGGAATACGCGCACCCGCTCCGGTTGTGCGTCGGACAACAAGCTGTGCATGAGCTGCACGCGACCAGGTGATGCGGCGACCATTCGCCGCAAATCGAGAATAACCTTATCGAAACCCAGCTGCCTCGCCTGGTGTACTGTCGCAGCCAGCCGCTCAGCGGAAACCTTTTCAAGAGGGGTTTCCGGCGCGAGTCGGACATGGTTAAATCCCAGCACGCGCAACAGTCGGAGCCGTTGTACTGAAGGGGTGAGCCCGCCCGTGCAGGCGCACCAGCTGCTCAAACTGTCCTGGTTGATTAGAAACGAAGACTGGATAACCGCTACCACACGGTACAGTAGATCTTCGCTCCAACTGGTCGCAATAGAGCCGGATAAGATCAATTGCTTCAACGGCCGGTCAGCGTCGAGCAGGGCTCCCTGCAGGCGCAATTCCTGCTCTATGGCCCGCGCCTGATTGACGCTGCCCGCGGAGTTGCCGGGTGCTGATGCGTCCCGAGCAGCGTGGTTCTGCAGATAAAGTACCAGCGGCGCGGGCAACGGGTCGCCGTTGCCCTGATCTACCCAGTCGCAATAATCGTCTGCACCGTAGTCACTGGAAAACGTCTCGAGCCCCGCATACAGACCGCAAGGCTGCTCCACAATTTCAGGCACACTGACGCCCCTGGCTTTCGTATTCTTGGAATTTCCCATAGCCTGTCGATATCGTGGAAACGCTGGGACATACTAGACAGGCACGGTCACCGCAACCTTGATACAGATCAAGCGTCACTGCCGGACGGTACTAAAATGAAGACCACAAACGGGAAAAATGCACCTTCATATATCCCATCACCAGGAGGTTGTCGGAGTTGGGGCTGATCTACTGCGCCGGTGCGAGATCGCCCAACTCCCACAGCCTCTTGGCCGTGAAGCAGATCCCCCAGCGGCGCCTTGAACGGCCAGCGCGGGCCCTGCGCTTCAATGTAGTGGCGGCGGTGCGACCGGCTCGGCGGGCGGGACATGTCGCCAGACATTCCGGGCGCCGCACACCAAAACCGCATAACTCATTAATTTATCGGAGCCGACGACAGGACTTGAACCCGCGACTTGCTGATTACAAGTGCCCCTAAGACAACACTCAAAACGAAATAACAATATTTTTTTCAGATAGTTCACTCAGTCTCCTGCTTACCATTTACGTCCTTTTTCGCCATTTCTTGCGAGCCAATGCGCCGCGAGTGGGCCACGGCTACGGCCTGATATGACTGGGTCCGGCCAGGCGCTGGCGCCCGAACTGGTGGGAGGCTGTTGGGCTTCACTGGCGATCAGCCCACCCTACAGGAGTCGTGCGTGACCGTCGACGGAGAATGGAGCCCGCTATGAGACGCGAGGTCTCAAGACTTCATGGGATTTTTTCGTTGGGTTACTGCGACGTTAGCACCTTTTCCGCCATCGTTTGGGCGATCTTCCCGGCCACAGCCTGGTCGTTGTTCGTCAGGTCTACCTCCACTTCCAACATCGCATTCGCGGAGCAGACCCGGAGGGTACCCATGCCAAAGTATTTCTGGCATTCCCACCAAGCCTGTCGGAAATACTACCGTCACCTGGAGGCTGACCCTCTGCACGCTGTCCAATTTATAACCTGCGGACGGACCGCGGGTAGTGGAGAGACCTACTTATTCATGAAACGCTGAACTTCCCGATTGAGTCGGACTCTGACCAATGAGAGTGGTCAGGCCTGCGTGCTGCTATCTAATGGCGCAAACCCGGCAGGATACGCATCGGTCAAATACCGACAACTGGCAAGTTAAATATGGTGTTCACCGAAAATCAGCATCTCAGAACGCTCAGCAACCGACGATGCACTATTGAGTTTACGCTTACACCGTTATTCTGAAGCTCACCGGCAATTTCAGACTTGTCCGTCCTCGGCCGCCTGGAGGTCGTCCTGCTCCTCGACTGCATCGACAAACCGCAACCGCAACCGCCTTATACCATCCGCGAATTCCGCCAGGTAACTTTGCGACCAACAGAGCAGGCTCTGTATCTGCTTGCGCCAGGTATCGGCCTCTTCACCGATATGGAAAAAGACAGCATAGGGCTTGTGGCAACCGGTGCAATGCAGAAAACGCAGACGCGCATCGGTCAGTTCTATGACGCGGCCCGGAAGCCCGCCCTGGCACTGATCTCGACTTGGGGGCACAACACCATGGCAAACCTGGACGGCAGTTCACCGCAGTTCCGCGAATAGTAATCACCTGGTACAGGATGCTTAGCGCCCAGCCCATCACCGCCGGGCGGGTTGCAAATAGAAACCACAGGGTCTATGTAAAGTTCAGCACCCCCTGCAGCATGATCGCATCTTTAGCAATTGGGTGTTTCTAATCAGGCTGGGGGGGTCTGGATCTAGCCAACAGCACAGCCGTTCGCCAGTTTGAGAGACAAGGGATGTTGGAACGTGAGAACTTTGGCGCTTACCTTAAGAGCACTACCTGTATTGGCTCTTGAAGCTCTCCAGCACGCGGAGGTAGTTCGCCCGCTCGAAGGCGCTGGGATTCGCGACATTGCGATGGCTCATGGCTCCGCGCATCTGCCCCACCGACTCAAAGCCGCGACCCTCCATCCACTCTTCCAGTCCCGCCACCAGCCGGGTGGCATAGGCAGGCCCGTTGCGCAGCAAGGCGGAGGTCGTCATCACCGCATCGGCCCCCGCCAGCAGGTACTTGATCACCTCGGCGGGACCTTCCACGCCGCGGGTGGCGCCCAGGGAAGCCTTGAGGTGTCCATGCAGCAGGGCAATCCACAGCAGCGGCGCACGTATCTCGCCGGCTGAGCTCAACGGCAAGGTGGGCTGCACCTCGAGCTCGTTGATGTCGATGTCCGGCTGGAAGAAGCGGTTGAACAGTACCAGGGCATCGGCTCCCGCCGCGTCCAGGCGTTTGGCCAGGTGTCCCATCGCGGTGAAGAACGCACTGAGCTTGAGGGCCACCGGGATGCTGACGGTCGACCTGACCGCCGTCAGGATGTCCACATAGCGCTGCTCGACCTGCGCGCTGGATACCTCGAAGTCTGCATGCACACCGTAGATGTTCAGCTCCAGCCCGGCCGCCCCGGCCTCCTGCAGCTGCAGCGCATACTGCATCCAGCCTTCGCTGGTGACGCAGTTCAAGCTGGCAATGACCGGCACCTCCAACTCCTCGGCCGCCCGCCGGACCAGCTCCAGATAGCTGTCCGGCCCCCGGTCATAGGCATCGATCTCCGGAAAATAGCTCAGTGACTCGGCAAAGCTCTGGGTGCCCGACTCCATCAGGTGGGTAAAGGCTTCGTTCTCATGGCGAATCTGCTCTTCGAACAGCGAAAACATCACGATTGCCGCGACGCCCCCGTCCTCCAGCCGCTTCATGCCGGCCAGCGTCTCCGACAACGGCGATGCCGAGGCAACAACGGGATGCTTCAGGCTCAGCCCCATATAGGTCGTGGTGAGGTCCATAGGGTGTTTCCCCAATTACCTAGTGTTTGACAACGGCGTCCGGATGGAAATGGCTGCCGCTGCGGCTGGCCATCTCTTCATAGATTTCCCACTTCTGATCCACGACCTGCTGCGCCAGCCTCATCAGGTGCTCGCTTTCGGTCGGGTGTGACCGCGACAGCATTTTGTAGCGCAGCTCATTGAACGCATAGTCCTTAAGCTTCACCGTCGGACGTTGCGAGTCAAGCACAAAGGGGTTCTTGTCTGCCTGCCGCAAGGCCGGGTTGTAGCGAATCAGAGGCCAGTGCCCGCTCGCGACCGCCAGATCCTGCTGCCGCAAACCATGCTGCATGTTGATGCCATGGGCAATACAGTGGCTGTAAGCCAGCACCAGAGAAGGCCCAGGATACGCCTCTGCTTCGCGCAGCGCGAGCAGCGTCTGCTGCGGATTGGCACCCATGGCTACCCGTGCCACGTACACATTGCCGTAGGAGATGGCCTGCAGCCCCAGGTCCTTCTTGGCCACCGGCTTGCCCGCGGCGGCAAACTTGGCCACGGCGCCCATCGGAGTGGCCTTCGACATCTGGCCACCGGTGTTGGAATAGACTTCCGTGTCCAGCACCAGCACGTTGATGTCCCTGCCGCTGGCCAGTACGTGGTCCAGCCCGGAGGAGCCGATGTCGTAGGCCCAGCCATCACCGCCGACGATCCAGACGCTGCGCCGGACCAGGTGATCGACCACCGACAGCAGGTCGCGTGCCTTGTCGCTGTCGAGCGCCATCAGCGCCGCCTTGAGCTGTGCCACCCTCACGCGTTGCTCGCGGATCTGCGATTCGGCAATCTGCTGGGCATCGAGGACCTCGTCGACCAGCGTCGGGTCCAGTTGACCCTTGAGCTCCTGCACCAGTTGCCGCGCCATCCCCAGATGCTGGTCGGCGCTCAGTCTGAAACCCAGCCCGAACTCGGCGTTGTCCTCGAACAGCGAGTTCGACCAGGCCGGACCGCGTCCCTCAACGTTCTTGGTCCAGGGCGTCGCCGGCAGATTGCCCCCGTAGATGGATGAGCAGCCCGTGGCGTTGGCAACGATGGCCCGGTCGCCAAACAGCTGCGAGAGCAGGCGCACATACGGGGTCTCGCCACAGCCCGCGCAGGCACCGGAAAACTCGAACAGGGGCTCCAGAAACTGCGTCCCCCGCACCGATGAGAAATCCACCTGCGAGCGGTCGTTGACCGGTAACCTTTCGAAGAAACCCACGCTCTGCCGCCCCTGCGCCAGGACGGCCTCCTTGGGCTTCATGTTGATAGCCTTGACCCCACTCTGCTGCAGGCTCTTGGCCGGACAGACTTCCACACACAGGCCGCAGCCCGTGCAGTCCTCCGGGTAGACCTGCAGCGTATAGCGCGTGTCGGGGAAGCCACGGCCGTTGATGGGCGCCGACGGGAAACCTTCAGGGGCGGATGCCAGCAAAGCTTCGGGATAGAACTTGCCGCGAATCACGCTGTGTGGGCACACGAAACTGCAGTTGCCACATTGAATACAGATGTCCGGCTCCCAAACCGGCACAAAGTCCGCGATATTGCGCTTTTCCCACCGGGTGGTACCCGAGGGGTAGGTGCCGTCGACGGGCAGCGCGGACACCGGCAGTTGATCACCCTTGCCCGCCATCATCGCCGCGGTTACGCGCTGCACGAACTCCGGCGCCTCGGGCGGCACCACCGGCGGCATTTCGATGCTGCTGTCCGCCTGCCGGGGAACCTCGACCCGATAGAGATGGGCCAGGGTCTGGTCCACGGCAGCGAAGTTCTTCTGCACGACTTCGTCGCCCTTCTTGCCATAGGTCTTGCGGATGGATTCCTTGATCCTGCTGATCGCCTCCTCCCGGGAGAGCACCCCGGAGATCGCGAAGAAACAGGTCTGCATGATGGTATTGGTGCGCCTGCCCATACCGGTTTCCAGCGCCACGCTGGAAGCGTCAATCACATAGAGCTGGATCTGCTTCCGGATGATCTGCTCCTGTGCGCTGCGCGGCAGATGGCCCCACACCTCGTCGGGACCGTACGGGCTGTTGAGCAGCAGGATCGCCCCCTGCCGTGCACTCTCCAGTACGTCCATTTTCTCGATGAAGTTGAACTGATGGCAGCCGATGAAGCCGGCCGACCGGACGAGATAGGGGGAGTTGATGGGATTCGGCCCGACGCGCATGTGCGAGACCGTTTGCGAGCCGGATTTCTTCGAGTCGTAGACGAAGTAGCCCTGCGCGTACAGAGGCGTAGACTCACCGATGATCTTGATGCTGTTCTTGTTGGCGCCAACCGTGCCATCGGCTCCGAGGCCGATGAACAGCGCGCGCATCACTTCATCCGGCTCGATATCGAACGCGGGGTCGTAGTCCAGACTGGTATGGGAAACATCGTCATGGATTCCAACCGTGAAGTGGTTCTTCGGCTGAACCGTCTTCAATTCGTCGAGCACGGCCTTGGCCATGGCCGGCGTGAACTCCTTGGACGACAGGCCGTAGCGCCCGCCGATGATCCGCGGCGGAGTGTCGCTTCGCAGGGTGCCGTTGGCCTGGGCTTCGGCCATAACCGTCACCACGTCGGTATACAGGGGCTCGCCGGTGGCGCCCGGCAGCTTGGTGCGGTCGAGCACGGCGATGGCCTTGACCGACGCCGGCAGCATGGCCAGGAAATGCTCGGCAGAGAACGGCAGGCAGAGGTGCACATTGACAACCCCGCACTTTTCTCCCTGGCGCTGGAGGTAGGCGACCGTCTCGCGGAAGGTCTGCGCCGCCGAGCCCATGATGACCGCCACACGCTCCGCGTCCGCATCACCGTAGTAGTCGAACAGCTGATAGGACCGGCCGCTCAGCGCGGCAAAGGCGCCCATTCGTTCCTGCATGATGGCCGGCAGGCGCGCATAAAACGGGTTGACCGTCTCACGCGCCTGGAAATAGACGTCGGGGTTCTGCGCAGTACCGCGGATAAAGGGATTGTCCGGATTCAGACCGCGGGCCCGGTGCTGGCGCACCAGCGCCGGGTCAATCATCGCGCGCATATGCTCGTCCGGGATCAAGGTGAGCTTATTCACCTCGTGCGAGGTACGGAAGCCATCAAAAAAGTGCACGAAGGGCACCCTGGCTTCGAGGCTCGCGGCCTGCGCCAGCAGTGCCATGTCGTGCGCCTCCTGCACCGTGCTCGAAGCAAGCTGGGCGAAGCCGGTGTTGCGTACCGCCGCGACATCGGAATGATCGCCGAAGATTGACAAGCCCTGGGCTGCCAGAGATCTGGCGGCCACATGGAACACGGCGGGTGTCAGCTCGCCCGCGATCTTGTACATGTTTGGGATCATCAGCAGCAGGCCCTGCGAAGCCGTGAAGGTGGTCGTCAGGGCACCGGTCTGCAGTGCACCGTGGGCCGCACCCGCGGCACCGCCCTCGCTCTGCATCTCCACCACCACGGGAATGTTGCCCCAGATATTCGGTTTCGCTTCGGCGGCCCACTGGTCCGCCAGCTCGGCCATCGTCGACGAGGGCGTGATCGGATAAATCGCACACACTTCGTTGACGCGATAGGCGGTGTACGCGACCGCCTCGTTGCCTTCCAGCGTCGTAACGGCTGACGACTTCATGGATTAGACTCCTGGTTCCGGGATCATGTCGATGGCATGACAGGGACACTGCTCGAAGCACACGGCACAGCCCGTGCAAAGATCGTAGTCATAGCGGTAGCGCATCCCCGGACCCAGCTTGATGATCGCATGCTCGGGGCAGGCGCCGAAACAGCCATCGCACTCGAAGCAGTTGCCGCAGGAGAAGCAGCGTTTGGCCTCGTACACAGCTTCGCTCTCGCTCAACCCCCCGACAACTTCATCGAAGCCAAAGCGGCGACGCTCCAGGTCCAGATGGTCCTGGCGCCTGCGGCGGGCCTCGGTAAGGTAGTGAATGTTCAGCGAGTCGAAGCCGACCACAGGGTGCTTCGGCGGCCTGGTATACTGCTTGCCGTTGAGGTAGGCGTCGATGTGTCGGGCGGCCATCTTGCCGTGCCCGACGGCCACGGTCACCGTGCGTTCGCTGGGCACCATGTCGCCGCCGGCGAAGATACCCGCATGGCCGGTCATCATGTTGGCGTCGACCACCACGGTGCCGTCGCGCTTGAATTCGATGCCCGGTACCTGGTGCAGGAACGCGGTATCGGTGTCCTGCCCCAGAGCCAGGATCACCGTGTCCGCTTCCAGCGTTTCGAACTGGCCGGTCGGCTCCGGATAACCTTCGGCATTGATCTGCATGACCTCGACCTGGATCTTGCTCTGATCAATCTCCTTGATGGTCCGCAGCCAGTTGATCTTCACACCCTCCTCGATGGCCTCATCGGCCTCGAACGAATGGGCGGGCATGTGCTCCCGGTCACGCCGGTAAATGATGAGGGCCTCCTCGGCGCCGAGACGCCTCGCCGTCCTGGCGGCATCCATCGCGGTGTTACCGCCACCGTAAATGGCCACGCGTCGGCCCAGAGTCGGCGCTTCGCCCGATGACGCCTGACGCAGAAAGCTGACCGCATCGAAGATCTTGCCGGCATCCCGCGCCGGAATATCGACCCGCTTGCTGAGGTGCGCACCGACCGCGATAAACACTGCGTCGAACTGCCCAGCCTCTTTCTCTGACACCACGTCCTCCACCTTGTGGTTGAACACCATGCGCACGCCCATTCCCTCGATCCGGGCAATCTCCCGGTCCAGCTCGACGCGCGGCAAGCGGTAAGCGGGGATGCCGAAATGCAGCATGCCGCCGGCCATCGGACCTGCCTCGAAAATCTCCACGGTATGCCCCATACGGGTGAGGTGATAGGCCGCCGACAGACCGCTGGGCCCGGCGCCTACCACCATGATCCGGCGCCCGCTGGGAGGGGCATCCACCTTGACCTTCCAGCCTTGCTGCAGGGCAAGATCGCCCAGGAAGCGCTCCACGGCGTGGATGCTCACCGCGCTGTCCACCTCCTTACGGTTGCAGCGGCTTTCGCACGGGTGGTAACAGACCCGACCGTGCACGGCGGGCATGGGATTATCCCGCATCAACACCTGCCAGGCCTTCTCGTAGGCGCCTTCCTGCGCGTGGGCCAGCCAGGCCTGGATGTCCTCCCCGGCCGGGCAGGCGTTGTTGCAAGGGGGAAGCAGGTCCACGTAGACCGGACGTTGCGTGCGAACCGCTCCGGTCCCTCTGGCATGCTGGACCAAATCGGCTGGACGCGTGATATCGCTGGGCTTGGGGCTGCTCATTGAGTTTCTCCATCCTGTGAAGTGAGTTAGCGAGCCGGTATCCGGAATCGAGCCATCCAGGGCCAGCGCCACGACACTGCCGGGCGGCACTTACGGACCGCCCTGGACTGCGCTGGCCTCCGCCCTGGCGCAGAGGCCCTGGTCAATTCGGGCGCGGCGCTGTTCCCGGCCCGTTCGTGCATCAACGCTGCCACTCTGCCGTTCCACTTAATGATAATACCCAATGAATGATAATAGCTAAAGTCTAGGAGGCTGTCGGACTTGGGCGATCGTAGCGAGCAAGGTGGGAGGGCGAGGCCATTGTTTCGATCGTTTGAGGAGAATAGCCGTAGCTATTTGACGAAAAGGATCGGGAGAATGGGGCGCTCTCCCACCGGCGCAGTAGATCAGCCCCAAGTCCGACAGCCTCCTAGACCTTCGGGCTCCTCGCCAGGCTTTCTGGGCGGTGGCGATGAACGTCGGGGTTCCAGGTTGATGAGGGAATGACGCCATGCCTCGCCCCTTGCCGGTTGTGCGCCAGCTGGCGCTAATTACACAATGAAGCTTGATGCCCGCAGGCATGAACGACCGGCATAAGTGCCAGGTGCAATGTGCGTGTCTTGTACTGTTAAGGGTTGTCAGACGGCTGCCCGTCGAGCGTTCGCGTGCGCTGAAGGCACCTGCTGCCGGACACGGGCAATCTGACAACACCCCTAAACAAGACCGGTCAGCCCCCAGAAACAAGGCGAGGACCGCTAAAGATCACATTCACGACATACAGAAACAGTACGCGGGAGAACCCGTGGGCAAAATGGTGCGAGCGCCGCCAGGTTATCGTCGTTTGACGAAAGACTGACACAAGTAAAAGCGACTTGCCGCCGTATTTTGACGGGACAGCGCCTCCGCACAGTGCCATACGATCGCTAACTTATTGATACCAGTTTAATTAGGTTTCTTTCGCCACAGTTGGCATCAGCTTTGCAGTATCTTTCCTGACCGCAGCACTCACCGATTCAAGCCTTCATACCGGTAATTGCTGCATCAGCAGGACGAAGGCGGTGTGTTTCAGTCCTCTGTGGCATGAGTCCGGCTAACTTCGGACCCTAAAAGTTTCTGAGCCATGCCGGGCGGTTGCTGACACGGTGTGTAGATCCGCAAGACGGAACTCCTGAAGTGTCACTCGGCCCATACAGGTGAGTCGGACAGGTTCAACTGCCCGGACTCATGCCACAGAGGATCACTGACTGACGGTTCTCATTTGATCGACTCCTCCGACGCTGAAAAGCGTTTTCACCCCGCTTTACCGCGGGGTTCTTTTTGTCTGCCTGAGACGCTCGCGATCAACTGATCGTCGTTTTTCCCGCTGGCCTCGCGACGAACCGCTGCCATCTGATTAACTTGCCGTCCACGTCAAATCGTCCTGGTAAATAACAATGTCGAATGTCGGCCAACGGACCTTCAGGTAAAGTAACTTGGCAGTTGATTATAAACGTAAAAGCAGACGCTCAGGTTGCGGGTGTCGCGGTGACACCGATTTCCGCTTCCGGGTGATGCTCAATAATGAGCTGTTTCCACTGTTCGACGTCCTTTTTCGGGACATCGACTATGAGCAGGATGCGACCGTGTGCAATATCACTTTCGAAGGCTGCAAGCTTCTTGCTGTGGATGTCCTTGGAAATCAGACCCATGGCAAGCGCACCAAAACCGGCGCCTCCCGCGGCCACCGCCGTCAGCAATGCCGCGCCACCCACCACCAGCCCGGCGGGCGGAAATGTCACGACCAGCATCCCGCCAAGCAGTCCGGCGGCGCCGCCCAGGGCAATTCCTCGTTCGATCCCGTGCGCGAGTTCGGTTTTGTCCAGCAGGTTAGCCTCGGGCAGGTCCTCAAGAGGGACAGCCAGGCTGGCGACCACATGCAGGTGCCGTTCCGGGATGCCGGCATTCTTGAGTTCGGCAACGACTTTCTTGCAGGATTCCGTGTCCGGCAGCATAAAGTAGAGACGTTTCATAACCATCACACCCTGTGAGTACATTAAGGTACAAGAAGAATAAGAACCATGCCCGCAGAATACAACGGAACTTGAGGACCCGTTCGCCTGGCCTTCGCACGGCTTGGTGTGGAATACGCATACTTCTGGAGGAAAAGCAGGCGGTGCCGTGGTGGGCGGCTTGGTTGGATTGTACACCGGCAAAGGAAAATCAAGCAGCAACAAAGCATTGCGCAGTCTTGGAGGTGCAGCTGTCGGTTCTGCTGTCGGCGGCACCATGGCCAGAGGCACCGAATTGATCTATACGGTGAGCTTGGTTGAAGGCGGCACGGTGCGCATTGTTATGGACAGCGGCAACTTCCACCGTGGCGACTGCGTTGCTGTAGAGCAGGGTGGCGCCTCTGCCAATATGCGGCGGGTCTCAGAAGAGTTCTGCAGCCATAACGCCGGTGTGCCGCAACAGTACAAGGCCGAACACCAGAAAGAAGCCAACGAATGCGACCAGGCCAAACAGCAATTGCTGGATGCGCAAACCGAAGATGCGATAAAAGCCGCGCAGATGAAAATGAATATCCTTTGCCAGGATTACTCGTCTGATTGGGTCGATTACGCGCCCCTGATAGTCGTTGGGCGACTCGATGACTCACATACGACCTTGTTCTATCGAAATTATTGGAGCCGGCGAGAGGACTTGAACCCCCGACCAGCTGATTACAAGTCAGCTACGACTGCCATTTATCCGCGTTGATCCAAGTTGACGCAAAACGCTAACTGCCTGTAATAGCTTATTTTCACTATTTATCGAGATTGACCAGCGTTGATCGGAATTGCTAGGATTTGGCTACATGGTGGCTACACGGCGGCCAGCTGACTACAGGCCGGACCAAGCCCGTATGTAGCCACCCGCTGACTAGCAATGAGGGGGAGCCAACGCCATGCAACGCGAACGCCTGACACCCGACCGCATCCGCCGATTCAGCTGCCCGCCGGACAAGCAACAGGCTTTTCTCTGGGACGATAAAGCGCCGCGGCTCGCAGTGACGGGCTACCGCAAACGCAAAGGCGTTTATTTTCGAGAGCCAAGCTGCACCGCAAGACCGATCCGCATAACCATTGGCGACGTAAACGCCTGGCCGCTGGAATCCGTGTGGCGCGGCAAAGGCGCCCACCGCGAGGAAGTCCAGCGCGGCGCACGAGAGGAAGCCAACCGGCTGCAAGCGCTGGTTAATCAGCGGGATCGACCCGCGCGTTGAGGAGAAAGACAGAAGCCGTATTGCGGCCGCAGCCGAGGCGGCCCAGGAAGCCGCCAAGCGCCGCGAGGAGGATCAGGCCCGCCATACCCTGCGAGCGTTGTGCGAAGCCTACACGCGCCACCTTGAGGCCAAGGGGAAAGCGCGCAGCTCAAGCAAGGCCGCATCAGCATTCAAGTGCCACGTTTACGAAAGCGACATTGCCGCCCTACCCGCCAACACCGTCACACCGCACCAAGTCGCGCAGCTGGTGCGTGCCGTGATGGAAACCGGCAAAGAGCGCACCGCGGGAGTACTTGCGCAGCTATCTGTCAGCCGCCTATAACGTTGCCAAGCGGGCACCCTTCGACGCCAAGCTGCCGGCCGAGCTGATCCCGTTCATGTGTCGAAAGCAATCCTGTCGACGCAATCCCGACCATCGCTGTCAACGCCGGCGAACGCATCCTGTCGGCCGATGAGCTGAAAGCCTACCTTTCCGCGCTCGGCAATACGCTAACCGACCAAGCATTGCGCCTTGCCCTGCTGGCCGGCGGTCAACGCATGGCGCAGCTATTGCGGGCGAGAGTCGAGCGACTACGACGACGCAGACAAACACGCTGCGGATTTTCGACCCGAAGGGCAAACGCGCCAAGCCACGCGAGCATCTGCTGCCGCTGGCGCCGAAGGCCACCGCCCTGGTCGCCGAGCTGGTCAAGCAGGCCCAGGAAAAGAAATCGCCCTGGCTGTTTTCGGCGGACGGTAAGCGCGTAATGGCGCAAGAGACGCCCGGCAAGCGCGCGGCCGAAATCGCTGCCAGCATGGGCGGCGAATCGTTTGACCTGCGTGACATACGGCGCACCTGTGAAACGATGCTGGCCGGCATGGGCATAAGCCGCGACACCCGCGCACAGCTGCTTTCACACGGGCTGTCAGGCGTGCAAGCGATGCACTATGACAAACACAGCTACACAGGCGAAAAGCGCGCCGCCCTGGTCGCCTGGGAAGCCCGCCTAGACGAAATCCGGACCGGAAACAAGGCTGCCAACGTGGTACGGATGCGCGGCAAGGGCGCACGCAAGTGACAAGCACACCCAAGCGCTACCAGACCACCGAAGGGGTAAACGTCGGTGGCTGGGCCTATGACGACGAACAACAAACGCGCTTTGCGTTCATTTGTTCCGCGGAAGGTTTTGGCCTGCCGGCGTTCGATGCATTCATTGATGCGCAGCCCGAGGGTGGCTATAGGCTCGAGCTGCTGGACTGGCGGGCAAAGGCTTTTGCTGCGCACCAATCCGGCAACCGGGCCGCGTTGCGCGGGTGGCTACAAGCGGCCTGGACCAGCTGGACGGCTACCCTGACGCATGACCACATCCGTCCCACCCTGACGCGCGGGTACACTTTCGAGACTAGCAAGCGCGGGAGGAGCGCGCTTTATGGGCTCGCTGCTGAAATTCTCGCCGAACACGGCGCGCGGTACCCGGCCAAGAAAGTTCTAGCCGTGCTGAAATCGCTTGCCGGCGAGGACCACCCAATTATTCAGCACATCGACGACGACAACAGCATTGAATGGCAGGACGGTAAAGGCAATGTCCACACAACCACCTTCCACACCTTCCAGTCACAACTAAGCGACATTAGAAAAAGACTTCGCTAAATATTTTTCCGGGTTTCCGACAACCCGGGAAATTGCATTGATACAAATGCGCTCGCCTGAATTGAATTACTTAACAGGAGGCGCAAATGTCAGAGCAAATTTTCAACCTCGATACAGAACCCTTCGCAGCTCGCCAGGGCGTGAAACCGCAAAGTGTCCGCGCCCGGTACTGTCGCACCGGCAGTTACTTTGGCATTAAACCGCGCAAGCTGAAAAACGGCCGTTTGAAATGGCCTGACGTGCAAGTCGAGGCGGCGACCGACGCCGACCACCCATGCGCGGCCTAGACCAGACGACCCGGGCTTGGTGGATACCGGCACAATTGGAGTTCCCTTTCCCTGACCCACCGGTGCCGAGCGCACCACGACGAAAAAAGCCCACGCGGCGACGTGGGCTTGTTTTTCCGACCAATCTTAATGCGGTGGTGCAGCCACCGAAGGATTTAGCAAATGAGCACGACAAAGAATACCCAGGCAAATAATAGCACGGACGACGCCCAGGCACCTGCCCAGCCGGCAGCGGACGACATTTTTGGCGACTTGTCGAAACTTCGACTTGCGCAAGATTTTCACAAACAAGTCGGCGTGCAGAAAGCGCTGGTGCGTGTGCCGGTGCGTAAACCGCACAAGCAAGAATTTGTCAGGGTTAACCCGGCGCCCGAGTACCGACTGGAAACTGGCCTGCTGGAACTGAAGGAAGATCGGGAATTTTATTTGCTGGACCCGGAGGTGCGCGACCTGTTGCCGGGCGACTGGACACCTGCGAGGATCGTAACGTGCATCAACCGGCAAGGCGTCCTTTTCCTCTGGCCGCTGAAACTGCCTGACCCGGATGGCCGCGCGAATTCTTGGCATGACACGGCGATAGCGGGCGCCGATCTGGCGACGCGAAAATGGGTCAAGCTGGTTGCTGACATGTCGTTGGGCGGCTACCAGACTTACATAGCAACCGGCGAGTTGCCGGAGCCCGAGTGGCCCGAGCACACTTTCCAGCGACTATTGGCTGTCGCGTTCCGTGACCACCTAATCCGCGACATGGAGCACCCGGTTATCGCCCGGCTGCTAGGTTGTGAATGACCTTGGTCGGCTGCCGTTTCGCGAGGTCTGGGCCGTTGATTTTGAATTCCACGGCGGCCCAGGCGGGTGCCCGACCGTGGTGTGCATGGCGGCCCAGGAATTGAAATCGGGCCGCCATATCCGCTTGTGGCAAGACGACCTGCGCAAGCTGCGCACGCCACCCTTCCCGACTGACGAAAGCGTGCTATATGTGGCCTACTTCGCCAGCGCGGAGTTTAGTTGCCACCTGGCGCTAGGCTGGCCGCTGCCTGCGCGCGTCTTCGACTGCTATACAGAATTCCGCAACCTGACTAATGGGCGTAAGCACGCGCTCGGCAACGGCCTGCTAGCTGCGCTGGCTGCGTATGGATTGGACGGGATAGCTGCGGACGAAAAGCACGCCATGCGCGACCTAGTGCTGGCCGGCGGACCGTGGACCGACGCCGAGCGCCGCGACATTCTAGAATACTGTGCCGGCGACGTTGTTGCCCTAGATAAGCTGTTTCCGCGCCTGCTGGCTGACGTAATGCGCGACCCGGACCCGTTACAGCGTTTGGGGCAGGCGTTACTGCGCGGCCGCTACATGAAAGCCGTTGCGCACATGGAGCACGCCGGCGTCCCGGTAGATACCGAAACACTGGCCCGGCTGCGCACCGGCTGGACGGCGATACAGGACCGTCTAATCAGCGAAATTGACAAAAACTTCGGTGTATTCGACGGCCGGACGTTTAAACAGGACTTGTTTGCGCAGTGGCTGGCGGGTAGCGGTATCCCATGGCCAACGACAGACGCCGGTCACCTGGCGCTGGACCGCGACACCTTCCGACAGGCTGCGCGCGCTCACCCGGAGGTGGCTCCGTTGCGGGAGCTGCGACACGCGCTTAGCGAAATGCGGCTAAACGACTTGGCCGTAGGCAGCGACGGCCGCAACCGCACCTTGCTGTCACCTTTCGGCGCACGCACCGGCCGCAATACACCCTCAAACAGCAAATTTATCTTTGGGCCGTCTGCGTGGCTGCGCGGACTAATCAAACCCAGCGAAGGACACGGGCTGGCCTACGTGGATTTTTCCAGCCAGGAGGTTGCCATTGCCGCCGCCTTGTCTGGCGATTCTGCCTTGATGGCAGCATACCGGACGGGCGACGTGTACCTGGCCTTTGCCAAACAGGCGGGACTGGCGCCGGCCAGCGCGACCAAACAGACGCACAAGAAGGTGCGCGACCAATGCAAAGCCGTCGTGTTGGGGGTGCAGTACGGCATGCAAGCTCACTCCCTGGGCCAACGCATAGGACAGCCGGAAATCTACGCCAGGCGGCTACTCGAAGCGCACCGTCGCACCTACCCACAATTCTGGGAATGGACCGAAGGCGCCGTCGACAAAGCGATGTTATCGGGCATGCTGGAAACTGTCTTCGGGTGGTCGGTTTACATAGGCCACCAATCCAACCCGCGCGCCCTGCAAAACTTTCCCTGCCAAGCCAACGGCGCGGAAATGCTACGCCTGGCCTGCTGCCTGGCGACAGAGGCTGGTTTGACGATATGCGCGCCCGTGCATGACGCGGTATTGCTGGAAGCGCCGCTAAAGCAGCTGGACGCCGACATAGCCGAGCTGCGCGCGCTGATGGCCGAAGCGTCGCGGGTGGTACTCGGTGGCTTTGAAGTGCGGACAGCCGCGGAGGTGGTCAGATGGCCAGATAGGTATGCAGATGAGCGCGGCGCGGTAATGTGGCGGCGAGTAACCGCCCTTTTGGACGAGCTGGACGAAAAGCCCAACCATGTGAATTCGCCGGTACAACCGTGTGAATTCGCCCATACAACCCTGTGAATTCGCCCACCCGTCCGAATTACTTTTAATATTACTTTTAATATTTATTTTTATATATATACCTACTACCTACAGGAGTACAAGTGGTGGACCATATCAGTGATAGCAATATTCCATGCGTGCGTGCGCCTAATCCGATATTGGACGCCAGGGCAGAAGTCCGGCTAACCAAAGCAAAGGCGCTGTACGTGCCCAGCTTACCGCTGGGTGCGATTAGACGGGCGCAAGAAGCGGCCTCAGGCCCCGGTGTAACTTTCTTGTTACTGGTTGCACTCGTGGCAACGTTAACGCGTCGCGATACTGTCCGCATTAATCCTGCATTGTCGAAACAGGCCGGGTTAGGCGAAGATCAAACCAAACGGGCTGCCGGCGCCTTGGCCGAGGCTGGCCTAATCGCAATCGCTTCCGCTCCCGGTAGGCGACGGGAAATTACATTGTTGGACGGCGAGGTGTTGGCGAGGCTTAAAGCGAATCACCGAGGTGTCACACCATGAGCGACCTTTTCCAAACGATTGCGGTAGTGACCCCGCCTTCCGGAATCTGCAGCAAGTGCGCCGAGCAGGCCATGGAGCACACACCCACGGCGAGCGTCTTCGCATTCTGCCGGCACACTGAAGTCGGCGCCATGCACATCCAGGGTGGCGGGTGGCGGCTATTCGAGGGATTCACTGCGCAGGAATTTAAAAGCTTCGTGCTGCACCTGGTGCTGGAAGCCGAAGCCCGTTATCTCGAGCGGCAGACCGGCGGCATGACGCGGCAATGAACGTTGCGCCGTCGATAGTCTGGCGCTATGCTCTATCCATAGGGGAGCAACGCCAGTCCGCCCGACGGTATGACGGTAGCTCCGCAGACTGCCCGCAAGGCCGACTGTCCGAAGACACGCCACGCCACGCAGCCGGAAACCGTATTCATGCGGTCTGGTGCGTGCGCTTTAAATTCCGCCTCACTGACCGCCTAAAGTGAGGTAATCACATGTACCACCCACCCAGACAGACCAGTACGGCAGAGCTGCGCAATCAGCGCGCTGTCGTGTTCAACGAAGCTGAAACCTTGCTAGTTGGCGCCGATGTTGAAAACCGGCCGCTGACTGCCAGCGAAGAAAGCGAATTTAAGCGCCTTGAGGCGCGTATCGACACCCTGACGCGGGAAATTTCATTGGCCGAAAAAAGGGAGGCCACGCAAATGGACGAACTTAAACGAACCGCTGGTGGTATGCCGGACTTTAACGGCGGCGCAGTCCCTGACGATCCTATGTCTCGTGTCCACGTACCTTTCGGCGGTCCGAAGCTCACCGCATTCCCCAACAATGCAGCGGGCCGGGAGGCTGCCTACAAATCCGGCATGTGGGCGGCGGCGGCGCTGTATGGCGACCCGAAGGCTACGCAGTGGTGCCGCGAACACGGCGTTATGAATATAGCGACCGAAGGCGTTAACACCGCCGGTGGCATTCTCACGCCGATCGAGTTGAGTAGTGCAATAATTTCCATGCTCAGTGAATATGGCGTTGCACGGCGCGAGTGTCGCACAATTCAGATGACCAGCGACACGTTGGTGGTGCCTGTCCGGCAGTCGGGATTGACCGCAGGATTCTACGGAGAAGGCGTCGAAATCCAGGAAAGTGATGTCGTCTGGAAAAATTTGGAGCTCCACCCGAAAAAATGTGCAACGTTATCTAGAATCAGCGCGGAATTGCGGTCCGACTCAATCATCGACCTTGCCCAATTCATAGCTACCGAGGCGGCCTATGCGTTCTCGGCGCTAGAGGATTCGTGCTGGCTGAACGGAACGGGCACGTCGGAATTCGGCGGAATGCGGGGCCTCACGCAAATCCTGATTGATGGCAGCCACGACGCTGGCAAGGTGGCCGCTGACAGTGGCCATAACACCTATGCTGAGATCGACGCGGACGACCTTTCAACCACTATGGCGGCGCTGCCTGATTATGCTTTGCGCGGTGCTAAGTGGTACTGCTCGCCGGTTGCCTGGAGTCTGGTGTTTGAACCGATTTTGGCTGCCGGTGGCGGTAACGCGATCAGCGATCTGTCGCGCCAGGTCACGCGGTCATATCTAGGCTACGAAGTTGTGGTCAGCAATGCCATGCCATCCTCAACCGGCGACCTGGCTAACAAGGTGATGATCCTGTTTGGCAACGCCATGCAGTCGTCGCTGTTTGGTTCTCGCAATGACATCCGTATTGCGCTGTCTGGCGATCGGTGGTTCGAGCTGGATTTGCTTGGAGTTCGTTCCACTGAGCGCTTCCAAATCCTCAGCAGCCACGGCTGCGGAGATAACACCACGGCGGGACCGATGGTTGCACTGGTCGGCACGACCTAAGGCCATACCCAGGTCGCGCATGGCCTGGGCACGCCGACTGCAGACATGGCGTGCAAAGTAATTCTGCAGAGCCGGCGGTCCCTTGAACTCCTCTAAGTTCTCCTTGGGGAGGTGGCCGGCACACTGCGCTGGCGTCTGCCCATAACGGGCGCCAGGCGCGGTGTCTTTACGGGCATTCTAAGCGGCGCAGGGTCAGACCCTGGCAAGGGTATGTCTGAGTGGAGATCGCGGCACCGTGCGCGGCTGTGTAGGCCAGCAGCGGGAATCCTGGGCAGTGGTGGACTGGTTAGGGAAGGGGGGCAAAAATCGCTATGGTTTTTCGATCCGGAAACCGCCGCCGAACCCGAAAAAACATAAACTCGTAGAAACCGGAGCAAGTTATGCGAAAACCCGGAAGGAAATCCGCAAGCGAGCTGGCGACAAAGCCAGTCTTGTCCTTTGTCCGACCGTTGCCACCGCCACCGGAGTGCCTGAACCCGCAACAGGCTGAAGTCTGGAAGACAGTGATTGCCAGTCCGAGCGGCGCCATGTTCAGCCCGGAAATGACGCCGTTGATCGTTGAATACTGCCGCGCTGTCGAGCGCGCCGCCATCATTGCCAAGCAAGTCGAAGCATTCGAGCCCGGATGGATCAATGCCCAAGGCGGCATTGAACGCCTGGACCGGTTACTGCGAATGGCCGACAGACAGGCGGCCCGTATTGCGTCGCTGAGCGTGAAGCTGAGGATAAGCCCATCAACGCGCTACCGGGCAGACCGTGCGTCAGTTATCGCGGACAGCCCCGGTGCCGGTCTGGCGCGCCCCTGGGACGGCTTGCCGGAAAACCCCTTTCTCAAACACGTCAAGAAAACAGAATGACCGACCAGCAATTCGACCAGCTGACTGCCATGCTCCAGACGCTTCACGACGACCTGCGCGAAGTCGTTACGGAAACCCAGCAAGCAGGCGCCTTCCTGGCCGACATCTTCACTGAGTTGCAGCGGTTGCTTACGGAGATGGGTTACTGACTGCCGCACCGCTTCGGCGGGGCTTTTCATCCATATTACGGTAGCCCAACCCACAGTTTTACGATCTGGTAGCGATCAACACCAGGGAAGGGAAAAGTAAGAACTTCGGGATGATTTGAGTGCAGCCACCCGTAGAATTCCACTGCTCCACTGGCATCGCTCCGCGATTCGAGGCCACCAGCTTGTGCTAAAAATTCGGTGTTATACAACCGGATTACTTCACGCTTCGCTTCATCTTGAGTCATAGTCTTCGCCAATACTTGAGCTCTTCCCGCAGGGGGCCCGGCGCCTTTCGTCGCTTCGGCGGGGCTTTTCTTTTTCGCGGCGGGAGACACGACGGCCAGCAGGACGAACCTTGCCGGCCGACGCTCGGCGACTGCTATTGGGAGCCACCGCGCGCATAAGGTAGGCGGGTGCCTGGTGGCGGTCAATTCGCGGGATTACTTATCGCCAGCTCAGATCACGCCCAGCACCGCGACCTCGATGCGTTCGCCGGCGGGTGTTGTGATGATGATGGTTTCGCCGACTCGGCGGGTCAGTATGAGCATGGTGGCCTCCTTGCCTGAGTTGGGCGTCCACTGTACAGCCGTGAGCTACATCTCCAGCAAGGCATACTGGCAATCTGGGTTTGATTTATAGGCCAGTTGCTCCAGAAATACAGCCAACATTTTCAAGTGATGCATCGGTACCACCCCACATAAAGCCTCAATGATATCCATGTAGGAATGCCGCGATACTTGGATTCGGTTTTCGAGTGTTATTGTTTTACCGTTATCGCGATAAATTATTGCTCCGTCAAGGCTGTCGATCGCTAAATGAAAGGCGATGATAGCGTTTTGATGATTTCTTAATGCTGCCAGTTCTTCTCCAACGACCTCCTTCGGAAATGGTTGTTGAATTGGTGCCTGGACGATAAAGAAGGCCATAAAGTTAGCAATTTTTTTGAAGACGCTGGCTTTCTTCAGGCCTTCGACGTGCGGGAAGTCTTGCCGCATGCCCAGGAGTACCGACTGGACAATATCGGGATCAATAACTACTTTTGCACCTAGTGACTTGGTAAATTCATTGATGTAGGTAAGGAGAGCTATCAAGTCAGTCTCAACGTCATCATTATATAAGATACTGAATGCCATCAAAATTTACCTGTAAAGAAGAAGACGCCTGCTTTGCAGGACAAAGCAGGCGTCTAAATTATACAGAAAAATCTTTGACTTTATGCAGTAAGGATTCCCTTCAGGCGAGCGCCTGACTTGGCTGCCCAGGTCTTGATATCCTCAAAAGATTTCACCGCTCGGATAGCCCCAGCGGCATTCGGATGAGCAAATGGCTCTGCTGGAGGCTGTACAGCCTGCAGTTCTGCAAATTCACCCACCACACTTGTTGGCCTGACCAAGTTATCGAATACGATAACCCCTTCTCTCCGGTCTGCGTCCATGGTTCTCTCCACCTTTTAAACTCGTCAATCGCCAAGAACTCGACGGGTTATCGGCCCCAGATCGAATTCCATAAGCATTCTTCATGTAGCAATGCAATTTCGACGCCGTTTTTTCATTTAGTATTTTATTCAGTTGGTTGCCTCTGCAGGCGTCTGTCACCGCTAATCGAAATGTTGCATTACGTCAAACATTCCGACAAAAAAACTAACCAATATTCCGACAAAAAACCCCATCCAAAAAAGGATAGGGTACCGTTCTCGACCGTCTCCGCATCCTATCCACAGTAATTGCAGATCCAACACTTCGATCAAGCAAAACGTTAAATGATGAACCGTATATTGTCAAACGCTAATATTTGACAGGTAGGTGCGCAGGGTGTATCGCCCTACCCCGGCTGGTCGGCTTATTCCCCCCCCCCCCAAATTTGAGATGCCTGAAATTAGGCTACATACTGGCTACATGACCGCCTGACTAGTGAACGACGGAACAAGAGCGGCAGCTAACTGCTTGTTTTATTGGAGCCGGCGAGAGGACTTGAACCCCCGACCAGCTGATTACAAGTCAGCTGCTCTACCAACTGAGCTACGCCGGCGACAACCTCAAGGGCTGGAAGGCGCCATTGTATGCGACCCGGTCGCGGGCCGCAATCTATTCACAACTGGCGCCCTGTGCGCGAATGTCCGGGTGCTGTTCCTGGATTGTTGCCCAAACGCGCGATGCCAGCAGAGGCGTGTCCACCTCCACCACATCGAGCCAGTACACTTTCCGCGTCCGGTAACGCTGATCCATTATTGCGTCAAACCCCAGTGCCCTGATATGGTCGAGGTGCTTTTGCGCCTTTTCCTTGCGCGAAAAAATCCCCAGAGAAATATAGTTCTTCTTACCGACATAGTGATCCGTCAGACCGTGTGCATCGAGCTCGGCAACGGTCCGCCGCGCATCAGCGGCCGGCATGGCCGGCATAAACACCCAGTAACCCGACTGGTCGCGGACTGCCTCTGTGCGTACCTGTGAGCCAAAACCCTGGGAGGTCAGTTGCGCGCTGATCGCGTTGGCATCGGCTTCTGAGTCCAGGGGACCGATCGCCTGACAAACGGGTTCCTGCTCGGTTTTAGTCGTTACACGCGCGGCTTCCGCGTGCTGGTCTTCTGCGGCGGTTTCACTGGCGGCAGCACTTGCTGCTGTGGCGGGCTCCTGGTCGACCGCTACCGCTGCTGCCGTGGGTTTCGGCACTGTGGCTGCTGCTGCCTGCCCCAGTGGTGCCCGCTCCGGTGTGATATCGGGATTGACATTGCGTTCCGACAGCAGCACCAGCGGTTCTATCCCCGGCGGCGCCGGAATTGGCCGATAGCGCAGCATTTGTGGCTCTGGCTGGGTAACGATCCAGGCCAGCATGCCGAGATTAGCGAGTAACAGCAACCAGGCTAGGTATCGCACGCTGCGGTCCTGGTGACGACCGGCTGTTGTTCGACAACATCTGTCTCGTTGGCACCGGCGAAGGCCGCCAGTCCTTTCAATACCAGGTCAGGTTCGTGAATCGGCTGAATGCTCAACAAAGGACCAATGCGTCCGGCATCACCACCGGTAATAATCTGCCGGGTAGATCTGCCCAACTCGGATTTGAGGTCGACAAACACTCGATCAACCAGTGACACCGCGGTATACAGTACGCCACCGGTCACACCGACCTCGGTACTGCTGCCCAACAGAACGATATCGTGATTGTCACTGTGAATGATTTCGATACCCGGAGCGCTCCTGGTCAATGAAGCGGTCATCATCTCAATACCCGGGGCAATCAGGCCCCCAAGGTGCCGGCCATCGGCCGTCATGGCGTCAACGGTAATAGCGGTGCCACAATCGACGATAACCACCGGCGCATGATAGTGCGCATGTGCTGCCAGCAGGTTCGCCCAACGGTCTGCGCCGAGGCGCCCGGGCTCCTTGTAGGCATTGGTAACACCGTTGCATTCCTTGCTGGCACGCAGAAATTCCGGGACGAGCTTCCAGCGCCGCTTTACCCAGGTGGCAACCGCCTTTTCATATTCAGTGCCCGCCACATTGGATACGATCACGCGCTTGGGTGTTTCCAGGTCCTTCCACGCAGGGCGCGCGATATCTTTGAATGCCTTGTTGTGGCGCAACATCGGCGCGCCGGGTTGCAGACTGTCGCCTTCCTGCGATACCCACTTTATACGGGCATTGCCAATATCCACGAGCAGGTTCATCAGGACAACCGAATACTGACTTCACCCGCGTGATAGCTGCGGGTCATACCGTCGCGCTCTATAAGCAGTGCGCCGCGGGCATCAATGCCGCGCGCCACGCCTTTAATCATGGATTCTTGCTCATGATGCAATTCCACCGTCCGGCCCGACACCAGGTCGAGACGTTCCCAATCCTTTGTAAAGGCCCGCAGTCCGTGCTGCTTAAACAAATCCACAGCTCGAACCAGGCTTTCAATGATCAAACCCGCGAGGTGATTGCGGTCGATTTTGACGACCGACTGAGACAGATCCGCCCATGGCTGGTCGATTTCTCGCGCAGCCCTCGCCGACACCCTCAGGTTGATACCAACCCCGACGACGACCTGGTAAGGACCGCCGCTTTCTCCGGTCAAGTCCAGCAAAATACCAGCAAGCTTGCGCCCCTGGTAAAAAACATCATTGGGCCATTTCAGGCCGGCATCCTCAACCCCGCACGCCTGCAAGGCATCGGCGACCGCAACGGCAACAGCCAGGCTGAGCCCGCCAGCCCCCAGTGTTGCCTCGCTGATCTGGGCGGCAAACGACAGGTAAAGATTGGTCCCGTATGGCGAAACCCAGCGCCGCCCGCAACGTCCGCGTCCGGCACTCTGCCATTCGGCGACACAAACACTGAAATATCCGCTCTCATGCGACGGCCGGCTGCGCTTCAGGTGATCGCTGGTCGAATCGATGTCGCGAAACACCTCCAGCGCGCGCAAGCGCTCGGCCGAGGACGCGCTCAAATGACAGACGATGCGCTCCCTGTCCAGCGGTTCAAACGGGTCGGCCAGCCGGTACCCTTGGCCCCGAACCGCGTGCACATCCAGACCGAGCTCATCCAGAGCCTGGATATGTTTCCACACCGCTGCGCGGCTGATACCAAGCTCCCGGCCCAGCGACTGTCCGGAATGAAAACGGCCATCCGCCAGCAGCTCTATGAGACGATAACGCGTCAACATGTCCGAAGTTTACCACAGGACGGCCGCTATCTTTCTAAACTTTATATACATTTTGATCCACCTCAGTTTTTCCGGAGGAGACCCGACCAGGCTGTAGAGACAACGCTGCGGCGGCCAGGAGGCGCGACACCTGATCAGGGAACAAAGGGCAACAGGCTGCCTGCACAAGAAGGAACCCAGCACGGTCTGTCAACGGTGCCGGGCATGCTGTCGGCCGAACGCCTGAACCAGCGCGCGCCCCGCGAGGGCCAACACGGCCCGCCGCTGCTGGCCTGCATGATGATTATTTCCAGGCTATGCACGCGACCGCGACACCTCCATTAAGGAATAGAAGTGAACCTGCGCCTGACCATTACGCCAGCGAGATTGTGTTTGTGGATCTCCCCCTGGAGCTTCGCGCAGGTCGGCTGACCAGGCGGCCCGGCATCCACCCGATTCTTCCGGTTTGAAATCAACGACGCCGCAGCCGACGCATAGCCGGCACTTTAACCGGCGCAGTAGCGCCACTCAGCTGTTCAGAACCATCTCAACTTCGGCGAAGGTCGTGGCAACTGCGGTGGTTTCTATCACTCGGCCAAGCTGCTTGCTGATTTGCGAAACCGAAAAGATACCGCGGATCGCCGGATGCCCCGTTCGCGTGTCGTGGTCCATTACCAGCGCATGTCTGCGGCCGACATTCTGCAACGTCACGACAATGTCACCCACTGTAGCCCGCAGCACCTCCCGCATGTGCAGTACATCGAGTTCATCATATGGCGTCATGATGTCGCGCACCATGATCTCCTCGTAGCGCAGATGCAGCTCCTGATGAAACTGCAGGGGTTTCTCGCCAAGAATATCTGTCGATGTGATCAGCCCGATAACTTCCGCGTCGCCGGTGACCACGAACAGCAAGCGCACACCAACCGTCTTCATACGCTGTAATGCGTAATCGATTGAGGCATTGGCTTCAATGGTTATTGCCAGCTGTTGACGCAGATCGGTCATCACTAGAAGTGCGGGGCTACGCTCTATAACTTTGGCTGGCAACTCCTGGCTGGGCTCGAAGTAACTCACCAGCCCTGGCAGCGGATGCAGTGGTAACGCGCTGAATTCAGCCATAGCGACCCCCCCTCTTGGCGCATGCGGTCTCACTCGTAACGTATAGACCAGAATCGGCCGGTTTTCAAAGCAGGGATTAAAAAACCCCTGCCTTAAGCAGGGGTTTTGTCATATAAAAGCCTGGCAGTGTCCTACTTTCACATGGGATCTCCCACACTATCATCGGCGCTGAGCGGTTTCACTTCCGAGTTCGGGATGGGATCGGGTGGTTCACACTCGCTATAGCCACCAGGCAAACTGGCTAACTGTAGGAGTGTTTTCAAAGGGTTTTCAAGGGGTCAGAGTACTTGAAACTCCTTCTTGAAAAGGCCTTCAACCAGAATCAGAGCAAGTTTCAAGTACTCTGACCCCTTGAACTGCCTTGAACTGCCAGTACTCTGACCCCTTGAAAAGGCCCCTTGAAAAGGCCTCGGTCAGGGGACCGCTCCTACAATTGATTCGGAAAGTTGTCAGGGCGTTGTTGGGTTTGTTGCGTCTTGAACCGACACCCAAATCGCTTGGGTGTTATATGGTCAAGCCTCACGGGCAATTAGTACTGGTTAGCTTCATACGTTACCGCACTTCCACACCCAGCCTATCAACGTGGTGGTCTTCCACGGCCCTTCAGGGACCTCGAGGGTCCAGTGAGACCTCATCTTAGGGGGGGCTTCCCGCTTAGATGCTTTCAGCGGTTATCCCGTCCGTACATAGCTACCCGGCAATGCCACTGGCGTGACAACCGGAACACCAGAGGTACGTCCACTCCGGTCCTCTCGTACTAGGAGCAGCTCCCTTCAAGTCTCAAGCGCCCACGGCAGATAGGGACCGAACTGTCTCACGACGTTCTAAACCCAGCTCGCGTACCACTTTAAATGGCGAACAGCCATACCCTTGGGACCGGCTACAGCCCCAGGATGTGATGAGCCGACATCGAGGTGCCAAACTCCTCCGTCGATATGGACTCTTGGGAGGAATCAGCCTGTTATCCCCGGCGTACCTTTTATCCGTTGAGCGATGGCCCTTCCATACAGAACCACCGGATCACTATGACCAGCTTTCGCTCCTGCTCGACGTGTCTGTCTCGCAGTCAAGCACCCTTATGCCATTGCACTCATTGCGCGATGTCCGACCGCGCTGAGGGTACCTTCGTGCTCCTCCGTTACTCTTTGGGAGGAGACCGCCCCAGTCAAACTACCCACCATACACTGTTCCCGATCCGGATTACGGACCTAGGTTAGAACCTCAAGCATACCAGGGTGGTATTTCAAGGGTGGCTCCACCGAAACTGGCGTTCCGGTTTCAAAGCCTCCCACCTATCCTACACAAGTAGACTCAAAGTTCAGTGCAAAGCTGTAGTAAAGGTGCACGGGGTCTTTCCGTCTAGCCGCGGGTACACTGCATCTTCACAGCGATTTCAATTTCACTGAGTCTTGGGTGGAGACAGTGTGGCCATCGTTACGCCATTCGTGCAGGTCGGAACTTACCCGACAAGGAATTTCGCTACCTTAGGACCGTTATAGTTACGGCCGCCGTTTACCGGGGCTTCGATCAAGAGCTTCGCCGAAGCTAACCCCATCAATTAACCTTCCGGCACCGGGCAGGCGTCACACCCTATACGTCCACTTTCGTGTTTGCAGAGTGCTGTGTTTTTAATAAACAGTCGCAGCCACCTGGTCTCTGCGGCCTCCAGCAGCGTGAACCGCCAGAGGCGTACCTTCTCCCGAAGTTACGGTACCATTTTGCCTAGTTCCTTCACCCAAGTTCTCTCAAGCGCCTTAGGATACTCTCCTCACCCACCTGTGTCGGTTTCGGGTACGGTCCCCTGTTACCTGAAGCTTAGAGGCTTTTCCTGGAAGCATGGTATCAACCACTTCGCTCCACATGGGAGCTCGTCGTCACGTTTCAGGATTGTGCTTCCGGATTTGCCTGGAAACACTCCCTACGCGCTTAAACCGGGACATCCAACACCCGGCTGGCCTAACCTTCTCCGTCCCCTCATCGCAGTAACAGGAGGTACAGGAATATTAACCTGTTTTCCATCGACTACGCCTTTCGGCCTCGCCTTAGGTACCGACTCACCCTGCGCCGATTAGCGTCGCGCAGGAAACCTTGGGTTTTCGGCGTGGGGGTTTTTCACCCCCATTATCGTTACTCATGTCAGCATTCGCACTTCTGATACCTCCAGCAACCCTCACAGGTCACCTTCGCAGGCCTACAGAACGCTCCTCTACCATGCCTTGCGGCATCCGCAGCTTCGGTACACAGTTTAAGCCCCGTTAAATCT
>CAWFEQ010000024.1:90000-152775 GCA_963814945.1 uncultured Gammaproteobacteria bacterium
ATGGCGATGGATTGGCCCGACGTATAGCGTTTGCTGAAGTCGTCGCGCTCCAGCATGCGTGCGACGGTATGTTTGGCCGCCAGCTGAATCAACTCAGCGGCGCTCATTTCACCCATCCAGCTGGAATTAAACACCACCTGGGTCTTTTCGGGATCCAGTATCTTGAAAATCTGCTTCTCGTAGGTACGCGCGTTTTCCAGCACCTCGTCGCGAGTCAGCGGTTTGCGGGTGACATTTTTTCCGGTGGGGTCGCCGATCATGCCTGTGAAGTCACCGATCAGAAATATGGCTTCGTGCCCCAGTTCCTGGAACTGGCGCAGCTTGTTTAACAGCACGGTGTGCCCCAGATGCAGATCGGGAGCGGTCGGATCAAACCCGGCCTTTACCCGCAGCGGGCGACCTTCCTTAAGGCGTTCAGCCAGCTCCGCATCCAGGAGTATTTCTGCAGCACCGCGTCTGATCTGCTGCAACCCTTCAACCTGCGACATCCGCCTACTCCGTGCACGCAAAAAAATGAGGCGCAAGAGTAACATAACTTGGCCGATAACCTCACTGAACCGCCGCCTTCGGCTGACCACCATGCAGACCAAGCTACTGATTAATCGGGAGTTATACGGCGACCACAGTCCGCGGGCGCGCGCTCCCAGTCAACTGGCACGGTTTCTGCTGGGGATAACGGGCCGGACTGTATGACTTGACCAAAACCCACGAACTCAGTTAGGTTTGCATATTCTATTAGAAGGGAATTCTAGTGCGTTACAGTGACACTTCACTTCGCGATTACCAGCCGGGTTGGAGCGATAGCCGGGCCTCAAGACGTGTCGGCAAGGGCTGGCGCTGGGCGTTGCTGGGCACCCTGTCGGGCCTCGCTCTGGGCTTCTTCTCGCTCACATCCTTCGACGCAAATGCTTTGCGCGTCAGGGACTTACCTTTACCCCGAGAGGTTGGCATCAAGATCGACAGCGGGTCGCAGCTGGCTCCTGAAGCGACCGTCGTCGATATCCCGCTGCCCGAGCAAAGTGCACTTGCCGAAAGCCACGAGGAACAGCTACCACCAGGCACCTGGCATCAGGTGGCTATAAAGTCGGGCGACAGCCTCGCGCGTCTGTTCAAGCAGCAGGGCATCCCGCCGCGCCAGCTGCACGACATTCTGGCCAGTGGCGATGTTGCCAAAAAGCTGACGCGTATCTACCCCGGTCAGATCCTGCGTCTGCGTACCAGCGGCGAAGACGGCTTGCTTGAACTGCGTTACGAAATAGACGCCTTGAACCAGGTGCACATCACGCGAACCGAAGCTGGCTACCAGTCTGAACTCCTCGAGCGCGAGCCCGAACACCGGGTGGTGCGCGCCGCGGGGAAAATCGACAGTTCTTTGTTTGTCGCCGCGCAGAAGGCAAGTCTCCCGGAAACCATAATCATGGAACTGGCCAACATCTTTGGCTGGGACATCGACTTCGCACTGGATATTCGCGACGGCGACCAGTTCGCCGTGGTCTACGAAGACCTCTATCTGGATGGCGAACGTGTTGGCACCGGTAACGTTCTGGCTGCGGAGTTCATCAACCAGGACACCCTGTATCGTGCCGTAAGGTATACCGATAAACAGGGACATACTGATTATTATGCGCCGAACGGACACAGTATGCGTAAGGCGTTCCTGCGTACACCCGTCGCTTTCACACGCATCAGCTCGCGTTTCAGTACCGGGCGCAAGCACCCTATTCTCAACCGCATACGTGCACACAAGGGCGTCGACTATGCCGCACCGCGAGGCACCCCCGTGAAAGCAACAGGTAGCGGCAAGATTGTGCTGCGTGGCAAGAAGGGCGGTTATGGCAACACGGTGGTCATACAGCATGGCAGCACCTACAGCACGCTATACGCGCACCTCAACAAGTTTGCGCGCGGCCTGAAGATCGGCGAGCGCGTGCACCAGGGAGAAATCATTGGCTACGTGGGCAGCACCGGTCTGGCGACAGGGCCGCACCTGCATTACGAATTCCGCGTGAACGGCGTTCACCGTAATCCTCTTACAGTGAAACTGCCGGCTGCGGCGCCATTACCGAAAAGATATCGCGAGGATTTCAAGCTGGCGACCGAAAACCTGGTCGCCCAGCTCGAATCGGTCAAAACCCAGACCATTGCCTTACAGGACAACTGATCAGCGCACACCGCCCGCGCCGCCGATGCCCGCGTACTATATCGGCCTGATGTCAGGCACCAGCGTCGATGGGATGGATGCGGTGTTGGTCGATCTTGCTAAGGATGAACCGGTCCTGCTCGCCGCCCGAACCACTGACTGGGACTCGGCATTGCGTAACCGTATTCTGGCGACACTGAACCGCCCGACACAGGTCTCTCTCGACTCGCTCGGCCAGCTGGACGCGGCGCTGGGCGAGGCATTTGCCGACGCCGCACTCGCTGTTACCCGCGCGGCCGGCCTAAAGCCTGGAGAAGTCCGCGCCGTCGGCAGTCGTGACCAGACACTTTTCACGCGCCGTCGACCACCCCCCATTCACTCTTCATGGCGGGGACCCCAGCCGGATCGCTGCGAAAACCGGCATCACTACGGCCGCTGATTTCCGTCGCCGCGATATTGCCGATGGTGGCCAGGGAGCCCCGCTGGTACCGGCAGGGAACTGTTCAGTCTAAACTGGCTTGAGCGCAGCCCCTTAAACCGGAATTCGAAAAACTGCCCGCCAGCGATATAGAGGCAACGCTCGCCGAGCTCACCGCAGTCGCAGTTGCTGCGGCGCTCGAGCAGTTTGCCTCGCCGGTTGATGAGGTGTTTGTTTGCGGCGGCGGTACCCACAACCGCTTTCTCATGCAGCGTCTGGCCGCGCGGTTGCCAGCCTGCGAGATCGCGACCACCGCAGCCCTGGGCCTGCACCCCGACTGGGTAGAAGCCACTGCATTCGCATGGCTCGCCAAACAAGCGCTGGACGGTAAGCCGGGCAATCTGCCCAGTGTCTCCGGCACTCGCCGGGCAACGATACTCGGCGCTACCTATCCGGCCTGAAATCTGGAGCTTCCCGAGTAATCATTCTGCTACTGCAAAAGCGGGAGAGGGAGGACAGCCTCCTAGCGCTTGTCGATTGGCACGTAGTCGCGGACCGATTCGCCGGCGTAAACCTGGGTTGGCCGGAATATCCGGTTGTCCCCGAGCTGCTCGCGCCAGTGCGCCAGCCAGCCGGCCGAACGTGCGATAGCGAAAATAGAGGTAAACTGGTCAGGTGGAATGCCCATTTCCCTGTAGAGAATGCCTGAGTAGAAATCGACATTGGCATACACGCCTTTGGGAGCCAGCCGCTCCTCGCAGGCGGCCTCCAGCACCAGGGCGGTTTCAAACATCGGACCCATGTTGCCACCGCGGTGTTCCATCAGCTCGCGCATGAGTTTCTGCAGGATGGTGGCACGTGGGTCTTTCACCTTGTACTCGCGGTGCCCCATACCCCAGATCTTGCTTTTACTGGCGAGTTTTTCGTCCAGCCACTTCTTCACATTTTCGGGACGACCGATCTCTTCGAGCATCTCTACCACACGCTGGTTGGCACCGCCGTGCAGCGGGCCCGCCAGCGTACCAATCGCCGCGGCAATCACCAGGAAGGGGCTCGCCAGTGTTGACCCTGCCACCAGTGCGGCGAAGGTCGATGCGTTGATGGTGTGTTCCGCATGCAAGACAAGACAGGCATCCATAATGCGCGCCAGGCAGGGGTCGGGCTCTTCGCCGCTGAACATGTACAGCAGACTTTCGGCATAGCTCAGATCCTTGCGGATGGGATAAGGGTCGTAGCCATTACGCACGTGCTCCCACATCGCCACGATGGTGGCCATGCGCGCGATGATCTTCACCGACATATTGTGTACATAATTAAGGTCCTGACAGGCCGTGCTGCCGGTCAGGCATTCATCGCCCTGGTAAAACATTCCCAGACTTGCCACCGCGGTCTGCAGCATTTCCATTGGGTGACCGGTGGCGGGCAGGTACTTCATGATTTCGCGGATGTTGTACTTGACGACGCGGTTGGCACGCAATTCGTAGTCGAACTGGTCGAGTTGCGCCTGCGTGGGTAAACGGCCATCAAGCAGCAACAGACTAGTCTCCTCGAAGGTGCTGTTGGCCGCGAGATCTTCGATCCGGTAGCCGCGGTACGTCAGGATGCCTTTGCTGCCGTCGAGATCGGAGATATTGGACTGGGTGGCTGGAACCCCCTCCAGGCCAGGCAGATATTCACTCATGCAGTACTCCAGTATTTACGCCGCCGCTAACGGAACATTTAGTATAACGGTTTATGCAGCGGCATGAGGCCCGGCCAGGTGACAAAGAAAGGGCGCCGGTGAGGCGCCCCTGGGAATGAATGTAAACCGCTTCGGCTCAGGCCGAAAACGACGAGCCGCAACCACAGGTCGTCGTTGCATTGGGATTGCGGATAACGAAGCGCGCGCCTTCCAGATCTTCCTTATAATCGATCTCGGCGCCGACGAGGTACTGAAAGCTCATGGGGTCAACGACCAGCTTGACGCCGTTCTTTTCCACCTCGGTGTCCCCTTCGTTGACCGCCTCGTCGAAAGTAAACCCGTACTGGAAACCCGAACAGCCACCACCCGTAATATAGACCCGCAGTAGCAACTCGGGCTTGCCTTCATCCTCGATGAGACCTTTCACCTTGGCGGCCGCTGCATCGGTGAAAATCAACAGCTCGTCCGCAGGGCTGGTGTCCTGGGCTGTGTTGTCAACCATTGACCTACCTCCAAAAAATACCTTCAGGATCGCTGTAGTATGCATTTCCTGACTAAACAGGTCAAGTATTACTTGGCCGCGGACAGACTGGGGGGAGCAACGATATCCGCCGCCTCATCCACGCCGGATTCGCGGCGATTATCTTTGCAATGTACCAGATTGCCATTGACTTCAGCACCCATGGCCATTTCTATGAGCTTGTAGAACACATTTCCCTTGACTTTGGCGCGGCTGGCCAGCTCGACCCGTTCGCCGACATGAACATCGCCTTCGACCACGCCGTTGAGCACCAGATTTGGCACCCGCACATCGCCTTCGATACATCCCTGCTCGCTGACCGTCAGCACCGACGCACTGTCGGGCTCGGCGCTGATACTGCCCTTGATAACGCCGTCGACGTGCAGCCCACCAGTGAAACTAACGTCGCCTTCCAGGCGGGTTTGCGCCCCGATCACAGTATCGATCGGACAGCTGGCCTTTCTCCCTATTCCAAACATAATTTTCTCCCGTTCCACTGGCCGCCCTGCAGCGATCAGGCTGGCCATTCCATTGTCTTCTCCACATCCGGCGGCTGGCCTTTGCCGCTAGTCTTGACGCGAATCGTCACCCGCCGCGGCTCGAACTTTGGCGGGAGTTCAATTTCACCCTCGAAATCCTGGAAATACCGGAACTTGAATGTCAAAGGATTGCCCTTGTCCACCCGCAGACCAGCAAACGACAGCACCTTGCTGTGAGCGCTTTGTCGACCTTCAACGTCGATTTGTATGTCACCCCGCACATAGCGGTCATTGCGCTTGACCTGTGTCAGCATCAGCCTGTAGGTGTAACGGCCCGGCAACGCGCCACGCCGCAAGTCAAAACGCTGGATATTCAGGCCGGCCTGGCTATCGGCCGGCGAAACGATGCCGCGATAAAATGCCAGCTCCTTGCGCACCGCCTGCACCTTGTCCTGCAGCGCCGCGAATTCATCGCGCACCTCCAGGCTGGCGCGTCGGTCAATTTCACTGGAACGTTCCAGTACTGCCAGTTGCTGCCGCAGCCCGGCGTTTACACTGCGTGCTTTCTCCAGGTGCTGCTGCAGCTCGACCCGCTGCTGAGCAAGCCGATCGAGTTCCAGGCCGCTATGGCGCACGCCGCGCTGAAACAACACGTACCCCGCACTGACCAGCAGTACCGCCGCCACAGCCGTGCCCAGCCAGACCTGCAGCGGCTGGTAGACAAGAATCCTGCGATTGCGCGGCTCTATGCTCACTCAGGCAAATGATGCAACAATCGCGCCCGTTCAGGGCATCAGCCCGATAAGCCGCAACCCGGTGCGCTCCTCCAGTCCACACATGATGTTCATGTTCTGTACCGCCTGCCCGGCCGCCCCCTTCACCAGGTTGTCGATCACCGCAAGCACCACCAGTGTGTGTCCGTCCGGGGCAAGGTGCACGGCGATGCGGCAGTCGTTGGTGCCCTTAACCGAGCGGGTTTCCGGGTGCGAGCCGGGCGGCAATACATCAACGAACGCCTCCGCGCGGTAGCGCGTCTCGAACATCGCCTGGGCATCAATGCCTGGATCTGTCAGCCGTGCATACAGCGTGGCATGGATACCGCGGATCATGGGGGTGAGATGCGGCACGAAAGTCAGACCGACCGGCGACCCGGCCGCCTGCTCCAGCCCCTGCCGGATTTCCGGCAGGTGACGGTGTCCCGGCACCGCGTAAGCCTTGAGGCTTTCCAACGTCTCAGACAGCAGCGCAGCGACGCTGGCACCGCGTCCGGCGCCGCTTGCGCCCGACTTGCAGTCGGCAATCAGCGTATCGTTATCGATGCAGCCGGCTTCGATCAGCGGCAACAGGCCCAGCTGAACGGCCGTGGGGTAACAGCCGGGGTTGGCCACCAGCCGGGCCCCCGCAATCGCAGAGCGGTTTACCTCGGGCAGGCCGTATACCGCGTCGTCGAGCAGCTCAGGGCAGGTATGCTGCATACCGTACCATTGCTGCCAGACGGCCGCGTCTCGCAGACGAAAATCAGCCGCGAGGTCAATGACACGCACCCCGCGCGATAAGAGTTCTGGTGCCATGCCCATGGCGATGCCATTGGGCGTGGCGAAGAACACCAGGTCACAGGCGGTCAGTACCCCGGCGTCGGGCTCGGTGAAACAAAGATTTACGTGACCGCGCAGATTGGGGAACATGTCAGCCACCCGAGTGCCAACCTCACCGCGTGAGGTAACGGCCTGCAACTGCACCTCGGGGTGCAGCGCCAGCAGGCGTAACAGTTCGACCCCGGTGTACCCAGTGCCGCCAACAACCCCGACTTTAATCATGCAGCCACCTGCTCACACATGGACCCAGACTGCCCAATAATATTGATATGCCGATAAAGCACCCTATTGTCCGCACTCGGTGAAAGCTTGTCTATTGCGCGGTGATTGCACCTTGTGGCAGGGAGATAGTAAGGTGGCTTGATGTTCAAACACATTCACCGTTCCGGGAAAGCGCTGCTGTCGCCCGATGCGTGGAAAACCCGTGTTCTGTTCTGGTCTGGCGCCGTGATCGTTGGCCTTGTGGCCAGCGGGTTCGCTATTGTCACCGAGCACGCCACCGCCGGCTTCGACCGGCTGATCGAAATTTCACCTTACTTGCCGTTTGTGGTGTGCCCGCTCGGCCTGGTACTGGTGTCCTGGCTGACCGTGAAGTTCTTCCCGGGCGCGCAGGGCAGCGGTATTCCCCAGTCGATTGCAGCCTTACAGATGGTTGAACACACTTCGCGCAGCGCCGTACTGTCGTTTCGCATCGCGATCGGCAAGATCGTGCTTACCCTGCTGGGACTAGTGTGCGGCGCCTCTATCGGTCGCGAAGGGCCGACAGTGCATATCGGTGCCGCCATTATGTTCTCACTGGGCCGTTTCGCCCGCTTTCCTCACCACTATATGGACAAAGGCCTGATACTGGCTGGTGGCGCGGCCGGTATCGCGGCAGCATTCAATACGCCGCTGGCGGGTATCCTGTTCGCTGTGGAGGAAATGGGACGTTCCTTCGAGGAGCGCACCAGCGGCGTGCTGCTTACCGGCGTGTTTATTGCCGGTATCACCGCCATCGTGATCCAGGGTAACTACAGCTATTTCGGCACTACCGACGCCAGCCTCGCGACTTCGCAGTTTCTGGTTCCGATACTTGCCTGCGGCATCAGCGGCGGACTGCTCGGCGGCCTGTTCAGCACTGCGTTGATTAAGGGTTCTAAGAGACTGGCACCGCTTTTCAAGCGCCGGCCGGTGCTGGTAGCCCTCGGCTGCGGTCTGGGTATCGCCGCCGCCGGCCTGCTGTCGGGCAACACCGCCTACGGCACTGGTTACGCCCAGGCCCAGGCCATTATCACCGGCAGCAGCAGCCTGCCGGAAGCCTATCCCCTGATGAAAATGCTGGCCACCCTGTTTTCCTACCTGAGTGGTATTCCGGGCGGCATCTTTGCTCCCTCGCTGGCGACCGGGGCCGGTGTGGGCGCGGAAATAGCGGGCTGGCTTCCGGATCTGCCGGCGTCCGCCATCATCATCCTCGGCATGGTGGGCTATTTCACCGGCGTGGTGCAGACACCCATTACCGCCTTCGTCATCGTGATGGAAATGACCGACAACCAGGGTCTGTTGTTGCCGCTGATGGCCACGGCGTTTGTTGCCTATGTGACCTCGCGCCTGGTCTGCCCGAAGCCGATCTATCGGGTGCTGGCGCTGGGTTTCCTGCCGGTGGTTGCCGGCGCAGCGGCTGCCGGCGACTCCGTGCAGGACTCCGTGCAGAAAGCTGACACCTGAGCCGCAGTACAGATGCCGACTTTAGCGCGCTGAAGAGTTGTTATGCTAAGGACTGTGCAAGCCAAGAACCTTACTGCCACCGTGCTTGTCCTGGTTATTCTGGGCGGCGTGGGCCTGTTGTGGCTGGCGCCGGCGGCGTCGCAACGGGCGCCCGAGGTCAGCCTCACCACGCTGCAGGGCAGGACGCTGAATATTGCGTCGCTGCATGGCCACCCGATCCTGGTGAGCTTCTGGGCCACGACCTGTCCGGGATGCATCAAGGAACTGCCGCAGTTGATCAAGCTTTACCGGGAATTCGCAGCGCAGGGATTGGAGGTCGTCGGCATTGCCATGGCCTACGACCCGCCCAACCAGGTCGTCGCGCTCAGCGAGGCCTGGCGGATTCCCTACCCCATCGCACTCGACCTCCACAGTGAGGCAGCCCGCGCGTTCGGTGGTGTCCAGCTGACACCGACCTCGCTGCTGATCGCGCCGGACGGCAAGGTCGTCCATCGCACCGCCGGACAACTCGACATGCCCAAAGTCCGCGCGATGATCGCCGGCATGCTGAGCACAGCCCACAATGGCACGCAACGGCGCCCGGTCAACTGAGTATGCTCTGGATAAAAGCGCTGCATATTGTTTTCATGGTCACCTGGTTTGCCGGCCTGTTTTACCTGCCACGCTTGTTTGTCTACCACGCCGACTGCGAGGATGACATCGGCCACCAGCGTTTCCTGGTCATGGAACGCAAGCTGTACGCCATCATGACGCTGGGCGGCGCCCTGGCGGCCGTGTTTGGCTTCTGGCTGCTGTTCCAGTGGCACTGGCCCCTCACGGAAAGCTGGCTGCAGATCAAGCTGGCACTGGTCGCCGTTCTGATTGCCTACCACGTGTACTGCGGCCAGTTGGTCAAGCAGTTCCGCGCTGGGGAGAACCGGCACTCGGGGGTGTTTTACCGCTGGTTCAATGAATTCCCCGCCCTCGTTCTGGTCGCCGTGGTGTTGCTCGCCGTGGTACGTCCCTGGTAATGACACCGATAGCGTAATAGCAACGCCGCCATGCGCACATTGAGCGCATGCAGGTATGGTAATACGAATCGTTTGCATTAAGATTACTTATAACTATAATAGCCAGCAGTGTTGAGCAATAATCAGGGAAACAAGTTGATGAGATCAATAACCTTTTCTGGCTCCGGCCTGGCGGCCGCCCTGCTGGCAACCGCCGGTCTGTCGAACGCCGCCGACATGCCCACTGCGGAAGAAATGTGGAAAATCATTCAGCAGCAGCAACGCGAAATCGAAGCGTTGAAACGCGGTCAGCAGGAGACCGCCGAAAAGGCCGAGGCCGCGGCCGAGGTCGCTGAACAATCACAGCAAGGCGTCTCAACGGCTGCCAGTTGGGCGGAAAACACCCAGATTGGCGGCTACGGCGAGCTGCACTATGACAACCTCGACAGCGGTAAGCAAATAGACTTGACCCGCTTCGTGCTGTTCTTCGGCCACCAGTTCACGGACAGGCTGCGGTTCTTCTCCGAAGTCGAAATTGAGCATGTGATTGCCAGTTCAGACGAGGATGACAAAGGCGAAGTCGAGGTCGAGCAGGCCTATGTGGAGTATGACCTCACACCCAGTCAGCACGCCAAAGCAGGCCTGTTTCTGCTGCCCGTCGGCATCCTCAATGAAACCCACGAACCCACGACGTTTTACGGCGTGCAGCGCAATCCGGTGGAAACCTACATCATTCCCACCACCTGGTGGGCCGGCGGTGTCGGGGTGAACGGCGAAATCGCACCGGGGTGGAGCTACGACTTTGCTGTGCACGAGGGTCTGGATACGTCGGCCGCTGACAACTATGCAGTGCGCAGCGGCCGGCAGGAAACCAGTGAGGCGGACGCCAACGATCTGGCGTCCACGGCCCGCATCAAGTGGACCGGCCTGCCCGGAGTCGAACTGGCGGCCAGTATCCAGTACCAGCAGAATATTACCCAGGGCACGGAGCCCGACACTGGACACGCCTGGCTGTACTCGGCACACGCCGAGATTCAGCGCGGGCCCTATGGCCTGCGCGCGCTGTATGCCCGCTGGAACCTGGACGGCAGCGACCCCAAAGCGATCGGCGCTAATGAGCAGGAAGGCTACTATATCGAGCCGTCCTACAAGTTCACTCCCCGATGGGGGGTCTTCGCGCGCTATAACCAGTGGGATAACCAGGCCGGCAGCAACGGCAACAATACCGGAATGAAACAGTACAATGCCGGCGTGAACTTCTGGCTTCATCCCGATGTTGTCTTCAAAGCCGACGTGCAACTGCAGGACAACAACGGTACAGACAACGACAATGGCTACAATCTGGGCCTTGGCTACCAGTTTTGAGCTGTATCCTAATCAACCGCTCGGGCACAATACGGGGCGCCGCTGCGCCCCGTCGCTGTTTATTTGAAGACCGTTGCATGCTCAGGAGTCTGATGTTCACGCTGTTTCTGCTGCTCACCGCCGCGGCGGCGCTGGCAAGCAGCACCTACCAGACGCCGGAAGAATTTCTTAACGATACTTTTTCGCAGCAGCCGCCGGAAGCAGCCGTTGTCTGGCTGACCGGAGAACGCAGGAATACCGTTAAACAGATCCTCGGCCATCGCTATGCAACGCTGCGCGTGCGTTACTGGCGATCCGGACAACGCAGCGCCTGGATACTGGATGAAGTCGGTAAAGAGCAGCCTATCACCGTGGGCATCGTGGTTAACAAAGGGCGGATTGAAGCCATCAAGGTGCTCATTTTTCGCGAAAGCCGTGGCTGGGAAGTACGTCACCCGTTCTTTACCGACCAGTTCAAGGCGGCGCAGTTGGACGGCGAGCGACAACTGGATCGCCATATCGACGGTATTTCCGGCGCAACGCTGTCAGTACGCGCCATGAAGAAACTGGCCCGGCTGGCGTTGTACCTGGATGCCGCAATAAGAGAGCAGGATGTCACGCCATCACCGTAGACATCAGCGCTTCAAGCTGCGGTCGTTCTACGTCTGGCACCGCTACATGGGGCTTTGCGCGGCCCTGTTTGCGTTGATCATCGCTGTGACCGGTCTGCTACTCAATCACACCGAGGATTTCCAGTTTGACAGCCGCTACGTGAAAATCGACTGGCTGCTCGACTGGTATGGCATCCAGGCTCCGGAGACCTTACTGTCATTTGCAGCCCACGACCAGCATGTCACGCTGATGGGCGAACACCTGTACCTCAACCGCAAGGAAATTGACGGCGAATACCAGCATTTGATCGGCGCCCTTTACCTGGATGGCCTGTTCATCGTCGCTGTAAGTGACTCCATCCTGCTCCTGACGCCTCGCGGTGATATTGTCGAGCGGCTGAGCAGCGAAGACGGTATGCCGGCCGGCATCCGCAACATCGGCGTCGGCAAGGACGGGCGGCTGGTGGCCGAAAGCAACGTGGACTATTTTCAGACGGACGCGGAATTTCTCACGTGGCGGCGCTGGGGACAGGATCCTCAAAGCGTGCAGTGGACCCGACCCTCTGCGCTGGATCCCCGGCTGTCGCAATCACTGCGACAGCATTACCGCGGTGAGGTCTTACCCGTCGAGCGGGTCATTCTCGATCTGCACAGCGGCCGCATTTTCGGCAGCGCCGGGCCGTGGCTGTTCGATATCGCGGCGCTGTTGCTGATCCTGCTGGCGCTGACGGGCACCCTTATCTGGTTGAGGCGCAGGCGCTAGGAGGCTGTCGGACTTGGGGCTGATCTACTGCGCCGGTGGGAGAGCGCCCAAGTCCGACAGCCTCTCATCAAACAAAACGTAACCTATTGGAGTTATTGCCAAAGCATTTGGCTGTTTGCTGCGCGACAGCGCGCCGCCTGCGGGGCGGGTACTCCTAGGAAAACGCACGGTATCGACCGTTGCGCGGCTTGCAAACCGCGGCAGTTACATTTTCGATTGCTGGTAATTCTTCAAGCCGACTTTTTCGATCAACTGCAACTGGGTCTCCAGCCAGTCAATGTGTTCTTCCTCGCTGTTCAGAATATCTTCAAACAGCTCGCGCGTCACAAAGTCCCCGACCTGCTCACAATAGCCGATAGCTTCGCGCAGCACCGGCACGGCTTCCATTTCCAGCTCCAGGTCACAGCGCAACATCTCCTCGGTGTTCTCGCCGATTTTCAGCTTGCCGAGATCCTGCAGGTTGGGCAGGCCCTCCAGGAACAGCGTGCGCTTTATCAGTGCATCGGCGTGTTTCATTTCGTCGATGGACTCTGCGTATTCCTTTTCATTGAGTTCGTTCAGGCCCCAGTCTTCATACATTCGCGCATGCAGGAAATACTGGTTGATAGCCGTCAACTCGTTCTTGAGCACCCTATTCAGATACTGAATGACCTTCTTATCGCCTTCCACGCGCTGACTCCGTGCTGATCAACAATGACAGTTTACTGGCTAATAGACACTATAGTGCAGTTAGACAATACAGTGCAGTCGGCTTCCGGGTCAATTGGTGACCGGCATTCGAACGTCGACTGCACGTGGCCTGCGCCGTGATGATTTCAGGACGACCCGCATCAGACCTGCACGGCTTCTCCACCCGGCCTGCAACTGCGGACCTGATCGAGAATACCACGCGCACAGTGTGCACACTTGCCACATTGACTGGCGACACCGAGTTGCTCCCTGAGGTCACGCACGCTGTCGATGCCCTGGCTCGCTGCAGTGCGAATCTGCCCACAGGTAACCTGTTTACAAATGCATACGTACACGGAACCTCCTCAGGGAATGATGCTAATCTAAATGAGAATGACTCCTATTGTCAACAGGAACGTTCCAGCCGGGTCTGTTAACGCCCGGCCCGCACCAACCCGCCCAAGCCGGCGTCCACGAGGCTCCGATGCAGCAATGCCCGCACGGCGGCACCGTCTTCCAGTAGATCGGTCTCGTCCAGCAGGGCACGCATCTGCACCCGGGTGAAACTGCGCACCGCCCACTTGACCCGCAGCAGGCTGGCAGCGCTCATGCTCAGGGAGTCAACACCCATGCCGAGCAGCAGCAACGCCGCCGCCGGGTCCCCCGCCATTTCGCCGCAGACAGCTACCGGCCGTCCAGCCGCGTGCGCCTCCCGCACCACCTGGCGGACAGCGCGCAAGACCGCAGGGTGCAAGGTGTCGTAAAGCTCGGCGACCCGGGTGTTATTGCGGTCCACCGCCAGCAGGTACTGCGTCAGGTCGTTGGTGCCGATAGAAAAGAAGTCCACCCGCTGCGCCATGGCCGGCACCTGGTAAACGGTCGAAGGGACTTCGATCATCACACCGACGCGGGGTAACTCGACCCCTTCGCCATCGTCCTGCAGTTCCTGGTGTGCACGCTTGATCAGCCCAAGCGCACTGTCAATTTCAGCAACATTGCTAATCATCGGCAGCAACAGCTGCAGGTTGTTGAGGCCCACGTTGGCGCGCAGGATGGCGCGTATCTGGGCGAGAAAGATTTCCGGGTGATCGAGCGATATACGGATGCCCCGCCAGCCCAGAAACGGGTTGTCTTCCTCAATGGGGAAATAGGGCAGCATCTTGTCACCGCCAATATCCAGCGTGCGCACCGTCACGGGTGCCGGCGCAAATGCTTCCAGCACCTGGCGGTAGATGCGACGCTGCTCCTCTTCCCCGGGAAAACGATCGCGTATCAGAAAGGGAATCTCGGTCCGGCACAGCCCGACGCCCTCCGCACCACAGCGCAGTGATGGCGTAATATCGGTCAACAGGCCGGTGTTGGCGTACAGCGGTACCCTGACACCGTCCAGCGTTTCTGCAGGCAAGCCCGCCAGCTCCTGCAGTTCATTGGAGAGTTCGACCTCCTGGCGCTGTAAGCGCTGAAATTCCTTGCGAATCGCTGCCGACGGCCGCACGAACAAGCGCGCCTGGTAGCCATCGACAACCAGTTCCTGACCTTCAAGACGTGCCACCGGCAGGTCGTCGATACCCATAACCGCGGGGATACCGAGCGCTCGCGCCAGAATAGCCACGTGTGAGGCGCTGGAACCACGCGCCGATACCACGCCGACCAGCCGGTTCACGGGCACTTCAGCGAGCTGACTGGCAGTAACCTCTTCACCCACCAGGATGGTGTTGGGGGCATAGGATCGCGTGACAGGATGGATGCTCTGTAGACGTTCAACGATACGCCGTCCCAGGTCACGCACGTCACTGGCGCGTTCGCGCAGATAGGGGTCCTCCATCTTTTCGAACGCACGGACGTGCTCGCCGATGGTCTTGCGCAGCGCACCGGGGGCCCAGTTGCCGGCACGTATGCCTTCGATAGTACCGTCGACAAGGTTCTCGCTGCGCAGCATCAGAATCAGCGCATCGAACAGTGCAATATCCTCGGTGGACAGCGTGTCAATCATACGCGCCGACATCATGCGCATATCGCGCTCTACCGCCGCAACCGCAGCGTGGAACTCAGCTATTTCAGCCTCCGCATCCTCGACCGGCCGGTCCGGAATTGCATCGAGATTGGCCAGCAGGTACACCACATGCCCCCGTCCGACAGCTGCCCCTGGCGTAGCCGATACGCCTTTGAGGGCAAAACGTGACTCGTCGGAGTCGCGCAGCAGGCGATCGATGTCGCCACTGGCCTCGGCATGACTGATGGCGCCTGCCAGCTGCGCGCCCAGCGTGAAAAGGAATGTTTCCTCGAGTTCGGCGAAGCGGCGCCGTTCGCGCTGGCGCGCCACCAGTACGCCGAGCACAGTACGATGCTGGATGATAGGCACCCCGAGGAAGCCATGGTAGACCTCCTCGCCGAGCTGTCGGCTGAAAATATAGCTGGGATGGTCCGCGGCATTGTCCAGGTTGAGTGGTTCTTCACGGCGCACCACTTCACCGACCAGACCCCTACCAAAACTCAGACGCACCTGGCCGACGAACTTCGGGTTATAGCCGTCAGTCGCCATCATCACATACTGTCGGGCGTCATGGTCGACCAGGTAAACCGAACACACGTCGACGGCCATCGCCTGTTTGACGCGCGTGACAATAACCTCCAGCGCACGCGACAGGTCCGGCGCTCGGTTTACTTCCTGGATGATTCTACGCAGGGTATCGAGCAAGTGTCAGATTCCGGCGAGCCCGGGAGCCATACGCCGCGGGCAGGATCAGCGAACTTGGGATTGCGGCTCTTTGCCGTTCGGAAACAGCAATGGCGCCAGCTCGTTGAGCGCCTTCCTGTAAACAGTGCGCTTAAATGGCACCACCTCTTTGAGCGGTTGCCAGTAGTCCACCCAGCGCCAGTTGTCGAACTCCGGCTTATCCGTGAGATCCAGCCGGACACAGCCTTCGTCACCAATCAACCTCAGCATGAACCATACCTGTTTCTGGCCAACGCACACGGGTTCCTGGTGACGCCGGATATAGCGTTCCGGCAGGCGGTAACGCAGCCAGCCGCGCGTGAAACCAAGCACATCCACGTGCTGCGACTGCAGGCCGATCTCCTCCTTGAGTTCACGAAACATGGCCTGCTCCGGTGTTTCCTGGGCCCGAATTCCTCCCTGGGGGAACTGCCAGGCGTCCTGATGAATACGACGGGCCCACAGCAGCCGCCCTCTGCGGTTGGTCAAGATGATACCAACATTCGGTCTATATCCATCTGAATCAATCACTTGTAAAGCCCAGCCACCTGACTGTCCACGCTGGTATTTATTGTACACAGGGTACCCGCCGGCGCAAATCTACGGCTGCTTAATTTGTCTTTTTCGCCAGGACCTCTATTCTGATCAGCCGGCCCGCCTTGCACAAAGCTGATAATATCCATAAATCATGGCATTAGCTCTTTTCGATTTGGACAACACGTTACTTGACGGTGATAGTGACTATTTGTGGGGTTGCTTCCTGGTCGAGCACGGTATTGTCGACGGAGAAACCTACCAAAACGAAAATCAGCGATTCTACGCTCAGTATCTGGCCGGCTCGCTCGACATTCACGAATTTCTGCGCTTCCAGCTCCACCCCCTGGCGACTCACAAACGTTGCCAGCTGGAGCAATGGCGGGAACAGTTTCTGCAACAGAAAATCGATCCGGTCCTGCTTCCCAAGGCGCGCGAACTCCTGGAAAGGCATCGCCGCCAGGGCGATGAACTCCTGATCATCACTGCCACCAACCGCTTTATCACCGGCCCCATCGCCGAGCGTTACGCAGTACCCCACCTGCTGGCCACCGAGCCGGAATTGTACAACGGGGAGTACACCGGGGAAGTCACCGGCACACCCTGTTTTCAGGCCGGCAAAGTTGCGCGCCTGGAGAACTGGCTGGAGGAGCAGGGACAGAACCTGGCCGGCAGCTGGTTTTATAGCGATTCGCACAACGACCTGCCGCTGCTGGAACGTGTTGACCACCCTGTCGCGGTAGATCCCGACGACAGACTGAGGGCGCTGGCGGGCGAACGCGGCTGGCCGACTATCAGCCTGAGATAGGCGGGTGTATTTGAAGCGCGCCCTGCCCCTGCTGCTGGGTCTGTTGACCCTCGGTCTGCTGAGCGCCTGGTTCAATCTCGACACCGGGCCGGTGCCGCTCAGTATGTCCGCGGCGCTGCACCACCCCGGCAGCCTGGATGCCCAGATCCTGTGGCAATTGCGCCTGCCGCGCATGACAACTGCGTTTGTTACCGGTGCCCTGCTCGGGGTTGCCGGCGCACTCATGCAGGTCCTGTTGCGCAACCCCTTAGCCGATCCCTATATTCTCGGCGTCTCTGGCGGCGCATCAGTCGGCGCCCTGCTGGCCATGATGGCCGGCGCGGGCACGCTGCTTCTGCGGGCCGGAGCCTTCGGCGGCGCACTGGCATCGATGGTGCTGGTGTTCTCACTGGCCCACGGACGGGGCGGCTGGGATACCACCCGCCTGCTGCTCACCGGCGTAGTGCTGGCGGCCGGCTGGGGGGCAGTGATCAGCCTGCTGCTGGCGCTCAACGCAGATACCCGGCTGCAGGGCATGCTGTTCTGGCTGATGGGCGATCTGAGCTTCGCGTCAACGCCGTGGCCAGGCGCACTGCTGCTCCTGTTACTGATACCCGCCGCGGTACTGGTCTCACCGGCCCTCAACCTGCTGGCCTCCGGCGAACTTCAGGCCGCGGCGCTGGGTGTCGCGGTCCCGCGGCTGCGCATCTTTATCTATGTTGTTGCGTCGCTGGCAACAGCTACCGCGGTGACACAGGCGGGCAACATCGGCTTCGTCGGTCTCATTGCTCCGCATATGCTGCGCCTGGCCGGTGCGCGCGACCACCGGGTACTGCTACCGGCCGTGTCACTGCTGGGCGGCGCACTTCTTTCCGTGGCCGACGCGCTGTCGCGGCTGCTTATCGAACCGCGGCAACTCCCCGTGGGTGTATTGACGGCCCTGCTCGGCGTCCCGCTGTTCCTGTTGCTGTTGTACCGCGCGCAGCACTTGCACAAATGACTGAGCTCGAGACGGTGCTGGAGTGCAGCAGCCTTAGCGTTGAGGTTGGCGGTCTGACCGTGGTGCGCGACCTGGATCTCACGATCCACGCCGGTGAGTGCTGGTGTCTGCTGGGGCGCAATGGTGTCGGGAAGACCACCCTGCTGCACACCCTGGCCGGCTTACGCCCGGTGCAGGCTGGTGACATCCGCCTGAGCAACTCACCGCTGCCGACGCTGAGCCGCAAACAGGTTGCGCGGCGACTCGCTATTCTGTTCCAGGATCAAACTGACAGCTTTCCAATCAGCGTACGTGAGAAACTGTTACAAGGCCGGCATCCTTACCTGCATGCATGGCAGTGGGAAACTGCCCATGACCATGCCGTAGTCGCCGGCCTATTGCATAAACTGGAACTTGGGGCGCTGCAAGCGCGCAACGTTCAGACGCTGTCCGGTGGCGAACGCCAGCGCGTCGCGATCGCCACGCTGCTAGCCCAGCAGAGCGCCATGCTGCTGCTGGACGAACCCACCAATCATCTTGACCTCAGCCACCGTCTGACCCTGCTGAACACGCTTGCCGCAGAGTGCCGGGATCAACGTCAATCAATGCTGATGAGTCTGCATGACGTCAACCTTGCCGTCCGTTTTTGCGATCATGCACTGCTACTGTTGGGTGACGGGGAAGTCTTGCACGGCCCGGTGAATGAGATTCTCGACAGTCAGGTACTGGAAGGCCTGTACGGACACCCGCTTGTCGAAGTAACTACGGCAGCGGGACGCGCCTGGTTGCCGGCATGAGTGTAAGTTTTTTCGACAATGATGACCTGACGATGAATTCAAGCAGTTATCAAGAACAGCCCGGGGAATGCTGATAAGCCACTAAGCTCTTTACTGTTTTCTGCGTCGTCGGACGCCTGGCCACCGGGCGTATGTCGGTTCACCTTACACGTGACACCCGGCAGATGTCGCACTATGATGACACTTCGTTGAAATCATTATAAGTTTGGCACCCGGCACGTCAATTGCTGCGTATTCACACCGAGACTGAACAACGAGAACTTGCATGCCTGCAGAACGCCGGTCGATAAGCCTGACTAGAGCCGGGAGCGCAGCGGCAGAGCGACGCGACGGTCGTGACAGGCGGCACCACAGCTGGCGGACAGTCACCTACTGCGGCCTGCAGGGTCGTGGCAGGCGGCACCAGGCCCGGCGTCAGGACCACAGCTACTACCTCGACCACTACGATGGCGGGCTGGTGTTCACCGGCCTGCTGGTGTTGCTGCTCAGCTGTGTCGACGCCCTGTTAACCCTCACCCTGTTAAACAAGGGGGCCTATGAAGCCAACTTTCTGATGGCGCGGCTACTGGAGATCGGCAACCAGCCGTTTGTAATCATCAAGATAGCCATCACGGCGGGCGGCGTGCTGTTTCTGCTGATGCACGCGCACTTTCGTATTCTCCGATTCACCAACGGGAAAAACATGCTGCGGTTCCTGGCGAGCGGCTACGGCCTCGTGATCGCCTGGGAACTGCTGTTAATTGCAGCAATTCAGTGATGCGCAATACCAGGAGGCCGTCGGACTTGGGCGATCGTAGCGAGCAAGGTGGGAGAGCGTCCCATTTTTTCGATCGTTTGAAAAGAATAGCCGTAGCTATTTGACGAAAAGGATCCGGAAAATGGGGCGCTCTCCCACCGGCGCAGTAGATCAGCCCCAAGTCCGACAGCCTCCTAAGTGGCAAACAACCGCTGCCACCAACGACGCCGGTTCGCAGGCTGCGGCAATGGTGCCTGCAGATCGGCAGGCGGAAGCTTGGAAAGAATCCAGCCGGGCAGTGGCGGGTTATCGCTGTAGCCACAGGAAACGCCCAGGTTGTTGGGGTCAAAGATTTTTACAAAACCAGGCCGCTGCATGTCGTCGACATAGACGATGCCGCAGTAATCCTCTTCGTGCTCCCGACGCAACAGTTCATCCACTTCAGTAATGAAGTGTGACAGCGCATCGGCACTGAGACATTCTTCTGGAAGCTGTTCACCGATCGCATACAAATACCAGCCGCTGCCGGTGTCCGCGCGCAGCCTTTCCCACAGACTGGTCAGCTGCTCCCATCGCAGCACGCCGGAGAACGTGCCTCTGAAAGCGGTATAAAAACTCAACTGTTGCTCGGTCATGGCGTTGTGCATTTTCATAGCTCATCCAACCCCTGCGCCCAGCCCACTGCCTTGCGCTTGAGAAATGTGGTGTTCTACCCGTTACTGGTCAGCACCGCACCCTGGCTTTCCGCCGCCAGCCGCAGCACCCGACTGCGGCTGGCACCGGCCGCGACCGCTGGCCCAACCCCCTGAGCCAGCGCGCAAAAAATAATGGATACCTGTGACTAACGCAAGCTACGCCCGAAGTCGACAGATAAATTTCATATTTGTCATAAGCTTAAAGCACATCCAAGTTGACAGCCTTAGAGCTCGACAGGTACAGTGCGGCTCGCATTCAAGGATCAGCATCAGCCATGAAGATTCAGCTCAGCACCTTCATCGTGGTGTCGTGCCTGGTACACGCGAGCCTGCTGCTATGGGTAGTCTATCCACCCGCGCCACAAGTGCACATTGGCGGGCACGCCGCGTCACTGCAGATCACACTGGCCGTGCCGCCCGCACCAGGTCCGGTTGCCAAACAAGCAGCCGCCAGGGAAGCGGTGCGCCCAGCCCCCCCCGCTGCGCACCAGCACCCCCAGACGATCAAGGCAGCGCAGACAACACCTCAGCGACAACCACCAGCAAGACCGTCAGATCAGCAGCCCGGCGGACGGGCGACGGCCCCGGTAGCCACCGCCGCCGTGACGGCTACGGCGCCAGTCCGAACCGTGCAGCAATCGAGTTCCCTGAGCGTCAGCGAACGTGTCAGCGCTGCCTTGCAAAGCCAGTTGGCGGAACGTTTTGAATATCCGTGGCTGGCCCGCAAACGCGGCTGGCAGGGGCAATTAACGTTGTCACTGCACATCGATCACACCGGCGCCGTCAGCCAGTGGCGGGTTGCCCGGACTTCGGGGCACAACGTGCTGGACCGCTCGGCGCTGAAGGCTGCCCGGCAGATTGACCGATTGCCGCAGGCCGACCAGCTGCTCGATGGAAAATCGTTGAATCTTTCTATTCCGGTACGTTACCAGCTGACTGACAGCTAGGAGGCTATCGGCCGGGACTCTCGGCAGGCCACAACCGGGCGGCGCCGCGCACGCCGCTGGAGTCACCGTGCACGGGCCTGACAAGGCGTGTATCAACCCGGTCGGAAAATACATAACGACCCCAGACCCGCGGAACGTCGGCATACAGGCGTTCGATATTCCCGACACCACCGCCAAGTACAATAACCTCCGGGTCAACCAGGTTGATTACTGTAGCCAGGGCGCGCGCCATGCGATCCGTGTAGCGCTGCACGCATGCCACGGCAGCGGCTTCGCCGCGCCGCTCCCGCGCGGCGATCAGTGCGGCATTGAGAGCCACGCCGGTTGCCTGCAGATAGTCACGTTCCAGGCCTGAGCCCGATAGCCAGGTTTCGATACAGCCGGTTTTGCCGCAATAGCAGCCCGGCCCCGGCAGTTCTTCCGCATTCGGCCAGGGTAAGGGGTTGTGTCCCCATTCGCCGGCGATGGCATTGGGGCCGGAGAGCAGGCGGCCGGCCACGACCAGGCCACCGCCAGTGCCGGTCCCGACAATTACGCCAAACACACTGGCAGCGCCACGGCCAGCCCCGTCGCTGGCCTCCGACAACGCAAAGCAATCGGCGTCATTGGCCATGCGCACCTCGCGCTGCAAGCTCTGCTGCAGGTCTGCCAGCAACGGCTTGCCGTTCAGACAGACGGAGTTGGAATTCTTCAACAGCCCCGTAGCAGGTGAGATCGCACCCGGCGTACAGATACCGGCGCTTGCGCTGCACCCGAGTTCTGCTTCTGCGCTCTTCACCAGCGCGGTGATGGCCGCGACTGTGGCGCTGTAGTCGCCCTGCGGCGTAGTGACCCGCCGGCGCAAGACCTGCCTGCCGACGGCATCGAGTGCGATGACTTCGATCTTGCTGCCACCCAGGTCGACGCCAATCCGCAGCGCGGCGCTCACCTCAGACAGCAGCCGGCTACCCGGCCCAGCCGGCCAGCACCAGCAGGGACAGCACCACCAGCCAGACAATGAGCGTCCGCCATACCAGTCGCATGGCAGCACGAACGGGCGACGCGCTGTCGGACTCGAAAGCCGCGTCATCCAGGCCCAGCGCCGCACTGCCCGTCACCGCCAGCACCCGCTCTGAACCCTCGGCACCTTGCGGATTATCCTGGTGAGCCTGACGCCACCCCCCCAGCGCCGAGTCGAAGTGGCCGCTCAAGGCAAAAGCAAGCGCCAGCAGGCGCGCGGGCAGCCACAGGAGCACGCCATAGAGCCAGGCGATGCTGTCGTCAAAGGTGCCCTGCTCCTGGCGCTGAAAATAGAGAACGGCCGCACTACGGTACATCACCGCACCCAGCGGGCCCAGCAGCGCGAACCAGAACAGTACCGCAAACAGGCGGTCGCCGGCTTCGACCAGCACCGCGCGGCTCACACGGCGGGCGCCGTCGGCCGTGCCAACCGGTGGCTGATCGCCTCTGAGCAGGCGGCCCGCAGCCCGCTGGCGCAGCGCTGCATCACTGGAATCGCAAACTTCACAGTAGGTTTCAACGTCGGTAGCAAGATCGCGCGGCCCCAGGCAGTACACGAACACGGTAACGTAAAACAGGAGACCCACCAGCCCGAACAGCCAGTCACTGATCCAGACTTGCAGCGCACCGATTGTGAGCCACAAGGGCAGCAGCACCACGATCAGGCCGCCAACATTATCCCAGACTGAACCACTGAAGCCCCCGCGCATCCAGTCCACGTACTGCAGAAAACGGTCATATTGGCGGTACTCGTCCAGATGCGTCAGCAGACGATCGGCGGCGATACCCAGCAGGGCTGAAATGAGTGTCATTGCAATTAGGCAGGCGCGCAGGAAAACTCTGCGCACGCTAACGCCTTGCCAAGCGGCCTGTCAAGCAAGCAGCGTTTTCAGGCGCTGCCAGTCAAATGCAGTGCCGGGATCCGTTTTACGACCTGGGGCAATATCGCTGTGGCCGACAATCGCATTGGCATCGATTGCGGGAAAGTGCCGGCGCAATGCAGTGACCAGCTCGGCAAGTCGCCGATACTGCACCTCTGCATAGGGTGTATCATCCTGCCCCTCGAGCTCGATACCAATGGCATAATCGTTACAGGCCTCGCGTCCCTGGTAACAGGACTGGCCCGCATGCCAGGCACGGCGAGTAAACGGCACATACTGCACGAGCTTGCCATCGCGTCGGATCAGCACGTGCGATGACACCTGCATTCCTTCAATCTCGGCAAAATAAGGGTGCGCGTTAACGTCCAGTTGGTTGGTGAACAGGCCATCGATCCAGGGACCACCGTATTCACCCGGCGGCAGACTGATGCTGTGGATGACGATCAGAGAAACTTCGCCATCCGTTGGACGGTCGTCGCAATTCGGCGACAATACACGGCGCACATCAGCCAGCCAGGCCCCGTCACTTGTCAAGCGCATGCGGTTTCCCCGTTTCAATCATCTTGTTTATTATGGAGTCTTCGCTGCATCCGTTACAATGCGGGCTTTAATCGCCCAATACAGGTATCGCAAGGAGCCTTAGTGAAACACATCAGCCTTGTCGTCGTGCTCGTCCTCGCCCTGACCAGCGTCGCATTCGCCGAGACCCTCTACGTCAGCGACCGCCTCGAAATCCAGATGCGCGCCGGCAAGGGTACCCAGTTCCGGATCCTGCGCATGCTCCCCAGCGGCACCCCCCTGGAGGTCCTCGAGGTCGATCAGGGGAACGGCTATTCACGGGTCCGCGCTCCGGGAGGCGTGGAAGGCTGGGTGCTCAGCCGATATCTCATGAAGGGCCAGGCGGCCCGCGATCGGCTCGCCGATGCCGAAAAACAGCTGGCCCAGCTGCAGCTGGAAAATCGCAAACTGAAAACCTCGTTTAGCGAACTCAAAGATGAAAAGGGCAGCAGCGATCAGCAGCGCGACGAGTTGGACAAGCAAAACCGCAAGATTGCCCAGGAGCTGGAAGAAATTCGCCGCACGGCGTCGAGTGCCTTGGCGATCGACAGCGAGAACAAGGACCTGAAAGGCAAGATTGTGACTTATGAACGCCAGCTGCAGACCCTGCAGCAGGAGAACGAAGGACTGAAAGACCGCACGGCACGCGACTGGTTTATGGTCGGCGCGGGGGTGGTGATACTCGGCATGATCATCGGTCTGATCATTCCGCGCATTCGCTGGCGCAAGAAGTCCAGCTGGGACACGCTCTGAAACAGACGCGCTGCCCCTGGGCGGGCGAGGATCCGCTATACCAGGCTTACCACGACAACGAATGGGGCGTCCCTTGTTACGACGACACGCGCCTGTTCGAAATGCTGATACTCGAGGGGGCGCAGGCAGGTCTCAGCTGGATCACTATCCTGCGCAAACGGCAAAACTACCGGCAGGCCTTTGACGACTTTGACGCAGACAGAATCGCCCGGTATTCACGGCGCAAGATCGAATCACTGCTCAATAACACCGGCATCGTCCGTAACCGCCTCAAGATTGAAGCTGCAGTAAGCAACGCCCGGGCCTACTGTGCGCTCCGGGAAACGGGGGGCAGTTTTGCGGATTTCGTCTGGCGGTTTGTCGATGGCAAGCCGGTTATCAACCGCTGGCGCACTATGCAGCAGATTCCCGCGAGCACGCCCGTGTCGGATGAGCTGAGCAAGACGCTGAAAAAACGGGGCTTCAAGTTTGTCGGCAGCACAATCTGCTACGCCTATATGCAGGCAGTGGGCATGGTTAACGACCACCTGGTCAGCTGCCCGCAGCACCGGCATTGCCGGCCGGCCTGACTGGCGGGTATATCGCGCGGCGACCGCCGCTATTCGTCGGTCACGCAGCCTTCAGAGGCCGATTTCACGTTCTTGATGTACTTGTACAGGGTGCCGCGGGCGGCCTTGTAGGCGGGCATTTGCCAGGCCATACGGCGCCGCTCCAGGTCTGCGTCACTGACATCGACATCCAGACGCTGGGTCGTGGCATTGATGGTCACCAGATCACCGTCCTGGAGCAGCGCGATCGGACCTCCCTCCTGCGCTTCGGGAACCACGTGCCCAATAATGAAGCCGTGCGAACCACCGGAAAATCGTCCGTCGGTAATAAGCGCCACATCACCGCCCAAACCGGCACCCATGATGGCAGAGGTGGGCGTCAGCATTTCCGGCATACCCGGTCCGCCCTTCGGGCCTTCATAGCGGATCACAACCACGTCACCCTTACGAATCTCGCCTTTTTCCAGACCCGCGAGCATATCCTCCTCGCAGTCGAACACCCGCGCGGGACCAGAAAACGCCAGGCCTTCCTTACCGGTGATCTTTGCCACGGCACCACCCGGCGCCAGATTACCCTTGAGTATCTGGATATGTGCGGTTTTTTTTATCGGCTTATCCACGGGCATGAGCACGTCCTGGCCGGGTTTCAGACCGGGCAGATCCGCCAGGTTTTCGGCCAGGGTCTTGCCGGTCACCGTCAGGCAATCACCGTCCAGCATGCCCTGTTCCAGCAGGTATTTCATAACGGCAGGCGTACCGCCGACATGGTGCAGGTCTTCCATGACATACCTGCCGGATGGCTTGAGGTCGGCGAGGAACGGAACCCGGTCACTGACCCTCTGGAAGTCATCGATGCTCAGCGGCACCTCCACGGCGCGCGCCATGGCGAGCAGGTGCAGCACCGCGTTGGTCGAACCGCCCGTCGCCATGACGACGACCATGGCATTTTCAAATGCCTCCCGGGTCATGATGTCACGCGGCTTGATGTCCTTCTCCAGCAGATGACGAATCGCCGCACCAGCCTGCAGGCATTCCTGCAGTTTGGCGGGATCGACGGCCGGCGTGGACGAACTGTATGGCAGACTCATACCCATGGCTTCGATCGCCGACGCCATGGTATTCGCGGTGTACATGCCGCCACAGGCACCGGCACCGGGGCAGGAGTGCGACACGATCTGCTGGCGCTCCTCGTCGTCGATCTTGCCCGCGATGTATTCGCCGTAGCTCTGGAATGCCGAGACCACATCCAACGTCGCGCCCTTCCAGTGACCGGGCTTGATGGTACCACCGTAAATCACCAATGATGGCCGGTTGATGCGCCCCATGGCGATCATCACTCCGGGCATGTTCTTGTCGCAGCCCGGAATGGAAATATTCGCGTCATACCACTGCGCCGCCATCACGGTTTCGATGGAGTCGGCGATGATGTCGCGCGACTGCAGTGAATAACTCATACCTTCCGTGCCCATGGAGATGCCGTCGCTCACGCCAATCGTGTTGAAACGCAAACCAACGAGGCCGGCGGCCTGCACGCCTTCTTTGACCTTGGCAGCCAGGTCGTTGAGGTGCATGTTGCAGGTGTTGCCTTCCCACCAGACGCTGGAAATACCGACCTCCGCCCTGGCCATGTCCTCAGGACCAATACCCGCACCGTACAACATGGCCTGGGAGGCGCCCTGGGAACGGGGTTCGGTAATGCGGGCGCTGTAGCGATTGAGCTTCTTTGTCATAAACCTGTCCGGCGGGTTGCCCGGAAAATACCTGAAGCGAGGTATTGTAGCGGCACAGCGCAAAGGCACCAATGGTTAGCTGTTCCTGCCGCGGCACGTTGCACCACGCTCACCCGCTCCGCGAGGCCGAGCAACACTGGGCCTGGTGCGACTTGCCAGACAAATCCATCGCCACCATCTAACTTTATAAAAAAACAAAAAAATAGTGTCCTGCGCCCGCGCCCTGCCGGGTTCCCTGCGGCGGCGCATACAACTGCTGTTGGCCGCGACCGTGCCAGCACAGGCGCGGGCAACGATTTTGACGCCCTTGTCAATACTACCTCCATTAGCCATCACACTGCGGCACACGCGACCGCGCCGAAACACGTCGCGTAACGGCGGCAACCGAACCAGGTGCAGGCCGTCGCGCAACGACTGGAGAACGATATCTTCAGCGGGAAACCAGTGATCAAGCAGCTCGGCTACCTGGCTCGCGTCTAACTCGCTGTTGTGACACACAATTGTTATTGCACCAGCAAGACCAGGCTATCAGCTTAGACAATTGCGCGCGCCGGTGGCAATAAAAAAGGCGCGGAGGTCGACTCCGCGCCAGGATTTCGGCTCAGTGGGAGGGATGTTGGCACGTCTACTGAACCGAAGTAGCACTCTTCGAAAAGAAACTGCTACCGGTCCCGATAGAGACAGTGCTCCCGACCGAAAAGTTCACAACGGCTAAATGTACCTGGTAGCTGCATAAGTTTGGGTCTGCCTAACGATTTCACCTTGTGAAACATAGAACGTACCAGCTATTTGCTACAGGTTTCTGGAATTCACCGGCAGGAGCACCCGTGCCGGGCATAAATGCCGTCCCCCACGGCGCGAACCGCGGCCAGGCAGCCGCTGCTGACCAGAAAAGAATGTGTCACTGCGTTGCGCGACAATTTGTCACAGCTCCGGCGATAAACTTTCGGCTAAAATTCAGGAAATGCCTGATCACACGCCCGCGCAAATCACTAGCTCGCGCAACCTGAAACGCCTGTTCACCCTGAGAAGTCTGATGATTGCCGCCGAGCTCTTGGCGGTGATCGGCGCGCGCCAGCTGCTGGGCATCCAGCTGCAGCTGGTGCCGCTATTGACAATTATCGGTCTGCTTTCGCTGGTCAACGTATGGACGTGGCGAGAAGTCCGCAGGGGTGCCATGGTCACCGACCGCGAGTTCCTCTACCAGTTGTGTGTCGATGTTGGTGCTATCGCAGCGTTGCTTTATTTTGCCGGCGGTGCCACCAATCCATTCGCCTGGCTGTTTCTGATTCCGCTGATCATCGCCGCCACGGTACTGTCGGCCCGAGCGACCTGGCTGATCGCAGCGCTGTCCATACTGTGCTACAGCCTGCTGATGCGTCACTACGTGCCGCTGGGGGAACATGACCACCTGCGCCATGGAGACAGTTTCAGCCAGCATGTATTCGGTATGTGGTTTGGCTTTGTGATCAGCGCATGCCTGATTGCCTGGTTCGTCGCCGGCATGGCACGGAGCTTGCGCACGCGCGACCACCTGCTCGCAAAGGCGAGGGAGAAAGCTCTGCGTGATGAACAGCTGGTGGCCATGGGTACACTCGCTACTGGCGCCGCGCACGAACTCGGAACACCGTTGGCCACCATGGCCGTGGTGACGCATGAACTTGAGCGGGCGGGTTTGCCCGAATCGACACAGCGCAAACTGCGCATTCTCAAAGACCAGATCGCGAGGTGCAAGATTACCCTGTCTACTCTCTCGGCATCGGCCGGCGAGATCCGCGTCGAAGGCGGCGGCCCGATAGCGGTTCAGGCGTTTATCGACAACCTGGTCTGGCGCTGGCAGCAACAATATGCGCATACGCCCCTGGCACTGACTGCGGGACCCGGTGATCCCGGGGCAACGGTGATCAACGAACAGACCCTGGTACAGGCACTGATCAACCTGCTCAACAACGCCGCCGATGTGTCGACCCAGCCACTGGTCCTCGAAGCCAGTTGGACTACTGGCGAGCTGCTGCTTGATATTCTCGATCGCGGCCCCGGCTTGCATCCTCAGACCGCCAAACAGGTTGAGCAGCCAAAAACCAGTGAAAAGGAATTCGGCATGGGTCTCGGGCTGTTTCTCGCCCACGCCGCCATCCAGCGCATCGGTGGCAGCATTCGCCTGACTGACCGGCCGGGCGGCGGGACACGCACCCACATTCGCCTGCCACTCACAAAGGTCCAGCAAGAACATGACTCGCCACAGTGAGGCCAGACCGACCGTCCTGATTGTCGATGACGACGCGGTGTTCGGCGAGGTGCTCGCCGAAGCCTTTACCGATCGGGGCTATACGGTGGCCGTGGCGCGCGACACCGCCACCGGCATGAGCACAGCGCGGGCTTGCGATCCGGAATATGCAGTTATCGATCTGCGCATCGGCCAGGAGTCCGGCCTGAAGATGGTTGAAAACCTGCGCGTCCTGGACGAGAACACGCGGATCGTCGTGCTCACCGGCTACGCCAGTGTGGCCACGGCGGTCGAGGCCATCAAACTCGGCGCCGTGCACTACCTGACCAAGCCGGCCGACGCCGATGAGATCCTGGCGGCACTACACAAGGACGAGGGTGACGCCAGTATCCTGGTGTCGGACAACCCGTTGACCGTCAAGCGGCTGGAATGGGAACACTTGCACAAGGTGCTGAGCGAATGCGACGGAAATATCTCTGCAGCAGCGCGCAAATTGCGTATGCACCGGCGCACGCTGCAGCGTAAACTCGCCAAACGACCGGTAAAGGACTAACATCTCCACCGGCGTTGGGGGGTAGTCATCGCCCCCATCATTCATAAGGACCAAAAGGAATCGACTATGAAGAAATTCCTTGCGCCGCTTGTGGCTGCGCTGCTGATGTTAACGGTAAACGCGGCATCCGCCGCCAATCCGAGGGTGAAGATGGAGACCTCGAAGGGCGCGGTAATTATCGAACTCTACGCGGACCAGGCGCCGGTCACGGTGCAGAATTTCCTGCGCTACGTCAACGATGGCGCCTACGACGGCACCATCTTTCACCGTGTGATCAAAGGATTCATGAACCAGGGCGGTGGCTTTACGCCCGACCTGCAGAAGCGACCGACAGCCTATCCGCCGATCAAGAATGAGGCTGACAACGGTCTGAACAATCAGCGCGGCACGGTCGCCATGGCACGCACCAGCGACCCGAATTCTGCAACCAATCAGTTCTTCATCAATACAGCCGACAACGATTTTCTCGACTTCAAGAGCAAGAGTATGCAGGGCTGGGGTTACACGGTATTCGGCAAGGTGATCCAGGGCATGGACGTGATCGATAGCATAGCCAGTGTGAAGACCGGCCCGCGCGGTCCGTTCAGAAGCGACGTGCCGCTGGAAGACATCGAAATCGTGAGCATCAAGCCACTCAAAGACGGCGATACTGCGGCGCCGGCGCAATAGCAGCCCAGGAGGCTGTCGGACTTGGGCGATCGTAGCGAGCAAGGTGGGAAGGGCGAGGCCATTTTTTCGATCGTTTGAGGAGAATAGCCGTAGCTATTTGACGAAAAGGATCGGGAAAATGGGGCGCTCTCCCACCGGCGCAGTAGATCAGCCCCAAGTCCGACAGCCTCCTAGGCGCCGCTGGCCGGCAACTGCGCCGGTTGCGTTATTTACTGCTCGCGAGCCAGATTGTTACGCGGCGATTCAACGCCCAGGCCGCCTTGTTACTGTCCGGGGCGGTTGGCTGGCTTTCACCAAAGTAACGTGATTCTATGGCGCTGGCCGGGACGCCACGCGAGCCGAGGTAGCGTGCCACCATGGCGGCACGCTTGCGCGACAGCTGCATGTTGTATTCGGAGGAGCCACGGGCGTCGGCGTGCCCCCCAAGTACGATGCGGAAATCATGTTGTCTGCGCCAGGTGCGAGCGACGTCCTCCAGCGCTCGGCGGCTGGCCCGGCTCAGCCGGTCGCTGTTGGTACTGAAGTAGACGGTCTTCTCATCGAGCGGCTCAAAATCCAGGTAGAGCAGCTTGTCGGTGCAGCTTAGAAACTCGGGCAGCGCTTGACGAAAGCGCACCGGCGACAGCACTACCTGGACCTGGTCCCTGCCGTCACCCCAGTCGGCAAACTCGATAACCGGCTGCATGCCCTGCTCCAACTCGTAATAGATCCGCAGCGCCTTGTCACGCGGCAGTCGCATAGGCGTCTTGCCCTGCTGCAAACGAAAGTCACCGAGCGGACGCGGTGTGGCGTGGTGTTTCCACGCAGGCACCTCGGCGACAACGCTGGCGGACTGATCCCTCGCCGGCGGCTGCTCGACGTACAGCGAGAAGGACAGGCGCCTTCCGGACAGTTGCTCGAATCGCGCCTGCCCGAACCGCGGTATATCATGTGTGAGTGCGCAGTGGCCGGCCGCGCTGTCCACGCGCCAGCGGGATTGCTCCCAACTGGACTGGAAGAGCTGCACCTGCTGTGCCATTACAGGACGGGTGGACAATGCCAGCAGCAGCGCGAACAGGCTGCTACGGCAACCTTCTGGGACTTTTACGGCCATGCCCGTGTTTCGACTCCGGCAGCGGGGTCCTTGAGCCGCGTGCGGGCTTATTGAGGAAAACTGGTATGCCGATTGCTCAGAAACTCCCGTAAAGGCGTTAGCGGCGATATCTTCAGGCAGCGTCCTCCGGAGTGTCATGCAATTTGCCATATCGCCATGACAAAGTGTCAGGCAAAGGGGTTTGAGTGTCGGTTTTCCGAACACTGGCCGCGGTGACACCACAGTCCGCATCAATCCGTTAACACATTGTGTGTCAATAGCTTACCGAGTGCACAGCAAGCCGTGCGAGTCTGTCTGAACAAACAGTCTGACGAACGGTGCCGTTGTAATCAGCGCATTCACCGCGAATGGCACATTTTATGTCGGATTTCTTATCACTTTCTCTGTAGACACCCGCCCAGCACCCGCGGGTAACCATATATCTAGCTAACCATTTGTATATTTATGATTTTATTCGCTTGGCCTTATATTTGCTGAAGGTTTCTTCTAAGTAACTGTCTGTTTTTGGCCGGCCATTGAGACGGCGGTAGTAAGCTTTCCAGTGGCAGCGCATAGTAACCACCGCCAGGCGTAACCTTGTGAATGACGTGGAGCTTCTCATTGTGACTGAATCCAACCCGAGTAAGGCTGTGCATGACTATCAACCACGGCCGCGGACACTGGCGTGCGGGAGCCGGGAAAACGGCCGGGATAACACCCGCATATTCATCATCGGGTATCAGGATTTCGCCCTGGATGGTCTGGCCAGCATGCTGGAAGCACGGGACCAAGGTTACCGGGTGTCCTGTGTCGAACCCGATGAAGACTGTATGGCGAAATTCGCGGCCACGCACCCCGACGCCCTGCTCATCCAGAGCGAAAGCCTGCCACAGCCGTTCGACCGTTTCGTATACGAGGTTACGCAGTGTTACCCCGAAATCAGGATCCTGGTGTTCGGCAAGGGCATGACCGACGACCAGCTGTACGGCCTGGTCCGAGCCGGTGTTCATGGTTACATCAATGAACGCATGGACGGCGACCACTTCAAGCGCGCGCTGGATCATGTTCTGGACGGCAACACCTGGGTCGAGCGACGCGTCCTGGAGCGCTTTATCGGTGACCAGCAGAGCTTCGACGAACTGCTCGAATCCCAGTTCAACGAACGTATCGAACGGTTGTGCGACCGGTTAACCAGGCGAGAGACAGAAATTCTCTGTGAAGTCGTCAGGGGACTGGCCATCAAGCAGATTGCCGAACGTGTACACCTGTCCCACCAGGGCGTAAAGATGCACCTCGCCAAATTGTTCAAGAAGTTCAATGTCAACAACCGCAACCAGCTGATCCTGGCAGCGTTCGACGCGATGAGCCCCGTGCAGGAACTGTCGGTGTTGCTGCACAACGGGCTGAACAGGAAGCTGGGGAACAAACCGGGGCGCGACTGACACAACCCCGCGGGTCCGCTCTGGCCTGACCCCCGTCCCTACCGGGGACGGCACCGAGCCAGCTGTGCCCAACACCTTTCGGGCGCCTGTCCATAATGCAGGACCACTTTTGACCAAACACATGCAGCCCGCTGCGCTCTGGTCTACAATCAGGACGGGGCTCGAAAAACTGCCAGAATGGCAGTACGGCTGGGCGGGAGGACGTGGACATGGACAAGAAGATCGAAAAAGAGATCTCGGTCGAAGTGCAGCCCCTGATCGACGCACAGGACCACCCCTTTGTCCTCATCGACGAGAACTATAACATCGTCGCCGCCAATAGAGCCTACCGGCAGGCCTATGGCGTAAGCGGTGACAGCATCGTTGGATGCAAGTGCCACCAGGTGTCTCACCGTTCGGAAGTGCCCTGCCACATGAATGGCGAAGACTGTCCGCACAAACAGGTATTCGCAACCGGCCAGCCTCACCAGGTCCTGCATATCCATTACGACCCCCAGGCCCAACCGGAACACGTCCGCATCAAAGGTTCACCTATTTTCAGCACGGATGGCAGGATCTACCTGGGCGAGGCCATCTTTGCGCTGGCCCACAGCGAAGATCTCGACTGTGAACAGCAGCGCATGATCGGGCAGTCCAAGGCATTCCAGGAGTGTATCGAACACATCACCCGTGCGGCGGAAATGGACGTACCGGTTCTGGTCACCGGCGAAAGTGGGGTCGGCAAAGACCTGGCCGCCGAGTACATCCACCGACGTTCACCTCGCAACGACCGCAGTTTCACCATGGTGGACTGCAGTGCCATCTCGGAAGCCGTCTTCGAAAGTGAGCTGTTCGGGCATGAACGCGGCGCATTCACCGGCTGCATTGGACGTCGTTACGGCCTCTTTGAACAGGCCGCCGGCGGCACGCTGTTTTTCAACGAAATCGCCGACTTGCCGCAGTCCTTGCAGGGCCGCCTGCTAAATGCCATGGAGACCGGAAAGTTCCGCCGGGTTGGCGGGCGTGAACTACTCAGTGCCGACGTACGGATTCTCAGCGCAACCAGCCGAAACCTGCGTCAACTGGTGGCCTCCAACCGTTTTCGCGCCGACCTGTACTACCGGGTCGCCGGCATTATCTGCGAAATTCCTGCCCTGCGTGTACGCACCGACGATATCCCGGCACTGGCCAAGGCCCTGCTGCAGCGCATGGGTTCCAGCAGTGAACCCAGTTACCATCTGGCCGACGACGCCGCCGAAGCGCTCATGGACTATGACTATCCGGGCAATGTCCGCGAACTGCGCAATATTCTGCAGCGGGCGGCTGCGCTCAGCACCAACGGTATTATCACCGCGGCTGAGATTCACATTGACCGCCAACCGGGAATCCGCAAGCCAGAGGCTGGTCTCAGTTTCCACGATGCAGACGGTCAGGAACCCTCCATGCGCCGTCTGGAATCGCAGTACATCGCCGAGCTGCTTGCCGAACATCAGGGCAAACGAGGCAGAGTCGCACAGATTCTCGGTATCAGCGAGCGCACGCTGTACCGCAAACTCAAACAGTACGGCCTGCAGTCAGTCGGCCGGAATGTTTGAACCGGCTCAGCACGTCAGGCGCCTCCCCATGGCGGGACGCCAAACGGCAGCCACAGGAAACCGCAGGGAAATATAGAGGCGGGCAGCGCAAAGCCCATCGCATTCGTTCCCGCGCTTGTCCATAATCATGCTCAAGTTACCGTCGGAACAAGAGGCTCCCCGGCCATGCACACGCCGACCGCGCTGCTGAAAATGATCGACGCACTGATCTCGACGCCGTCAGTGAGCAGTGTCAACCCGGATTACGACCAGAGCAACCGGCCGGTGATCGACCTGCTGGCCAACTGGCTGGGCGACCTTGGCTGGCGCGTCGAGGTGCTGGCTGTAGACGACCGTTCCGACAAGGCGGATCTGATTGCCACGCTCGGCAGCGGCCCGGGCGGCCTGGTGCTGGCCGGACACACAGATACCGTGCCGTACGATGATGGCAGCTGGCAACACGATCCATTCAAACTGACGCGGCATGACGGCCGACTTTACGGCCTGGGCACCGCGGATATGAAGGCCTTCCTGGCGCTGGCTATCGAAGCGGCCGGCGGTTTTTCGCCGTCCCGGTTCAGCGAACCACTGATACTGGTGGCGACCGCCGACGAGGAAAGCTCGATGGCCGGTGCGCAGACGCTGGTCAAGGTGGAACGACCGCAGGCGCGTTATGCGGTCATCGGTGAACCGACCGGACTACGCCCGGTTCGCCTGCACAAAGGCATTATGATGGAAAGTATCCGGCTGCACGGCCACTCCGGTCACTCCAGCGATCCCTCGCTCGGTAACAGCGCGCTGGAAGGCATGCGTCTGGTCCTCGATGAGCTGGTACGCTGGCGTGCAGAATTGCAGGCCGACCATGTGAATCCCTTATTCACAGTGCCCGTGCCGACACTCAACCTCGGACATATTCACGGCGGTGACAATCCCAACCGCATCTGTGCCGACTGCGAGTTGCACATCGACCTGCGCCCCCTGCCTGGCATGGACCTGGCGGAACTGCGCGACACGCTGCGCCAGCGTGTGCAACGCGCTATCGAAGAAACCGGTCTGGAACTGGACTGCAGCCCGCTGTTCGAAGGCACACCGGCCATGGAAACACCCGCGACCTCGGAGATCGTGCGCTGCACCGAAGCTTTGACGGGTTACAGTGCCACAGCAGTGGCATTCGGCACCGAGGGACCCTATTTCAATCAGATGGGCATCGAGACCGTCGTGCTCGGTCCGGGCGACATCGATCAGGCCCATCAGCCGGACGAATACCTGGAGGAGGCACGCATCGAACCGACGCTTGACCTGCTGGGCAAGTTGATTGATCGCTTCTGCATTCGTCCCTCATCGAACGCAGCATAGGCGACAGCCGCAGTGGACTGGCCAACAACAACCGCCTGACGGCTCCCCACCAACCGCGGCTCAACCGTCAACCCGCGACAGGGAGCTCATCTGAACCGCCGCCGACAAACCGGCAACGCTGGTATTGCCTTGACTCTTATTGGTAATCTAGCTTCTATGTCGAATAATCAGAAGAAAGATCAGAACACGTTTGTTGCCAACGTCCGCCAGGCTGCGCCCTATATCAGGGCCCACCGCGGCAGCACCGTGGTCATTACCTTCGGCGGCGAGGCACTCAGCGACGGCTTCGATCAACTGGTCAACGACATCAGCCTGCTCAACACCCTGGGCATCCGCCTGGTGCTGGTGCACGGCGCCAGGCCCCAGATCGAACAGCGTCTCAAGCAGCGCGGCGCCGAAATCCGCTACGTCAATGGCCTGCGCATCACCGACGACGACGCCCTCGCCAGCGTCAAGGACGCCGTCGGCAGCCTGCGTGTGGACATCGAAGCCAAACTTTCCATGGGCATGGTCAATGCGCCGATGGCCGGCCTTCGCGTCGGTATAGCCACAGGTAATTTCGTGATTGCGAAACCATTGGGCGTGCGCGACGGGGTGGACTACTGCCACACCGGTGAAGTCCGACGCATCGATGCCAGTGGGATACACCAGCAACTCGACGCAGGCCGTATCTGTCTGCTGTCATCCATCGGCTTTTCGCCTACCGGGGAAGTCTTCAATCTCAGTGCAGAAGAGGTTGCCACTGCGACCGCCATTGCGCTGCACGCCGACAAGCTGGTATTGCTGGTAGAGGGTGATGGCCTGCGCAACAGCCGGCGCCGCTATATTCATCAGTTGTCGCTGCTGGAGGCCGAGCAGCTGCTGCATTCGCGACGTAAGCTTGGTGAGGAGTGGAGTCGCCACCTGCTGAGCGCCGTGGACAGCTGTCGGCGCGGCGTCAAGCGCACCCACCTGGTGGCCCGCAATCATGATGGCGGCCTGCTGCTGGAACTGTTTACCCGCGACGGCGTCGGCACGTTGATCAGCTCAGAGCTCTACGAAGGCCTTCGCCCGGCGAGCATTGACGATGTCGGCGGCATCCTCAGTTTGATTGCGCCGCTGGAACAACGGGGTGTGCTGGTCAAACGCTCGCGCGAACTGCTGGAAATGGAAATCGAGCAGTTCCTGGTGGTCAAGCGCGACGGCATGATTATCGCCTGTGCGGGACTTTACCCCTACGAGGGCCGGATTGCCGAACTCGCATGCATGGTGGTACACCCGGATTACCAGTCGCAGGGTCGTGGCGACAGCCTGCTGCGCGCCATTGAACAACGCGCCCGCGGCAACGGCATCAAGCGGCTGTTCGTACTGACTACCCATACCTCGCACTGGTTTCGCGAGCGTGGTTTCGAACGCGCCGATCTGTCGTCGTTGCCCGTAAGTCGACGCAGCCTGTACAACTATCAGCGCAATTCAAAGGTGTTTATCAAGGCGATCGACTAGTGGCATCGAACGCAACCGACACGCCCGTGCTGCGTATCGCGCAAATCACCGATACGCACTTGTACGCGGATCCGGACGGGGAGCTGCTGGGCCTGAACACCCGTCGCTGCCTGCGACAGGTTGTCGCGCTGGCGGGAAACCGCGGCCCCCAGCTGGTGGTCGCCACCGGCGACCTCAGCCACGATGGCTCACCAGCTGCGTATCAACAGCTTCGTGCCTGTTTCGATCGCCTGCGGGTTCCCGTCTATTGCCTGCCGGGCAACCACGACGAAGCCGGCTCGCTGAGGAACTGTATGAACGGCGCTCTGTACCACAGCACCGCATACCTGCAGGTCGATGGCTGGCAGATGGCCTTTGTCGATTCCACTGAAAACGGAAGTGATGGCGGTCACCTTGCCAGCGCGGAACTGGCCAGCCTCGACGCAGCACTGGCGCAGGCTCCGAACCTTCCTGCCATAGTGTGGTTGCACCATCAGCCCGTGCCTATCGGCAGTCGCTGGCTCGACAGCATGGCCGTCGACAACCCGGATGACTTTTTCCAGGTCATTGACCGGCATCCACAGGTACGCGCCGTCGCCTGGGGCCACGTACACCAGTGTTTCGACCATCGCCGTCACAACATCAGGCTGCTGGCCGGCCCTTCAACCTGCGTTCAGTTTCTGCCAAACAGCGAAGAATTTGCCATCGACCATATCCCGCCGGGCTATCGCTGGTTCGAATTGTACAGTGACGGGCGGTTTACAACCGGAGTGGAACGTTTAGCGGCAATACCGGGCACTATCGACTTCAGTGGCAACGGATACTAGGAGGCTGTCGGATTTGGGCGATCGTAGCGAGCAAGGTGGGAGGGCGAGGCCATTTTTTCGATCGTTTGAGGAGAATAGCCGTAGCTATTTGACGAAAAGGATCGGGAAAATGGGGCGCTCTCCCACCGGCGCAGTAGATCAGTCCCAAATCCGACAGCCTCCTAGGAGTCCTAACCCAATCACTGCGAAATTCTCGCTGTAGGAGCGGCCCCCCGGCGGCGATTCGCGCCGAGGGATTTATGCAACTACCCCGCTAACTCTGCGCAAGCATTTGCCTCGGCAACGGGTAGCGTTCCATCAGGTAACCCAGACAATCCTGCCGGATCACGCGCTCGTCAAGGGTAAACATGGATGGCATCAGTGTGCGGGTAGTGCGCACGATATTACCTTCCACCCGGAAGAATCGCTCGGCGACCTCGCGGCCCTGTTCGTCACTGACCTCCAGCGGCAACCTGTCAATACCGTCGATATGGGCCAGGGTGGTGCCTGGCGGCAACTCGCGAAAATTGAGGTGATCCAAATCGTCGACAAAACAGATGTCGGCCGCTTTGTCGCCGAAGCCGAAGCTGTAGGCGCGTGGCACGCGCACAATCGCAACCGTATGGAACAAATCGATGTCGTGCGGAACAACCGGATGACTGGGAATTTCGCTGAGATGCAGGCAGGCATCGATAAACTGCTGCGCGTGCTCCTCGCCGGCACTGTGTCCGACCTTACCGCACTCAACGGTGATCGCGGGACAAAGTTCCGCAAAAGCCATCGACTGAACACCCGCAGGGCGGATGAAATAGACCTGGGTGCGACTGAACAGGCTGCCGAGATGCATGAAGCGGTGGTCGACGCGGTTGATGCAGGCGTAGTGCGGGTTGATCCCGGTGTTGTTGTGCACATCGACGCTGACGAAAGGGTGGCGCTCGCGCATGATGGCGACAACCTCCGCCATCATGCGTTTTTCCGGACTGTCTTCGTATTCGCTGCCGGGCCAGACGCGGTTATAATCCGGCTGCCCGGCCAGACGCCGCAAACCATCGCGCGCCGCTTCGACGTTACCCACAAAGAAACTCAGCGCGCGCGGCAAGTCCTTGTCCTGGTAGTGCCGCAATAACGCCTGCAAGGCATAGAACCCGGTAGTTTCGTTACCGTGCAGCAGCAGCGACACGAACAAAGGCTGCTCGCGCCTGCCGGACAGGTGAACAAGAGCAGGGCCACCCAACAGATCGGCAAGTTCACGGGGCGCTGCGCTCAACAGGCCGTCCGGCAGTTTATCGTATTGGCGTAACAGGCTACCCATGACCTTCAGGCGTCCCAGTTGTGTACCGGCTCACCGCGCTGCTGCCGCTCGTAGTAAGCCTCCGTCAGCGCCTGCATATCGTTGCCGTGTCGGGTCACCCACGCGCGCTGCCAGTTGCAGCCGGTGCAGGCATTGCGGATGCGGTTCTTGACAATACCGAGGTAAAGATCGCGGTCCAGCGCATCGATGTCGAGCAGTCCCAGGCCATAGCGCGCCAGCGGAATCAGCTGGTCGAGCAACAACGCTGTCACTGGCAGTCTGCGGCCATTCAGCCAGGTGATCTGTGCGTCCAGGCCATCCCGCGCCACGGCGTAAAAATTGTCGCGCGCCGTGGCAAAAGGGACCTGCTGCTCGGCAGCCACGTCGCGCACGGCAAGCGCGTGAACCAGTCCGTAGAAGAACGCCGCACTGGCGACACTGTCGATGACGGTAGGCCCCGCGGGCAAGACGCGATGTTCAATGCGCAGATGGGGCGTACCATCGTCATCATAACCGATCAGCGGCCGGTTCCAGCGCCAGATGGTTCCGTTATGCAGACGCAGGTGACGCATGTCGCTTTGTGGCGCATCGAAGGCGATCGGCAATAGCACGGGAAAATGCGCCTGGTTTTCGACAAAGCACTCGAACAGCGACTCTTTCGCATAGCCGGTGCCAAAGCTGACACGCCGCAGCGGGCCGCGACTGGCACCGGCGAACCCGCCCACCTCCACGGCCTGCTCGAACAGCGGGATACGCGTTTCGTCCCACAGGTCAAGACCAAACAGGTAGGGCGAGTTCGCCGCCGACGCGACCATGGGGGCCGCGACTATCTGCGCAGCATTGTAGTAACGCACCGCATCCTCTACAGATACTTTCAGGTGCAGCTGCAACGAAGTCGCGGCGGATTCGAGCATCACATCATTGTGCACAACATTCAAATGCTCACGTCCGTGAATTTCAAGCATTAGCGGTTTACCTTCACGCAGCCGCAGCACCTGCTCGTTAAGCGCACGATAACGCTTGAGCTGGGACATGTTCGCCAGGCTCAGGTGAGATTGGGTGACACTGGGCAGGATACCGACCATCATCAGCCGCGTATCGAGGCTTGCGGCCACGGCCTGGCAACGATCCCAGGTGTGTTGCAGATCCGCTTGCAGGCGGCTCAGTGCGGTCCCGCTCAGCGGCTGCGGGTGGACATTGAGCTCTACATTGAACCGCGCCAGCTCCGGTACCACCAGGGGGTCCCCCATCTTGTCCAGAAACTCCTGGTTGCACGGCGCCGGCATGGCGCGGCGGTCGATCAACCAGGCCTCCAGCTCCAGCCCACACACCGGCACCTGGGAGGAAAAGGCCTTGTCACGGAACCATTCTCCCAGCAGCCTGGTTTCCGCCGTCAGGCATTTCTGGAACTGCCTGAAGTCTGCCGCAGTGAACTGGCTTCGTGCGATCTCATCGCCCATGAGTCATCCTTTGCGCAGTTGCCGATCCAGCGCGGCAAGTCGCTGTGGTGTGCCGACGTCCATCCATTTGCCCTGATAATACTCGCCACTGACGCGACCGTCGCGCATGGCCTGGCGCAACAGGGGGGCCAGCGGGAAGACCCCGTCCGGGCTGTCCGTAAACAGGTCTGGATGATACAAGCCAAGCCCGCTGAATGTGAGACGCTGTTCACCCTCTTCCTGCACATCAGCGCCGTTCAGACAAAAGTCTCCGACCGGGTGATGCGGGGGATTGGCGACCAGTATCAGGTGGGCAAGCCGTCCGGTGGCCAGCGGCTTCTGCCTGTATGGATAGTCGGTCCAGACGTCGCTGTTTACCACCAGGAAAGGCTCATGATTCAGCAACGGCAGCGCCCGCTTAATACCGCCGCCGGTTTCCAGGGCACCCTCGGGCTCTGCGGAATAGCGGATCTGAACGCCGTAACGGCTGCCATCGCCCAGGTAGTCGACGAGCATGCCACCCAGGTGAGCAAAGTTGATCACCAGCTCCGTGATACCCGCCTTGCGGAGCGCTTCGATCGGGTACTCGATCAACGCCCGACCACCTGCCTGCAATAAGGGCTTGGGTGTGTGATCTGTGAGCGGGCGCATGCGTTCGCCACGCCCCGCGGCCAGGATCATGGCTTTCACAGCTGCGCCAGTACCCGCTCTGTGATTCGGCCAAGCGGTTCGAGCTCGGCGTAATTCGCACATACGTCCTGTACGTAGCCCAGTGTCCGCGGTATATCGCCAAGGTATCCCGGTTTGCCGTCGCGATGATTGAGTCGCGCGAAAATGCCGGCCGCCTTGAGGTGCCGTTGCACGCCCATCCAGTCGAACCAGCGCAAGAACTCCCGCTCACTGGCCTGGCCGAGCCGGAGGATACCTGTCTGTTGCGCGAGTTCGAAATAGCCGAGCGCCCAGTCTTCGACCTGCCGACGTGGCCAGCTGATATAGCAATCACGCAGCAGCGATACCAGATCGTACGTCATGGGTCCGGTCACGGCGTCCTGGTAATCGAGTATGCCGGGGTTGTGGTCGTCGCAAACCATCAGGTTGCGCGAATGGTAGTCTCGGTGCACGCAGACAGCGGGTTGCCGCAGCGCATTATCCGCCAATGCCGCGAAAGCCACCTGCAGCTGCGCCTGTTCAGCGTCATTCAGCTGCATGGCGAGGTGTGTGCCGAGCAACCAGTCCCTGAACAGGCACATCTCGAACATCAACAGCTTGCGGTCGTAAGGCGGTAGACCACTGTCTAGCGGCCCGCAGCTCTGCAGTGTTGCCAGCGCACCCAGGGCGTCACCATACAGGCGACTGACAGTGCTGGCATCCAGCTCATCGAGGTACAGCCGACTGCCGAGGTCGGACAACAGCAGAAACCCGTGCGGGGCATCCTCGGCCAGGATCTCCGGCACGTGCAGGCCCAGTTGGAGGAACAGCCGGCTGACATGAACGAAGGGCTGGCAATCCTCCCTGTCGGGTGGCGCATCCATGAGGATGTAACTGCTGCCGTTCCGCTGGATGCGGAAATAGCGGCGAAAGCTGGCATCTGCCGATGCCGGTGTCAGCGCCGCATCCGGCCACCCCAACTGCTGCCTCGCCCATCCTTCAAGCCTGTCCCTGCGCTCACCCAATGTATAGACCTTGTCGCACTACTGGTAAATCACCAGCATTATAACGCTATCGCTGCGGGCAAAACGGCAGACCAGTCAGGCACCCGCTTGAACCTTGAGCCGTATGGCTGCAGTCAGCCGCGGCAATCGCAGCATCACCGGCCATGGGTGCGGCCACGTCTGGGAGGGAGCCTGTCCGAGTAATCATTCTGCTACTGCGAAAGCGGAAGAGCGAAGACAGACTCCCAGCCAAGGCCTCATGAAATCATTGAATATACGATTATTCTATGCGACTTTACGCGCCAGCCGCCAGCACCCGGAAACAGCTTCCGCCGGGTCGGTGGCGTTTTGTTTTTCAATCCACAATAAAGCGTGAATATTAGATACTTAGCCCTGCTTGTCAGCTTGCTTGCGGTTACGGCGGAGAGCCGCGCTGCGCAGGGACCCGCGGACGATACTGTCAGCGGAGACCCGTATGCGCCGATTTCAGCCTGGGCCGTCTGTCCCCCGCCACCGGACCGTGAGTACGACCTGATGTTCAGCGGCAATCCGGAACAGGCACCGACTTACCTCCAAGGCAATCTGGCGGAACGTACCGGCGACAGCAAGCTCAAACTTTTCGGTGACGCCGAAGTGCAGCGCGGCGCGCAGCGACTGCGCGCGGAGCGGATTGTCTACGACGAAGTCGACGCCACAGTCGAAGCGGATGGCGAGGTGGTCTACGACGAACCCCAGCTGCACATCACCGGTAGCGACGGCAAATTCTGGCTGAATGAGAACCGCGGCGAACTGTTTGACACCCGGTTCCACTTTTATGAACGCCATGGCCGTGGCGACGCCAGGAAAGCCTACGTGCTCGAGCCCGGAGTCAGCCGGTTCAAGAAGGTGATGTACACCACCTGCGCACAGGGCCGTAATGCGTGGAGCCTGCGCGCCACCAAGGTCGTGCTGGACCAGAACACCGGCATGGGTACGGCGCGCAATGCCCGCCTGAATATCAAGGATGTGCCGATCTTTTACACGCCCTATATTACGTTCCCGATCGACGACCGTCGCAAGACAGGTTTCCTGATTCCCAGTTTCGGCTCCTCGAACAATTCCGGTTTTGAGCTGAAGACACCGTTCTACTGGAACATCGCCCCCAATTACGACGCCACCGTTACACCGCGCTACCTGTCCGATCGAGGCACCCAGATGAACACCGAATTCCGCTTCCTGCAGCCCAAGCAGAAAGGACTGATGCGCCTCGAGTACTTGCACCACGACAATGTCACCGATGAGAACCGTACGCGCGTCATAGTGCGGGACAACATGCGTTTCAGTCCGAACCTGACCGCCACTATCGATTATGACCACGTTTCCGACTCAGACTACCTCAACGATCTCGGTGATTCCCTCAGCCTTGCCAGCGTGACCTACCTGCGGCGTACCGCCCAGGCCGCTTACACCACGGCCTGGTGGCAGCTGGGCGTGCAGGTCGATGACTATCAGACGGTGGATTCGACGATCAGCCGCCAGGACCAGCCGTATCAACAGCTGCCACGCCTGGTGTTCGACGGCGTCTCACCGGTAAACCCCGTTGGTATCGAATCGCAACTCAGCGCCACGGCCGTGCGCTTCGACGCCAAAGAACGGGTCACCGCCGACCGCGTCGACCTCTGGCCCAGCGTCAGCTGGCCATACCGGGGCGCCGCGTTTGACACTACTCCGAAACTCGGCGTCCGCTATACCGCCTACCAGCTGGACAACCAGGCCGCGGGCGAGCCCGCTGCACCGACACGTGCCACGCCCGTGTTCAGCCTCGACAATACGCTATATCTGGAGCGGGATTTTTCCGTTTTGGGTCACTCATACACCCAGACGCTGGAACCCCGTCTGTTCTACCTGTATGTGAAAGGGGAAGATCAGCAGGACCTGCCGCTGTTTGACACCAGCCAACCGACCTTCTCCTACCGCGAACTGTTCGAAGAAAATCGCTTTAACGGCGCCGACCGCATGGGCGACGCCAACCAGACTGCGCTGGCCGTCACCACGCGTTTGATCGATCCGGACACGGGAGCCCAACGACTGCGTGCCTCGATAGGACAGCTGTACTATTTCGAGAACCGCAACGTAACGCTGAACAACACCGCGCCCGAGACCAATGCGCAGTCCAATATCGCCAGTGAGCTGGAAATAGCGCTGTCACGTTCCTGGATGGGCAACGCCGATCTGATCTGGGACCCCCACGACAACAGTACTGCACGCGCCAATGCCCGCATTCAGTACCATCCGGGGTTCCGCAAGATCGCCAACCTCTCGTACCGCTATCTGAGAGGCGAACAAAATCAGGTCGATGCGTCGATACTCTGGCCCCTGTCGCCTTCCTGGCACGTGATTGGCCGCTGGTACTATGACATCGCGGACACGAAGCAACTGGAGACGCTGGCCGGCATCGAATACGACAGCTGTTGCTGGGGCCTGCGTTTCGTCACCCGCGACTACGTGGACAGCACCAGCGGCAAAGATAACCGGGTTTTCATGGCGCAGATTGTACTCAAGGGTCTGGCAACTTTTGGCAGCAAGATCGAGTCTGTACTGGAAGATGGTATCCTGGGGTATTCAGAACGGCCCGAAGAGTGAGTGTGAACGATGCTTAGATTCCTCTTTATTTTTCTGGTAATACCGCTGACCGCCCTGGCCACCGAGCCGCTGAACCGCATCGTCGCCACAGTAAACGACAACGTCATCATGCAAAGCGAACTCGACAGCCGCATGGCCATGGTGGTAGCCCAACTGGAGGAGCAGCACGCTCAACTGCCGCGTGAAGCGGCGCTGAGGAAGCAGGTACTAGACCGTCTGATCATCGAAAATCTGCAGCTGCAGATGGCCGAGCGCAGTGGCATCCGCATCGACGACGACACGCTGAACAAGAACCTGCTGAATATGGCCAAACAGAATAATATGACCCTGGATCAGTTTCGCCAGGTCCTGGAGAAGGACGGCTATGACTATGTCGCCTTCCGCGAGCAGTTCCGCAACCAGCTGACGATGAACCGGGTTCGCCAGCAGATGGTGGATAACCGGGTCGAGGTCACCGAACAGGAGGTCGACCACCTGCTGGCGACCGCCGCGTCGTTCAATGACCAGAGGCGGGAATACCACCTGGCGCATATTCTGGTTTCGGTGCCCGAAGCCGCCAGTCCGGAACAGATCCAGGCTGCGCAGCAGCGTATTGACGACATTCTCAAGCGCGTGCGGGCCGGCGCGGATTTTTCCCAGGTCGCCATCGCCGAATCCGACGGACAGCAGGCGCTCACCGGTGGTGACCTGGGCTGGCGTAAGACCGGCCAGCTGCCCTCGTTCTTTTCAGACGTTGTCGGGCGGCTGCAGAAAGGCCAGATCAGTGACCCGATTCGCAGCCCCAGCGGATTCCATCTCATCAAGATCGTCGACATTCGTGGTGACGACCGCCATATCATCGAGCAGACCAAGGTACGCCATATACTGCTGAAACCCGACGCCCTGGCCTCTGAAGATGAAGTCAGGATTCGCATTCAGCAGCTGTATGACCGCATTGCCCAGGGCGAGGATTTCGCCACCCTGGCACGCGCCAACTCCCAGGACCCCGGTTCAGGCAGCAGCGGTGGCGACCTCGGCTGGGTGATCCCCGGGCAGATGGTTCCGGAATTCGAAAAGGCCATGGACAGCCTGAGCATCGGTGAAGTCAGCGAGCCGGTAAAGACCCGTTTCGGCTGGCACATCATTCAGGTCCTGGACCGCCGTGAACTTGACAACACCGCGGACTACCAGCGCACCAGGGCGCGCGAATCCATTCTCCAGCGCAAGACCGACGAGGAACTGGAAATCTGGTTGCGCCGGCTGCGCGATGAATCCTACGTCGAATATCACCTCGACGATCAGTAGAGTTTGCCTAACGGCTCGATGCAGCAGCAGTGATACCACGGATTGCCCTCACCACCGGCGAGCCGGCCGGCATCGGTCCCGACCTTTGTCTGCAGCTGGAAGGCGTACCCTTCACTGCCGAACTGGTGTTGATCGGCGACCCCCGGCTGCTGGCCGCGCGGGCTGCGCAATTGCAGCGCGACACCATGTTCCCCGAGTACCAGCCCGGAAGCGCACCACGGGCAGGCCGCATCTGCGTTGAAACCGTCAAACTGGCAACAGAAGTGGTGGCTGGCAAAACGGACACCGCCAATGCGCGCTACGTTCTGAACACGCTCGACCGAGCCATCCATGGCTGTCTTGACGGCGAATTCCAGGCGCTTGTCACTGCCCCGGTACACAAGGCGGTGATCAATGACGCCGGCATACCCTTTACCGGCCATACCGAATACCTGGCGAAAAAATGCGCCGCACAGCAGGTGGTAATGATGCTCGCTGCTCCCGGCCTGCGGGTGGCTCTGGCCACGACCCACCTGCCGTTGCGCAGTGTGGCGGCGGCCATTACGGCGCCACGCCTGGAAGCCGTGTTGCGCTGCACCTATAGAGAGCTGCAGGACAAATTCGGCATCGAAAAGCCGCGTATCCTGGTGGCGGGCCTCAACCCCCACGCCGGCGAGAACGGCCACCTGGGCAGCGAAGAGCGTGACATCATTAAGCCGGTGATAGAAACACTGCAACGCGAAGGACTGAACCTGACCGGCCCGTTACCCGCCGATACACTGTTCACCCCGCCTTCCTGGCGCAGGCCGACGCGGTGCTGGCCATGTATCACGACCAGGGCCTGCCAGTTCTCAAGCACCTGGGATTCGGTCAGGCCGTCAACATCACCCTCGGCCTGCCCATTGTCCGCACTTCGGTCGACCACGGCACCGCGCTGGATAAGGCCGGCAGCGGCGCGGGCGACGCTGGCAGCCTCATTGCCGCCATTCGCTGCGCGATCGATATGAGTCGTTGAATTATGACTGCCCCGACTGCTTCCGGTTGGGGCGGTTGTCGGGGGCCTCTAACCCACTGGAAAACGCCGCCTTTGCACGGCGCACGCCATAACTTGCCGTTCAGAGACCAAAGAAAACGGCGACCGACGGTCGCCGTTTCTATTGGTACTGCTGCAACTGTTACGCTGCTTTTCTCCTGGCGATCCCAATCAGTCCTAATATTCCCGAGCCAAACAGGTACGCCGCAGCAGGAATGGGAACGGCACTTACATTTACCTGCGTCGGGAGATACTCAATACTGCCGTCGTACACATAGCCGTCTGCTGCCACGAATCCATTAAAACCATCGGAATCGGGGAATACATCCTGCATCCAAAGTATCCAGCCCATTTCGTCTGTAATTTCAAAAGAAATATTACCTAGATAAATAGCGGGTGGTGCGGCAATCCCATCTCCGATACGCCCGTCCACCATACTGACCTTACCCGAAACGCTCGTATCAATGGTCTCTGGTAAAGTCCATTGGGGGTCAGTTTCACAGCAGGGAACTGTAAGTTGGGCCTTGCTAGGATCGTAGCCCACTTCCACACCCCAGCTGACCAGCCCGCCGTGCATGTCGTCAATATCTGCATAGATGTGGGCAGTAAAAGAGCTACCTAGCGGTGCACTTATCAAGGGATCGCGTGTTCCATCCGGCTCGGCAGAGAAGAACACGCTTTGAGCCGCACTTGTAGTTGACACACCAAGACCAACAACCAGAGCCGCCATGCCAGATATCAGTATCTTTTTCATTCCCTAATCTCCTTTTGATAATTTGATCGGTTGTCTATTTCCATCACATAAACGGATCCAGTGCGAAACACATATTCTCTCCGAATTCCTCTGAGAAAATGGCCACATCGCTGTTATCTACGTACCCATCTTTATTGAAGTCCGCTTCACAGAAGTCCTGCAGTGAGCAGTTTCTGCGCGTAAAGTCGTTATTCAATGGGATCATGTTGCTGTTATCAACGTCGCCGTCGTTGTCGAAATCACCTTCACAGGGGCGGCCAAAGATGCCTGGAAGTCGGATGTCGTCCATGAACCAGCCGCTGGACTCCGTATTGACTTCCGCATTATGGAAAAAGCCGATCCGGATGGTTTGGCCCGCATATTCGGTCAGATCGACATCTCTTCTTGACCAAACACCCGAGGCACCCGTGATGGATTCACCAACCGACTGCCACACTGACCAGCCACCGACAGAATCGAATGCTGAGATCTGAACTACCCCGGCATCATCGGCATAGGAAAACCACTGCCAGTACCGGAGACGGATTTCCTCCATGCCCGTGACTAATGGCAACACAATCGGATCATAAAGTGGGTCGGCTTATACGGCTGTCAGTATTACTAGGGTAGTTGCCACTTAGATTAGTAGCCGTACAACCTATCCCTTGGTGACAATTGCTTGGCCCTGATGTTGGTGTCCCAACCTGCCAGATACCATTACTGACCTCCCAATCTCCCTGGCCGCTTTCCCAATCCTCGGTAAATACAGTGTCTAGAATTGCGGCTTGAGTCGCAAAAGATGCGATACACAATGAGATCAAGGCAAGAAGTACGCTCCAATACCCATGCCCTCGTCGCATGTCTATTTCCTCCCTAGTTGTTAAGTCAGTTTTAACACTACCGATGAAGCTGCCGCTTAACGTCTTGCATCACAAGACTCTCTTAGATAGTTGCGCGCACGACGCATACATCCTGATCGAGATTGACGGGGATAAAACTAGTAAATAACGAACTTGGGCAATTGAAAGGCGCTATTTCGATTACTCAGACTCGCGTCACCACCAGCGGGCACAAAGAGATCGGCAATCCCAGCCAATATTTTCCTCCTACGTCGATATATCCGGGCGATACAACGCGCGAACATAGACTCCCCTGAGACACTCATGATCTGCAAGCGTTCCTGCTTATCCATCAAGATCATCGAGAACCCTAAATCGTGAGTGCTTACAAATATATTACAGATTCAAACATTCACCTTAATGAATGTTGAAACTTAAACGACAGAACTTTTCGGCACTCCAAGGCCTCGGCGGCATCTGTCTTGGTTCCCCATACATAGGCTCTGACATAGTTGGCATCTAACAATTTACGCGCCTGACCGAGCAATTGAGCTGTGCGCTAATCTGGCATAAAGTGCGCGGATGAGTCCATGTGGAGTCATACAGATGCCAATCTTGTCGGACAACAAGAACGACAACGGGGACTCAGGACACATTTCACTGAATCGCGCGATCTTGTTCATACCTACCGAGTAAAGGAGCGGCCGCGCCATGACTATATTCGAACAGCACCTGCACCGTTACGATAACAAGAGCCTGTCGAAGCCAGCTCGCAAGCCGGTATTCATTATTTATGACAGGCATGACGAAGTGTGGTTGGACGCTTATAAGAAGAATCAACATCCCCTTTTCTAAAATCCAGATGTAGTGTGCGGCCGTTCCATTGGTAACGACCCCGTTATCGCCACGAGTGCTCTCTGAATCGCGCCACTCTTGCTGTATAATATCTCCACTTTAGCGCGAGCATTCCGGTCAATGCCGGTCGTTAGGCCAACCGATTCCCTTGGCAACTGCTCCATACGTCGCCCAAAGCGCCGAATGTCGGTGCCCTACCTCACGCATCCATGCAGTCGTGCCGCTGGCAGCAACTTGATTTGTTGGGATGTTGGGGAGCGTTACTCGAACAAGCACGCGTGCCACGGCGTCCGGTTCTCGGGCAGCCGGATGGATTCAGCCGCGGGGGCTTCTTCCTGCAGACGAGTGCAGATCTTCTCGATGACCACACACATCTGCCGCCACCACCGCGCCGGATTCGCAACCGCCGGCGTCAAGCACGAAGCGCTGGTCTGCAGCGCTCGTATCGTCCACGACCTCAGCGGTCTACCACTGTTTCGCCGCGGCACCACCAGTGACCCACAGCGTATACAGCGGGATAGCACACCACGCAACCAGTTTTGTCTTCGTTGGCATGCTGTCCTTGGTAACAGCCTCGTCATCGGCCGAGTACCGCGCTTTTACTAGTCTTCTTACTGTCGTCAGCCTTCCCTACGCTAGCCTCCCATCAACGCAACTCCTCGTCATCTGCCGCCGGACAACCGCCATATCTCTAACTAATGGAATTTTCCTGGAGACCCGGTATATAGCGACAGTTGCGGCTTTATGGTAACTGAATTGACTAGGGGGCTGTCGGACTTGGGCGATCGTTGCGCGCAAGGTGGGAGAGCGAGGCCATTTTTTCGATCGTTTGAGAAGAATAGCCGTAGCTATTTGACGAAAAGGATCGGGAGAATGGGGCGCTCTCCCACCGGCGCAGTAGATCAGCCCCAAGTCCGACAGCCTCCTAGGGTGCCTGGCCGAGATTCGCGCCGGGGGACGGCATTTATGCCCGGCACGGGTGCTCCTATCGGCCTCTGAATCTCCATGCCGAAGCAGAACTCATAACTACCTTGTTTGGCTGATGGCGGTTGGGTGGGTAGGTCAATCGGTAAGGTATCCTTCAAAGGACCCTGATAATAAACCGCCTTCTCTTTCATCCAGCCATCTTCTGTCAGAAACAACCTGCCCATTGGCGAGTTCATAACGAACCACACAGTACTTTTAGACTGTGCCGAGTTACACAACGCAAATCAAAGATCCACGACTCCTGCCAGGGTACAGGCAAGGGCTTTCCTAACAAGCTACCGCGCCAGCTGTCTAGCCTACGGCGTCAAGGCCGCTCAGCGGGTGCGAACTTTCGAAAAAACGATTTTATTTGGTCCCGAAGACGCACCGGTGCCTCTTCCTGCACCGGTTCCTCGCTTTGCGCGCTCGCCCTTTCTTCCTCCATAACGGCCATCTCAGCCTGCGCATCCATTGTGGCCTTGAGTTCCGTCACGCGCTCTTTCAGCGATAGCAGTTCCTCGTTGTGGGGCGCAACCATCAAACCTCGGGCAACATAGGTACTGGCCTTATGGACTCGTTCCGCGTCCAGCATAGGTTCGATCAGCCTGGCATAGCGTTCCGCAATGCGCTGCATGCCGGCCTGGGCTCCGCGGTGGCCCGGAGCCATCTTAAGCACCTGGCGATAGTAGTGAAATGCATTATTTCCAACCGGGACGGTCAAGCGATTATCTTTGATCGCCTGATCGGCCCGCGCCATCAATTCATTTAACCGCTGCTGCTCAATGACGGATTCAGAGGGCGCCGGGTCAGCCGGCGGAACCGGTGCCACCACAAGCTGCACTGGCTTGTGCTCATCGCTGAGCGCTGGCTCCGTTCTCAGGGCAGCCGGCGCAGATTCGGTTGCCGCGGTTACGTCCGACTCTGGCCCCCGTTCCGCATCCTCTGCTGCGTCATCCAGCTGTGTGATCGAGTGGTGTTCGGACTGAAATGCCGCTACAGCGGTGCCAGGCGCCGGCGAAACTGCATCCATCGTATCGCTGGTCTGTGCCGGGCTTTGGGTTGCCACTGCTGTATCAGGCGGCTCGCCTTCAGACGCTGACAAAGGGTTTGTAGATTCCCTGTCACCCTCACCGGGCTGCGGCTCTCCATCCTGAATCACGCTGCCCCGCACCAGATCGTCGTCCAGACCAACGGACACGTCGGCCTCACCTTCTGCGGTCGGCGAGTCGACGCTTTGGTCGGCGGGTACCGATACTGGCGCCGATGGTTCATCCACCGCTGGCGGAAATGATCTCTGCGTACTGTCATCACTGGGTTTCACATTGTCTGTGAATCTCATGTTGGACACCACGGGTGGGGGCCCCGCGTCCACCGCCTGGCTGACAACGGGGCCATTTCGGGGCCCACTCTCCTGACCCTCGCTCGCTTCTTTTCCCCAGACAAAAAGCAGTGACACAAGCAGGGTCACGACTACTGCACCCGGCGCGCTGGACAGCAGCGCGGCGCAGTCTGGTGGCGGGCCAAGGGATTTGAGCGCTTGCCATGGGCTGCGCCTGGCCTGCACCGCGGAGTGGAGCCGCGCTGCGTGTGCCCGCAGTACCCGGGTGCCCGCAGAAAGCACTGACCGCACACCGATCGCCTGCGATGCTGTAGACGAAGAGTCGCTGCTGACCGCCCGCCGCTCGATACGGCTTGACCCTTGGCGCGGGATTTCGGGTTCAAGCTCGTTCGCCCCTGTAGTCGGACGAGCATCTTTCGCGAGTTCATTCACCGAATTGGCGCCTTTTGGGTCACGCACCTGCTTCCCGGGCGCCCCGGATACCCGCAGCGGCGATCCGCAAGCATTGTCAGTCGCTCCCTCAATGGTATCCGGCGACTCACTGCCTTCCTTTGGTGCTCGCGAAGGTTGGAACTCTTCCACTGCGCGGTTTTCCGCCCGCCTCGCAGCTACCCAGCCACTCTGCGCTTCCAGGAAACGCGCCCATGCGTCTGCCTCTGCCCGGCTAGCACCTTTGCTGTCAGCTGGCACAAGCCACGACTCGTTCAATATGTCCAGACACCTACCGAAGGTTTGCTCGCGGCTCACACCAGGCCTTTCTCCGAGCAAGTCTCTCAGCACTTTGAGGGTATCGAAACAACCGAGAACAGGTTTTTTCTCGACACTGCCGTGTCGCAACAGGCGCCCGCAGAGCCGGTTAATCTGCCGCGGAAATCCTTCACTGAAGTGATGGATCATGCGATAGGTGCGATCGGTGAACGCAGGATCACCGTCCCAGCCCGCCCGGTGCAGGCGATGCTCGATGTAGGCGCACGTTTCCTGCAGGTTCAATGGAGCGAGATGGCAGAGTGCGCCCAGGCGCTGAAACAGTGGTTTCATTTCAGGCAGCTGAAGCGTTTCCAACAACTGCTGCTGGCCGACCAGAAAGACCTGCAGCACAGGCTCCACGTTTTGCTGCAGGTTTCCCAGCAGGCGCAGTTCCTCCAGTGCCTGCGGCGGCAAGTCCTGTGCCTCATCGATCAAAAGCAAGGTACAGCGACCCGCTTCCGCCTGCCGGATAAGAAACTGCCGGAGCCCGTGAAGCATCTTGGCCTTGTCGTTGACATCAACGTCCAGGGCCAGCGACCGACAGATCGTGTGCAACAGGTCTTCGGCCTGCATTCGGGTGCTGTTTAGCCTGGCGATACAGAACTTTTCGCTGTCGAGTTCGAATTGGAACTGCTCGAGCAAGGTGGTTTTGCCGGTGCCCGGCAGGCCAGTGACCGTGACAAAGCCTTCCCCCTGCTGCAGGGCGTTCCGCATAGCGGCCAGCGCCCAGGCGTAACGCTCATGGGGCACGCAAAATGCCGGATCAGGCGTTGATCGGAACGGATCCGTCTGCAAGTGATAAAACTCCTGACTCATGGCCAACCGTATATCCGTCTACCAAGCCCAGCGGTATTGCCTATGCCGATCCCGACATCCGGCTTGCCCGGCCACCTCATCTCGCAGGGTATGCCACGCCTCCTGCAGATCCGCAAGCACGGCCTTCTCATAGCTGCTCAGTTCTTTCCCAATTGCCATTAAGTTTATCCTCCACAATCGTTTTCAGTCGGTGTTGGAGGTTGGTCAGGCGTTTCATAGAACCGGTGCGCTTGACCGCCATAGCCAGTGCCTTCATTTGACCAATAATCACAACCAACTTCTTACCCCGTGTCACCGCTGTGTAAAGCAGATTTCGCTCCAGAAGCATGTAGTGCTGCGTTGCCAGTGGTATCACCACAGCCGGGTATTCAGAACCCTGACTCTTGTGTACGCTGGTGGCGTAAGCCAGGGAAATTTCATCCAGCTCTCCGAATTCATACTCAACGATGCGACCATCAAAGTCGATGCTTACCAGTCCCTCCTCCTCATCAATTCTTGTCACGCGCCCGATGTCACCGTTAAAAACCTCCTTGTCGTAGTTGTTTACCGTCTGAATAACCTTGTCGTTGGGTGCGTAGGTCCAGCCGAAGCGGCTGATTCCGGGATGGCCGTCGGGATTGAGTCGCGCCTGAAGATCAATATTGAGCGAGCGGGCTCCGAGCCCACCCCGGTTCATGGGCGTCAAGACCTGCACATCGTTGATAGGGTGCAAACCAAAGTGGGCAGGTATACGTTTTGTGACCACCTGCATCAGTTTGGCGTGGATCGCTTCTGGCGTTTCTCCCTGAATGAAGTAGAAGTCGCTTTCTTCATTATCTTCCGGTTTTTCTGGCAGCAGTCCCTGGTTAATTCGGTGAGCATTGACGATGATCCGGGAACTGGCGGCCTGACGGAAAATCTCTACGAGACAAACGGTGGGAATCGCTTCAGACGCGATGATATCGGCCAGAACAGCCCCCGGCCCTACCGACGGGAGTTGGTCCACATCCCCCACCAGAAGCACCGCCGTGTGGTCGGGCACCGCTCGCAGCAATTGGTTCATCAGTACGACGTCCATCATCGAGACCTCGTCCATGACCAGCAGGTCTGCGTCCAGTGGATCGTTCTGGTCGTGTTTGAAGCCCATGGTTTTGGGATCGAACTCAAGCAGCCGGTGAACCGTCTTCGCCTCGAGTCCGGTCGATTCCGACAGGCGTTTGGCCGCCCTTCCCGTCGGGGCGCAGAGCCTGACATTCGCTCCCTTGGCTCGAACGATTGTGAGGATGCTGTTCACCACCGTGGTCTTGCCCACACCAGGGCCACCTGTGATGACGGTAACCTTGCCATTCACCGAACGGCAGACCGCCTGGCGCTGTGACGGGGAGAGTTGCAGTCCGGTCTGTTCCTCAACCCAGGGAATGGCTTTTCCTGCGTCGATCTCACCCCAGGGGAGGCTGCCTTCCTGTAGTCTTGCTAAGTGCCAGGCAACGCCTTTTTCTGAACGGTACAGAGGAGTGAGAAAGAGTGCGTTGTCTCCCTCAATGGTTTCCTGCACCAGGTTCTCGGCGCTTAACTCGGCTTCGATCGCGGTTTCTACAATCGGCTCGGATATTTCCAGCATCTTGGCCGTGGTTTCCACCAGTTTCTCCTGGTATGCGGCGCAATGCCCCTGCCCGGAGATCTCTTGCAACACGTGGCGCACGCCGGCCTGGGCTCGAATCAGGGAATCACTCGGAATACCCAGTCGCCGGGCGATCGCATCGGCAGTCTTGAAACCAACCCCGTGAATATCGAGCGCCAGCCGATAAGGATTCTCACTGACCCGCTCGACAGCCTGTTCGCCGTAGGTCTTGTATATCCGCACGGCCCTTGCGGTGCCTACCCCATGGGACTGAAGAAACACCATGATCTCCCGGACCACCTTCTGTTCGGCCCAGGCATGAGTAACGCGTTCCTTGCGTTTGGGACCGATACCTTCGAGTTCAAGCAACCTCTCCGGATCCTGTTCGATGACATCGAACACCGCTTCACCAAATGCACTGACCAGTTTCCTGGCGAAGTGGGGGCCGATCCCTTTGACCATCCCGGAACCGAGGTATTTTTCGATGCCTTCCAGCGTGCTCGGCGGGACGACTCGAAGTTGATGCGCCTTGAACTGCAGCCCGTGGTGCCGATCATTGTTCCAGTTACCCTCACATTCGACATACTCACCTGCGGTGACAACAGCCGCAGTACCCACCACGGTAACCAGATCGCGCTGACCACGAACCTTGACACGCAAGACACAGAATCCGCTCTCCTCACTGTGGAAAGTGACTCGCTCGACTGCTCCCTGCAGCCGTTCGACTGGTGCCTCCCGGTGAGTCGTGTCCTTGGAGCTACGCATCATCTGCCGCAGCCATGATCAGTGTTTTGCGAGGCAGCACTTTTTATACTTCTTACCGCTACCACTGGGACAGGGATCATTGCGCCCCACCTTCTTGCTTGCACCAAGAAACGAGGCGTGCAGACTTGCGCGGTCGGTCCTGCCAAGACTGTGGAGCAGTTCATTATATAAATTGGCGAACTGCGCTGTCAGCTGGGCAGGGCTCGCCACGTCCGTCAGAAAAAAAACGCCAGTTTTCTTTAGACTCAAGCGACTGGTCTAGCAGTTGGAATGCCACCGCCTCATCCCCCTGCATTGCCATCGCATTCGCTTTCTGGACCACGGCTTCCACGGCGTTAGGCTCGAGGTCCAGCGCCCGTTCGGCACAATCCAGACCATAACGTGGCCGGGAGAGGACCTGACGATAGCAGAAACCCAGTCGCAGCCGGTCGGCAATGCTTTCAGGATTAGCGGCAACGGCGGCCTTGCAACGGGACACGACCTCACTCACTGGTAACCGTTGTCCGTTGTAGAGCGCCTCCGCCATACTCAGGTGCGCGCTTTGACCCGCAAGCCCCTTGTCGCTGTCTGCCGTCAGTTTCAGGAGCTCCGCGGAGATCGCCAGGTGCGCGCCTGAGGTGAATTCAAAATCAACCCAGTGACCACAGGAGGCACAGGGAAACTCGTCGGCGAACATCAGGTCGATATCTTTGCTGCCTGGATTGATAGCAACGTGTCGAACCTCGTACTCATTGGAATCACCGCCGCGGCGGATCTCTTTCAGCTGGTCATTAATAACCTCCGGCGCCACTACCCTGTCGAGCACCAGGCTAACTGACACTAGATCAGACAGCTTGAGTTCATGGGTAAGACTATCTTCACTTGAGCTGAGAACCCGTTTGGCAACAGCCTTCAGGAGCTGTACACCCTCTTCACGTGGCAGCACCGATAGTGAGCCGATAACGCCGAGGATGGATTCGATATCTCGGTGGCGTCCTCCCGGTGGTTCCGCAAAGCACCGCCAGGCCGAATCCGGTTGGTATCGCGTCAGAATCGGTGCGGAATGGTACGCCAGGTTGCCACCCCACTTATTCCAGCGTTCGCCTATCGCCTGGCCCAGGTTGGCAAACCGCTCTTCCGGCAAGCGGGCGAAGAGTCGGTTGAGCGTCTCCTGGTCGTCGCTCTTCAACCAGCGGCACAATGTCAGGTCGTCGAACCAAGCGTGCTCCATCGCCTTTTGGCGTTGGCTACGACCTTTTCCCGCCTGCCGGTACCGGTCAATAGCCCAAGCCATGAGTATTGGATCGTTCAGTTTTCCGGTGGCGAGTTCGATGAGGCCGATCATCAGGGAATCCAGCAGATTTCGAGTTCCGCTATTATTCCGAAGGATAGCGCTTGAGTCGATCGATTCAGAGTCTGCAGCGGTCAGTTTGGGAACCCTGGCAGCTGGGTCAGCGCAGAGAAGTGTGGCAATCCATCAAGCGGCGGCTTGGTATCGAAGTGTGTCTTGATAAACCTGTTCGACAACATCACGTTGCTGCGGGCCTGTGTACCGGTGAAATGTTACTATCGAGCGAACAATAGGTTCCTTCAGAAGCGTACCGATGCGAAAATCGATACGACGTGTAATCGCACCCCATTAGAAACTAATCGCTGCTTTTCGTGAACATACCCAACTCGACGTTTTATGCCTGACCGTAATCGTTAATGAATGCATGGGTAAGCCATTGACTCATAAGGCAAAGAAAAGGTTTGGCCAAGACTGTTTTCTTAGCGGAATTCTTCAAGTAATTCAGTAAAGTACCTGCACAGACAATTCAGGGGATGCCACTTTCGGCGACTGCTGCGTTGCAGGCTAAGTTTTCATCGTTGCTCAGTCGCTTGATGATCGTCTTTCACGCAAGAATACTGTATGCTTTTTAGCATCAATAGTATGATTATTGAGCAACTCCATATAGAGACCAAAATGACGACCACCCGCAAGACAATCACCATCACAGACCAGCAGGATGATTGGATCAAGTCGCGCATAGCAGCTGGCGAGTTTACCAACGACAGCGAGTACATTCGCGATCTTATCCGGCGCGATCAAGCACGATTCGTTGAGATCGAAGCTATTCGTGAGGCACTTATTGAGGGCGAGGAAAGCGGCATCAGTGACCGGACACCGCAACAGGTTCGAGAAGCTGTCAAAAAACGATTGCGAAAGAATGGCCAGTTACCGCCTAAAAAGAGGTAATCCGACGCGTACTTGAAAAGTACTATCGACCGGGACCGGATGCCAGTTAGGGCTTTTTCAGGCGCCCATTGCCCGCGTGGTCAAAATACTCATACGGCTTGGACATCGTTAAGTTGAGAGCACCTTAAAAGCTGGCCTCAAAGCGTCCTTGAATCGCATCAAGTAATCGTTTCCCGTGAATTACCGCCATGATGTGAACTTCAGGTGCTTTGATTTCGTAAACTAGGCGGTAACTATAAATAAAGCGTTCCCGTATTAGAGGATTATTCAGCTCGGGTACAACCCTGCCCAACTCAGGTTGATTAGTGAGGCTATCACCTAATTCAAAAATTTGCTGAACCACTTGCTGAGCATGATAGATTGAATCTCGACCAATATATTCTGCGATGTTATCGATATCGTCTAGTGCTTCTTGCGACCAGATCAGGGATTGAGCCATCGACTTAACCGTTCCTTGGCTTGTTCGGTCGTGTAATGTCTGCCATTCTTGATATCTTCTTGACCTCGGCGTATTTTCTCCAGTACATAAAGGTGGTATTGCACATCTTCGATAGTGCTATCTTCCGGTAGATGATTAATTAACTCTTTGATGTCTTTCATTACTGTTGACATGGTCATCGTCCCCAAGTGTGCCGGCCTCTCTTGAAGCATATCAGATTTAGGGTCTATCCGGGTTTCGCAACGCTGAAAGCCACCATCTTTACAAACAGTTACCGCGAGGAGGGCCTGTTCGGATGCTACACCCCGACGAGAATGGGCCCTATATAGCCCGTCGGAGGCGGGGTGTGGTGTCCGAACAGACCCGGCTTCAAGCTGGAACATACCTATGGATGATTCTCTGTACATCAATGCCGAGAAATGTGTACAAGCCAAATGACTTGCTCACCTCATAATAGAAGCATATTAGGCACTTACACCCTTTGCGAAACCCGGATATAGCCCAGATTTACTATTTAATAACACTGAAACGTGCTGGGCGTCCGGTCAGAATATTCATGCGGCTTCCCGATGATAATATTTGGCTATATCCGGATCTCCCAACCAATGAATTGCAGTGAGGTAGCTGTTTCATGGAGTTTATGGCCTCTTTTACAGTGTACGCAAATGGCTGGGAATCTGCGCAGGGATTTCGAGGTCGCCGATGGTCAGGTAGATCATGTCGGCGAAGCTCTCGAGGTTGCGATAACCAGAAGCTCGACTCTTGACGATTTTGACAATACGGTTGAGGCCCTCGCCGACGGCGTTGGTGAGGTTTCTGTCCACGAAGGCCAGGATGTTATCGAAGTGAGTGCGCAGGGTTGCGACGAATTGGCGCAGCGAAGGGATACGGTGTCCTGCTCCAGCGAATGTTTATGCCCAGCAATTGAGTCAGATCCCTCGGAATCTACTGTAGTTATTGTATCCTTCAACGGGAAACACTCAAGAACTCGTTAATTGAAACGGGTACTTTCAAGCCGCTTCACGGTAGTAGTAATTGAGCATACCACCAAGCCGTTCGCGGCAATAAACAAGATCATTGGTTGAGCCAACCTTGGCAAGTGGCGCCAACAATCGATTCCCTACACCCTGATGATTTCGTTCGCTGTGATAATGTACGACATAGGATCTGAGCGCCCGGCGAAGAGAAGCCTCGCCGAAAAGAATCAGACGATCAAAGCATTCCTAATTTATAGAACGCACAAACCGTTCTGCGAATGCATTACAATTGGGCGCCCGAACTGGACAGCGAACTGGCTTCACGCCCTCTCGATCCAGGTGGTCTCTGAAATCATCAGTATATTTTGTATCGCGGTCCATGATGAGGTACCGACTGTTTAAAAGAAAACCGTCACTCACGTCTGTCAGATTGCGGGCCACTTGCTTCATGAATGCACCGTTGGGGGCCGTGGTCACCCCGGCAATGTGTACGGAACGTGTTGAAAGATGGATGATAAACAACACGTAATAGGTCACCAGTCCGCGGGGCGTCCAGACCTCAACCGTAAAGAAATCCGTGGCGGCCATCACGTCCCAATGCGCTTTCAAGAACGTATTCCACGAGGTGCGTTTCTCTCGCTCCGGCGCGGGTTCTATGCCATGCCTTTTCAGTATATTCTTGACCGTGTTCGGTGCAATGATGTGGCCAAGATTGGCGAGAGCCCCTTGGATTCGGTCGTAGCCCCAGGAGACATTCTCCCGCATGTCACTGATCAGCTAATGGAGCCACCGATGTTCGCCCTAAAGGCGCCACGGCGGAGCGCGATTTCAGCGCTTCAAACGGGGTGATTATTTCGCGGTTTTAGGTGCCTTTGCAACCACTGCTTTTTCAGCTTCAGCCTCACCACGTGGTGTGCGGTAGCTTTTGCCGTCGAGCACCAATTGGTAAGCAGCATGACGAATCCGGTCGAGCGTCGAAGCAGCGAGTAGTTTGTTCGGGAACGCCTCACCCCATTCAGTGAAGTCGAGATTGCTGGTGATGACGGTTGCGGTGCGTTCGTAGCGTTCGGCGATGAGGTCGTGGAAGTCTTCATCTTGACCGGGCTTGAGAGGCTTGAGACCGAAGTCGTCGATGATGATCAGCGGGACGCGGATCAGCGCCTGCATTTTTCGCTCGATGGCGCCAGTAGCACGAGCGGCATTGATCTGCGAGAGCAGGCTGGACTGCGAGGTGAACAACACATCGTAGCCCAGTCGAACCGCGCAGTGGCCAATGGCTTGCGCGATATGGCTCTTGCCAGTTCCGCAGGGGCCGGCGATCAGAACGGCGACTTTCTCTTCGATGAACCGGCACTGAGCGAGGTCGTTGATGAGCTGTTGGTTGATCCCCGGATTAAAATCAAAATCGAAGCCTTCCAGTGTCTTGTCACCGCGGAAGCCGGCACGACGCAGACGCATGCCGTACTTTTTCTGTTCACGGCGCCCGGCTTCGTCCTGAATGACCAGGGCCAGGAACTCTGGGTAGGTGAGTTTTTTCTCGATCGCCTCCCGGTTACGTGCGTCGAGGCTATCGAGTAGCCCGGACAGGCGAAGCTGTTTGAGTATGGGTGTCAGCTCGGGTAATGGTGTGATTTTCATTGCATAGTTCCTTCTGGTTTGAATGTGATGTTGTGGGTTGATGAAAGAACCATCGAGAAGTATCGATGGGGCGGAAAATGGATGGCACATGATCAGTGCTTGGTGAACAGCTTGCGGGTATCGCGACCGAAGCGAGCGGCACCCGTATAGGCATCCGACATCTCATCAAAGCATTGCTGGGGATCGGTCTGTTGATCGAGTGACTTCTCGAGAATCACGCGCACGGCGCGGTACTGGATGTTGTCGAAGTGGAGTGCACGCTGACAGGCCGCTTCCAAGCGTATAGCGCCATAACGCTTGGCAAGGCCGACAACCCCTTGTGCTGCACGTAGGCGGTCGAGGACACGGTTTTCGAACAGGCGTTGTATGAACAGGTGACAGTACGGTCCGATGGTCTCTGATTGTTTCAGGCACCACTGCGGGTCACGCATCTTGTAGGCAACATGCTGCGGCGGTAGATGTTCATCAATGGTATGGCGTTGACCGTCATGCGTGAGGCGTGGATGCAATGCCTTGAGTTCGTGCTGATGGTAGATGCGCACGGTGGTCTCAGTGATGCGCACATCGAGCGTCTGACCGACAAGACGCCACGGTGCAGAGTAGCGACGCTTTTCCACTTGAAGGTGGCAGTCGCCGTGCAGTTTTGCGGTTACCCAACGGGCACACTCTGGCACACTGTTGGGAAGTGGCTTGAGCATTGCCTGTTCGGTCTCAACAAAGCGTTTCAGTGGTGGCATGCGTGTGGTGCCGTGAATACGGTTACCCGCGTCTTGCATCACCCAGTTCATCAACTGCTCATTGGCGTCAGGGAGATCGCGGAACTCGCGTAGTGGCATGAAGTTGTTCTTGACGTACTTGACACCCGATTCCACGCGGCCTTTTTTTTGCGGATCGGCAACCGGACAGGGTGAAATCAGGAACCCATACCCTTCGGCATAGTCAGCGTAAGAGCGCTGCACCTGTGGATCGCGGTAGCACGCTTTGGTGATCGCGCACTTTGGATTATCGATAATTACTTTCGATGGCACACCGTTGAAGTGTTCGAACGAGCGGCGGTGACAACCGAGCCACGTCTCGATGCTTTGATCACGCACCAGTTCGGCGTACTGATGCCGGCTCCACGCGAGCACCATAACGAACACCCAGGTTTTGAATACTTCACCGGTATGGACATCAATGATCTGTGGACCCTTGCCGAAATCGACTTGCGCTGCATCGCCAGGTGCGAACTCAAGCACTGTAGTGACTCGGGGCTTTTTCTCTGCCAGAGACTGCAGAAACCGACGCACCGATGAGTAGCTGCCGGTGTACCCGTGGCGGCGCTTGAGAGCAGCGTCGATGGTGGTGCCGTCGATGCCCTCTGACCACCACTGTTCGACCAGACTCCGGTAAGGTTCGAGGCTCGATAGTGCGTGGGTATGCGTCGGCTTGGGCCGCTGAAGGACGGCAGCCAGTTCATGGTCCGGTGGCAGTGATCGCGCCGGGTCGAGCCAGCCTCGCTCATCGGCCTGCTTACGCAATGCCCCTAGAGTACGCCGACCCATGAGCCCCGTGGCCTGAATCTGCCGGTCTGACTCGCCCTGGCGCATCCGCACCAGAGCCTGACGGTAGTGATACATCTCAAACCTCCTGTTGGTCATGCCTTTCTCCGCTGAAAATCCACAACGATAAGGCAAAAGAGCAGAAAGTCGGAAACGTGAAACCGGCACCGGGTGGCACCAATAGAGCGATCTTCAGGTGGCGCCTTTAGGGCGATCCTGGCGTGGCTCCATTAGGCCGATCCTGAAGTGGCGCCATTAAGGCGATCCCGGAATGGCTCCATAGTGGTGAT
>CAWFEQ010000025.1:0-99997 GCA_963814945.1 uncultured Gammaproteobacteria bacterium
TTTGGAGAGAAACTCGAGGACACCAATGGTGGCGTGAGTGATTGAAGGATTGTGTATGAATGTGGCGCAGCGAGCTCGAAGAAGCAACCATCTGCTAGGGCGCTAAAGCAATCCAGACTATTCATTTACGCAACGAACGTCCACCAAGGCGGCGGACGACCGCAACTGCTGCTTCCGGGCACGCCGGTTTATTTCCACGTCGAAGGATTACCTGACCGCGGTGTCTACTATCTGATTGCGCAGGTCCCTTCGTTACCGGTGGATCATCCGTTGACCAGTGATGAAAAGCGCGTTTATCTTTCCTATGTTCCCGCTGTGGTGGTCCAGAGAGGATAATTACTGATGGAGAGGACAGCTACTTAGTGCCCCTGAATGACGCTGTGACGATGTCTTCGACAATTGCACGATTGCTGAATGATGCAGCGTTGAATCTCGGGGCGGGCGCAAAAGCACGTCAAACTATCGATTTCCGCTATGAACAGCGGATCGCAGGTCAGGCATTCGTCGATATGTGGGATCGGATGTTAGACAAGAGGAATATATTCTGATGTGTGGATTGATCGCGTCATTCACCACGCCACCTCTTTCAGAGGCGGCAATTCAGCGCGCGTTGCTGCGAATGCAACGTCGAAAACCGGACGGCGAAGGGCTCTGGAAAGCAGAGGGCGTTGTCCTCGGCCACCGCCGACTGGCAATTCTGGACTTGGACAAGAGAGCGGCCCAGCCGATGCGATCGGCATGCGATCGATATGTTCATCGTCTTTAATGGCGAAATTTACAACTTCAAAGATCTGCGTAAGGACTTGGAGCGCCGTGGACTGCAGTTTCGGACAAGTTCAGATACCGAGGTGATTTTAACGATGTTTGCAGAGGAAGGCGCAGCGATGCTGCCTAAACTTCATGGAATGTTCGCTTTCGTGATATGGGATACGGTCTCAAGGCGAGCCTTCGCCGCCCGTGACCCGTACGGAATCAAGCCGCTTCCTATTTCGCAACAACTTCTCGTCGGGTGTGCTGCTGACGCTTCGGAAGTGAAGGCGCTACTGGCTACGGGTGAGGTTTCTCGTGATCCGGATCCCAGAGGACAGGCCGGCTTTTGGATGCTGGGAAGTGTGCCGGAACCCAATACTTGGTATCGAGATATTCAATCAATCCCGTCAGGACATTCAGCTTGGATTGAAAACGGACGCATGGCAGAGCCGATGTGTTGGTTTGATATTGGCAGAGTCTGGCGTGATACGCCTACCGAGGTGTTGCCTGACAATGAGGCACAGTGCCGTGTTCGAGCGGCTCTGCGTGAGTCGGTGTCCCGGCATCTGGTATCTGATGTTCCAGTGGGTGTTTTCTTGTCCGGTGGTATTGATTGGGGTGAACATAGGCGTCGGATGATCGCGGAAGTTAGCCCGCGGAATATCGAAGGTGTAACCATCGCCTATGACGAGTTTTCAGGCAGTCATAAAGACGAGGCGCCAGTTGCGGCAACTATCGCTTATCACTACGGGATCCGTCACCATGTTCGTCGGATTAGCTGCGAGGAATTCCTTGCGGACATGCCTGCAATCCTCGACGCAATGGACCAACCAAGTATTGACGGCATCAATACTTGGTACGCGAGCAAGGCTGTTGCAGCATGTGGACTTAAGGTGGTTGTATCGGGTGTTGGTGGTGACGAACTATTTCAAGGTTATGGGCACTTCAAGTATTTGCCGAGCTTGGTACGAAGTTGGCGAGTACTTTCCAGGATTCCAGGAGTAACCGGTTTAGGGAAGTTGGCCGGGCGAATTCAGGCAAACCGAACCGGTAATGCAAGGTGGCGTCACGCAGCAGAATGGGGCAGAACGATTGGTAGTGCTTGGTGGCTGCGTAAGAGTGTCTATGCGCCAGAGGAGTTATTTAGTAGTAGGGGCATGATCTTGCCGAAGAAGCGTTACTTGATTTCGAAACATCTGAGTGGAGTGAGGCGATGAGCGGTGTGACCCCGTTTGATGGCAAGCTCGCGTTAGGGCAGATTGAATCAACCACCTATTTGCGTAACCAACTTTTGCGTGACAGTGATTGGGCGAGTATGGATCACGGCGTCGAGCTACGAACCCCGTTGGTAGACGCGTATCTGCTTGAGTCATTGCAGACGGTCTTGCTTTCTTTCCGTCGCCATAAGAACAAGCGCTTGTTAGCCATGGCTCCAGAAAATCCTCTTCCGCGCGACGTCTTTGAGCATCGCGAAACGGGATTCGAAATTCCTATTAACCATTGGTTAGCAGCGGCGTCGATGGAAAGCAAATCGCACCTAGGCAGCAGGGATTGGGCGCGGAAGTTGGTGGGCCTCTACGAAGATGCTTGCCGGTAATTTTTCGTATTTTGGGCTCTCGCCTTCGCATTGAGGAAATGTAGGATGGCTGGCAGTGTCGTTAACCAAAAAAAGCCAATTATCTTGACTTTCGTGAGGCATTATTTGCCTGGGTTTCAAGCGGGCGGGCCAATCCGAACGATCGCGAGTATGGTCGAGCGGCTGGGCGACGACTTCGATTTCCGGATCGTTACCATGGATCGTGATATCGGCGGCGTCGACCCGTATCCTGATATTGAAACAGATTGTTGGGTGCCGTGCGGAAATGCGACAGTGTCGTATGTTTCGCCGCATAGCTTTGGGGTGCGAAAAATTGCCGAATTAGTTAAGACAACTCCACATGATGTTATCTATCTCAATAGTTTCTTCGACCCACTCTTTACGCAACTCGTACTTGTTAACCATCGGTTGGCGCCCCTAAGTGGTCGCCCAATCGTAATTGCGCCCCGTGGCGAATTCTCTGGGGGAGCTCTCCAGTTTAAAAGTGTGAAAAAGAAAATGTTTATTGAATTGGCTAAATTATTGAAACTATATGAAGGACTAAATTGGCAGGGCTCTAGTGCTCAGGAGGTCGAGGATATTCGGCGTGTGATGGCGGTCGGAGAGAAAGTTCTTGGCAATATATCAGTGGCAGGAAATTTGATGAGTATTAAAAGACCAATAAGTGCGTCGGACAGTGTTCCATTTCGAAGTAGGCGTGTGGGGCTCCTGCGAGTTTGTTTTCTTTCGCGAATCAGCCCGAAGAAAAACTTGGATTTCGCGCTACGCGTACTCGCTATGGTCCACGTTTCAGTGAAATTTTCCATCTACGGACCAATAGAGGATGCACGATATTGGGCCAAATGCCAGGCACTGATTTCAAAATTGCCATCAAATGTAGAAGTTGCGCATGAGGGGTTAGTCGAGCCTGCTCAGATTCTTCCGATGCTGTTAGAAAAGGACTTGTTTTTTTTTCCAACTCGTGGCGAAAATTTTGGCCATGTTATTCATGAAGCGCTGCGAGCTGGGCTTCCAATACTAATTAGCGACCAGACGCCGTGGACCGGACTTGCTGAAAAGAAAGTGGGTTGGGATGTACCACTTGGTGACGCAGAGTCATTCGCAAGCCGAATCGAAGAAGCGGCAGGCTGGTCTGATACAGAACACCGGCAGCGGGCATTTCGGGCCCGACAGTTTGCAGCCGAAATTGCGAACGATCCCACCACGTTGGAGGAAAACCGCCGATTGTTTATTGATGCGATATGTTGAACAACTTTCCCAGTGGGGCGCGACAGCATATCCGCTGTTGTCGATTTGCATGCATCCCTGAAGCGTTTGGATGAGGGGCGCATCGAGGTAAAGTGCGTGTTGTTTAACGGCGAGTCGCAACGCATCTCCAGCAGCTATGGATACGGATATAAGTATGGTGGTTGCAAGCAGGGCGCGAAACAGGTCAGCCCATCGCGAACGTAAATTACATGGATCAGGCGATAGATATCATTTATCAGGCTGGGACTCCGCCTGGATGATGCAGAGATTGGCGGAGTATTGGACACGACAGGCTATCTTGATATGCGGCAAAATTCTACTGAGAAGGTAGTGGAGCTCCTGGTAGAGAAGGTTAAATCCTTCAACCGGGAAAATGGTATCGAGTACCACGTTGTTCTGGTTGAGGAAGTTTTCAAAAAAGCTGGCATCAAAGAACCCGAGGGCTACGGGTTTAGGGATGCGGACGTTCAAACTAACTGCCCGACGTGCGGTACCGAACAATACCTTGCGCAAGCGCCAATAACGCGTGATGGGGATGACACGCTTTATACATGTGTAAATGGGTGTCAGCCAATCACTGTTGTCAGTCGTCCCGGTCTGTTCGCGTGGCCCGGCAGAGGCTACCGCCTCGGCACGCATATGGTGCGAAACGCATCAGATATAACGGTACAGGTTAAAGGAATGCGACAGCCAATAATCGTTCCTGCAGCCAAGGCACCTCTAATGAAGGTCCGGCCAAGTGGCCAATAACCGCTTTAAGTCCGACGGCTCACCCTTCCGCTGCGCCATACATACGCCATTAATCTCCTGGTATCGGGCGACCGCTTCAGGTCCCTCCCGAAAACCGTCTTCAGCCTTGCCTTACGTCAGCGGTGAGCCGGGCCCCATGGGCAGGCTACTCCGAGCCGGCTCGCCCCAATGGGTCCAATGCGCCCGATCGGCCAGATTGTTTTTTTCTGCGGGATATATCTATACCCCGTTCCCCGTGTGCGGTAGGGTGGTGGTATTCCAGCAGAACCGGCACCTGGTCGAGGGAGGCCGTTGGCCGGGTTTTCGTTCAAGGTGACTTTGCGTATCGGAGTCGAGCGATTGATCTGTCGGTTGTTTCGTGGCTACGTGGACGAATACCTTGTACAGACGCCTTCCATGGCACGGGGGCTGGCACAATGGCACGGTGGCAACCCGCAGATGCGGCTGTTGCCGTTCGCCGGTTGCCAATCTATGGGGCCGGCAAATCGGCCAGGTTTCCGGAATACGATTTTGTCTACGTGGCGAGCGGGGACGCTCACAAGAATCATCAGCGTTTGCTCGATGCCTGGGCGTTATTGGCGGCTGAGGGGCTATTTCCGTTCGCTCGCGTTGACGGTGGAAGCAGGCAACAGGCGATTCTTGGTCGCCTGGAGAAACTGCGGGCTGCCCACGGGATTCGTGTGGATAACTTGCCGGACCTGCCACACGAGCGTGTCTTCGCCCTATATCGGGCTTCGCGGGCGTTGATTTTTCCGTCGCGGGTGAGTCGCTTGGGCTACCCTTGCTGGAGGCCGCGGCGTGTGGTTTGCCGATCGTGGCGGCGGAGCGCGATTACGTACGGGATGTTGTAACACCAGTTGAAAGCTTTGATCCCGAATCAGCCGTATCCATAGCCCGGGCCGCGCGGCGGTTTCTGGGTTTGCCGGGCCAGCCACGGTGACCGTGTTAAACCCAAGTCAATTTCTGGAGCGGATTCTGCATCCGTGAAAATCCTGGTTTCTTCTCAGCATTTCTGGCCCGAGGCGTTTCGCATTAATGATATGGTTCAGGCGCTGGTCCAGCGGGGCGTTGACGTGGATGTCCTGACGGGCAAGCCGAACTATCCCGCAGGCCGTTATTATCCCGGCTACCGGGGCTGGGGGTGCCAGTGCGAGCCGTGGTCCGGTGCGACCCTGTTTCGGGTGCCGCTGGCGGCGCGCGGTTCCGCAAGTGCGCTACGCCTCGCCATCAACTATCTGTCTTTCATTGTTTCCGGTCTGCTATGTGCGCCCTGGTTGTTGCGCGGCCGCAGTTACAGTGCCATCCTCGTCTACGGTTCATCTCCGATTTTCCAGGCGATTCCCTTGCTGTTTCTGAGTCGGTTGAAGCGTTGCCCGGTGATCGTGTGGGTGCAGGACTTGTGGCCAGAAAGCCTCGAAGCTACGGGCTATGTTCGTAACCGCGTTTCTTACGTGCGGTGGGCGGCGTGGTACACTTTATTTACCGCAGTACGGACTTGTTGCTGGTTCAGTCGCGGGCATTTGAAAGGTCGGTAGCAGCAGCTGCGCCTGGTAAACCAGTTGTATACTATCCCAATTCCGTCGATGCGGTGTTTTGCTCCCCAAAGACCGGCGATCTACCCAAGGTGCCGGGACTGGACGCTGGATTCGCAGTGGTGTTTGCTGGCAATATCGGTACTGGGCAGGCCGTCGATGTTATCGTCGAAGCGGCTGCTCGGTTAAGAGGTTATCCAGATATCCGTTTTGTGGTCATCGGAGAAGGCGTGCGGTGCAACTGGCTACGCCAACAGGTTGAGACGCGCGGTCTGGATAACGTGTTTCTTCCCGGACGCTACCCTGTCGAGTACATGCCCGGTTTGCTGAACAAAGCATCGGCTCTGCTGGTAACGTTGGCGGATCATCCGGCGTTTGCGGCAACGGTGCCGAGCAAGGTACAGGCGTACATGGCAGTCGGGAAACCCATTCTGGCAAGTATGAACGGCGAGGGTGCACAGCTGGTCATTGAGGCCGGCGCTGGCGTGGCGTCCCCGGCCGGTAATGCTGTGGCGCTGGCAGAGGCCGTTTTGTCCGTATATCGGATGTCCGTGGACGAACGCAACCGGCTCGGCGAAAACGGGCGCCGTTATTTCGAAGAGCACTTTGATCGTGAAATGCTGGTGGACAGGCTGATCGGTCACATACGATCGGCCGCATCGGCAGAAGGACCGACGGGATGAGAGTGCTGGTGTTCGGCGCCAGTGGGATGCTGGGCAGCGCAATGATGCGTGTGCTTGACGAAGACGCAGGGCTGGACGTTTTTGGCACGTTGCGTAACGCCGATATGGGGCGGTATTTTTCACCTGCTACCGTCGCGCGGCTGCTCCCGGGTATCGATGCGGCAAATGAGGATGCCCTGGTGGGTGCCTTTGCCGAAGTGCGCCCGGAAATCGTGATTAACTGTATCGGTGTGATCAGGCAGCTGAAGGAAGCGAACGATCCTTTGCTCGCGATTCCGCTGAATTCCGTGCTGCCGCACCGGCTTGCGCGCCTTTGTGACCTGGCTGGCGCGCGTCTGTTTCACATCAGCACGGACTGCGTATTTTCTGGGCAGAAGGGTAGCTATGTCGAATCGGACACACCGGACGTTACGGATTTGTACGGCAGATCGAAATATCTTGGCGAATTGCATGATATCCGCATGCGATGACGTTGCGTACCTCGATCATCGGGCACGAACTCAGCGAGCTGCAACGGGTTGATCGGCTGGTTTCTTAGTCATCATGGACAGTGCAGGGGCTTTACTCGGGCGATATTCTCGGGGTTGCCCGCAGTCGTGCTTGCGCAAATCGTGCGCGATGTCATCATTCCGCGTGTCGAGTTGAATGGGCTTTATCACGTGGCGTCCGAACCGATTTCCAAGTTCGATCTGCTGGAACTCGTTGCGCAGATCTATGGCAAGAACATCGACATCATCGCGGACGATACGCTGGTGATGGATCGATCACTGAACGCGCAGCGTTTTCGCGCATCGACCGGATACAGCGTTCCAAATTGGCCGGAACTTATTAAAGTTATGCATTCGTATTACCGGGAAACTGTAAACCAGGGACATGTTTAAGGATAGCGTATTGATGATTACCGGCGGCACAGGGTCTTTCGGGAACGCCGTGCTGGAACGTTTTTTGTCGACGGATGTGCGCGAGATCCGCATTTTCAGCCGCGACGAGAAGAAGCAGGAAGAAATGCGCCTTGCGCTGAATAACGACAAGCTGAGGTTCTATATCGGTGACGTGCGCAACTACGACAGTATCCACGAGGCGATGACAGGCGTCGACTATGTATTTCATGCGGCCGCGCTTAAACAAGTGCCGTCCTGCGAGTTCTATCCGCTGGAGGCGGTGCGTACCAACGTCGTCGGTGCCGAGAACGTGATGTCGGCGGCGATCGCCAGGGATGTCAAGCGTGTCGTGGTGCTGAGCACCGACAAGGCAGTGTATCCGATCAACGCCATGGGTCTGTCGAAGGCGATGATGGAAAAGCTCATGCTCGCAAAGGCGCGCATGCAGAACAACGGCGGCACCGTACTGTGCGCAACTCGTTACGGAAACGTAATCGGCTCGCGCGGCTCGGTGATTCCATTGTTTATCTCCCAGCTGAAGGGTGGCATTCCGCTCACAGTCACCGACCCGAACATGACGCGTTTCCTGATGTCACTGGAAGATTCCGTGAACCTGGTCCTGCAGGCTTATGAACACGGCAGGCAGGGCGATATCTTTGTGCAGAAAGCGCCTGCCACCACGGTCGCCGACCTTGCGCAGGCGCTCAAGGAACTGTGCGACAGGGAAAGTCCGGTCCGCATTATCGGCACCCGCCACGGCGAGAAGCTCTACGAGACGCTGGTGTCGCGCGAAGAGATGGCGCGTGTGGAGGATTTGGGGCGATATTTTCGGATCCCTTGCGATACCAGGGACATGAATTATAACAAGTACTTTACCGACGGCGAAGTCAGTATCTCGCAGGCCGAAGACTACACGTCCCACAATACAAGGCGGCTGGGCGTAAGCGAGATCAAGGCGTTGCTGACGAGACTGGATGTCATTAAAGAGCAACTGCGTGCTTAAGGTTATGTCGATTGTCGGGACGCGTCCCGAAGTCATCAAGATGAGCCGGGTCTTCGCCGAATTCGATCGGCATACGCAACACGTACTGGTGCATACCGGGCAGAATTTCGATTACGAACTCAACCAGGTGTTTTTCGACGATCTCGAGATCCGTAAACCGGACCATTTTCTGGACGCTGGCGCGGAAAACGCCGCTCAGACCATCGCGCGGGTGATCATGAAGAGCGATGAAATATTCGAGAAGGAGCGACCGGATGCTGTGCTGTTTTATGGCGACACCAATTCCGGACTGGCTGTGATTGCGGCAAAACGACGTAACATACCGGTGTTCCACATGGAGGCTGGGAACCGCTGCTTCGATCAGCGGGTGCCCGAAGAACTCAACCGCAAGGTTATTGATCACCTGAGCGATATCAATCTTGTGCTCAGCGAGCATGCCCGCCGCTACCTGCTGGCCGAAGGCATTAGGCCCGAGACGATCGTAAAGACCGGTTCGCACATGCACGAAGTGCTCGATTACTACATGCCAAAGATACAGCAGTCCCAGGTGCTGACCCGCCTGGGACTGGAGCCGCGCCGATATTTCCTTGTCAGCGCGCACCGCGAGGAAAACGTCGATAGTGAAACGAATTTGCGAGACCTGCTTGAGAGTCTGAACGCACTGGCGGATGCCTATGACTGCCCGGTCATTATGTCGACCCATCCGCGCACCCGTAACAGGCTGGAGGCGCTGGGTTTGGAGGCAATCGATGAGCGTGTTCAGCTGGAAAAGCCATTCGGATTTTGTGACTACATCAGATTGCAGATGAATGCGTTTTGCGTCTTGTCGGACAGTGGCACAATTACGGAGGAAGCTTCGCTGCTTGGTCTGCCGGCCATAACGATCCGCGACGTTCACGAGCGCCCAGAAGGCATGGATGCCGGGACGTTGATTATGAGCGGGCTTAAAAAGGAGCGCGTTCTCGACGCGGTAAAGGTGATTACGACCCAGCATTCCGCGCGGGAGCGCGTCATGCCGCGGGTGGCGGACTATGGTGCAACGCCAGTATCGAAACAGGTGCTCAGGGTTGTTATGAGCTATGTTGACTACGTTAAGCGTACAGTATGGGCGAACCCGGGCTGAATGCTGGGGGCCTGTTATGGCTAGGTCAAAACGTTTTCCCACGGGCGGTGCCGGACCAGGGGTGAGAAACGACAGGTTAAAGGGTTGCTGTACTCTCCCATGAATTACTTTGTCACCGGTGCGGGCGGCTTTATCGGGCGCCAGCTTTGCGGCGTGTTACAGGCGCGCGGCGACGACGTGACTGCCGGACTGCGTTCCGAAAGCCCGGGGCCCTGGAGCCGGATGCTGGTGCATGACCTGGCAGACAGATGGCCGTCAGCTTCAGAGCTGAAGGGTGTCGATTGTGTCTTTCACCTAGCCGGCAAGGCGCACGCGCTCAGCGAATCGCGCCAGGATGAAGCTGAGTATTTCCGGATAAACACGGAGGCTACGCGCAACCTGCTCGCAAACTGTCGCGCAGCGAAGGTACGACGCTTCGTTTTTCTAAGCAGTGTAAAAGCGGCGGGCGAAGGTGGGGAGGCCGTGTCTGACGAGACGGCCGTTTGCCGACCAGACACGCCCTATGGGCGTAGCAAGCTGGAAGCGGAGCGACTTGTAGTGGAAGGCGGTTACGTGCCTGAACCAGTGGTGTTGCGTCTGAGCATGGTTTACGGGGCGACCCGTAAAGGCAATCTCCCGCACATGATCGAGGCGATTCACCGCGGACGTTTTCCGCCGTTGCCCGAGACTGGAAACAGGCGTTCGATGGTACACGTCGCGGACGTGGTGCAGGCAGCGTTGCTGGCGGCGAACGCCGCGCGCGCTGCGGGGCAGGTGTATATTGTCACCGATGGACGGGATTACTCAACACGGGAAGTGTATCAATGGATTTGCGAGGCACTGGGTAAATCCGCTCCGAAATGGCACATTCCAATCGAAGCCTTGCGGGCGTTGGCGAAGCTGGGCGATGTCATTGGCAGTCTGCGTAACAGACGGTTTGTGTTCGATTCGGATGCTTTGATCAAACTGACCGGATCCGCCGCGTATTCGTCGGCAAAGATTCAACGCGATCTGGGGTTCCGGGCGGAGCTGGATCTGCGCACGACGCTAACCGAAATCGTCGACCACCTGGGATTGAAGTGATGACCAAGGCGGTATCTGACCTGATTGACTCATGAAACGCATTTTCGACGTTGTGCTTGCCGTACTGGCGCTGGCGGTACTGCTGGTGCCGATTGGGGTGATAGCAGTTTTGATCCGCTCAACGTCGAAAGGTCCGGCGATTTACTGGTCGGACCGGATAGGCAGGAACAACAGTCCGTTCAGGATGCCTAAATTTCGCACCATGCGTGTCGATACGCCGGTGGTCGCAACACACCTGATGACCAATCCGGACGCTTACCTGACGGCGATCGGCAGATTCCTGCGCAAGACCAGTCTCGATGAACTGCCGCAACTATGGAGTATTGCAACGGGCTATATGAGCTTTGTTGGACCGAGACCGGCGCTGTCCAACCAGGACGATCTGATTGAGCTCCGCTCCCGGGCGGGGGTGCAAAGTCTATTGCCCGGTCTTACGGGATGGGCTCAGGTTAATGGGCGCGACGAGCTGTCGATTGCAGAGAAGGTGAAACTGGACGCGGAGTACCTGCAGCGAAAATCCCTGCTGTTGGACCTCAGAATCCTGTTCTTGACGCTTCTCAGGGTGTTCCAGGGGCACGGAGTGTCGCACTGAGTTGCGCAAACAGCCGCTGAGTCTGGAATGTACCCGATCCAATCATTGCAAAGATCCCGCTGGGGGCACGGCCCTCCGGGCCGCGATCCGCGCCGGGGGACGGCGCTCCTACAGGTGAATTCCAGAAACCTGTAGCCACAGGTGTTACATTGCCTGTTTCACAGGGTGAAACCGGGATGCAGACCGAAACCCATGCACTGCCAGGTGTCTCGTCCCAGGTGTCTGCGATTGGCGACAGATAGAACGCGCGCCTGCCCGACATTCTCCAACCTCCCGGTGTTATACTTTGCCCGGCTTTGTGCGTCCTGTCACGAGGTCTGACTGAGTCGCGGCCACCGGTCTGGTGCGCGTGACGGAATCAAAGGCAACTGGGGAGCTGCGCCATCAGCGTGCCAAAAGCCGGATGTTGAAGGTGATAAGAAAGATAGTCGGTAATCGCGCCTTAGCTGTTCTCCACGATCTGGCAATGATCCCGGTCGCCTGGCTGGGCGCGTACTGGTTGCGCTTCAATCTGGGGTCTATTCCGCCCGAGTACCTCTATCCCGCTTTACGGAATCTGGCGGTGGTTGTCGTCATCCAGGCCATCGCCTTTCATCATTTCGGCCTTTATCGGGGCGTGTGGCGTTTTGCCTCGCTGCCCGACCTGATCCGCATTCTCCGGGCGGTTCTGGTTGGCATTGTGGTTTCCGCGCTGGTCATTTTTTTCATCTCCCGCATGGAAGGTGTTCCCAGGTCGGTGTTTCCATTGTACGGGATTCTGCTGGTGGCACTGCTGGGAAGCTCGCGGATGATGGTGCGCTGGTCGAAGGACCGCAGGCTGTACGGGGGTGATAGCAAGCGCGTACTTATTGTTGGGGCAGGTAAAGCCGGCGAAATGCTGGTCAGGGACCTGCTGCGCACCCGCGATGAATGGTACGAGCCGGTCGGTTTTGTGGATGACAGCATGGCGCGGCGGGGAAGGGAGCTGCACGGCGTGCGCGTTCTCGGTTCCTGCGACGAAATCACCGATCTTGCCGATCGGCTGGACGTCGACCTTATTGTGCTCGCGATACCATCGGCGAATTCGCGCCAGATGCGGCGTCTGGTCGCATTGTGTGAAACAACCGGCGTACCCTTCCGAACGCTGCCGCCTATCGACCGTCTGATGTCGGGAGAGGTGACCCTGCAACAGTTGCGGGAAGTCTCGATCGACGACTTACTCGGGCGGGAACCGGTGTCTCTCGACTGGAATGCCATCGGTCGGGACATCGAGGGCAAGAAGGTTCTGGTCACCGGCGCCGGCGGTTCCATCGGATCGGAGCTTTGCCGGCAGATCGCCCGCCTGAATCCCGCGCACCTGATGGTGCTGGATAACTGTGAATTCAACCTCTACACGACAGAGATGGAGCTGACAAAACAGTTTCCGCGGCTGAGAATCTCCCGATGCCTGAACGACGTGGTGGACCAGTGTGCAATACAGCGTGTCTTCGAACGCATGACGCCGGAGATCGTATTTCACGCGGCTGCCTACAAACATGTCCCGATGCTGGAAGACCAGGTTCGCGAAGCGGTGAAAAACAACATCCTGGGCACCCGCAGCATGGCCGAGGCGGCTGACCGTTTCGACTGTGAAACGTTTGTGATGATTTCCACGGACAAGGCCGTCAACCCGGCCAACGTCATGGGTGCCAGTAAGCGCGCGGCTGAGATTTTCTGCCAGAACCTGAACAAGCGGTCGCAGACGCGTTTTATTACGGTCCGTTTCGGTAACGTGCTGGGGTCTGCGGGAAGCGTGGTGCCGTTGTTCCGGCAACAGATAGAATCCGGCGGACCGGTAACCGTTACCCATCGTGAAATAACACGATATTTCATGACGATACCGGAATCTTGTCAACTAATACTTCAAGCCAGCGTGATGGGGCGCGGCGGTGAGATTTTCGTGCTGGACATGGGGCAGCCGATCAAGATCTCCTATCTCGCCGAGCAGATGATACTGCTTTCGGGTAAAGTTCCGGGTGACGAGATCGAAATTGCCTACACCGGATTGCGGGCCGGCGAAAAACTCTACGAGGAGCTGTTCCATGAGAAGGAATCACTGCAAAGCACCCCCCACGAAAAAATTCTCCTGGCGCGGCACCGGGCGTTTGATTGGCAACGACTGACCAAGATACTGGACGGTATGGTAATTGCTTGTAATGCCTGCGATGAAGATGCGATACGCGACCTTCTGAGCGAACTGGTGCCAGAATGGAGTGCTTACGAGACGGAACACCATCCAGCGCCAGGCCTGGTCGCCGAAGGTAAGATGGCAGTGGGCGCGGAATCAGCCTGTGCTGCATTAGAGCAATTTCGAGGGGATGAGACTTATGAGTGGAAAAAAGATTCAGATCAAGAAAGCGGTCTTTCCGGTGGCCGGTCTGGGCACGCGGTTCCTGCCCGCGACCAAGGCCAACCCCAAGGAGATGCTGACCATCGTCGACAAACCACTGATCCAGTATGCCGCCGAAGAGGCGATCGCGGCCGGCATCGACGAGCTGATCTTCGTTACCAGCAGCAGTAAACGCGCCATCGAAGACCACTTCGACAAGAACTTTGAACTGGAAACCGAGCTGCAACGTAAAGGCAAGACCGAGCTGCTGGAGCTGGTGCGCAACGTGGTGCCGAAAGGCGTTTCCTGTGTCTATGTGCGTCAACCGGAAGCGCTGGGTCTGGGCCACGCTGTGCTGTGCGCCAAGCCGGTGGTTGGTTTTGAGCCATTCGCGGTGATTCTGGCAGACGATTTGATCGATGGCGGCGCTAACCCGTGCATGGCGCAGATGGTGTCAGCGTTTGATTACAACCGTTGCAGCGTGCTTGGGGTTGAACAGGTTCCCCATGCAGAAACCGAGAAGTACGGCATTGTTCAGGCGGACGAAGTCACCAAGGGCCTCAGCCGGGTCAGCAGCATCGTGGAAAAACCCAAACCAGAGGATACGCCGAGCAACCTGGCGGTGGTGGGGCGTTATATCCTGACGCCACGCATATTTGAGCTTCTGGAAATGATTCCGAAAGGAGCGGGCGGAGAAGTGCAGTTAACGGACGCGATTGGCGCGCTGTTGAAAGAAGAGCAGGTGCTGGCCTACGAGTTTGAAGGGCAGCGCTATGACTGTGGCAGCAAGCTGGGTTATCTGCGCGCTACCGTCGAGTATGCGCTGCAGCATGAGGAGTTGAACCAGGATTTTCGCGCCTATTTGCGTGAGCGGTTTGGCGAGAAAGGCGTTAAGATCGAGTCAATGGCCAAACGCGCCTGAACGAAGCCATCAAAAACAACAAGCTACGTACTTTATAGCGTCTCCGTCGAGGAGTGCGACTGAGCCTGTTTTGTTGTAGAGTTAGCTGATGTTGGGCTTCACTGCGCTCAGCCCAACCTACAATTGCCGCTGGTCTTTGTGCTGCCCCAGCAGGGAATGCGGGCATACCTGCACAATCGTTCCCGAATGCAGTTTCTGGCTGACCGCTCACTTTCGATCAAATGTTCCCGAACTGGCCGAATTTCTGGTTATGCCTGTTGTCAGTCGTTGTTTCAGTCGCCCAGCCGGCCACGGCGATCGCCCAGCCGAACACCATCGGGCAGAACGGGTTGATCAATATGCCGGACGGGCGGGTGGCCGATGACGGGGTGTTTCGCCTGGGCGCGAGTTACTTCCGTCCCTACGAAACCTTCTGGGGCAGCGTGACGTTTCTGCCACGCCTGGAGCTGTCGGGGCGCTACACCATTATCCGCGGGTTGTCCAGCGGTCTGGGACAGGGGTTTGGCGATTACAAGGATAAGGCCTTCGATGCCAAGGGGGTCATCTTGGAAGAAGACAGATGGTGGCCAAACCTGGCGCTTGGCGCCCAGGATTTTACCGGCACCGGCGTCTTCAAGGCCAAATACGCCACAGCTTCCAAGCGCATCGGTAACACGGACTACACGCTGGGTTATGGAAACGAGCGCATTGACGGTCTTTTCGGTGGGATGCGTCACACGTTTGCCTGGAACAGAAATCTGTCCCTTGTCGTTGAATACGACGCCAACGATTACGACAATGATCTCCGGGCGACCGAATCCGGAGCTGACAGTCGTGACGGCGGCTGGACTTACGGTGTCGAGTACCGGAAAGGATGGTTCGGCGTACAGCTGGCGGCCCAGGGCGATGATATCGGCGGCAACGCCTACGTATCCGTACCCCTGATGAAGCGCGAATTCGTGCCGAAGATTCATGAGCCGGCCCCCTATCCGATCAGGCAACCCGAGGCCAACATGCAACAGTGGCTGGCGGACACAGATTCGGCAGCGAGACTCGCGCACGCCCTCTATCAACAGGATTACAAGAACATCACGCTCGGGTTTGACGGCCATACACTCTTCGCCAGTCTGACGAATACCCGTATTTCACAGGTTGGCCGGGCCGTCGGACGTGCGGCGCGGACCATGCTGTCGCTGGGGCCGGCGGACATGCAGGCAATGCGCATCACCTACACCGACAAGGGCATGCCGCTGTTGACCTACAGCTTTACCGATACGCACAAACTAAGGCGCTATTTCGACGGCCTGTTGTCGCGCAGTCAGTTGGACCATTACCTGGACATAAGCTATTCCGATCCCCTGGCAAAACGGCCGCCCTCTGTCGGCGACATCGACATCCCGGCAGAAGCAGACGCCCACCTGTACGATGATGTGCAGCGAACCGATGAGGGACACCTGCTCAGCTACCGCTTCCAGAGCAAGGACCTGAGCACCTTCCAGATCATTCCGTTCAACGTCGGCGTGTTCTTCAATGACCCCAATGGCGCGGCGCGTTTCAATGTCTTTACGCGCGCCAACTATACGCGGCAAATCGGTATTGGCCGGTTTTTCGAATCCAGCGCCGAGTTTTCCCTGTATGAAAACGTCAGCAGCGTATCGCAACCCTCGAACAGCACCTTGCCGCACGTTCGTTCCGATATCGCCCTGTACCTGCAGGGCAATGGTGGCCGGTTCAAGCTGACCCGCATGCTGGTCAACCAGTTCAACGAGCCCGCCGAACGGATCTATACACGGATGACGGCGGGGATTTACGAGATGATGTTTGCGGGTGCCGGGGGGCAGGTGCTGTATCTGCCAAAACAGGGTAACTGGGCGACCGACGTATCCGTCAACTGGCTGCGCCAGCGGGCCACAGACGGCATTTTTGAGTTCCGGGATTACGATACAGTTACCGCACTGGGTGCGTTGCATTACCGCATACCGTCCTGGGGACTTACGGCGACGGCACGGGTGGGCCGGTTCCTGGCCAAGGACGAGGGCGTGCGCTTTGAACTCAAACGTCGATTCCGCTCGGGGATCACCTTCGGCGCCTGGTACACCCGAACCAACGGGGACGATATCACCCCGCCCGGCAGTCCCGGTGACCCCTACTACGACAAGGGGATCTTCATGTCCATACCTCTGGGTTCCATGCTGACCAAAGATACCAAGGCCCGCAGTGAGCTGGCGCTGTCCCCCTGGACCCGGGATGTCGGACAAATGGTGGTTTCGCCCGGTGATCTGTACACTACGGCGGAACGCAACCTGATGCTGGATGACAGCGATTACGGTGTCGCCAGCCGGCTGGGGCAGTGATGGCTGGCCCGCAGGGTGTGATCCCTCGCCGGACCCGGTGGCGTGCCACGAGTGCCATGATTAGAGAGCGAAAAACCAACTTGATATACCGCATTATCAGCGCGTTTCTGCTGAGTTCTCTTGCCGCCGCTGCGGTTGCACAGATGCTGACCCCGGAGCAGATGCAGCGCCTCCAGGACCTCACGCCGGAACAGAAGGCGCAGCTCGCCGAGACCATCGGACAGCCGCAGGGCAGTAGTCCCGAGGCGCAGCCGCCACTCAACGAACCCAGGCTGGTGGTGCCGTTGCCACCGGCTGGCGAGAAGCCCGCACCGGGCACCGTGCCAGAGCGGCCTCGGGAACAACCCCGCGGCACGAAAAAAACCAAGAGCAAAGAACGCACTCACGCTGAACCTGGCCGCGGCGAAGCCACCCAGAGCGACACCAGTCGCGGTGAAAGCACCCGCAGGGGCACCAGCCGCGGTGAAACCACCCGCAGCAAGAAACCGCTCGACCACTTTGGCTACGATTTGTTTGCCGGTACGCCCACCACCTTTGCGCCCGCGACCGATATCCCGATCGACACCGAGTATGTCATGGGGCCGGGCGACACGGTCAAGGTACAACTGTTTGGCAAGGAAAACATCGAGTACAACCTGGTGGTGTCCCGGGAAGGGCAGTTGCTGTTTCCCAAGCTCGGGCCGGTATCCGTGGCCGGTCTGACCTTCAAGGAAATGCAGGAAGTACTCAAGGCCCATATTGAGAAGCAGATGATCGGCGAACAGGCGGTGATCACCCTGGGCACCTTGCGTTCCATTCGGGTGTTTGTACTGGGTGAAGCCAACCGACCGGGTTCGTACACCGTCAGCGCCTTGTCCACGCTCACCAATGCCCTGTTTGTCAGTGGTGGTATCAAGGAGATCGGGTCACTACGGAATATCCAGCTGAAGCGCAACGGCCGGATTGTCGCTCGTCTCGACCTGTACGATCTGCTGTTGCGGGGTGACACCAGCCACGATGTCCGTCTGCAGCCCGGCGATGTCATTTTCGTGCCGCCGGTTGGCGAAACAGTGGGTGTTGCCGGAGACGTCCGGCGGCCTGCTATTTATGAATTGAAAGACGAAAAGACCGTTCAGCAGGTGCTGGACCTGGCTGGCGGGCTGTTGCCCACGGCCTACCCGCAGGCGTCGCAGATAGAGCGGATCAACGGGCGTGGTGAACGGACCCTGGTGGACCTCGATCTGAGTGACAAGGCGGTGTTGCGCACCGACGTGCAGGCCGGAGACACGTTACAGGTCTATTCCATTCTGGAAAAAATGGAAGACATCGTCCTGCTGTCAGGCCATGTTCAGCGACCCGGTGCCTATCAGTGGCGCAGCGGCATGCGCGTGTCTGACCTGATTCCCTCGATCGAAACCGGGCTGTTGCCGCGACCGGATCTGAACTACGCCCTGATCAAGCGCGAGCTCTTGCCCGATCACCGTATACAGGTATTTTCGGTCCGGCTGGGTGAGGCGCTGCAGCACCCCGCATCGGCCGACAATGTCGACTTGCGTTCGCGTGACGAAGTGATTGTTTTCGACGCCACGGCCGACCGCACTGCCGCCGTGGATATGCTCGTTGACGAGCTCAGTGAACAGGCGAGCTTCCAGCAACCGGCCAGGATCGTGCAGGTCGTTGGCCTGGTGCGTCATCCCGGGGAGTACCCCCTGGAAGCATCCATGCGGGTCAGCGACCTGATCAGGGCCGGCGGCGGGCTGGCCGAAGCAGCCTACGCCCTCGGCGCCGAGTTGACCCGTTACGAGGTCATCAGTGGCAGCTACCGGGAAGTGGCGCACCTCGAAGTGGATCTTGGCAAGATGCTTGCGGGCGACCGTGCCGCGGATCTTGCGCTGCAGGCGCACGATGTCCTGAATATCAAGCGCTTGCCCCAGTGGGCAACCGCGGCAACCGTGACGATCAAGGGAGAGGTGCGCTTCCCGGGCATCTACCCGATTTCCCGGGGCGAACAACTGAGCAAACTGCTGGAACGGGCCGGCGGGCTGACCGACATGGCGTTCCCGCAAGGGGCGGTATTTATCAGAAAGGAACTGCGTGAAAGAGAACGGCAGCGCCTGGAGGAGATGAGCCGCAGACTGGAAGCCGACCTTGCCTCGCTGTCCCTCCAGCTTGCCCAGGAAGGCGGCGGCAAAGCGCAATCGCTGGAGATGATGCGTGAACTCGGCAATCGGCTGCGGGATATCCGACCGACCGGCCGGCTGGTCATCGACCTGCCCGGGCTGATCAGGGACACCCGGGACGGACGCCGCAGTGATTATGATGTAACCCTGGCCAATGGCGACCGGCTCTACATACCGCCCATTATCCAGGAGGTGACGGTGACCGGCGAAGTCTTCTATCCCACGTCGCACCTGTACACCAAGGGATTCGATCGAGACCGCTATATCAGCATGAGCGGTGGGCCTACCCAGAAAGCGGATACTAAACGCGTCTACGTAATCCGCTCCGACGGCAGTGTCGCCTCGGGAAACAAGTGGTTTGCCGGTGTCGATGCCGACGATATCGGTCCGGGGGATACCATCGTAGTGCCGCTGGACGTGGATCGAGTCAGGCCGATCACCTTGTGGTCCAACGTCAGCCAGATTATCTATCAGCTGGCGATTGCCGCGGCCAGTGCCAATGCGATCGGTGTTTTCTAGCCGTGCATCCGAGGCGGGAAACAGCGCGTGACAAAAGCAGACCGTTCGAAGCGGACCCCGCGCAGGTAGAGTGGATTCCCGTATATCGGGCAGGTGGACTTGCCGACGACGAGGAGATCAGTCTTCTGGATATCTGGCGTATCCTCGTCAGGTACAAGTTCACCGTTCTGGGGTTTGCTGCATTGGCCGGACTGTTGGCGTGTGCAGCGGCGCTGTTGATGACACCGCAATACCGGACCGAAGTCTTGCTTGCGCCGGTCAGCGATGTGAACGAGAGCGATCGCTATGCCACGCAGTTCCAGGAATTCGGCAGTATTGCCGCTTTGGCCGGTATCAAGCTCGATCACAAGGACAGGAAAGCGGAGTCCCTGGCGACGCTGCGCTCGCGCAAGTTCACCGATCAGTTTATTCAGGACAGAAAGCTGGACCGCGTGCTGTTCGCCAAGTTGTGGGACGACGAGCACCAACGCTGGAAATCCGACGAGGATATCCCCACCGCGTGGGATGCCTTCGAACTGTTCGACGAGAAGATTCGCCGTATCCGCGAGGACAAGGGCACCGGGCTGGTGACGCTGTCGATTGAATGGAAAGATCCCGGACTCGCGGCGCAGTGGGCCAACGAGCTGGTATCCAGTGTCAACACCACGCTGCGCCAGCAGTCCGTGGACGACTCGAATCGGGCGATTGAATATCTGCAGGACCAGCTGTCGCGCACCAGCGTCGTCGAGCTTCAGCAGGTGCTCCATCGCGTGATCGAATCGGAAATGAAGGACATCATCCTGGCCAACCTCAACGAAGAGTACGCGTTTAAGGTCATCGACCCGGCCGTGGTGCCCGAGGAGCCGGCCAGGCCAAAGGTGCTGGTGATGGTTGTGCTGGGTACCGTTTTCGGCCTGATACTCGGGGTTGTTGTGGCTCTGGTCCTGAATGCCCGACAAGCCGGGCACAAACTGTCCCTGCCTGAGCCACCTGCCGGCGGCGCGCCCGATTAACTCGTGGGTAGGTTGGCGCAGCAGTCTCGCAGGTTGGGCTGAGGCACGAAGCCCAACGGTGCCGAATGTTGGGCGTCACTGGGAGGCTGTCGGACTTGGGGCTGATCTACTGCGCCGGTGGGAGAGCGCCCCATTTTCCCGATCCTTTTCGTCAAATAGCTACGGCTATTCTCCTCAAACGATCCAAAAAAATGGCCTCGCCCTCCCACCTTGCTCGCTACGATCGCCCAAGTCCGACAGCCTCCTAACGTTCAGCCCAACCTGCGTTTATGCCATGACTGGGTTAACCCGGAGGAGGGAGCTGTTTCAGTGTGACGGCGTGGAGCTGCCGCCGCCACCCCCGCCGCCGCCACCACCGGCCAGGGCTGCGAGCAACCCCGCGACCAGCACGCCGATACCGATGGCGACGCCGTAGCTGCGACCGCTTTCGGCCGTTTTCTCTTCGGTCTTCTGTGGTTCTTCGGGAGGTTTTTCCGCCTGCTTGGGCGGAGTGGGCTCGGGCTGTTTTTCGGGTGCCTGGGGTTTCGGAATCTCGACCTCCACCGGCGCGCTGTCAATCTCGATCTGAATAGCTTCCTGCGCAAACACGGGCTGGCTGAGGAGAAACGACCACATTATGAACTGAATAACGGGATTTTTCACCACTTTCAGCCCCCTAAGGTGGACTTATGAGCAGGAACTTTCGGTATACGCGCTAGGATCCGGAATGGCGTGAGTTATGTCAAGCAATTTTTCGGCTTTTGCGACTCCGGATCTGCGTCCAGCGGTCGATGAAATCGGCAACAAAGTTTTTAAGGCCGATCCGCGGCTTGGGTCAGTTTGATAGAGTATAGTACTAATGTGGGCTCATCCAGCATTTTCAGGGGTTTGATATCCGGTCATTGCTGCCGCCAGTAACCGGGACCAGTTCATCCGCATGCTCGACGTTTACCGAACCTATTACCAGCTGACCGGCGAACCGTTTCGCCTGGGTCCGGATCACCGGTTTTCCCTGCACCATGCCAGCTACGCCAACGCCAAGGCCTACCTGGACTTTGCCATCTACCAGGGAGAAGGTTTCATTGCCATCACCGGAGGCCCGGGGACCGGCAAGACGACGCTGATCAGCGAAATTCTCGCGGGTCTGAACAGGGACAAAATCGAAGTGGCGACCCTGACCAGTACCCAGCTGGAGTCCCGCGACCTGTTGCAGATGGTTGCGAGCTCGTTTGGCCTGCACCCGGAAAAGATCAACAAGGCTGAGCTTCTGCTGGAAATCGAATCCTTTCTGCTACACAGGATCCGTGAGGGTCACCGGGCCATCCTGATCGTCGATGAAGCCCAGGGTCTGTCGCCGAGCGCCCTCGAAGAACTGCGCCAGCTGGCGAATCTGCAGTACCAGTATCAGCTGCTGTTGCAGATCTTCCTGGTCGGGCAGGAACGCTTACTGGAACTGATCCGCTCGCCCGGCATGGAGCACCTCCAGCAGCGTCTGGTGGCGGCCACCTCGTTGGATCCCCTGAGCTTCGATGAAACCATCGACTACATCGAGCATCGTCTGAGCCGGGTAGGCTGGGAGGGCGATCCGGCGATCGAAGAGCCGGCTTTGCGCCTGGTGTATTGCTACAGTGCGGGTATACCGCGGCGCATCAATCTCATCACCAATCGCCTGTTTCTCTATGGTGCCATGCAGGAGAAGCACTGCTTTAGCGGCGAAGACGCGCGCACCGTGATCGATGACCTGATCGCAGAATTTCTGCTGCCGTCCGAGCCGGTGATTGCCGAAGCCAACGTCAAGGCAGCTCTCGCAGACACGGGTGGAGAGACCAGAGTCCGCAGTCTGCCACGCAACACTGGCGGCTCCGGCCCGGTAGCCGCAGCGGTGGCATCGAAACAGGCGGCCGGGTCTGGCGGGACCGCGCCGTCTGATGACGAACCGACCGAGAGGATGGGGGCCAGGCCGCAACCCGAGAAGCGAAGACAGCCCCCACCGCCCAATTTCAAACTCGATCGGGAAAGCATGCCGGGCAGCCACCCACAGTCGCGGGTCGCCCGCGGCACGGGCCAGCGACGCGCTGGTGCACCGTCACGTCGCGACAAAGCCCGGCATCCCTCGTCGGCGCACCCTGTGCGGGAGCCCGTCCGCAAAGACAACAGGGCAGCCACAGAGCCTGTCTGGGACGACGATGAAGACTCCGGCGGCAAGGGCTTGTTTATCTTCGCGCTGCTGCTGGCCGGGGCAGGGGCGGCCTACTTCCTGTACAACAAGTCCATCGATCTGGACAAGATCTACAAACTTGTCAGCGATACCACTGCCGTAGTCCGGCAGCTGCCGCACGCGCCTGACGTTGCTGGCGAGCACCGGGCGCGGACCGAGGTCGCGCCTGCGCCGCTGGCAGGAGGTCCCGGCAGCGCGGCTCAAGACCTGGAAGCCACACCGGACAGCCAGGAAGACGTCGTGGTCGGTGAACTGGGTCCGATCATCAGGGCGCAGCAAGGCGCGCCGGCCGACGCAGCTGACACCACAAACGACGCAGTGCCAGGCACGGACACGGCGGGAGCGGCCGGCGAGGCGGAGCTACCGCCCGAGGCGCCTGTAGCAGCGTCCGGTACAGAGACCGTGGAGCAGCAGGCGCCACAGGTAGCACCGGCGTCCCCCGGAATCACCGATAACCCGGTCGGGACAGGGGGCGGGTTAGCGGTGCCCGCGGTCGAGGAGAATGATGCGATCGTCGCCCACGCGCCGGCCGAGCCCCAGGAGTCTGCAGTGCCCGCGGTGGCGTCGGAACCTGCTGTCCGTGCGCAGGAGCACCCCGCATCCCCGGTCGCAGCCAGCGCCAAACAGCCTGAAGCAGAGGCCGTGCCGGAACATGCGGCGCCGCGACAAGCGGAAGCGCACCCCGCATCCCCGGCCGCGGTTGCATCGGCCAGCAACACGATCAGCGAGCGGGCGACTCCGCCCATCGACGCGGAGCGCGCGCGCCTGGAGCAGGCGGCCGAGCGACGTTTCTCGGCGCAGGTGGCGCGGATAAAGTCCGATGGCGTCAGCGCACCCGTTGCAACTCCACCGGCTGCGACCATTGACGCCACTCCGTCCCCGGAAGTCACGGTGAGCAGGGCCGAGCCACCGGATGAAACGCCGCCGAAGAGATCCCCCCGTATCACGCCCGCTGGAATAAAGAACACGCTGTTGCAGGGGCGCTGGAGCAGCAGCGGCAAGCCGGCGACGCTGCTGCCGTCGGAGAGCACCTATTGCGATAACAGGGGCGACAGAATCTGGTGCGTGAGTGTGCCGCAAAACGTCAAGACGCAATACGGTCTCGCACTCTACAAAGTCGAGACGACATTGACCGGATTCTCTGCCCAGGGTCACTTCGAAATGTCTTACCGGACACTGGTCAAACTGGTGGGTGCGGGGACGTCGGGTGCCAACCAGGGCCCTGACGCAGCAGCTAACGGCGGCTGGCAGGCCACGGAGTATTCCATGAGTTGCACCCTGACCGACCCGGATCAGGTGGCATGCCTGGATGGCAAGGGGATTACGCGTCGCTATCTGCGCATCGCGTCCGGAAAGACATAGATCGCTAGAAATAGCATTGAGACCAATGTCGATTACCCGTGGCTTACCCACCACGATCGCATCGGCGACGCGAATCACCGCTTGATGAGCTGTCCGCTGGGGCCTGGTGACTCGGCGTGACGATGGCGTTGTCGGCAGGCTTCAGAATCCCTGTTTCCCCACTGCGATCCTGCTGACCAAGTTACGGGGAGCGCGGAAGCATCTCGACCTGGGACGGCACCTGACAGCTCCGTTCTATTCATGTGCTGTCATGTATGAACCTCTGCCAGATGCAGCACGAGAAGATGCAGCGGATAGTAAGCATAGAACAACTGTGTCGGTAAGCGAGGCAGCCGAATCCTCAGCCTGATCGTCAGGAGTGCAATGGGGGTTGCAAGTAGCGCGCACCAGTCCGTAACGGTCAGGAAGGGCTCTGAAACCGAAGCGTTGGCGAGGACACCGGCGACACCCGCGACCAATGCACCGGCTGTGACGTCACGCGAGGCCACGCTGGCAATCAGTGGCACTGACAACACACCGAAAAGCTCGAAATCGACAAACGGCGAGGGAAGCAACAGCAGGGCAAGAACCGCCACCATCCTGGCTCGATTGTCTCTACTCATCTCCGTCACTGCGAGATGTACACCGATCCCAAGCGCGAGCGTGACCAGGATGTTACCCTGCCACCAGTCGTGCCCTGCAAGAACGTAAATGGGCTGACTGACGATGGCCCAGGGCACCAGGCGGCGCAGATACCGAATGCCCAGCTCGGAGGAAAGTGCGAGCCGGGAGCCGATAATCCAGGCAAAAAGAGGAAACGCAATGCGGCCTGTGATATGCGTCGCCTCGTAGAAAGGCGGGTCGAAGATCTTTCCATAGTGGTCGATCGTCATGCTGATGATTGCGATCCACTTGGCCGCCTCCAGGAACTCGTGCTGCCGCGCGCTGTAATTAGGGCTTTGCATTATCGACATAGGTAAAACTACTTATAATGCGCGTTCAGGCCACTCCTTTCCGAGCGCACGCAGCAAATGCTCATACCGCCGATAGCCGCGTAAAAGACGTGAATATCCGAAGTTAAGCATTATGTCTTAAACTACTACGACACCACTTTAACGGTCGCTGGCAACTTGTAAAACGGCATTCATGGTCTACCATGATCGATACGGCATGATCTGCACGTCGCGGAGCCTGCTCCAGCACACAGCGATCCCGGAGCCCGAGTGGATTGCCATGGCAAGGGGAGATAAGCGAATGAATGCTCAGTTTCTGTATGTTGCGCTAATCGTATCGCTCACCAGCACATGCCTGTCACCCGGCACGGTTTTCGCGTCCAAGGCTAAATTCGAACGAACCAAACCGCATGTGAACATCGGCGCAATAGGAGATCAAGGCGCAAGCATATTAGTGACTAACCTGAAACCGAACCCCGATGATGCAGTCTCATGCCGTTTCTCTGGCGATTTAATAGCAACCGACACTACCCCTGACCGTCATGCGGCAACCCATGTTCTCACTGAACACATCGAACTAGCCGCAGGCCAATCCGTTTCCATACCGATACCGTATCCTTATTCTACGGCAAATGCTGAAGCTTCACGCCGTGAAATCAGCGTTGAAATCGAAGCGGATGATGCGTCTGATAAACACTGCGAGATCGCTGTGGCTGTTATGGGTTACGACAATGCGGACAAAGCAACACAGTATGTTTCAGGGCATCGGGTCACCAAAATCGACAGTCTGTCCGTGAAGCAAAAGGTCGTCAGCGGGAAATTTCTCGGCTACGTCGGCGGAAATGCGAAGCAGGCGGCGAAAGTGATATTTACCAGATTTGACGGACCAGAACAGGCCGCGGAGCACGGCCAGCGATGCGATTATTCGGGTGTGTTGCATGTCCAGGGCGTACCCGTGATTGATGGCGATCTCAATGAAACTTCTGAACAATCCTATCCCATCAACTTTGAGGGCCCGGCTCCGGTATTCGTTGACATTGCGTTCTCCACTCTAGGTGCAACTGATAACACACGCGTCGAGAGAAGTCTTACCTACGCCATGCGACTGAAAGCGATAGCGGCTTGCTCAAACTGGCTGGATATAGGCGTACAGATTATCAACAGCGGTTCAGGTGAAACCCGCTCCAATGAAATGATACGCATTCCCGCGCACACGCCTGATTGGACCGATCAAAACAGACATGATCCCGGTTAGCATCAAGCTGAAGGTTTATAGAGCTTTTGCCTTTGTTCAAGGGTTCTCCGGAGTTTCATTGGGGATCATAGGTCTCGCAAGCTTTCGGAGGGTTCGACGCGTGCCGAGCGCAGCCCCGCGAGTCCCGCTGAAATCACGGCAGCGCCGCACGTTAGAGCCAGGGCTATCCCGTAATGGTGCGGCAGCAGCCGACAGACCTGCTGTCCCTCGTCCAGTTGTGAAGCCATCATGGCGTTGATGATACGGGCAACCACCTGGTAGACCCCCACCGCCAGCGCCCAGCCGAGGACTGCCGTGTACAGTGCCTGCACCATGGGAAACCAGGCAATATCCAGGGTGCGAAATCCCACCAGGCGCAGCACTGACAGCTCTTTTCGCTTTCGATCGACATTGGCCCAGAGATTGGCGCCCAGCGAGAGCGAGAAACCGAACAAGCCGATGACTGCGATCGCCCAGTAGATGGCGGTCAGATTCCGGTTCATGCGTTGTACGCGTTCGATATCGGCTGCATGGGTATGTACATCCACCCCGAGGTCGGCGAATGCGTCGCCCAATCCTGCTACGTCATAGATTGAACGCGCGTACAGGCGAAAACCCGGGTAGGTGCGGATGCTGCTTGCGTGATCTCCAGCCCAGCCCATGCGGGGTACTGCACGACCGTCGCGGAAGTCCTCCAAAGCTTCGAGCAAGGTCACCGAGACGAAGGCGCCGTCGCGCGAAAACGCTTGTGCCGGTGCGATCGCCGTCACGGTCAGGGGCAAGTGGACTCGCTCGTGCTGGTTGTGGAACTGCCGAGCGAGACTCCCGTCCAGTGTGTCGCCTGCTTCAATCTGCAGCTTTTTCGCTGTCGATTCCGACACTACGATCTGTGTGACGCCTTCGGGCAGTTCGCCTGGCGGAAGCAGTGGATCACCGTCGGCCGACGGAATCAGCTCGACGCGCACATTACGCGATGAACTCTCACTGGCGAGCTCAATGGTTGCAGCGATACTGCGGGTACGCGGTACCAGAAAGGACACATCCGGTCGCGTGCGAACATTCTCCAACCAGCCCTGGTCGTAGCGCCCGCTGCTGACCGGGCGAATCTCGCGGTTGCGAGGATCCTCGATCAACTGACCGACCATGGTGCCCACGATGCCGAACTTGAGCCCGAACAGTACCATCATCGGTCCCAGTACCGCCGCCAGGGCGAGAACAAAACAAAATGACATCTGCCATTCGTGGAGGTAGTCCCGGCTGGCGAGAGAAAACGTTTTGATTAAGGGCACGCCCATGAATCAACCGCGTACTATGGTCTCGGTCAGGTTCGTATCCGCGTGACGCAAAGTTCTGTGATGGAGCTGGCGCAGACCGAGTTTCTTCATATAGCGCCAGGCATGGCTGGCCAAAATCACTGTAATGTTCAGCTCTTCCACCAGGCCGATAAAGTGGGACATGATTTTCTGCGCCGCGTATGGATCGAGCGACGCCGTGGGTTCGTCGGCGATAACGATGGAGGGCTTATGGGCGAGCGCTCGCCCAATGGCTACCCGCTGGCGCTCTCCCGTGGACAGGGCCCCCGGCAGCTTGTTCAGGTGGTTGGCAATGCCGAGTTCCGCAGCCAGGTGCTCGACAGTCCCGTCACCTTTAAGGCCGAGTACTTTGCGGCAGAGATTCATATTGTCGCGCACCGTAAGGTAGGGCAACAGACCGCCGGTCTGTATGACATAACCTAGATGTCGCTTGCGCAGATCTCCCAGCTCGTTGAGGTTGCCCGCTTTCCAGTAGGCATCCACGTCCAGAGGTTCCTGGTCGCCTTCCGGGCGAAAGCGGAACGCGCCGGTGGCGGACGGCCTCAGAATGAAGGCAAGCATGTCCAGCATGGTCGACTTGCCGCAACCGGATTCTCCCGTCAGGGCTATTTTTTCACCCATGGCGATCTGCAGGCTAGGCACCCTGAGGCGGAAGCCCACGCCCTCGACCTCACGCGTTTTGACCACGTCACGCAGGTGATAAACAAGTGTTTTAGTCGATCGCTGTATCGATGGGGATATGTTATTCACGTTGTCCAGTGTGCTGCCTGTTCCTAGGGCAGCACCCCCAAAGGCACCGGGAAGACGGAATCACCACTGATCGGTCCATTGTCCAGGCTTACCCACAGATCCGTGTGGTCATGCAGTGCGCGGTAATAGTCGAGCTTGTCCTCCAGGCGCGTGACAAAAGCGACCTGTTGTTTGGTCGACCAGCTCTGCCAGTCATCCAGTGACAGACCCATCACCTCGGAGGTGTAGGGAAGGTCCTCGATATACTCCCGCATAAAACCAAGATTCCCGAGGGTGGTGCCTTGCCCTACGGTGGTTGCTGTGATGGTGCCCAACTGGGAAGGATCTCTCGTCATAGTTGCGGCAAGCCTTTGGAGTTCGTCGAAAAAAGTCTCAGGCGACAGCATTCCCTCTTCGGCTCTTTCGAGCACCGCCGCCAGAACATCGTGCAGGTCCGAGAGCTGGTCGCGAGTGAGCAGCACCCTCACATCCACGGCCGCACGCTCAGGGTTGCGAAAATCGCGATCGAGCAGCCAGGCATCGAATACCTCCGGGACCTGGTCCCCCTCGGTCTTGCGCAGGTATTTCATGCGCAGGGCGTAACCGAGTTTGGCCACCTTGGCCTGAAGCTCGGCCAGTTGAGAGTTAGAGCTGGTCGGGACTACCGGCGCCACAGGTCTCTTGCTTGTGGCGGCCAGGCGCACCTGCTCGGCGATCTGTCCCGCCAGCGCATCCAGCGCTTCGCCAAATTTCCCGACGTCGCCGGTAGGTACACCGTAGTAGAGGCTGCCGATGCCGGGAAAGTCGGCAAGCGCCCGGTATTGTGCGGCGTCCGCTGTATGGTTCGCCATCGTGGCCGGTGTCAGCAAGTGCAGCACGAATATAGCGATGCCCTTGTCCTGCGCCAGTTTCCGCAGGCTTTCGGTTCCCATACCGGTGCTGGACAGGGGATCATCGGCATCGCGTGCGCCGGCGTCCGTGATCAGCACGATATACCGCGCCTCGTAGTCCGACCAGTCCAACGTGTCGATGGCCTGCTTGACGCCTGCAAAGGCGTCTTCGACAAAATCCCTGCTCGAGACTCTGGAAGCCCGCAGTGAATTGACCCGGGACAGAAAACTTGCAGCATCCCGGCCCTGTTGCAGATCCACATAGGTGCGTACCAGGTAATCCAGCCCCGGCGCCGTGTTCAGGTTGTCGCGAAACGCGACCAGGCCGAAACTCACATCGCCCAGCAGGTTGGCATCGCCGAGGGTGTCATAGATTTTCTTCACCGCTTCGCGGGTGCGTTCGATATAGGGGTCCATCGACAGGGTCGAGTCAATGACAAAGGCCAGACCCGCGCTGTAGGCCTGCGTCGCGACCGCCGCCTCGTGGCGGCTGTCTTTGTCGCGGGGCAGGGGGACACTCGAAACCTGCAGGATACGGGCCTGCTCGTCGCCCAGATAAATGTCCTCGTATTGCCGGATGGGAACAAGATAGAAATCTTCCTGGATGTCGATGAAGCCGGGCGGTTGAATAGCGACTACCGGCGAGTCCGGGGCCAGCACTTCCTGCTGCGCCTGCTTGTAGAGAGTCTCGTATTCGGTCATGTCGCGTTCTTGAACCAGCTGGCGCAGCGAAGCGCGGTCCTTGAAAAGCAGTACCCGATCATGGCCCGCCGGGTCGCGGAATGCCGCCGTCAGTCCGTGGTTCCATTCGAGGGTGCTCGCAGCCGGCAGCCAGCCCGTGCGGGTGCCGTGACGATCTGTTCCAACCTCAATCCATTCGGTTCCGCCGTGTTTGCGGCGTGCGTACACGTAAAACGAAGTAAACGGCACCACTGCGGTGCGCCCCTCACCACCGGGTTCGGCGGCAAGCCGCGCATCCGGTACCGCCAGCACGCGCTGGTATAGAGTGTGTTTGCCCTCCTGCAACAGAGGTCTGTCGCCACCGGCCAAGGGTTCCGTGGCTAGTGCGAGTAGTGGCGTTGTGGCGAGAAAGACCGCTAGAACTACCCATTTCATATAGTTCACCTCAAGAGGGAGGGCGGCCGGTCAGCAGGAGTTGGGCTGAGTCTACCGCCATTGCAGCATCAGGCGTCGCGCCGCCGCGTTACCGTCGACAGCGGATTGTTCCACGTGTTCACGCAGTTGTTGCAGGCGTGCCACGGCCTCCTCGTTGCCGGCCGCCGCCGCTGCGCGATACCACCTGTACGCCTGCTGGGGGTCAGGCCCCGGGAGGACACTGGTTTCGGATGTGTAGAAGGCCGGGTCAGCCTGGGTCCCAAGAACCAGGGCTGCTTGCGCGTGGCCTTGACGCGCCGCGAACCGGTAGAGCAGGTAGGCGTCAGCCAGCTGACCCTCGCTTTGCAATTGCTCCGCGCGGGCGAAAGCCTCGCCGGAGTCCGGCTCCGTGTTTCCGGCGCGCAATTTCGCCACGATAGCCCGCGCCCTGTCGCCCTCATGCTGCTGGGCCGTGCCTTCATTTTCGCCCAACGGGGGCAGTGGAAGAGGAGCAGGCTGCTCCGCCTGTGGCGGAGACGCCATCTCGGGCAGGGCCGGCGGCGTCCCTTTCTTATCGCCTGGCACCAGCCATATGGCAACCAACGTTACGACGGCTACCAGGACCATCAGTGCCTTCGCACGCGGCGGGATTCCGTTCCCATCCTTGATTGTCCGTTCATCTTCCATTGACATGGCGACACTCGTATCTCGTTTGGTTGATCGGAGCGCATTATCGCGAGTCTGCGGCCAGGATAAAACCTCCAATCTGGCGACATCCGAAAAGGCTTATCAAACAACGTCTTCATACCGGCCGGGCACGGCACGGCCGGGTCCGGGGGCTGTCAGATCCGGCCAGCGTTTACACGAGTGGCGACGTTTCCTTGGTCTTATGCGGCTGTCCGTCAAGACTGGGCTGGAAACAATTGCAAATCTCTTACAGGACGATTGAGTCGCGAATCAGTTGCTCGATTCCGCGAACGGCAGGAGTGGATCGTACACGGTCATTCAGAAGTTGTAGCTGCGAGCCGATAGCTGCCTAGGACTGGTATGAGTACTCCTCCAAGTTACTGCCAGCCCAGCCGGCGGCTCCCCAATTCTTTGGAGCCGCCGGCGCCTTTCAGGCCCCGCTTCCCCGGGCTTTTCGTTCCGACCATTCAAGGGCGTTGTCAGCCAGCCGACAACGGCTTAAGACTAGTACGTATTGGGGACTCCTCCGGATACTTCCAGTCCAGTCGGCGCCCCCCTACCAGCGGCCGGGGGCGCCGGCGCTTTTTATGCTCCGCTTCGGCGGGGCTTTATCAGTAGAAATCCCATCAATTATTGTGATCACTCTCACAAAGCCCGGAGTGGTGCAATTCGCGACCTGCCTGGTGGGCTGAACGACAGTCTATTGTGGATTGCCCTACTGGTGGTGTAGGTTAGTTCCCCATTAAAATATGTCCGTACCCCATCAACGAGTCCAAGCACAACTCTTAGGGTCCACTCATATATAACTTCGTTATCCTAGCGTAACAAAGGGACATTTGCTGCCCTGCTGGAAAGGTCCACCTAATGGAACGGCTGACCCAATCAACCGGTTATTACAGGGTGTTCAGGGTCTTATACAGGTTAAATCGTTGACTCATTAAATGTCCCTTTGTAACCTTATTGTGCACTCAACGGTTACAAAGGGACATTATGAGAAGCACTGTGTATCACGCAGATGACCTGGAGCGGTTCTTGATGAGAAACGTCGTGGCTACCATGCTGGAGATACAAGACTTTCTCGGCACACCGGTGTACAAAACCGTATTGCGAAAGCTGAAACAGCTCTCATATCGATCGAGCTACTCGCACGGCGGTAGCTACTACACGCTGCAGAAGATCGCTCAATTTGACCATCGAGGTCTCTGGTCGTACAACAATGTACGCTTCTCAGAACACGGTACATTGATGTCGACGCTGCAGCATTTCGTGGACGGGTCTCATAGCGGATATTTCGCAGATGAGCTCAGGCAATTGCTTGGTGTCAGCGTCAAGGAATCGCTGTTGAGACTCGTTGGCACTGGACAGGTTTCACGAGAAGCAGTGGCCAATCGATACCTTTATTGCTCTGCGAAGTCCGCGACCCGTAAGCAGCAGCTGTTGTCGCGCAACCTCATGGATTTGGCGGAGCACGAATTGTCTGACGAGGCGAAAGCCGCGATCATCATTTTCCTGAGTATGCTTGACGAGAAACAAAGACGTCTGTATGCAGGAGTCGAAGCTATCAAGTATGGCCTTGGTGGCGATACATGGATCGCGGGTCTGCTGGGCATGCATCCTCAGACTGTCGCCCGGGGGCGTCGTGAACTCCTGGCAGGCGACATCGAGGTTGACCGGGCCCGCAAGGTAGGAGGCGGTCGCAAGCCGGTGGAAAAAAAACACCGGAGATCATCTCCAGGATCGAAGCACTGATGGAACACGAGACAGCTGGGGATCCAATAACTGGCCTGAAGTGGACACGACGTACCACCGAGAAAATCGCACGCGAGCTCGCGAATCTTGGCGGCATCAAGGTCAGTGCGAACACCGTCGGGCGCATCCTCAAAGGGCTTGGTTATTCCCTGCGCGTGAATCACAAGAAAATATCGTCGGGCACCGGCCCGGACCGTGACGCGCAGTTCAAGCAAATCGCCGCTATTCGTCATTGTTTCTCCGCACGGGGACTGCCGGTGATCAGTGTAGACACAAAAAAGAAAGAGCTGGTGGGCAATTTCAAAAACCCCGGAGTGGCATGGAGGAAACAAGCGGTCGCGGTGAAAGATCATGACTTCCGTTCCCAAGGACATGGTCTCGCGGTTCCTTACGGCATCTATGACATTCAGGCCAACCGGGGATCGGTCTTTGTCGGTGCGTCGCATGACACGCCGCAATTTGCTGTCTCGTCCATCGAAAAATGGTGGCGATACGATGGCCACCGTCGTTATACCAACGCGAAGGAACTGCTCATTCTGGCGGACTGCGGGGGTAGCAACGGCTATCGTTGCCGAGCATGGAAGCACGAGTTGCAACAGTTCAGTAACCGGCACCGGATCAAAATCACGGTCAGTCACTATCCTTCGGGAACCTCCAAGTGGAATTCCATCGAACACAGGCTCTTCAGTGAAATCAGCAAAAACTGGGCGGGGTGTCCCCTGGATAGTTTCGATACCATACGAAAATACATCACGACAACGTCAACCACCACGGGCCTCGAGGTCAAAGCCTACAGTGATCCGAAGAACTACGAGAAGGGTGTCAAGATAAACGTCGAGCAAATGAGTCAACTCAACATCCGAAAACACGACGAGCTTCCGAACTGGAATTACACGATCACGCCTTCATAGAATTCGAAGTTATTCTTGCGCGGCCCCTAAGGGAAAATTACGAATTCGAGACGCACACATCGCGCTAGGATCACTCTCCCGACCGGATATCGATCGATGACAGGTCCTCGTCAGCAGGGGGGCTGCCCGGGGAACCGGAATGCAGTCGAAGAACAGCTCGATCTCGTTCTCGCGCCGCGTGACGAATCCCGGTAACTCCCTTCCACCCGCCTTCACCCATCGGCGGAACTGAAACGGCGCGCGTTCATGCTGATTGGCGTTGATGACTTTCCGCAGGGTTGAGTCTCGGAAATTGCCGCTGCCGACGTTGTAGACGAAGTCACAGAGTGCCGCATACTGCCCGTCGTCGAGCTCGACATCCGTCAGCATCGTTACGGCGCGCTCTGCCTTCTCCATGTCGGTGCGTAAAAGCTCCGTGCCCTTGGCCGTCGTGACTCCGCTTTGAAACTCTTTCGGTTCAGGGCCATCGCAGGGCGCGAATTTGACCAGATGGCCGTAGGCGATGGTGCAATAGTCTGCCGCATCGTTGTAAAGGCGGGATCGAAATCCCTCGGACTGTTTGGTAAGCTCGATCCTGGGGTCGAACACCTTGCGCAGTTCGATCCCGGGAGGGAGAACGAAGCGCGTTTCGGGTTCAAGGAATATGCCGGACGTGAGTCTGTCTACGGTGGGAAATTCGGCGGAGTCCTTTGACCTATCGCAGCCCCCGATAAGTCCAAAGAACACAAGCGGAGCAATTGCCGTGAGGTACCTGCGATACCGGTTCATGAACGCCCTTCCGATGGCAAGTTATAACTGAATCTGGTGTTTGAGCCGTTGAAAAGAAGCGGCATATCTGGTTGATTTGTTGTTGCTACACCTCAAAGCAACCAAAGGAGGTACGCCACTACGGGCAAGAGTAACCTTGAATTTGTGTTCGTGCGCCTTGATGCCGCGCCCGGTCCGTAGTGGGCGGAGTCGGAACACAGCGGCCGTTCGCGGCGCAGCCGGTTGGGAGCTTGGGAGGGAGAAGCTTTGCGGTACTTGGCGGTCAGGGTGGCCATGTATCCAGGGCTCATTACGAGAGCGGAGCAATGACACGCGCTGGTGGCAGCGGTAGGTCCAGGTGGTTGGCAGGCGTTTGGTTCGCCATTGCGCTGCTGTCTTGCGGCGCTGATGCTGCGCAGCGCGGGGTGGTGGTCGTTCAAGACCCTGCGGGGGAGCAGGTTGGCCTCTACCGCGGCAGCTATGCCCTTGTGATCGGTGTGAGCGACTACACCGCGGGTTGGCCCGATCTGGAGAGCGTGCCGCGCGAGCTGAAAGAGGTGCGCGGGTTGCTGGAGTCGCAGGGGTTCACGGTCGTACCGTCCGACAATCCCGATGCAGACGCGTTGCGCCACGCCTTTAACGATTTCATCAACCGCTACGGACGCGACCCGGACAACCGCCTGTTAATCTTCTTCGCCGGGCATGGCCACACGCTCGAAAAAGGCTATCAGCGTGAGATGGGGTACATCGTGCCGGCCGACGCCCCGCCGCCGTCGGACCGAAAAGGGTTCCTGGAGAAGGCGGTCAGCATGAACCAGGTGCTGACCTGGGCCCGAGAGATAGATTCCAAGCACGCGCTGTTTCTGTTCGACAGTTGCTTTTCCGGTGCGGTGTTCAAGGCGCGCAACCTGCCCGAGCCGCCGCCGCTCATCAGCAAGCTTACCGCCGAGCCGGTGCGCGAGTTCATCACCGCCGGCAGCGCCGGGGAAACCGTCCCGGCCAGCAGCGTGTTCGCGCCGGCCTTTGTCGATGCCCTGCGCTACCGTCTCGGTGACTTGAACGGCGATGGCTTCGTCACTGGCATGGAGCTCGGTGTGTACCTGCAAGGCGTCGTGGCCGGTCGGGTCCGGCAAACGCCCCAGTTCGGCAAGATTGCCGACTACGAGCTCTCGCGCGGGGACTTCATCTTCGTCGTTGGCAAGAACAGCGTTCCCGTGCTGCCCCCGCCGCCGCCGCCGGCGCCGGCGCTGGTGGGTGGTGTGCAGGTCAATGTGAATGTGGCGCGGGCGCAGGTGTGGGTCAACGGTCAGTCGGTTGGGGAAGCGAAGCAGGGCGAGGCGCTGAACGTACCCAACGTAGCGATCGGCGCGGCGCAGGTGCGGGTGCAGGCCGAGGGCTATGCGCGGGTGAACCGTACCGCGCAGGTCAAGCTTGGCGAGTGGACGCAGGTGGTAATCGAGCTGGCGCCTGCGCAAGGGGCGCCACCCGCAACCGCCACGGCAGGGGCGGCGGAACCGGGCTACCTGACGGTGCGTTCAAACGTGGTGGACGATGTGGTGTCCATTGACGATCGGGCCTACGGGCCGAGCGGGCCGCGGGCGCTGGAGGTGACGCCCGGCGAGCACCGGGTGCGGGTGGAGAAGGCCGATTACGGGGCCTGGGAGCAGGAGGTGTCGCTGGCGCCGGGCGAGCGGCTGACGCTGCGGGCGCAGTTGCCTCGCGAGCCCCCGGCGATGGCCAGTGGTGCAACGCTGACGCCCGAGCTGGTGCGGATCAAGGGCGGCGGTTTCTGGATGGGCAGCCCGGATACTGAGGAGGGGCATGCGCCCGACGAACGCCGCCACCGGGTGACGGTGGGGGATTTTGCGCTGGGCAAATACGAGGTCACATTTGCGCAGTACGATGCTTTTTGCGAGGCGACGGGCCGCGCAAAGCCGAGTCATGAGGGCTGGGGCCGCGACAACCGACCTGTTATCAACGTCAGCTGGTCGGACGCGCTGGCCTACACGGAATGGTTGTCACAGCAGACCGGCAAACGCTACCGGCTGCCGACGGAGGCGGAGTGGGAGTACGCGGCGCGGGCGGAGACCAGCAGCCGGTACTGGTGGGGCGAAGAGCCTCGTGAGGGTGGTCGGGTGTGGGCAAACTGCGACGGGTGTGATAGCCAGCGGTATCAAAGGACTGCGCCGGTGGGTTCCTTTCCGGCAAACCCCTTTGGGCTTTACGACACGGCCGGCAACGTCTTTGAATGGACCTGCTCGGCGTATGACAAAGACTATGGTGGCGGGGAGCTGCGCTGTGCCGCCGGCGATACCGGCCGGCGTGTGGTCCGCGGTGGTTCGTGGCGCCACAGGCCGGGGGCCCTCCGCTCGGCGTTTCGCTTCGGGTTCCCCGCCGGCGGCCGGTACAACGGCGTCGGTTTTCGTCTCGCGCAGGACTTGTAAGCCTTTTTGCTTTGGACTTTTACCCTTTTGGGGGTCCAGGGGGCGCAGCCCCCTGGACACGCTGCCGCTACCGCGGCAGTGCCGCGCTTTGCAAGGCGTACCGTCTATACTTGGGTTCTCTGTCTTCCTTTGGGGTTTGCCCGGGGGTCGCCCCGGTAGCCCCCCTGGTGTGGAGGTGAGGCATGCTCAAGCTTCCTGTCCCGTCCCGATGTGCCGCAGGCAGTCCAAGCCTGCCATGAGCTGATCGCTTGGCTGATTCCCCAATTGGACCAGTTTCCTCGTGTGCGCGACAGTCTCCTGTCCCCGGCACCGGGTGGCGCCGGGACGCTGACCGGATGCCTTCAGGTTTCGAATACGGATGGACTGCGTCATGTGAACGAAGGTGTATGGTGGTCCGACACGGGTGATCATCCACTGAAGTTCACCCGTGGCCGCAAAGGGGACGTGATCCAGCCCGATCGTATGTGGACCGATGGCGGATCCATCCCAAGACAGTTCTGGGTGTTCAAGAACTATAGCCCCTGGAGTTACGGGCCCGCCTTCGTCGTTCACGACTGGCTGTTTCGTATGCAGGACTGCCAGCTGCCGGGTTACGACAAGTACGACCTGAAGACGGCGGCGACCGTCATGTCGGAGGTCATGAAGACTCTGCTCGAAGACCCGCAGTTCGACTATGGGGACAAGACATCGATGTACCTGATGTACGAGGCGGTGCAGACCGAGCCGGCCCGTAAAGCGTGGGAAGACCACGATTGCCAGCCGGTACCTGAGGCCGTGGAACGAAGCCTGCCGGACGAGGTTTTTCATTTCAGCTTTGGTGGGGCTCGGAAGACCACTCACAGCGAGCCCATGCCTGCGCTGCGTGGTCGCCTGGTCCGGTGGCCTCGCGCCGGACAGGTTGGCGTTATGCTCTGGTGGGGCGATTGGCGCCAATCAGGCAGCGCCGGAACCCGGCGAAAAGATCACCGGCGCAATAAGCAGTATCCCGCCACTTTGAATACTGGCATGAACTTTCCGCCGGTTCTGCCTTGAAGCAGGCAGGCAACGGAGCGCGAACACGGGAGCTTCTCAGCGGCTCACCAACAGAAATGGACTCCAGTAGTAGGGGTGTCGATAGGCGGGGTTCTTCAGTAGTGCCTTAATTGCCGTTTCAGAGGCATGCGCCGGCGTGTGGCTTTCGGCATCGGTGTAGAAGGCCTGCATCCAACTTGCGGTGGCGGCATCGTTGATCTTCCAAGAGGATAGCAACAGCGCATCGGCTCCGGCAAACAGCAGTCCCCGCGTCATTCCCAGCACTTCGTTGGCGTGGGTGGCTTTAACGCTGCCGGTCTCGCAGGCACTCAGCGCAACCAGTTGAGCAGCGTCGAGCGGCAGACCGTACATCTCGGCACCGGTTAGGCGACCGTCGTTGGCGCTGTCGGCCTTCAGGTGCAGATAGGAAAGCAGTGGCTCGTCAGCGACGAAACTACCGTGCACCGCGAGATGCACGAGCTGTTTGCCAGGAACGGAGGCCTTCAGCGTCGACTCGGTCATGAGTTTATCGGTGACGATCAGCCCGCTGAAACGAGCCCCTAGGGCCTGCACCTCGCTGGGTGCAAAGCGAAGCAAGGGACGGCTACGGCAGCGGTTTGGTAGGCTCTGGCGGCATCATTCCACTCCTCACGATAGCGGTGCACATCCCCGAGTTTGATCGACGACAAGGCGGTGCCGCCCGGGTCACCCGCCGCCTGAAACAGACGCACGCTCGTACCGAGTTCTGCTTCCGCGGTCGCAAGTTCGGGACGTAGCGCTGTCCGGTCGAACGTGCGGCGGAAGTGGTCGACGTAGTGGTCCAGGCGCGCGGTTGCCCGTTGCTGCAATGCGTGTGCCCGGTCGCTGCCGGCCAATACCCGCCCGCCTGGCAAAATCAAGCCGAGTAACAGCGCCGCCATCAGCACAGAGGAAAACACGACCCGGTGTCCGCGGGTCGGCAGTTGTGCTCGCATGTGCGAGCACAGTCGTCGCCTTCTGTCGTCGGGCGCCTTGTTCAGGTCGCCGCTGCGGTGGACGCGGCCCGAGCTCACTATGGGCCGACGCAGCCGCCGCCCGGGCCGCAGTAGACCCCGCCGCTGCTATACCCACCATCCCCGTGATCGATGACCCCACCCGGGACACCGCCCGACGGCGGATAGTGGCCGCCGTAGCCTCTGTTGTCTCCATACCCACCCTGGTAGCTTTGCAGCTGCTGAAGGCATGCAGGTGACAGCGAGCCGTAGAGTTGCTGCGTCAACTGCACATAGGAGCCGACGTTGCCTTGCATTGCGGCGGGCATGGCCTGCTGATAGTAATTCGCAATGAGCTGTTGATCGTATGCGGAGCATGCGACCTGCGCCTGGGCCGACGGGGAACTGACCAGAGTACAGGAATAAATCGTGATAAGAACGGTCAGGAATTGAGGAGATTGTCGCGACATGGTCATCACTCCTTATGCATACATCTTGTTCATCCATGGCCTGCGGTCGATCCGCTCGATGCCGCGTGTGGTACCTGGCTCACAGGCTCCGTGTGAGCAGTATTGTTTGTTGGAATCCCCTTAGACTTAATAGATAGTGATTGTGGCGAAGTCATGCAGCGATAGGAGGTGCGCGACCAGCGGGCTGCGGGCGGTAAGTTGGCGAGCGTTAGCGTATCGCGTAGAGGCGGAACCAGCTTTTCACTCTGATTGGTTGACAGGAGAAGCCGGTACGAAGAAGCAAAGACAGCACTACGAACTTGTTTACAAGCGACGTACCTGGAGGTGGCGGAAACCTTGCCAACCTTTATCGGGGAGTGTACAAGCAGAAATGCGTGCATTCGAGTATCGACTGCCTCACCCGGAGTGAACTGGAGGCGGAAATCGTGACCGATCCGGTATTCACCAAGCGGTTGACGCAGCAACTATGATCGGCTTGCGCTATCCGACTTACCGCCCGCACTCCAGTGCGCCCCGCGGCCGAAGCATTGTACAGGGTATTGGTGGCACCCCTCGAGGAGTTACTGACTAACGCTAAGGTGCTGACGATTGTTTATGTTTCCGATCGCAGCCTGCGCTATGTGCCGCTCGCTGCCTTGAACGATGGAAAACAATGGCTGATCGAGCGTTTCAAGATTCATCGTATCACGAGCGCGACGTTGTCCGACCTGAGCAAGAAACCGGTAAAGGAGCTGAATCTGCTCGCCGGTGCTTACGGGACAACAGATTCGGAAGTTGACGTTGGTGGCGAGCCGTTCCTGGCCAAAGGACTTCCGTTCGCCCGTGCGGAAGTGGAAGGCCTGGCCCGTATTATTGCCGGGTCCAGGGTCCTATTGGGCAGCGCATTTGATCCGGTGACCATCGAGCGCGAAGCGCACTTCTATACAGTCATTCATTTGGCCACTCACGCGGCCTTCGTAGTCGGGCAACCTGGGCAATCGTTCATTCTGTTCAACAATGGACACCGATTGACGCTCAAGGAAGTGCAGGGCAGATGGCTAAACCTGCTTGGTAAAGCAAATCTGATTGTATTGAGTGCCTGTGAAACAGGCATTGGGGGCAGGGATGGCAATGGCGAGGAGATTCTGGGATTCGGTTATCTGATGGAGCAGGCCGGCGCCGACGCCTCGGTTGCCACGCTGTGGTCGGTCGACGATGGCGGCACACAAATCCTGATGGCCAAGTTCTATGAGGTACTCCTCAAGCAGGGCACCAGCAAAGCCGACGCTCTGCAACAGGCCCAGATTGCGCTGATAAGGAGCGATGAGCCGGGCAGCCCGTTGGACCGCGGGGTAGGACTGGCGGGCGAGGTGGTGCAGTTCAAGGGCAGGCTGAGTCATCCTTACTATTGGGCGCCGTTCATATTAATAGGGAATGGACTTTAAGCGGTCCAGCCTGTGGGTGGCGAATTCTTAAATCACGCGGCAATCTAGATCTGAAACAGTCTGTAATGAAGGTGAGAGCCACTATCTACGGCTCAGTTTTGCACATAGCAGTTGAGGATCGTCTGTGTGTGTCGTAATAATAATCACGCAAAAATCGGTGGCTGAATTAGCTCGAGACGGCACGAAGGTGCAAATATTCGAACGAGCCGTATGATATTGTTATAAGGCGATATTACGGATAATCTGTTCGCGCAATGACCCATGTCATACAACTCTTTCACCTCCTCGTAATTGCCCTGGCCGGCTGGCTCGAACGCCACCAACAGGCGATCATCGACTATCTGATAGAAGAGAACCGTGTTCTCAAAGAGCAACTAGAAGGACAGCGGATGCGGTTCACCGACGAACAGCGGATACGACTTGAAGGCCAAGGTCCTTGGTCGTCGGGCACTTGATGAGCTCGATACGCTCGTGACACCCGATACGGTGCTTGCCTGGTACCGTAAGCTCATCGCGCAGAAGTGGACCTATGCCAGGAAGGGACCGGGTCGACCCCGCATCGCGCAAGAGATCACCGATTTGGTACTACGCATGGCGCGGGAGAACGTTTCCTGGGGCTACGATCGCATTCAAGTCGCACTCGCCAATCTCGGTCATATCATTGCACCAATACGGTCAAGAATATCCTGAAAAGGCATGGCATAAAACCCGCGGCGGAGCGAGAGAAACGCACCTCGTGGAATACGTTCTTGAAGGCACATTGGGACGTGATGGCCGCCACGGATTTCTTTACGGTTGAGGTCTGTATGTGCCGCTGGAGACCCGCGGACTGGTGACCTGTTACGTGTTGTTTATCAACCATCTTTCAACACGTTCCGTACACATTGCCGGGGTGACCACGGCCCCCAACGGTGCATTCATGAAGCAAGTGGCCCGCAACCTGACAGACGTGAGTGACGGTGTTCTTTTCTCCTCAAACGATCGAAACAATGGCCTCGCCCTCCCACCTTGCTCGCTACGATCGCCCAAATCCGACAGCCTCTCTCATCAAACAAAATCCAACTCATTGTTTCTATTAGGCTAGACTTTGAACATTTTTCACGCAGCTTCGACCAGGTGCAAGCCTAGTTTACGGGCTTTACGCTGCAAGGCTCGGATCTGGCGGTTCTGACTTCGGGCCTCGAAGGCCTCCATACCTTGTTCAACATAAGGCTGTCCCTTGGTCATCATGGCATAAATGAGTCGTGCCAACTGATGAGCGGTCGCCTTGACAGCACTCGCACCATCCATCCGTGCCAGACGCGCCCGATGCGAGGCACCGATGAAACTATGGTTATTGCGGGCATTGGATGCGGCTTGTCGAAGCGCTTGACCGGCCCGGTTGGACACGCGTGGTGCTCGCCCCGGCAACGGTTTTCCGCCAGAGATGCGCGTCGGTGGTGCCAGGTTCAGCCAGGAGCAAAAGTGCGAGGCACTGGGGAAACGCGATAGATCGGGGCCGATTTCACTGGCCAGTACCAATGCGGTATCAATACCCATGGTGGGGATGGCCGTCAGATCCACACCCATCACGTGATACAGCGCCTGATGCAAGGCCGCTTGTTGAGCTGCGGTGCGGTGTGGGTTGCGTAGCGGCTTGACCGGCTCGGGAGGCTGATCGGCCAAGCTCGGTAAGACGGCCAAGTGCTGCTCAATGGCGTGGTCACACTCCCGAATCTGTTGGGAAAGAAAATCGTAATGGGCCAACGCTTGCGCAAGTGCAAACAGATGTTCTTCGCGCCAGTTGCCCCGCAAGCTGCGGGCCACCGTGTCCTCGTCCGCACGCAAACGCCGATCGCGCAACGCGGCGAGCTGGTGCGGATCCCGCTCGCCGGCCACGATGGCGCGCAGGATGGCGGTTCCCGTCTTGCCCATCAGGTCACTGACCACATGATCCAACTGTATATTCATCTGCGTCAGGGCTTTTTGTATATGGGCGATACAGCGCGATTGCTCTTTCACCTTATTGTCTCTCTGACGCACCAGCGAGCGTAAGTGACACACGGGATCGGCGGGACGAAAAGCCCCTTTCAACAAGCCGTAACTCATCAGTTGCCAGATCCACTGGCAATCGAGCACATCGGACTTGCGGCCCGAGACTTGGCGGGTGGCGCGGGAGTTAACCAGATGCACGTGGAAACCGCGGGCATCAAGCACCTCGAACAGAGGAATCCAGTACACACCCGTGGCCTCCATGGCGACTATCTCTACGCCCAAGGACTGGAGCCAATCGGCCAGTGCGTACAACGAGTCGGTAAAGGCGCTGAAACAGCGCACCGGCTCCTCGCAGCACTCCGGGTCGACGGCGACCCAATGTTCCCGACTGCCGATATCAATGCCCGCACAGTTCGGATGGACGATCTTCAAACGTTGCTGTTTCGACTTGCGCGCCATCAGGATTTCCTCCATGGTGTGACTGAGGGCGCGCAGGGGCAACACGGTGGCGAACGGATTCACTCTCTCATACGAGGTCACGGCTTGCGCCGTGCCTTCAACGACTCCACGCCGATACCGTGCGGGCCACGCTCCTAGACGGGTGCGGACACACCAGTGACTGAACGGCCTCTTACCCCCGCGCGCCCTCCATTTTGCCACCAGTTTGCTGCGCGACAGCGCGCCGCCTGCGGGGCGGGTACTCCTAGGGATTCGATTGTTAGAGCCAATTGCCAATGGCAGCTCAACCCATGATCCGATCCGTTGCCGCGAACGGCTTGGCGGTATGCTCAATTTCTACTACCGTGAAGCGGCTTGAAAGTACTCGTTCCAATTCTTGCGCCAAACGGGGTCAAGATTGCGCACTGTCCCTTTTCCAAGAGAAAATTACAAATTCGAGACCCACAGGTCAATTTTTACTTGATTCCGCCGTTATTTTGCTTATATTCATATTTATTATTAATGAATATCGAGGATTTTGCCATGGCCACAACCAGCCTGAGCCTGGGAGAGCATTGGGAAGTGTTCATCAAGAACGAAATCGCCAGCGGGCGCTACGGCTCGGCCAGTGAGGTCGTCCGCGATGCGCTGCGCCACATGGAAGAACACAACAGCAAAATGGCAGCCTTACGCGCGCACCTGGCTGAGGGCGAAGGGCAAGCCGGGCGGGGTGAGTTCGTCGATTACGACATTGATAGCTTTATTTCAAAGTTGGATAAGGAGGGATGACACCGTCGTTTCGTCTCACACCCCGAGCAGAAAATGACCTGCGTGCCATTGCCCGCTATACGCTGGAGCAGTGGGGCCGGGAGCAGCGCGAGTCCTACTTGCGCGCACTTGACGGGCGTTTTCGCTGGCTTGCCGAAAACCCAGCGGTCGGTAAACCCCGTCCCGATGTGAAAGAAGGCTATTTCAGCTACCCGCAGGGCAGACACGTCATCTTTTATCTCATACGTGACGGCGGTATCGATATTATTGGCATTCCGCATCAGCGCATGGATGTATTGAACTATTTCTCCTGAGAGTCCTTCTGCTTTACTGGATAGCCTTTCAAGCTGCCACTTCATACCGCTGACACCGGTTATTTATCGGCTTTCTGTCGTGTCTTTATCATCAGGCTCAATCGTCACTGGAGGGCCGTGAAAAACTATACTGGTGCTTTCTGAGCCTATACCATGCAGGACATATTCTTTCAGAGTAGAAAAATCTGAATAGTCGGACTGGCCATCATACCCATACATACCGGACTCATATTCGATATGGGGTATTTTTTCTCCATCTTTTTCCAATTCTTCAATCCAAAAACGAGGGTTGAGATTAGCTTTTGGCCTTATCACGCACTTCACGCCCCGGAGCCTGGAATATGCTTGTTCAGCATGTCGTAGGGGTGCAAATATTCGAACGAGCCGTATGATATTGTTATAGAACAGTATTACGGATAATCGGTTTGCACCGTGTCGCACGTTCCACAACCGTTCCATCTCCTTGTGATCGCCCTTGCAGGCCGGCTTAATCGGCAGCAACAGGCGGTCATCGACTATCTCCACGAGGAGAATAGTGTGCTCAAGGAGCAGCTCGAAGGACAGCGGCTTCGGTTCACCGATGAACAGCGGATACGACTGGCCGTGAAGGCCAAGGTGCTGGGTCGCCGGGCACTTGATGAACTGGAGACGCTGGTGACGCCCGATACGCTGGTCGCCTGGCACCGTAAACTCATCGCGAAGAAGTGGACGTATGAAAGGAAGGGACCGGGTCGACCACGCATTGCGCAAGAGATCACCGACTTGGTACTCCGCATGGCGAGGGAGAATTCCTCCTGGGGTACGACCGTATACAAGGTGCACTGACAAATTCGGCTATGTCATTGCACCGAACACGGTCAAGAATATCCTGAAAAGGCATGGCACAGAACCGGCACCGGATCGGGAGAAACGCACTTCGTGGAGGACGTTCTTAAAAGCGCACTGGGACGTGATGGCGGCCACGGATTTCTTTACGGTTGAGGTCTGGACACCCCGCGGTTTGTTGACCTATTACGTCTTGTTCGGTGCGACACGAGGTCGCACGCGTATTTATCAGGGAAGTTTGAGATCCGGTGTTCTGCCACCGGTACCCTACCGGGCCGTGCACTGGGGGCAACCCCAGGGTGCGAAGCGCTCGGGACAATGTAGCCTCCGTCCAGTCGACGGGCAACCGAACCGCGAGGGGACGTTGCGACTGCTAGCCTCGGGGCAGTTGGGAGCTAGGGTTGAAGGATATGACCAATGTAAGTGAACCGCTGTTGAGCCGTCGTGAACGTAACCATGCCAAAGAGGCTGATAGGCATGAACCAAAAGGTATGCAGTCAGGTTGGGAAGTCTGAACATACTCCCACGTAGATGTTGCACTGCCGGCGGAAAGGCGGGGTCTAAGTCCTTCGGGAATGGTACGCGTGCGGAATGTGGTAAGCCCAACCGTTCCCACAGGGAATGTGGAAAGTGGCCCGCAAGGGTACGCCGGCGAACGAGTGGGTATGGGATGTCGGAGCAAGCGAAGGTCGTCCTGTAATGGGGCGGATACGGGTTTGAACGTTACCCGACACGAAAGTGGGCCCACGTCCGACTGGTCTTTCATCGCGAAAGAGTCTGGAGAACCGTCACAATGAGGAAAGGCAAATGACGAGCGCGGCTATGCTGTCGCTTGGTGCGTCCTCAACGAGCGCGAACTGGGATGCCATCGATTGGCAACCTATCGAAGCCAACGTACGACGGCTGCAGATGCGTATCGCGAAGGCGACACGGGAGGGGCGCTGGGGTAAGGTCAAGGCCCTGCAATGGCTTCTCACCCACTCGTTCTCGGCCAAGCTCTTGGCCGTGCGGCGAGTCGTCCGCAACCGTGGCCGACATACGGCCGGGGTGGACGGTTGTCTGTGGAGAACGTCACGTCAGAAACTCCAGGCCGCCCGGTCATTGCAGCGAAGGGGTTATCATGCCCTGCCGTTGCGTCGCCTCTATATCCCCAAGAAGAACGGCAAACAGCGGCCGCTCGGCATTCCTTGCATGAGCGATAGGGCTACGCAAGCATTGCACTTGCTGGCACTTGAGCCGGTGTCTGAAATGCAAGCGGACCGAAATGCTTACGGCTTTCAGCCCAAGCGTTCTGTTGCCGATGCCATTGGACAATGCTTTATCGTTTTGGCGACAAGGCATTCTCCCCAGTGGATTCTCGAAGGAGACATTAAGGCATGCTTTGACCGAATCAGCCATTCGTGGCTGAAAACCAATATCCCGATGGATCAGCAGGTCCTGAGGAAATGGCTGGCGGCCGGTTACATGGAAGAAGGGACTCTCTACCCGACCGAAAGGGGTACGCCACAGGGAGGGATTACTCCCCCGTCCTCGCCAATATCTACTTGCACTATGTGCTGGATATATGGTTTGAGAAGCGGTTTGCCCGGCATTGTAGTGGCAAAGCGTTTCTCATCAGGTATTGTGATGATTTCATCGCCTGCTTTCAATCCGAGGAGGATGCCCGGCGATTTTTCGCAGAACTCAGCGAACGCCTGGCTGACTTTTCGCTGGAAGTAGAACCCTCCAAAACGGGGCTCATTCGGTTTGGTAGTGCCGCGCCCTGGAACTGCAAGCGGGACGGTCTACGTCGTCCACAGACGTTTGACTTCCTCGGCTTCACGCATTATCTGCAGCGCAGTCGTCGAGGGTATTTTGTCGTTGGCCGGCGAACCGAACGCAAGCGGTTCCATCGCAAGCTTCAGGCGCTCAGCGAGCGTCTGAGATCACTGCGGGTGCACGGTGGCACGGCGATGCTGCGCTATTTTCGGCAGCATATGCAGGGTCATATCCAATACTATGGTGTCAGCGGTAATTACCGGCAACTGGCGGCGTATGCTTACTTCGCCAGTCGTCTGTTATACAAATGGCTGAACCGCCGTAGTCAACGGCGCTCAACGGACTGGGCCCGCTTTCGGACGACACTGCAGAGTCGCTGGTTACCACCGTTGCGTATCTGCCACAATCTGTATCCCACAACGTTGTGGAAGACTCAGGCTGGGAGCCGAATGGTGTAACGCACCCTGTTCGGTTCTACGAGGGTGGTGGGGCGTACCTTCTACGGGGATCCCCACCACTACTCTCCAAATCCGCTTGCTGCGTGCGATGAGGCGGGGGCTGGAAACGGGATTACGGTGCACCCTGCACGGGCACGAAGGAGGAAACTCCGGATACAGACAAGGGTTCACCTAGTGGATTACCGCGCCAGTCCTCGACCCTACCGGGCTAATGTTGTGAAACCCGATACCCTCCTGGGCTGGTACCGGAGGCTGGTAGCACGCAAGTTCGACGGTTCCAAGTCGCGCCGATATCCGGGCCGCCCCAGAATTGATGGTGAAATAGCCTTTCTTAGTTATTGCCCCCTTGAAACGACCGCCCTCCTTGAGTCCGAGACGAGTGCTAGCGCCAGATAGGCTGGGGTTCGAACGTGGAGGCTACACGGTCCGGCTTTGCCGGTCCGCTTCGGCTGAATAATGAATAATCCTTTTAGGCGGGAAGGGGGTGGCACCACCCCCTTCGGGTTTAAGTCTTGGGCTGTCTCATCATTTTAGCACGTTAATTGGTGTTGATGGTTAGAATCTACCTGATATACAGCAGGAATTATTAACCGGTTTTGGCACAGAATTCTTTAGCCAGCACTTTGCACGCTGACCTTGAATTCCGGGTTTAACGTAAGTAAATGCTTTACACTTGTTATCCGCGCTACAGGCCCTAACGCACGATAACGGGTCACTATCTGTGAAGAAGCTTTGGTAATCATGACCGGGTCTATCTACGTTATACTCTAGCGCCTCCTTCAGTTCTTGGTCACTACCGAGTGTCTGAGTTGCACAAAATACAAGGAAACTCATAGTAATAAATTTAGTTGCGTGCCGACACATTTTCCCCTCTCTTCTCCGTTTACTGGAGCCTAACGTTCGAACTTCGATAAGAGATCCTGCGATCCACCCTGATCCCGTTTTGGGGCATATGTCCATATCATTATCATTGGACAGAATAAGCGATTACGCCATTGTGGTTTCTACTTATTCAGCAGTTCGGCATGTTATGTGCGTAGTCTGACATCGTGAGCGAAATAAAATAGTAGTGCGCATGGCCAAAGAGAATTCGGATTGGGGCTATGACCGGATTGTGGGGCGCCCTGGCGAATCTCGGCTATACACTATCCGTTCAAACGGTCGGGAATATTCTACAGCGCCATGGTATTTTGCCTGCACCGGAGCGCAAACGCACGACAACGTGGAGCGACTTCATCCGTGCACATATGTCTGTCCTTGCGGGCACCGACTTTTTCTCGGTGGAGGTACTGACGCTGCGTAGGTTGGTCACTTACTACGTGCTGTTCTGTGCGACACGAGGTCGCACGTGTATTTATCAGGGAAGTTGGAGATCCGGTGTTCTGCCACCGGTACCCTACCGGGCCGTGCACTGGGGGCAACTCCAGGGTGCGAAGCGCTCGGGACAATGTAGCCTTCGTCCAGTCGACGGGCAACCGAACCGCGAGGGGACGTTGCGACTGCTAGCCTCGGGGCAGTTGGGAGCTAGGGTTGAAGGATATGACCAATGTAAGTGAACCGCTGTTGAGCCGTCGTGAACGTAACCATGCCAAAGAGGCTGATAGGCATGAACCAAAAGGTATGCAGTCAGGTTGGGAAGTCAGAACATCCTCCCACGTAGATGTTGCACTGCCGACGGAAAGGCGGGGTCTAAGTCCTTCGGGAATGGTACGCGTGCGGAATGTGGTAAGCCCAACCGTTCCCACAGGGAATGTGGAAAGCGGCCCGCAAGGGTACGCCGGCGAACGAGTGGGTATGGGATGTCGGAGCAAGCGAAGGTCGTCCTGTAATGGGGCGGATACGGGTTTGAATGTTACCCGACACGAAAGTGGGCCCACGTCCGACTGGTCTTTCATCGCGAAAGAGTCTGGAGAACCGTCACAATGAGGAAAGGCAAATGACGAGCGCGGCTATGCTGTCGCTTGGTGCGTCCTCAACGAGCGCGAACTGGGATGCCATCGATTGGCAACCTATCGAAGCCAACGTACGACGGCTGCAGATGCGTATCGCGAAGGCGACACGGGAGGGGCGCTGGTGTAAGGTCAAGGCCCTGCAATGGCTTCTCACCCACTCGTTCTCGGCCAAGCTCTTGGCCGTGCGACGTTGTCACCGGGTCCGATCTTGGGCCTTTGAACGGCTTGAGCCGTGTGAAGGGAAACTTTCATGCACGGTTCTTAGGGGAGGGAATGGCCGCAAGGTCATTCCCTTACCCGACTTATCCATCTGGAGAGCCGCCACGTTGAGGTCGCCGGAATCATGCTACATCCCAATGAAGCTTGGATGCAGCAAATCGCCAGGAATGTCACCATGGACGAATGGGGTTTTCTCGATCACTCAGCCCGAATCTGAATGCGTTTGCGGAGCGCTGGATAAAATCGGTCAAGGATGAATGCGTGTCGAAACTGATTCTGTTTGGCGAAAAATCGTTAACAAGATCAATCCGGGAATATCTCACCCATTTTCATGCCGAACGGAATCATCAAGGTAAAGGCAACGTACTGTTACTTCCAGTGTCCACGAAGGTAGAGAATCGTATCGACGGATCAATCCACTGTAAAGAATGTTTAGGTGGGCTACTGAAATATTACCATCGGGAGGTTGCATGAGTATTTTGACCCTGCGACATTGATGTCTTGCCCCCATAGTCGAACTGCGGGTCTTCGAGCAGAGTCTTCATCACCTCCGACATGATGGTTGCCGCTGTTTTGAGATCGTATTTCTCGTAACCCGGCAGCCGGCAGTCGTGCATATGAAACAGCCAGTCGTGAACAATGAAGGCGGGCCCGTAACCCCAAGGGCTGTAGTTCTGGAACACCCAGAAAGGTCTTGGGATGGATCCGCCATCGGTCCACATGCGATCGGGTTGGATCAAATCCCCGTTGCTGCGACGGGTGAACTTCAGTGGATGGTCGGCGGAAGGGACAAACAGGAAGCTGTTGGGTTTGCGCCACTGCACGGTCAGATCACCCTCGAGCGTTCCGGACTCGGTCCGTTCGTAGTGCTGCGTGGCACAACCTGCAAGGGCTGTGGCCAGCACAACACCAACGGTGGTCGCGCGTCTGACCCGTTGCAGACGGTGGTGACTTACTGCTGATTCTTTCATGGTCTTGCTCTCGCCTGTATATCTCGTGACTCGCTCCGTCCCCTGTGTTCCGCAAGAATTCATGTAGCCTTCCGTACTAAGCCATATGCATGGTGCAGTTCGCCCGGAACAGGGTGAGCCATCTCGGTCGCGCGCGCAATCCGCGTGATGAAATCGACGACACCGGCGCGCGAGACAAGGCGGGCTAGGAGCCTTCACCGGAACGGATGTCGATCGGTGACAGGTCCTCGTCAGCGCCAGGCGCTGCTCGGGGGATCGGGACGCCGTCGAAGAACAGGTCGATCTCCTTCTCGCGCCGCGTCACGAGTCCTGGCAATTCCCTCCCGCCCGCGTTCACCCAGCGGCGGAACTGGAACGGCACTCGCTCGTGTTCGCCCGCGTTGACGACCTTGCGCAGGGTCGAGTTTCTGAAATTCCCGCTGCCGACGTTGTAAACAAAGTCGCACAGCGCCGCATACTGTGCGTCGGTGAGTTCAATATTCGTCAGCATCATAACGGCGCTCTCGGCTTTTTCCATGTCGGTGCGCAAAAGCGCGGTGCCTTCTGCCGTCGTGACGCCGTTCCGCAACTCCTTCCGTTCGGTGCCGTCACAGGGCGCCAATTTGACCAAATGGCCGTAGGCGATGGTGCAGTAGTGCGCCGCATCGTTGTAAAGGCGCGATCGAAATCCATCGGACTGCTTGGTAATCCCGAGTCCCCGGTCGAACACCTTGCGCAACTCGACATCGGGAGGCAGCACGAAGCGCGTTTCGGGTTCCAGGAAGATGCCCGATGTGAGTCTGTCGACGTTGGGAAATTCGGCGGAGTCCTTTGACCGCTCGCAGCCCCCGATGAGTCCAAGGCACAGGAGCGGAGTGATTGCTGCACCGAATCGACGATACAGGTTCATCAGCGCCCTCCCAATGGCACGATGTGAGCCGGAGGCGTTGCCGTGTTCTTTAACATACGGTAGTCGCTTGATGCTGGCGGGCGCTGATAGTATACCTAGACTAACCCTGCTGAAAAGCGCAAAGAACTCGCTCCGCTACGCCGTCCTTATCAACTGGGCGTGGGGTGAAAAGGGAGGCCGCCCGCCTCCAAGAATCTTGGTCTCGAGCCTCCACTAGTCCGCACAGGCCAAGGCAAGGCATGTTGTCGCATGAAGCGTGAAGCATGGATGTTGTGTGGGCTGTTGCCGCTCCGCAGCGTGTGCGCTGGTGCCCAGGGAGCGGGGGGTGATATTGGCGCGGGATGCCAGCGCGCTGGCCCGTACCGCGTTGGTGATCGGCAACGGTGTCTATGCGAAAGGGCGGTTAGCTGCGCACTGACAACGGTTACAGCTCCGCGCGCCGACTGCGGTGCCGTGCGCAAGGCTTTGTCGCGCGACGCTGCGATTGGGACGGCATCCATCCCCGCCTGCTGGCTTGGAAACATGAGCTTTCCGATTCGGTATGGCATGTCTCCATCTCCTTGTCCTATACAGCTCTGCCCCTGGCATTGCGCGTCGTTCAGCGGCTTACCAATAGAAAAGGACTCCAGTAGTAGGGATGGCGGTAGGCGGGATTATTGAGCAGCGTGTTAATAGAGCTGGTGCGCCACCGTCTGGTCATAGGGTCGTGCCGGGTCGATCAGGGTTGCGCGAAGCGTCGCCACCTTCCGCTTTAGCTCGGAGCCCGGCAGAAACACCGAACGCACGGTTAGCGTCGTCGGACTGACGTGCCGGATGAGCAGCTGGCTGTCGAGGCTGAGATAGGCGACGAGCTCACTGCCGTCGGCACCCAGCGTGGCTTTCAGGGTGGACAGGGAGGCGGGCTCGGACCGGGCCAGCTGGACCAGACGCGGGGCGCGTTTGGCGATCTCCGCATCGAGCTGCTCGTCGGTCCCTGCCGTTTTGCGGATCTCAAGCGACGGGCAATGTGCTGCGGGTTCCATGCCGCTACCGGCGGCGAACAGGCAATTCTGATATTGCGCGATCTTGGCGCCGAGCGCGAGTTGGCATGCGTAGAGTTCACGCTCCTGAGCCGAGGTCAGAGAGATCTCTCTAGGTTTTGATAAGATCCAACATGACACGCGACCGGGCGCGCTCCATCAGCGCGAACGCCTCGGCGGTGCGGCCGCGCTGCAGCAGCTGCAGCAGCGCCGTGCAGTAAAACTCGACCTTGTCCTCTACAAACGCCCCGCGCGATAGTCCCGCCCCGCGAGTTCGACCGCCTGCAGACACGGGTCGAAGTCTCGCTCGTAGTCGCATTTCTCGGCAAGCTTCTGATAAACGTCGGCACGGTCGAAATAGCCATAGAAGAGAAGTTTGTCGTCTGTGATACCACCGGCGCTAACGAAGGCGCGCCCTAGGAGGCTGTCGGATTTGGGCGATCGTAGCGAGCAAGGTGGGAGGGCGAGGCCATTTTTTCGATCGTTTGAGGAGAATAGCCGTAGCTATTTGACGAAAAGGATCGGGAAAATGGGGCGCCCTCCCACCGGCGCAGTAGATCAGTCCCAAGTCCGACAGCCTCCTAGGGCCCGACGCAACCGCTCGGGGAGCAATACACACCCTCCGAGCTGTGTGCGCCACCGCCGTGATCGTAGACCTGAGGAACACCCTGCGAGGGCGGGACGTATCCTCCATATTCGCCGTATCCTCCCTGGTAACGTTGCAGTAGCTGCAGGCACGCGGGTGACAGCGAGCTGTAAAGCTGCTGCGATAACCGCGCAAGGGTCTCAAAGTCGCCGTAGGTCTTCGCGGACAGCACCTGCTGAGCGTAATTCGCAATGAGCTGCTGATCGGCTGCGGAGCATCCGAGCTACGCCCGGGCAGACGGGGAACCGGCCAGCGCCGTTGAGAAAATGATGAGCAGAACAGTCGGGAATTGACGAGATTGTCGCGACATGGCCATCACTCCTTTGCGTATCCATGGCTTGCAGGTGTATGCATTGACTGTCGCGCGCCGTTGCGTGCGTGGAGTCTCGCACTGATACCCTACTGTTTATTAACTATAGCTGGCACAGCGGCAGATTTCAGCGGTGAGCGGCGGTGTGCAACAGTCGCCCGTTCGGCGATGACCTTGGCGCACCGGGATGGCGCCGTATGACCGCGCAGGCTGCCACCGGCCGCGTGCACGGAATTGCGCATCGGTGTCATAGCGCGTCTATGGCTTCGTTCGCTGGTGGTGCTAGTATCAGAACTGGGACAGAACCAAAGGCGGAAGGATGCAGCGTGCGAGACAGCGAGGGAGCTAGCGGTCGGATTGCCAGGCGGGCAAGAATGGTTCCGGTGGTAGCGCCGATAAAGGCTATTTGTTGGGTGGTTCTGGTCGCCACCCTCGCCGAGCTATTGGGTTGCGAGGGGCAGCCCGTGAGGCCCGAACCGGTGAAGGATCTGTTCGCGCTGCTCGCCGAACAGGGCTTCGAACCGAACGTCGGCCTTTCCGCGGTCTTTGCGCCCGGCAACATCGTTCAGACCCAGACGCAGGGCCCGGGGGGCGCGCAGGCGCTCGTCACCCCTCTGGTCTTCGCTTGGGGGACGGACTGCTTTCCGGGTCAGGTGCCGCAGCGCTCGCCGTTTGCCCTGCCGCAATCGAGCGGGTATCAGGCAAGCGGTTTTCGGCTGGGTGCACAGTTGCTCGGCGAACTGCTGCCCTCTTTACACTTCGATCGGGCCACGGTTATGCAATACCAGCTGGAGCTGGGTAATACCGAGATACTCACCTATGCCAAGGCTGACCTATCGCGCCAACTCGCGGAGCCCTGTGTGCGGGCCTTGGCCCAGGCGATGGACGACGGCGACAGAATCGAGTGGTACGCGGTGGTCATCGAGGCCGTCGTTACCGATTCGCTGGAACTGAGTATCGACTGGCAATCGAGCGCTTCGGCCAGCGCCCGCACGGCGGCAGTGGGTTCCGCCCGACAGCAGTTGGCGGGCATGATGGCGACGGGCGCACGCGGGGCACTGCCCATCGACGCGGCGGTCGGCGTGGTGTCGAACGCCGCCAATCGCAGTCTCCTGCGTGCCCGAGGTCCGGTGGTGGTGGGCTATCGGGTCAGACCGCTGCAGCCGGTATACGGGGACTAGTTTTGGCAGGCCGGTGCGGACGAAGCCAACGGATTGGTGCAAGCGCCCGCGACGACCGGAGGGGGAGATAAGGACAATGCATCGGTTGGTTCGGCTCCTGGTCATCATCGCGGGCATGAGTGTCGCCGGCATCCGGGTCCCTTTCGCCGCGGCAGCCGCGCCGGGTCCGAGCGCGAACGGTGCCGCCCAAGCGTCCAACCTTCGCGAGCTGTACGAACAGGGTCCATCGCGGTCGCGGGGGGATGTCAAGGTCGGACGCCTGATGGTGCAGCTTATCCAGCAAGGTACCCCCAGGCGCGTCGGCATCGGGCGTGTTTTCAGCAGCGGAGACACCTTCCGATTCGAGGTGTCGTCCAACCGCAGCGGCTGGCTCTACGTGCTGCACCGTTCTCCGGGCGGTCAGCCGCAGTTGCTCTGGCCCAGGCCGGACAACGATCGTCCCGACGCATATCTGGACGCCAACGAGGTCGAGGCATATCAGTCTTATCTAATTCCGCCGCCTCCTGGCGTCTTTGAGTTCGACGCCGAGGTCGGTAAGGAACAGTTCTACGTGGTGATTCGCTCGCAGCCCCGCACACCCGAACTCAGCGCCGTGTGGCCTGGGCCAGGGGCGGTGTCACCGGTTCCCGAACCGTCGCCTGTGCAGTCGACGCCGCAGTCCTCACAGAAGATCGTTCAGTTCAGCGTGCGCGGTGGCTCCGGCAGCGCCGAAGGGCCGATGCGCGGCGTGGTGTTCGTTCCCGGTGGAGAGGACGGCGATCCGAACGTGTATTTCGCGTCGGAGGCCGCAGACGACAGCGGTGATGTGCTCTATGAGTTTCGTTTGCAACATGGTTATTGAGCGGCGGCGTTTCCTGGCGAGCTGCGCAGGGGCAGTGTCCTGGCAGTCCTGCGAGTGTCCGCCAGGGCGGCCAATTTCCGTCCACGGCCGCGCAACATTTATGTAGCACAGCTGGGCCGGAGCCCCTATAGTTTTTTTGTCAGTATGCAAAAGACACTCGACCTGCATGCTGAGGTCGGTGCGGTATCTCGGCGTTGGCATCGGCAAGTGCCATCGCCCGCCTAAGGCGGTCGGATCGGAGTGTCTTTGCCGGGTTTTTGCCTGGCGCGTGCAAAGGGATAATTGTGATGTGGCCCACGAGTTTTACCAGTTAGCACCTGTTTGGACTACAGCCGCCTATTCTGGGCGCGGCCGCCGTCCGCACGTGGGTGCTGTCGTACGTCTCAGCATTGGAGAAGCAGCGGGCACCTGTGCCCATGACCGGAAGAGAGGAGGAGTCATGAGACCTATCGCGTCGAAACACCTTTGGAAGCTGCCGTGCACCAGCGTGCTCGGTTTGCTGTGTTTGTTGCCGTCTGGCTGCGGGAGTGCAGCCCCCGGCCTCAGTCCGCAGCAAGTGCTCGCACTGGCCGGCTGCGATCCGAGCAAAGCAATCGAGACCGACGGGTACCGTCGTCTGGCGTTGATTGTGGGGGTGGGCGAGTACCAGAACAGTAAGATCCCGGACTTGAAGGGGCCTCCGAACGACGCGCAGCGGATGTACGATCTGTTCACCGATGTAAAAAACGGCTACGGATTTCCCAAGGAGAATGTCTGCCTGCTGCTGAATGAGGCAGCGACAACCGAGGGTTTTCGGCAGGCCTTTGAGAAGTCGTTGGTCGGTCGCATCAAGAGCGTTCAGGACGTGGCCGTGTTCTACTTCGCCGGCCACGGCTCGCAGGCGAGGGACCGCAACGGCGATGAGCCGGACGGATTGGACGAGACCATGATACTGAACGACTCACGTACCGGGAAACTGAAAGATTTCCTTGACGATGACTTCAATGCGCTGCTGACCCAGCTGCACCGTAAGACGACGCGGGCGACGGTGATTCTCGATTCCTGCAATTCCGGCACGGCCACACGCGCGGCAGACGCCAGCACCGCGGTGGCGCGCTTCTTTAAGCCCGCCGATGACGACGAGGCACCGCGGCTGGGCACCGAGCCGACCGGCGACGGCGCGGGCGGCTGGGCGCCGGAGTCACTGCCGGGCATGGTTGTGCTGACTGCAGCCTCGGACAGTAATGCAGCGCTGGAGATGGGCGGTCGGGGAATCTTTACCGACGCGTTGATCAGCGTGCTGTCACAGGTCGGCGACCATCCGCTTACCTATGCGCAGGTCGCGCGCCAGGCACCGCCGCTGATCGCCGCGAGGAGTCCTCAGATTCCGTATTTTCAGGGTGACCTGTCCGATCCGGTGTTCGGCAACGTGTCGCGCAAGCAACCGCTGGCCTGGGAGGTGGTGAAGGTTGGGCCGCCGATGGAGCTGGGCGGTCCACCGCTGCCCGGTATCGATGTGGGTGCCGAGTTCCGTATCTATGACGGCTCAGTCGAGGGTGCCGACACTCGCGATCCGGGCAAGGCCAAGGCCACCGCGGTGCTGACCGAAATGACCGGCCTGAACGGCAAAGCGGTCTTGTCGGCCAGCATGCCGGGTGCACCTGATATTACGCCGGGCGATCTGGCGGTGCTGGCCCGCCCGGGTGACAGCGCGATCAGGCTCAACGTACGTCTCAAGCCAGCCAGCGAGCCGGGCGGATTAGCCGCCGCACGAGCGAAAAGCATGCGGGATCTGGTCGCCGCCGACCCCGAAGCCAGCCTGCTGATTGAGCTGACCGACGGCCCCGGCGACTTCGAGCTGAGCGTGGGTACCGATGGCCGTCTGCTGCTGCGCGGCCCTGAGAACCGTACCCGTAACATCTACGACCGTGACGAGCAGGTGCCGCGCAGTCTGTGGCAGCACGCGCGCCAGCGTGGCCTGTTGGCACTGCGGGGCGAAGGGGGCGGCGATTTTGAAGACAACCGCACGTTGCTTGCCCGCCTCGTGCCGGCACCGGCCAGCAAGCAGAGCAAGTGTGCCGACGGGGTGTGGGAGCAGGCCAAACCCAATGAAGTGCAGATGGTTCCGCTGTGCCATGCCTTTAATCTGGAGGTGAAACTGTCCGAATCTGCGCCGGTACCGCTATTGGTTGGCGCATTGACTCTGTCTACCGACGGCAGCGTCTATGCATTGCCAAGCGATGATCGCAAAGTGCGTCTGCAGCCCGGCGAAACCGCGACGTTCAATGGCAAGGACGAGACCTTCCAGGGTCAACCGCCTCTGGACGTGAGAGACACGATCATCGTATTCGGCACCCAGGAGACCAACCCCGTGCAATGGAGCCGGTTTACCGAAACGGCCCAAACCCGAAGCGCCACGGCCGCACGGGGCACGGGCAGTGCCTTGTACAATGCGTTGGATCGCTACTTTAAGCCTGGGACTCGCGGTATCGGCAAAGCGGATGAAGGACCGGTGGAGAATACCACTTGGACATTGAGCACGGTTGGTTTGCGGGTGCTCGCCAACTCCAACTTCCTCAAAGTTGATCCCGGTTCTGAAACGCCGATCGACAAGCGCGAGTACACCATCGCGAGTTTCGACATACGGCCCTACCTTCCGGATGATCCAGACAGTGCGCTCTATAAAGTATTGGCCAAGGCCGACTGGCTCGCTAACCAGTCTGCGACCGATGGCTATAGCTACAAGCAGCACGACTGGAGCCTGGGCAGTGACCAGGCCAACCTCGAGCGGGGTATCGACTGCTCCAGGGCGATCTGGTTCGCCTTCACCCGTGTCGGGCTGAGCTACAACCGCGACAACCGCTACCTGACTACGGCGGAAATGGTCGGCAGCGGCACGCGCATGCAGGATGATTTTCAGAGCTGCTCGGGGGAGGCTAACCTGCAGACTGGCGACGTCCTGGTGTACCGCGATGACACTCACCACGACGGCCATGTTGTTATGGTCATCGATCCGGAAAGGCGGATCGCATGGGGCTCGCACGGGTGGGACGGCAGTCCACGGGTGCTACCGGTCGAGCCGGATACCGGTGTGGAGTACCAGAAGATCATGTACAAGCCGGACTGGCGGCGTTGGGACCGTTCGACTATGGAACGTAAAGCGTGCTGGCGCTACCGTGTGTTTGCCGAGGAAGCGCGCACGGGGCGCAGCGTTCCCGGTCTCCGCGCCCTGGCGAGCGCCTGCGACAAGAACAAGCGCTGCGGCCTGCGGTGACCAAGTTGGGGCGGCCACGTGCGGGTGGCGCGGTCGCGCTTGAAACTGGCATTACGAGAGTGAGCTGGACTATGAAAATGTTCCACGTACTACTGGCGGTCTTGCTGCTGTTGTCTGGGAGTGCCGGCCATGCTCAGGTGGGTCCAACGCGGATCAAGCCGTTCACAGGCACAAAGCTGGTGCCGCAGCTCGCCGTGCCGAAGGAGCGGGTACTTATCCGCAACGATGACCACGTCGTAGCCCTGAAGCTCGGTTCGGACACCGTAACCCTGATGCTCGAAGCGGTGGGCGATCACCGCGACGAACTCGGGGGCACTTTCCCGAATATCGACTTTGTCACGATTCGGGTCAACGTCAATCAGAACGGAAAGGTGGATGCGAATACCGACGTTGCCTACGGCCTCCAGGGTGGGTCAAAGGATCGGCTTTGTAGCCAGTACCTGCTCGGCGAGACTTCGTCCACGCCATGTGGTGGGTTTGCGTCGCGCGCCCGGATGAACGTCAAGTTCGCCGCTACCAGCTATGCCAGCACGCCACATCCGGTCTGGGAGTTCGCTATACCCAAGAGCGAGCTGGGACCGGGCAACGATACTGCGCAAATGGCAATTCGGTTTCATCAGGCCAAGAAGGGCTACACCAACTATCCGGCCAGCGAGGGCTCAGGCCGCCTGTTTGCCAAGGTGCTGACGATCAACTTCAAGCCGACCGCAACCGCGTTCAAGCCGGCGTTGAAACCGATGCTGGTGCCTGGCCTGGCTGTTGGCGGCCAGGGAGCCAGGGAAATTTTGCGCAGCAATGATCACGTGATATCGGTGCGCCCGGCCGGCGATCGCGTAACCTTCGTCCTCGAAGCCATGACCGATACCAGCAACGACATGGCGGGCACGTATCCGCAGCTGGATTTTGCGGGAATCCGGGTAGACGTCAACCAAAACGGCAAGGTCGACAAACAGATCGATACTGCCTACGGGATCAGCAGCGGAACCCGGGATCAGCTGTGCTTGCAGTACCTACTGACCGAGACCTCATCGACCGGATGTTCCGGCTTCCCGTCCAAGGCAAGCCTCAAGGTGGCGTTTCGTGCAACGCCGGCCGGCTCCAAGCCGCATCCTGTGTGGCTGTATACCATTCCCAAGACCGAGCTCGGTCCCGGCAACGACCTTAGCCACCTTACCTTCACCTTTCATCAGGCAGGCAAGGGCTACACCCGCTATCCGCTGACCACCGCATCGATGCACTCCTTCGCCGATGCACTGGTGTTCGACGTGAAGTCGCTGCAGGTGATGGTTGCGGGGGAAGAACAGGGCGCGCCGGTCGTCGTGACCCACGACACCAAGCCGCCGCTGATCGCGATTACGCAGCCCGAGGGGACCAATAGTGGTGAGGTCAGAACCGCCGACAAGGACATCAGTATTCAAGGTCGGGCGCAGGACGACAGCGGTATCTACGAGGTACGCGTCAACGGTGAGGAGGTGAGCGCATCGGCCGATGGCTCGTTCCGCTACGCGCTGAAACTTGCCTACGGTTCGAATCGCGTCCGGATCCGGGCGAGCGATACCAAGGACAATGTGGCTGAATACGGATTCGCCGTGGTGCGTGAATCCGGCCAAGCGGGCGATGGCGACCGCGGGCTCGCCCCGACTGCCGAGGGCGAGGAAGCCGTTCCCATCGCAGGGACTTACTTTGCGCTGGTGGTTGCCGTGCAGGATTACGCGGATCCCGGTATCACCGATCTGGATCAGCCGGCCCACGATGCCGAGCAACTCAAGTCCGTGTTGCTCCAGGACTATACCTTTGACGCCGCCCACGTCACCGTGTTGGAGGATCCCGAAAAGGCGGCGTTGGTGCGGGCGCTGGAAGACCTGGCCCGCTCGGCGCGGGCGGAGGACAACGTGCTGATCTTCTTCGCCGGCCACGGTCAGTGGGACGAGCAGTTCGAGCAGGGCTACTGGCTGCCCGAGGACGCGGCCGCCGACAGTCGCGCCCAATGGATCTCCAACAGCGACATCCGCGACTATATCCGCGCCATCCGCGCCCGACACACGCTGCTGATCTCCGATGCCTGCTTCAGCGGCGGAATCTTCAAGTCCCGCAGTGCCGGGATCGGCCCGGATCGGGCCACCAGCGAGCTGTACGGTATGCGCAGTCGCAAGGCCATGACCAGCGGTACCCTGACCGAAGTCCCCGACCGCAGTGCGTTCCTGGAATATTTGACCGCCCGACTGCAGGACAATAGTCAGAACTGGCTGACGGCCGACCAGCTGTTTTACAGGCTGCGCGAGGCGGTAATCAACAATAGCCCCAGCACGCCTCAGTACGGCGTGATTTTCGATGCCGGCGACGAAGGCGGCGAATTCGTGTTCGTGCGCCGGGGCAGGGCGACCGGTCCCTAGGAGGCTGTCGGATTTGGACGATCGTAGCGAGCAAGGTGGGAGGGCGAGGCCATTTTTTCGATCGTTTGAGGAGAATAGCCATAGCTATTTGACGAAAAGGATCGGGAAAATGGGGCGCTCTCCCTCCGGCGCAGTAGATCAGTCCCAAATCCGACAGCCTCCTAGGCATGGCCTACTTCAAGCAGGGTGACAAAGCGGGCCGACCGTGAACAGCTGACCAAGGCTACAGACAGTGACGTCAGCTATGACGGTGTCGGAGAGGCTCGCGCCACCCTAAATGATTTTTAGCAAGTACGAGGTGGCAGTGGCGGAGTTTCGGCGATTTGTGGAGTCGACGGCGTATGTGACGGATGCCGAGCGCAACGCCGGCGGGAAGGAGAGTTACTGGGCATTGGATCAGGACGCGGACTGGAACAATCCCCGCTGGGCGAGCTGGCGCAAGCCGAACCAGTACCATGGGAACGAGGATCGGGATGCGGTGAGCTGCGCTGTGGTGGGGGCGTGGCCCCCCTCGTGGCGCACCGCTGCCGCGGCGGCTCTTCTCGCCTGGGATTGCACCCACACGGTGTCGAATATATTAGTCTAAAATCATTAGGAACCTGGCCAACGGAAGGAGACTACCATGGGAAAGGTGCTTCATATCATCGGGATCATCGCAGGCTATGCTGCCTGTGTGATTATGATCGTCGTAGGTGCCATCAATCGGACACCCGGCGTGGACGGCTGGAAATTCATCTTGTTCGGAGTTGCCGCGGGCATCTGCGCGACCATCGCGGTGTTCGACGGCGCGCAAGCCTTTCCGAAGCTCGGCCTCTGGAAAGTTGGTGCCAAGTTCAGCGGACTGAGTGATCTGGCTACTATCCTGATTGTGCTCATTCTAGGGGCCGCGGTTGTGGTTGTGTCAGTCGCTTAAGGGGGCGCGAACCGGGCCGGGGCACGGTGGGTTCTGGATTTCCATTCGAGGAGATTGTGCTACGAAGCTCAAATCATGGTTTGCCTTTATCGGCGCTTTAATCGGAATAGGCGCGGCTATCGGTTTGTACTTTGCGGTCGGGATCGGTTGGCTCGCGTTGGGGATTGTGGCAGGTCTGAGCCTGGTCAGTTATATCGTCGCGGCGGCCAGCGCGAGCTCGTTGAGCCAGCTCGGCACCTTCGAGGAGATCGTGCGCGCTTCGCTGGGTCTGCTGAATGTGTTGGTGGTGTCCAGGCCAATATCCCAGAGCGGGTCTACCAGGGTATCGTCGGTTGGTTGAACTGGCTGTTGCCGATGAGCTGGCTGATTGTCGGTCTGGGATTGCTCTTCTATATCGTATCCGGGTTGCTGCACCTGGTCACCGGCGGACGCGTCCCCTGCCTGCGCCTTCTCGAATCCGGCGTGGACTGGAAGACCGGTACGTTCTTCGTAAAGGGAGGGTTGGTGGCCAATCTGAATTACACCGACGCCTTCAATATGGGTAACTTCGCTTTTGTGGACTTTCAGGCGGGCGCCTGGCACAAAGAACACGAGGCCGGCCACACGCTGAATCTGGCCGCCTTCGGTAGTTTCTTCCACTTGCTCGGCGCGGTGGACGAAAACGTGGTTCCCCGTCGCCATGGAAACGTGTATTCGGAGAGGTTGGCGGAGAGTAACAGCTCGCACAGCAGTGGTTCCAATATCCCCGTGTGCGCATGATCGGCGCTGCGAACGGGGTCGGCCACGCAAGCCGGCCTGCCTACAGGTTGTGCCCTTGGGCGGGTCACTCGGAGCGCGAGTATACTATGCGCAAAGGTCCGGGTGCGCAGGGTCGCCAATCTGTCTGTGGATTGCTTATACGGAACGGTTATGGATGAATTTCTGAACTCAAAAGCAATGTTCACTCCGGGTATGGCCGGGGCCGCAACGACCGCGTTGACCGGAACCCTGGCGGGTGTGTTCGGGTTCCGGGGCGATATTACCGCATTGGTCATCAGCTTTATGTTTGGACTGCTGGTGCTTGCCGATCGTGGCGCGCCGTTCCTGCAGCGTGCGATCTTTTATGTGCTCAACTCGATCACGATTTTCTCGGTCGCGGTGGGCCTGAACCAGGCGGGCGTTGCTGCAACCAAATCCACCGCCCAGGCGCAGTACGAGCAGCGATGGACGCCGCCACAGGGCGAAACCAACAAGTTCTTTCGAAGTTGGTTCTAGGGGCCGCGCTGTTCGTTTGGATCTGGTAGTTGACCGAGCGGACGTCGCGCTCGGTAACCTCGGCCTTGATCAGGGTCGCCAGGACGCCGATGGCCTGCTGACAGGCCGGCGCCCCTGGCTGACCAGGGTCTCGATGGCGTCGGCCATTGCTGGCGTCCCCCCGGAATTGGGGCACATGGACGTGCCACATTTGGTGGTCTATGCTGTTTGCTGGGGATTGAAAGATATAGTCCAGCGCGCAAGGCGGTGTCGCCATGTCTCGACAAATCAACAGCGGAGACAATTACCGAGAACGGTTGCTTAAGCTGATTCCCTCTGAACTGCTGGGTACCTATATGGCCGCGAATGCGGCGCTCATCTCCATGGACCCATCGACAAGATCAACAGTACTGTCATGGGTCGTATTTGGCATCTGCCTGGCGGTTACGCCACTATGGCTTTGGTTTGGTCAGGGTGTTCGCAAAGTGCTGCAAATCGTGCTGACAAGTATCGCGTTTGTCATCTGGGTGATGACAATGTCCGGGCCTTTCACGACTATCCCTGGTTACAAACCATTCATTGGCACCGTATTCCTGATCTTGTTCTCAGGTCTGATTGCGCCCTTGTTCGGGATGATCGTAGCCAGGCAAACGCGCTGATGCTGTGTGGTCGGTAATGCTGGTCAATCTCGCGGTATCGCCGGCGCATCGAGGGTGCCGATGTGAAGCGGGCCTGTTCCTCGCGAGTGAATTGGAGTAGGATCCTGGCTAATTAAGAAGGACGGTCGCTACGGTGGATAAGAGACAGCGGCCCGAAGCATCATGCCAACAATGGTATTCAGTGGACGAACTTGGAGGAGAGTCCGTGAATGCTTCGTCTAATAAGGAAAGTATTGCTTCTGCCGGCGGTGCCTGGCCAATGCAGGGCGCGGACATGATCGAGGACGTCGATCAGCGCTTGAAGGATTGGGTTGGCAGCGTCTTGACAGGCGCTTCAGTCTCGCTGTCGGCCCCAATTGACGGCGCTGCCGGGCCCCTGGTTGGTCTGTATCTGCTCGACCTGCATCCTTCACACCTTGCCGAGGGTCCACGCCGCCGTCCCCTGCAAATCCTGCTGCGTTACCTGGTCACGACTTCGGCGGAGCGTCCGGAGGAGGCCCACGCGATGCTCGGCTCGCTGGTGTTTGCCGCCATGCAGCAGCCTGAGTTCGAGGTCGACCTGGAGCCCGTACCCGACTCGTTGTGGACTGCGTTTGGCGTGTTGCCGCGCCCCGCCTTCAGGCTGCGCGTACCGCTTCGCTTTGTGCGACCGCAGGAAGACGTCAGGTCTGTTGAGGCGCCAATCGAGGTTCAGGGCGCGCCCATAGTCAGCATGGGCGGCGTGCTCATGGGCCCCAATGATATTCCCATCGCCAATGCGCGCGTGGAGTTGCCTGCCTATCACCTGGCGACCCGCACCGATGCCAAGGGCCACTTCTCGTTCGCCGCGCTGCCCGGTAAATCGACTGTGAGGCGTTTCCTTATACGGGCGCGCGGTCGCGACTTCGCCGTTGATGTCGAACGCAAGGCAGGCGATCAAGAACCACTCATCATTCACATCAATCCAGGGGAGGTCTGACATGGCAACAAGTTACATGACACCCGGCATCTACATCGAGGAGGTTTCCACGGGCGCCAGACCCATCGCCGCAGTGGGCACCAGCACTGCGGCTTTCCTTGGCGTCGCGCCGGCGGCCGACGCGCATCTCAACGAGCCGGTGGCCGTCAACAACTGGTCACAGTTTGTCAAGGAATTCGTTCGCGATGACAGCGAGAGTACTCCACTTGCCCGCGCGGTGTTTGGTTTTTTCAACAACGGTGGAGGGCGTTGCTACATCGTCAACGTTGGGCCGGGTAATTCCATTGCAGGGGATGCGCGTCAGCGCACCGGTATCACCTGCCTGGAGCAGATCGACGAGATCGCCATCGTGGCCGCACCGGGCTTTGCCGACGTGATGTCGTACGATGCCCTGCTGTCGCACTGCGAAAAGCTCGGCGATCGCTTTGCCATCCTCGATTGCCCGGAGGCGGTGGACAACATCGACCTGTTGAAGCAGGTTGGCACCGCCCAGGCAACGCCCGCTGGCGGTGACGAAGGCAAAGAGGCCGACAAATCCTCGCGTGGGAGGGGCCAGCCGCCATCAGGTATGCGTCCGCGCAACAGCGACGGCGGCTTTGGCGCTTTTTACTTCCCCTGGATCACGGCGCGCGACCCTCTGGGCGCCAGGGTGATTGTCAGGACGCCACCTTCCGGCCACCTGGCCGGGCTTTATGCGCAGACCGACGCCACGCGCGGTGTACACAAGGCGCCCGCGAACGTGGGCGTGCGCGGGGCGTTGGGACTGACCTACCGGGTGACGCGCGAGGAGCAAGGTGAGCTGAACAAGATGGGCGTGAACTGTATCCGCTTCTTCCCGGATGCCGGGATTCGAGTGTGGGGCGCGCGCACCCTGGCGGAGGAGGCCAGCGAGTGGCGCTACATCAGCGTGCGGCGCTTGTTCAACATGATCGAGGAATCCATTGCTGAGGGGACCCGGTGGACGGTGTTCGAGCCCAACGACGAACGCACCTGGAAATCGGTCGAGCGCGACATCCGGGCGTTTCTGACCCTGCTGTGGCGTGATGGCGCGCTCAAGGGCGCGACGCCGGAGCAGGCGTTCTTCGTAAAGTGCGACGCTGAGACGAACCCTCCGGAAGTCATTGATGCCGGACGGCTGATAACAGAGATCGGCATTGCACCCGTGAAACCAGCCGAATTCATCATCTTCCGAATCGGTCAGTGGGCCGGTGGCGCCGAGACCGAAGAAGCCGCCGAAGGCGAAGAAAGTGCTGAGTCATAAGGAGCCGAATCATGCAAGAAGCTGAAATCTACCGGGCATACAACTTTGTGCTCGATATTCAAGGGGTCGGGTCGGGCTATTTCTCAGAGGTCACTGGTCCCAGTGTCTCGATTGAAACGATCGAGTACCGCGAGGGTGGTGGCGCACCTGCTGTGCGTAAACTTCCCGGCCAAGTCAGGTACGGCGACGTGCTCCTGAAGTGGGGCATGACCGAGTCAAGAGACCTCTGGGACTGGATGGATGCCGGCACGAAGGGTGTTGCCGAGCGCCGCAACGTCTCTGTGATCCTGCTCAAGCCCGATGGTCAGCAGGAAGACACGCGCTGGAACCTCTTCGGTTGCTGGCCGAGGCACTGGACCGGGCCAGACCTGATTGGGACCAGCAATCAGGTGGCGATTGAAACGCTTACCCTCGCCATCGAGCGTCTCGAACGCGCCTAACTCTGGTGTTGGGTAGACGCTCAGGCAAGTTGCTCGTGAAGCTCGCGCGTGCGCTGCATGCCGGCGTGGGGGGTTTGTTGATGCGGCTGGAGGCCGGCCAAGGAAAGATGGAGGGCGAAGCGCGCGAAGTTGACGTTGTGCAGGACACGGCCTCAACGCGATTCGCGAAGGCGGGGCCTGGGGGGCCGCCGGCACACTGGGTTGAATTCGTGCGCCGCCACGCCCCGCAGTACTTGCAGCCGCCGTACGGGCAGCATGCCCCACGGTTCGGCTTGGGCGCCACCTTGTCCGAGGATAACGAGGTGCAGGACGCCGCCTCAACGCGATTCGCAAAGGCGGGGCTTGGGGGCCCGCCGGCACACTGGGTTGAACTCGTGCGCCGCCACGCCCCGCAGTTCTTGCAGCCGCTGTCCGGGCAGCGTGTTCCAGGGTCCGGCTTGGACGCGACCTTGTCCGAAGATAACGAGCAAACCGTAGCTTCTGATTCCGGTGGGCCTTTGCGGGACGAACAAACCGCGCCGCCCGACAGTGGCCAGAAACCCCTGCGGGCTGCCAAGCGCGAACCGGTTTCCGCGTCCGAGCGCCGCGTACGCCGGACCCGGGTGCCCCCTGCTCCGGATATTCGATCACCCAGCAAAAAGGAGCGCTCCGTGACAGCGGAAAGAGCGCAACCGCACGGCGCTCCTGCGCGGTGTTACCGGGACAGCAGCACGGACAGACCGCCCGTGCAGGCATCACGACCTGCTCCGCGACAGGAGCCTGCAATCGGTCCGGCGGCGCGACCGCCCCGACGGCCGGAAGGCAAGCGTGCGCCACTGTCGCGCCGCGGCTCAGTCGGGCCGAAGGAGGGGGCCGACGTGCGGCAACCGCCGTCTGGTTCCGATGCGCATGACATGCCTTGCCGCCCGGCGCAGGTGCGATCGAGGGTCAGCCGGTCCACGGGCCAGCGAAGAGGATCGATCGATGCTGTGCCTGAACAGGGAAGGGTTGCACCAGCGCCGATGGCCGATGCACCTTCGGGTGCGCATGGCGTGAAACAAGGGGTGACGCCGGTGCCTGACGTCATTAAGGCGGCCACGCACATTTCACCGCAGGCCGAGAGTTCCGGCGCACCGGCAGCCGGAGAATTGCTGGGCACGCCGTCGTCATCCGCGACGAAGCCGATCGCACGGCGGGCGTTGCCCGCTACGGGTGATGCGGAGAGTCGCTTCCTGCAGGCCGAGCCCGAGTGGCCGCGCTTGCCAGATGAAAGGGAGGAGGACCGTGAGTCTCAGCGCATCGGCGCTGATCGCTGGCCAAGCCTGCCCGAGTGCGCCTGGGATCCAGGGGCCCGGTTGTCGCCCAGTGAAGCCCTTCTGGCGGCGTCGGAAGATCGCCGAACCAGATTGCGGCGGCAGCGCCGCGATCTCGAACAACGCGGTGAACTATGGAGCGCGTAGCCTTTCTGCTCGAAGACACCGGCGAGCGTCTCGGTTGTCTGTTGAACCCGGAGAGCCTGGTGTTGCGGCGCCAGGCCGGTGTCCAACCGCGGCAATCGGCCGGCGGCCTGGTGACCGGAGGCGAGCTCGCAGATGACCAGTTGCTGTACTCCGGCGGTGGTCGCACCGAACTCACGTTGGACTTGTTGTTCGATGTGACGCTGGCAGGATCGTCGATTACGACCGAGGATGTGCGCGATCTGACCAGACCGTTGTGGGAGCTGGCCGAGAACACGCGGGCGGTGGGCTACGGCAGACCGCCCCTGTGTCGGTTTGTGTGGGGTAAGAGCTGGAACATTCCTGGCGTTGTTGCCGCGGTCGCGGAACGCCTCGAGTTCTTCACGGCAGAGGGCGTACCGCGTCGCTCCTGGTTGCGCATGCGCATGTTGCGCGCGCTCGAGCCGGTTAGCGCGCGGCGCCCGATGCGGGCGGCGCAGGCAGGCGCGGAACCGCCGCAGCCGGGTATGGTGCGTGCTGCCGCGCAGGCCGAAGTGCACGAGATTCTTGGCGGCGAAGCCGCTGAAGGGGGGGAGCGGCCGGATCAGATTGCTTACCAGTATTACGGCGATGCCTCCTTGTGGCGTGAACTGCTGGCGGTAAACGGCCTGGCTGATCCGATGCACATACCGGCTGGCCATCTGCTGCAGATCCCGCCCTTGCCGGAACTGTCGGACGCGTCATGAGTTCAGTGGTGAGCCTGCCGAGGATCGAGGTGACAGTGGACGGCGCGCCGCTCGTCGCCGAAGACGCCCGTACCCTCGGTACGATAAGAGTTCAGCAGCGCCTGTCGCTGCCAACTTTGTGTGAACTGACATTTTTCGATCCTGAGGGGGCGCTCGCTGGGGCCGTTTCGATGATGCCGGGTGCCGCTCTTCGCATCACGGTGGAGGGATATCAGGAACCGCTGTTCGTCGGTCAGGTGACAGCGGTGGACTATGACTATGGGCCTGGACAGGGCCGCGAGGTGCACGTACGGGGCTATGATCTCTTACATCAACTGCGTAAACGTCAGCCGGTCGCCACGCATGTTCAGGTCACGCTGGCGGAGCTTGCCCGTACGCTGATTTCTGACCTCGGCCTGTCCCTGGAAGCGGACGCCGACAGTCCGGTGCAACACCAGTTGGTGCAGTACCGCCAGTCCGATCTCGATCTGATCACCGAACTGGCTGCGCGTTGCGGCTTGTATTTCACCCTGCGCGATGACGTGTTGCACATACTGACACTGCAGGGTATTGCCGGCGCGGTGGCATTGGCGCTGGGTTCTTCGCTGCTGGAGGCGCGCATCAACGTCAATACCGATATGGCGTGTCGCCGTATCGATAGCAGCGGCTGGGATCCCTGGCACGCCGAACCCCATAGCGGGCGTGCAGACGAGCCTCGGGTGGGACGTCGCGTCGAAGTCCATGTTGTCCAGGACAGTGTCGGTGGATCGGGACAAAGGGCGGTGGTTGACGAGGCCGTCCAGGGCGACCACCAGGCAGAGGCCATTGCACAGGCTGAATTGGATCGCCGGGTGGCCAGCGAGGTGACGCTGTGGGGTGTGGGCAATGGTAATCCGCGTTTACGGCCTGGAACACCGGTCGACGTGGAAGGTGTCGCAGCCCCGCTGGCAGGTCGCTACGTCCTGACGGCCGTGACGCACGTTATCGATCGGCAGCAAGGCTTTGTGTCCGAGATTGATAGTCGACCGCCCGCCGCGGGCGTGCGGGCGCATGCCGCCGGCACGACCTTGGCACGGGTCACCCAGGTCGAGGATCCCGAAGGTCTCGGGCGGGTGCGCGTGATGCTACCTAACTATGGCGAGGTCGAGACGAACTGGCTCGGTGTCGTCGTGCCCGGTGCCGGGATGGGCAAGGGCGTCATAGCGCTGCCTGAAGTCGATGATCGCGTGCTGGTGCTGTTCGTCAACGGGGATCCCGCCCAGGCGGTCGTCCTCGGGGGACTGTACGGTACGCAGTCGCCACCCGATGCCGGCGTTGAGGACGGTGCCGTGCGTCGCTACACAGTGGTAACCCCTGGGGGGCAGCGCGTGCAGCTGGACGATGCGCGGGAGACCGTGCGCATCGAGAACAGCGATGGCGATTTTTTGCAGCTGTCACCCGACGAGCTCCGTATGGGGGACAGCAATGGCAGTCTGATCGAACTAACGCCGAGCCGCTGCCTGATTCACGCCGCGACCCGGCTTGAAATCGAGGCCCCGGGGCAGTCAGTCGTCATACGCGGGCACTCGATCGACTTTGAGAGTGCCTGATGGATCTATTGACCGAAGATGCCATACTCAATTGTGCCCATGAGCTGGGGCTCGTCGGCATCGTCGCGAGCCAGAGCCTGGTCACCGTTGCGCACCGTCGGGTTCTGGTGGCAACCGATCCCGAGCAGCGTCCCATTGTCGGTTGTCCCATGTACGGGCCTACAGTCAAACCCTGCACGAACACCCTCAAGGTGCAGGCGGGCTATTCCGAGCTGCTGCGCATCGATGGCAAGCGGGTGTGTCTGGATACCGTAACCGGGCTGACGGACGGCACGCCGCCGGGGACAGTGAAATACACCGTGCGCAGTCCGGGCCAGAGCCTGGTGAGGGAGCTCTGATGGCCGCGCCCCTCTACCGAGCCTGGCATTTCCTTCACCCGGGCTTCGATGTGACCAAGGGTGCGCCGGGGTTGCGGGTTTCGCGGACCGGCGGCATTGAAATGGTGGCCGAGCACGCCTCGGTGCGCCAGGCGATCCTGCTCTTGCTGACGACCAAGCCTGGTGAACGTCTCATGCGACCCGAATACGGTTGTGACCTGCATCGCCTGGTGTTCGCGCCAAATGACGCGACTACGCACGGACTGGCGATCCACTATGTGCGCCAGGCGCTGCAACGTTGGGAGCCGCGCGTCGATATCGTGCGTCTTGATGCGGACTGCAATGAAAGTGATCCGGGGCGGATGGATATACTGCTGGAATACCGCATGCGCCGGACCTTGCGCCAGGACGCGTTAGTGCTGCCGATTAACCTGACCCGGGAGGAGGTCTGATGTCGCTTCGTCCGCCGAACCTTGACGACCGGCGATTCGATCAACTCGTCGACGAGGCCCGCCGGCGTATCGCCCAGCACTGCCCGGGGTGGACCGACCTCAGCCCGGGCGATCCCGGCATGGTCCTGCTGGAAGCCTTCGCCTATCTCACGGAGACCATGATCTATCGCCTGAACCGTCTGCCGGAAAAGGCTTATGTCGAATTCCTGCGTCTCATTGGGGTGCACCTGCAGCCGCCGGCCGCGGCGGCTGGGGTGCTGCGGTTCCGACTCGGCCGTGCGCAGAATCACCCTGTGGAGATACCGCGTGGCACGCGTGTGACAACCGGTCGCAGTGATGGCGCGGAACCGCCGGTGTTTACGACGGTGGACACCGTCACCATCGCCACCGGCGACACCGAGGTCGAAGTGCTTGCCCGGCACTGCGAGCTGGTTGATGCCGAACTGGTGGGTATTGGCACCGGTATGCCGGGGTTGGTGGCGAACGTCGCGCGTCCGCCGATCATCGCGCCGACCGGAGATGGACTCGATCTGGTGGTCGGTGTCGAGACGGCTGCCGAAGCGCTCGAGGCGTCCGCGCCGGCCTTGCAGTACGAAGGTAAGGCCTACCGAATCTGGCGTGAATTGGAGAATTTCTCCAGCCTCGGCGCCGACCGGTTCGTATATGTGAGCGATCGCCTGGCCGGTACCATTACCTTTGCTCCCGCGGCGCGCATGTGCAACGCCGAAGGCGTGTTGCAGGGGACAGCGGCAGCACTGGCGGAAGTGCCGCCCGCAGACAGGGAGATCCGTGTATGGTACCGCCGCGGTGGTGGCATAGAGGGCAACGTCACTGGCAACGTGTTAACCACGCTCAAAGACTCTTTGCCGGGTGTGGAGGTCACCAACCCCGGGCCAGCGACCGGTGGCAGCGCCGCCGAGACGCTGGAAAACGCCCTGATCCGCGGTCCCCAGGAACTGCATTCGCTGCACCGGGCGGTGACGGCACGGGATTTCGAATTGATGGCGATTCGCAGCTCCGGCGCGGTGGAGCGCGCGACGGCATTCACCAAAGCGGCGCTGTGGGTGCACGCCCCCCCGGGCACCGTGGAGGTATTGCTGGTGCCGCGCATCCCCGAGGAACAGCGCGGCGAAGGGTGGATAACCGCCGACAGCCTGGCAGCTCATGCCACCGACGTGGCCCGTGAGCAGATCCAGGAGGCACTGGACAGACGCAAGCCGCTGGGTACCACCTGTCTCGTCAACTGGGCGCGCTACAAGACTGTGCAGGTAAAGGCCGAAGTGATCGTGCATCGTGAGGAGGATCCCGACGCGGTGAAACAGCGCGTGATGCGGCGCTTGTGGCAGACCATCAATCCCTTGTCGACCCCGCTGGATATCAAGGGCTGGGCATTCGGGCAGGCGCTGACGGCCTGGGATATCTACAAGATCGTCAGCGGCGAACCCGGCGTCAAGTCCGTCGGCAAGGTGCGCATGGTGGTCGACGAAGTCCCGGGTACCGACGTCAGGACACTGTGCGCCGACGGTTTCCAGCCCCACACCTGGTATGCTGCTACCGGTGACACGGTTTTTCGTTCCATGGATGATGCGCGAGGGTGGGAGGCAATCGGCCATTTCCCGGGCGAACAAGTGGTGCGGGTGCTCGCCTTTCCTCGCGTGGCCAGCACCCGTTCCAGACAGGCTGGCCTGGTTGCCGTTGCCAGCGAGCAGACAGAAGAAGGTGGCGCCGGTTCGCGGCTGCATATCTCGCGCGACTGTGGCGAAACCTGGGAATCGGGATTGCGGACCACCTTTCGAGTAGAAGATATAGCCTGGCTGGAGCGCGATGGTGTCGCTCTGCTGTTGTTGGCCACCGAAAAGGGCTTGTACGAGCTCGCGGCGCTGGCGGGCGCCGACCCCCATCAGGTGCTGGTGGACGCCGCCAATCCCTCGCTGGGTTTCTATGCCGTGGCAGTTTCCACGGATGTCTGGGGCGGCACCAGTGTGGCGCTGGCGGCACGCGGTGATCGCGGCGTCTACCTGTCCAGCCAGGGTGGGCAACCGGAAACCTTTACCGCCATTGGTTTGGAAAATGAGCTGGTGCGTGTACTTGCCATCCAGCACTTCGGTGCCCAGCGTTACCTCTGGGCAGGCGTGGCCGCCGTGGGCAAGGACCCCGGCAAAGGTTGTTTCCGCTGGCTGCTGACCGGCAGCGCAGAAAACCCGGAAGGCTGGCGCGCCTATCAGAGCGGGTGGGATGCCGGCGGCTGTCGCGCGATAGCCTTCCAGGGATCGAAGGTTTTAGCGGGGTCGCTGCGTTTCGGTGTGCTGCGTCTTGACAGCGCCGACCGTGAACCCACGTGGGAGGCTCCCGACATCAACTGTAAGCTGCCACTGCGGGATCGAAACAGCTTGCAGCCGGTAGATGTCGTAGCGACCGATAGCAGCGGCGAGCGGTTGCTCGCGGCGGGCATAGCCGGTGTATATCGTAGCTGTGACCAGGGTAAGAACTACGAACACGTCTCCGAGAGCGAATTCCGCGAAGTGGTCACGCTCCCCCGGACCTGGCTGTTCTGTTCCGGCGAACACGAGATCGAAGTGGTGAGCGAGGATGAAAAGCAACGAGATTGAACGATTGCTGCCGCAAGTGTATCAGTCCGCTTTGCGGCCGCAGACGCCGCTGTCAGCGTTGCTGAACGTGATGGAGGCGCTCCACGGGCCCGCTGAGGCACTACTCGCGCGGGTCGACACGACGTTCAGCCCCTATCGTATGCCCGAACGTTTCGTCCCCTACATGGCGCGCTGGGTCGATCTGGATCGCTTCTTTCCGGCCGCCGGGGATGCGCCCGTGGCGGGCGAGGCGGTCACCGATGTGCTGTCCACGGGCAACGGGCGGCTGCGAGAGCTGATCGCTGCGGCGGCCTACCTGTCGCAGTGGCGCGGTACCTTAGAGGGCTTGAGCCTGTTCCTGGAGACCGCCACCGGCAGCAGCGGCTTCGAGGTCAACGAGCAGGTCGAAGATGCCAACGGCATGCCACGCCCCTACCATGTGCATATCAAGGCGCCGCAAAGTTGCGCGCGGGACCGGTCGCTGATCGAGCGCATCATCGACCAGGAAAAGCCGGCTTATGTGACCTATGATCTGGAGTTCGCATGAGCAGCCTGCGGGCGGCTGCGATGCAGCATGCTGTGTGCCGTGTTTAAATTCATTATCTAGTGAAGGAGGCTGTCATGGCCACGAGTATCGTGACAATAGATTCACCCGACAAAGTTGTTACCTGTGATGCCGACGGCAGCACTCAACATGTGTTCAACGTCAAGAACACCAGCGGTCGCGCGCTCACCATAGGGGCAAAGGTGCTTGTGGACACACCGGCTGTCGAAAGTTGGCTACAGGTCGACGCACCGGCCGAACAGGATCTGGGTGATGATGTGCTGACCCAGATTCCCGTCAAGATACAGGTACCGCCCGATGGGGCGCCGGGCCGCTACACCTATCGGCTGTTGGTCTACTCCACGCGCAGGGCAGGTGAGGAGTTCACCGAGGGCGCGGCGGTGGCCTTCGAAGTCCCGGAACGGGAGACGAAACCCGAGCCTCCGCCGCCGCCCCCGAATCGTTGGTGGATCTGGGTGGCCAGCATCGCCGGCGTATTGCTGCTCGGCGGTGTGCTTACCTGGCTGTTGCGGCCAGCCCCCGAGGGGAAGGTGCCCGTTCTTAAAGGCCAGCGTTTTGAAGATGCGCTGCCGAAGATTGAGCCGGCGGGATTTACCTTTGACATAAACAACCTGCAGCGCAAAAAGGCCGGTCAGGCCAATGTCGGTAAGGTGATCGACCAGAATCCGCCGGGCAACAGTCAGGCACCCAAGGGTACGGAGATCGTATTGGTGGTGGGCGAATCCGACCAGGGCAAGGTTTTCTCGTATCAGGTCATTCAAAAGATGAAGACAGCCCAGCCCATGATCTACAAGCAGGTTATAAAAAAGATGCCTCGCAGCGTCGAGCCGGCGCCGGAGGAGTGAGCGCGCTACGGGTCAGAAGGCCGTACAGCGATGGATAAGCAGAGCAAAATCGTTATCGTGGTGCTGATTGTGGTGGGGCTGTTGTTCGCGATCAGTCTGGGGAGCAGCCTGGTGCCCAAGCAGGGCGAGGACCAGGGTCCTGGCCAGTATCAAAGCGGCTGGCTAGAGCGAATGGACAGCTTGCTGGGGCGGTTCAGCCCGCCGCTTGATCGGGGTCGGCTGAAACCGCTCGGCGCGTGCCGGCAGAAGGATGGTCGTTACGAGTTCAGCAGTGACGCGCAGTGCGATATCGACATAGCATCTGCCAAGGATGATTACGAGACGGCCACGCTCATGATCAGCAATGCCGCCAGGGTACTGATCCCCTGCCCACCGAAACCGGAGGCGCCGGCGGGGCGGGGTGTGCCCGGCCGCCTGACGATCAAACCGGCGATCCTGATGCAGGCCAGGCCCTTTGTGGCCCATCAGGCGGGTACGAAGTTCAGCGTCGTCTACACACCACAGGGTGAAAACACGGAACCACCGGTGTGTCAGGGGAAAAATGAGGTGCGCTTGGTCGTCCGAAAAGCGGGCGGCGTGCTGAGCCTCACGTGTAGCGGCTGCAGCACCAGCCGGGTTGTGAAGGCCGAGTTCAAGCAGTAAGACAGCGTGTCTCCGGCGCTAGCGCCCACGGCTGCTACGGCAGCGCTCGATCAACGCGCAGCGCCTTGATAATTGCCGGGATCGAGCCTATCAGATAGAAAATAGCCCAGATGGCCGTCAGGATAGCCACGACGATCGCGCCGATGTCGTCGGTGATGCTGACCAGGAAACGAGGCACCAGGCCGTGCAGGAAGCTGACAATGATGGTAGCGATGAAGGAGGTGAGGATAATCAGCATCAGGCCCTTATTCTGCAGGAAGCGCTGATGGGAAAAAACCAGAAAGCCGGCAAAGGCGAGTTTAAGACTCATTATAACGCCGAGCGTGATCGCCGCCTGACCGGTATCGAAGTTGGCGAACTTTGCCATATAGATCACCGTACCGAACGGTACCGCCATGAACAGGGAAATCATCAGGACAAGCAGAACGATGGCGGCAACGATCATGACGATAGCGCCAATCAGCATCAGCAGCGAGACCACGAAGCTGACTACGCCTTGAACACGCCCGACGATCCGCGGGGGGATAAATAAGGGCGCCGTGATGATGGCGATAGTGAAAAGGACCAGCCCGTCCAGGATGGCCAGATACGGAATGCCGAACCCCGGGTTCGGCATGTCGCTGAAGTCATCAACGTTAGGTCCGGGTGCTTCGATATAGAAGGCCGAGCCAAGCTCAATCAGAACGGCCAGTACTATCAGGACAACAGCGACGATGAATAGTGGTTTGCGGAGGGAGTCCAGCATGTGGTTTATCCTCATTGAGAGCCTGACGACTAAACTATAGCCATCGCAGAGTCGAAATCAATTGAGCGGAATGGAGATCTCGTTACATGCCACCGAGGTGCTGCCGGCGTGCGTGCCGCCAGAGGGGATGAGGGAACAACCCACGGGGGAGGCAGCCAGGCTTGACCAATGACTGGGCCGGGTCTTTCAGCGCGCCGGCACGCCGGAGGACGCGAACGCTCGCTTCAAGCTCGCGTTCAGCCTGAGTGAACTCTGGCCGTAGCGAGCGACGGCAAAACGTCCGGCGAACGCGGCGATACCGGGGTGTTGCTGACCTCGCGGGTGACCCGCCAGAGACCTTATATATACACCCGCTGCTGGCGCTCATCGTCATCCCGGCTTTGTTCGCTGTTGGGGCTCCCCGTCTTGAAATAGGCCCGAAGCGCCCATACGAGCCCGCTGTAAACCCCGTCGCCTTCGGCGATAGAAGCAGCCGGCGGATTGCCGCGCGACGAAACGATGGCTACGGGTTCTGTACGGCGGGTGGGGCCGCCGTCTCCGGCGCGTTCATCTCTTCCTCTGGCGCCATCTCCACGGAGCGCGTGAGGATGGCGAGACTGTCGTTGAGCCCCTTCAGTACGTTGGCGGCCGCAGCGGTTCCAGTTTCGGAGAGCTCATCGACCTTCTGTTTGAGGTCTTCGCGCTTGCGCTGCAGTGCATCGAGTTGCTTAACCAGCCCCGCCTGGGTTTCAGCGGTCTTGTTGGCGGCCTGCTGTTGCAGCTTGTCAACCTTGGTCTGCAATGCACCTAATTCGGTGATCAATTTTTCCTCGGCTTCCGTCAGCTGCTTCTCGCCCCCACTGCCTGTGGGCTTACCGGCGGTGGTCTCCTGCTCGGACGTCGCTGTGCCGGTACTCTGCTTTGCAGGTTCGTTGCCTCGCTCGCATGCCGCGAGCAGCAGTACTGTGATTGCCAAAGCCACCCATGGCGCCTGTTTGGTCATGACATTGTCTCCTTGCGTGTGATGGGGGGGTTGCTCCGGCGACCGGCGTCGTTTCCGTTCAGCAGGCGAGTCCCCGCGCAGAGGACGGAATCCCAGTCAGTCATCGATATAGACTTCGACCAGATTCCGGACCGCGGCTATGGGGTTGGCCGGAGTGAGAGATAGAGCAGACCCCCTTGGTGTTGTGGATCCTGCCACCATCCACATGGTAACGAGAACATTATAATCGAAATGTGCACCTTTCCCAGCCAAGTCGGCTTATTCTCGGTGCGGGACGGCGGCGGTACCCGTGAAGCATCCTCAATAGGGGCAGGGGCAGAAAATCCACCCTCCGATGCGTGTTGCACCGCAATCGCCACATCGAGCGCGAGTTCACCGGCAGTGGGTGTTGGGCCTGGCGGTGGCGCAGACCCTGTGTCTGTGGGTGCCTCGGTCTCTGCGAGCAGGATCTCAAGCAATTCCTTCAGTTCATCCGAATGGCCCCTGGAGTCGTTATCGCGGGCGACCTCCAGGAGGTCCTCGGCAAACTCGAAGGCAACTTCGGCGACCACGGGTGCTACGGCCGCCATGCAGGATAACAACAGGGGTAACGCCGCGACGTAAGCAGCGCGACGGCGGGCGGTCTGCCTGTCCGCGACCGTTTGACAGTATTCTTCATCGCTTCATGCACCTTTGTGTTTCGGTTCAATCAGTATGCGCAGAATCTGACGTACATGCGCTGGATCTGCGAACAGCACGGCGTCTGTGCAAGCCGCAAACCGCACAGCAAGCGGCGTTGTGTTAGAGATCGAGACGAAAACCGACGGTTATAGTCTGGCTGTCGAAATAGCTGTGACCGTTGAGCACCCGGTAATTGACGAACGTCTGGACATCCCTCGGTAGCGAGAGTAAGAGACCGATATTGTACTCGAAGAAGTCCCGATCAGGTCTGTCGGTTTCGTACGTGAAGTTCTGCTTTCGAATGTCGTCTACAAAATAAACGTCCGCATTGCGCTGATCGTCAGCAAACTCGTGCTTCCAGCTAAACCCCCCTTGTGCCACTACAACGCCGAGCCCGGTGCTGACCGCGACTGAGCCCTGCAGCCCCAGGTTGGATTGGAGCGAGGTTTTGCTGTCACTGCGGAAGCCGAGTGACAGACCGGAATTGTCGTTCTTCTCATCGTAACTTTCGAAGTCAGTGTAGACCGCATCAAAGCCGGCGCGCGGACCGATGGTGACATTGTCGATTGAGTAGTCGTAGCCGAGCAGGACGCCGCCGCCGAACTGGTTGGCATCGAAGTCGGCGTCCGGACGACCGGTGACGTCATTAAAGCCTTCTTGTACTAATGTGGCAACGCGCGTCCGATCGTTCGGCTGATAGGCATATTGCCCGTAGGCCTGAAGGAAGGTGCTATCCGTGGGAAGCCATGAACCGAAGGCGATAAGGCCGTAGGACCAGACGTTGAAATTGCCACCCCCATCGAAATTGCCGTCTTGCTTGTATCCGTCGAACGCCAGGCCGGCCGAGGTCCGCTGTGTAAGTTGCTTATCGACGCCCAGCGTTATCCGCGAAATATCGGAATCATAGCCGTCTTCGAAATCTGTCACTTGGCGGTCCAGCTGCTGGTACTCGATGGACGCGAAGGCGTTCAATCCCGTACCCAGCGTGACGACGGCGGCATCCGACATGACGTCCTGACGTTGCGCGTAGTAAACTGATCCGTCCCGACCAGCTCTGTCTTTGCTGTCTTTGCCGTATTTCTTCTCCATGCGCTCTCGGACAATGCTTGGGAGGGTCACCGGCGTAGCGGAGTTGCCACCGCCTGCTGTTGGGGAGGGGCCAGACCGGGTACAAATGTCGCGCAGGCCATCGGTAAGCACGGCTTGGGGCCTATCTTGCCCAAGCAGGAGGGAACAATTGTTTGCCAGCTGGGCGTTGACGGCGTCGTTGAGTGACAGAGAATGGGCGGTACGCAGGAAGAGCGCCGCGGTCACAGCCAGCGCATAGACCAGCGCATGGAAGCACGGCCTTTCCGCACCGCGGCACGTGCCGTCCGGTCGCAGGCCCCAAGACCATGCGCGGCGTTCATTCGCTGTCTTCCAGTGAGCTCGGGTTGAGATTGTACGCATCGATTCTCCTCCTTCTCCAGGTTACGCATCGCTGTTTGTTTCTGAGTCCTGCCAACCATTATGGCGATGTATCTGACGTGTCTGGGAGACGCGCCGGCGAGCATTCCTATGATGATCTCGTTAGTAAACACCTTCGTTTGACACCTCGTCGAGGTATAAGACCTCCGGTGCAGTCGAGTTGCCAATGACAGTGATCGCGAACGCCGCATCGGTCGGTTCGGGCCCAGGAACAGTCGCCGAGGGGGATATGAGCGGCTTGTTTAAGATCAGCGGGTCGGGCGATGTTGCTTTTGTTTGAACGGCCGTGTCGGCTGGATCAGCGCCATGGTTGTGGATGGCGACAGAGATAATGACAAATACCGTGACAGCTTTTATGGCTAGACGCAAAAAGCCAACTGGATAAATCGTCCGCGTTGTGGTCGCCGGCTGCATGTCGTGCCTCCTTGCGCTTCTCGGTTATTCTGCCGCTTGTGCGCGAACCCAGACGCTGCCGCCGACCTCGCGCAGTCGGCGCGCGGGACCGATTGTCTGCCGTCCCTCGGCCTATACCCACACAGCATGCCGTTGCAGCATTCGTAGCTCCGGTGGCCCCAGCAACAAGTCTAGTAGCCAACGCACGCTTCGCAAGTCGTGACGCCCGCCAGACTATAATGACGGGTAACCCCGTCGCCGGCAGGACGTTCAGTCGCCGGCCGCCCGTCGCCGGGGAGGCCTATCTGTCTTGTTTTTGCACCCGAAGAGCCGTGTGCGCGTTTGTCGAGTGGCCCGAATTGGACTATGCTCAAATGAAACCGCAACTACCTGACACATTGTCATGATCGGGCGGTCATACGCGAACGACTGAGGCCAGCGGCAAGGCATTCGACATGACACTCGTTATCGGATCTCGGGCTCGGGGCAAATTGGCCGCTGGGGTTCACTCACCGGTTGCCAAGTGGCGAACCGGCGCAAGAATCGGGATTGCCGCCCTTTATCTGTGCATCGCGGCATCCTGTTCTCTCGACTCCGCTTCAACCGGTGTCACGGAGGCTCCGCAGGCCGCTATTGGATCGGCAACGGTCGATGATCTTCTCGTCGTTGATTGCCTGCTTCCCGGTCGGATCATACAACTTGGCCAGCGGAGTACATATGTCGGAAGAGGCCGCCCGGTCAAGACGACGGCGCTCGACTGCAGAATTCGCGGAGGCACGTATGTTGCCTATGACCGCGCCAATTACCAAACCGCGCGCGAGGTTTGGTTGGCCGATGCAGAAAAGGGCGATAGCGAGGCGCAAAACTATCTCGGCGAAATCTATGAGAGAGGGCTCGGTATTAAACCAGACTACGAGGCCGCCGCCAGCTGGTACCGCCGGGCCGCGGAGCAGGGCTATGCGCCCGCGCAGATGAATCTAGGCAAGTTGTATGAGAGCGGCCGCGGTGTACCACAGGATATGGATAAGGCGCTCTTGTGGTATCGCAAGGCGGCCGGTCTTCCGAATCTACAGCCGGATCCGGCGTTGCAGCCTGTGCCGGCTGCCGGCATGTACGCGCTCGAGACTAAGAAAACGCCTGACGAGCCACGGAAAAAACCGCCTGACAAGACTAAGAAACGGCCTGAGATTGAGTTGATCGAACCGATCGTACCCGAGACGCGCGGCGTCGCACTGGTTTCCGTCGCACCCGAGATAAGCGAGAGATTGATAGTTGGGCGCGTAAGCGCCCCCAGCGGGTTGGTGGCCCTGACCATCAATGATCAGGATACCTCAACTGACGCCAACGGGATGTTCCGGGCCCATGTTCCGGTAAGCGAGTCGGGCTCGCTGGTGATCATCGTTGCAGTCGACACGGCGGGGCAGCGGGGGGTGCGTAAATTCAACATCAAACCGGCCGAGGCAGCTCCGCCGCCCGCGAATTTTGGTCACTACCATGCACTGGTCATTGGCAACGACAAATACACATTTCTCCCCTCACTGCAGACTGCCCGCGCCGATGCGCAGAGCGTAGCCAAGGTCCTGCGAGAAAAATACGGTTTCGAGGTTACCACCCTTTTCGATGCGAATCGGTACCAGATTATGACCACGCTAAACAAGCTCCGGCAGACCCTTAACGAGGATGACAATCTGCTCATCTATTACGCGGGGCATGGCGAGCTCGACAAGGTCAACGATGAAGGCTACTGGCTGCCCGTCGATGCGGAACGTGACAGCACGGCAAACTGGCTCTCGAACGAGGCGCTTACCAATACCCTCAATATTATGTCGGTGAGACACATTCTAGTGGTCGCCGACTCCTGCTACTCGGGGACGTTGACGCGCTCGGTGGCGACCCAGTTGAGCACCGGCCAGACGGATCAGGCGAGGATCACCTATATTCGGACGGTACTGAAAAAACGGTCTCGCACTGCGTTGACCTCCGGCGGTTTGCAGCCGGTCCTCGATGCGGGTGGCGAGGGGCACTCGGTGTTTGCAAACGCTTTCATCGATAGCTTGAGGTCCAGTAAGGAAGGCATGCTGGAAGGCCAACGGCTGTTTCTGGAGGTGGCTGAGCGCGTGACTCAGGCCGCGTACGATAGGCGCTTCGAGCAGGTGCCGCAATATGCCCCGATTAAGTCTACCCGGCATGAGGCGGGAGACTTCTTCTTCGTTCCGACAACGACTGCGGCGGGCGACTTACGCGCCGTAGACCTAGTTATCGGTGCTGACAAGACCCGGAGTACAGATGGCAGCAAACCAGAGCAATTGCGGCCCGGCGCGAGCGAGCATACGCCGATTCGCGCCGAGGCCGATGGGTGCAAAGAAAGCCTGTGCTCCGCAATAATTCATGCAGCCTTCACTTCCAAGCAATATTCATGGTGTAAGCCACCGAGAACAGGGTGCGCTACAACCTTAAGGTGACTTGGAATACGATGCCGACGTTTGTGTGGTGTGACAGGAAGATCGACTGGCGGATCCGGGATGCCCGGCCCAAGGCTGGCATGGGGGGTGGCCCCGATTAGAATGCCTGACCCAATGCTTCGTAGCGGTACGTAAGTGGTTTTCCGTCAGTGGAATCAGGAAGTCAAGGCATTCTCGGCGGAGCGTGCCTGTGTGTGGCAAATTATTATTCATGCGGCGATGGGTAGTTGGAAAAGCCCGCGGCAATGAGCTTTCCAGCGGAATTGGTTGAGATAAGCGTGGTGGATCACAGTTTCGCCATAGATTTCTGATGGCGCATCACCGTCGAGAGATGTGTGGACGCGATGCGCGTTGTAATACTGTCGGAATGCTTCCAGTTTTCGTTCTAAGTCACTGGCATTCCAGAAGAGCACTTGATCAAGGTACTCACAACGAATGGTCCCGATAAGCCGTTCGACGAAGGGATGCGATAGTGGTGTATGCGGGACGGTCTTGATCTCATCGGCACCAAGAATCCTCAAGTTCGCATGCCATTGGTGATACAGGAATAGCGGATCGTTATCAGAGCTGAGACATTTCGGAGCACCCCTGGATGAGGTGGCGGTGTTGAACATTCGACACAAGGCTGCGCCGTGCACATCACCGACGTGTACGCCAAAGCCGATGATGCGCCGGGTGAACTGGTCCATGACCACGAGTACCCAGTGGCTCTTCAAAAGAATGGATTCACACTGAAACATGTCGATGCTCCAGAGGCTGTCTTTGGTATGCCCGAGGAAGGTCAGCCAGGACGGTCCGCCGTCACTGTGTTCTGTCCGGTAATGCGCAGCGAGAATACGCCGCACCACGTCTTTATAGATGTTGGCTCCAAAGGCTTTATTGATCTGCTGTGCGATCCGTGGCAGTGTTACGTCCTCCCTTCGTATAGACCAACCCGGCTGAAATATCCCAGGGTCCGCCAGGGCCTCCTCAGAAACACCCTCTTGTAGATTCCGAGACGGACACGGAAAAAGATAGGCCAGTCATCCTTTGCTATCGTGGTACGTGCCAACGATATCACGCAGACAGAGGAGACCGGCCTATGGCCCGTATGCTGCCAGGAATTGAGGCCATAGAGCAACACGGAGAGCACCTTCGAGATGATCCCGATAGCTACCGGCCTGAGCGTTGTCCACACTGCGGAAGGGGGGGTATGCACCACCATGGTCACTACGAACGCAATGCGCCCAAGGGTGAAGGCATAGCCTTTTCGCTGGGCTCGTTAGTCATACCCCGTTTTTATTGCCCGAAGTGCCACGGTACCTGCTCACGGTTGCCGGCCTGCTTGTCACCCAGACGGCAGTATTGGTGGAAGAGCCAACAGGCCATATTGGAATGGTTGATGATGGGGATGTCGCTTCGTGAAGTGGCGCGATCGCTTTGGCCGAGCCGCCGTACCATTGGGCGATGGTGGCAGTGGCTGATGGCGGGATTCGATACTCACAGTCTGCATCTGCTCAGCCGGTTTCCGGAACTGGGTCGGGCGGTGGACCGGAAAGCCTTTTGGTCGCTGTGCTTCGAGCGCATGAGTTTAGGCGAGGCGATGGGCTGGCTCGATCGGGTGGAGGTGAGAGTCCCATGATCGGTTGATACGAAACGGCTGCGGGAAGGGTGGCAAGCGGCGTATCCGATAATACCCCAAGAAGTTGCCCCTCCCGTTGAGGCCGCCCCTGGTGTCTCCTGTGGTCTCCATCCCATCACAGGAGAATACGATGAACGGCATCCATCCCATAGCCCTGTTCCGTTACTCGGTACTGGGTCCACTGCTCAGCCGTGGCGAACTGCCACGCGGTGAACTCAAGGCGACGCTGCGCGAGTTGGTCGCCCGCCACTACGACATACCCGGCTCGCGCAACAGCCTGTTGACCGAGAAGACGATCGAGGCTTGGTACTATGCGTGGAGGCGCGGCGGTATCAACGCACTGACCCCCAAGGCCCGCTCGGATCGGGGGCAATCGAAGATCGCTCCCGAGGTTCAGGCGGCCATCCTCGCGGCCAAACGCGAGAATCCGCGCCGTTCTATCCGGGGAATCCGCCGCCTGCTCGAAGGCCGGGGTACGGTGGCCAAAGATGCGTTGTCGCGTTCGGCGATCCACCGCCTGCTGCAAGCCCATGGTCTGTCGCGTCCGAGTGGTTCAGTCAGCGAACCCGAAGAACGGTGTACGTATGTTGCGCAGTACGCCGGTGACATCTGGTACGGGGATGTGATGCACGGCCCCCGGGTACCGATGGGCGGCCGGTTGCACAAGGCATACCTTGTCACGCTGATGGACGATGCATCGCGATTGATCACCCATTTCGCCTTTTGTCCCAGTGAGACGGCACTGGATATCGAAGCCGTGCTGAAACAAGCCGTGTTGAAGCGCGGCCTACCCGTCAAGCTGGTGATCGACAACGGTCCGGCCTACCGGGCCAAGACACTGCAGGGGATCTGCGCCCGCTTGGGTATCCATCTGGTCTACTGTCGCCCGTATGTTCCAGAAGGAAAGGGAAGATTGGAAAGGTGGCATCGCACCTTTCGCGCTCAGTTTTTGAGCGAACTCGATACCGCCCGCCTACGTGATCTGAGTGATCTCAACGCCCGTCTTTGGGCCTGGCTCGAAACCGTTTATCACAAAACGCCCCATGCCGGCCTTGAAGGACAGACCCCGTTGCAACGCTAGCAGCAGGATCTGCCGCGAATACGCACCTTGGGCAACCTGGCCGCCCGACTCGATGCGCTGTTCTATCACCGGATGACCCGTAAGGTCCGCAAAGACGGCACCGTCTCTTACCTGGGCAGCCGCTTCGAGGTCCCCTATGAGCTCACCGGGCGATCCGTGTGCCTGGTGGTCGATCCCCACACCCGCAAGGTCTGTGGTGTGGAAGCTGCCGACGGGCAATCGCTCGGCGCCGCCACCCCGCTGAATGCACTGGCCAATGTCCACCGACGGCGGCGTCAACCCCAGCTGACCGAGGTGCCATCCCCCAGCCGTACCGGCAGGGATAACGCGGTGGAACTGGCCTACCGCCAATACCATGACCACACCGAGGAGGAATGCTGATGGTACTGCAAACACTTCGGCCTGAGGCACTACCCCCTGGGCAAGACGCAGTCCGAGCTGTGGGACGATGGGGCCCTCGCCCACCGGCGCGCCGCCCTGTGGCGCGATATCAAGGCCCGCATCCAGGAGTTGGTCGACGGTACAGGGGTCGTGCCGCTATAGATCATCGATGAGGCGCAGAACCTGCCCGTGGCGTTCTTCCGCGATCTGCCCGCCTTCCTCAACTTCGCCTTCGACTCCCGCGACCTGATGGCCGTCTGGCTGCTCGGTCATCCCCGCCTGGCTCATACCCTGGAGCGTGCCCCCTATGCCGCCCTGGCCAGCCGCATCCAGGTGCGCCTGCGCCTGAAACCCATCGCCGAACGAGAACGGTTCAAGAACCTCATCGACCATGCCTTCAGCCAGGCCGGTGCACAGCATACCCTGCTGTCAGACTCAGGCCTCGAGCTGTTGCGCCAAGCCTCCCAGGGGCTGCCGCGCCAGGTGCGGCGCATTCTCAAGACCAGTATGCAGCTGGCCCTGCCCAAGGGCTTGAATCATTTGCCCGATGAGCTAATCCAACAGGCCATCGAGGAGTTGATATGACGACTTCACCCTTCACGTTTCCACAAGACCTTTCCCCGCCGGTCGCTTTGGCCCTCTTCGAGGTCCTCCAGGATCTGACCGATGCCCTTTGGCAACACTACGAGATCGATCTGGTCGAACTCATCATGGAGGAACGCAATCAGGTTCCCGCCTCTCAACAGGTGCTCGACTTCAACGACGATCTTTCGTTCTGATCCGCTTTTGTCCCGGGCTGGCTCGAGGTAGTATTCCTCCTCGGCCAGCCCGGGACAGCTTCTTGTGTCTCACCTCAAAGAGGTCGAATCCAATCTCCTGAATCAATGCGGAACGTAACAGGCGGCAGGATAAGGCGCTTCGCTACCCATAATCGCAGACAGTTCCTTTGTCAGTTCACCCCTAATCGGACGCATCTTTAGCTATCCTCCCAATCGCGTCGTTTGTGTTGTGTTCCTGCAGGTATGGGATCGGGCGTCAGCGCGGGATTTTGTATTGTTAAACTTACGCATGCAGGGGCATTGTAACGGTAAATCCCTCACCCGCCCTAGGCACTTTCGTTGCCGGAAAGGCTTCGATGCTGGCAACGCGTAGAAAAACAAGCCCGCGGACAGGGATGTGGGGGACTCGTGCGCTGAAATGACGGTCAGGACCCCTTGTTCTGACATGTCTTGTTGACGACTGAACGGTGGGATGAGCGGTTGAAAGTGCTTCCGTTTAAGAGAAGAGGGCCTTTATGCCTACGCGCCTAATCTGTCGCCGATGGACGGCGATCCAGCCCTCTTCCAAGTATTCCCCATCCGGCCGAAGGGCCAATTGGTTATCACTCACGGCAACTGCGGCGAACGTACAGATCAACGAATCAATCGCGTCTGCGGTGGACAGAAATGTCTCGCGATAGCCGTTTGAATCAAGGTTTGGCCAGCGGCTCAAGATACCCGACAGCATCTGATCTCGAACCTCGGCGGCATACCCCGAGTTGCCGTTGTAACGCTCATACGGCAGATGCCACTCTCGTAACTGGGCGGCGGGGAAAGCCTCGACGAGTAGACTCCGCGCATGGTTAGCCCAAGGCCACATCTGTCCGCCGATTTTGCCTAGGAGTACCCGCCCCGCAGGCGGCGCGCTGTCGCGCAGCAAACAGCCAAATGCTTTGCCAATAACTCCAATAGGTTACGTTTTGTTTGATGAGAGTACCCGCCCCGCAGGCGGCGCGCTGTCGCGCAGCAAACAGCCAAATGCGTTGCCAATACATTCAGTAGGTTAGGTTTTGTTTCATGAGAGGGTGACGCATGCCGCCGTGAATGGCGCCCCACCTCGAGGTCCAGCCCACATCGTGGACCGGACATTCACTCGTTTTGCGATCCAATCGCTCTCCGTCTTTCGGAACAACTTCTTGCCGTTCGGCGGAAGTTCTGGCGCCAGCCCTGCAACAAACTGCTTGGCCTCAGGGAATGGTCGCCCCGGATGTTCGAGCAGCACAACATTTTTCAACAGTTGAGCGTGGCCACCATTCGGGAGGAAGGTTTTTGGAATAGCGAAAGGTGCATCAATCGCGACGCTCAAGTAAGCGTCGTCCGCTGCAAGATGGGCTAAACGATCAAATGGCTTACTGGAGCTGATCCGCGAGCACCAGGACGCCAATCAGACCTATCTCGAGGAGGGTATCCGTCTTCTCGAACTGGCGTAGAACGCCGGTCGCTTGTTCCGTAAGCAGTCATCCTCCGAAAAACGCAGCTTTCTCGGCTTTGTACTATCGAACTGTGCTTGGGAGGATGGGCGGCTGACCGCACAGTACCGTCAACCGTTTGATCTGTTTGCGAAAAACGTATTTGCATTAGAAAGCAAAAAGCCGGCTGAGCGGGTTCAAACCGGCATTTCTGATAATTGGCTCCCCGGGACAGGCTCGAACTGCCGACCTAGTGATTAACAGTCACCCGCTCTACCGACTGAGCTACCGGGGAATCGCGTTGTGCGAGAAAGCAAAATGATACGGGACCACTGCTAACCGGTCAACAGCGCGGGTCAGTGGTTCAGCGCCTTGTGCAGGCGGCTTATGGCCTCTTTCAGGACCTCCAGCGACGTTGCGAACGACAAGCGGGCGTAGCCGGGAGCGCCAAAGGCGGAACCGGGCACCACGGCAACCCCGGCCTGATTCAGCAGGTATTCCGCGAACTTCACATCGTCATCGACACCGTCCAGGCGGGCAATCACCGCGCCGAAATCGGGAAAGGCATAAAAGGTTCCGTCGGCATTGGCGCAGCGTACACCCGGTAGTTCGTTGAGGGCTTTGACCAGGTAGTCATGGCGTTGCTTGAAGGCGCTCACCATAGGCGTTATGCACGACTGGTCGCCATTGAGCGCTTCAGTGGCGGCGGCCTGTGAAGGGGCGGCCGGGTTGGAGGTGCTCTGCGACTGGATTTTCTTCATGGCTTGGATCAGCGGCGCCGGTCCGCCCGCATAACCGATACGCCAGCCGGTCATCGCATAGGCCTTGGAAACACCATTCAGCACTATGGTGCGCGGATACAGCGCGGGGTTAACGTTGACGATATTGCTGAACGGTTCCTCCGTCCAGAGAATGTGTTCATACATGTCGTCGGTGGCAATCAGCACGTGCGGATGACGCCACAGGACCTCGGCCAGCGCGTGCAGCTCGGGCTTGCTGTAGGCGACCCCGGTCGGGTTTGAGGGGCTGTTCAGGACAAACAGGCGGGTCTTGGGCGTGATGGCCGCTTCCAGCTGCTCCGGGCTGATCTTGAAGTGCTGATCGAGACCCGTCTTGACGATAACCGGTTCGCCATCCGCGAGTCTGACCATGTCCGGATAGGACACCCAGTAGGGCGCCGGAATGATCACCTCGTCGCCGGGGTTCAGCAGCGCCTGTGCCAGATTGTAGAAACTCTGTTTGCCGCCACAGGAAACCAGAATCTGGTTGGGCTGGTAACTCAGGCCGTTCTCCCGCTGGAACTTGTCTATAATGGCGCTCTTGAGTTCCGGGGTGCCATCGACGGCGGTGTAACGGGTAGCCCCGGCATTGATGGCGCGGATGGCGGCCTGCTTGATGTGGTCGGGTGTATCGAAATCCGGTTCACCGGCGCCCAGGCTGACAATGTCCTTGCCCGCGGCCCGCAGTTCGGCCGCGCGCGCGGTCACGGCCAGGGTGGGAGAGGGTTTGATACGCTGTACGCGCTGAGACAGGGCGATGTCCTTCACTTAGGGTTTCCTTCGGTTGCACTCGGCTGTTTGCCAACCGGTAATGATACTGAAACGAAGCAGATTACTTAATCCCCGTGAGCAAAGAATTTGAGCTTGTCAGCGAACTGATCCCTGCCGGCGATCAACCCGAGGCGATCCGTCAGCTCGTCGAGGGATTGCGGGCCGGTCTGGCCCACCAGACGCTGCTTGGGGTAACCGGTTCCGGCAAGACCTTTACCATCGCCAATGTGGTGCAGCAGGTGCAGCGCCCGACCCTGATACTGGCGCCCAATAAGACCCTCGCGGCCCAGCTGTATGGGGAGATGAAGGAGTTCTTCCCGTACAACGCCGTGGAGTACTTCGTGTCCTATTACGACTACTACCAGCCCGAGGCCTACGTGCCCTCGTCGGACACCTTTATCGAGAAGGATGCCTCGATCAACGATCACATCGAACAAATGCGCCTGTCGGCCACCAAGGCCCTGCTGGAACGGCGCGACACGGTACTGGTGGCCACGGTTTCGGCGATCTACGGTCTGGGTGATCCGCGCCTCTACCTGGGTATGGTGCTGCACCTGGTGCGCGGTGAGCGTATCGACCAGCGCGCCATCCTGCGCAGGCTGGCCGAGCTGCAGTACACCCGTAACGACCTCGAGCTGGCGCGCGCCACCTACCGGGTGCGCGGCGAGGTGATCGACATACACCCCGCGGAGTCGGACCGCGAAGCGGTGCGCATTGAGCTGTTCGACGACGAAATCGAGAACCTGTCCTATTTCGACCCGCTCACGGGCGAGGTGCTGCGCCGCGTGCCGCGCCTGACTGTTTATCCCAAGAGCCACTACGTGACGCCGCGCCAGACCTTGCTGGATTCCATCGAGTTCATCAAGACGGAACTGGAACAACGCCTGCAGCAGCTGCGCAACGTCAACAAGCTGGTCGAGGCCCAGCGGCTCGAGCAGCGTACCCGCTTCGACCTGGAAATGATGGTGGAGCTGGGTTATTGCTCGGGCATCGAAAACTACTCGCGCTACCTGTCCGGCCGCCAGGCGGGCGAGCCGCCGCCGACGCTGCTGGACTACCTGCCGGACGACGCGCTGGTGGTGGTCGACGAGTCCCACGTCACTGTCCCGCAGCTTGGCGGCATGTACCGCGGCGACCGCTCGCGCAAGGAGACTCTGGTCGAATACGGTTTCCGCCTGCCCTCGGCGCTGGACAACCGGCCGCTGCGCTTCGAGGAGTACGAGCGGCTGGTGCCGCAGTCGATCTTTGTCTCGGCGACTCCCGGGCCTTACGAAGAAGCCCACGCCGGGGCGGTGGTCGAACAGGTGGTGCGGCCCACCGGCCTGGTCGACCCCGAGGTTGAAGTGCGCCCCGCGGCCACCCAGGTCGACGACCTGTTATCCGAGATCCGCAAGCGCGTCGCGGTCGAAGAGCGCGTGCTGGTCACGACGCTCACCAAGCGCATGGCCGAAGACCTCACCGAGTATCTGGGCGAGCACGATGTGCGCGTGCGTTACCTGCACTCGGATATTGAGACCGTGGAACGCGTGGAAATCATCCGCGACCTGCGCCTTGGCGAGTTCGATGTGCTGGTCGGCATCAACCTGCTGCGCGAGGGCCTGGATATGCCGGAGGTCTCGCTGGTGGCCATACTCGACGCCGACAAGGAAGGCTTTCTGCGTTCCGAGCGGTCGCTGATCCAGACCATTGGCCGCGCCGCCCGCAATATCAACGGCAAGGCGATTTTGTACGCCGACAGGATTACCGGGTCGATGGAAAGGGCGATGGGCGAAACCGGGCGCCGAAGGGCAAGACAGGACGCCCATAACCGCGAGCAGGGTATCACCCCGACCTCAATCCGCAAGGCGGTGGCAGATGTCATGGAGGGCGCCCACGCAGGTCCGGTGACAGCGGCCAGACGCTATGCCAGGGTCGCCGAGGAACTGTCGGAGTATGCGGCGCTGTCGCCCGAAAAGCTGGCGAAAAAGATCCGGCAGCTGGAGAAACAGATGTACCAGCACGCCCAGAACCTCGAGTTCGAGGACGCTGCCCGGGTGCGCGACCAGATACGGCATATCCAGGAATCCAACCTGGAAATCGCCTGACTGCAATGGCGGCGCACGGCAGGCAGGCAGCCGGGAAGTTTAGCGCCGTCCAATCCAACATACAGAGGGCAAGCTATGGGCATTGAAGTCGGAGGATTGTTAGGGCTGATTATTCTGGTCCTGGATATATGGGCGCTGGTAAAAGTCTTTCAGAGTGCCGCCGAAACCGGCACGAAAGTGTTGTGGATCGTGCTGATCATTGTCTTGCCGGTATTCGGTTTCATCCTCTGGCTGCTGTTCGGACCGCAAGACGGCTGATACGGTTAAACCCAATCATTGCAAAGGTCTCCCTGTAGGAGCGGCCTCCTGGCCGCGATTCGAACCGCCTGGACTAGGAGGCTGTCGGACTTGGGGCTGATCTACTGCGCCGGTGGGAGAGCGCCCCATTTTCCCGATCCTTTTCGTCAAATAGCTACGGCTATTCTCCTCAAACGATCGAAAAAATGGCCTCGCTCTCCCACCTTGCTCGCCACGATCGCCCAAGTCCGACAGCCTCCTAGTAGTTTCGCATCAGGCCCAGTACGCCAACGGCGATCAGGTAAATGGCGACGATGTAGTTGAGCAGCCGGGGAATGGCCAGGATGAGGATGCCGGCGATGAGGGCAACGAGAGGTTCGAGAGTCAGTCCGGACATGTTGGTTCTCCTTGCCACTGCAAGCCGCCCGTGGCATTTACGTTTGATAACCCTCCGGGCGGCGCTAGCGCGCCGTGCCGAAGCCCTCGTCCTCGGTGTAGGCGGGAACGGGCAAACCGGCGATCTTCATGCCCTGGGCAACGGGGCCTTCGGGGAACAGACGGCGCAGGTACTTGCGGCCACCTTCCGCGGAGAACCTTTCTTCGAGCATGTCGCCAAGTTCGCGCCCGTCTTCCGCGAGGCCGTGCTCCAGATAGTACTCGCGCAGGCACTGGACGACCTGCAGGCGGGCATCGTCCAGCTCGATCCCTTCACCGGCGGCGATACGCCGGCCCGTTTCGACGCTCCAGTTGTCCAGCTCGCGTTGCCGACGCGAACGCCGCTGGCTCTCAACGTCCGTATCAACGCGCACATCGCCGGCTTCCTCGAACGCCTTCCCGAAGCCACGGCCGATTTTGTCTACATCATCTCCCATGATCACTGTCCCGCTGTTGTCGTTTGCACCTGTCCATTATAGACCGTGCGATCAATCGTCGACACCGGCGTCGGAAGACCGGCGGAGCTGGCCCGCGGGCGCAAGATCCAGGCGGATCCAGTAGCCCGTTTGGTGGGTCTGTTCCGCGGCATGACCGGTATCGCCTTCACTTTGTCTGGTTGTCAGCTGGACGCCGTCTTATAGCGAAATTACCCAGGGAATTAATAAGCTAGCTGGCATTGACTTGTTTGGCAGGCACTCTATAATGCGTCGTTTCTGACGACAGGCGCGTAGCTCAGCTGGTTAGAGCACCACCTTGACATGGTGGGGGTCGTTGGTTCGAGTCCAATCGCGCCTACCAGACACGTTCGGAAAATGTCCCCGTGCCCTACGGGGACGTTTGTCTGGGTACATCAAGTGGCCTTTGGTAGTGGTCACCACTGGAGAACAAGCGATGCCTGTAGTTACCCTGCCTGACGGCAGTCAGCGTTCCTATGATCACCCGGTCACGGTCCAGGACGTCGCCGCCGATATCGGTCCCGGCCTGGCGAAGGCGATGCTGGCCGGCAAGATCGACGGCAACATGGTGGATGCCAGTTACCGCATCGACAGCAACGTCGATCTCGCCATTGTGACGGCAAAAGACGCTGCCGCACTGGAACTGATCCGTCACGACGCCGCACATGTCATGGCGCAGGCCGTGCAGGAACTCTACCCGGGCACCCAGGTCACCATCGGGCCCGCTATCGAGAACGGTTTTTACTACGATTTCGCCCGCGAGCAGCCCTTCACGCCCGAAGACCTGCAGAACATCGAGGCGCGCATGACCGAAATCGTCAAGCGCGACCTGCCGATCCAGCGCGAAGTGTGGTCGCGCGAGGAAGCGATGAAATCCTTTGGCGACATGGGCGAGCACTACAAGGTCGAGATCATCGACGACATCATTCCCGAAGGTGAAGAGCTGTCCATCTACCGCCAGGGCGACTGGTTCAACGTCTGCCGAGGCCCGCACCTGCCGCGCACCGGCAAGCTGCCAAGGGCGTTCAAACTGATGAGCGTCGCCGGCGCATACTGGCGTGGTGATTCCCGGAATCCCATGCTGCAGCGCATCTACGGTACCGCGTGGCGCAACAAGGACGAGCTCAAGGCCTACCTGCATCGGCTAGAAGAAGCCGAGAAGCGCGATCACCGCAAGCTCGGCAAAGCCATGAACCTGTTTCACACCCAGGAAGAAGCCCCGGGTATGGTGTTCTGGCACGACAAGGGCTGGCGCGTCTACCTGCAGATCCAGGAGTACATCCGCGACAAGCTGCGCGATCACGGTTACCAGGAAGTGCACACCCCGTCGGTGATCGACCGCTCGCTGTGGGAGAAATCCGGGCACTGGGAAAAGTTCCACGACGACATGTTCACCACCGAGTCGGAAAAGCGCACCTTCGCCATCAAGCCGATGAACTGCCCCGCGCATATCCAGATCTACAACCAGGGGCTGAAGAGCTACCGCGACCTGCCCTTGCGGCTGGCCGAGTTCGGCTCCTGCCACCGCAACGAGCCCTCCGGAACCCTACATGGGCTGATGCGGGTGCGCGGCTTCGTGCAGGACGACGCGCACATCTTCTGCAGCGAAGCGCAGATCCTCGACGAGGTGTCGAACTTCATCGATCTGCTGTTCGAGGTCTACCGCGATTTCGGCTTTGACGACGTGATCATCAAGCTGTCGACCCGCCCCGAACAACGCGTCGGGGAAGACCATCTGTGGGATCGTGCCGAAAAGGCGCTGGAAGACGCCCTCAACCATAAACGGCTCGACTGGCAGCTGCAGCCGGGGGAGGGTGCCTTTTACGGGCCGAAGATCGAATTTTCGCTGCGGGACTGCCTGGAGCGAGTCTGGCAGCTCGGTACCATCCAGCTGGATTTTTCCATGCCGGGCAGGCTGGGGTCGAGCTATATTGCCGAAGACGGCAGCAGGCGGGTGCCGGTGATGTTGCACCGCGCCATCCTCGGCTCGCTGGAGCGTTTTATCGGAATTCTCATCGAACACTACGCCGGCGCGCTGCCCACCTGGTTGGCCCCGGACCAGGCGGTAGTGATGGATATCACTGACAAACAGGCCGAATATGCCAGGAAAGTGGAAGAAACCTTGAAAAATCAGGGAGTGAGGGTCAAATCGGACTTGAGAAATGAGAAAATCGGCTTTAAAATCCGCGAGCACACACTTGGGCGCGTTCCCTACCTGCTGGTAGTGGGTGACCGGGAAGCGGAATCGAACACCGTGGCCGTGCGCACGCGTAGCGGCAAGGATCTGGGGGCTATGTCCTTGCAGGCCCTGTTGGCAGGGCTGACCGCAGAAATCGCGAGCCGCGGCCGTACTCTTTTGGAGAAATGAAACATCGCTGCAGCAAACAAAACGAAACACCGGCTGAACGACACAATCGAGGCGAAGGAAGTCCGTCTGATCGGCGCCCTGGGAGAACAGGTTGGCATCGTGTCAATCGAAGACGCCAAGAAACTGGCCGAGGAGGCCAACCTGGACCTGGTAGAGATTTCACCGCAGGCCGAACCACCGGTCTGCAAGGTGATGGATTACGGCAAGTTCAAGTTCGAAGAACAGAAGAAACGCCAGGCCGCGCGCAAGAAGCAGAAGCAGATTCAGGTCAAGGAAATCAAGTTTCGGCCCGGTACGGACATTGGAGATTACAACGTCAAGTTGCGCAACCTGATAAAGTTTCTGACGGAGGGCGACAAGGTGAAGGTCACGCTGCGCTTCCGCGGGCGTGAGATGGCCCACCAGGAACTGGGCCGCGACCTGCTCAAGCGGGTTGAATCTGATCTGCAGGAATTGGGTACGGTCGAACAGTACCCGAAGATGGAAGGCAGGCAGATGGTGATGGTGTTGTCGCCGAAGAAGAAGTGATGTCAACGTGAAGTAAACAGGTTGTCCCGGGCTTACCGCGCCTAGGTGACGACGCCATACCGGGGTCTGTTGCAGTGACCCCCTAACGAAGCGGGAGAGTAAACATGCCCAAGATGAAAACCAATCGCGGCGCCGCGAAGCGGTTTCGCCGTACCGCCAATGGTGGCTTCAAGCGAGGTCAGTCGTTTCGTCGCCACATCCTCACCAAGAAAAGCAGCAAGCGCAAGCGTCAGCTGGGCACGCCGGCGGCGGTCAACGACGTCGACCAGCGTTCCGTGCGGCGTATGCTGCCCTATGTTTAATTGAGTGAGGTGTAAGCGATGCCCAGAGTAAAGCGTGGAGTGCAGGCTCACGCCCGCCACAAGAAGGTGCTTGACAAGGCCAAGGGGTATTACGGCGCGCGGCGCAAGGTCTACCGCGTCGCCAAGCAGGCAGTGATCAAGGCCGGCCAGTATGCCTACCGCGACCGTCGTCAGCGCAAACGTCAGTTCCGGGCCCTGTGGATCGCCCGTATCAATGCCGCTGCGCGTGAGAACGGTATGTCGTACAGCCGTTTCATCAACGGTCTGATGAAGGCCGGTATCGAGGTGGACCGCAAGGTACTTGCCGACCTCGCCGTCTTCGATTCGGCCGCGTTCAGCGCGCTGGCAGAAAAGGCCAAGGCCAGCCTGGCGGCTTAATCGAAACCGGACGCCGCGTCAGGAACAGCGGCGGAGAGACATAGCTAGCTGTCGCGGGGAAAGGCCTCAAACCTTTCCCCGTTTCATTTGTTGGGAGAACCCGCGTGGAGGCGTTAGCCGCACTCGAACAGCAGGCCCGCGAAGCCGTCGCCGCGGCTGCCGATCTCAAGGCACTGGACGATATCCGCGTGCAGTACCTCGGCAAGAAGGGGCTGTTGACCGAACAGCTCAAGCAGCTCGGCAGCCTGCCCGCGGAGCAGCGCCCGCAAGCCGGGCAGGCCATCAATGCCGCCAAGCAGCTGGTGCAGGACGCCATCGAAATCCGCAAGGCCGATTTGCAGAACGCCGCGCTCCAGGCGCAGCTTCGGTCCGAGCGCGTCGACGTCACCCTGCCGGGACGCGGTCAGCATCCCGGCGGCCTGCACCCCATCACCCGCACCCTGCAGCTTATCGAACAGTTGTTCGCCGGCATGGGCTTCGAGTCGGTGAGCGGTCCGGAAATCGAGGACGACTACCACAACTTCGAGGCGCTGAATATACCGGCACACCACCCGGCGCGTGCGATGCACGATACCTTTTATATTGACGATCACCGGGTCCTGCGCACCCACACCTCGCCGGTGCAGATCCGGGTGATGGCAAGCCAGAAGCCGCCGTTCCGAGTCATTGCGCCGGGGCGTGTCTACCGCTGTGATTCCGATCTGACGCACTCGCCGATGTTTCACCAGGTGGAGGGTCTGCTGGTGGACGAGAACGTCAGCTTCGCCGATCTCAAAGGCCTGCTGGATGAGTTCCTGAAACACTTTTTTGAGCGCGACAATCTCGGTGTGCGCTTCCGTCCATCGTATTTCCCCTTCACGGAACCTTCTGCTGAAGTCGATATCGAGTGCGTGATGTGCGCCGCCAAGGGCTGTCGCGTGTGCAGTTACAGCGGCTGGCTGGAAGTGCTCGGTTGCGGCATGGTGAATCCCAAGGTGTTTGACCATGTGGGCGTCGATAACGAAAAGTACACCGGACTGGCGTTCGGCATGGGCGTGGAGCGTCTGACCATGCTGAAATACGGCGTGAACGATCTGCGCCTGTTCTTTGAAAACGATTTGCGCTTCCTGCAGCAGTTCCGGTGAGACGATGAAATTCAGTGAGGCCTGGTTAAGAAAATGGGTGAACCCCGCGCTCGACAGCGCCGAGCTGGCCGAGCAGCTCACCATGGCCGGCCTCGAGGTCGATTCCGTGGAGCCGGTGGCGGCGAACTTCCAGGGTGTGGTCGTGGCCGAGGTGCTGTCGGTGCAAGATCACCCCGACGCCGACAAGCTGCACGTCTGCCAGGTGTCGGCGGGCGAGGGTGAGCCCCTGCAGATCGTGTGCGGTGCGCCCAATGTCCGCGCCGGCATGAAAGCCCCGCTGGCCACCGTGGGTGGCTGTATCGGTGACATGCCGTTGAAAAAGGCCAAGCTGCGTGGCGTGCGGTCACACGGCATGTTGTGCTCGGCGCGCGAACTGGGGCTGAGCGACGAACACCAGGGTCTGATGGAGCTGCCGGCGGACGCGCCGATCGGTACTGATCTGCGCGACTACCTGTCTCTGGACGATGTCGTGATCGACGTCGACCTGACGCCCAACCGCGGTGACTGCCTGAGTATCGACGGGATCGCGCGCGAAGTCGGCACGCTGACGGGCACCGATGTCACGCCGCCGCCGTTCAAGGCGGTCACCGCCAAAATCGACGCCGTGTTCCCCGTATCAGTAGAGGCGCCGCAGGCCTGTCCGCGTTACCTTGGGCGCGTGATTCATGGCATCGATCCCGGTGTGGCAACGCCACTGTGGATGCAGGAAAGACTGCGCCGCGGCGGTATCCGCAGTCTGGGGCCGGTGGTGGATGTCACCAACTATGTACTGCTGGAACTCGGCCAGCCGCTGCACGCGTTCGACCTGGAGCGCCTGTCCGGCGGCATCGAGGTGCGCTTTGCCCGCAGCGGCGAACAACTGACTTTGCTGGATGAGCGGTGTGTCACGCTGGACAGCGACACGTTGTTGATCTGTGATCAGGACCGGCCGCTGGCGCTGGCGGGGATCATGGGCGGTATTGATTCCGGTATCTCGGGGGCGACGCGCAGTCTGTTTCTGGAAGTGGCGTTCTTTTCCCCCGACCAGATGGCCGGCAAGGCCCGTTCTTACGGCTTGGCCACGGATTCCGCCTACCGCTTCGAGCGCGGTGTCGATCCGCAACTGCAATGGCGGGCCATGGAGCGCGCTACGGCGCTGTTACTGGAGATCGTGGGCGGCAAGGCCGGGCCGGTGGTCGAAGCGGTTGCCCCGGAGCACCTGCCCGCGCAACGGCAGATCCTGCTGCGACGTTCGCGCATTCAGCGCCTGCTGGGTTTTCTGCCCGAGGATGCGGAGGTAACCGACATACTGAGCCGGCTGGGCATCAGTCTGACGCCGCACACGGAGGGCTGGCTGGCGATACCGCCGAGTTTCCGTTTTGACCTCGGCATCGAGGCCGATCTCATCGAAGAAGTGGGGCGCGTGTTCGGTTATGAGAATCTGCCCACCGCGAGCAATCGCGGCGATCTGCTCATGCGCGCGCTGCCCGAAACGGTCACCCCACTTGCACGGCTGCGGTCGGTGCTGGTCGACCGGGGTTACCAGGAAGCCATCACCTACAGCTTTGTCGATGCCGAGCTCCTGCGTGCCATCGAACCGGCGGCGTCGACGGTGGCCTTGCAGAACCCCATATCGGCGGACCTGTCGGTGATGCGCAGCAGCCTCTGGGCCGGCCTGATCGGCGCTCTGAAATATAACCTGGCGCGTCAGCAGAACCGCGTGCGGTTATTCGAGTCAGGTCTTACGTTTATATTGCAAGATGATGAAATAAAACAACATAATTACATTGCTGGTGTCGTCGTGGGCGCTGTCTTTCCGGAACAGTGGGGCCTGGTCAGGCAGCCTGCCGATTTCTACGATGTGAAGGTCGATGTCGAGGCCCTGCTGGCATGCTGCGGGGTAAGCGGCGCGTTCGAACCTGACACCCACGCGGCGCTGCATCCCGGCCAGAGCGCCCGGATTTCGCTGGCGGGCAAGGCTGGAGGGTGGCTGGGTTGTCGTCCACCCGGCACTGGCGCACCGCCTCGAAATACCGAGACAAACGTACTTGTTTGAGCTGGATTTGGACATTTTGCATCAAGGCAAGGTGCCAAGTTTCCAAAATCTCTCAAGATTTCCGTCAATCCGCCGCGACTTAGCAATAGTCGTAAGTGTGGCGACACCAGCCGGCGCCCTGTGCGACACCATTACCCGGCAGGCGGGGCCTGTTTTGCAGGAGCTGAGGGTATTCGATGTCTACCAGGGCGAGGGCATAGAAACGGGGCGAAAAAGCATCGCTTTTGGCTTGATTCTACAGGATTCTTCGCGCACACTTACTGATGAGGATGTTGACGTGGTAATGACAGGCATTACCGGTCAGCTAGAAAAACAATTCGGGGCAACAGTGAGAGAGTGATACCATGGCGCTAACCAAAGCCGACATGGCAGAGAAGTTGTTTGAGGATTTGGGGCTCAACAAACGCGAGGCCAAAGAACTGGTCGAGATGTTCTTCGAAGAGATCCGACAAGCTCTCGAACATGGCAAGCAGGTTAAGCTGTCCGGATTCGGCAACTTCGATCTGCGCGACAAGAATCAACGACCGGGACGTAATCCCAAGACGGGTGAAGAAATTCCGATTTCTGCCCGGCGGGTGGTCACCTTCCGCCCAGGTCAAAAACTCAAAGCACGCGTAGAGGCCTATGCTGGAAGCCAGCAATAACAACGAATTACCTGTCATCCCAGGTAAACGCTACTTTACCATCGGTGAAGTGTCCGAACTGTGCGGTGTAAAACCGCATGTGCTGCGTTACTGGGAGCAGGAATTTCCACAACTCAAGCCCGTCAAGCGGCGCGGCAACCGGCGCTACTACCAGCGCCATGACGTTATCATGATTCGGCAGATCCGCAGCCTGTTATACGAAGAGGGCTTCACCATCGGTGGTGCACGGCAGCGCCTGTCCGGTGAAGAGGCGCGCGAAGATGTCAGTCAACGCCAGCAGATCGTGCGGCAGATGCGGCTCGAACTGGAAGAACTGTTGCAGATACTGAAGCGCTGACTTTCTATCCCGGAGCAGACAGGCTTCAAAT
>CAWFEQ010000026.1:0-87059 GCA_963814945.1 uncultured Gammaproteobacteria bacterium
ACTGTGCATCGATTGCGCAGTGAACGCCATTGTGACAATCAGGCCCGGCGCATTGTCCGCAAAGGGAATTTTGCCCGTCGCTTGACAGCACTGCAGGTCCGGGGCTAGTTGTCCTGCGATGCTTTGCCGCGCTTTTTGATCAACCGCTGCACGCGCGTGTCAAGCTTACTGTACTGTTGATGCAGGTCGGCGGAGGACAGGTCTCCCTTATGGGCGAGCGCTTCCCACCGCTGCAACCCGTCGGTGATGGCGCCGATTTCAGCGAGGTCTTCCGGGTCGGATGCGGCCGCTTTCTGCAACCAGTGGATGGAGACTTTCAGAGCCTCGGCACCTTCCCGGTCCTTCTGCACCAGCAGTTCCATGTCCTTTTGATAGATGTCCAGTTCCCGGCTGGCCTCCAGCAGGTCCGTGCGCGCACTGTCGTACACGTTCGGCCGGTGCTGGTACATGTAGACGCCCAGCGGCACTGCAACCAGCAACATGAAGAGCGCCGCCTGTACAATACGGTAGCGGCGCAAGTGAGGCTTCACCTTATCTGGCGGGCGCGGCAATTGCGGTTTACCTGTCATTCCCTGAAAAGTCGCTATCGAAAAAAATTATCGGAGCACGCCTGTACTCGACTGACCACGGCCGCTTGTGACCACGATCGGGGTCATTGGTTCCCGGTCGGTGTTTTCGCGTGGCTGCGGCCGATACGGCCGAACCACCAGTAGCGGGTCAGCATGACAAGAACGACCAAGGGAATCTGCACCAGCAGGCCGGAAATGATGGCGACTGCCAGCGGTTGCAGCATGGCCGAACTCCGCCCTTAGGCACCCTGCATTAGCAGAGTTCTCTGTATCCGGGGAATGGCAACTTCGTGGCAAAACAGGGCATTCAGGCTGTCATCAAATTCCGATGGATATGAACCCGTTTTCCCCTCTCCGCTCTGCCAGGTATAAGCATCTAAATTTTGTCGGAATAACTTGATTAACTGACTGATTGCGCAACACTTTACCTGGCGAAATAAGCAGGATTAATAGCCATGGACAATCAACAGGACAGCCTTCCCGACCTGACCGAGAAGCAAATGAACTTTGTGCTCGGGATACAGAAAGAATTGAGCAAATCGGATGCCTACCGGCAAGCCTGCGATTGCACTAACATGAAACCCGATAGTATCTGGTGCAATGCAAGCAAGCTGGCCTCATCTACCAAGGTCGCGCAATGGTTGGCTTACCTGAAGGCAAGTCAGATTACGGAAGCCGTCTATACCAAACAGCAACACCTGGCCGACATGGCGGAAGCCGCCCGGGCCTGCAAAGAGAACAAGGCATGGGCCGCCTACGTCAAGGCGACCGAGTCCCTGGGAAGGTGTGCAGGCCATTATGTCGACAAGACCGAAATGACGCACATTAAACGGAAAGACAAAGACCTGCTGGACAAGCTAGAGCAAATGTTAGGTCCCGAGGCACGTAGAGCAGCCGAGCGACGGCTTGGGATAAAGGACCTGCATTAGTGACTGGGCTATATATCGGGGTTTATTTGAGAGGGGTTGAATGGTCACTATGATTGCCCCATGTTCAGGCTGAAACGAGACATTCTGAATGGCCGAGTTCGCCCAAGAATTGCCTTTCCCCAGACACAGAAAACCCCGCCGAAGCGGGGTTGCTGTACGTCCTAGATTGCCCCTCATCCGCCGTCCGGGCCTTGCTGCCCTTGCCCCTTTTGGCACGCGTCACCACCGCACGATGCTGGTTGTTCGGTGCGAACACGCCATGCAACAGACCAGGTTGACGCGGGGCTTGAGCACCAAGGCAGCCAAGCTTGCCATGAAGTCCAGCGGCTCGAAGATTACATGCGTGGTGCCATCATGGCGCGTGGTCTTGAGTTGGTAACAGGTGGGCTCGGTCGAGTGAGCGAGTCGGCTTAACTTGTTGGTGTCTCCAAACCGCCCAGAATTGTATGCAGGGGCGGCTCGAATGCCTGGAACTCCGTCACGGCATAATTCTGGTCACCGCCAAATACCACGATATCGAAACTGTCTGTCAGGGTATCGATACCGACAGCCGTCGGCGGTGACAGATACTCTCCATCGCTCGCCGGAACGGTTACACATTGCTCTCCGGATCTTTTATCAAGCCACTTGATCGTATACTCGTCACCGGTGTCACTATTCACCTGGACGACGACAGTTCTGACGCGGTAGGTATGGCCCAGGTAGTTCCTCAGGATATTTCTGAAACCGCCATCCGTTTCCTCTTCCCACCAGATGGGTCCGTTGGACCACCATTGATCTGTCGGAAAGAAGTTGCCTTCCGTCAAAGTCGAATAATCGACCGTCGGAAAAAATCGGCCGTCCGGGGTGGTGAAAAACTTGCCAATGCCAGCTACTGTTTTTCCTCTTGCGATATTGGGGCCCGCGCATTTCTTCCAGGCCGGATGGAGTGTCAGGTCATCTTCGGTTGCGACGTTGTGGCACCATGAAAAAGACAGACGCCAAGCAGACCGATGGATAGGTGCTTTGAGGCTCCGGTTCTCCGACGAACATCGCTCTTCGGAAAGTCAAAAGTTTTCATCTTGTGTGCTCCTCACGGTGGCAGTTTCGGTTGGACTTCCCCGGTTTTGTGACACTGTCGAGCCTTGCAGTGAAGCCTGCTCAAAAACCTCGGGGCTGATCCCGCCAAGGTGGCTGTGCTGGCGAATACGATTGTAGAACACCGCGATGTAATCGAACATATCGGCCCGGGCCAGAGTAAAGGGTTTGGCATTTGCGAGTGCTTTGCGAGCGAATGACTGATTAGGGTCGACTCCCATCCTGCAACGAAACCTTATGTAAGCGCCTCCTGTAGGAGAGGGACCCGCCAATCGCCGTCATGCGGTACACTGCCCTTGAGCCTTACGATAGATATATTGAAGAATGACAATTTCAGTAAAGGAGGAATAGCCCAGTGAAGCGAATCCAAAGTATGTTTTTAGTATGCGCACTGGTCAGCGCCTGCGGCGATGACGGGGTACAAACCTCCGAAGGGGAAGCGGATAACACCCAGCTAGGGCCTTACGGCCCGCCGTTGGGGGTTCGTGCACCGGTTGTGCGTTCGGTGAAGGTGGAAACCAAGGGTGCGGTCACGGGCACGTTCAGCGGCACGCAACGACAAGAAGGGACCGGTCTGCAGGGACTATGCAATCCGAACACCTTCGCGAATTTCATGCTGGCCATGCCGGGCGGAAAGAACTACGACGAGGTGTGGGTCACCAATATGTCGAAACGCGCCGTCGGCACCGGTGAAACCGGCGAATTCCAGTTGGACTATGTCGAAGTGACCTTCCGCAAAACCTCCGGGGATTTCATTCAGCGCGACTTCCGCGGCCCCGGCACCATGACCCTGACCACACACGAAGCTGAGCCTGGCCATCGCCGCATGGTCGGCACCATGGAGGGAAGTGGGCTGCAAGGCAGGGGCGATGACGCCGGCAAGACGCTGGATCTCACGGTGAGTTTTGATATGGATTCTTCCTGCGGAGTGAAAGAGTAGCGGCAGCGAGGGTAATCAGCGGGACGGCGCAGCTCCGAGGTAACGGCGCCAAAGCAGCCACCAACGAAGACCCGCCATCATTACACCACGTTTGCCGGCAGCCCGGCGTCGGCTCGAGTGCTAGAGGCAGATTCTGGACACGCCAGCGCCTCGGGGGTTCATTCGTGCCCCCGGGCTACCTGCAGGGGGACACAGACCCGTGTCCGCAGCCTACGTGCTTACGTGCACCTGCAGAGGTTAGCTTGGCAGACCCCGAACCAAGCTCTGCAACTCGCAATGCCTGTCAGCTCCGATCGAGCCGGAAGGAAATCCTGCATGCATACGTTTTGCTCCGCCGTCACCGCCTTTCGCCTGCTGCTGGCCGCTGTGGCTCCCGGGGTCTCGGGTGCCGATTCGCCTCTGAAGCCGCGCACCGCCCATCGCACACCGCCACCGCTGGTGCTGCTCGATCTGGCAGGCAAACGCCACTCGCTGGGGGATTATCGAGGGAGAGTCGTATTGGTCAACTTCTTCGGCACCTGGTGTCCGCCCTGCCTGCAGGAGATGCCGAGCCTGCTGGTGCTGGCTGCGGCGTTGGAGGACCAGCCGTTCGCGGTGCTCGCGGTCGACGTTGGCGACTCGCCGGCTAGGAGGCTGTCGGATTTGGGACTGATCTACTGCGCCGGTGGGAGAGCGCCCCATTTTCCCGATCCTTTTCGTCAAATAGCTACGGCTATTCTCCTCAAACGATCAAAAAATGGCCTCGCCCTCCCACCTTGCTCGCTACGATCGCCCAAATCCGACAGCCTCCTAGATTGCGACAGGTGTTCGGCGAACAGAAAGCGGCGTTCACCATCTTGCTCGATTCGAAGCAGACGGCTGCACGCAGCTGGCGGGCGCTGGCATTCCCGACCAGTTTTGTGCTGGACCCCGAAGGGCGCATCCGCTACAGCGCGGAAGGACCGGTTGAGTGGGACGATCTCACGGTCGCGTCGCAGATCGTAGCACTGCTGCCGAAGGCACCTTCACCGCCGGCGGACAGCGACGCTGCAAGCAGCAAAGAATCGCAACCAGCAGCTCCGCGCTCAGACTGAAGTCTCCGCCTCCGCAGTGGCGCAGATCCTGTGGATACTGAGGTCGGCGCCCGCACCGATCAGCTTACTTGCCCACGATGTGTAGAGACCAGGACGCGAAGGACCGGAAGGGGTCGAAGGCCCCTTCAACCTGGCAAATAAGTCCCCCAAGGCGGCAAAGGGCAAAGTCCGGTTACAAATGGACATTCGCACAAATAACAACGGCGACCCTCAAACAGATGGCCGCCGCATCAAGTAGAATAAACAGTCGCTAGTTTGATGACATGCCACCAAAAGCCTGGCCTGTGCGGGGGTCGGTCGGCGCGCTTTGCTGTTGGGAGGACTCATGGATCAGAGATTTTTCCAAGTTTTTGAGCCGCAGTTTGAGGTGGTAAATCTCCGCCTGTAAGGCATCGTATCCGGGTTGCGGCGCAGAGTATGCTGGCACGGTGTACCCGTAACTGGGGGCTGGGGGACCACTATGACCGTAACCCGTCGAACCGTAGCCATAGCCGCGACCTCTACGGTAGCCGTAGCCCGAACCAACCCCGGGATCTCCGTAGTAATCGTCGCGGTCTCTATAGTCGCCTCTCCATTCTGACTGATTCATCTTGTCGAACATGTTTTTGCACATGTCAAACGCGTAGGCGATTCCAGTATCTGTAAACATGGCTGTACTCAAAACGACAACGATGACTCGCTTCAAAATCACTTTATTAATCATGTCGTCTTTTCCTCCAATGCGAAAGGTATGCTTTGTTACTATCAAGCCGTTGGTTCTGACGATCTCTCTATCAAAGATGCTGATCAAACCAAGTCTAGTACACTCCTACATAGCAAATCCCGATATTGCCCGACATTTGTAGATAGCATAAGCTTTGGAAACGTATCGGAAAACGGTGAATTTGACGGATTAGAGATCCCGTACCCGGGACACCTTACAGCAGGCGCGATAACAGCGTAGCCAGCCCGAGGAAACTGAAGAAGCCGACAACATCGGTCACCGTGGTGAGAATGATGGACGCTGACTGGGCCGGGTCCTGGCCGAGGCGTGTCAGTATAAGCGGGATTGCGGCGCCGGCGAGACCGGCCAGCGCCATGGAAATGACCATGGCAATGGCAATCACCAGGGCCAGCCCGGCGGAGCGGCTCCACGTCAGCACACCCAGGGCTGTGACTATTGCAATCGCGATGCCGTTGAGCGTCCCCGCAATGACTTCCTTGATGAGCACACGCTGCCAGTGACGCACGCGGATTTCCCGCAGCGCCAGTCCGCGCATGATCACCGCCAATGCCTGCGCGCCCGTGTTGCCCGATTGTCCGGCGACCACCGGCAGCAGCACCGCCAGTGCGGTGAACTGGGCGATCGTATTTTCGAACAGGCCCACTACCGCGGCAGCGAGAAACGCGGTGACCAGGTTGATGTTCAGCCAGGGCAGGCGTTTACGCATGGCGAACAGGGGCGAAGACAGGGCGCGCTCGTCGCGACCGACACCCACCATGGCCTGCATGTCCGCAGCGGCTTCCTCCTGTGCGGCCTGGATAACGGTCGACTGGTGTATCACGCCGAGCAGCCGGTCATCCAGGTCGACAACCGGCAGTAGCTGCAGCCGGTTGCGCGAGAACAGGTCGACGATTTCGTCACGTGGTGTAAGCGCATGGACGCGCACCGGTGCGGCCTGGACGACGTTTTCCAGACGCATGGTGGGTTCGGCGCGTACCACGTCGGCAAGATTGGCCAGTCCGACCAGTTTGCCGCTGTCGTCGGTGACCACCAGCACAGCGGTGTCGCGCGATGGCAGGCGGCGTAAGCGCGCCAGTGCCTGCTTTACAGTGCGGTGCGCCGGCATGCTGGGTGCGCGGGCCTGCATCAGGCGTCCCGCGCTGCCTTCCGGGTAGGACATGAGCTCGTTGAGTTCTCTTGACAGTCCCGGGTCGAGTTTTTCCAGCAGTGCGTCCCGGGTTTGCGGATCGAAACTAGCGAGCAGCAGCGCCGCAGCGATAGGGTCCATCGCACCGAGGATGCGGCCGGCCATGTCGGGCTTCAGCTCGCGCAATACGGAGGTCGCGAGTGCCGTGGCTATGCGGCCCACAATCTGTGCTCCCCGTTCCGGGTTCTGCATGCGCAGCAGCTGGGCGATCTCCTCCACCGGCGCGGCCTCCAGGACCTCGGTGGCCTCCTCGGGGAACTGGTCGATAAAACTGTCCGCCAGTGCCCGCGAGAGTGTGCGCAGGTCAGCCACGTTGGCGGTACTTCGTCAGCGACGCGCCGGTGGCTATCAGTGCCGCCAGCAGGTGACCGGCCGACACCGAAAACAGTTCGCCGACGGCGACAAAGGCGCCCAGGCTGCCGCTCACAGTACCGAGCTGCACGGCCTGTTCCTGGAAACGCCAGACATTCTTCTGACGGATAACGCCGAGCAGCACGTTGTCGTCATCGGTGACCGGCAGGGCGTGGAATTCCTGCCAGTAGGGACTGTTGATTACACTGGCTAACGGTTCCAGGGGTGACAGGCGTATCACCGGTCGGCTCATGGCCTGCGCGATGCTGCTGGATGGCAGCGCATTGATCAGTTCGTGTAGTGTCAGTACGCCGGTCAGTTGGCCCTGCTGATTGGTGGCATAGACGTAGAATCTCATGCCGCGGCGCATGCGTTTAATGCGTTTCATGGCATACCGTACCGCGAGTTCCTCGGGCACACTCGCCAGTGCCGCTTCCATGACGGCACCCGCGGTCCCTTCGGGGTAAGGCAACAGGCGGCGCAGCGAGGTCGACAGATCGGGCGACAGCGTGCTGAGCAGCAAGTCGCGTTTTGCCCCTTCGAGCTGACGTAGAATCATGACCTGGAAATCCGGCGGGAGCTGCGCAAATATGCTGCCCGCGGCGGCGGGCTCGCCCACCAGCAGACAATTCGCCGCAAAAGCCGGTGTAAAGTGCCGGATGATCTGTTCCGCGGTCGCCGGACTGGTGGCGGCGAGGAACCGGGCGACGTTCTCGGCGGAGAAATCTTCCAGCACGCCCGCCGCGGCCTCGGGGTGGTCTTTCAGAAAAGCAGCGCCGAGGCGCGCCAGCGGGTTCATGCGGGCCCGTTCCTGGCAAGGTGGACTGATACGTCTTCGTTGAAGCGGCGGGCCGGGATCAGCGTCTGGCCGTCTCTGGTTTCCAGCACCAGGCCCGTGCGGGTGATGCGCAGCAGCTTGCCCTCAATCTCACCGATACGGATGACGTTGCCGGCATTGTAAGTCTGGGCGACCGACTGGGCTGCCAGCAGGTTCTCGATCGTCGTTTTCGCACCGAACGAGAAAGCCAGAGCGATCGCGCCGAGTACGACTGCGAACAGCGTGACGACCAGCGCGACCAGCAGGGTGTTGTCGATACCGATCTGCCCCGCGGCGATGGAAAACACAATCAGCAGCACCAGCGTCTGGCCGATACGACCGAGGATGTCTCCCTGTTCGATGCCGATATTGCGGCTGCTGCGCTTGAGAACCGCGCGGGTCACCTCGGCGAACCACAAGCCGATGAACAGCATCAGCAGGCCGGCGATCAGGCTGGGCAGGTAGGCGGTGACGCCGGTCAGCAGATCGGAGATCACCTTGAGGTCGAGCACTTCAGCGGCCGCGAGTACGAAGAACAGCAGCACCACCCAGAAAACGATGCGGCTGGCGATGCCGGGTGCCGCGCTGTAGGAGCGCGGCTGTTGCACGCGGGTATCCATGGGCCTTGTGCGCGCCAGCCTGACCAGGGTGCGTTCGGTGATCTGTTCGGTGGCATAACGCAGAAACCGGGCCACGCCCCAGCCCACCAGCAACAGCACAAAGGCACCCAGCACCGAGGGCAGATACTCGAGAATCTGCACGGCTACCCGGCTGACCGATTCGGTCAGGGTTGCGGTCCACTGTTGCAATTCCACGCTCTGGTCCTCATTTGCCGGCGCCAAGGGCCACCATCATAGGATCGCAGCCGAACGCATTGCAACACTCCCACGGCGCGCTGTTCTCGCGGGCAAGAAGCGATAGACAAGCTCATGGTTTGCGATATAGTTCCCGCATGCGTATCGACTGGAACCAGTACGACCCCGGAGACTTTTACGACGAACTGATCAGCTCACCCGGGCAGCCGCGCCCGGCGGCGCGCGGTCTGGCCAATTACCTCAAATCGCTCGGCGACCAGCAGCTCGCGCGCCGCCAGCGCGCTGCGGAACTGGCTATCGAGGAAATGGGCATTACCTTCACGGTGTACAGCGAGGGCGAGAACATCGACCGGGCCTGGCCGTTCGACATCATTCCCCGGGTCATTCCCCTTAAGGAATGGCTGCAGGTCGAAGCCGGTCTGAAGCAGCGCATCACCGCACTGAACCTGTTTATCGACGATATCTACAACGCCCGGCGCGTCATCAAGGACAAGGTATTCCCCGAAGCACTGCTGGCCGGCTCGAAGAACTACCTGCCGCAATGCGAGGGCTTCAGCCCGCGTTTCGGCGTCTGGGCGCATATCTGCGGCTCCGACCTGGTGCGTGATCGCGATGGCAGGATATACGTGCTGGAGGACAACCTGCGTATACCGTCCGGTGTGTCCTACATGATCGAGAACCGCAGTGTCGCCAAGCGCGTCTTCCCGGAGCTGTTCCGGCGCCAGACCATCCTGCCGGTGGACGACTATCCTGCGGCGTTGTTCGACATGCTGGCTGCGCTGTCGCCGCGGCCGCTCGATTATCCCGAGATCGTGGTGCTCACACCGGGCATCTACAACTCGGCTTATTTCGAGCACGCTTACCTGGCACAGCAGATGGGTGCGGAACTGGTTGAGGGCAGCGACCTGGTGGTGTGCAGCGACGACTGCGTCTATATGCGCACCATCAAAGGCCTGCAGCGCGTGGATGTCATCTACCGACGCGTGAACGATGAGTTCATTGACCCCGAGGCTTTCCGCGAGGATTCGGTACTGGGCTGCCCTGGCCTGCTGCGCGCCTGGCGCGCGGGTAACGTGGGGCTGGCCAATGCACCCGGTTGCGGTGTGGCGGACGACAAGGTGGTCTACACTTATGTGCCCGATTTCATCCGCTACTACCTGGGTGAAGAACCCATTCTGCCCAACGTGCCGTCGTACCGTTGCGAAGACGAAAAGCAGCGGGAATTCGTGCTGGCGAATCTCAAGGACCTGGTGGTCAAACCCGCCAACGAGTCCGGTGGCTACGGGATGCTGGTTGGTCCGCAGTCGACGGCGAAGGAACGCGAGAAATTTGCCGCGCTGGTAAAGCGTCGCCCGCGCAACTATATTGCCCAGCCGACGCTGTCGTTGTCCACGGCGCCAACGGTGGTCGGCCGTCACCTGGAGCCCCGGCATCTCGATCTGCGGCCGTTCATTCTCAGCTCCGGCAGCATCTATGTCACTGCGGGAGGTCTGACCCGGGTGGCGCTGCGCAAGGGTTCGCTGGTCGTCAATTCCAGCCAGGGTGGTGGCAGCAAAGACACCTGGGTGCTGGACAGCGGAGGGCGGCGCTGATGCTCTCAAGGGTTGCCGAGCGGCTTTACTGGATGGCGCGCTACATTGAGCGGGCGGAGAATACCGCACGCCTGCTCAACGCCTACAATCTGCTGATGCTCGATCTGCCCAAGGGCGTCGGCCTGTCCTGGTCGCAACTTGTCGATATCAGCGGGGGACACGATGATTTTGCAGCGCGCTACCGCAGCGCCAACGAGCGCAATACGCTGGCGTTCATGCTGTCCGATCGCGATAACACCAGCTCGATCATAGCCAGCCTCACGTCGGCACGCGAGAACGTCCGCACCACACGCGACATCGTGCCCAGCGAAGGCTTTGAGAGCGTCAATGAACTGCTGATGTTTGTCCGCCGGCGGCTGGCGTCGCGCAATCCCCGCCAGCCCAGGTATGACTTCCTGTCGCAGATTGTGCAACGCTGCCAGGGTATCACCGGCCTGCTCGCCGGCACTATGAGCCAGGATGCCGCCTACCAGTTCGTGCGCCTGGGCCGCAACCTGGAGCGCGCCGACATGACCACCCGCATTCTCGACGTCGGCTCCGCGACCCTGATTGCGCCCGACGCAGAGCTGAAACGGTTGGAAAACCGCTTATGGACGTGGCTGTTGAGGGCCGTCAGCGCCCACCAGATGTACCGGCAGACGGTCCGGCGTCAGATCACCGGCCCGGTTGCGGCCGGCTACCTGCTGCACGATACGCTGTTCCCACGCGCTGTCCTGCACACGCTGGGTGAAATTCGCGCCTGTTTGAAAACCCTGCCGCGCAACACCACACCGGTGCGTGCGCTGGCGCGCGCCACACGACGTGTCCGGGAAACCGATATCCACGTGGTGTTCGCGGATACATTTCACGCCTTCATTGACGACATTCAGCTCGATCTCGGCGGCATCCACGAGAGTATTCAGCGAACCTGGTTTGAACCCCGGGCGAGAGGATGATGCCGCCAGCGGTGATGGGCGGATGCAGGCGGCTCAGTTCTTGCCTTTGGCGCCAGGTAGCGGCGCGCTCTGCCGCTGGCCAGGCGTCTTTTCCGACGCACGCGATTCGACCGGCTGCCAGCTGTAACGTTGCAGATCGGTGAAGGCTTCCTTGAGTTTCATGTCCCACGCCAGCTTCAGGTCCGTCAGGTAGGGGTCGTCGGCTGTGAACAGAGAACGGCGTTCCATTCGCAGATGGTCGGTGGTATAGACAAGCACCTCGATGGGTGGTCCGACGGTGGCATTGGAGCGCATGGTGGAATCCATGGACACCAGTGCACACAGCGCGGCCTCACCCAGCGGCGTGTCTTTTTGAATGATGCGGTCCAGAATCGGTTTGCCGTACTTGATCTCGCCGATCTGCAGGTAGGGTGTTTCATCGGTGGCAGAGATAAAATTGCCTTCAGGATAGACCAGGCACAGCCCGGGCGGGCTGCCGGCAATCTGTCCACCCAGGATAAAACTGGCGCTGGTGTCGATCTTGCTGCCACTGTGCTTGGTCTGTTCCTCGCGGCTGACTGTGCCGAGGTAGCGCGCGGCGTCTTCGATCGTCTCGACGGTATTGATGTTGGGCTCGAGGCCCTTTTTCAGTTCACGCTGCAGGCGGCCGATCACCGACTGGGTCGTGGCGAGGTTGCCCGCGGTCAGTACCACAAAGACGCGCTGCCCGTCGATGCCGAAGGTGAACATTTTGCTGAACGTGCTCAGCTGGTCGACACCGGCATTGGTGCGCGAGTCGGAAGCGAACACCAGTCCTTCGTTGACTCTTATGGCGAGGCAGTACGTCATAGTGCTACTACAAAATTCCTGTGGTTTTTGCCGGGCCGTGGTGGCAGGAGGGCAAAGTGTGGGTCAGATTGCCATTTGCGTCAATCGCCGCAACTGCGCGGGGCGGGGGCGGCAAACGACACCCGGCGGCGATAAGATACTGAATGTCAAGGCAGTTCTAAATAACCTCCGCCGCCCGGTGCGACCCACCCCGGCTCTGCCGGCGTAGCGCCTAACCCTGTTCAGCCGAACTCGTTTTCCTGGTAAGTGCGCTGAATGCGCTCCACTTCCTCGCGCTGCGCGAGCAGCGCCTGGACACAATCGCGGTCGAGCTTTTCCCCCGCCATGGCCTGCAGGGTCGCAAAGGCGTCGTCGTTGGACCAGGCTTCCTTGTAGGGACGGTGGCTGGTGAGGGCGTCGAAGATATCGGCTACCGCGACAATGCGCGCCTCGATGGGGATCAGGCCGGCCTTCAGGCCCTCCGGGTAGCCGGAGCCGTCCACCGCTTCGTGATGATACTGGGCGATGTTGCGCAGGATATCGACGTAGCCAATGCTGTCCAGACCATAGTTGCTGAGCAGGCTGTCGACCATGCTGCGGCCCCGCTCGGCGTGGGTCTTCATGATCGCGAATTCTTCCGCCGAAAGCTTGGCCGGCTTGAACAGTATCCGGTCGGGAATACTGATTTTGCCCAGGTCATGCAGGGGAGAAAACAGAAAAATGTGTTCGACGAACTGGTCGTCGAAGCTGTAGCGGTCGGCGAGCCCGCGGGCGATGAGCTGCGCATAGCGCGCCATGCGCTGCAGGTGTGATCCGGTTTCCGGATCGCGTTCGTGACTCATGTCCAGCGCCGATTTCACCGTCGCGGACAGGGTGCTGATATTGGCGCGTTCGTTATACACCATCAGCGTAATCAGGTGCGCGAGCATATCGAGCTCGCCCAGCAGTCGCTCGTCGAACACGTCCTTCTTGCTGCAGTTGAAAAAGATAAAACCAAAGAATACGCCTTCGCATACCATGGGCGTGGTGTAACTGGCCTGGTATCCCTGCCGCGCAATGGCCTGCGTATGCGGATGCCGGCCCTGGTCGAATAAGTCGAGATCATTGACCACGCGGGGACGCAGGCGCTGTCGGATCTCGAACAGCGACGGTGCTTCGGAGAGTTTAGCCTGATAGTGGGTCAGCGGGCTTTCGCTGTCGCTGGTGTAGAGGAACGTCTTGATTTCGTCGCTCTCGGCCTCGTACAGGGCGACCGCGATACGCTCGATGAAGGGGTGGCGCTGAACCACCACCTGGCGTAACGCGTCCAGTTTTTCGCCGAGTTCCGCACGCTCGTTGAGCGCGGCAAACGGGTCGGTGTGTCCGAAAAGATCCGTGACCATGTTGTTGTCCCGTCCAGATTAGGAAGCCCGTCATTATATCGGTTCACCAGGCGCAAAAAAAATGACTCGGAGTGCGCCACGTGTGCAAGTTCTGTCAATCGGTCGGACAGCGTGTCAGCCACAATGACCACCACAGGGCAGACTTAGGGTCACGCGCGCGCCGCGGGGTTTGCGGTTAGACAGTGCCATACTGCCCCCGACATCGAGCGCGAAACGCTGCACGATCGCCAGCCCCAGGCCGGTGCCGCCAATGCGGCCGCTGGCGAACGGCCGGATGCCGTTGTCCATCAAGGCCGGCGGAAAGCCCGGACCATCGTCACATACGGCAAGCCGTATTTCATCGTCGTGCCGTTCAGCGCTCACCATGATCGTGCCGCTGTTGTCACCGATGGCTTGTGCGGCGTTCAGGATAAGGTTGAGCACGCACTGGTGCAGCCGGCCTGGGGGCAGACGACATACCAGCTGCGGAGAAATGTCCTGTTGCAACGCGATCTGTGCGCCGATTTGATAGCGCGCCAACGTCAGCAGTGCGTCGATGGCGGGTGCCAGTTCAACTGCGGCCGTCGCTTCCGCTTCCTGGCGTGTCTGGCTCAACAGCGCGTTCAACAGGCCCACCGTGCGGTTGAGTTCGTTGATCACCAGGGACAGCCGTTCAACGTGGTCTCGGTCGTCGACTTCCTGGCGCAGATTGTTCAGCGCCATCTGAATGCCGGCGAGAGGATTGCGCAGCTCGTGGGCGAGACGTGCGGCCACCTCGCCGACTGCCGCGAGTCGTTCCGCGTTGCCCAGTGCGCGCTGCTGTTCCAGCAGTGCCTGGGTAGCGCTGTGCACCTGGTTTTCCAGCGACTGACGGTGTGCGCGGTTCTGCTGCTCGAGTTCCGCAAGCCGCAAGACCAGCTGATTGTAGTTGGCGAACAACGGTTTAAGCGCGGGATCCACAGCATCCACGGAGGCCGGGTTGTAATCCTGGCGCGCCAGCAGCGTCATCAGCGAGCCCAGCTCATTGAGCGGCTGAAAAATACGCCGGCGCATAAGGAATACCGTCGCCACGGCCACCAGCGGCAGAGCGACCAGCATGGCCGTAGCAATCCTGAATTCAAGTGCGGTGTCCCCGCGTACGCCGCTCATGAGCCTGTCGTGCGCTGCCGCTTCGGCGGCAGTGACCCGGCGTATTCGTGTCAGGCTCGCGATCAGCGCTTCACGCGGGTTATTGTCCAGGTTGAAATCAGCCAGCGCGTTGCGCGCCGCCTCAAGGTTGTGCTGGGTTGCGGGTACCAGTTGCGTGTCGAGCGCGATAATCCGGGTGATGTCCTCGCGCACCCGCTGCAAGTTACCGGTATCCACAACCGGATCGTCGGCCAGCTGGTCGACCAGCAGTTCTTCCAGCCGCAGTCCGGTTTGTTGCAGGCTGCTGAGTTGCGCGAGATGCTCGTGTACCGGCTGCAGGCGCTGCAGGTTTTGCCAGGACATGCCTACCAGGAGGGTCAGCGAAAGCATGAGCAACAACGTGGACACCCCAGTGGGCAGCCAGACGGGCCGGAAGAACGGCGAGTGCAGTAGCGAAGTAATGTGAGACTGGTTGATCACGGTCGTCAGGTCTTTGGTTAAATTCTAGCAGCAGCCACCGGCAAGGCTCATCGTCTGCCACCCGGGCACGCCATCTCCGACGACCTGCGGGATTGTACGTCAGCTCAGCGGGGATGGTCCGGTTGTCTGCGGTGCATCGGCGCCCACTCGCCGGCAGCGCCGCCGATCACAAGGTCTGGATCAGCCTCTGCAAGCGCCGCTCCAGTTGCCCGCACTTGAGTTCGAGTTCCTCCCGTGAGGCTGATGCTTCACCCGACAGCGTCTGTGCGTCCTCCCGGATCTGCCGCATGGTATTTGCATAGGACTCGTCGGCGCGTGCCGGCGCGATATGGCGCAGCACTTTGGTGGCCGCAGAGGAAATCCCAGTATCACCTTGCAGTGTGATGCCCCTCAGTGGTACGGGGGTGACCTGATTAGGTGAATTGCTGCATCCGCCAGGTTGCGGTCGGGCCGGTATCGTCCCGGGCGGCCAGAGTACCCGCGCGGAGCGTTGCAGCAAGAATGGCTATGAGCAATGGAATCCGGGTTGCTGCTGACATGACGCTATGCTCCTGGCATTCCCACTGAAACAATGTCCCAACAGGTTTCGCTGCCTGCCATGCACGCGACAGGTCTTGTTGTGTCAGTTATTGGCAAACCCTGTGCCATGAAATGATATTTATGAAAACCAGTCGCTTACTGATCACCTGCACATCGGCGCGAGTGTTCGCTGCTGGTTGAGAACAACCTGCTGGCTTATATGCACCAGTCCCACGCGGCCATGCGTGACCGGTTATGGCCTACAGGTAGACGCCTTGCGTCGATTCTTCGAAATAGATCCAGTGGATGGTTCCACCAGTAAGCCACTGAGTCACGATGAAAACCGCCACTGCCAGCAGGACCATGATCAGCGCCGCCAGCAGGGCTGATCCGAAGCCATCCACCTCCAGGTCGGGCACCAGCCAAGCGGTGAACTGGACCATGAGGGCATTCACCACCAGGGCAAACAGGCCAAAGCTCAGGACTGTCAACGGCAGGGTCAGAACCCACAGCAGCGGCCGGATAAATACATTCACCAGGGCGAGCACCAGCGCCGCCAGCCAGAGCCCGCGTGTGGTTCGCAGGCGCACGCCCGGGACGATGCGGGTGACCAGCCACAACCCGAACACCGTCAACAGCCACACCCCGAGTAACACCAGCAGCACGTTCTCTTCTCCCGTTCGGCTCACAGTGCGCCGCCGGCATCGCCGCCGACGATGCCGGTCTGGTCCCCAACCGCCGGGCCGCCAGCACGTCGTGCCAGGCGAGTCCCTGATGACGCCGCCAATCACGCAGTGCCGGTTCACAGTCGGGTCGGACGTCGACAGTGCAAGCGGGATAAACAGGCGCGCGCCGGTGCATTGTAACGGGTTTGCGCCTGGCACGCCTGCCGTGCTGCATCACAGCAGACGCCTGTTGAGTCGTGCATGAATGGTGAACAAGAGGATTATGCTGGGTTGAGTTAGGCGCGACAGCGCCGTAGCCCAACAAGCAAGCCGGCATGCTCGATGAGCCCGATGGGCGTAACCCAAGCTGCGGTGATGCATGGCACTCTCCCCATTTTGCTGTGTTAGGATATAAGCGCGCCGTTGGAGCACTGCCGAGATCCAGCCGAATTCCTGGCCCTGACAGCAAAGCCATTGCCGGTCGGCGGGTTTCCCAAAATGACGAGCAATGCGCGTGCCACAGAAGCAAACCGCGACGTATGTACGCCAGGGGCAGTGAGCAATACAGGCGGGCAGGCCATTACAACCAGTGCCCGGTGCAAATGGCCCAGTGTAACTGTGAGGGTCGGGGTTATTGATGGCTCAAGGGAGCGGCGAGAAACGCTTGGTCGTTCCTCCCAGTTTTTCAGCACACGCGGAATGAGAATCCGGGATGTTCCAATGAATGACAACAGCTGGCACGAGCAACAGGCAACGGCTTCCCTTGGCCGTCTGCTGCCACGCCTGGAGGCACGCTTCGCGGCCGACATCAATGCGGATGACTGGCACGGCTTCGTGCACCGTCTCAGAAAGCACTTTCCGCGGCTGTTTAAAGGGATGTATCAACTGTATGGCCGTCAATACGACTTCTTTTACCACCTGGAGAGTATCCTCGCCTCGACCACGGAATACTGGATGGCACGGCCCGCGCAACTCAAAGCGCTGGATGCATTGCGCGAGGCGGATCCCTATTGGTACCAGTCGCAGCGTATGCTGGGGGCAATGTGCTACGTGGATCTGTTCGCGGGCGACCTCGCGGGCCTGCGCGGGAAAATTCCTTACCTGCGTGAACTCGGAGTCAACTATCTGCACCTGATGCCTCTGTTCAAGGTGCCCGAAGCCGACAACGATGGCGGTTATGCAGTCTCCAGCTACCGCGAGGTTAAGCCCGGTCTCGGTACCATGCAGGAACTCACCGAACTCGCCCGCGAGTTGCGTCATCACGGTATTTCCCTGTGTCTTGATTTCGTTTTCAATCACACCTCGGACGAGCACGAGTGGGCGCAGCGTGCCCTGGCTGGCGAGCTGGAGTACCAGCAGTACTACCGCCTGTTCCCCGATCGGGCGTTGCCCGATGCGTATGAACGCAGCATGATTCCTGTGTTTCCCGATGAACACCCGGGCTCTTTCACATACCGGAATCGTATCAGGAAGTGGGTATGGACCACGTTTCACAACTACCAGTGGGACCTTAACTACGAAAACCCAGTAGTCTTCAACGCCATGCTGCAGGAAATGCTGTTTCTCGCCAACCAAGGCGTGGAAGTGCTGCGACTCGATGCCGTCGCCTTTGTCTGGAAGCAACTGGGCAGCAGCTGCCAGAATCTGCCCGAGGCGCATAGTGTAATCCAGACATTCAATGCCCTGGTGCGTATCGCCGCCCCCGCCATGGTGTTCAAGTCCGAGGCCATCGTCCACCCCGACGAGGTGCGCAAGTACGTCAGCGAAGAAGAATGCCAGCTGTCTTATAACCCGCAGCTCATGGCGCTGTTATGGAATTCGCTGGCAACCGGCAAGGTGGGCATTCTCAAGCACGCCACGGAGTCGCGTTTTGCCATACCTGCAGGCTGTGCCTGGGTCAACTATGTGCGTTGCCACGATGACATCGGATTCGCGTTCTCCGATCAGGATATCGAAGACCTTGGTCTGGACGCCGCTGCTCACCGGCGCTTCCTGACGGAGTTCTACACAGGGCGTTTTCCCGGCAGTTTCGCCTGTGGTCTGCCGTTTCAGGCAGATCCCGTCACCGGCCAAGCGCGTATCTCCGGTACCTGCGCCTCGCTCGCCGGGCTCGAAAAAGCCTTGCAAAACGAGGATGGACAGGGCGTTGAAGATGCAATTCAGCGTATTCTCCTCATCCACGGCGTCATACTTACCATCGGCGGTATTCCGTTGATCTACCTCGGTGACGAGATCGGCATGCTTAACGACTACAGTTACGAAACGGATGCGAATAAGATTGGGGACACCCGCTGGCTGCACCGTTCGGCATTTGACTGGAAGTCCGCTGAGCTACGAACCGACGGTAAAGAAGTACAGGGGAAAATCTATCAGAATCTGCTGCGCCTCATTCAGATCCGCCAGCAGAATCTCGCCTTTGACCGTGCCGAAACGGAAATCGTCGATACCGGTAATGAACATGTATTCGGCTATTTCCGCACCAATGGTGATCACAGCGTGCTGGTTCTGGCCAACTTCAGTAACCACAGCCAGAACCTCGAAGGCCGCCGCTTGCGGCTGTTGGGACTGCGCAAGTCCATCGTCGACCTGGTTGCCGGGCGAACGATTGTCGCCACCCACGCATTGACGCTTGACCCATATGACTTCATGGTGCTGACGCGACCGGTTATGTAAACCGGCTCAACTGCACTCAGGCGATGTTTTCCAATCACCTGCTTTCGAAAGGGCTCGCTATGGTTATTCTTGACTACACGCTGCTCGGCAAGTCGCTCCAGACCTGGCTGATTTCACTGACCGTGGCCATTGCAGTTGTTTTTCTGCTGCTGATGGCAAAACGTCTTGTCGTCAAACGGCTCAGCGCCATGGCCGCACGCACTGTGACACAGATCGACGATCTGCTTGTCGAGCTGCTGCGTCATGGCAAGGCCTGGTTCCTGCTGCTGGTGGGCGTGTTTGCGGGGGCGCTGTTCCTGTCGCTGCCGGAGACGGTCATGAAGGTGGTTCGCAGCGCCGTGGTTATCGCATTGTTGATCCAGGCGGGCATCTGGGCCGGTCTGGTGATCAATTTTTACCTGCAGAGCTATCGCCGCCGCCGGCTGCAGAAAGACCCGGGCAGCGTGACGACGCTCAGCGCCCTGGTTCTGTTCGGCAAGATTACCGTGTGGGCCGTGGTCCTGCTGCTGGCGCTCGACAACCTCGGCATCAACGTCACGGCGCTGATCGCCGGTCTGGGTGTCGGCGGTATTGCTGTGGCGCTGGCGGTGCAGAATATACTTGGCGACCTCCTGGCGTCCTTGTCCATTGTGCTGGACAAGCCCTTCGTGGTGGGCGATTTCATTGTGATCGATGACCATCTTGGCAGTGTCGAATACGTCGGCCTTAAGACGACCCGTGTGCGCAGCCTGTCGGGCGAGCAGCTGGTGTTTTCCAACTCCGATCTGTTGAAGAGTCGGATTCGCAACTACGGCCGGATGTATGAACGGCGCGTGGTGTTCGCCATCGGCGTCACCTACGAGACACCCCGCGATAAGATGGCAAAGATTCCCGGGATTCTGCGTTCGGCCGTGGAACAACCGAAGGACACCCGCTTTGACCGCGCCCATTTCAAGGCCTATGGCGATTTTGCCCTGCAATTTGAGATCGTGTACTACGTGCTGTTGGCCGACTACAACCGCTACATGGACATTCAACAGGCGATCAATTTTTATATCCTTGAACAATTCGAGCGGGAAGGTATCGAGTTCGCCTATCCGACGCGGACCTTGTGGCTGAAAAACGCCGTCGAGGCCGACGCGTACGCCAGCGCAGCGCCGCAGACGAGCGCGCCGTAAGCACAGCGCGCGTCGCGTTATCACCGTCAAGGCGCCGACCAGCGCCGAGCTCACGCAACTGGCGTACGGCATTGCCCGGCGTTTTGGCCGTTTCCTTGCCCGCCAGGGACTCCTGTAACCGGATATCGACGACTGCACGGATGCAGGAGGCAGGACCATTTAAAAGGGGTCAGTACCCTTTACCTTGTTGACGCCTTGGTCTACCGCGCCGCGCCTGTCCCACTTTACAGTTCAGTGCTGATTCGATCTGCTCCCGAAACCGTCTATTGCCAAGCGGCGTACCGGTTTGTAAGGCCGATCGGATAGCGTGGATCTGTTGGGCATCGAGCGCATTATGAAATAACTCCCGGTAGGCGTGTCGTCGGGATTCAGGCGCGTTTCCAAGCGCCAGGTAAGTTGGATGGTGTTCGAGCAATGCACTTTGCTCTCCGAAAGCGTTGCTCCGATAACTCGACCACCGATAATCGCCGGGCTTTTCTACCATGCCTGCACGAAGCGGGTTTAGTTCGATATACCGGCTACAGGCCAGCAGGTATGCATCACTTGAGATAACACTACCTTTGTGCCGACCTTCCCATAAGGTGCCACTGCGCCCATATTGATGGTTCACGTAGGTCACATAGTGCCGGCCGACATACTGAATCGTTCGGCTGATCGAATCACGCGCATGTGGCGTTAACAGCAAGTGCACGTGATTCGTCATCAAAACGTAGGCGTGCACCACGCAACCGTGCTGCACGACACCTTGCTTCAACCAGTTCAGGTAAGCTCGATAATCGTCCTCGCAAAAAAAGACCGCTTGTCGATTGTTACCCCGCTGGAGAACATGCGCGGGCACGCCGGGCAAATAAAACCGTGGTTTTCGAGGCATTCGAACATCCTTGTTCTGCTCGATGTAAAGGCAAGTCTAGTAGAACTTCTTTCTTAAGGGTACTGCCCCCTTTCTTTCTTTCTTTCTTTCAAGGGTACTGACCCCTTTCTTTGCTTTCTTTCTTTGACCCCTTTCTTTGCTTTCTTTCTTTCTTTCTTTCCTGACCCCTTTCTTTGCTTTCTTTTAGACCCCTTTCTTCCAGGTGGTGGTTCCGTCGGACAAAGAGAGCGTTTATTCGGCCTCGTATACTCGCAGACGAGTGCACCGCAAGCACACCGCACCGCGTTATCGCCCCGCTGAGGAGTCAGCCGGCCTGCAGCGCTGCCAGCCGTTTGTCCAGTGCCTTCAGCGAACCTTCCTGCGCCAGGATGAGCAACTCGTCGCCGGCCTGGAAGCGGGTCTGCACGTCGGGAAACAGCAGCGCCTGCTCGCGGTAGAATCCCACCACCCGGCAGCCTTCCGGCAGCTTCAACTGTTCGAGTGTGAACTCTCCAGCATCCACGGAATGGCCGCGCAGGGCCGCGTCGTGTTTGAACAATGCATCCAGAGCAGGCGCCGCAGTAGGTTCCTCAGTCAGTTCGACCAGCTGGTGACTGATCTTTCGCAGCGGGATAAAGGTTTCGGTCAGGCCGAGTTCCTCGCACAGGCCCTCGAAATCCTCGTCCTCGATCACCGTCACGACGCGCGCATAGCCCAGGTTGCGTGCCACCAGTCCAGCAATGATGTTGGTCTGGTCGTGGTTGGTCAGGCACATCAGCGCGTCGGTATGCGATGGATCAGCTTCACGCAACAGGTCCGGCAGGCTGCCGTCACCGTGCAGGAAGGCACAATCAAGGCGCGTACTGAGTTCGTCGATGCGGGCCTTGTCCTTTTCAACGATAAGCACCTGGTGACCGTTTTCGATCAATCCTTCCGCCGTGTGCAACGCCAGGGCCGAGGCTCCGATCAATACAACGCGCATACTGTTACTCTCCCGATTGAGGTAGTTCCGTGTCGCGCCGCTGGCCGAACCAGGTCCGTGGCGCCAGAAAGACCAGCACCGCCAGTATCTCCAGGCGTCCCAGCAGCATGTCCGCGAGCAAGACCATTTGCAGTGGCGCAGGCAGCGATGCTGCGGTGATGCCCGTAGAAAGCCCGACTGTGCCGGTCGCCGACACGACTTCAAACAGCGCGTCCAGCGGATCGTAACCATACGGCAGAAAAACCAGCCAGCTCAGGCCTGCCACCAGCAGGTGCAGGAGCATCACCAGCAGCATGCCAAGCAGCGCTTCGTCACTCCAGTTGCGGCCAAGAAACTGCGTCGGTGCTACTGCGTGTGCGAGCAGGCGGCTGCGCACGATCAGGTGCCGAATCAGGCTCAGCAGGATCAGGACGCGTAACAACTTGATGCCGCCGGCCGTGGAACCCACACCACCGCCCGCAAGCATGGAAAAAATCAGTAGCAGCTTGGACGTCGTGTCGAGCGAGCTGATCGGCAGCGCCGAGAAACCGGTGGTCGATTGGGCCGACAGGGCCGTCACGACGCCGGCCTGCAGCGCGCCGCCAGCGCTCATGCGGCCGGACTGCCAGAGCGCCAGCGCTATCCCGGCAGCCACGAGCCCCGCGAACAGCCACAGTGCATGCAGCTCGGGGTCCCTCAGTACCAGGCGCCATTCGCGCCGCCACAAGCGGTGGTAAAGGAGCATGCTGAACGCGCCGGCCACACTGACTGCCATGATTACTGACTGGCTCATACCTCCCAGCCCGCCGATGCTGGCATTATAGGGAGAGTAGCCACCGGTGGAGATCGCCGCGAGTCCGAGGGTGACAGATCCGAACCAGTCGAGCCCGGTCAGCCGCAGCAGCAGGATACCAATGAGCGTCAGGCTGAAATACACGGCAAGCACCATACGGCCGTGCGCACGTGTGCCACCGAGCATACTACCCTGTTCGGTCAGCACACCGGCCAGGCGCATGGCGTTAACGCCCTGCCCGAAAAGCAGGGCGAAACCCAGTACCATGATTCCCAGACCACCGATCCACTGCAACCAGGCCGCGGTGAACAGCACGCTCGGCGACCGCGCTTCCACGTCAGCGATGGTCGTCAGTCCGGTGGTGGTAATGCCGGATACGGATTCAAACAGGGCACTGGCAAACGGCAGGCCGCGATCCATCATGGGCAGCGCAAAGGCGAGCGCCGCTGCCAGGAAGGTCAGCACCACGATGACCAGCGCTTCGTTGCGTTGCACTTCGACGCGCGGACGTTTGCTATTGAGCAGCCAACCCAGCACGCCCAGTCCGGCACAGACCAGTGCGTGACGGAGGGCATACGGCCGATCCCCCACCAGCAGCGCAAACGCCAGAGGCAGGATGCCGCTCAATGCAAGCAGCAGGCACAGGGAACCGAAATAACGTGCCACCACGGCAGGCCGCACGGCATAGCTGACCGGCGCAAGGCTCTTGTCCAGTTCCATGTTTCATAGTATGCCTCAGTTTCACGGCCCTGGCTCAAGGCGCGATCCGCGCCGCTGTTGTACCGTGGTTTCGATTGCGACATGTGGCCGATGTGTGAAATGATCAGATCGTCGGTTCTTCCTGATGCGACCCGGGCGTCCATCCACACATAGGGTTATGCCAGGGAACCCGCGCAAACCGCCAAGCCTGTGTCGGGGACTCCATGGAGATCGACTGGCAACCCGTCCGGCTGACCCTGTAACTCGCTCCGTAATTACGCTGGTGTTGCGGATGCCGGGCCCTAAAGGTCCAGTAGCGCAGTTGACGCAATCCCTGGGTCTGGGCAGCTTTACGTTCACTTTTCCCGGTCTGATAGTCGGTTCGGAGATCTAAAAGAGTGTGGCGTTGCTTAATTGGCCAGGGCCTGCTGGACTCTAATGCCGACCGCGGCAGACACGCTGTCCGCATCACTGCCGATCGCTGTCAGGCGTTATTGAACCGCTCTATTTCCTGGATGAGTCCTGCAGTTCGCAGCGCACCAGTTCACATATGCGTCTGCGGATTTCGTCGATCACCGCTTCCGGGTGTCCGATCCCAAGGGCCGCGACGTCGTCGACGATGCATGCCGCGAGATAGATGCCTTGCCTGCGCACCTGCTTATAGCGCGCATCGGCAGAGTCTTTATCGGCTGGAACCGGCTCAGCGGCGATCGCGCAATGACCTCTCCAGGAGAACGGGCAGGCGTGTTGCGGTGTGGGTATGGCCTTTGGCTCCGGCAGACTCCTGGGTTTCGTCATGTTTATCGCTCCGGGTTGACAGTCACGGAATTGGTGTTTTTCAGGCGTCGCAAGCACCGCACCGCTCGACGGATTGTCTCACCTGCGTCCTCTGTATGGCTGAAGGCACCGGATCTACCCCCGCGCAATACCGCTGGTGGTGCCGAAAGCTTTGCGACCGGTGACCAGATTGGCCTGAACAGCGGATGAGCCAGATTCGTGCCACTACCGGGGTCTGCGGATAAAAAGTGTTTATGCCGTTGTATTATTTAGATATTTAGTGTTAAGGAGGTTTATGGAGGAGCCTGTCGGACTCCGGTTTTATTGGTGCCGTACCAACAGTCGAAATCCAGGCGTCCGCTGTCGACCAACAGCTGCAGCGGGGCGGGCTGGCCTGGAGCCCGGGTGGGCTTTACTGCGTCAGCGCGGCACGGCAATGTCTCGCAGCCTGGTGCCGGCGAATCAAAAGCCTCTGGCACTGCGGCGTGATCAGTCTCCGCCGACTGCCTTTTGGCCATTATGTTCCCGCGCGAAATCGAGCATGCGTTGGGTCGAACGCAGCGCTTTCACGCGGACGTCTTCGTCAACGTGGATCTCGTTGCCGCCGGTTTTCAGTACTTCGGCCAGATTGCGCAGGCCGTTCATCGCCATCCAGGGACAGTGCGCACAGGATACACAAGTCGCGCCAGCACCGACGGTAGGTGCCTCGAGGAATTTCTTGCCCGGTGCGGCCTGGCGCATCTTGTAAAGGATGCCGTTGTCAGTCGCGACGATGAAGGTGGGGTTCGGCAGGTCGTGAGCGGCTTTGATGAGCTGAGTCGTGGAGCCGACCACATCCGCGAGGGCGATGATGTTCTGCGGTGATTCCGGGTGCACCAGTACGGCCGCCTCGGGGTGTTGCTTCATCAGCGCCTGCAGCGCGGTTGCCTTGAAAGCTTCGTGCACGACGCAGCTGCCCCGCCAGAGCAGGATGTCGGCGCCCGACACCTCCTGGACGTAGCGACCCAGGTGGCGGTCGGGTGCCCAGATGAGCTTTTCGCCACGCGCGGCGAGATAACGGGCCACATCCACAGCAATGCTGGAGGTCACGACCCAGTCCGCGCGTGCCTTTACCGCCGCGCTGGTGTTGGCATAGACGACGACTGTGCGCTCGGGGTGGGCATCGCAGAAAGGCACGAAATCCTCGGCCGGGCAGCTGAGGTCGAGCGAACACTCGGCCTCCAGCGTCGGCATGAGCACACGCTTTTCCGGATTGAGGATCTTGGCGGTTTCACCCATAAAGCGCACGCCGGCCACGACCAGGGTGGAAGCCGGGTGTTCGTTGCCAAAGCGCGCCATGTCCAGCGAGTCGGACACATACCCACCGGTTTCTTCGGCAATACGCTGCAGGTCTTCGTCCGTGTAGTAATGTGCGACCAGTACCGCGTCCCGCTCTGTGAGCAGACGCTTGATGCGGGCAATCAGTTCCTCGCGCTCGCCGGGGGCATACTCAGGTGCTGGCGTGCTGCCTGGCAGCGGAAACTCCTGGATGCGCGGCGCCGGGACAGTCGTTTGATCCTGCATTTGCTACCTTAACCTCATCTGCGTCGGGTCGCTGAGCCCATTTTACTGCCTGTCGGGTCCCTGCGGCACCTCCAGCAGGCGGTCCGAGTAATCGTTCTGCTGCTGCTGCGAAAGGGGGGGGAACGGTCGACTTTTCCGCAGCTTTTCATCGCATACTCGCTGCTATGCTCCTCAAACATTTGAAAAAATGGCCGCGCCCTCCCACCTTGTTCGCTACGATCGCCCAAGTCCGACAGCCTCCTCGTCAAGCATAGCGCGCCATTACACAGGGGCCTCGCGCTTTGTCCATCGGGAAACAGGGGTTTCTTGTTGGGTCGCAGCGCACGCTGCGCCGCTTTGTTGTTGAGGCGCCGGCCATCGCAGCAGATTACTCGTGGCGAGCCTTGTCACACAATTGTAACAATCCGGCTATATCCTGTTGACGATAAAGCGGCGGGTGTTGCGGTCCAATCCTGGCTCTCGGCGCCATTACCTTATGGAAACCGAGGTGTAGCATGAGCCTTCTCGAGGGTCAGATCTACGAGGGTGAGGTGTCGCTAATGGGCGATGCCGGCCCCCTGCGCCGCTGGCTGGTCGTCGCACCCTTTGGGAAGATCCACATCCACTCAATTGACGACCCGCTGGACCTTCACTGCTGGCCCGCCGCCACGATGGAACTCGGCTTGGCCTCAGGGCGCGTGCGCCTGGTCGGTCACGACGCCGGTCACCCTGTGATTCGTTTGCAGCGCCTGAAGGAACATTACGGTATAGAGGACGCGGACCTGAGTCTGTTAAACGGCAATCTCGCCAAGATGCTCGCACTGCTGCGGCAGCTGTGCGAACAAGACAGGGAACTGGCGGTGTATGCGGCCGGAGAGGTGTATGCCTTGCTGCCGCGCACACCGCTACCCGACGAACAGGCGGAGTCCATCAAGAGCGAAGTCGCCGGGCTGCTGGACACTATCGGCAGTGGGCTTGCAATCCGCGCTGACTGAGCATCAGTCCTATAGTCGTCCCATGCCTGCTGCCCCCGCCCGGGTGAAAACGACTACATACGCCATCCGGCGGGCAAGCAATGTTGGCTATTTGCCCAACACGCCCTTCAACGCACCGCCCAGTTTTTCATCCAGTGCTTCCTTGCCTTTTTGCTGCAGTTCGTCCTTCAACTTGTTCACGCCGGCTTTGCGGGCGGCCTCCGTGGCCTGTCTGATGAGACCCTCAAGCACTTCCCTGGCAATCTGTGCGCCGGTAGCGCCGCCCGTGGACTGGCCAATACTGGTCAGCTGAAAGGCGGGCAGATCGGTTTCGATCTTCCGCTCCGGCGTCAGCGCACTCGTCGCACTCAAGTGGCCGCCTTCAAAGCTGAGTTTCTTGATGATGAGCTTGACGGCCGGGGCTGTGGTTTCGGTCGCGGCCGGTTGTTGTTCGCCGGAAGCTGGCGCCTTGGGAGCAGAGTAACTGTCGACATTTTTCTTCAGCACACCGAGATTGGAGGCGCCGTCTCTGTTAATGTCATAAAACACGCGGGGCTGTGCGACCACCAGTTCGTTGATGACGATGGGACTACCCTTCAGCGACTCAACGTCGATCGCTACGGCGATCTTTTTGAGCTGGAAGATGTCCGCGCTGGAGAAACCCGCCGGGTTGGCAACGCTGAGACCGGAGATGGTTGCCTGGCCGTCCAGCAGCTTCAGTTGAACTCCGCCGACCGCGACCGAGGTCTGTGTTGCCTCAGTCCCAACGTCCTCGATGATCTTTGCGACGATCAGATCGAGATTGGCATACAGGCGCCAGACCACCACGCCCAGAACTATGAGCAGTACTACCAGCCCGATGAATACCTTCTTCATGATTATCTCCCGGTCGTCGATAGTGGCCTGGACGCCGCCGCACCGCGAACGAGGTCAAGAGGTCGTGATCCGCGGGAATTATGGCCGACAGCTGGGGTTGTCGCAAACTCCGCGGATTTCCGCCGGTGTAGCGCTGACAACAACGCCCGGCGCGGCTGCGCTACCGGGGTACGACACCGGCCCCGGATCATCTACAATGGACAGTTCAGACCAAACCGTGGAGCAGCGAACTTGCAGAGCAGAATCGGTCACACTAGGAGGCTGTCGGATTTGGGCGATCGTAGCGAGCAAGGTGGGAGGGCGCGGCCATTTTTTCGATCGTTTGAGGAGAATAGCCGTAGCTATTTGACGAAAAGGATCGGGAAAATGGGGCGCTCTCCCACCGGCGCAGAAGATCAGCCCCAAGTCCGACAGCCTCCTGGGGTCGCAACCACCGGCTGCGCGGCAACGACAGTGTCCCGCTGAGGCGACCTTGCGTTTCCGCAGACCACCCGGCTTACCATTTGGCTTCTTGCTGCGGATCGCTGCCCTCTGGTGGGTAGCGTGCGTAGCGGCACAGGGTAACAACGTCTGGCTCCTGGTCGATACCCGACAAATGACCTTAACGGTCATGGAGGGCGACCAGGTCAGGCGAACCTATGCCAACATATCGATAGGCCGCGGCGGGACGATACGGGATAAACGCAGGAACGACGACAAGACGCCGCTCGGGGAATTCCACATTGCCCGGATCGCGGTGGATACGCCGTTTCACCGTTTTTATGGTTTCGATTACCCGACACTCGACCAGGCCCGCAGCGCCCTCCAGGCGGGCGTCATCGATCAGCACCAGTATGCGCAGATCCGCACGGCGTTGCGAGCCAACGGCATACCACCGCAAAGCACGCCGCTGGGTGGGTTCATAGGTATACATGGCGTCGGAGCCGGGGACGTCCGCATACATGGCGATTTCAACTGGACGAACGGCTGTATCGCGTTGACCAACGAGCAGATCGACGACCTCGCGCAGTGGATTGGTATTGGCACACGTGTCGTCATAAAGTGACGCCTCTGAGCCGGGAGAATGAAAGTTGCACGAGCCATTCAGCGGTAACTGTTTTAAACTAGCCACCGAACCCCGGTTCAACAGATGTACAAATCTCAAATCAATAACGGAGTGCAATCATGAAACGGAACAATCTGAAAACAGCTTCAACCATTGTGACCCTGGCGGCGATCGCCGGGCTGGCCGGTTGCGCCACCACCTCGGATGTGGACAAACTGCGCAGCGAAGTCCGTCAGGCCAATGACACAGCCCAGAGTGCATCTGCTACTGCCGATGCGGCCCGTAGGGAAGCCGCGGCGGCGTCCGCACTCGCTTCGGAAGCCAAGGCGACAGCAGACGACGCCAAGGCGACCGCGGATGAGACCAACGAAAAAATCGATCGCATGTTCAAGAAATCGATGTACAAGTAGACGTGGCAGATGTCCGCTGCCGGTGCAGCGGTTGGACGGCTGACCGCCGATAGCGGTCAGCCGCCAGCTTCAATCCTGCGTCGTATGCGCAATCGCGACGGGGGTGCCGTTCTGTTCGGCGATCGCCTTGTTCAGGGCGCCCCCATCCAGGACGAAAGGTCGCCGTTGCCACTGTGCATTTACCAGATCCATTGCCAGCGTCACCATGTCGGTGTCCGCCCGCTGCTCATCGAGTGGCGGGTGCACCTCGATGAACAGCGTATCGCCGAGCCAGCCGACCTTGACCGGCTGATTGACGATCTGCACCGGCGTACCCACGGGCACCTCGGGGAACAGCACCTCAATGTCTTCCGGATACATGCGTACGCAGCCGTGTGTCACCCGCATGCCCACCCCATAGGGCTTGTTGGTGCTGTGAATCAGGTAACCCGGTAACCCCAGGCGCAACGCGTATTTGCCGAGCGGGTTGTCCGGACCCGCGGGAATGACATCGGGCAACGGCTGTCCCCGGGCTGCGGCTTCCCGGCGTATCGACTCGGGGGGATGCCAGTCGGGGTGCGTGGTTTTGGTCACGACTGTCGTCGTTCCGACCGGCGTGGTCCAATCCATGCGGCCGATACTGGCCGGGTAGGTTTGCACGACTTCGGGCTGTCCCGGCCGCGCTGGCGGGAAATAGTACAACCGCATCTCCGGCACATTCAGCACCAGGCCGCGACGCTCGGCGCGTGGCAGAATATAGCGGGTTGGCACAATCACCCGGGTCCCGTCCCCCGGGAGCCAGCGGTCGACGCTGGCGTTGGCGAGCACAATTTCGTCCTGGCCGAGGTCGAAACGCCTGGCAATGTCCAGAAGCGTGTCCTCGTGCTGTGCTGCCACGCTGCGCATTTCGCCGACCAGGTCAACGTCAGCGGGCGGGCGGATCAGTGTTTCGGCGCGCAGCAGTGGCGTCGATAGCAGCACCGCCGCCAGGGAGATCGTACGCACGGCGGCGATTACCAGTAGACCAGCAATGTGTTGTTTTCGACGGTGTGTTCAAACTCGGTCAATGGGCGATCGCCCACATCCACACATTCGCCGCTGGTGACGTCGAACGCCCAGTGGTGCTTCGGGCAGGTTAGGCGCGTTCCCTCGAGTGCCAGGTGCGGGATGTTGGTGACTTGGTGCGGGCAACGGCTGTCGTAGACCCGCAGGCTTTCGCCATCGCGGTAGATATACAGGCTGCGGCCATCACAGTCCCGGTAGCTGATCTGCCCCGACGGCAGCTCGTCGAGCGTCGTCACGCGGTGCCAGGCCGGTTCCGCGAACAGGTTCTCGGGGTGGAATTCCGGGATATCCATGTCCAGCAGGATGTCCACCGCCCAGACGATCTTTGCCAGCCCGAGGGTGGGGAAGGCCATCAGCAGAGCATCCAGCACCTCGTTGGCGCTGGCGCCATTCCGCAGAGCGCGGGTCAGATACTGGCGAAAGCCGGCCTCAGTCTGCGCATCGACCTTGGTGATTACCGAGATCAGGTCGCGGGTACGGGTATCGAGGTGTTTGCCGGCTTCTTTGAGGAACTTGAAGTAGGGCTTGATGGCGTCGGGGCGCGCAGCGACCAGGTAGTTCAACGCGTCACTCATGCTTGTCTCCAGGTTGGTTTGACGAATGCTGCCATGCTAACGGCTGCCGCGTGCGGCGCCAACACCGGGGACTGCAGGGTGAATACGGACTCGGGCGGCGCAGCGCCATTGTGCCGCCGCCGCGCCCGTCAGCGACGGGGCAGAGACAGGCGGGCAGATGGATCTATATGCGAACAGCGCCCGCAGCGGGCAACTATTGCGGGTTCAACTGTGGCAGCTCGCTCGAAAATCTGGACGCGACGCCGCATTGACGGAAACGTATCGGAAACAGACTGGGTTTGATCTGATTCCTGAATTCGGCCTTCCAGCGCGCGAACGAGTCGATGGGTTTGTCGCCATAAACGGCTTCGTCAAGCTCGGTCATCAGTCGTTCCACCTGTTTCGCATTGGCCCTGGGATGGCATCGTGCAATGCTGTTGCCGAGGTGTCTGAGGTGCGCCTGCGGCCTGACCCCGAGGTGTTTGGCGGCCAGGATCTGCAGCGCCTGTCCCCATTCGGTCGGATCATCTTCGCGGGCTACGGCGCGCAGGCAGAACCAGAGTTTCCATGAGACGGGCAGGTGACGCCCCGTCCAGGTGCGAAAACGGTGAAAGGTGCGCCGGGGTGAAATCTTGTTACCGAGCGTCACCAGCGGTGCATACAGTCCGCCAAGCACCGGCTGGACCAGGTTCTTCAATTGTTCGGTGCCTGGCAACCTGCCGTCCCCCATAAAGGCGTTCAGCCACCCGTACAGGAGAATACCCACGGCAACAACCATTGGCAGCCAGAGGAATGCGGAGTTGATGGGCCCATCGCTGCCGAAACCCCCGCTGTCCGGGTTGGTCGGGCCCATGACCTGCAACTGATCGGTGAGCAGTGCGGCCACCTCAGGGCGGTTATACCGCACGTTCCACCAGTTGATGGTCACGCTGGGCAGCTTCAACCAGCCACCGTACTGGGGAACCAGGGTGAAGTTTTCCTGGCGATACCCAACGAGCGTGTTGCCGTCGGGAGAAATGCGTCCGTCAGTGACGCTTTTGCCGGGATAGACACGGAAATCCTTGTTCCGGAGATAATTGGCGACCGAAGGCAGTTGGGACCCGGTGGCCCCCACGGCCCTGGTTTCCACCTCCAGTTCTATCGGATTGCCGGCCGTGGCTGCCTCGCTGCCGCTTACTCGGGCGGTGATCTGCAGGTTGTACAAGGGCAGCCAGGGCTGTACCGCCGCGGTTGCCGGGCGCACCTTCAGGACGAGCGGTTTCCCGGTCACCTCGAATGGCGGACCGTCGCCGCCGCCCGCTGCAGCATACCGGCCGGTAACGCGGGCGGGTGGGATGTCTATAACGCCGCTGGACAACGGCATCAGCAGGTAGCGGTACGCAGTGACGATTTTCTGGGGAGCATTGCGTTGACCGCTCTCGGTGACCGGGTCGCCGAGAGCGCGCAGCACGACCGCAGAGCTTTGTGGCGTTTCCGGAGTGGCGGTTTTCAGATTGCCGCTGCTGATGATGCGTATCGTGTAAATCAGGCTCTGCTGTTCATAGGGCGCGGGGTCGCTGACCGAGGTTTCCACCCTGGGCGCCTCAAACGGCTGTTGCTGTGGCTGCTGGTATGGGTACCAGTAAGCTTGTGGCTGGTAATACTGGGCCTGAGCGGCATTCCGGCTGTCCGGATACTGCTGCGGATACTGTTGTTGCGGATACTGTTGTTGCGGATACTGTTGTTGCGGGTACACCCCGGGGGGCATCTGGTAACCGTAAGGCTGATAGGTTTGCGCATGCGCAGGCGCCATTGCCGCTACTGCCATCGTCAGCAGCACAGCCGCAGCACGCAGTTGCGCGCAGACCCGTCGTATCGTTCCGTTACCAGGGACGTGGTTCATATAGCTGTCCACCCTTCTCACGCATGCGCTGTTCTTCCAGCATGAACTGGTTCCTCATCAGGTAGGCTGGGTTGCCCTCCACCTGATCCAAAAGCTGCTCCATCAAAACCAACGCGGAACGGCCGCCTGCACGGGGGGTTTCCGCGTTTTCGCCATTTTCCTCCTCGGGGCCCATCTGGCCGCCCAGCTGGTCAAACTGGTCAATAGCTCCAAGGTTAGCGCCGGCCTTGCTGGGATCAAAGTCCCGCAGGTCATCGGCTTTGCCCCGACGTTGGCGTTCGAGCTTGCCAGCGCCACCGCCATCCTGTTCGTCCGCCTGGTTCTCGCCGCCTGAGCCAGTCTCTTTGTCGCTGTCCGGTATGCTGCCTTCCCGATCACGCTCGTCGGCGTTCTCCGTGCCCGCAGAACGTTCATCCGGTTCGCCGGTCTGCTGGCCCTGTCCCTGATCTTCCTGCATCTCCTGGCCCGAGCTGCCCTTCTGCTCCTGCTGGTCGGCATCGGTGCCGCGGCTGGCTTCTTCGTCACCCGACTCGCCTTCTTCCTGCGCCTGCTCGCGCTGTTCGCCACCCTCGCTCTCTTGTGCAGCAGCATCCTCTCCCTGCGCGTTCTCCTGTTCCGACCGGTCACCGTCGCCGGATTCTTCATCCTTTGACTGTTTGCCGGAGGCGGCCTGCTGCTCCTGCGACTGTTCGTCACCGGACTGTTCTTCTTCCGACTGTTGCTGGCCGGATGAAGACTGCTGCTCCTGCGACTCCTCACCGCCGGATTCTTCATCCTTTGACTGTTTGCCGGAGGCGGCCTGCTGCTCCTGCGACTCTTCACCGCCGGATTCTTCATCCTTTGACTGTTTGCCGGAGGCGGCCTGCTGCTCCTGCGACTGTTCGTCACCGGACTGTTCTTCTTCCGACTGTTGCTGGCCGGATGAAGACTGCTGCTCCTGCGACTCCTCACCGCCGGACTGCTCCTCTTTCGATTGTTCTCCGGAGGAGGACTGTTGCTGCTCGGATTGCTGTTGCTCCGACTCCTGTTCCTGCTGTTCCTGCTGATCTTCGCTTTCCTGTTGGTCCTTTTGCTGCTGCTCCTGCTGGTCTTTGCTTTCCTGTTGGTCTTTTTGCTGCTGCTCCTTACTTTCCTGTTTCTCCTCCTTCTGCTCCTGCTCTTCCTGTTGTTTCTGGTCCTTCTGCTGCTGCTCCTGTTCTTCCTGCTGCTGGTCGTTCTTATCCTTCTGCTGCTTGCTCTTGTCCTGCTTCTTTGCCTCTTCGGCTTTCGCTTCCGCCAGCATGGCGCTGGTAAGCCCAAGGTTGTGGCGCGCGTCCTCGTAGCCGGGATCGCGCAGCAGCACCTTGCGATAGGCTTCGGCCGCGGCTTCCAGCTTGCCTTCCTGGAAACGGCTGTTGCCCAGGTTGTAAAGGGCGTCCGTTTTGATGCTTTCGCGCGTTACCTCGGAGAAAGACTCTGCCGCCTGCGGATACTGCCCCGCGCGGTACTCGGCGACGCCCCGCCGGTAACTGTCAGTGAATTTCTCAGCTGCTTCCTGGTATTCGCCTTGTGCGAACAGCTTGGCGGCCTTCTGTTCCTGGTTGTCGAACAGGCTTGCGTGAGTAGCCGGCGCGACACACAGGCTGCATAGCAACAAGGTCAGGCACCAGTGTCTCATGACGCCGCTCGCTGCCGGCCCAGATGTACGCTGCCCGCACCCGGACGGTACAGGTAAAGCAGGGTCAGTATCGCCGGTATCAACAGCCAGTAAAAATATTCATTCCACACCAGTGTGCGCATTTGTTCATTTTGCCGCGTCTTGGCGTGCGAAACGATCGCATCGAGGATGGCCCTGGTATCACCGGAGCGGTAGTCCGCGACGCGGAAGATACCGCCGCCGGTTTCGGCCAGCTGCTTCAGACCATCCTCATCCAGCCACGACATCACCGGCGCGCCATTGGCCCCCATCAGTCCCGGCACCGGCCCACCCTGGCTGGTGCCGATCCCGAGAATGTGAAAACGCGTACCCTTTTCGCGCAGTTTCCCGACCTGTTCACTGATACCAGTTTCCGCAAAGTCGCCATCGCTGATCAGCAGTATGTTGTGGGCAACCTCGTCGCCTTGGCCGGCCAGCAGGCGATCGGCCCGGTCGATGGCGTCGGAAAGCCGGCTGCCCTGCAACTGGACCAGGCTGGTGGAAATAGCCGGCAGTTCGCGCAACAGACTTTCTCCGTCCTCGGTGATGGGCGTCACCACGTGGGCGACCGTGGCGAAGGCGATCAGGCCGATGCTGATGCCGGGGTTGGCGGCAACCAGGTCCTGGATTTCCTGGCGTGCCCGCTCGACGCGTGATGGACTGACATCGGTAACCTCCATCGAGCGCGATATGTCGAGCAATATCACCAGGTCGGCGCCCGGTTCGAAGGGATTCATCTGGCGGAAATCCCAGCGGGGCCCGGCCATGGCGAGCGACAGCAGGCTCCAGGCCAGCGCCCAGCCCAGCAGCGGTGCCCGACTGCTGGCGCGCCGTGTGGTGGCTACGCCAGTGAGGAAGGGCAGCAGGTGGGCGTCGGCGTACCTGACCTCCAGGCCGTGTTGCCGGAAAGGCGCGGAAAACAGCAGCCAGGCGATAACCGCGGGTATCGCCAGCAGGCCCCACAGCCACAGGGGCTGGGCGAAATGGAAGCCGGTCTCAACCATGACTGCTCCAGGCCAGACGGCGGGCACGGGCGCCGGGGAAAAGCCCAAGCGCCAGCAGTGCCACCAGCGCCGCCCCGAGGGGCCAGCGGTACAGGGGGTGGGGAATCATCACGGTGCGCGCTTCCGCCTTGCTCTTTTCCAGTTCGTCGATGCGCCTGTAAATGGCTTCCAGGGCGTTGGTGTCGGTGGCGCGGAAATAGGCGCCCCCTGTGACATTGGCGATCTGGCGGATCGCGGCTTCGTCAAAGCCGAGGTCGTCGCGGGTGATCAGGCGCCCGTTTTCAACGATGGGGACTTCCTTCTGGCCGCTGCCGACACCAATGGTATAGATACGGATACCCTCACTGGCCGCGAGCTGGGCTGCGGCCAGCGGTGGGATGGTCCCGGCGGTGTTTTCACCGTCGGTAATCAGCACCAGCACCCTTGAACCCGGCGGGCGTTCGCGCAGCTTCTTCACGCCGAGTCCCAGCGCGTCCCCCATGGCGGTGCCATCACCGGCAATGCGCGGCACCAGGTCATCGAGCAAGTGCCGTACGGCCTGGCGATCCAGGGTCAGCGGCGACAGCACAAAGGCCCGGCTGCCGAAGATGATCAGTCCGATACGGTCGTTCTGCCGCCCTTCGATAAACCGACCCATGACACCTTTTACGACTTGCATGCGGCTGACCTGCTTGCCGTCGACGGTGAAGTCGAGGGCCTCCATCGAATGGGAGGCGTCAACGGCCAGCATGAGATCATAGCCTTCACTGCGCTCTTCGGTGTGGGGTTCGAGCCATTGCGGTCGCATGATGGCCGCTGTCAGGCCGGTCCAGAGGATGGCGAGCAGCAGGTAATAGGCTCGCGTTCCGAGGGTCGTGGCGGGGTGCCGCGTCTTGAATGCAGCCTGCAGGTTGTGCAGGTCCGGGTGCAGCAGCGTGGTCTTGCGTTCCTGTGTATCCGTGGTGGCGTAGGTGCGACTGCGGTTATTCAGCCACATCGCGAGCGGCACAATCAGCAATAACCCCATCCACGGCCAGGCGAAATTAAACATGTTCGAGCCTTTCGCGGCGGTTAACCCAGGCAAAGGTGGCGTTGATCAGCGGTAACAGCTGGTTCCTGGCGTCCTCGAAGCGGCCCTCCGGTGCATACGGCAGGGTCAGCAGCGGTTTGCCGCGCTGTGTCCAGTCGAAGCCGGCCGGATCGTGTTGCTGCAGCCACGCCAGCCAGCGTTCTCCGCTCAACCCGGCAGCCTGCTCGCGGCCGAGGCGGGCGATGGCGATACGGCGTAACAGTTCGGACAGATCACCGGCGAGCTCCTGCACCGGCACCCGGCCAGACCGCTGTTTCAGGTCGCGTAACTGTTTCCACGCATGCCGCCGCCAGGAGCCGGCGGGATAGCGCAGCAGGTTGCGAACCAGCGAGAGCAGCACGACGAGCAGCGCGATCACCAGCGCGGCAAGCAGCCACCAGCCGGTCGCAATCGGCCACCAGGGAATGCTGTCAAGGCCGTGTATATCGCGCAGCTGGCTGACCAGTTCGGGGTTCACAGCGCGGCCCTCATGTGTAAACGGCGTTGTAATCCGGTCGTCAGGGCCGCGTGCACGTCCTGAGTAGTTTCCAGCGGGATCAGCGCACAACCCGAACCGTTGGCGATCTGTACCAGGGCGTTGCGGCGCTTTTGCCAGGCTTTTCGGTAGGTCTGCCGGCCGATCTCGTCCGCCGTGTTGACGGTAAGCAGTTCTCCGGCCGGGCCGCGGAACATCACGTCGCCCATATCCGGCATGTCACGATCGGCCGGATCGTCTATTGGCACCAGCACCACCGAGTGGCGCTGGCGCAGCTGCGCGAGACCCTTGACCAGCCCCTCGTGTTCGCGGTTGAAGTCGGCAATCACGAAGACCAGACCGCCGGTGCCAATACCGCGGGCGGCTTGCCGCATAACGTCGGTCAGCAGTGCGGGTGTCGATTCAGTGCCGCCATTGATTTCGACAGTGAGCGCTTTCAGTAACCGCCACAGCGCGCGCCGGTCCTTGGTCGGACGGAAATAACTGTTCGCGCGCCCGTCGCCACTGAACAGCAGCCCGCCGACGCGATCGTGCAGGGCGTTGGCGGCCCAGCCGAGCAACGCCGCGGCACGCGCGGCCTGGACCGATTTGAAGGTCTTGCGGGTCCCGAAACTCATATGCGACCCCTTGTCGACGCACAGCATGACGCTGCGTTCGCGCTCCTCGCGGAATACTTTGAGGTGCGGGTCGCCCGTACGTGCCGTCACCTTCCAGTCCATATTGCGGATGTCGTCACCCTCACTGTATTCGCGTACTTCCTCGAAATTGAGTCCCTGGCCACGGAACACCGAAGCGTACAGGCCACTGAATGAGGAATTGACCAGGTGGTGAGACGCCAGGCCAAGGGTGCGCGCCTGATGTCTCAGCTCGAGCAGGTCATCCAGACGCGGTTGCAGACTCATAGCACTTCACGGAATCGCCACCAGGGAAATCAGGCGTTGGATCAGATCGTCGCTGGTGATACCTTCGGCTTCCGCTTCAAAGGTCAGCAGCAGGCGATGGCGCAATATGTCGGGCGCGACCTCCTGGATATGCTCCGGGGAAACATAGGGTTCACCGTGCAGCCAGGCACGTGCGCGGGCACAGCGCGCCAGCGCCAGACTGGCGCGCGGGGAGGCGCCGAAACGGCACCAGCGTGCCAGGTCCTTGTCATAGTTCTGCGGCTTGCGGGTGGCCTGAATCAGATCGACGATGTAGCGATACAGCTTCGGGTTGATGAACAGTTCCGCGATTTTCGCGCGCATCGCGAACAGCTCTGCCTGCGGTAACGGGCGGGCCGGCGGTCTTGGCTTTTCCCGCTGACGGTCGTTATCCAGATCAAGAATCTTCAGTTCTTCCGCGTGGCTGGGATAGTCGACCACCACCTGCATCAGGAAACGGTCCAGCTGGGCTTCGGGCAAATGATAGGTGCCTTCCTGTTCCACCGGATTCTGGGTGGCCAGCACCATGAACAGTTTGGGCAGCGGATAAGTCCTCTGGCCTACGGTAATCTGGCGTTCACCCATGGCCTCGAGCAGTGCGGCCTGGACCTTTGCGGGGGCGCGGTTGACCTCGTCGGCCAGCAGAATGTTGTGGAACAAGGGGCCGGGGCGAAACTCGAATTCAGCCTTTTCGTGACGGTAGATGTCGGTACCGATCAGATCGGAGGGCAACAGGTCGGGGGTAAACTGGATACGGTGGAAATCGCCCTCGATGGCTTCCGAGAGGGCATTCACGGCCGTCGTTTTGGCCAGGCCGGGCATACCTTCCACCAGCAGGTGGCCGTCGCTCAGCAGACACACAAGCATACCGTCGACCAGTTTTTGCTGGCCGATGACCTGCGAAGCTATGTGCTCACGTACCGGGCCGAGACTGTTGGGCGTCATGCTGCCACTCACATCAGATGCTGTGTCTTTACGTACCGGGTCGAGATTCTTTGGCGTCATTTTGCTACCTGCCTCTGGTTGCAGAGCCACGCCAGCTTACACATCCTGTGAAAAGTATACCTCGCGCTGGCGAGGGTATAAGGCATGGAACACTGCTCGTGATTGTGTTGTTCAAACAATACCACTTTTATTCAAATAGTCTATCATCCAATAAGGAAAACTTACTGATTCAGGTCAACACAACCACACTGGTTTTGACCAAGCCGGGGGCGTCCCCCCACCGTGCCGACGTTGTTTCGCCAATCAGTTGTAATCGAGCATAATCTTATCATGCGACAGCATAAGCTTGGCGCTGGCGGCAAAGTCGGTTATCGCCGCATCTGGCCATGAGCGGCGGCGGGAAGACGTTTATGACGAAAGCGGCAGCATCCGGCACCGGGCCGTGAAGCCCGGGGCGCTGGTGGTCACACTGGGGGGTGGATTTCGGCGATACCGGGACCAGTCCCTGGTTCGCGTTGATTCCCAGGCGCCATCTGCCCAGTTTACCCTACTGCCAGGAGGTGATTTTCACCTGGCTGGCGCGCAATGCGGGGCGCGCCAACGCATATTACCGTTTTCCGGAGGAACGGGGCCGGAATCGGCCTGCAAGCGGGGCTTTGACTGCAGGGATGTGCAGCGTTGACGGTTAGGGGTCGTGTGGTGGCTTGTCCGGCAGGCTCGCGGATTGTCTGCGCCAGCGAAGGATCAACCACACCAGAATGCCGGCCGCCGCCAGGCCACTGACAACAGCGACCCCGTCATGCAGTCTGCCGAAAGCGTGCAACAGGTCTGCCATCCCGGCACTGAAAAAATAGACACCGCCAACCCAGAGCAAGACCCACAGCGAAGCGCCGATGGCATTAAACACCAGGAAACGCAGCCAGGGCATCTGCAGACTGCCGGCGACGATACCGTTCAGCTGGCGCAGCACCTCAAAGAAGCGGGCGAAGGCAACCATCCAGATACCATAACGCCGAAAGCGCTGTTCAACCTTTTGCAGGCGTGCCGGCGGGAAGCGCAGACGCAGCAGCAGGCGCTTACCGCCCTGGCGGCCGATGACATAGCCGAGGTTGTCGCCGAGCACGGCGCCGAGCCAGGCCACGGCGGTTACGGCACCCAGGTGCAACTCACCCTGTCGTGCCAGCAGGGCGCCGCCGATCATGAAGGTCTCTCCGGGCGCCGGAATTCCGAAACCTTCTATGAACACAGTGACAAACAGAACCGCGATGCCGTAATGCTCGAACCAGGGTCTGGCCAGTGTCAGAAAGTGCTCCAGCATTGCTTATGCGCTCCTAGGAGCGGCTTTGGCGCCGCGCGTGCTTTGTATTTCGACGATTGACGCCGCTGCGGCTGGCTGGCAGTTGCCGGTGCCGGGGCGCGGCTGTGTCGCAGAGTATACAGCGGCGAAGTCCGCTCGCACCTGTTCTGCTGGGAGCCTGTCGTCGTTCTCCCGCTTTCTCGCTACGCGCAGATTACTTCGGACAGGCTGCTGGTCGACCCACGCTGGGTGATTTTGCCCGGTGGCGGGAATATTGCCCGCGGCTTCGCCCCTGTTGAATTGTAAGCGGCTGATTTGAATGGGCCGGCTCGGTTGGCACGGTCGGTGCTCAAGGTCTGGTAGGGATTTCCCCATTGTCAAGCTGAAGGAGTACCGAACATGTCAAAACCCAAACTCAAGTCTGTTGCTGTCGCGATCCTGCTTGCCGGCACGGGAGCGGCACTGTTGTCCACACCCCTGTATGCCGGCGGCATACAGGAGAAGGTGTCCGTCACCCCGGAAAAAACCATTAGCCCCAGCGAAGAGGCAATTATATCGGCAGCCGGCGTGAAGGTGTTGCGTCACATTGCCCAGGCACGTGCCGAAATCCACAACAAGGATGTCGAGGCCGCGCACACCGAACTCGGCCAGGCCGACAAGTTGCTGGATATCATCCAGCAGGCATTGCCGACAACCTCAATCAAGGATCGCATCTGGGTGGCCAGGAAACACCTGGAATACGAAGACACGCAGGAGGTGCTGCCTGACCTGATCCCGATATACAGTTCACTGGATGAACTCACGGACGTCGTGCCGGTAAAAGCGGCCAGGGCGCAGCTGGATCAGGCCAAGGCCAAACTCGAGGCCGGCGACAAGGCCAAGGCAAAACAGGCGCTGGAAGAGACCGACGCGGCGCTGCAATATACCGAGATCGATTTGCCGCTCCGTAGCACGCGTCGTCTGGTGGCGCAGGCCACGGCCGACCTCAGCGAGAAGAAGCTGGACGAGGCCGACAAGTCCCTGAAGTCGGCTGAAGACGCTGTGGTCTTTATCTCCGTCGGTGTTCAGCAGCCTCTGTTTGCCGCCAAAGCGGCCTTATATCAAGGGGTGTTTGACCTGGACGGGGGAAATAATGACCTGGCGAAGGCTGATCTGCAGACCGCCATCCGTTACCTTGAAGCCGCCAGGCAGTCGGGAAATGAGGCGACGCGCGACGCCGCCACGCAACTCCTCGCAGAGGCGCAGTCGCTGCTGGGAGACCTGGAACAGGGCAGCACTGTGACCACCGGCTTCCACAGTCTGCTGGAACGGGCGCAGGCGTATGCCGACCGCAGTATGGAGTATCTCGCCACTGGCTGGCAGCTCTACCGCGCCGAAAGTCAGCCGTTCAAGTCCGACCTGATTGAGGCGAAGTTGCACCTGGCGAATGCACAGATCGACCTGTTTACCGGTCACGAAACCCCAAGGGCGACAAAGGAACTCGATGCGGCCAACAAACTCCTCCGTCAGGCAGCAGAAGCGGCTGAGAAGCACACTGCCAACGGGAGCTATCAGCAGCAGATCGGTGAACTGCGGAAGACCGTCGGGACGCTGAGCGCTAACCCGGCGAGCGGCGACCTCGCTGAGTACACGGCGCTGCGGCAACAACTGGAACACATGATCAGTGCGTTGTAAGCGGTTACCACGGGGCGCCTGTTCGTTCCCCGCCTGCCGGATGTGCTGCTGCGCCGGAGACTGTTGGCTCTCATACTCACTGTGCCCGGCCGGCAATCGCTGCGCCGGGCAGCAGCGTGCTTGCAGCGCGTGTTGAGCAGGATAAGCTGGACCTGGTGGGCGCGACCGGGGCACGGACTTGCGACGGACCTGCTCGATGCCGGCATAAGCGCCGTTGTACGCCCTCGCCCGGGACGGCCCGCGGGTGACTTTCCATGCTGCAGCGTTTTGTGCGCGACCGGGGGAGGAGCTGTGACACTTTCCAATTGCAAACCTGATGGAGCTTGCGTAACGCTTGCGTTGCCTTGCGGTCCGACCGATGTCTGAGTCATTGCTGATCATAGAAGACGAGCAGTTGCTCGGTTCAGAGCTGGTGCGGCATTACCGTCACAGCGGGTGGGAGGTGACCTGGGCGAAGACCGTCGCCGAAGCTGAGCGCGCCCTGTTTGTGCGTGAACTGGAACCGCTGGTGGTGCTCTCGGATATCAATCTGCCGGATGGCAGCGGCCTCGACCTCCTCGACAGGGTGCGACAGCAGGGCGGACACGGCGAATGGGTCTTTCTGACCGGTTACGGTGAAGTGCCTGATTCAGTGCGCGCGATGCGGCTCGGGGCTTTCGATTTTCTGACTAAACCCTGTGATCAGGAACGGCTGCATATCGTTGTCCAAGGGGCGGCACGCAGTGCGCGCGCTCAGCGACGTATCAAGGAAGAGACCGAGAACCGTTCGCGCCGTTACACGCCGGCGTCGTTTTCGGGTTCGAGCCGTGCGGCGCAGACGGTGCGCGAGCTGCTCGGCAAACTCACCGAGGTGCCGTTCAGTGCCCTGGTGATTACCGGTGAAACGGGTACCGGCAAGGGACTCGCGGCGCGCATCCTGCATCACGCCGGGCCGCGCGCTGAGGGGCCTCTGATCGAGGTCAACTGCGCGGCGCTGCCACGCGAGCTGCTGGAATCCGAGCTTTTCGGTCACGAGGCCGGAGCCTACACCGGGGCGAAGGGTCGCAGGCGCGGGTTGATTGAGCAGGCGCATGGCGGCACCGTATTTCTGGACGAAATCGCCGAGATGCCGGTGGATCTCCAGGCGAAGCTGCTGAAGGTCATTGAAGATCGGACCGTGCGCCGCCTTGCCGGTGACAGCGAGATTCAGGTCGATGTACAGATCCTGGCGGCGACCAATCAGAACCTTGAAGAGCAGGTGCACAATGGTGAGTTTCGCGCCGACCTATATCACCGCCTCAGTGTATTCCGCCTGGAGCTGCCGCCACTGCGCGAGCGGATCGCCGACCTCAAAGAACTGGTGCCGTTGTTCGTTGCGGAATACAACGCGCTGGCCGGCAAGAAGGTCAGCGAGATAGGGCAGCCGGTACGGGAGCGCCTGCGGGAATACAGCTGGCCAGGCAATGTGCGCGAACTGCGCAACGTGGTTGAACGCTGTGTGTTGTTCGCAACTGATCATCGCTTTCCGGTCGACTGGCTCCAGCTGGGCTCTGTCAGTAGAGTGACGGCGGGCAGTCCGGTTGTTGGTCTGCAGGACGACCGCCTGTGCCTGCCGATGGATGGCTCGATAGGGCTCGATGACATGGTGGGACAGATTATTGAAACCATGCTGGCACGTCACGCCTACAATGTCGCCGAAACATCACGGGTACTCAAGACGACCCGTGAGAAAGTCCGCTACCGGATCGAAAAGTATCACATCAAACGCTCGGACTGACGCGCCTGTGGTGGCCGTAAGGCCGGTGGACCGCTGTGGCCGATAGCGCTGCATTGGGGTGTGACCAGCTTGATGACAGTCTGCCTGGCGGATGTTTTCATTGCGTGGCACAGCGTCAGTCAGGGGCGTTGCGTATTATTCCACACCAAGTGGTGAATATTGCGTCACGGCCGCACGACCGTTGCGGCTGCCCTGCGATTTGTCAATTAGAAACAGCGCGCTATGGTGTGGCACTGATTCTGCAGATTGATATGGTGCAGCGTGGCGGTGTCTGCCGCCACCAGGAACACAGAGGAGACGATGCTATGCAAACACTAGCGGAACTGCCTTATCCGCACGATGCCCTGGAACCCTGGATCTCGCGTGAAACGCTCGATTACCACCACGGCAAGCACCACGCAGCGTACGTCAGTAAACTCAACGAGCTGATCAGCGGAACGGAGCTGGAGGACCTGTCGCTCGAAGCGCTGGTGCGCGACAGTAGCGGCAAGTCAGAGCAACCCAACCCCATATTCAACAACGCCGCACAGGTGTGGAACCATGGTTTTTACTGGCAGTGCCTGACACCCGACCAGTCTGTTCCGGCCGGCGAGCTGGCCAATGCCTTGAACAGCCGGTTTGGTTCCGTTGCGGGCTTTCAGCAGAACTTTTCCCAGTCGGCCCTGGAAAATTTCGGTTCCGGCTGGACCTGGCTGATCAGCACCCCTGCGGGTAAACTGGAGATCGTCAATACTACTAACGCAGGTACGCCGCTGACGGATGGCCAGACACCGCTGTTGACCTGCGACCTGTGGGAACACGCCTATTATATCGACTACCGCAACGCGCGTGCCGACTACCTGCAGGGTTTCTGGAAACTCGTCAACTGGGATTTCGTAACGGCCGGTTTCAGACGCCTCGGCCGGCCCCAGACCGCCGCCTGATGGGGCAGGCCGCGCGGCTTCGGCAGCCGTGGGTCGAGCCGCAGCAGTCCGGTCCACGGTGATGTACCAGGAGCCTGTCCGAGTAATCATTCTGCGACTGCAAAACAGGAGAGCGAGGACAGGCTCGTAGCCACAGCAGCAATACGGCATCAGCATGAAGATGGTGACCGGCGACAACGCGGCGATCGCCCGCGAGATCTCCGCCAAGCTCGGCCTGGGCAAGAGCATTCAGCCGGCCACTGCGCTGTTCGACGGTTTCGCGCAGGTCTTTCCCGAGCACAAGTACGCCATTGTCAAGGCCCTGCAGGAGCGCGGCCACCTGGTGGCGATGACCGGTGACGGTGTCAACGATGCGCCTGCGCTCAAGCAGGTCAACGTCGGCATTGCCGTCTCCGGGGCTACCGACGCCGCGCGCGCCGCCGCCGACCTGATTCTCACCGCCCCCGGCCTGTCCACCATCGTGAGCGCCGTCGAAGAGGCGCGGCGTATCTTCGAGCGCATGAACTCGTACGCCATCTACCGTATCACCGAGACCATCCGGATCATGATCTTTGTGGTGCTGGCGATGCTCGTGTTCGATTTCTATCCGATTACTGCGATCATGATCATCCTTCTCGCGTTCTTCAACGACGTGCCAATCATGGCCATCGCCTACGACAATACCTGGCTGGACCACCAGCCGGTGCGCTGGGACATGCACCGCGTCATCGCCGTGTCCACTGCCATGGGCGTGATCGGAACCCTGGGCAGTTTCCTCATGCTCTACCTGGCGCTCGAATGGCTGCACCTGGGCATTCCCAAGGTGCAGACTTACATTTTTCTGAAGATGGCAGTGGCCGGCCACTTGACACTGTTTGTCTCCCGCAGCCGCAGCTGGTATATCGCACGTCCCTGGCCCGCGCCGATCATGATCTGGGCAGCCGTGTCCACCAAACTGGCCGCGACGCTGCTGTGTGCCTATGGCTTCGGCCTGGTCTGGGGCTATTCCATCGTCTGGTCGTTCGTGACCGACGCGGCCAAGATGTCCGTCTACCGCCGTTTCGACAGAACGGCGTCGCGTCATCGCAGCTTTCTGCGCACCCTCGGCGTACGCCTGCATTCCCATACCACCCGGTGAACGCGGACACGACGCTGCCTATCCGCCAATGTAGTCATGACGGCTGTGCGGCTGGTGAATAATCGCCACGCCTGGCGAGCGGTAGCGGAATATTTCCGCAAGCTGCCCGACTCCTGTGAATATCTTGCTCAGATAACAGGCTCTTACAGACTGGCATGATCGATGCTCGTCTCATGTCAGGTAACAACCGGCAGGGAGAAAGACAATGAAGACGATGACCGTGGATCTGCTGTTCGTGCGGCTCATCGAATATGCTCGTGACAGCGGGTACCGCTACTTCGATCTGGCTACCGCGCCACTCAGCGGTGTCGGCCAGTCACGCTGCGCGCGTGCATCTGAGAAGGTGGCGCGGCTGGCATTCGAACACGGCGAGCGTTCTTACAGCTATTGAGGGTCTGCGCAGCTTTAAGGCGAACTTCAGTCCGGAGTGGCACGGGGTGTACCTGGCCCACCGGCCGCGCTCACCCTTGGCGGGACTGCTGCTCGATATCGCCGCCCTCATCGCGGGCGGCATTGGCCGGCTGCTGCGCAATCAATGACGGTTGGGCTATGCTTAGCGAACACCTGTAAACTCGGGAGGGACTTCCAATGCTAGGTATCGACTTGCTGGTCTTTTCGCCTTTGCTTGCACTGATTGCCGGCGTTGCGATTCTACTGGTGCCGCGCCTGCTCAACTACATTGTCGCGATCTATCTGATACTTATCGGCATTATCGGTCTGGCGGCTCGCGTCTGAAGCCTGGGAAGACAGGTGTTATGACAGAGGATAAAGCGGCGCCAGACGCAAGCCCGGTGACGGCAAACGCCTGCGAGTTGCCGCGTGGCCCTGATATGAACGACGTTATTGTGGTGAACCTGACCGCGGGCGCAGACGTTGCCGATTACCTTGATGCCATGACGCTGGCCAATGCCGAAGCCGGCAGGCGACTTGGCGAGAACATGCTGCTTGCCTGGTATGACCGTGACCGGGATTTCGAGTCCCCGCAGCTCGCGAGCGAATGTCATCTCGATAGCGCCGTGCCCGGCTACGTCGACTATGCGCTGTCACACGGTGGGCGCCTCAAGGTCGATTTTGACGACGGGCGGTTTGTGTTCTTCTATCTGCCCGTGTGACCTGTTCCACGAAGTAGCGACGCCGGCTAGGAGGCTGTCGGACTTGGGGCTGATCTACTGCGCCGGTGGGAGAGCGCCCCATTTTTCCGATCCTTTTCGTCAAATAGCTACGGCTATTCTTCTCAAACGATCGAAAAAATGGCCTCGCTCTCCCACCTTGCTCGCTACGATCGCCCAAGTCCGACAGCCTCCTAGCCTGGCCGCGATCCGCGCCGGGGGACGGCGTTTATGCCCGGAACGGTGCTTGGGGTATGTTTCTGGTGTCGCGGTTGATGACCTGGTACGCCCTGGCCGTGTCGATCAACTGGTTTATCTGGCCGAGCCTGCTGCAGGGGCTCGGTATGGGAATGATGTTCGTGCCGCTGTCGACGGTGGTCTACGCTACCCTGCCGCGTACGGCTACCGACCAGGGTTCGGTGATCTTCAATCTCGCACGCACGGTCGGCAGTGCCGTTGGCATTTCGCTTGCCGCAACCGTGCTGACGCACATGCCCCAGGTTAACTGGAATCGGCTCGGTGGCGACATCAACGCGTATAGACCAGCGCTGCAGCACTGGCTGGCGGCAAAGCACCTCAGCATGGCGGATCCCCTGGCGTCCCGATTGCTGGCCAGTGAACTCGGCAGGCAGGCCAGCATGCTGGGCTTCATCGATGCATTCTGGTTCGTGACACTGGGGTTTCTTGTGCTGGCGCCGCTGCTGATGCTGCGGCGCCGCAAGCCGGACGTTGCCCGTAAAAAGGTGTAGTGGCCGTATTGACCATTCGACCCCAAAACGAATGGGGTGTGGCTGCGGGCGTAGCGATGTTGACATGGGACTATGTGTCTTGCCGAGTGATCGTGTTGCTGGCCCTGAGCGGACTGCCGCTGTTCGCCGGCGGCGACCCTGTATCGCCACCGGGATTGAATGACACGACTCAAACGCTGCATGGTCCACTTAGACCGGGCGGGTCGGTGCCGCCAGTGGTTTGTGACGACTCGTCCGCAACTGGTTGTCACCATACCAGGAACCCGTAACCACCGGGAACCAAAAGCGAGGACTCGAATCCAACGGTTGCACAGGTCTAACAGGTCTGCGCGATTCGCGTACGGCAGCCAGGGCGTGATGCGCTTGGGTTAGTTTGAAATTGAAAAGGCTATGCCGCTTGCCTAGACTTGACAGCGTTGCCGGACCAGAATCTGCCCGCCCCGGTTCACAAAAGATTGACATCGCAGCCGAACAATACGACACGGCGTTAGTTTTCTAACACCAACTCTCGGAGGTCACATGAATACGTCTACCTACCCGACCGCAGCCGTCGCACAACTCGGACAGAGCCTGTGGCTGGACTACATCGACCGGCGCATACTGGTTGACGGTACGCTGCAGCGGCTGATCGACGCGGACCGGGTCGCCGGTCTGACGTCCAATCCGGCGATATTTGAAAAGGCCATCACTCACGACAGCTGTTACGCCGACGATATCACACGCCTGCGCGCGGGCGGTGCCGATCGGGAGACCTTGTATGCGGGGCTGATTCTTGATGACATTGCCCGTGCGGCCGACGGCTTTGCGCCGGTCTACCAGGACAGCAGCGGCCGCGACGGGTTTGTGAGTATCGAGGTGTCGCCGCTGCTGGCGCGCGATACCGAGGCTACCGTGGCGGAAGCGCGCGAATTATGGCAGCGCCTGGACCGGCCCAATGTCATGATCAAGGTGCCGGGTACTGCCGAAGGATTGCCGGCCATCCGGCAACTGCTCAGTGAGGGCATCAATGTCAACGTCACGCTGCTGTTCTCGGTGGGACGTTACATCGAAGTCCTCGATGCCTACATGGATGCCATACAGCAGCGGCTGGACAGCGGCCTTGGCGTCGACCGGGTGGCCTCGGTGGCGAGTTTCTTTCTCAGCCGCATCAACGTCATGGTCGATCCGCTACTGGATGCCATCCACTCCAAAGGCGGTGAGCAGGCTGCGCACGCGTCTGCACTGCGTGGGCAGGCGGCTGTTGCCAGTGCGGGGTTTGCCTACAAGCGTTTTCAGGAAATCAGCGCGCACCCGCGCTGGCAGGCTCTGGCCGCTGCGGGCGCGCGCCCGCAGCGCCTGCTGTGGGCCAGTACCGGCACCAAGGATCCGGGCTACAGCGATATCAAATACGTGGACGCGCTGATTGCCCGTGACACGGTCAATACCCTGCCCGTGGAGACGCTGGATGCCTACCGCGATCACGGTGACCCCGCAGAACGCATTGCCAGCGCCATCGATGCCGCGCCACATACCATGAAGGGACTGACCGAGCTGGGTATCGATATGCACGCCGTTACGGAACAACTGGAACGTGAGGGCATTGAAAAGTTTGTCACGCCTTACCAGTCGCTGCTGGAAACGCTTGGCAGGGTGCGGGAAACCGAGTGAAGGGCGGCGGTTGTTGGCCGCACGCCGCTGACAGGTGCTACAGCGAGTGCCGCTCGAACCAATGAACAAGAGTCACCAGTTACCGGAACGCGTGCAATTTGTCCTCTTCGGTGCCATGGGCGACCTCGCGTGGCGCCTGATCGGCCCGGCACTGTTCAATTTGCACCTGGACGGTCAGTTGCCCGCCGGGTTTTCGCTCATCGGCGTCGACCGCGACATCAGCGCCAACGTCCTGCGCGAACGCCTGCGTGACGGCGTCGAACGTTTTTCGCGCAGCGGTAGGCCCAATGAAGAGGCGTGGGGCGCGTTTGCTGCGCGCCTCGATGCCTGTCCTATGGATCTGACCGATGTTCTGCATTACGAGCAGTTGAAAAATCAGTTAAGCAGCGACGCCGGAACGGCGGACGCGCAAATCTTCTATCTTGCCATTCCGCCGACACTGTTCGGCGCCGTCGCCGATGGCCTGGCGCACGCCGGCCTGCATAGTGACCGCAACCGGACCAGAATCGTAGTCGAAAAGCCGCTGGGTGACAGTCTCGCCGCCTTTCAGGCCATCGATCGCACGCTGCGCACGCATTTCAACGAAGACCAGATTTACCGCATGGATCACTTCCTGGGTAAGGAAACCGTGCAGAATATTCTCGCACTGCGCTTCGCCAACCCGATTTTCGAACCGGTGTGGAATCGCCGCTATATCGATCACGTCACGGTGACTGTGGCCGAGCGCATTGGCGTCGGCCACCGCGCGGGTTACTACGAACACGCGGGTGCGTTACGCGATATGGTGCAGAACCACCTGCTGCAGCTCATGTGCCTGGTGGCCATGGAAGCGCCGGTGGTCTACGATGCTGACGACATTCGCAACAAAAAGCTCGACGTGCTGCGCGCCTGCCGCCCGATCCCTGCGGATAACGTGACGGCCTTTGCGTCGCGCGGGCAATACGCCGCCGGTTGGATCGAAGGTGAGCACGTGGCCGCCTACCGCGAGGAAACGGGCATCGCTGCGCATTCCAACACCGAAACCTATGCCGCGATCAAGCTGCTGGTGGACAACTGGCGCTGGCAGGATGTGCCGTTTTATCTGCGTACTGGCAAGCGCATGACCGCGTCGGTGTCAGAGATTTCCATTCGTTTTCGTGACGTGCCGCACAACGCCTTTCCCGCGGCCACCGGGCTGAATGCCCAGCCGGTGCGTCTGGTGATCCAGATTCAGCCGCAGGAAGGCATCATCCTCAAGTTCATGGCCAAGGAGCCGGGCAATCCACTGAGGCTCGGGCCGGTGGATATGCGCTTTTCCTACCGCGAAGCGTTTGGCAAGAGCAGTCCCGGCGCTTATGAAACCCTGTTGCGTGACCTGATGCTGGCGGATGCCACGCTGTTCATGCGCAGTGACCAGGTGGAGGCGGCATGGCGTCTGCTGATGCCGGTGGTAGACGCCTGGACCGCCAACCCCGCGCCGGATTTCCCCAATTATGCCGCGGGCAGCTGGGGACCCGAAGCCGCCGAACGGCTGATAGCCCGCGACGGGCGCGCCTGGTTGGCGCCCAGCCAGCTCGCGGACAACGAGGATGGATGAGCTTGCGAGCGGCGCTGACCAGGTCGCGACGGGCGTAGCGCCGGGTGCGCCGGGCATGCTGCCCAACTGGTGCAGCGGCGCCAAACAGATGGTCGGCACCAGCCTCGGGCCGGCGCGCGTCTGGTTTACCGTGGGGCAGGGCATACTCAACGAGATCTATTATCCGCGTGTCGATATTCCCCAGGTGCGCGACCTGGGCTTCATTGTCGCCGATGGTCAGGGATTCTGGCAGGAGGTCAAACGCCTCGACGACTGCCGGGTCGAGTGCGCGGAAGCCGGCATCCCGGCCGTCACCGTCGTCCACCGTCACCCGCGCTTTACGCTGGCGCAGCGCATCGTGCCCGAACCCAACCGTGATGTAGTGCTGATTGAACTGACCCTGGACGGTGACGAAGCTCTCAGACCCTACGTGTTGCTGGCCCCGCACCTCGGCGATACGGGCCGCAACAACCTCGCCGACACGGGCGTCTACCGGGGCCGGCGTGTACTGTGGGCAGAGCAGGGACCGTTCGGGCTGGCGCTGGCGGCCGCTGACAGGCAGCAGAGTGACGCCTTCGGTGCCTGCAGCGCGGGCTATTCGGGGGCGTCCGATGGCTGGCAGGATTTTAATCGTCACGGCCGCATGCGCTGGCAGTATTCACACGCGGGGCCGGGTAACATCGCCCTGACCGGCAGCTTACCGTGCCGGGTGGTGCTGGCGCTGGGTTTCGGCAGCAGCCGCGAAGCGGCGGCGACGCTGGCGATTTCGGCGCTATTTCAGCCCTTCGAGCTGATCTGGCAACAGCAGATCGCGCACTGGCGCAGCTGGCACGGCAATTGTCGGCTGCCGCCGTCGCAGGGCGGGGTCGACAGGATGCCTGCGGCGCTGACCGAGCGGGTCAAGGTCAGCGCCATGGTTTTACGCACGCACCACGACCAGACCTTTCGCGGCGCCCTGGTCGCGAGTCTCAGTGTGCCCTGGGGCGAGTCAGCCGAAGAGCGTCCCGGTTATCACCTCGTCTGGCCACGCGACCTGGTGGAATGCGCCGGCGCACTGCTGGCGCTCGGCTCAGAAGTGGAAGCCCGGGAAATCCTGCGCTACCTGATGGCCACGCAGCGCGCGGACGGCAGCTGGTACCAGAACCAGTGGCTGGGAGGCAAGCCATACTGGAGTGGTATCCAGCTCGACCAGGTCGCGTTTCCGGTGCTGCTGGCAGGCACGCTCGCAGACCGTGATGCACTCGACGCCATCGAAGTCAGAACTATGGTCAGTCGGGCACTGGGTTTCATTGCCCGCAACGGCCCGGCCAGCCCGCAGGACCGCTGGGAAGAAAACAGCGGGGTGAACACCTTTACCATGGCGGTGTGCATTGCTGCACTGGTGTCGGGCAGCCGTTTTCTGCCAACCGCCGATGAAGCCTTTGCCCTGGAACTCGCGGACTACTGGAACGTGCGCCTGGAAGACTGGACCGCAGTACGCGACACCGAGTTTGCCCGGCGCCACGGCGTAGCGGGCTATTATCTGCGGGTCATGCCGGCATCCGCCCTGAGCGATGATTCGGTCCTGGCACGTGCGCTGCCGATCAAGAACCGCCGTATCGACCCCGGTCTGCGGGCGACCGAACAGATCGGCGTCGATTTTCTGCAACTCGTGCGCTACGGCCTGCGCGAGGCCAACGATCCGCTGGTGCGTGATACGCTCAAACTTGTAGACAAGCTGTTGCGCGTCGACCTGCCGCAAGGCCCGTGCTGGTATCGCTACACGGGGGACGGCTACGGCGAGCACGCCGACGGGCGAGCGTACGACGGTACCGGGCGTGGACGGCTGTGGCCGCTGTTATGCGGCGAACGCGGGCACTACGAACTGCTACGAGGGGGGCAGGCCCTGCCACTGCTGGCAGCGATGGCCGCCATGAGCAGCGACGGCGGTATGTTGCCCGAACAGGTTTGGGACGGCGAGGCGATTGCACAACGCGGCCTGGTAGTGGGGCAAGCGACCGGCTCGGCGATGCCGCTGGCCTGGGCGCACGCCGAATACATCAAGCTGGCCTGCTCCATCCTGGAGGGCAGGCCGGTCGACCGCCCCGAACCCTTGTGGGCGCGCTATCGCGGGCGGCGGACACACGCGCACCTGTGGTACTGGACGCCACAGGCGCCGATTCGTGCCATGCCGGCGGCCTTGCGGCTGGGATTCTGCCTGCCTTTCCCCGCGACCGTCTCGTGGCGGGTCGACGGCGGTCCCGAGCAGTCGCTGTCGACCCGGGAATTGGGCCTCGGCGTGCATGTGCTGCGCCTGCCAGTGATGGCACAGGGGCACACGCTCGAGTTCCGGGTGAACACTCCAGACCAGCTGTCCGGTGATGTTCATCGGCTGGAGCTGGTGCCAGCTGTCCAGAGCTGACATGCCGCCGCGTTGTGCGCAGCGCCACTCCCCACGTGGCCAGCTGCACGCACGGCGTCGTTTTTCCGGCTTGATTACTGGCCGCGTGTGCCTGCGGACGTTACAGTAGCGGCAATAGTTGCGACGATCGAACCATCGGGATCACTTGTTATGGCGCTCTTTCCCAAACGTTATCACCCGCCCGGCACGCCAGCCGGTACCTTGCGGTCGCCTGCCGACGTAACACCCGTTGCGGTACAGATTTCCCTGGTTGACTACCGTGCCGAGGGATTCTCGGTGACCGAAAATGCCGATGTGGCGACGTGCAAAGCGTCCATCAGGCAGGACTCTCTCACCTGGGTGCAGGTGCAGGGCCGGCCGACCGCGGAACTGATGCACACGCTCGGAGACGCCTTCGATCTGCATCCGCTGGCACTCGAAGACGTGCTCAACGCCGGGCAACGTCCCAAGCTGGAGCCCTACGACGGGCAGTTGTTCCTGGTCATGCACCTGCCGATCTTTGAGGACGACAAGGTCACGCTGCACCAGATCAGCATATTCGTGCTGCGCAACTACCTGGTGACCTTCTGCCCCTGTACCAGTAACCCCTTTGTGTCGATTGTCAGACACCTGGAAACCGCGGGCACGCGGGTCCGTCAGCGGGGCATCGACTACCTGTTGTATTCCATCATCGACCTGGTGATCGACCAGAGCTTTCCCGTGCTCGAGCACTTTGGCGCCCGCATCGAGACGATCGAGGAGGCGATCGTGTCGGGGCCGGACCGGGAAGTTCTCGACCAGGTTCACCAGGTCAAACGCAACATGATCCTGCTGCGCCGCAGCCTGTGGCCGCAGCGCGAAGTCGTTAATCAGTTGCTGCGCGATGTCGATGGCTGGATTTCCGAGTCCACGCACATCTACCTGCGTGACTGCTACGATCACACAGTGCAGATCATGGACCTGGTCGAATCCTATCGGGATATGAGTGCGGGTCTGCTGGATATCTATATGTCCAGTGCCAGTATGCGCCTCAATGACGTCATGCGCGTGCTCACGGTGATCGCCACCATCTTTATACCCTTGACGTTTATCACTGGAGTCTACGGCATGAATTTCGGTGACAACACGGCGAGTCCCTGGGCGATGCCCGAATTGCACTGGTATTATGGTTACCCGCTGGTGTGGCTGCTGATTCTTGGTATCGTCGCCGGTATGCTTTTCTGGTTCCGGCGCAAGCGCTGGATTTGAAAACCGGTGACGGTCCACGTCATCCGTGGATTAAAATCAATATAGTGGCTTGGCAAGATTTTAACCCCAGCTGATGAATACAGCTGTCGATACTTATGCTGTTTGAGCAGGGTATGGAATTTCAGTAGCGTCGATGGCCGGATAATGACGGCAGCTCGCTGGATATGGCGTGAGCTGAAAGACAATGACCAGAAGCCGAGCAGGAAACAACAGTACCGAGAGATTGGGAGCACGCCGTCGGGCGCAATTCGCGATCAGAAGCTGCTGCATCATGAACAGGCTGTCGGCGACGATGGCCCTCGCGCCGCCGGATCCCAGAAGCTTGGCGACGGTGGTCAATGGATGGGCGATGAGTACCAGCAGATCCCTCATGGCGGAGCAGGGGAGGGAAGGTAGCCTTCGGGGGCAAGCCTGTCAAAGTCATCAGTTCCAGGCGAAAATTACGGGTTCGCCGTAGTAAAGGGTGAAGCGGACTTGTCCCCGGAGTCGGCGATACCGTTACCCAAAGCGCGAAAAATACCAGTACACTGCCGATCAGCGGTTCACATCCGACTAAATTTAGGCGAATGGATAAACATCCTAATAGAGATGAGTGCCGATGGCGAAGAGTGCCAAATTAGCGTGCGTGCGAATTGGGTGCTTAGATGCTAGCCTTCGCATCCATGAATTTCATTACCAGCGCAGTGCCACTCACCCTTGTCTGCCATGCCAAGACCCCCTCTGAGGCAATAGAGGGTATCGACGTGTTGGTGGGTGTTGCACCCGGAGATACCCTCGCGGTGGCCTTCGTCTTGGAATGTGATCTTTCAAGTCTACGCATCCCTGAGCCCCGGTCGTCTAGACGGGCGGACGGCCTGTGGCGGCACACCTGTTTTGAGGCCTTCGTGATGGCGGGGGAGGGCCCCGGGTATCGTGAGTTCGATTTCTCGCCCTCGGGGGAGTGGGCAGTTTATGGGTTTCGCGGCTATCGGGACGGCGGGGAGCTGGAGAGTGAGTTGGTCCCAAAAATCGGAGTGCGCAGGACCCTGAATCGATTGGAACTGGATGCGCAGATCAATCGGGATTTCCTACCTCAGGACCGTCCGCTGCGGCTGGGCTTGTCCGCGGTAGTCGAGGACGCAGACGGCTTGCTCTCATACTGGGCGTTGCACCACCCTTCGGGCAAGCCCGACTTCCATCATGCTGATTCGTTTGCCATGCAACTGGCACTCCGCTGAATGCTAGCCTTGAACAAACGAACCGGCGGAGTAAAACCATGAAGTTTGGTATTGATCGGCTGCTGCAACAGCCCGCACTGCGCCAGGCCCTGAAGGGACGCCGTGTGGCCCTGGTGGCCCATCCGGCGTCTGTGACAGACGATCTGACCCATTCCCTGGATGCCCTTGCGCGGTCGCCAGAGGTTCAGCTCACCGCCGCCTTCGGTCCCCAGCACGGGCTGCGTGGAGACAAGCAAGACAACATGATGGAGTCATTGGACTTTACCGACCCCGTTTTAGGTATTCCGGTGTTTAGCCTGTACGGTGAGGTACGTCGGCCAGCGCCGGCCATGATGGACAGTTTCGACGTCCTGCTGGTGGATCTGCAGGACCTGGGTTGCCGCATTTACACCTTCGTTACCACGCTGCGCTATGTTCTCGAGGCGGCGGCGCAGTTCAACAAGCAGGTGGTGGTGCTGGATCGCCCCAACCCTGTTGGACGGCCGGTGGAAGGGTTGACCTTGCGTCCTGGCTGGGAGAGCTTCGTGGGCGCCGGCCCTATGCCCATGCGCCACGGCCTCACCATAGGCGAACTGGCCTTGTGGTTTGTGCATACCCTGAATCTGGATGTGGAGTGCGAGGCGTTGACCATGGAGGGCTGGGCACCCGGGCACGGGCCGGGCTACGGCTGGCCTTTGGGCGAGCGCACCTGGGTTAACCCCAGTCCCAATGCACCCAATCTCTGGATGGCCCGCTGTTATCCCGGCACCGTCATGCTGGAGGGCACAACTCTGTCCGAAGGTCGCGGTACCACCCGGCCCTTGGAGCTGTTTGGGGCACCGGACCTGGAACCCCGAAAGCTCTTGACGGAAATGCGGCGTCTTGCTCCCCGGTGGCTGCAGGGATGCCGCCTGCGGGAGTGCTGGTTCGAGCCCACCTTCCACAAGCACGTGGGGAAGCTGTGTGCCGGAGTGCAGATCCATGTGGAGGACGGAGCCTACGACCATGGTGCATTCCGTCCCTGGCGTCTGATGGCTTTGGCTTTCAAGGCTATTCGTCATCGGCAGCCCGATTATGCGCTGTGGCGGAACGTCCCTTACGAATACGAATACGAGCGCCTGGCTATCGACCTTATCAATGGTGGCGAGCTCTTGCGCCAGTGGGTGGACGACCCCGAGGCCACGCCGGGCGACTTGGAAGCGCTGGCCGGGCCGGACGAGGTGGCCTGGATGGCCGAGCGGGAAGAAGTGATGCTGTATCGGTGAAGCTCTTGCGGTAGCACCAAGTGTCGTGCAAAACACCAGGTCAGATTGTAGGCCTGGCAAATATCAGCCGGAAAATTGATATGCCACCCCTCCTGCGGATCGTTCAGTTCGGGGCACACCTCACGTTGCCCCTATCCTGTGTGATATGAGTTCGAAAACTCACTGTCCACGAAATCGGGTCTAGTCCACGACCAGCGATGCGTTACTCCCTACAAGGCTGTCGGACTTGGGCGCTCTCCCACCGGCGCAGTAGATCAGCCCCAAGTCCGACAGCCTCCTAGGTGCTGTAGGACAGGCACGTGGCATACAAAGCCTCCACCGCTTCGGGATCTCTGGCAAAAGGACAACGGACTTCGTGCTGATATTCGAAGTACTTGCCGGTGTGTTGGCTTCCCGCCTTACTGACCGCCAGCCACACCGGGGTTCTTGCTCCAGCGTCCGGCGACTGATGTCCCCCGAAGCCAAGGTTATTGCTCAACGCGGAGTTGACATCGCCGGCGTGACAGGCATTGACCGTGATGCCAAGCGGCTGGAGTCGCAGCGCGAAGGCGACGCTCAGCATTCTGTCGGCCTGCTTGGATTGCCGGTAGGCGGCATCGTTGTTGTAAGGCCGTTTTTTGAATTCGAGATCCTCGAGATCGAGACCGCCGGCCCAGTAGCTGGCCACGTTGATGATCCGCGCGGCAGATCCCTGCCTGAGCTGTTCGGTAAAAGCGTCAATCATCCAGAAGTACCCCAGCACGTTGGTCGCGAATTGCATTTCAATGCCTTCGGGCGTCTGCATACGAAGACGGGGCGCGATGGCTGCATTATTGACCAGAACATCAAGTGGGCCTGTCCAACGCTGCGCCAATGCCTGAATCGAAGCTCGGCGCGCCAGGTCAGTAAGTTCATAGCGAACACGCGGATTTCCGGTTGCTCGTGAAATGGCCTCTACGCAGCGGGCCGCCTTATCCTCGTCCCGGCATACGAGCACGACTTCATGGCCAGGAATCGCAGCAAGTTGGCGGGCAATAGCCATGCCGATGGCTCCGCTGGCGCCGGTCACCGCGGCAATGCGTCCACGACGTCCTTGCTCTTTAACCATGGGTGCAATGGTAGAGCAGTTCTTGTCCGTAGCGGAAGATGGGCAGAGCAAGCTGGACGGATCTACCGTCCGGAAGTAGTCACCTGTGAGTGGCGAGATACTGATTGAACGTTGCTATACAGATAGACAGGCGGCGAGATATACGTGCGTTCCATGCGTAACCGTCCTGACAAGATTGCAGACGTTCCCTGAAAATTCCCGGTTAACGGACCTGCTGATCGCGCGAAGAACTAAAAAGTAACAACGTATCAGAAGGTTATCCATGCTCCGCGTGGCCGGTTTGCCCAAAAACAGAGGAATTTCCGTGTATTATTCTCCACTAACAGGGAATGGTTGTATGCTGAAGCTGCGGTCTTCGACACGACCGTCAGGGCCGGTCACCGAAGAAATTCGCCGGCGCCAGGGGGAGACCTGCCAGGGTCAGTGGGACCGCGCTGCGACCCCTCCAGCCACACGGTTAATATTGGCCGTTGCCGCAGCACTCTGGACTTGGGCTACACGAGACGGTGGTGCAACTGCATGCTTTTGGCATGGACTGGAACCTGCGGTTTGTCCTGATTCCGCCACGGGGTGCCCGTCACCCTGAGGCAGAACAAGACGGAGAGGTATATGAGCAACACTATCGACATCGCTGCCGGAGCCGGCGCCGCTGACCGGTGCCGCAAGAGCCGCTGGCCGGCCCGCATGGACTTCTGGCAAAGCGCGACAGGACTGTTCCTGGCTCTGTTCATGTGGGCTCACATGTTCTTCGTGGCGTCCATATTGATCAGCAAGGACGCGATGTGGACGGTAACTAAGATGTTCGAGGGGTACTTCATTTTCGGTACGTCTCATCCCATTCTGGTCTCGGGTGCAGTGGGTACCGTCCTGACCGTGTTCATCGCGCACGCCTTTTTGGCCATGCGCAAGTTCCCAGCCAGTTTCCACCAGTATCGGGCCTTCACCGGCCACATGACCATGCTTCGGCACCGCGACACGACCTTGTGGTGGGTGCAGTTCATGACCGGCTTCCTGATGTTCTTTCTGGCCTCGGCGCACCTCTACCAGATGCTCACCAATCCGGGGGACATTGGCCCCTACGCCTCCGGGGCGCGGGTCTTCCACTCCTGGTGGCCCCTTTACCTGGTGCTCCTGGTCTGCGTTGAGCTGCACGGCGGCATCGGCCTGTACCGCCTTGCGATGAAGTGGGGCTGGTTCGAAGGTAAGAATCCGGACGCCAGCCGTGAGCGGCTGGCGACGGTCAGGACGGGATTGTCGGTGTTCTTCCTGGTCCTGGGCCTGCTCACACTGGCAGCCTACTTCAAGATCGGCTGGGAACACCGCGATGAGCCGGGTGTTCGCTACATGCCGGCCTCAGTTGAAGACGGCGGGAAGCGGGGTGGGTGATGAAGATTTACTACACCGACGTGCTGGTGATCGGCGGTGGCCTCGCGGGCCTTCGTATCGCCGTGGCTGCCAGGCGACGTGGCCATGATGCCTGCGTTCTCGCGCTGGTGCCGGCCAAGCGCTCGCACTCGAAGGCCGCCCAGGGCGGCATGCAGGCCAGCCTCGCCAACGTCATCAAGGGTCTGGGTGACAACGAGGATGTCCACTTCGCGGACACGGTGCGGGGTTCGGACTGGGGTGCTGACCAGGAGGTGGTGCGCATGTTCGTCAACACCGCGCCCAAAGCGGCACGCGAGCTCGCGGCCTGGGGCGTACCCTGGAGCCGGGTCGGCAAAGGCGCACGAGAGGTAGTCATCAACGGCGAGAAGGTCACTATCACCGAGCGCGACGCTGCGGACGGATTGATCGCCCAGCGCCAATTTGGCGGTACCAAATTGTGGCGCACCTGCTACGTTTCTGACGGCACCGGGCATGCCATGCTCACGGCGGTGGCGGACCGTGCGATCGCCGAAGGGATCCCGGTGCACGAGCGCACCGAGGCATTGGCGCTCATTCATGATGCCGGCCGTTGCTATGGCGCGGTGGTGCGGAACCTGATCACCGGCGAGCTCTGCGCGCACATCGCCAAGGCCACTGCGATCGCCACCGGCGGTGCGGGGCGGCTTTACCGCGTCACCACCAATGCCGTGATCTGCGAGGGGTTGGGGCACGCCATTGCGCTGGAGACGGGTGTCGCCGCGCTGGGCAACATGGAGGCGGTGCAATTCCACCCCACCGGCATCTTCCCGGCCGGGATTCTGGTCACCGAGGGTTGTCGCGGCGACGGCGGGCTGCTCAGAGACGGCGACGGCTATCGCTTCATGCCCGAGTATGAGCCGGACAAGAAAGAGCTCGCCTCGCGGGACGTGGTGTCGCGCGGCATGGAAGCGCACATCGCTAAAGGCAAGGGCGTCAAGACCCGTTTTGGCGAACACCTCTGGCTTGACATCACGCTCCTGGGTGAACAACACATCAGGCAGAACCTGCGGGAGGTCCACGAGATTTGTCACTATTTCCTGGGCATCGACCCGATAAACCAATGGATTCCGGTGCGGCCAGCGCAGCACTACACGATGGGCGGTGTGCGCACCATGCCCAGCGGCGAAAGCCCGACGCTGAGGGGCCTGTTCGCCGCCGGTGAAGCCGCTTGCTGGGATCTGCACGGTTTCAACCGATTGGGTGGCAACTCGGTGGCGGAAACGGTCGTGGCGGGAATGATTGTGGGTGAGTTTGTCGCCGACTTCTGCGATGACAGCGGAAACGACATCGACGTGCCGCTGGGCGTGGTGCGCGACTTCCTTGGCCGGGAACGGACCGGGCTGGACGCGATGCTCACGGGCACTGGCAAGGAAGACGCCACCCATCTCAAGGCCCGGATGCAAAATCTCATGACCGAAAAGGTGGGTATCTTTCGCCGCGGTGAAGATCTCCAGGCAGCGGTGGAGGAGCTGCAGGAACTGCTCGAGCGCAGTCGCAATATTGGCGTGCACTACAAGGCAGCGGGGGCAAATCCGGAGCTCGTGACGGCGTACCGAACGCAGAAGATGCTCAAGGTGGCGTTGGCTGTCGCGCACGGCGCCCTGCAGCGCACCGAAAGCCGCGGGGCGCACTATCGCGATGACTACCCACGCCGTGACGATGCGGCGTGGCTGAAACGTTCGCTGGCCACCTGGAGGCACGATGATGACACCCTTCCGACCCTCACCTACGAGGCACTCCAAGTCAGGAAGATGGAGCTCCCCCCCGGATGGCGCGGCTACGGTGCCAAGGACTATGTCGACCACCCGCACACACCGGCGCGTGAGCAGGCCGTAAAGGACATCCGCGAACGCATTAGTCGGCAGGGCGGTGACCGCTTCGCCGTACAGGAGGCACTGATGCCGTATGAGCAACTGTTGCCGGAGCGCTACCGCGGCCGCAACGAACGAATCGACGGGGGGTTTGAGTGAGCGCCCAAAACGCCACTGGCCGGAACCGCAAGCTTAAGATCACCGTTCTGCGCTACAACCCGCAGGAACAGGGGAGCGCGCCGCGGCTGCAGACCTACGAGCTGGAAGACGCCGCGGGCATGACCCTGTTCATCGCCCTCAACGAGATCCGGGAGAAACAGGACCCGTCGCTGCAGTTTGATTTTGTATGCCGCGCCGGCATCTGCGGCAGCTGCGCCATGGTGATTAACGGCAGGCCGGGCCTGGCGTGTCGCACCCTGACCAAAGATATGCAGGCGGAGATCACGCTCGCACCGCTGCCCGTGTTCGAGCTGATCGGCGACTTGTCGGTAAACACCGGCAAGTGGATGCGAGCCATGAGCGAGCGGCTGCAGACCTGGGTGCATAGGCAGCAGGAAGTGGATCTCAAGCGTGTCGAGGAGCGCATGGATCCCCAGCTGGCGGAGGAGATCTACCTGCTGGACCGCTGCATCGAGTGCGGCTGCTGTATTGGCGGCTGTGGCACGGTGCAGATGCGCGAGAACTTCGTCGGCGCCGCGGGCCTCAACAGGATCGCGCGGTTTCGCCTGGATCCACGTGACGGTCGCGGCGATGAGGACTACTACGAGCTGATTGGCGATGACGAGGGGGTGTTCGGCTGTATGTCCCTGCTGGGCTGCCACGATGTGTGCCCTAAGAATCTGCCACTGAAGACTCAGATCGCGTTTGTGCGTCGCAAGATGGTCGCCGTAGGAATGACGATGTAGCGCGCGCCTGTGATCCGCGGAAATTCATGCAGCCTTCGCTACCAAGCAATATTCATGATGTCATCCACGGAGAAGAGGGTGAGCCAGAACCTTAAGGCTTGCGATCAGCGCCTTGACTTGACCGATGCGATTGCGGCCTGTGTGTCGAATACGCGGCAGCCGGGCAAAGTGGTCCACAGTTTTCACGATCTGGTGCGTCAGCGCGTGTTCGGCATCGCCTGCGGCTATGAAGAATGCAACCACGCCGGGCGACTGGCTGACGACCCGATGCAGAAGCTACTGGTCGAGCGGGATCCGCTCGTCGGTGCGGCACTGGCTTCGCAGTCTACACTGTCGCGCTTTGACAACGCGTTGGGACCGAAGACGCTGATGCGCATGGGAAATGCCTTGGCGGATACCGTCATTGCCCGCCACCGAACACGGCTGAAGAAGCGTGTGAAGCGCATCAGGGTGGAGCTGGATCCGACCGATGATCCGACGCACGACGCCCAGCAGTTGAGCTTCTTCATCAGCCACTACGACACCTGGTGCTACCTGCCGGGCGCCGGCTGGCGCGGTTTCGATTCCACGCATGGTGAGGCCGTGGCCGATACCCACGTCACTGTCGCCGCAGCGGCGCACCCGCGGGACACCCTGCCGGTAACCGGTAGCTTCGGTGGGGAGCGGGTAACGAACTCGCTCGATTTCACGGTGGAAATTCAGTGTCGGAGGACGAAGCCCAGTATGCTACGCTACGGTATCGGGTAGCTTAGCAGCGGCAGGCGGTAGCCTACAGATGATCGGGGGCGTACCCAAGAATTCGTGCTGCGCTGGTCCGCGGACGGCGGGGCATCCTGGCGGGAGGTCGTGCGTCAGCAATATAACGTCAGCCCACCGGATAGTAGCCGCGAACTGGGGGACCATGCCGTCGATCTCGACGGCCTCACGATGCTGAACCTGAGTATTACCCCGGATATCAGTGGCGGAGAAGCGCGTGCGTCGCTTGCTCAGCTACGACTCGCCTGATTCGGGGTTCGTGAAACCGGGTGGTTGAGGGCGCACTAACCTGGACAGGATGGGGAAGCAGGGACGATCATAATGTGGCTCCGGACTATCTGTAATGTCGTGTTTCAAATGGGTGACTGGACCCCGTTGATACTCATGCTGCGTCCCCGCAGTGGTATGCAGCAGTGGGTAGCCCGGGAAGCCTACACCCTATCGCCCAGTGTTCCGGTGGAAGAGTACACAGACATCTTCGGGAATCTTTGTCAGCGCATGGTGGCGCCGGCCGGCATGTTTTCTGTGCATACCTCAGCCGATGTCATGACTGCGGATGTGGTCGATACGGCCCCCGGTGCTTTCTTCGTGGAGATTCAGAATCTGCCGGATCCAGTCCTGTCGTATTTACTCCCCAGCCGGTATTGCGAATCGGACCGCTTTGGCAAGCTTGCGAGAGACATCGTAGCCGGGGTGCAGCTCGGCTACGATCAGGTGTACCGAATCAGCGACTGGGTTAGAAGCGCGATAATGTATAAACCCGGATCCAGCACCTTTCCACTGTCCGCTGTCGAGGTCAATGGACACCATGAAGGGGTGTGTCGCGATCTTGCCCATCTTGGCATCGCATTGTGCCGCAGCATCAGCATCCCGGCACGCCTGGTAGTCGGATTCCTTTATGGGCTTGAGCCTATGGATCTGCATGCCTGGTTCGAGGCGTACGTGGGTGGGCGCTGGTACACGTTCGATCCCACGGAGGACACTCTGCGGGGCGGGCGGATCGCGGTGGCCTACGGACGCGATGCCGCCGATGTGGCGATATACCACCAGTTCGGGCCGCCCGCGATTTACAGCAGAATGGATGTCCGGGTGGAGTTGCTGGAGCGTCCTCCGGGCTGAGCAGGCGACAGCCTCCTAGCATCTCGTACGCTCTACGCCGAACATCCGGTATCTATCGGCAGGCAGCGGATACCCCCGTTGCCTCAAGGACAAACATCCCTCTCTCGGCGTTCAGTATGCTGAAACGCCCCGCAACGACATCGTTCACCAGGTCCGGGAGGCCGGGCGTGGCATTTGTCGGCCCCAAGGCCGCCCATCAATATTCTGGAGCAAGACATCATGACGAAAGAACGAAGTAGTCGCAGGGAAGACAAGAAAGAACCGGCCATGACGCCGCAAGAAAAGAAGGCCGCGAAGAAATCCAGAAAGGAATCCAGGGATTCCGCGGCACTGACAGCTGGAGCTCAAGACGGGAACTGTTCCTGGGTGAGCTGAAAAACCCGCGCATGGCCGCGCTGTCTATTGCGGATGCCCTGGGCAAGATAATTCTCGGCGGATCGTTCCGAATCCGCATCAGCATTTTGACGGCGCAGGATACGGGTATCTGAACAGGTTCGGCGCCTGGTTTGAGGAGCTGGAAATTTGCCACGGCGCCATCAGCTTAAGCTTCAAGGCTCCGGAGCTGATATGCACGGCTTCGAGAAGTGGCTAGGTCACGCGACGAACGGGACTGGGCAAGTTTTACCGAAACCTCCATTAGCCATTTGCTGGACTGTTCTGCAGCGATGTGGCTGGCCCCAAACAGTTCACTTGCCGAATAAGAAAAGCTCGCCAAAGTGGAGTCGTGGTGCAGTGTTCCAGGCACCGATGAAGGAACACCACCGGCCGATTGTGAATACCCGGATGGGGCTTGAGAAAGAGTGCCAAGAAGCCAGGCGGCATTCGCTCAACCGAAGTGAGATTGGGTCCCGTCGACGGGAGCAGCGCGATGAACGACAGTGCAGTAGCACTGGCAAAGTCCACGTTATTCAAACTGAGGACGTTCTTGCGACGAGCGCATGGCTGTCACCGGCGAGCACCACATTTTCCATCACCGCGCCGAAGCGGACGGCATTCCAGATTACCGGCTCCCGCTCCGGGCTCAGATTAATGCATTTGGCATAGCAGCCGACCTCAAAGTTAAAGATACCCTCGTCGTCCCAGCCGTGCTCGTCATCGCCGATGAGGAAACGTGCGGGATCGGCGGAGAATGTGGTCTTGCCGGTGCCAGATAACCCGAAGAACAGCGCCACATCACCCCCTTCGCCGACATTGGCGGCGCAGTGCATAGGCAGCACGCCGTGCGCCGGGACCAGGTAATTGAGGGCGGAGAAGACGGCCTTCTTCATCTCGCCGGCGTACCGCATGCCGAGCAAGAGGATGCGTCGACCCGAGAAATCAAGGATTACGGCACCATCACTGCGCGTCCCGTCGCGTGCCATATCGGTCGTAGGAGACCGCACCCCGAGAAATACCGGAGCGCTTGTTGTCCGTGAAATGTGGAAGACCGATACGGGAGACCGCGAAACCAAAGGACACCGGGTAGGCCATGCTGTTCAGCTGTCGATGGTGTTTCTCGCTATCAGCTAGATCGACGCACCAGTAGTGCCGCGACGACCACCACGATCAAAACTATACCGCCTGCTGTGAACGTATCAAAAATCATGACGTTCTCTTGTGTACAGCCATCTCAAGCGCCACTTGTCTGTTGCTGGGTTATCAGACAAGGACACACGTGAGGTCAAAGCACGCAAACGCCATGCCGTAATAGGTGGCTTTCGTAAGTAACGGTATCGTTGAGAGAAATGAAAAACCGTGAGTGCGACGTAACGGCCGTTGGCACAAACGCGGTGCCATAATGTGAGCGATGCGCACTTGCAGAGCATTTGTGGCTGTCTGAGACAAGTTGATCCGTAGCAGAAAGGGAACGCCGTTGTCACGAAACGCGGTCGGGCCAGTCGTATGCATTCTAAAGAACGTTGCGTTGCTACCATTCAGAGATCAGGGTTCGCAGCCTGGAGGGTTGCGACAGGGCTTTTTCAAGACCTTGGAGAATGCCTGAATGGCGCGCTGCCGCTTGAACAGCTTGGCCGCAACCATTATCCGGTATCGACAACACATTGTGAGTTTGTACGGAATTATGATTCACGGGAAAGCCTGCCAAGATGATACTCAATCAGGACTCATATCGCTGGAAACCCCACCAGCGGCTGGCAGGTAACATTGCTGAACATAGTCTTTCACCATGCGATCGGAATTGAAACGCCAGCCCAGTGTGCGGATGGAACGCTTCATGCGCAGAATCCACTTGCGTGGCAGCCCGTCGCCGTCCCGTTCATAGTACAGCGGAATCACCACGTTGCGGAGCGTCTCGTAGAGCGCTTCGGCATCCCGCCGATCCTGCAGATCCTGGTCGCTGTGGGTTTCGCCGTTGCCGATGACAAACCCATTGCGCCCGTCATAGGCTTCGGCCCACCAGCCGTCCAACACCGAGAGGTTCAGTCCCCCGTTCAGGACGACCTTCTGTCCACTGGTTCCTGAGGCCTCGAGCGGCCGGCGCGGGTTGTTCAGCCATACGTCGACGCCCTGTACCAGGTGGCGGGCAATATTCATATCGTAATCCTCGACAAATACGATCTTGCCGGCGAAGCGCGGGTCACGGCTCAATCTATCGATTTCCTGCAAGCTGCCCTTGCCGATACTATCCTGCGGGTGAGCCTTGCCGGCGAAGAGGATCTGCACCGGGGCTTGCGGGTTATTCACCAGACGGTCCAGCAGGTCCAGATCCTCGAGAATCAGCTGATTGCGCTTGTAGGAGGCAAACCGGCGCGCAAAACCAATGGTCAGGGTGTCCGGGTTCAGCGAACGGCGCAGCTGTTCCAGCAACTCGGGTAGGGCGCCTCGGCGCTGCTCCTGCTCGCTCACCCGGCGCCGCACGAAATCCAGCAGGCGGGCCTTGAGTGTCTGGTGGGTTTCCCACAATTCCCCGTCGTCCACCGTGTCAATACCAATCCATACCTTGGGTTCGGCGCCGTGTTTAGCCCAGTCCGGCCCGAAATGGCGCTCGTACAGGGTTCGCATCTGCGGAGCAAGCCACGACAGCACGTGCACACCGTTGGTGATGTGACCGATCGGAGCGGTCCCGCCGGGCCAGAGATCACGCCACATGTCCCGCGAGACGCGTCCATGCAGAGCGGAGACCCCGTTGGTGCGGCGCGCCAGCCTGAGCGCAAGCACCGTCATGCAGAACGTCTCGCCAGGATTGCCCGGATCAACACGGCCCAGCCCCATGAACTCGTCATAGGAGAGGCCCAGTGCATCGCGTAGGGGACCGAGGTGTTCTTCCACAAGATCGGTCAGGAAACGGTCATGTCCGGCCGGGACGGGGGTATGGGTGGTAAAGACGTTGCGCCGCGCGACGCGCAACATGGCCTCCCAGGGATTGATGCCTTCCAGTTGCATGCGCAGTCGCGTGATTTCCAGGGCGGCGAAGGCGCTGTGCCCCTCGTTCATGTGCAGCACCCCGGGACTGATGCCGAGGGCCTGCAGCGCGCGCACGCCACCGACGCCCAGCAACAGCTCCTGGCGTATGCGGGTGCGATCATCGCCGCCGTAGAGCCGGGCGGTGAGGGCGCGATCCTCCTCGGTATTCTCGGGTACATCGGAGTCCAGCAGTAGCAGGGTGCAGCGTCCCACTGCGAGCTGCCACACGCGGGCCGAGAGCTGGCCGCTGCGGGTCTCGATGTGGATCATCAGCGGCTGCCCGTCCTGACCGGTTGCCGGTTCTATGGGCAGGCGCCAGTTCTCGACATTGGTGTAATCTTCATGCTGCCAGCCGTCCTGGTCCAGGTACTGGTGAAAATAGCCCTGGCCGTAATACAGTCCAACGCCGACAAGCGGAACCCTGAGGTCGGAGGCACTCTTGATATGGTCGCCCGCGAGGATGCCGAGGCCGCCGGAATAGATGGGTATGGATTCATGCAAACCGAACTCTGCGGAAAAGTAGGCCACCGGTCGGGCGCCCAGCACACCGGCATGGGTATCGCCCCAGGTGTCCTGGGCGCCGAGGTACTCCCGCAACCGCCGGCAGGTGTGATTGATCGCGCTGCGCAGTACGTGCTGGTCGATGCGCTGCTCCAGCTCCAGCAACGGGATCTCCGCTATCAGCGCCACCGGATTGTGGTTCAATTCACGTCAGCGCACCGGGTTCAGGGCACGAAACAACGTCTCGCCGATCGTCTCCCAGCACCACCACAGGTTCCGGCTCAGACCGCACAGGCGTTCAAAGTCCGGCGCAATCAACTGTTCGATGGTGCGAACCTCACTGACAATCGGACCCAGCGGCGCGGCTATATCGACCAGCTGCTGGACTTGCACCGGGGTGAATTCCCGGGGTTCGGCGGTCTGGACTACCAGAACCCCCTGTAGCAGTCCCCGGTCGAGCAGTGGCAGACCCAGAAAGGAGTGGTAGGCGTCCTCACCCGCTTCCGGGAAATGCTTGAAGCGTGCGTGCTGCATCGCATCTTCGACCATGATGGGCCGGGACTCCTGGGCAACGAGGCCGGCCAGACCCTCCTGCAGGCTCATGCGTACCTTGCGGACACTCTCCGGGCGCAGCCCCTGGGTGGCGGCCAGCACCAGGTGGGCGCGGTCTGGTTCGAGCAGGTATACCGAACAGACATTGGTCCGCAAGCGGCCATAGATAAGGCGGACCACGAAATTGAGCGTCTCGGCCGGATTGCGGCGTTCGGCAACCAGTTGACGCAGCTCCGCCACGTACATGGTCGGTTCACTCTCCGGTTGTGCCGGATTCACGGTTTCTGGGGTATACATAGTTCAACTCTTCAAAAAACCTTAGCATAAGGACTATAAGAACAATAAAAGCCCTTTTCCCTCAAGTCCATGCCCATTGAGCAACCGCCTCCGCCGCTTGCCGTCCGGCTCAACACGAAATCCTGCCGGATACTCCCAGTGTCGTTTAGCCAATTTTTCATTTCGTATCCGTTTGTCACCAATACCCGCCTGCGGCCCAACCGATACCCCCGGCAACTGCGGCCTGTATCACCCGAAGCGCCTGTTTTTGGTTCGACGGTGCTCGATTGCGCGCGATGGAGTAACTTCTGAGTAAGGGTTGCTTCACAGTCAGGTCAGTGAGCAGCGCAAAGCAGTGTTCGTTTAAAACCCGGCATCCTGCGCCCGGTTTTGTTGTTTCAGTGGCTGTGCTGTCGCGAGTCCGTGAGGGTGGCCTTTCCTGTATGGATCAGCTGCTGGATTCCGCAGGTGCGGAAGGCGGATTCAACGTGCTCATATTCAGCCCCTCCATCGAACGCGCACGGCAGTCACATGGCCCGCTCCTGACCACTGTGTTGTTTCACTCGCCCCCTATGGAAATGGCGCGCTGTTCTTGAGCCTCGCCGATCTCCCGCGATAACTCACGTCAAGAGCGCAATACACTCAGTGTATAGAACAAGCGGTGAAAGAAGCGAGGCGCAAAACCACCACAACCAAGGACGGCGGGTATCAGGAAGCAGGCGTCACTGACTCATGCTCTATTCGGTGTGCTGCTCGGTTGTTCTCCCATTCCTCTATCCACACCGCAATGTGCTGGTCGATTGTACCGTCTCCGAAGTTCCCGTAACTCAATATACCGGTGTCCATTGCTTTCAACCACTCATAGAACCGACGGGGCTTGATACTGCTATCTTTGCTTGCCATTCTGTCTGGCCAGTGCCCGTACAGGTGATGTAGATCCCGCTTCGTTTCTTCCCCTGTCATCTCAAGATCCTCCTAGATGGCAGCAGCGTCATGTCACACGTCGTTGGACGCTGCGGCAGGTCATGAAACTCTGAAATAATTTACAGAAAGAAATTTCGGAACTCATCTGATATTCGCTGCGTACAACCTGTGAACGTACCGAAAAGCATGGCACTGTCCTGCTGGACTGCTATCTTGATAGATCACGTGTCTGGTGGCGCCTTATCAGCTAAAGATATATCCAAACCGAACCATGCAAACGCTATGCCGTCGTCGGCTAATTCGTAACTATTGGTGTCCGTGGAAAAAACCAGAACCTGCAAACAAGACTTGGTGGAAATCGGCACTAATGCAGTGCGATGATGCACTGGATGCGCACTCGTAAAGCGCGGCTTGCTATACAAGAGAGGCGGGTCCCTGGCGGGACAGGGACACCATGGTCATGAAATTCAATTGGGTAAGATGTGCCAACCCAAGGAAGACTTGGTTATCCTGTCGGTAACATGCTCAATGATTGCGCGCTGCAATTCGATCACGTGAAAGTGCGCATCGGCGAGATCGGTATAGGTCACAACCCCCGCCAACTTCTGGCCGGCATCGACTACTGGCAGGTGACGGATGCGCTCCGCGCGGCTGATAACCAGGGCGTCAAACATCGTGGGTCATGACCTCGCTTACCGGGATTTCTTGCATGTTCGTGTCAGGGTGCTTGCAGAAAAGCGACGGGTTTCGTCAGCGAGCTTATCGGGCGTTACGCCAAGTCCTTGGGGTCAAGAGCCGAATTGTTCGTATAAAGTCGGGTTGTCTGGCCGGCTCTCGATCCTGCCAGCCGCACCACGCGGCTAGGCATATTGACGGTGCTCCGGGAAGAAGGTTTCTACTGCAGAACCGAGTTGCTCATCGGCGGTGAGCAAAAGCGGCTCGACCACGTCTTCGGATATGCCAGTGATCTCCCAGGCGATCGGTTCGATCATGTTCAGAGCCCTGGCCGGCGCCTCGCCGGTGGTGTCCATCTCGTTAAGTCTCACTGAAAGATGCATGATCGATGCTTCAAAGGAAAAGTCGCGCGCGTCGGCGGGTTCATTCTGGTAACGCACGGCCTCAATCCAGCTCTGCGGAAAGTTCCAGCTCTGCATGAGATGGGAGCCCACCTGCCCATAGTCACAACCTACGATGTCGCGCTCGACCAGATATAGCGGCCGGTTATTCTGGCGGGCAGTAATGAGTGCTTCCTGACTTTCCTCAGGTACGGCCTGATACATGATCAAGTGTCCCATGTCATGTAACAGGCTGGCTACAAAGAACCGCTCCGTATCCTTTGAATTGCACTGCTCTCCCAGTAGCTTCGCGAGCAGCCCGCAGCGGACGCTGTTAACCCAGAAATCCTCCATACTGATCAGATTGTCAGGAATTTCGGGAAAGGATTTGCTTATAGTCGCAGCCAATACCAGGTCATGAACCTGTTGTGTGCCAAGCAGACGGATGGCTGCCTTGACGGTTTCAACTTTTGACGGGGCACCGAAGAACGCGCTGTTCGCGACTTTGAGCAGTCGGGCACAGATGGCAGGGTCATAAGACAAGACATTGGAAACGTCTGTCATGGTTGAATTGGGGTCATAAATCACTGCCTTTACACGGACATAGATATCAGGCAGGGAAACCAGATCGGTGGTCTGGCTGATCAGCCCTTCTGGTGTCGTCTGGGTCGAGCCAACAACGTACGGTATTTCCATATAGTGCGACCTCGGTTACACGAAATGCATCTGTGTGGTATTCGGTACGCAACGCAAAAAACTTTAAGCCGCCTGCGCTAAGGTGTGCATGGCGAATTGCTGTTCAGGCAGCTATGGGAAGGTGGTATAGCTCATGGAAATGTGATTTCCACTGGAATCGATTGAAGTCAGCGAGGCGGATTTCACGCTTTTCGGATATTTCTGATGGGGTGGCGCCATCAAGCGTAGTATGTATACGGTGCGTGTTGTAGTACTGCCGGAAAGCATCCAGCTTACGCGCCAGGTCATTGTAGGAAGCGATCCAGGGTGGTTAGATTGGGTGGCACGCCGCCGCGAGCGGACCAACGCAAGAAGCTGGAACGGCTGTGCCGCTACATCAGCCGCCCGGCGATCTCGGAAAAGCGCCTGTCGCTCACCCCAAACGGGAACGTCCGCTACGACGTGAAGGGATTCAAAAGTGTTGCGGGCGCACGGCGGCGCAGGAGCGACCCAGCTGAAGACCCCGTACCGTGAAAGCTTGCCCCGCGAGCGTAGCGAGTGCTTTGGGCACGGCACGACGCACGTCAGCTTCGAACCCCTCGGTTTCAACGAGTCTGCGGCCGGAAAGCCGGGCGCCGCCGGCCGACCTGTTTGGCTGACACCATCAAACCCTTTACCTCATTCCAATGGCCGTTACCCAAGGGGCAGCCAGGCTGCCGGTTGGCCTGATGCCTGGGGTAGCCGTGCACGTGTTACGGACGAGGGCGAATGGTTGGACAGTGAGTGCGGAATGACACGGGATTTCGGCGTGATGGAAGGGCGCAGCTCCCTTCGTTACCAGTACATGATCCGTTGACGAGTGATCAAAAGGGCTCTTATTTTTCCTGTACTCGATAAGCCGATATGAAGAGCCCCGCCCCGTGCGGGGCTCCTTTTTGCGGTTTACGTAGCAATATCAGTTCCTACACCCGAAAAGCTGTCCCAGCCAGAATCTGCTGTTCCAGGTGGTAGGCTGGCCAGAGCTTGCAAAGCCCAACAATTTCGACATATGTTGGATGAGGCTGACCTGTGGGTCTCGAATTCGGTGCGAGTCATGAATTCGAGACACACAGGTTACATTGTTTGGAGCAATCCAACAGGTTCGCGCCACCTTCTGAAATTCAGAGAGCCGGGGCATACGGGTCCATTTGTTTGGGTCCTATCTCGCTTGGAGCTTATAGTGAAGAACAAGCAGTGAAACGCAAGTTTGGTAAGGGGGCTAACCCGATGCTAATCTCCGAGCAAGACTGAATTGCGAACAAAAGACCATGACAAAACGCGCTGCATTCATCACCATCGGACAAACGCCGCGCGTTGATATGGTGCCAGAAATGAGCAAATTGATCGGTAGCGGCATCAATATTGTCGAATTGGGCGTGCTCGATGGACTTCAGTCTGATGAAATCCTGGCACTGCGGCCGACAGACCGCGAACAACATTTGGTCACGCGGCTCAGGAATGGCGCCGAGGCCACAGTTGGCAAGACCTGGATGAAGAAGCGTCTCCAATCTTTACTGGATGAATTGAATGCGGATGAGTTCTTTGTCACAGTATTACTCTGTACGGACGACTTTGGTCACCTGCGCAGCAAAGGCCTGTTTTTGGATGCGCAGACTATTGTCGATTCCGCGGTCGAAGCGATTGCCGAAAATGTGCGTTCACTTGGCGTGATAGTGCCGTTAGCAAAACAGATCGATGAAATTCGCTACCAGAGACGGCCAGATCAGCGAATTATGACGGTCCATGCTTCGCCGTATACGCCTGGCAGGCTGGAAGCAGCGGCCAGAGAGCTCGAGCAAGCCGATATGATTGTCATGCATTGCATGGGTTACACCGCCGCGATGCGACAAACCGTCACAAATGCTTCTGGCAGGCCGGTGTTATTGGCGCGTCGCCTGGTCGCGGCGGCAGTGAATCAGCTGCTTTAACCGGGCGGCGCGACTTGACAGTTGTGGCGATGTGATTCCGTGAAACGAATAACCTACAGAACGTCAATCACTGACGCGAATTCGATATTTTGCCACCAATTTATCGCAGGTCCGGATTTCGTTGAAGGGCTAGACGGCTGGAAGTATCTTGAGGTGGCCGAACAATTAAGAATCACCTCCCATCCCGAGTTGGAGGTCCAGCAGGTTAAGAAGGGCGTTTCATCCCTGACCCTGGTCGGTCATATGCTTGATACCGACGATCCCACTGCAAATAATAGAAAAATATTGGAACAACTTGTCTCGCAGTTTACAGATATAGACGCACTTGTTGAATCATGCTCCACATACGGCGGGCGATGGTTGATCATTGCTGTTCAGGGTGAGGACAAATATCTCTTTAGTGATGCCTTGGGTCTACGGCAGGTCTTTTACACTGACGCCACGGTATCTGACTCGGTGTGGCTGGTGTCACAGGCGGGTTTGGCAAAGCAACTGTTTAATTTGGACGTTGACAGTATCACTCAAACATTCATTAACTCGCCTCAATTCAGTTCATATCCTGAATATAGCTGGCCCGCATTTGGTACACCTTTCTCACAGCTTAGGCACCTGCTACCAAATCATTATCTGCATTTAAACACTCGGATCCACTACCGTTACTGGCCAAAGCGACAGATTCAGCACATGCAGTTTGACGAAGCTGTAGAGGAATTGTCGCGCCGCATACAGAATACTGTAGCCGCTGTAGTTAATCGGTTTGACAATGTTGTACTCGGAATCACAGCTGGGCTGGATAGTAGATTGATACTCGCAGCATCTAAGAAGTGGCGTGATAAGATCGGTTACGTCACCGTACAACAGGCGAGTATGACCGATGATCATCAGGATATTGCTGTGCCCCATATCTTACTGAGAAAGCTGGGCCTACCTCATACCGTTGTGCGTGCAATGCCGTCAATGTCGGCTGAGTTCAGTGATTTATTCAAAGAGAATGTATTTCTCGCTCATGAGCATTATGGTCCGGATGCCGAAGCACTTTTGAATCTGTACAATCGCGCCACTGTAGCTATGACAGGCAGCGGAGCAGAGGTGGGCCGTTGCCCTTTCCGTTGGGGCGCAAGTGATTCGGATATGACCGCTGAAAGATTGGCGGTGCTGGATAATAAGCCAGAGAGCGAGTATGCCGCCAGCCGATTTCGTGAGTGGCTCGCCGATATTGATAATGCATGCAACGTTGGTATTCTCGATCTGTTTTCCTGGGAGAACGGCCATGGAAACTGGTTAGCGATGACGCAGCTTGAGTTTGATATTGCCTGGCGTGAAATAATCACTCCTTACAATTGCCGCAGCATACTGACTACCATGCTGGCCGTGGATGAAAAACACAGACGTTGTCCTCAATTCAAACTTGCTAATGCAATAATGCGAACGATGTGGTCTGAAGTATTAACTGAACCGATAAATCCGGCCGGAAGACAGCGCAGGAGCTTGTTTGGTTACATAAAGCGAGCCATCCGAAAGTCTGCTTCAGTGTTTCAGTAAATACAAATTGGATCTACGCGGACGGTGGGGCATGAAATCGTGGTTTGTGTCTGGTGGCGGACGAAGCGCCAATGTTGTATTGCACCCTGACGCGTACGTAGCCCCGGCGAATTATCGCACAAACCAGGAATAAAGGATCTAGTTACAGCGTTTGAGCCCGGCGGTTACAGGGTCGCTATCGCTCAATAGTACCGGGCTGTATGCTTTCAGTGATTCAAACCGGTCAGCGTTCTCATTTCCTGACATGATGGCCTGTAAGTAGCACTTTATTCTGGGCAGTATCAGTCTAGATGCATGGATGAGCAGCTGACGTTTTTCTTCGGTTGTAATGCGGCTCGATTCGACTTCTTTGGCATCGAGCAAGAAAAGCGCGACATTAGGGTCAAAAGCCAACTGTATGGCGTGACAGAATATCAGGTTGTCGCGCAGCGGAAACAGGTGAGGTTTGGTGCGAGAAAAATCCAACACATCTGTGTTTACGTGTTTAACCTGAGTTAGTGCATCTTGATATTCCATGCGAGCTGTTTGCAGAAGTCGTTGTTCACTGTCTTGCTTCGCTTGATACTCATTTAACTCATCCTGGATAACATCGGCAAGGACTTCAAACAGTGATCGTATCTCTGGTGTTAACAACGGCAAGCGTATGTGCAGGCCGTCGTCAGAGTAATTGAAGGAAACAGAGTCCTCGAACAGTTTCAGTATACTTTCGCAATTCTCAATTGCAGCGATTTTTGATTTACGCTTGTATCGATAGGAAAGGTTTGATAGCTCTTGTTCCAGCTGATTGGGGTTGGCGACAGCGAAGCTGTTGAAGAGATCAGCGTTCTCAATGAATACGGAAAGACTGTCAGATAATTCGCATGAGAGAAGCGACTCTATAATCGTTCTGACCAACATACGCTCCAGAGAGCGTGCGCGGACACCGTCAATCTTATTCTGATGCTTGCTCAGTCGGCGGCGTATATTTTTCAGTGCAAGTGCGGCTTCCTCGTATATATAGACGTCTTCACTATATTTGTCCAAGCATTGAAAATGCTCTTCGATGTTGTTTCGGTTTAATCTAAGGGGGCAAGTGACTATATCCCAGAGTTCTTCTTCTGTTTTGATATCGTTGTTGCTGCCAGTGAACAGGTTTATGGTGTCGTGTACGATATTCCCGCGAAAAGATAAATCGCTGAATCCTACAAAAGCGTTGTTGGAACGCCAATGCCGCTGGTGCCAGAAGTAAATGGCCAGATTGCATATATTGGCGTACTTGCTCAGGAAATCATGGTCATTACTATGACTACCCTTCAACAGTATTCGGTTAATTCTGCTGCCTTCATATAAATGGTCGTCCTGCTTGGTGCGCACATGAATAGTGAACTGGTCAATGTCGGGTGAACTGTCCTTGAGGTACTGTTTTACCAGCTTCAGCAGGTCGGGTCCGACATAGGTATAACGTACATAGGCACCGAGAAAACTATCGTGCTGATATTGTTCTGGAATAAACGTTGAAAAGCTATCCGGAAGTTCGTTGATGTACTTCTGGTACCAGCTCTCTAAATGTCCGGTTTCCTCCAGTCTCAAGTCCTCGAATGGAACTCGTAGTATTTCGGGTGTTTCATCGGAAACCAAAAGAGAACGCCGCACAATACCATCATAGATTCTGCTATAGAGTTCCTTGGTAACATCCCGTGCAGTTTCGAGGCGCCAGGCATGGGCGGCACTCGCAGTTGTTTTTCCGATGTCATGGATAGCCATAAACCACGGGAATGTTTCGTCGTACATAATCTGCGGGCGCATTCTTGCGCCTAGCATCATTGTACCGGTTAAATGACTATAGTACGGAGCATCATCCAGGAGTTTTAGTAGAACATCTCGGCGAAGTGTCGGCGCGTTTTTCAGCCTCGGTTTGGTCAGCAAGCGAGTGGCCCATGTCTCTAGTGCACATGCGCCTCCGGCCAGGAGTGGTCGATGGTGTTGCTCGTCGACAAGATTGGCGCTCAGAAAATTGGCGCGAATAATGTCTCCTCCGAGCAAATCAATGAAACGGGACAGTACAGAATCATCGAGTTCACGGAACAGGTAGGGGCGAGGGACGTTTGCGAAATAGGAATCCGCAAGTTCAGTTTCAGGCACTCCTTTTCCGGAAATAAACGTGTCGTACGCGGCTCTACCCTTTTGAGGGGAATTAAACAGTATCGCGGACCTGCCCTTTACACCGCGTGGAACGGTTTGTTTGCCCACGCTCAGAGCCGAGCCTAGAGCGGCGTTTATCAGGCGATAACAATCGGTGATTCGCTTCTCATTGAAGTACAGTTCATTTCCCTGTTTTTGAAAAAGCATACCGGTACCCCCCCCCCAACCCCGTTGCATACGAGCAGAAAAGTTCTGATGAAGCGCCAATAGCTGCTCTTATTTGCTTTAAGTTTACCGCGCCAGACTATTGGATTTGGTTGTATTAGTCATTTTCTTACAGCAATTGGCGTAGACCATAGGCCATTAATATGGTTACATCAAGGCCGGTCCTGACCTGCCGGACAGCGACGGGTTCGCCGAGAGTGCTGAAATTGCCGCGGATAGCGACCGGCTGGATGCCATGTCATCTCCCCAGGTTGCCGACGGCGAGGTCGGTGGCGCGGACCTCTTGCTCGCGATGCAGATGCTGGACGGACAGTACACGCCGGCCCAGCAGAGCAGGGGCACTGGGATGTCGCGCCACTGCTGAATGGCGTGCCACAGGGGCCGCGCAGGATGCCCTTGGTGATTTACGTGGTGCTGCAAAGAAAATCAGCTTCTGATGACGGCAACTCGCCCCGCCGGGCTCCGCGTGAATCTGCGCCGAGGCACCTGCGGACGGGCGTCATGGGATGATAGTCACACCCGGATGACACGCCGCTGCGCCACGCTCATCCGGCAGCACGCTTCGATTGCCGTTGCCAACAGGCTTCTGATTACGAGTGATTGGTTATCAATGGCGTGCGGGCTTCATTTAGCCTGGTCACCCATCGGCGACATAAATACCTGGAGGATTCAGCGCATTGGGATTTCTGCACGGATACCGTTTGCTGCTGGCGACGGATTACGTTGACCTTGGAACTGCCCGGATAGCTAAAACAGTAAATAAGCGCATGTTAATAAACGGGTTAGCAAGACGATAAAGTATTTGGCCCTTATCTTGCAATTGGGAACTTAATACCAAAGTTTACCCAACTCACGAGAGAAGAGGCGATTATTATGCAATCCAGTATAAAGATATGGGCTACGGGGCTGGCCCTTCTGATTTCAGCCGCCAGCACTATCGCGGCTCCCGCCAAGGATGCGGGGTGCGCTGTGTTGTTGCCCTCGGCGATTAACGCAGGTCAACCCTACACTGTAAAAGTCGTAAAGGTGCCGAGTTATCCTGGGAGCTGGTTTAGTCCCACCATCATCGTCGATGTCAACTACCCGACCATGGCCGACAAGGTCATCGCAGATAGCAGGGAACAGACCATGCAGAAATTCAACGTGACCTATGCTCTGGCTACTTTCACGGTTCCTGACGCGTTTGACCCTGTCACCAGCCAAGCCGTTATGGTTTCGGGGGGCTCGGCCGAAGTTACCGCCACGGTGCGGGAACCGATTAACAAAAAGAAGTTCAGAGAAACAACCTGTACAGCCAGCGTGACGGTGTATTGACAACGTAGCGGAAAACGGGTCGGCAATACCGGGGTTCAATGTCTGCACGGCCGAGCTCACGCACCTGGCTCAGGTTATCGCGCGGCGTGTCGGTCAGGATCATCGCCTGCATCGAAGATCCGCTGGTGATCAAAAAGATTCTCGCCCAGCGCGACGAGAAGGGCAGGTCGGCAGAAGTCGCCCGGTTGTCGCTCAGCCGGGCGCCGCCGCAGGCGGCGTTGTTCGAGTGATACACAGGTCATCAGGTGAGCGACTCGTATTCCTGTCAGCCGTTATTGGTTCGATCGGTAACCAGAGTTAACCAGGAGAAGTCGGTCTTGCGCCAGGAATGCGCCGATGCGCTCCGGGGGTACGGCCTCGCAGAAGAGAAAACCCTGGACTTCACCGCAGCCTTGCTGTTTGAGAAAATCCAGCTGTTCCCGGGTTTCCACACCCTCGGCGATCACTCTCAGCCCAAGGCTGCGCCCCATTGATAAAATGGCGGTGGTGATCGCCATGTTGTCAGCTTCGTGTGGAATATCGCGCAGAAAACTCCGGTCGATCTTGAGTGTGTCGATAGGCAGGTGCTTTAGCTGGCTGAGCGACGAATAGCCCATGCCGAAATCATCGATGGCGATGCTCATCCCCAGGCTTCGAAGCTGCGTGAAGGAATCCATGGTCTTTTTACCGGACTGCAGCACGCTTTCGGTAACCTCCAGCTCAAAAGGCAGGTCACCGGGCTCGTACCCGTTCTGTTCCAGTGCATTACGTACGCTTTCCACAGTGTGATCGTAGATGATCTGGCGGCCCGAGAGATTCACCGCAATGCGGCCAGGGGATAAACCGGCTTCCTGCCAGACTCTGCCCTGCGCAACAGCCCTGTGCAGCACCCAGTTGCCGATAGCGTCGATGAGTCCGCTCTCTTCAGCGACCTCGATGAACTGCCCCGGCAATATCATTCCCATCTGCGGGTGCCGCCAGCGCAGCAAGGCCTCAACGCCCAGTGTTCGGCCGGTCGCAAGGTCGATCTGCGGCTGGTAGAAGAGGGTCAGTTCATCCCGTGCCAGGGCCTGCCGCAGGGCGTTTTCGACAGAAAAGCGTTGCCGGGCCTGGGCGGTAAGTTCGGTCGTATAGTATTCATACGTCTGCCGCCCGTGATTTTTTGCCCGGTACATTGCCGCGTCAGCGGCTTTGGCCAGATCTCCTGCGTTGTCGGCATCGTCCGGATAAATGCTGATGCCGATGCTGGTAGTGGAGACCACTTCGTGGCTGTCCAGTCTGATGGGTTCGGCTACGGCGCGAATGATCTTCTGTGCCAGCAATGCGGCGTCTTCTGTATGGTTAATCTCTTCCATTATGATAGTGAATTCATCGCCTCCCAGCCTTGCCGCCATGTCTTCCGCGCGCAAGTTGTTTCTCAGCCTTTGCGCAATCACCTGGAGAAGTCGGTCGCCCGTCGCATGTCCGAGGGTATCGTTGATAAGCTTGAAGTGGTCCAGGTCCAGAAACAACAGGGCCAGCTTCTGCCGGTGCCGCTTGGCGCGCTCCAGAGCCTTTTCCAGGGTGGCAAGGAACGCCAGCCTGTTGGGCAGGTCTGTCAGTACATCATGATGGGCAAGGTACGTCAGCCGTTCCTCGGCCTGCTTTATCGGGCTGATGTCGGACATCACCGAAATATAGTGGGTCACCCGGCCCTGACTGTCCTTGACGATGCTAATGTTTTCCCAGGCCGGAAACATTTCGCCGTTCTTGCGCCGGTTCCAGATCTCGCCCTGCCAGTGACCGTTGCGCTCCAGTGAATCCCACATGTTCCGGTAAAATACCTCGTCGTGCTGTCCGGATTTATGCAGCCGCGGATTTCTGCCCACGCTTTCTTCAGGTCCGAAGCCGGTAATTTCCGTGTAGGCCTGATTGATAGCTACTATCTTGTGCCCAGCATCGGCAATCACGATGCCCTCCATGGTGTTGTCGAACACCGTTGCCGCCTGGCGAAGCTGTTCTTCTGAGCGCTTGCGGTCCCTGATATCGCGGACGAAACCCTGCCAGCGACTGTCGGGCAGGACCTTGGTACTGATCTCCACCGGCAGGTAGCTGCCATCCTTGCACAGCAGAGTCCACTCCGAGACGTGGGCCCCGCCCTGCAGGAGTTGTTCCTTCAACTGCCACAATCGGTCGATATCCTCCTGTGGAATAAGATCGACGATGGTTTTGCCGATGATCTCCTCCCGGCTATATCCGAGCATTTTGCAGCCGGCTGTGTTGACATCGACGTAGCGCCCCCCAAGGTCGGCGATGAAGATGCCGTCAGGAGCCTGCTCGACCAGTTGCCGCAACTGCTCTTCGCTTTCCCGCAGTCTCTTTGCTTTTTGAACATTGGCGGTTCGTAACCACGCCAGAATAAGACTGATCATTCCAGTCAGCAGAACCAACAGGACAGACTCCTGCGGGTGGTCGAGAGCTACGCGCCATGGCGAGAAGACTAACCTTTCAGGCTCAACCCGGCTCACGAGCTTCCAGGCATAGCCTGCATCGTGATTGTCAGGCGCCTTGAGTCCCGCAATAAGCTGTGGCCGCACGGTGTTGAAGATAAAGAGCCCTTCCGAGTTTCGCAACGTGCCCGTCTCGCTATCGATGATCGTTTTCCAGGCCTGTGGGTAACGCCGGGAGAAGGTCTGATCATTGCCCCGCATGAAGCCCCATTCATCCTGCGCGTTGGGGCTGAACAACCAGTATCCCTGCTCATTCAGGAGGAAAGCCTCACCCCAACTGCCCGTCATGACCTCCCTGAACTGCTCAAGCAGCTGAGCGGCCAGATAGTTCAGCACCAGCACACCCCTGGGTTCGCCGCTGCCAGGGTCGAATTGCCGCATTGCGACCCGGATCGTGGGTTTGAAGGGTTGCTCGATCTCGCCGGCCTCGACATTGAGATCAAGGGGCGAGAAATAAACCTGCCCCGCTTTCATGCCCAGCGCTGCACGGTAATAGTAGCGTTCTGACTTGTCCTGCAGCTGGTTGTCCTGCACAGCAACGGGGGAGCCGTTGTTGAAGTTGACCCGCACCCGTTCGTGACCATTGTGATCGATATACCGGACCTGGTCGTAAATCGCCGTATGGGCGGCAAGATTGATAAAGGCATTCTGCAGCCGCAGCCTGTTGTTTAGGCTGTCATGCTGCAGATAGTCCGACAGTATCTGCGACTGCGCGAGCCGGCGCAGGTCACTCACAACCGTCTTAAGGTTACGATTCACCGTGCGGGAGGCGAGGTCCAGACGCAAGGATTCTGTATGTCGAAGTTTCTCTTGCTCGAGACCAAGTCGCTGGTACGCATACAATGAGAGCGCCACAACGAGGATGATTGCCCCGACAGCGAAATAAACTGGAAACCGAACTGGTATTCTCAGGCCGAATGCATGTCCACTTGACCGGACTTTCATGAATCAACCTGATATGTAGTACATATTCGCCGATGGTCCCAACAAACGATCTCGATTATATTAATCTGCGTCAATATTCATGACGGTTGCGAACCTGAGCCGGCGGGCGTCAGGCCTTGAGAGGCAGGGCTGCCCATCCATTTGCGCCAGCAGGCTGTGTGTCAGGGTTTGTCTTTCGGTGCTCGATCTCGCCCCCCGGCAAAGATTCCACATTGTTATTATGCTGAAAAGGACGCTCAGTCAAGCGAATTCGTTTGACAATGAAGACCAACACAGACCGGGTTACGTGCTATTAGTTACCGACTGTCACGCACTGCACGCACGGAAAAGGGGGGCGGACTTCGCACCACTGCTGATGTCGGGCGGGATGGTAGTAGCCTGTTCGACTAATCAGTCTGCTGCCGCGAAAACGGGAGAGCGGTCCATTTCTCCGAATCTCTTCGTCTCAAGGTAGTAGATTTCAAGGTTCAAGGGGTCAGACCATTAGCCATCTCTGGTCAAGTGGCAAAGCGGCCTGATGCATGCCATCATATGATATGTGACAATCGCCGGATAGCGCACCTGGGTTTCAATCAGTGTGCTGCTGTTCTGAAGCGCACCAGTCACCATCAGGATCTGGGCAAGGCGATAGTTTGCCGGCCAAGCGGTCAAGCCGCTCAGAAAAACTCAGTACCGCACATGGCAGATTATTGTACAGAGCCAGGGCTACCCGCAATGGGGTGCCACCTCAGGCAAGGCTCATGCGCGGGCGCTTCAGACAACTGTCATAATGTGTGCCGTGGCGGCAACAATCAGAGCAGACAGGATTTTCACCAAGCCCCATAACCGTTGTCCGCCACGGCGCAACCTTTAACCGAAAGCGCGTGTGCACATCGACACTTCATGGCGCTTGAGCATGTGGTAACACGCCCGCGCCAGCTTGTTGGCCACGCCTTTGGCACCAGGATGTGCGCTTGAGTCTGCTGCGTGATAGTACTGTTTAATTGGCTGGATCCAGATGCGACATAGTGTGCCGCCTCATAAACGCCCAGGCCAGGTATTTGTTGCCGTTCTTCTTGTTGCCTGGCCTTTGTACTTGCCGTTGCTGATCTTCTCGGATTCACACAGCGAGCATAAGAGGCGTAGTGCCTGGACTGACAAAGCGCCGATGGTGCGGTTCCAGACGCGATGGTGATGCCGAGCACGGGACCACCCCAGGTATCGACTGCAGCAGTTGATAATGCTGCACGGGTGAGCTGGGCGAGTCGCTCGATCGGGTGATGGAAAGAAAAAGAGAGAGGGTGAGAAGAAAGAAGAGGGGGAGGAGAAGAGAGAAAAGAGAAGAGAGAGAAGAGAAGAGAAGAGAAGAGGAAAAACGAAGGAAAGAGAAGGGAAGAGAAAAGAAAGGGAGGGAGAAAAGAGAGAGAAAGAAGAGGGAAAAAAAGAAGAAGGAAAAAAGAAAGGGAGAAAAGAGAGAAGAGAAGAAAAGAAAGAAGCAAGGGGAAAGAGAAGAAAGAGAAAGAGAGAGAAAAAAGGAGAAAAAGAAAAAAAAGAAAAAAGAGTAGGAGAAAAGAAAAGAAGAAAAAGAAGAAGAAGGGAAGAAAGAAGGAAAAAGAGAAAAAAAGGAGAGAAAGAGTAAGAAAGAGAAAAAAAGAAAAGAGAAAGAAAGAGGAAAGAAGGAAAAAAAAGAAAAAAGAGAGAAAGAAGAAAAAAGGAGGAAAGAAAGAAAAAAAAAAAGAAAAGGAGGGGGGGGTCAGAGTAGTTGATGTGCCAACATCAACTACTCTGACCAACCTTGAAATCCCTTGAAATCAAGGCAGGCTCCCAGGTGGTCCGGCCGCATGATTGGTCTATGGTCCGGAGAAAATACCAGCGTAGGCTAAACTTATAAAAGGCCGTTTTCTTTTTGGGAAGCCTCATGGACTACGTTGGCATCCTTGCAACGGGGCTGTACTGGTATGCGATTGGCGGGGTGGCGATCCTGGTCGGAACTGTTGTTGTTTACGGCGTTGCCTTATTGATCTACGGGCTACTGGCCCGGCTAATACCGCTGATCAGCGATTTCCTGGGCCATGTAGCAGGCCATGTTGACGTTTCTCTGCGGAGGCATCACCCTTGAAGCCCAACGTTTCCCGCCTTAAACGCTAGCATTAGGTGGCGTTGTGGATGTCGGCAGATTGAGCAGACGGCGAACAGTCGGCGTTCGCCCGGTAGGCAAACTGCAGCAGTGCTTTGAGCCGCTGCAGCTCGGCGAGGCGGGTGGCTAACAGCGGCGACTCGCGTGCGGCTTCCAGCACATAGAGGCGCTCCTCGCAGGCAAGCTGGTCGTCGACAAACGCCTGTAATTCATAGTCCGTGATCATCATCTGGGCGCCATTGACCGCGCTCGCGGGTGGAGCGTTCGCTGCCCGGAGTCTATGCGAACCTGGTTACGCGGGTATTACTCGAGGCCAAGCCGTTTGCGGCGCTCGCGGCTCTGCGCAGTCCAGTCGATGGCGTCCCGCAGGGAGCGGCCCAGCGCGGTCTCCGGCCGGGTCCCCCCCGGCGCCGGGGTTTTCCCGGCAGCCTGTGGGCGGCGCATGAATGGCAACCGGCTAATGGAAATACGCATAGCTTCGCTGGCTCCCCGCAGTCGTCTTGTGGAAAGCGCTGCAGGAATCGCGCCAGCGGTGCGCTGCAAACATAACCTATTGAATTGAGATGTCTAATGTCTATCATCCTGGGCCGCGCTGGCGCTTTGTGTGGATCAGGAGATGGCAGCAGGGGGCCTGCCTGCACCAGATTGGGGAGACCTTGGCCGCCACGCAGTGTTCCGCTGACGGTGCGTGTCCCGAGGTCGGCCATGACGCGGGACACGCACCGTCAGTTTTCAGTCGCTGGTTCGCGCCGCGAGGATGCTGCCATCCACCGGTGGCGTGACGATGGTCTTCCATATGATCCGCAGACTGAGCGGCTGGCGCCGGTTCCAGGGCATCAGCGCGAGTATGCGCGCCAGCGGGCAGTAGCCCACTGTTACGACCGCGGTCGGGTTCGAGCGCGACAAGTACCGTGTCAGCATGGCGATCGGCGAGCAGGTGCTGCTGCCGGCGGTGCGCGCGGCCAGGAAGGGCTCGAAGCGGCGCGCGCCGAAGTGGACTCGCTCGGCGGCGAGGCGCCGGTGTTAGCGGCTGACGTTGCCGATGCCCGCCAGCTGGAGCAGGCCGCGGAGACCCTCGAGCAGGGCAACAGACGCAGGCGCAGCAGTCTGCGGATATTCTCGTTGATATCCGCGCGCAGCAAAGCGGTCAGCATCGTATCGAGCTGCTGGCATTCCCAGAGGCCGTCCATCTAAGCCTCGCCGAACCCCAACGATCCGCGCGTCAGGATACGTCGGTAGATACCAGCGCCCGTACCTGTCTGTCATGGGGTTGGTTACCGCTGGAGCGCACGCCGGTCTACTCCAGCAGGTCGACCCGTATGCGCGGAGGTAGTGATCCGGAGTGGCTCCGGGCGTATCCGGCGTGGGAGAGTGAATGGGTACCCGGGCTGTAGTGGGCACTGCGGTTTCTCCGGTCCCGGGTCGGACTAAGGCGCGTGTCTGTACGGTACTGGCTGTTCGTTTGGTTCACGGGACCAAAATCCCAATTTGCCCAACGTGGTGCCCTGACAAATTTCAATCTCATCAAGCGCTGCGGTGCGCCGGGAGCGCCGAACGCCGCAGGTCGCGACCCAGGGGCCGCTTCCAGAGCGGGATTTCTCCGGCGTCCGGGTAATGAATACATTTGACATACAATATTCCAAAGCCTGTTTCCTGTCTTTGTATGCAAAACACACCCTTATTGAATCCGAAAAAAACCGCTATTACTTAAGGATATTCATACCGGGTGAATGGCTTTTGCTGGCTGCAGAATACAGTTGATAGCTGCAGAATACAGTTGATATCTGGATAACAGCGGGTTTATTATTATTAAACTTATTCGTAGTCGTATCCAACGGATTACACCTCGAGAAATCAAATCAAAAGGGGGATATGACCAATGTATAAAATCTTTCGCATGATCTGCTCCGGGGGTCACGTACTTCCCCGGCGCCGCGCCGGTTGATTGCGCGTTGATCGTATTGACGCTCGCCTTCACCGCTCAGGCCAGAACCCTCCTCTTCGACAGCGCCAAACCGTCGGTGAATGTCGGCACCATCGGTCATATTGACCATGGCAAGACGACATTGACTGCCGCGATCACCAGGGTCCTCGATGAAGACGGCTTCCCGACCACAGTCATTTCGCCGCAAACAATGCGAGTGTCAGGACCGATTCCGGGTTGCAGCACAGCGGCCGAACGGACTCGAGGGATCACGATCAACACAGACCATGTCGAATTTGAATCGGAATCCCTGCACTACAACCTTGTCGATACAGTATCCCATGCCGATTACATCAAGAACATGATCACTGGCGCGACGCAGATGGACGGAGCAATCCTGGTTGTCGCGGCACCCGACGGCCCCATGCCGCAGACCCGCGAGCACATCCTGCTCGCGCGTCAGACAGGGGTGCCTGCAATCGCTGCGTTTCTGAATCGGGCCGACCTCGTCGATCCGGAAACGGCGGACCAGGTCGAGCTTGCAATTCGGGAAATTCTCGACGACTACGGATACACGGATGCGCCCATCGTGCGCGGCAATGCCGAGAGCGCCCTTGCAGGGGATCCGTATGCACTGGATCAGATCCGTCAGTTCATCCATGTTCTTGATGGGGCCGTGCCTCTACCCGCGGCAGATGTTGACAAACCGTTCCTGATGGCAATCGAGGATGTGTATTCCATCCAGCCGGGGTTCTTCGGGCGCAGGGTTCTTCAGGCCGGGAGTCGGTCACCAGCGGTCGTGTCGAGCGTGGAGTGATCAAGGCCGGCGACGAGGTCGAGATCGTCGGGATCCATCCAACGTCGAGCGCTGTGGTCTCGTCCGTTACCACGCTAAGGACGTGTCAGGACAGCCGCTGAGCCAGGAACTCGTGCTGCGCGGAGCCGATGGTGGACCAGTGATTCCCGTAAAGGGACAGGTGTTGTGCAAGCCCGGGTCCATCACGGCGCACACGCGCTTCAAGGCCGAAGTCTACGTCCTGACGGCCGACGAAAGCGGAATCTCGGCGCCATTGTACAACGGTCAAACGTCGCAATTCTACTTTCGAACAACCGATGTTTTTGGGACATCCGTCTTAGTCGATAACACTGACCCGGCTCTTCCGGGGAACGACATCATCGGTTTGATCGAGCTGCAGACGCCGGTCGCCCTGGAACAAGGCAGTCGGTTTGCCCTTCGACAGGGCAACGTGACGGTCGGTGTGGGCGTCGTCGTGGAGATTATCGATTAATGATTATGTTAAAGGGGATGAAGCACTCTGCTGTCCCGCGTTTTCTTCATGCCCATAGAACCAACATAACCACATAACCGGGTCGGACCAGCGCAAGTGCTTGAAATTACAATGTACTAGCATTGTATGGCTTGAATTTTTCGCTTAGAAGCATCTTTTTAATACTGAAAAAGTGCTAAATAGAGATTCGAGAAGGGGTGATGACACTTATGATCAGTTTCTTTTCTTCAGCAAGATCGCGGCAAAATAATCGAGGATAGACTGAACCTCCCTGTTTCACTGGGTGTCCCCCCTTATTTGCATACAAGAACTCTTGATGTGTGTCTGCAAAAAGGTAACAGATTTATTTTTAGCGATGAGTGCTTCAATAAATAATTCTGTCACCTTTTCGGTCTTTTCGGTAACAATATACTAAGGGCTCGGTAACAAATGATCATATTTGTTGTCACCGAACCCTTTTTGTTTTCAGGCT